>NZ_JBVPGP010000001.1:0-1110 GCF_055816065.1 Enterobacter sp. PL_is511 | reverse complement strand
GCTGACCGTGCTCGGCACGGACGCGCGCATTGACCGCAGTAAGCTGCTGGGCCAGCCGGTCACGGTGACCATCCCGACGCAGAATCTGCTGACGTCCCGCTATATTAACGGCAAGATTACCCGCGTGGCGGTCAGCGCCGTTGAGCTGACGGGCACCCGCTATGCGGTGTACCAGCTGACGGTGGAGCCTGACCTGTGGCCGATGAAGCGCGACCGTAACCTGCGTATTTTCCAGGGGCATACGGTGCCGCAGATTGTGAAAACCCTGCTCGGCGAGCATCAGGTCAACGTTGAGGATAAACTCACCGGCAGCTACCGGGTGTGGGACTACTGCGTGCAGTATCAGGAGTCGAGCCTGGACTTCATCAGCCGCCTGATGGAGCTGGAGGGGATTGCGTATCACTTCCGCCATGAGGCGGACAAGCACACCCTGGTGCTCACCGATGCCGCCACTCAGTACCAGCCGTTCAGCGGCTATGAGGTCATTCCGTACCACCAGACGCCGTCAGGCGGCAGTACGGATGAAGAGGGCATCAGCCAGTGGGCGCTGGAGGACAGCGTGACGCCGGGGATTTACAGCCTCGACGACTATGACTTCCGCAAGCCGAACGCGTGGCTGTTCCAGGCCCAGCAGAACCCGGCGTCGCCGAAGCCGGGCAGCATTGACGTGTACGACTGGCCGGGTCGCTTTGTGGACAAGGGGCACGGGGAGTTCTATGCCCGTATCCGTCAGGAGCGCTGGCAGGTGGAGCACCAGCAGATTCAGGCCACCGCGACGGCGGCGGGGATTGCGCCGGGGCACACCTTCACCTTAACCAACGCGCCGTTCTTCAGCGACAACGGTGAGTATCTGGTGACGGCGGCGGGTTACCACCTCGAAGAGAACCGCTATGCCAGCGGCGAGGGGGAGACCATTCACCGGACCGATTTCACGGTCATCCCGTCGGCGGTGGTGTACCGTCCGGCGCAGAGCACGGCGTGGCCGCGCACCTACGGCCCGCAGACGGCGAAAGTGGTGGGGCCGAACGGGGAGAGTATCTGGACGGACAAATACGGTCGGGTGAAGGTGAAGTTCCACTGGGACCGTCTGGCGAAGGGCGATGACACCAG
>NZ_JBVPGP010000002.1:0-929 GCF_055816065.1 Enterobacter sp. PL_is511 | reverse complement strand
GACACCCCGACTCGCCACTACGCACACGTAGACTGCCCAGGCCACGCCGACTATGTTAAAAACATGATCACCGGTGCTGCGCAGATGGACGGCGCGATCCTGGTTGTTGCTGCGACTGACGGCCCAATGCCTCAGACTCGTGAGCACATCCTGCTGGGTCGTCAGGTAGGCGTTCCTTTCATCATCGTGTTCCTGAACAAATGCGACATGGTTGATGACGAAGAGCTGCTGGAACTGGTAGAGATGGAAGTTCGTGAACTGCTGTCTCAGTACGATTTCCCAGGCGACGATACCCCAATCGTTCGTGGTTCTGCTCTGAAAGCGCTGGAAGGCGAAGCAGAGTGGGAAGCGAAAATCATCGAACTGGCTGGCTTCCTGGATTCTTACATCCCAGAACCAGAGCGTGCGATTGACAAGCCATTCCTGCTGCCAATCGAAGACGTATTCTCCATCTCCGGTCGTGGTACCGTTGTTACCGGTCGTGTAGAGCGCGGTATCATCAAAGTTGGTGAAGAAGTTGAAATCGTTGGTATCAAAGAGACTGCGAAGTCTACCTGTACTGGCGTTGAAATGTTCCGCAAACTGCTGGACGAAGGCCGTGCTGGTGAGAACGTTGGTGTTCTGCTGCGTGGTATCAAACGTGAAGAAATCGAACGTGGTCAGGTTCTGGCGAAGCCAGGCTCAATCAAGCCACACACCAAGTTCGAATCTGAAGTGTACATCCTGTCCAAAGACGAAGGCGGCCGTCATACTCCGTTCTTCAAAGGCTACCGTCCACAGTTCTACTTCCGTACAACTGACGTGACCGGTACCATCGAACTGCCAGAAGGCGTTGAGATGGTAATGCCAGGCGACAACATCAAGATGGTTGTGACTCTGATCCACCCAATCGCGATGGACGACGGTCTGCGTTTCGCAATCCGTGAAGG
>NZ_JBVPGP010000024.1:0-1660689 GCF_055816065.1 Enterobacter sp. PL_is511 | reverse complement strand
GCCCTGATACTGCAGAGCAAAGTTCAGGCCGTCCACCAGACCAAAGAAGTCCTGGTTACGGTAGGTCGCGACGCCGTTAGCACGTTGCTGCAGGAAGTTGTCAGCGCCGTAGGTATCGCCGCCAAATTCTGGCAGAACGTCTGTCCAGGAAGTTACGTCGTAGATTACGCCGTAGTTACGACCGTAATCAAAGGAGCCTGCTTCAGCAAACTTCAGACCTGCAAACGCAACACGGGTCCAGGACTTGTTGTCGCCTTCTTCCTGGTTGCCCTGAATCTGGTATTCCCACTGGCCGTAGCCGGACAGCTGATCGTTAACCTGGGTTTCACCCTTGAAGCCGATACGCATGTAGGTTTTATCGCCATCTGCGCCTGCGTCATCAGAGAAATAGTGCAGACCTGTTACTTTACCGTACAGATCCAGCTTGTTACCGTCTTTGTTGTAAATTTCGGCAGCGTTAACAACGCCTGCTGCCAGCATGGAAGTGACTGCCACTGCAACTAATTTAAGTTTCATCTTAAATGTTCCTTATAATTTTTTTTCAGTATTTCCTGAACCACTGTGAACGATTTCTAAACGAGGCTGCTCGTCAATGGCATGCTATTTTTAAAAATCTCGTAGTCTTATTTCAATAATAAGTTTCAAATTATTAAAGGTAATTTCAATTAGTGTGATCTCGATCGTGTGAAAAGGCGCTTATTCAAACAAAGCGCCCGAATTTTATACGATTATTAATTATGTTATCTGCGGGACTATTGCCATCGCTATAATTTCTGTGAGTTTTAGTATATTAAGTTAGATTTCGGTATTCCCGATGCGTAGAGGGGGGGCATTAGTTTTTGGGCTTAATAACAGTGAGTTAGGTAAGGGTTTAAACGTATATTGCGAATATTTGCATGGATGTGTCAGAATTGAATTATTACATTCAATGCTATCCATAGTGTTAATATTCATGGTTGACTAGTTTCATGTCGTTGTCAGTTTGTGTCAATTATCTTGTTGAACGTTTACAGAAGGTGTCAAATATAAACCGAAATTAAACAGACATCCTATTATTAGGATAAATATTCTGAGGTGCGATCACACTTTAAATTTATGTTAATTATGTTGCCGGGTTGAAATTTACCCGGCCGTGCGAGAAAACATTATTTTCTTGTTGCGTACCAGCAGAGTAACGACCCGGCGCAGACCATCAGGGCGCCTTGCCAGAACGAGAATGAGAGGGGGGAACTCAGCACTGCGGCGGCAAGCGCGGCTGAAAGCACCGGGGTAAAATAGGATACGGCAGCCAGAACCGTGACGTTACCGTGCAGGATGCCAATATTCCATGCGGCGTATCCAAACCCAAGGGCAATGCCGCACATGACGAGTTTCACCACCACCGGAAGCGTGAACATCATCTCTGGCTGATCGCTCAGGGCATATTTCACCCACAGACTCAGCGCGGTCAGTAAAACAAACAGGGTGATGCCGTTTTGTCCTTTCGCAAATTTGCTGGTGACCGTGCAGTAGGCGGCCCAGATAAAGGCCCCGGCAAACGCCAGCGCGTAGCTGAGCGGGCTGGAAACGATATTGCGGGTTATTTCATCAAGATGTAAACCCTGCTCACCGCCCAATACCCAGCAGACGCCCAGCAATGAGATAGCTAAGCCGGGTATCACCCACAGGGTAGATTTCTGTCCGTTGAACACAATGGCAAACACAATGGTCAGGCTTGGCCAGAGATAATTCACCATACCGACTTCAATCGCCTGCGATCGCGTTGCGGCATAGCCCAGCGACAGCGCCAGGCATATTTCGTAGCTGACAAATAAAACGCTGCCCGCAATAAGATACCGCGGCGAGAACCGTCTGATATCAGGAAATCCTACCGTCACCAGACACAGTAATCCGCTGAGGGTGTAGATCATCGCCGCACCGCCTACCGGCCCCAGTCCCTCACTCACGCTGCGAATAAGGCCGACCATGGTGCTCCATAACAGTATTGCCGCCAGCCCAATAAGCGTTGCCTTTTTTCTGTCCATTACTTCGCCATTGCAATAAAAATCAAAGGAAAAATGTATCGCATTACGCCTGTCGCTGTCGTGAATTATTCTCTTAAGCCGTTAATCAAAAAGGGGTAATGAAATGTACCGGGGGTGACTATTAAGGGGGGGAAGACAGATGACCTTGATTTGACGCAAAAAAATCAGGGGCTTTGCTGTTAGTTTGCGGCGCGAAATGTTTTCAGATAACGAGGACAACGATGGACGTCAGCCGCAGACAATTTTTTAAAATCTGCGCGGGCGGTATGGCCGGAACAACGGCAGCCATGCTGGGATTTGCTCCCAAAATGGCGCTGGCTCAGGCACGCAACTATAAGCTGCTGCGCGCGAAAGAGATCCGTAACACCTGCACATACTGCTCCGTAGGTTGTGGGCTTTTGATGTATAGCCTGGGCGATGGCGCAAAGAACGCCAGAGAAGCGATTTACCACATTGAAGGGGACCCGGATCATCCGGTGAGCCGCGGGGCGCTTTGCCCGAAAGGGGCGGGGCTGCTGGACTATGTTCACAGTGAAAATCGCCTGCGCTACCCGGAATACCGCGCGCCGGGTTCTGATAAATGGCAGCGAATCTCCTGGGATGAGGCCTTCTCCCGTATTGCCAAATTAATGAAAGCCGACCGCGACGCCAACTTTATTGAAAAGAACGCGCAGGGCGTAACGGTTAACCGCTGGCTCTCCACCGGGATGCTGTGCGCGTCTGCGGCGAGTAATGAAACCGGCATGCTGACGCAAAAATTTGTGCGCTCTCTCGGCATGCTGGCGGTAGACAACCAGGCGCGCGTCTGACACGGACCAACGGTAGCAAGTCTTGCTCCAACATTTGGTCGCGGTGCGATGACCAACCACTGGGTTGATATCAAAAACGCGAACGTCGTGGTGGTGATGGGCGGTAACGCCGCAGAAGCCCATCCGGTAGGATTCCGCTGGGCGATGGAGGCGAAAAACAACAACGATGCGACGCTTATCGTCGTCGATCCGCGCTTTACGCGCACGGCATCGGTGGCCGATATCTATGCGCCAATCCGCTCCGGTACGGACATTACGTTCCTGTCCGGCGTGCTGCTGTACCTGATCGAAAACAACAACATTAACGCGGAATACGTTAAGCACTACACCAACGCGAACCTGCTGGTGCGGGATGACTTTGCCTTCGATGACGGGCTGTTTAGCGGCTATGACGCCGAAAAACGCCAGTACGACAAAGCGTCCTGGAACTATCAGTTCGATGAAAACGGCTATGCGATGCGGGATGAAACCCTGACGCATCCGCGCTGCGTATGGAACCTGCTGAAGCAGCACGTTTCCCGCTATACGCCGGACGTGGTGGAAAACATCTGTGGCACGCCGAAAGCGGACTTCCTGAAGGTGTGTGAAGTGCTGGCCTCCACCAGCGCCGCCGACAGAACCACCACGTTCCTGTACGCGCTGGGCTGGACGCAGCACACCGTTGGCGCGCAGAACATCCGCACCATGGCGATGATCCAGCTGCTGCTCGGCAACATGGGCATGGCGGGGGGCGGCGTAAACGCGCTGCGGGGTCACTCCAACATCCAGGGGCTGACCGACCTCGGTCTGCTCTCGACCAGCCTGCCGGGCTACCTGACGCTGCCGTCTGAAAAGCAGACGGATCTGCAAAGTTATCTGGCGGCGAATACGCCAAAAGCGACGCTGCCGGACCAGGTGAACTACTGGAGCAACTATCCGAAGTTCTACGTCAGCCTGATGAAATCCTTCTACGGCGACGCGGCGCAGAAAGAGAACGACTGGGGCTTTGAGTGGCTGCCGAAGTGGGACCAGGCTTACGATGTCATCAAGTATTTCAACATGATGGATAAGGGCAACGTCACGGGCTACATCTGCCAGGGCTTTAACCCGGTGGCCTCCTTCCCGGACAAAAACAAGGTTGTGCGTAGCCTCAGCAAGCTGAAGTACATGGTGGTGATCGATCCGCTGGTGACCGAGACCTCCACCTTCTGGCAGAACCACGGGGAATCGAACGATGTCGACCCGGCATCGATTCAGACCGAAGTGTTCCGCCTGCCGTCCACCTGTTTTGCGGAAGAGGACGGCTCGATAGCCAACTCCGGCCGTTGGCTGCAGTGGCACTGGAAAGGCCAGGACGCCCCGGGCGAAGCGCGTAACGACGGCGAAATCCTTGCCGGGATTTACCATCGCCTGCGCGAGATGTACCGCACCGAAGGCGGTAAAGGCGCTGAGCCGCTGCTGAAGATGAGCTGGAGCTACAAGCAGCCGGATCGTCCCGAGTCTGAAGAAGTCGCGAAAGAGAACAACGGCATGGCGCTGGCGGATCTCTATGATGCTAACGGCAATCTGGTGGCGAAGAAAGGCCAGCTGCTGAACAGCTTCGCGCTGCTGCGCGACGACGGCACGACGGCGTCGTCCTGCTGGATCTACACCGGCAGCTGGACGGAGCAGGGTAACCAGATGGCCAACCGTGACAACGCTGACCCTTCCGGGTTGGGCAATACGCTGGGCTGGGCATGGGCGTGGCCGCTGAACCGTCGCGTGCTGTACAACCGCGCGTCTGCAGACGTAAACGGCAAGCCGTGGGATCCGAAGCGCATGCTGATCCAGTGGAACGGGGAGAAATGGACGGGGAACGATATCCCGGAC
The DNA here is from genome assembly GCF_055816065.1 of Enterobacter sp. PL_is511. Lineage (NCBI taxonomy): Bacteria > Pseudomonadati > Pseudomonadota > Gammaproteobacteria > Enterobacterales > Enterobacteriaceae > Enterobacter > Enterobacter sp. PL_is511. The sequence continues at coordinate 1,656,008 of NZ_JBVPGP010000024.1, read as the reverse complement.
TACAACACCGCCGCGCCGGGCAGCAACACCGGGCCGTTTATCATGCAGCCGGAAGGGCTGGGACGCCTGTTTGCGCTCAACAAGCTGGCGGAAGGGCCGTTCCCGGAGCACTACGAGCCGATGGAGACACCGCTGGGCACCAACCCGCTGCACCCGAACGTGGTCTCCAGCCCGGTGGTGCGTATCTACGAAGACGACGCGCTGCGTCTGGGCAAAAAGGACAAATTCCCGTACGTGGGGACGACCTATCGCCTGACCGAGCATTTCCACACCTGGACCAAGCACGCGCGGCTGAACGCCATCGCGCAGCCGGAGCAGTTTGTGGAGATCAGCGAGACGCTGGCGAAGGCGAAAGGTATTGCCAACGGCGACCGCGTGAAGGTGAGCAGCAAGCGCGGCTTTATTCGCGCGGTGGCGGTGGTGACCCGTCGTTTGCAAAGTCTGAACGTGCACGGGCAGCAGGTGGAAACCGTCGGTATCCCGCTGCACTGGGGCTTTGAAGGCGTGGCGCAGAAAGGCTACATCGCCAATACCCTGACGCCAAACGTCGGCGATTCCAACTCGCAAACGCCGGAATACAAAGCGTTTCTGGTCAACATCGAGAAAGCGTAAGGAGCGATTCAATGGCGATGGAAACACAAGACATTATCAAACGCTCCGCGACTAACCCGATAACGCCCGCGCCTCGCGCGCGGGACTACAAGGCAGAAGTCGCCAAGCTTATCGACGTCTCCTCCTGCGTGGGCTGCAAGGCCTGCCAGGTGGCCTGCTCGGAGTGGAACGATATCCGCGATGAGGTGGGGCACTGCGTGGGTGTCTACGACAATCCGGCGGATCTGAGCGCCAAATCCTGGACGGTGATGCGTTTTAGCGAAACTGACCAGAACGGCAGGCTGGAGTGGCTGATCCGCAAAGACGGCTGCATGCACTGTGAAGATCCGGGCTGCCTGAAGGCGTGCCCTTCAGCGGGCGCGATTATTCAGTACGCCAACGGAATCGTCGACTTCCAGCAGGACAACTGCATCGGCTGTGGGTACTGCATCGCGGGCTGTCCGTTCAATATCCCGCGCCTCAATAAAGAGGATAACCGGGTATACAAATGCACCCTGTGCGTGGACCGCGTCAGCGTCGGGCAGGAGCCTGCGTGCGTGAAGACATGTCCCACCGGGGCGATCCACTTCGGCACCAAAAAAGAGATGCTGGACGTGGCGCAGCAGCGCGTCGATAAGCTCAAAGCGCGGGGCTACGACAAAGCGGGCATTTACAACCCGCAGGGCGTGGGCGGTACCCACGTGATGTATGTGCTGCACCACAGTGACCAGCCGGAGCTGTACCACAAACTGCCGAAGGATCCGGCGATCGATACGTCCATCAACCTGTGGAAAGGGGCACTTAAACCGCTCTCGGCGGCGGGCTTTATCGCAACCTTTGCGGGGCTGATTTATCACTACATCGGTATTGGGCCAAACAAAGAGGTGGATGACGACGAGGAGGAGCATCATGAGTAAGTCGAAAATGATAGTGCGCACGAAGTTTGTCGATCGCGCCTGTCACTGGACGGTGGTGATCTGCTTCTTCCTGGTGGCGGTATCGGGAATTTCGTTCTTCTTCCCGACGCTGCAGTGGCTGACCGAAACCTTCGGTACGCCGCAGATGGGGCGCATTCTGCACCCGTTCTTCGGCGTGCTGATTTTCGTGGTGCTGATGTTTATGTTCGTGCGCTTCGTCCATCACAATATTCCTGACAAGCAGGATATCCCGTGGGTGAAAGGGATTGTCGAAGTCCTGAAGGGTAACGAGCACAAAGTCGCGAAGGTGGGGAAATACAACGCCGGGCAGAAGATGATGTTCTGGACCATCATGAGCATGATTTTTGTGCTGCTGGTGACCGGCGTGATGATCTGGCGTCCGTATTTTGCGCATTATTTCCCGATTCAGGTGGTGCGTTACGCGCTGCTGATCCACGCGACGTCTGCCATCATCCTGATTCATGCCATCCTGATCCATATGTATATGGCGTTCTGGGTGAAAGGGTCAATCAAAGGGATGATTGAAGGGAAGGTGAGCCGCCGCTGGGCGCAGAAACACCACCCGCGCTGGTACCGTGATGTGGAGCGACTGGAAGCAAAACAGGAAAGTACGGAAGGGATTAAGTAAGACCTGCGCCGTCGGCTTTGCCCGGCGGCGCTGCGCTTGCGCGGGCCTACTCTTCAAATCAGAACCGCTCTTCCACATACCGGAACGGATATTTTGTGGGTTTGACTTTGCCGATTTTGCGCTTCGGTAAATCCACCTTGTCGACGTGAATTTCTTTATACGGGATCTGCGAAAGCAGATGCGAAATAATATTCAGGCGCACGCGTTTTTTATCTTCTGAACGTGCCACAAACCACGGCGCCCAGGCGGTATCTGTGGCTTCAAACATAGCGTCGCGCGCGAGGGTATACTCGTCCCACAGGTTAAAGGATTTAATATCCATCGGCGATAGCTTCCAGATCTTACGGCCATCGTTAATACGGTCGCGCAGGCGACGCTCTTGCTCTTTAGGCGTCACCTCCAGCCAGTACTTCAGCAGGATAATCCCGGCATCGACCATCGCTTTTTCCATCACCGGTGCGCCATCCAAAAATTTCTCCACCTGTTCCTCCGTGCAGAACCCCATAACCCGCTCAACGCCCGCGCGGTTATACCAGCTGCGATCGAATATCACGATCTCGCCTGCCGAAGGCAGGTGCGGCACATAGCGCTGGAAGTAGAGCTGGCTTTTTTCTTTTTCAGTTGGGGCAGGGAGCGCAACAACGCGAAACACGCGAGGGCTGACGCGCTCGGTGATCGCTTTGATGGTGCCGCCTTTACCGGCACCGTCGCGTCCTTCAAAAACAATACACACTTTGAGTCCTTTGGCGACGACCCACTGCTGGAGCTTAACCAGTTCAACGTGCAGGCGACGAAGCTCTTTTTCGTACTCTTTGGTCTTCAGCACGGGTTTAACCACGCTATCTACACTCGCTTTGGTCACGGTCACTGCTTTGGTTTTATTCTGTTTTGCGTTTCCCATGATAATCCTCATCTCCGGAACGTGTGATGTGCTTAGAAGGAACTAACACTTTGAAGTGTAATGCTGACATGCAACCTTCGCGGGAATTTTTGATATGTGTGTCTGATAAGCGTGTTTCTCTTCATCAGGGAACGGGGTAGAATGGTGAATGATACTGTATGAATAAACAGGTGGTGTGATGGCATTGATTTTTGAGGGCGAAAAAATCGGTCGTACTCGTTTTACCGGCGAGAAAATAGAGAATGCGATCTTTCGTAACTGCGACTTTTCAGGCACGGATTTAACCAGCACGGAGTTTATCGGCTGTCAGTTCTATGACCGGGAAAGCCAGCAGGGCGCTAAGTTTACTCGGGCGCAGCTTAAAGATGCTATTTTCAAAAGCTGCGATTTATCGATGGCAGATTTCAGGCATTCGAATGCCTTAGGCATCGAAATCCGTGAATGCAGGGCGCAAGGGGCTGATTTTCGCGGTGCCAGTTTTATGAACATGATCACCACGCGTACCTGGTTTTGCAGTGCTTATATAACAAAAAGCAACCTGAGCTATGCCAATTTTTCGAAGGTGGTTCTGGAAAAATGCGAGTTGTGGGAAAACCGCTGGAACGGCGCGCAGATCCTGGGGGCAACTTTCAGTGGTTCGGATATGTCAGGCGGCGAGTTTTCTTCATTTGACTGGCGTGCAGCAAATTTCACACACTGCGATTTAACCAATTCGGAACTGGGTGAACTGGACGTGCGTGGCACTGATCTACAGGGTGTTAAGCTGGACAGTTATCAGGTGTCGCAAATTATGGAACGCCTTGGCATCGCGATTATCGGCTGAAAATATTCACAGCCTGCGCTGTATAAATGGATTAACGTGTCAGTCTGCCAGTTTGAACTGGCTCACCATACAAGATTATTCAATAATGCCCGCTGCGAGTGATTAACCCGTGGTTGAGGTATGAAAAAGACAATATTATCGTTGGCGCTTGGCACATTTGGCCTGGGCATGGCCGAATTTGGCATTATGGGCGTGTTAACCGAGCTGGCGCATGACACCGGTATTTCGATTCCCTCCGCCGGGAATATGATCTCATTTTATGCCTTCGGCGTGGTGATTGGCGCCCCGATTATGGCGCTGTTCTCAGGCAAGTTCTCGTTAAAAACGACGCTGCTGTTTCTGGTTGCCCTGTGCGCGGTGGGGAACGCCCTGTTTACCTTTTCATCATCATATTTCTGGCTGGCGACGGGACGCTTAATTTCCGGTTTTCCGCACGGCGCGATTTTCGGCGTCGGGGCGATTATCCTCTCTAAAATTGCGCCGCCGGGGAAGGTGACGGTCGCAGTAGCGGGAATGATCGCCGGGATGACCGTGGCCAACCTGGTAGGCGTCCCTCTGGGTACCTGGCTGGGGCACCAGTTCAGCTGGCGTTATACCTTTTTCCTGATTGCGGTGTTCGACGCGCTGGTGATCCTCTCGGTTCTGCTCTGGGTGCCGGACATCCACGACACATCGGAAATCAAATTGACCGAGCAGTTCCACTTTCTGAAAAAACCAGAACCCTGGCTGATTTTTGCCGCCACCATGTTTGGCAACGCCGGGGTGTTCGCGTGGTTCAGCTTCGTTAAACCGTTTATGGTCAACGTTTCAGGCTTCACCGAAGGCGTGATGACGATCATCATGATGCTGATGGGGCTTGGCATGGTGCTGGGCAACCTGTTGAGCGGCAAACTCTCGGGGCGTTTTAGCCCGCTGCGCATTGCGGCGACCACCGACATGGTGATTGTCGCCTCGCTGCTGCTGCTTTTCGCCTGTGGTGAACTCAAAACGGCCTCGCTGATCATGGGCTTTATCTGCTGTGCCGGGCTGTTCGCGCTCTCTGCGCCGCTGCAGATCCTGCTTCTGCAAAATGCGAAGGGCGGCGAGATGCTGGGGGCGGCCGGGGGGCAGATGGCGTTTAATCTCGGCAGCGCGATCGGGGCGTACTTTGGCGGGATGATGATTACCCTCGGCTTTAGCTGGCGCTACGTCACGCTGCCTGCGGCGATACTCTCGTTCTCGGCCATGAGTGCACTGTTGATCTACGGTTACCTGCGGGCCAGACGGGCTCAGGCTAACGCTCGCGCGCTAGCCTGATTGAAGTCAGGCAAGCCAGGGCTCGCCCAGGGTCAGCATCAGGCGGTTGGCCCAGGCGAAGAACGCGGCGGACTGCACCAGATCAAGCTGGGCTAAGGTGTCCAGCCCCTCTTTTTCCAGCGCGGCAAGGTGCAGCGGCGTGGCGGCAGGTGGGGTAACCGACAGCGCCGCTGCAAAATCGATTTCTGACTGCCAGCGCGCAGATTGTCCCTCGCTCAGGGATTGTCCTGGACGCACGGCCAGCAGGGCCTCTACCGCCGCGTCATCCTTTGACAGCTGGCTGGCTTTCCGCGCATGGACAGATGCGCAGTAGATGCAGCCGTTAATTTTACTGGCGACCGTTGCGGCCAGCTCGCGCTCGGCGCGCGGCAATCCCCCCGGCGTATAAAAAATCCCTTTATCCGTTAGCGTGCGCTGTTCAAGCACCGGCAGGTTGCGCCCCAGCAGGCGGAAATAGTCGGAATCGGTGTGGCCAAACTTCGCCAGTATAGCAACCTCGTCATCACGAAAATCCGCCAGCGGTTTGGCGGCGATCCACGGCTCCCAGCCCAGTTCCTGCTGGGTAAACGCGACGGGAGCCGCCTTCCCGGTGGCCGTGGTTGCGGTCGTGTGCCAGACGCCTGCCGCCACCGGCGCTTCGCTTTTGGCGACGGGTTTGTCGTTCAGCAGCCGCAGCCCGGCAATCAGTCGGCTCTGGAAGCTGACAAACGCGATAAGCTGCGCCAGGGTCACGATACCTTCCTTGCTCCATCCCGCCTGGGTCAGCGCCCTTAACGATGTCGGCGTGGCTTCGACGGGGGAGAAGGTCAGCAGGCGCGCGAAATTGAGCGCCGGGGTCAGGCGTTCAGAGGTCGGGTCGGCCAGACCAAACCCCGCATAGTGCGCGGCCAGCGCCTCCGCGTTGTGCCACCTGGCGACTTTTGCCGCGACGGCGAAGCGCTCGTCCAGCGCAAAATCGCTATCCTGCTGGGTAAATAAGATTTCGTAGCTGCCCTGTGCGTGGCGCGTGGCGGCGTCCCGCGTGGCGCGCGCCTCTGCCAGAGGGGAACCGGGTTTAATTTCCGCCAGCTCGGCGAGAATGTCGTGACTTAATGACATAGGTATCTCCTCAATGGATATGGGGGGCAATATGTTCGGCGATCAGTTCGATGGAGCGCAGCGTGTCGCGATGGGTGGGCTCGACCGAATGGACCTGGAATGAGATGTCCGTGGCGCGCCGAAGTACGGAATCGGCCTGCAGCGAACGCAGCACTGTCTCAGGCGAACCAATATGGGCGTCGAACTGGCGACGAAAATCTGTGACAGTGTCACCTTTAACCACGTGTCCGGCAGCGCGATGCTGCTGGGCCTGTTTCGTGAGACCCGGCGTTGCAACCTTCAGCGCATAGTCATCGCTGTCGGCGACGAATGCCGTACGAGAAGCCAGAATGCGCGGTGCGGTACCGGCGGGCAGCGCCTCAAGGTAGGCATCCACAATTGGGTTCTGGATCGCGTCAAGCGTTAAATCCAACTGGTCTGCCGGGCGCGGCTGCGTGCGGGAGAGCATTAAACCGTGTCCGGCTTGCGCGGCGCGAACGGCACCGTCGACCGAAAAGGTGGCAATCCAGATCCGGTCAGCCAGTTGTGGCGCTGGCGGGTAAAGGTGGTTATCCGGATGGGTGAGCGAATCCCCGCGCCAGGCGCTCTGGATCACATGTAGATGGTCGGCAAAAGCCGCGCCGCGCTGTTCAAACGTCAGTCCGAACGGCAGGAAAGAGGTCGGTGTGCCGCCCGAACCAAAACCGACTTCGAGACGTCCATCGGCGAGTAAATCGAGCACGGCGGCATCTTCTGCGACGCGGAGCGGGTTTTCCATCGGCAGGGTAATGATGGCCGTACCCAGGCGGATGGTTTCGGTATGTGCGGCTACGTGCGCCAGAAACAGCAGCGGCGAAGGCAGTCCGCCTTCAGTTTCGTGAAAGTGGTGCTGCGCAATCCAGGCGCTGTCAAAACCGTGGCGTTCGGCGTGGTGGATCTGTTCAGTTGCCAGACGATAGCGCTCCTTCGGCGTGGCGTCGTCAAGCAGGCGGGTGAAAAATCCCAGGCGTTTTCGCGTCATGCGAACTCCTCCGTAGCGGGTGAAAAATGGGGAATGGCGGCAATCAGTTCGCGGGTATAGTCGTTCTGTGGCGACGTGAATAAGGTTTCGACGTCACCGTGTTCGACCACCTGACCGCTGCGCAGCACCGTGACGCTGTGGGCGATCCGGCGAACGGTGGAGAGATCGTGCGTGATGAACAGATAGGTTAATCCCAGCTGTTGCTGCAGCTGCTGAAGCAGAGCCAGAATCTGCGCCTGTACGGTGACGTCCAGCGCGGAGGTGGCTTCGTCCAGCACCAGAATAGTCGGCTCCAGGATCAGCGCCCGGGCGATGGCCACGCGCTGGCGCTGCCCGCCTGAAAGCTCTCTGGCCGTACGGGTCAGGAGTTCGACGGGCAGGGCAACCCGCTGCGCCACGGTCTCCACCTGGGCCTTTCGCTCCGCCTTAGCGAAGCGAGAAAAATTCTTCAGGGGCTCTTCGATGATGTCAAACAGCGTCTGACGCGGGTCGAGAGAGGCGAACGGGTTCTGGTAAACAAACTGGATCTTCTGGCGCAGCTGACGGCGGGCCTCGCGGCTGAGCGCGGTGGCATCAATGTCATCAATAATGACCTGTCCGTTATCCGCCTGTTCAAAACCCAGCAAAATACGGGCGAGGGTGGTCTTCCCGGAGCCGGACTCACCGACCAGCGCATGGGTGCTGCCGCGTCTGACGTCAAACGTCACCCGATCCAGCGCCTGAAGCTGATGACCTTTACCCAGCGAGAACCGTTTGCTGATGGCGCGGGCGCGAATGGCCGGTGACGAGAGCGGAAGACCTGATACCGGGGCGATGGTCAGACGCTGGCCCTGGAGATCGCTCAGTAGCTGACGGGTGTAGGCGTGCTGCGGCGTGCGGACAATATCGACGGTGCTGCCTTGCTCCTGAACCTCACCGTTGCGAAAAACCAGCAGCCTGTCAGCGCGCTGAGCGGCCAGGGCCAGATCGTGGGTGACAAACAGAACGGCAGTACCCGATTCCCGGCGCAGGATATCCAGCAGATCAAGAATGCGTTTTTGCACCGTCACGTCCAGCGCGCTGGTGGGCTCATCGGCAATGATCACGTCCGGGCGCAGGGCAATGGCGATGGCAATCAGCACGCGCTGTTTCATCCCGCCGGAGAGCTGATGCGGATACTGCGTCATGCGCTGTTCGGGGTGGCTCAGGCCGACCTTTCTCAGCAGGGCGAGCACCTGCTCGTCACGCTGGAGAGCCGTTACCTTTTGGTGCAGCTGAATAATTTCCCCGACCTGCACGCCGATCGTCTTCACCGGGTTGAGTGAATTACCCGGATCCTGCGGAACCAGGCTGATTCGCGCCCCGCGAAGGGTATCGAGACGCTTCGCTGACCACCGGCTAATCTCCTCGCCGTTGAGCACGATTTTTCCCGCATCGCGCCGGGCGTTATCCGCCAGCAGGCCAATGATTGCCTGTGCCGTGGTCGTTTTGCCGGATCCGGATTCGCCGACAAAGGCCAGCATTTCCCCTCGCCTGAGGGTAAAACTGACGTTATGTACCACCTCGCGCCACTGGCGCGCGGTACGGTAGCTGATCGTCACATTTTCCACTGAGAGAACGGTCATTAGCGACCTCCGCTGAACTGTTGGCTGATACGGTTGGTGGCCAGCACCACGGCGATGACGACGACGCCGGGGAAGGTGGTTAACCACCAGGCGGTAGAGAGATAGTTACGGCCTTCGGCAATCAATAAGCCCCATTCCGGCACGGGCGGCGGGGTGCCGTAACCGAGAAAACTCAGCGTGGAGAGCGCCAGGATGACCTGACCAAACTGCAGCGTGGCAAAGGCGAGGACGGCGGTTAACGCGTTGGGCAGGATGTGTCGCCACAGCACGGCGAAAAACGTCCCGCCGCTGCCAAACGCCGCCTCGACATAATCCGTGTGCCGGATGCGCACGACTTCACCGCGCGCGAGGCGGGCGAAGCTGGCAATGGAGGCAACGCCCACGGCAATCGCGGCGTTAACGGTGCCAAACCCGAGCAGAATAATGACCGTCAGCGAGAGCAGCAGAGACGGGATGGACAACAGCACGTCGACAAAACGCATCAGCAGAGACTCGACGCGTCCGGCGAACGCCCCGGCGATGACCCCCAGGCCGGTGCCTACCACCAGCCCCATCGTGACGGCAGCGAGCGCCGCGCTCAGGGAGTGGGACGCACCGTAGACAATACGGGTGTAAACATCGCGGCCAAGCTGATCGGTGCCGAGCCAGTGGCCCGCCTGAGGCGCCAGGCGCTGTGCGCCGGCGATGCCCTCAATCGGGCTGTAGTGGGTTAACAGGCCGGGCGCCACGGCGGCAAAAAGAGCGATAATAATCACCGCCCATGCCAGCCACAGTCCGGGCTGCCATTCCACTCCCTGCCACGCTGGAACGCGTTTTCGCGCGGCGGCAGCGTAATCGACCAGACTCATGATGCACCTCCGGTAACGGTTTGCAGGCGGGGATCCAACAGAGGCATCAGCAGATCCACCAGCAGATTGATCAGGACAAAACCGAGGGCGGAAATCATCACGACCGCCTGAAGCACGGCGATATCCTGGTTATTCACCGCCTGCTGGGTCAGCTGCCCGAGCCCGCTGCGGCCAAAAACGGTTTCCGTGATCAGCGCCCCGGCAATCAGCTCGCCCAGCAGCAATCCGGCAATATTCAGGACCGGCAGCAGGGCGTTGCCGGTAACGTGACGCCACAGGACGGCGGTTTCACTCAGCCCTTTGGCCCGGGCGACGGCGACAAACGGCTGCGTCGCCACCTGGTCCAGGCTGCGCATCAGAATTTGCGCCAGCGGGGCGGAAATCGGGATCGCGACGGTCACAATCGGCAGGATCAGCCCCTGCAGCGGCGTCGGGTTAATCACCGGAATCAGCCGCAGCTGGAAAGAAAAGAGCTGGATGAGGGCAATCCCCAGCCAGAACGTCGGTAAAGAGATAAACAGGACCGGCAGCGACTGCAGGGTATTACTCAGCCAGCGCAGACCCGGCAGGCGCGACGCAAAGGCCAGCGCAAATGCCAGCAGGACTGCGAGTACAAACGCGGGCAGGGCGAGACTCAGGGTATCCGGCAGATTGCTGGCAATCAGCTCGCTGACCGGCACCCCGGCCTGTAACGAATAGCCGAAATCCCCGCGCAGCATCGCCAGCAGCGTATGGCCGTATTGCTGCCACAGCGGGCTGTCCGCGCCATAGGCCACGCGCATCTCCTCGATTTGCGCCGGGCTCAAGCCCAGGTCCGGGTTCTGAAATTTAATCAGCACCGCGTCGCCCGGCAGCACCTGGAGCAACACGAACGAGAGGGTAAAGGCGGCCCACAGTACCAGCAGCCCGTGCCCAAAGCGTTGAAGAAGTGCGTGGCGCATCGTCAGCTCCTCAGTGTTTCTCAATCCACGCGCCGTAGAACGACGGGCGGCCGACCGCTTCAAAATTGACGCCTTTCAGCCACGGCGCACCGGCAAAGACCTGCGGCTCTTCGAAAATTGGAATGACGTAGGCGTTATCCAGCAGGTAGCGCTGGGCATCGCCGGTCAGCTGCAGGCGTTTTTTCGGATCGACTTCAGCAGAAATGTTCACCAGCAGTTCATTCAGCTTGTCGTCACGGAAGCTTTTGACCTTGTCGCTGGAGCCGCCTTTTTGCAGCAGCGCGTCGCGGTTAGCGGGGTAGAACATGCTTTTCACCACGTCCGGATCGGCGCGGCCAACTTCGGAGACGGTTAACGGGGTTTTCAGCGGATCAAGGCTATCCAGCGTGCGGCTGCCTGCGTCACCGGCTTTAACGCTCAGCGCCACTCCCACCTGTCGCCACTGCTGGGCAACCAGCTGCAGCACCTCTTTATTTTGTGGCTGCGGCAGGGATTCATACACCGTCAGCGCCAGCCGCTGGCCGTCTTTGGCGCGGATCCCGTCGCCGCCCGCTTTCCAGCCCGCCTCGTCCAGCAGCTGGTTGGCTTTAGCCGGGTCAAAGGTCAATTTATCGCTGAGATCGACAAAACCTGCGGCGGAATCGGCAATCACCGACTTCGCCTGCGGATAGTTGGCCGAGAAGAGGGTCTCGACCACCTGCTTTGCATTGGTGGCATGCAGCAGCGCCTGGCGTACGCGAATATCAGAGACCAGCGGGTTATCCGGGCGGAAGCTGATGCTGTCATTCACCCCGCGCGTCGGGGCGGCGTAGATTTTATAGCCCTGGTCTGTCGCCTGCTTTTCGTCATACGCCTGCACCTGACGAATAAAATCCGCCTGACCGGCCAGCAGGGCGCCGACGCGCACGCTGTCCTCCTGGGTCACAATAAACTTGATGCCGTCAAGATTGGCTGGCCCCTGCTGCGCCAGGTTTTTCGGTCCCCACTGGTAGTCCTTACGCGCTTCCAGCGTCACTTCGCGACCCAGCTTCTCGTCCTTCACCACAAACGGGCCGGAGCCAATAATATGCCGGGCATCACCCAGCTCTTCAAAGTTGCGCTTCAGCGTGCTGAGCGAGACCAGGCCCGACCCGATTGTGGCGGTGCCCTGCAGGAACCCAGGCGACGGTTTTTTGAAGTAGAACTTCACGGTCAGCGGGTCGATGACTTCGCTACGATCGTAGTTATTGATCACTTCTGACACTGGCAGGCGCTGCGCCTTGTTACCTAAGCCGTAGGTATCAAAGTTTTTCGCCACGGCGTTGGCGTCCAGCGGCGTGCCGTCGGAGAAAGTGATCCCAGGTCGAATTTTAAAGGTGTATTCGGTTTTATCGGCGTTGGTGGTCCAGCTTTCGGCCACCCAGGGTTCCACCTGCAGCGTCTTTGGGTTCTGCCACGTCAGTTTGTCGGTGATCTGGTTCAGGATGCCGCCGTTCGGGTAAAAGCCACCGGCAGGCGGATAGAGGTTGGTGTGCGCCTGTTGCTCCAGATAAATCAGCGTGCCGCCTTTGACGGGCGCATCCGCGGACCAGGCTGCGGTTGTCGTCAGAATCAGCGCCGTCAGCAGCGGCAGACGAAATGGGGTTTGCATGGTGAATTCCTTTGTTATCTTCTTGTTAGCGTCGGATTCATCATCGGGCGCGGGGGAAAACAAGGGAACAAAGGAATTGAGATAAGGATTGCCGGAAAATGGCTATAAAAAAACCGCCCCTGTCAGGAGCGGTAATTGAACGGTGGGTGATTATGAACGCAGGTCAATCACCATACGGCCGCGGATCTGGCCCTGTTCCATCTCTTTAAAGATGGCGTTGATATCCTCGATCGGGCGCATCGTGACTTTCGGCACGACCTTGCCTTCAGCGGCGAACTGGAAGGCTTCCTGCAGATCCTGACGGGTACCGACGAGCGAACCCACTACCTGAATGCCGTCCAGCACCAGGCGCGGAATGTCGAGGCTCATGGCTTCCGGCGGCAGACCAACGGCCACCACGCGGCCACCGGCACGCACGGCATCAACGGCTGAGTTGAAGGCGGCTTTTGCGACGGCAGTGACGACTGCGGCATGCGCGCCGCCGGTTTTCTCCTGCACAATTTTAGCGGCATCTTCGCTGCGGGAGTTGATGGTGAGATCCGCACCCATGCTGGCCGCCAGCTTCAGCTGTTCGTCGTTAACGTCAAGGGCGATGACTTTGGCGTTAAAGACGTTTTTGGCGTACTGCAGCGCGAGGTTGCCCAGCCCGCCCAGACCGTAAATCGCAATCCACTGGCCCGGTTTAATACCCGACACCTTCACTGCTTTATAGGTGGTGACGCCAGCGCAGGTGATGCTGCTGGCCGCCGCCGAATCCAGACCGTCCGGCACTTTTACCGCGTAATCTGCGGTGACGATGCACTCTTCCGCCATCCCGCCGTCGACGGAGTAACCGGCGTTTTTCACGTCACGGCACAGGGTTTCGTTGCCGGTATTACAGTATTCGCAGTGGCCACAGCCTTCAAAGAACCAGGCCACGCTTGCGCGGTCGCCGACTTTCAGCGACTTCACGCCAGGGCCGACTTCTTTTACGATACCAATCCCTTCATGGCCCAGGATAACCCCGGTTTTATCGCCGAAATCACCGTTCTTCACGTGGAGGTCGGTATGGCATACGCCACAGCACTCCATTTTCAGCAGGGCTTCCCCATGCTTTAGCGGGCGTAAGGTTTTTTCGGTAACGTTGACCTGGTGATCCTGAGTGACAACAGCAGCCTTCATGTGTATCTCCTTGTTCATGATAAGAATCTGCATAGCAGGTATAGTACCTCTTAAGGATTAATACATTAGCCTGGTAATGCAAGGCTGCGGCAACATAATGTCATCATTTGATTCGATTTCAGATTAAGAATACGGCGTTCCTCTAATAATTAAGGGGGAAAATTCTGGCCCGGCGAGATGCTCGCCGGGCGCAGACTTACAGCTGTGCTTCTATCTCCTCTATCTCTTTACGCCATTGCGCCTGTAGCTGCGGCTTTTGATGCTTCGGCTTACGCGCCAGATCGTCTTCCAGCAGCGTTTCCAGCGCGACCAGCCGCTCCAGCAGATCGTCATACGGCGAGGATTGAATCGTCGCGGCGACAGCGGGCGCAGCGGATGTCATAAGCCCCGCGCTTTCACGCAGACGCTCAAACACCGCTTCTGCATCGTGCCACTCGCTCAGTTTTCCCTCTTCAATCAGCCAGAAACGGTTGCAGCTTTGGCTAATTAACTGACGATCGTGGCTGACCAGCAGCACGCCGCCTTCAAACTGCTGAAGGGTTTGCGCCAGCGCCTCTTTGCCTTCCATGTCGAGGTGGTTGGTCGGCTCATCCAGCATCAGCAGGCTATAGCGGGCGAGCGTCAGGCCAACGAACAGCAGGCGCGAACGTTCACCACCGCTGAGCGTGCTGACCGTTTGCCCGTGACGCGCCCACGGGAAACCGGCGCTTATCAGGGCCATTTTGCGGTTCTGCGGATCCGGCGCGAAAGGTTCCAGCGCGTCGAGCAGCGTGGCGTCATCCGGCAGCTGATGAAGCGTCTGGTCGTAATAGCCTGGCGACACGCGCGGATGGATTTTCAACCCGCTGTCTGCGGACTCATCAGCAAATTGTTGCCAGATAAGCCTCATCAGCGACGATTTGCCGCAGCCGTTACGCCCGACAATCGCTACGCGATCGCCGCTTTTCAGCCGCGCCATGTCGATGTTAAACAGCGGCGGTAGCCCGGGCGCAGGCGGGACGCTGAGATTTTCCATCTCCAGCAGACGGTCAGCCCGCAGCGCGTCGCCGCGCAGAGTTAACGTCCACGGGCTGCCTGCCGTGAGCGCCGTCTGGCTCTCCTTCAGCCGTTCGACCTGTTTTTCCATCTGTTTGGCTTTGCGGGCCAGGTCTTCGTTGTCGTAAACCTTGCCCCAGGTCGCCAGCCGCTTCGCGCTGGCGGTCACGCGATCGATCTCCTTTTGCTCGGCCTTGTGGCGCTGGGCATCGCTTTCATCCTTTGCTTCAAGCGCCTTGCGGGCGGCCGTGCAGGGAAGGGCGAAGTAGTGCAGCGTTTTATCGCGCAGGATCCAACTGCCGTTGGTGACGGCATCCAGCAGCTGTCTGTCATGCGAGACCAGCACAAAGCTGCCCGACCAGTTCTGTAGGAAGTGTTCCAGCCAGAGCATTGTCGGGAGGTCCAGGTGGTTGCTGGGTTCATCCAGCAGGAGCAGATCCGGCTCGTGAATCAGCGCCCGCGCCAGCAGCAGGCGGGTGTGTTGCCCGCCGCTCAGCGTGGCGGATTGCAGCATCATATCCTGCGGCGTGAAGCCCATGCTCGCCAGCAGCGTTTCGGCTTTCCAGCGCAGACTGTCCCGTTCAGTTGAGGGCAACTGGGCCAGGACGGCATCCAGCATGGTCAGCGGAAAAATAGCGTCCGGGAGATGTTGCTCCACGCGCGCCATCAGGCAGTGCCCGGCCAGTGCTACCGTTCCGGCGGCAGGGGAGTCCGTGCCGTTCAGCACCTTCAGCAGCGTACTTTTGCCGCAGCCGTTGTCGCCCAGCAGGCCAATGCGGTCGCCTTTTTTCAGCGTAAAGGAGAGTGAGTCGAAGAGCGTGCCAAACGCCGTATCAACGCGTAAAGATTGTGCAGTGAGTAAAGTGCTCATTGTTGCTTACCCAAGAGTTACAGGCATGTTTATGCCTCGTCAAACATCGCTGACGATAACTCAGTAAGCCCGAGAGAAGGGATTTCAGGGGTTGGTGTCTTCGCTCAAGCAGAAGTTATCGCAGCACGATACCGATAACGCTTGAGCTGGTGCGATCACCAAATGTATGTGAAACATTGAAAATTTCACAGTACAGCATAATTGGCCTCCTTATATATTCAGTGGGTTAATGGATGAAGGGAGTGTAGCGGGGGAAAAGGGGTTTGGCTAGTGGGTATTCGATGGTGCGGTCTGGTGCCCTCACCCTGACCCTCTCCCACAGGGAGAGGGAAAACAGCCAGCCCGTAGGCCCGGTAAGCGAAGCGCCACCGGGCGGAGCGAATTAAATCGACGTACGGCGATAGCTGCGGTATTCAGGCTTCCAGAAGTTGTCGTCGATGGCCTGCTGCAGCGCGTCGGCAGAGGTTTTCACCGCCACGCCCTGCTGCTGCGCCATTTTACCTACCGCAAACGCGATGGCGCGCGACACCTTGTGAATGTCCTTCAGCTCCGGCAGCACCAGCCCTTCACCGTCATTGACCAGCGGAGAGTAACCCGCAAGGGTTTCGCTCGCCGACATCAGCATTTCGTCGGTAATGCGGGACGCGCCGGAGGCGATCACCCCCAGACCAATACCCGGGAAGATGTACGAGTTGTTGCACTGGGCAATCGGATAGGTTTTATCCTTCCACACCACCGGATCGAACGGGCTGCCGGTCGCGACCAGCGCGTTACCTTCGGTCCACGCGATGATGTCCTGCGGCGTCGCTTCCACGCGGGAAGTCGGGTTAGACAGCGGCATCACGATAGGGCGCTCACAGTGCTTGTGCATCTCGCGAATGATCTCTTCGGTAAAGAGACCGGTTTGCCCGGAAACGCCGATCAGAATATCCGGCTTCACGTTGCGCACCACGTCCAGCAGGGAAAGGACTTCGTTGTCGGTATCCCAGTTTTTCAGGTTTTCGCGCTTCTGCACCAGCTTGGTCTGGAACGGCAGCAGGTTTGGCATACCGTCGGTCAGCAGGCCGAAACGGTCAACCATAAAGACGCGGGAGCGGGCCAGCTCTTCGCTTAACCCTTCACGCTGCGTCTGGGCGATAATCTGCTCGGCAATACCGCAGCCCGCAGAGCCTGCGCCCAGGAAGACGATTTTCTGGTAGCTCAGCTGGCTGCCGGCTGCGCGGCTGGCGGCGATAAGCGTACCCACGGTCACGGATGCGGTGCCCTGGATGTCATCGTTAAAGGAGCAGATCTCATCGCGATAGCGGTTCAGCAGCGGCATCGCGTTTTTCTGCGCGAAGTCTTCAAACTGCAGCAGAACGTCCGGCCAGCGGTGCTTCACGGCCTGAATGAAATCGTCGACAAACTGATAGTACTCATCGTCGGTGATGCGCGGGTGGCGCCAGCCCATATAGAGCGGATCGTTGAGCAACTGCTGGTTGTTGGTGCCAACGTCCAGCACCACTGGCAGGGTATACGCCGGGCTGATGCCGCCGCAGGCGGTGTAGAGAGAGAGCTTACCGATTGGGATCCCCATCCCGCCAATGCCCTGGTCGCCAAGGCCGAGAATACGTTCGCCGTCGGTTACCACAATCACTTTGATATTGTGGTTCGGCACGTTCTGCAGAATATCGTCCATGTTGTGACGGTTCTGATAAGAGATGAATACCCCGCGTGAACGACGGTAGATCTCTGAGAAACGCTCACAGGCCGCACCCACCGTCGGGGTGTAGATCACCGGCATCATCTCTTCGAGATGGTTCTGCACCAGGCGATAGAAGAGGGTTTCATTGGTGTCCTGAATGTTACGCAGGTAGATGTGTTTGTCGATTTCGGTTTTGAAACCCTGATACTGGATCCACGCGCGCTCCGCCTGTTCTTCAATGGTCTCAACCACTTCCGGCAGCAGGCCAAGCAGGTTAAAGCTGCTGCGCTCTTCCATGCTGAAGGCGCTGCCTTTGTTGAGCAGGGGGAATTCGAGTAAAACCGGTCCGGCGTATGGGATGTATAAGGAACGATGTTTTTTCAGTTTGTTGTCCATGTCACTCACTCTTTTTATGAAGATCCGTCCCTGACACTGCTGTTTGTCATCTTTCTGGCCTGTGCGCTGGGAGGCGGTCAGGCGGTATTATAAAGGAGCTAAATATTAATTACCGCAACACATAAACAAAAACACCATCGGGATTACCGATGGTGTTCTGGATCTCAGTCTGGAACTTACTTGCCCGCGTGGCGTTTTCTGCCGGTGGCGTGAGTGACCTGCGTTTCATGGTCGCCTTCAATCACCACTTTGCGCTGATTAGAAAGCTTGTAGTTCAGTCCCAGAATATGGCGTGCCTGACGGTTCGATTTCATATTAACTCCTCAATCCTGTTGATAGTTTTAAGGACCAGTTTGCTTACGCAAACGAAATGTAACCCCTTAGGTTGCTGATCCAGCTTAGCAGGTTTTTACAAAGGTGCGTTTTGCCCGCTGACTACGTAGTTAATGGTCTGCTGGTAGATGTCACTGAGGATGTCATTATCTGTGGATTCCACCCACCTGGTCAGTTCCATCAAAATGTCATCTTCAGTCACAGCACCGTGCTCGGCGTGAAGACCCTGCGCAATCGCGTTAACGAGTTCAGGTTGTGCTGCTGCGGTATTAGCCGGGTAATAAGTAAACATGCTGCCTCCGTGTCGTTGTCTGTTTAATGGTACGGCTCGCAAAAAATTTAATTCATAAACAGAATGGCAAATATTTTCCCGGTTGTGGCTCAGATTCATCTTAGAAATAAAAATGACATAAGTGTATGCTTTTGTGTGCTTTTGAAATGTGGGGGGGTAAATTGAAGTGGCGTTGAGAGGATATTATAACGTGCTCCTGCTATCACGAAAATATAGCAGGAGCAGAGTTTACATTACCACTTCATTTCGCCGGTATTCACCTTGGCGCTTAATTCCAGCGAGCTCTCTTCAGCCAGGTTCGGATACTGTTTTTTCAGGGTGCTGATGACGCCTGCAGAATCTTTATGAACGGATAAGGCCTTTTCAAAGCGCTGGAGATAGTCACGGGTAAAATCAATCGCACCCGCGCCGGCTGGCGGGGTACCCAGATAGTGACCCGGGATCACGCGCTCGGGTTTGTGCGCCGCCATATTTACCAGCGTTTCCTGCCACTGCTTACGGCTTGCCGCCGTCTGGGTGTCAGCCGTCCAGACGTGGATCCCCCAGGCTACCCCGGTGCCGCCGAGGATGGTTTTCGCTGACGGGATCCACACATAGGCCGCGTAGCTGTCAGGCTCTTCGATATCGATCTTTTCCCCGTCCACCATAAACGTGGTGGAGGCGAGCACCTGCGGGACGACCAGCTCCGTTGGCGCGCCGTCTTTCATCTGCGGACCCCAGAAGGCGAGCTTGGCGTCTTTGGTGGCCTTGATGTGGTCAACCACGTGCTGCGTGGCCACCACTTTGGCGTTCGGGAAGGCTTTGACCAGCGGCTGCAGGCCAAAATAGAAATCCGGATCGCCGGAGGTGATCACAATCTTGTTCAGGGTCTTACCGCTTTGACGAATTTTCTCTACCAGCGCTTCGCCATCCTTCACGCTGAACTGCGCGTCAAACAGCACAGCCTCTTTCGGGCCGGAAACCAGCGTGGAGGAGACCGCGAAAATGCCTTTCTCCTGCGGGTTATAGGTATCAATGCTCAACGGCGCGGCAAAAACAGCCGGAGTGAAAAGCGTGGAAAGCAGGGCAAGGTGAGTGAATTTCATGCTGTTGTCTCTGTTGTTCAGGAATGTCTCTATTGTACGGATATTCGCATTTGCCAGAATTCCTGAAACAGGACATGCTTAGTTTCATAAATCGAGCAAATGGAGCTTATATGGATCGCGTTATCGCCGCCCAGGTTTACAACCGGATATGCGAGCTGGGAAGTTTGAGCGCGGCGGCCCGCGCGCTGGGTATTTCCCGACCGATGGTGAGCCGCTACCTTGAACAAATGGAAAAGTGGGCGGGGACGCGTCTGGTAAACCGCTCCACGCGCAAGCTGACGCTGACCGCGGCAGGGGAAAAGGTGCTGCAAAAAACGCGGACGCTCTCGCAGATTTCGCAGGAAATTGAAGGCCAGTCGGAGAAAGATCTCCCGTCCGGCACGCTGCGGGTGGCCTGCGCGCACTTTACCGCGATGCACCTGATTGCGCCGGTACTGCCCGGTCTGCTCTCGCGCTACCCACAGCTGCGCATTGAGCTGGACGTGAATAACCACCCGGTCAGCCTGGTGGGAGAGCGCATCGACGTCGCCGTGCGCATTACGGATAACCCTGAACCCGGCATGATTGCCCGCCGGCTGGGGGAATGTCGCTCGGTGCTTTGCGCCTCGCCGGACTATCTGGCGCAGCACGGTACCCCCGTCAGCCCCGAAGAATTAGCGCAGCACAACTGCCTGCACTACAGCTTTTTCGCCGGGCAGTCCTGGCACTTCCTGACGCCGGAAGGCGAAAGCCTGAGCGTGGCCGTCAGCGGTAACCTGAGCGCCAGCATCTCTTCGCTGCTGATGGACGCGGCGATTAAGCACTGCGGCATCGCCATGCTGCCGGAGCGCGAAGCGTCTGCCGCGCTGGAGCAGGGATTACTGGTGCCGGTACTGGCGGCCCTGGAGCCGAAACCGCTTGCCATCCATGGCATTTATCAGTCCCGTGAATACCAGCCTGCCGCGCTGCGCGTGTTCCTTGACGAACTTGCCCGGTACCTGGCTTAAGAGCGGGATGTGCAGGCGATTACTTTGCCTTTAGCCAGGGAGACGAGGTGCTCCAGAATATAATATCGGCACCGAGATAACTTTCGCCGAAGCGGACAAATTCCGCTTTGGTAAAGGGCTTACCGGTCTGAGGATTCTTATAGGTCAGGGTCGGTTCCTGAACCGCCATGGCGATGAGCGGCAGCGTTTGTTTATTTTTATGGAAGAAGGGATAGGCATTCTTCATGTGTGCCTTGCGGTTGGGAACAATGTCCGGCCCACCCAGGCCGACATTGTTAGCGCTGGCATACGCAAATAGACGCCCCATGTAGTTGCGGTCATTATCCCATTCGCACGGCCAGAAGTTCACATATTGCACCACGTGTGATTTCTGAAAAGCCTTTCGCGCAAAGGCCAGGTTTTCCATTTCTCCCGCAAAATAGCTGTCGCAGGTAAACCCGGCTGGCGGATTTTTTTCGTCGATATCAATCGCGGTTTCGGGCAGGTTTACCCCATACACCTCGCCGTCAAAGCGCTTCGCGAGGGCGGCCAGCAGCGCCTGGTAGCGTTGGCGCACGGCAGGATCCCACTGACGCGCCACCCATCCAGAACCGACTGGCTTGCCTTCGCCGGGGTTATCGAACTGCGGCGCAATCCCGCCGCTATATCGCTTATCGTGCATCAGATAGTCCGGCACGTAGCGGGCGTCCGGCTCAAAGAAACGATCCTGGATTTGAATAAAAAGCTTTTTTCGGGCGGCCTTAACGCGCGCCAGATCCTGTTCAATCCGCGAGAAGTCATAGTTGTCCTTCTCGGGTTCCAGCAAGCGCCAGTTGTAAACGATCTGCACGCCGCCGATATCGCTTCGCGCAACAAGCGGAAACGCCGCGTCGAGATCGCCCGAGCTGGTGTAGATAAAGTTCTCCGGCGTTTTCGCCAGTGAAGACAGCGACAGAGCCAGTGTGGTTACGGCAACGGCCATCCTGAATTTTAGCGCCATATCATTATCCTTTTTGCCGGTACAGCAGGTGAAAGTCCTGGAATTGTCTGTGTTCCAGGGTGTGCCAGATGCGTAGTCTATACTTAACCCTTTGTAAGCCAAAAGGAGAGCAAGAATGACTATTCATAAGCACGGTTCGGCACACTGGTCTGGCGACATTAAGCGCGGTAAAGGGACGGTTTCCACCGAGAGCGGCGTTCTCAATCAGCAGCCTTATGGTTTCAATACCCGCTTTGAGGGTGAAAAGGGGACCAACCCGGAAGAGCTGATCGGCGCGGCACATGCGGCCTGTTTTTCGATGGCGCTGTCGCTGATGCTCGGCGAAGCGGGCTATACCGCTGACTCTATTGATACCACTGCGGACGTCTCTCTGGATAAAACCGACGGCGGCTTTGCTATTACGAAGGTAGCTCTGAAAAGCAAGGTGACCGTTCCCGGCATCGCCCCACAGCAGTTCGACGGTATTATTCAGAAAGCCAAAGCGGGCTGTCCGGTATCGCAGCTCCTGAAGGCTGAGATTACGCTGGACTATAAACTTAACTAAGCCACAGCCGGGTTTACGCCCGGCTATCCCTTCAGTGCGGCGGGAAACACCTCCGCCAGCCACGCAATAAACACCTTAAGACGGTGCGTCAGATGCCGGTTCTGAGGGTAAACCACATGAAACGGATAGGCGGCAGGGCGCCAGTCGCTCAGGATCGCCGTCAGCGTACCCGCCTGTAAATACGCATTTGCCGAATACTCAAACGTCTGAACGATCCCCAGTCCCGCCGCGGCAGCCGCCAAATGGGCATTACTTTCGTTTACGCCGAGATAATGCGGAATATTGATTTCCAGCGCCTCGCCGTTTTTTCTGAAGCGAAACGGAAATGCCCGCCCGGTGACGGGCGAAAGGTAGCTGATAAGCTTGTGGCCGTTGCACAGCTCCTGCGGATAGGCCGGGACGCCATGATTTTTCAGGTAGCCCGGCGTCGCGCAGGTCACCATCTCAGCGTTGCCAATATGGCGTGCGATAAGGGTCGAATCGTCCAGCGGACCGCCGCGGATGACGCAGTCTACGTTACCGCTAATGAGATCGACCGGCCGGTCGGCCACGCCAAGGTCGATGCGGATTTCCGGATAACGCTGCATAAAATCCGGAAGCCGAGGGATAAGAACGTCCCGGGCGGTGGAGCCGCCCACGTCAACCCGCAAATGCCCTTTGGGCGTCGAGCGTGAAACGCGAAACGCGGTGTCGATATCTTCGATATCAATCAGCACCCTGAGCGCTTTTTCATAGTATTCCATCCCTTCCGGCGTCGCGACCACCCGACGAGTCGTCCGGTGCAGGAGACGTATCTCCAGATGCGCCTCAAGGGATTTCACCAGCTTGCTCAGGGTGGCGATGGGCATGTTCAGAGAGTCCGCCGCGCGGGTAAAGCTGCCGGTTTCCACCACCCGGGTAAAAGCGCGCATCGCCATGAGCTGGTCCATTAGGCTCCCCTGATTATTTCTGTGTGTGAATAGTCATTTTCATTCTTGCCGGTTTTTCACTAATCCCGCAAGGGCTAAAGTTTGTCCAACGCAAACCCAACAAAAGGTAAATGACATGAACACGACTCTCTCAGGAAAAATCGCACTGGTCACCGGCGGCAGTACCGGCATCGGTCTTGCCACGGCGCAGGAGCTGGCGGCTCAGGGCGCGAAGGTATACATCACCGGGCGTCGCCAGGCCGAACTGGACGCGGCGGTGGCTGAAATCGCTTCAACGGCAGTGGGCATTCGCGCTGACGTGTCAAAACTGGCGGACCTGGACGAAGTCTATGCCCGGATAGCCAAAGAAGAAGGCCGCCTCGATATTCTGTTCGCCAATGCGGGTGGCGGCGATATGCTGCCGCTGGGCGCGATAACCGAAGAGCAGTTTGACCGGATTTTCGGCACCAACGTCCGCGGGGTGCTGTTTACGGTACAGAAGGCGCTGCCGCTGCTGTCCGCCGGATCCTCGATTATTCTTACCGGCTCGACGGTGTCCATTAAGGGGACGGCCAACTTTAGCGTCTACAGTGCCAGCAAAGCCGCCGTGCGCAATTTTGCCCGCTCCTGGGCGCTGGATTTGCAGGGCCGTGGGATCCGCGTCAACGTGGTGAGCCCGGGTCCGATCAAAACCCCTGGTCTCGGCGATCTGGTGCCGGAAGAACATCGTCAGGGGCTGTACGACGCGCTGGCCGCTCAGGTGCCGCTCGGCCGTTTAGGCGCGCCGGGTGAGGTGGGTAAAGCGGTGGCGTTTCTGGCCTCCGACGCGGCCAGCTTTATTAACGCCACCGAGCTGTTCGTGGACGGTGGGATGGCGCAAATTTAACCCACACTGCGCCAGCAGCGGACGTCACGGCCCTCGCGTGAGGGCTGTAACGGCTGGGGACGCTCACACCCTTGCGTTGCCATTGGACAACGGTCGCGGAAGAAACAGCCTTCGGGCAGGCGGCGATTGCCGGGAAGCTC
Organism: Enterobacter sp. PL_is511; assembly: GCF_055816065.1. Classification (NCBI taxonomy): domain Bacteria; kingdom Pseudomonadati; phylum Pseudomonadota; class Gammaproteobacteria; order Enterobacterales; family Enterobacteriaceae; genus Enterobacter; species Enterobacter sp. PL_is511. The sequence continues at coordinate 1,632,410 of NZ_JBVPGP010000024.1, read as the reverse complement.
CGTTTTGCGTAAGGTCAGCGTCTCATCCAGCGGTTCACCGGTGCGGGGAACAGAGTCGAGCAGCAGACGGGTGTAAGGATGGCGCGGCTCGCCAAGCACCTGCGCGGCGCTGCCCAGCTCCACAATCTGCCCAAGGTACATCACCGCCACGCGGTCGCTCATGTGCCTGACCACCGAGACGTTATGTGAGATCAACACGTAGGTCAGATTACGCTGCTGTTGCAGGGTCACCAGCAGGTTGAGGATCTGCGCCTGCACGGAGATATCCAGCGCGCTGGTGGGTTCATCGAGCACGATAATATCCGGATCGGACGAGAGCGCCCGGGCGATGGCAATGCGCTGGCGCTGCCCGCCGGAGAAGGCGTGCGGAAGCCGGTCGAGATACTCTGGGCGAATGCCCACCTGCAGCGCCAGGTTTTCAGCCAGGTGACGACGCTCGCGCTCGCTGCTGCGCTTTTGCACCCATACCGGCTCGGTGATGATGCGCCAGACCGGCAGGCGCGGGTCGAGCGAGGAGAGCGGATCCTGAAACACCATCTGCATGCCGCCCGCGTGGTGCGCCCGCTGGCAGGCGCCGGTGCTGGGCTTAAGCATGCCCATCAGCAGCTGGGCCAGCGTGCTTTTCCCGCAGCCGGATTCCCCGACAATGCCAAGCGTCTCTCCCCGACGGATCTCCAGGTCGAGCCCGTTGAGCGCATGGACCTGTTCCGTCACGCGACCCAGCCAGTTTTTGCGCGCCGCAAAGTTCACGTGCACGCTATCCAGTTCCAGCAGTACATCAGACATGGGCTTTCTCCCGTTGTGGATACCAGCAGGCAGCCTGTTGGCCTTCTGCGCCATGGGGCTGCAGGCGCGGCGTTTCGCTGCATTTCGCCCCGGCGGCAAAGCAGCGCTCGCGGAACGCGCATCCCTGCGGAAGCTGGCTGAGGTTGGGGACCGTGCCGGGGATGGCGGGAAGCGGGGCGCGCGGCTGGCCGTTTTCCGGCGCGCACTGCAGCAGGCCGATGGAATAAGGATGAACAGGCTGATGGATCAGCGTTTGCGTGGCACCGCTCTCGATCACGCTGCCCGCATACATCACGTACATTCTGTCGCAGAGCTGGGACACCACGGCCATATCGTGGCTGATAAACAGCACCGAGGTGCCGCTGGCCCGTGCCTTGTGCTTCAGCAGGCGCAGCACCTGCAGCTGGACGGTGACGTCCAGCGCGGTGGTCGGTTCGTCGGCGATAATCAGCTCCGGCTCGCAGGAGAAGGCAAGGGCGATCATCACCCGCTGGCGCATCCCGCCGGACAGCTCAAACGGATAGCGCGCCATGACCGCCTTCGCATCCGGGATTTGCATCTCTTCCAGCAGGGTAATCGCCTTCTGCTGCGCCTCATGCCGGGAAAGCGGCTGATGCTGGCGGATCACCTCGACCATCTGTTTGCCAATTCGCCGCGTCGGGTTGAGGGCAGTCATCGGCTCCTGAAAAATCATCGCGACCTTTGCGCCGCGCCACTGGCGAAGCTGTTTCTCGGATGCCGTCAGGACATTTTCGCCGAGTAATTTCACCTGACCATGATGAATGCGGTAGCTGCCTTCCGGCAGCAGACGCATGGCGAGCATGGCGGTCACCGACTTCCCCGAACCGGATTCGCCCACCACGCCGACAATTTCACCCCTGCCGATCTCCAGCGAGACGTGGTTCAGCGCGTGAACCTCGCCGCGAAAAATCGGGAAGCTCAGATGCAGGTCTTCAATCTTGAGTACCGGATCGGTCATCACTGTTTACCTCCCGATTTCGGATCCAGCAGATCGCGGATACCGTCGCCAAACAGGTTAAAGCCCACGGCGGTTATCAAAATCGCCGCACCGGGAAACGCGCAGTACCACCACTGGTCCAGAACGTAGTTACGGCCGACGGCCACCATCGCCCCCCATTCGGCGGTGGGCTGCTGCGCCCCCAGGCCAATAAACCCCAGCGTGGCGGCCATCAGGATGGCGCTGCCGATGTCCAGCGACGCCTGCACAATTAGCGGCGGCAGGGCGTTGCGCAGGATATGCCAGCGGATCAAATGCCAGCGGGACGCGCCAAAGGTGCGGGCGGCCTGCACGTAGGTAAACTGGCGCACCACCAGGGTTTGCCCGCGCGCCAGGCGGACGTAAAACGGAATGCGGACAATCGCAATCGCCAGCATGGCGTTAAACAGGCTCGGCCCGAGCGCGGCGGCCAGCGCCATGGTCAGCACCAGGGAGGGAATCGAGAGCATAATGTCCATCACCCGCATGATGATGGCGTCGCCGCGCCCGCCGAGCACGCCGGACAGACAGCCCAGCAGCGAGCCAATGCCGCCCGCAATCACCACCACCGCCAGCCCGGCAGTAATCGACTGCTGGCTGCCCGTCAGCACGCGGCTGAACAGGTCGCGGCCCACCTCGTCGGTACCAAACCAGTGCTGCGCAGAAGGCGCCTGCAGGCGGGCGGTCAGATCCAGCGCGTTCGGGTCATGCGGCACAATCCACGGTGAGGCCACCATCAGGAAGAGCATCGCAATCATAATGACGCCGCCAACGATCGTGAGCGGGCTTTGACGCAGCATCCAGAACAGCTTTGCCCAGTTGATGCGTTGTCTGGCGGTTTTAACCGGGACGGGCGTTTCCTGCGTTAACATCATTCGGCACCTCCGCGCCCGATTCGCGGGTCAATCCACAGGTAAAGCAGATCGACCACCAGATTAACCAGCACGTAGGCCAGCGAAACAACGACGGCAAAGCCCATCACGGCAGGGAAATCGAGCGCCTGAATGGAGGTCACCACCCAGGCGCCCATGCCCGGCCAGGCAAAGACGGTTTCGGTCAGCACGGCGCCGTACAGCAGATCGCCCAGCGCCAGCCCGAGTACGGTAATGGACGGGATCATCGCATTCGGCAGGGCATAGCGCAGGACGATATACCAGCCGGGCAGGCCGCTGGCGCGGGCCGTGCGAATGTAGTCTTCGCTAAGCTGCTCCAGCATCGCGGAACGGACCTGACGCGCCACGATGCCCAGGTGAACAAACGCCAGCGTCAGCGAGGGCAAAATCAGGTGCTGCAGCGCATTGAAAAAGACCTCTCCGTTACCTTCCAGCAGCGCGTCCAGCAGATAAAAGCCGGTGACGTGGGCAGGCGGGTCGAGCCAGTCGTCCAGCCTGCCGCCGCCCGGCAGGATCTGCAGGTGCCCATAGAACAGGACAATGACGCCCAGACCGAGCCAGAAGGCCGGCGTGGAGATCCCGGTCATCGCCATTAAACGCACCAGGTGATCCAGCCAGCGGTTGCGGTAAACCGCCGACAAAATCCCCAGCGGCACGCCGATGACCAGCGCCAGCATCAGAGAACAAAAGGCCAGCTCCAGCGTGGCGGGGAAAAAGGCCTTCAGGTCTTCAGCGACCGGACGCCCGGTACGGATGGAGGTGCCTAAATCACCGTGGGCCAGAGCGTCCACGTAGCGGCCAAACTGTATATACAGCGGCCGATCCAGCCCTAACTGCTGGCGGATGTTCTGCACGATTTCGTCGCTGGCGCGATCGCCGGCCAGCAGACGGGCCGGATCGCCGGGGATCAGGTGTGAAATAATAAAAGTGATAATACAGACACCGGCCACCACCAGGAGTAACCCCCAACAGCGCTGGCGCACTATGCTCCAGAACGTCATACACTTTCCCCCGGCGAGAACCGTTATTTACTCATGGTGGCGATGTTGAACACCTGCTCGAGCATCGGATTAAAGGTGAAGCCTTTGACCTCTTTGTTCATCGCCAGCTGGTAGTTCTTCTGGAACAGATAAACGTAGGCCGCCTCGTCGATGACCACCTTTTGCGCCTGCTGGTAATCTTTGGTGCGTTCCGCCTGGTCGGTGGTTTTCAGCGCCGCCTGCAGCAGGGAATCGACCTCTTTGTTCTCATAGAACGACCGGTTGCCCGGCAGCCCTTTTTTGTCCGATTCGAACCAGTAGTTCATGAACATGTACGGGTCGGCAAAGTCCGGGCTCCAGTTGCCGATGGCAATGTCGTAATCGCCTTTGCCGACGCGGTCGCGCATGGTGGCGTTGGCCAGTTTTTCCAGCTTGACGTTAATGCCGATCTTGCCAAGGCTGGCCTGCGTCGAGAGGGCGATAGGCTCCCAGTTCGGATCGTTGTCCGAGTAGAGGAAGGTCAGGCTGGCGGGCTTATCTTTGACCTTCTCCAGCGCCGATTTAGCTTTGGCCTCATCGAAGCTGTACTGCATTGCCGTGGCGTCAAAGCCCCACATGCCTTCCGGGATCGGGCCGCGCATCTGCTTGCCGTTGCCGCTCAGAATGCCTTTCACCATCCCCTGATAGTCCGTCGCCCAGGAGACCGCGCGGCGTAAATCGACCTGATTGAGCGGCGCTTTGCTGTTGTTGAGATAGAGGTAAGTCACGCGCAGGGACGGGTATTCGGCGACGGCCACTTTCCCTTCCTGCTTCAGGGCCGCAAGCTGATCGACCGGAAGTGAGTCGGCAATGTCCAGGTCACCGCGGGAAAGCTGCAGACGACGCGATGCGCTCTCACCGATAATTTTCACCGAGACGCGCTTGAAGTGCGGCTTGTCGCCCGACCAGTGCGGGTTTGGCACCAGCACCAGCTGCTGGCCTTTCTGCCAGCTCTTCAGCATAAACGGCCCGGACCCGGCGGTGTTTTGCGCCAGATAGCCGCGCGCGTCGTCCGCGGCATTGGCCTTCAGCACCGCAGGGTTAATGATGGAGGCGCCGTCGTTCGCCAGGGTGTAGAGGAAAGGCGCGAACGGCTGGCTGAGGGTGAATTTCACCGTGTGCTCATCAACGGCCTCCACTTTCAGATCTTTCGGGAAGGCCTCAGACGGCCCCTGGCCGAGCTTCAGCAGGCGCTCAAAGGAGAGTTTGACCGCCTCGGCGGTGACCGGCGTGCCGTCGGAGAATTTGGCGTTATCCGCCAGGGTGAAGGTCCACTCTTTCTGGTCGTCGGACGCTTTCCAGCCCGTCGACAGATCGCCTTCCACCTCGGTAGAGCCTGGCTTGTACTTGACCAGACGCTGGTAGGACGGATAGGTGACGGTCCAGTCGTTGTTATCAATGGTGATGGCCGGATCGAGCGTTTGTGGGTCAGCGGCTTTGCCGATCGCCAGCATGTCTTTCGGGACGGCAGCCAGCGCCAGCGGGGCACTCAGGGCCAGCGTGGCGGCGATCAGAGTCGAGATAAGCGATGTTTTCATGGCAGTGCTCCAGGTTTAAAGAGGGGTGTGCGTCAGTGGAAAACAGGCAAAACGGTCGTCAAGCAGCGGGTAGCTGGCGGCATTCGGCAGTTCAAAGTGCCACCATTCGCTGCTGATACCCACAAAACCGCCGCCAAACATGATGGCGTTCAACAGCAGACGGTTGCGCTGGGCGTGCGGCGGCACGGAGGGGTGATACGGATGCGATCGGTCATGCATTTCATCAAAACCGGCCCCCATATCCAGCACGGCGTTATGTTCATCCATCAGGGTCACGTCGATGGCCGTGCCGCGGCTGTGATTGGAGCCAATCGCCACGTCGACCACGTATTCCGGGTTCGGACAGGCATCCCACAGCTGAGCCTGCGCCTGCTGCGGCCGATAGGCGTCGTAGACCACCAGCTTCAGACCGGCCAGAGAGGCAATGCTGATGGCTTTTGCCAGGGCGGTGGCCGCGTCGGTATGCAGCAGGCACAGCGCCTCCTGATAGATCGGGCGGCCGGTGATGTTGTCGGCGGTGGCGTACTTCAGATCGATATGCAGCGTGGGAAACGTCTTCACCACATCAATCAGTTCACTCTCTTCGGGCATAGCTCCGCTCCTTTAGCGTTCGAATTGACCAAACTCTTGTTGTAATTGTCGGTTTACCGCCAGACGCGCCGGGAGCGCCTCACCCAGCGCTTCCACCACGCCCGACAGCAGCAGGTTGAACAGACAGCTCACGGGGGCAAGTGAATCCCAGAAATGACCGGTATCGGTTTTCACCTGCAGTAAATCAATCGGGTAATCCCGCGCCCACGGGCACCAGATGTCGGTGATTAAGGCCAGCGGAATGCCTTTCTCGCTCGCGACGCGGCAGTACTGGCGGGCCATCGTGGAGTAGGTGCGCGTGTCGGTCAGCACGACATAAGGGTGCGCAAACCCGGAGTTCAGGGATTCCACCCAACTGCCGGAAGCGCCCTCCGAATAGCTCACGCGCGGGCGGAGGTATTCAAGGTGGCTGAAGAAGGCATTGGCAATCCCGCGCGTGGACTGGATCCCCAGCACAAAAACCGCGTCCGCGTGGGCGAGGTTGTGCACCACCTGACGAAAGGCATCCGTTTGTGCCAGCTGGTACACCTGTGTGATGGCATCCACCTCCAGCGACAGGGCATGCTGAAGGCGGTTGGGCAGGGGGCGCTGCTGCTGCCAGGAGTCGAGGCGCTCGTTCATGCCCCAGGGCTGGTACGGATCGCGCAGGCTCTTTTTGGCATCCTCCAGGTTGCGATACCCCAGCTTGCGCAGGAAGCGACCGACGGTAATTCCGCTGGTCCCGCTTGCCAGCCCGACGCTCTCCGCCGTTTCAAACGGGATTTGCGCGGCGTGCGCCAGCAGCCAGCTCCCGACCCGCTTTTCGCTGGGTGTCAGCTGGCTGAAGGTCGCTTCGATACGGCTCAACATCTCAGGTTTCGTCGTCATACCGCCTCGCTGTTAACTGGCTGTCAATGGCCGAAAATGTGTTACCTGGTTAACAATGCATGACGCGTGCCATGTTCACAGGCGGGTGAAACCCCGCTGCGCAGTAAACTTCATGCAATATTTGGTTAACCAATGATCAACATTTGTGCAGCGTAGTTCACTTTTGGTGCACTGTCTGACCGTGCAGGTATGAATTTGGTGAATACGTCAGCCTGTTCACATTTTTGATAAGATAGAAGCACTGAGAACATAAAAGGATCCCTCATGGCGAATTTGCCCTGGCGAGTCAGCGTGCGCCTGATCGCGCTTGCAAAGAAAACAGGAATGGTCGTGGGGATCGTTCTGGTCGTTCTGCTGGCGGTGCGGGTGTATCTCTCGCAGCAGGGGCCGGAACTGCACCTCTGGCACACCTGGCGGGCCGATGAGATGTCCGTGCGCGAGCTGGATAACGCCGACTTTGCCGGGTACCTCGCGCGGGAAAAGGCGATTTTCACCGATCTGGATAACGCGGTGACGGCGAAAACAGCGGGCGAGGAACAAACCCCGTTAAACCGCTATTACCGTCATAGCCTGGTGTGGCCCGGTCAGTTTGCCCCCGATGCCAACCGCTCCTTTGTGCTGATGCCAGCCGGCAAGCCCCTCGGCGCGGTGGTGCTGCTGCACGGGCTGACGGATTCGCCATACAGCGTCAGGCGCCTTGCCGTGAACTATCAGCAGCACGGCTTTGTGGCCGTAGTCCCGCGTCTTCCCGGACACGGCACCGCGCCCAGCGCGCTGACGGACGTTGACTGGGAAATGTGGCTGGCGGCCACGCGCCTTGCCGTACGGGAAGCCACACGCCTGGCGGGTGAGGCTGTCCCTCTGCATCTGGTGGGCTACTCTAACGGCGGGGCGCTGGCGATGAAATATGCCCTCGATGCGCTGGACGCGCCTGCGCAGCGCAAACCGCAGCAGGTGATACTGCTCTCACCGATGATCGGCGTGACGGCCTTTGCGCGGTTCGCCGGTTTCGCCGGGCTACCGGCGCTGCTGCCGCCGTTTGCCAAAGCGGCCTGGCTGAATATCTCCCCGGAATATAATCCGTATAAATACAATTCGTTCCCGGTGAACGCCGCCCGCCAGTCGTGGTTATTGACAAAGGCCCTGCAGGAGCAGATTGGCCGCGCGGCGCGGGAAAACAGGCTGGCGAATTTGCCGCCGGTGCTGGCGTTCCAGTCGGTGATGGACTCCACGGTCAGTACCCGCGCGGTGGTCAGTGGCCTGTTTGACCAGCTTCCGGCAAACGGCAGCGAGCTGGTGATGTTCGATATCAACCAGGCGGCGAGCTTCCGTCCGCTCTTCAAACCGTCGTCCTGGACGGCCACCACGGCGCTGCTACCGGTCGCGCAGAGACGTTACAGTGTCACTATCATCACCAATGCCAGCGAGCACACTTTCTCGACGGTGGCGAAAATAATCCCGGCAGGCAGAACGCAGGAGACGGTGGTGCCGCTTGCCCAGTCCTGGCCGCAGGATGTCTATTCCCTGTCGCACGTTGCGGTGCCGTTCCCGCCGGATGACGATCTCTATGGTCGCGAACCTGGGGTGAAAAATCGCTACGGTATCAGCCTGGGGACGATTGCGCTCTGGGGAGAAACGTCCGTATTAAGCGTCGGAAAAGAGGCGCTGATGCGGGTCACCTCGAACCCGTTTTACGACTACATGCAGGAGAGGATTAACAGCCGGATCGGGGACGCGAAAAAGTAACGTTCCCCTGTAGCGTGAATATGTTAGGTCGCATTGATTAAGTATGTTACATAGTAGCTTCAAGGCACCTCTCTTTCTCATTGGAACCCCTTTTTGTGCTGACGACTCTGATCTACCGAAGCCAGTTGAATTTATCCCGCCCGTCCACTGAACTGCGGGAGCTGGTGGCGCGCGCCAGGGGCCGCAACACAAAACTGTCTATTACCGGCGTCCTCCTGGCTAATGGGAATGAGGTTCTGCAGGTCCTCGAAGGGTCGGAAGAGAGTGTGGTCAAACTTTTCCATACCATCCGTGAGGACAAGCGGCACAGTGGGGTGGTAGAACTGCTGCGGGACTATGGTCCGCGCAGACGCTTCGAAAACGTCGGCATGCTGCTGTTCGATCTGCAAACGCAGTCGCCGAAAGAGGTGCTGCAGTCGGTGCTGCGCTACAGCAAGCTGGACAGCTATCTGACCTCCGACGATCGGGTGTTCAAATTTATTCAGACCTTTATAACCGGTAAACGTCCGGTCCCGTCGGGGGCACGCTACACCGCGGACAAATGGACGCTCTCGACCGAAACGCTACCCTTTGGCGAACACCTGGGCCTGATTGCCGGGCAAACCTGCCAGTTTGCGTTGCAGCCTATTGTCGAGCCCTCGGAAGGGAAGATCAGCTCCCTTGAGGCGCTTATCCGCGGCAACGACGGCGGCAGCCCGGAGCATTTCTTCAGCACCGTCAACCCGGACAACGTCTACGAAGTCGATCTCCAGACGAAAGCCTATGCCTTTGCGCTGGCGGAAAAGCTGGGCATTGGCAGCCATAAAATCGCGGTAAACCTGCTGCCCATGTCGCTGGTGAATGTCCCTGGCGCAGTGGAATTTCTGGTCGATCAGATTAAAAAACATGGCCTTCAGCCGGAGCAGGTGGTCATTGAAGTCACTGAAAACGAGATGATCTCCGGGTTCAACCAGTTTAACAGCGCCATCAAGCAGCTTCGCGGTGAGGGGATTGGCCTGGCGATCGATGATTTTGGCTCGGGCTATGCCGGACTTTCGCTGCTGACCCGGTTCCAGCCGGATAAAATTAAAATCGACCGGGAAATTGTCAGCAATATCCACCTGAGCGGCCCGAAACAGGCGATTGTGCGCTCCATCATCAGCTGCTGCTCCGATCTTGAAATCACCCTGGTGGCGGAAGGCATCGAGAAAATAGAGGAGTGGTGCTGGCTCGAATCTGCCGGGATCCGACGCTTTCAGGGATTCCTGTTTGCCCGGCCGCAGCTGAATGGCGTCGGCGATATCCACTGGCCGCACCTGGTGCGTTAAGTCAATTTTCCCTCCCGTTATTTCCCCTTTGCCCAGCCTGTGCTTAAATAGCTAAAACGGTTTAACATAGTTTAGCTGAGAGGGTTACATGAAAAAAATCTGGGTACTTGGCGATGCGGTAGTGGATTTGCTGCCCGATGGAGAAGGCAGATTACTGCAGTGTCCCGGCGGCGCACCGGCAAACGTCGCGGTAGGCATTGCCCGGCTGGGCGGCCAGAGCGCCTTTATCGGCAGGGTTGGCGACGATCCTTTTGGGCGTTTTATGTCTAAGACATTAGCCGACGAGCGGGTCGACGTGAAGTATATGCGCCTTGACCCGGCGCACCGCACCTCAACGGTGGTGGTCGTTCTGGATGACCACGGCGAACGCTCGTTTACCTTTATGGTGCGCCCGAGCGCCGATCTGTTTCTGGAATCTGCCGATCTGCCGACGTTCAGCGCCGGGGAGTGGCTGCACGTCTGCTCCATCGCCTTAAGCGCCGAGCCGAGCCGTTCTGCGACCTTTCAGGCGATGGCCGCCATCCGGGAGGCGGGCGGTTACGTCAGTTTCGACCCCAATATTCGCCCGGACCTCTGGCAGGATGAGAACGAACTGCGTCGCTGCCTGGAGCAGGCCCTGCAGAGTGCAGACGTGGTGAAACTCTCTGTCGAAGAGCTGGCGTTTTTAACCGGAGATGTGCAGGTAAACGTCGGTCTGGACACGCTGATGGCGCGCTGCCCGGCGCGTCTGGTGCTGGTCACCCAGGGTAAAGAGGGGGTGATCGCCTGGCATGAGGGCACTGTGAAACATTATCCGGCCACCCCCGTTCAGTGTGTCGATACAACCGGCGCGGGCGACGCCTTCGTCGCGGGGCTACTCTACGGCCTGGCCGACGGTCAGACACTGCCTCCGGTTATCGCGCTCGCCCAGCGCTGCGGCGCGCTGGCCACCACGGCCAAAGGGGCGATGACCGCGTTGCCCTGGCAGCACGACCTGTAATTTCTCCTCTCCTGGCCGCCATCCGGCGGCCTGAATTGTCGCCTCGATCACACTTACTAAATCGGTTTAGCAAAAAAGATTGCCGATCCAAAATCCAGAGGTTTAGTATCAGCAACCTAAACCGGTTTAGCAATTTAGCACGTTTAATGACTTCTTTTAGGGATGCGACAAAATGTATAAAAAACGCAGACTTGCCGTGATGATAGGCATGCTGGCCGGAAGTACCTCTGTTTTTGCCCAAACGGATATGACAAGTATCGAAGCGCGTCTTGCCGCAATGGAGCAGCGCCTCCAGGCGGCGGAAACGCGTGCGCAGGTGGCTGAGAAGCGCGCCACCGATGCAGAACAAAAAACGCAGCAGCTGGTTGCCGCCCAGCAGCAGGCGCAAACGACGACCCAGGAGGTGGCGCAGCGCACCACCGCGCTGGAGAAGAAGGCGGATCAGACCGGCGGGTTTGAGTTCCACGGCTATGCCCGTTCTGGCCTGCTGATGAACGATGCGGCTTCCAGCAGCAAAAGCGGCCCTTATCTGACCCCGGCCGGTGAAACCGGCGGTGCGGTAGGGCGTCTGGGTAACGAAGCCGATACCTACGTGGAGCTGAATCTGGAGCACAAGCAAACCCTGGACAACGGGGCGACCACGCGCTTTAAAGCGATGCTGGCCGACGGTCAGAGAACCTATAACGACTGGTCAGCCGATACCAGCGATCTCAATATTCGCCAGGCTTTCGCGGAGCTGGGTAACCTGCCTGATTTTACCGGCGCGCTGAAGGGCAGCACCTTCTGGGCGGGTAAACGCTTCGACCGCGACAACTTTGACATTCACTGGCTGGATTCCGACGTGGTGTTCCTCGCCGGTACCGGCGGCGGCGTCTACGACGTGAAATGGAACGATTCGCTGCGCAGCAACTTCTCCATTTATGGCCGCAACTTCGGCAGCGTGGAGCAGACCGACAACAACGTTCAGAACTATATCCTCAGCATGAACCACTTCGCCGGCCCGTTCCAGCTGATGGTGAGCGGCCTGCGGGCGAAAGATAACGACGACCGTAAAGATACCAATGGCGATCTCATCAAAACGGATGCCGCCAATACCGGCGTTCATGCCCTGGTGGGTTTGCATAATGACAGCTTCTACGGCCTGCGCGAAGGGACCGCCAAAACGGCGCTGCTTTATGGACACGGGCTGGGTGCGGAGGTGAAAAGCATCGGCTCCGACGGCGCGCTGCTGTCTGAGGCGGATACCTGGCGCTTCGCAAGTTACGGTGTCACGCCGATCGGCGGTGGCTGGAGCGTTGCGCCAGCCGTACTGGCACAGAGCAGTAAAGATCGCTACGTCAAGGGCGATAGCTATGAGTGGGTAACGCTCAACACTCGCCTGATTAAAGAGGTGACGCAGAACTTCGCGCTGGCGTTTGAGGGAAGCTATCAGTACATGGATTTAAATCCTGAAGGTTATAAGGACCGCAACGCCGTGAACGGCAGTTTCTACAAGCTGACCTTTGCGCCAACGTTAAAAGCGAGCAAAATCGGCGATTTCTTCAGCCGTCCGGAGCTGCGCCTGTTTGCCACCTGGATGGACTGGAGCAGCAAACTGGATCATTACGCCAGCGATGATGCCTTTGGCAGCAGCGGCTTCAACGCCGGCGGGGAATGGAACTTTGGGGTCCAGATGGAAACCTGGTTTTAACCCATCACGCTCCCGCCTGGCGGGAGCGTTTCGCACATCATAAAAAAGAAGTCAGGCAGAGGTATCTATGGATTTTAATCAAATCGCCCGCGAGCTTATTCCACTGCTCGGTGGCAAGGAAAATATCGCCAGCGCGGCGCACTGCGCAACGCGTCTTCGTCTGGTGCTGGTCGATGACGCGCTGGCGGATCAGCAGGCTATCGGCAAGGTCGACGGCGTGAAAGGCTGCTTCCGTAACGCCGGGCAGATGCAGGTGATTTTTGGCACGGGCGTGGTTAACAAGGTGTACGCCGCGTTTATTCAGGCGGCGGGGATCAGCGAATCCAGCAAATCGGAAGCCGCGGACCTGGCGGCGCGCAAGCTCAACCCGTTCCAGCGCATTGCCCGTCTGCTCTCCAACATCTTTGTGCCGATCATTCCCGCGATTGTGGCGTCCGGTCTGCTGATGGGTCTGCTCGGCATGGTGAAAACCTACGGCTGGGTCAATGCGGATAACGCCATCTACATCATGCTGGACATGTGCAGCTCGGCGGCGTTTATCATTCTGCCTATTCTGATTGGCTTTACCGCCGCGCGCGAATTTGGCGGTAACCCGTACCTCGGCGCGACGCTGGGCGGGATTCTGACCCACCCGGCGCTGACCAACGCCTGGGGCGTGGCCTCTGGCTTCCACACCATGAACTTCTTCGGCCTTGAGATCGCGATGATTGGCTATCAGGGTACGGTATTCCCGGTGCTGCTGGCCGTCTGGTTTATGAGCATCGTGGAGAAAAACCTGCGTCGCGCGATCCCGGATGCGTTAGACCTGATCCTGACGCCGTTCCTCACCGTCGTTATCTCCGGATTTATCGCCTTGCTGATTATCGGTCCGGCGGGGCGCGCCTTAGGGGATGGCATCTCCTTCGTTCTGAGCACGCTGATCGCCCACGCGGGCTGGCTGGCCGGGCTGCTGTTCGGCGGGCTTTACTCGGTGATTGTGATCACCGGTATTCACCACAGTTTCCACGCGATTGAAGCCGGGCTGCTGGGTAACCCGTCGATTGGCGTTAACTTCCTGCTGCCTATCTGGGCCATGGCGAACGTGGCGCAGGGCGGCGCCTGTCTGGCAGTGTGGTTCAAAACCAAAGATGCCAAAATCAAAGCCATTACCTTACCGTCGGCGTTTTCTGCGATGCTGGGCATCACCGAAGCGGCCATTTTTGGTATCAACCTGCGCTTCGTTAAGCCGTTTATCGCCGCGTTGATTGGCGGCGCGGTGGGCGGAGCCTGGGTAGTCTCGGTTCATGTCTACATGACCGCCGTTGGGTTGACCGCCATTCCGGGTATGGCCATCGTGCAGGCCAGCTCGCTGCTCAACTATATTATTGGCATGGTGATTGCCTTCGGCGTGGCGTTTACCGTCTCACTGCTGCTGAAATATAAAACGGACTCTGAATAATGACGTTGCCTTCCCGCTGGCCTGCGATCCTGCAGGCCGTTATGAAAGGTCAGCCACGGGCGCTGGCGGATAGCCACTATCCGCAGTGGCACCCCGCGCCGGTGACGGGGCTGATGAACGACCCGAACGGGTTTATCTGGTTTGCCGGCCGCTACCATCTGTTCTATCAGTGGAACCCGCTGGACTGCGAGCATCGCTTTAAGTGCTGGGGGCACTGGAGCTCTGCGGACCTGGTGCACTGGCGGCATGAGCCGCTGGCGCTGATGCCTGACGAAGCGTATGACCGCAACGGCTGCTACTCCGGTAGCGCCGTGGATAACCAGGGTGTTCTGACCCTGTGCTACACCGGAAACGTTAAGTTCGATGACGGCAGCCGCACGGCCTGGCAGTGCCTGGCCGTGGAACAGCCGGACGGAACTTTTACGAAGCTGGGGCCGGTGCTGGCGCTGCCGGAAGGTTACACCGGCCACGTGCGCGACCCGAAGGTGTGGCAACACGACGGGGAGTGGTACATGGTGCTCGGCGCGCAGGATGTGCAAAAGCGCGGCAAGGTGCTGCTGTTTAAATCAGCCGATTTGCACGCCTGGACGTCCTGTGGGGAGATCGCCGGTCACGGGGTCAACGGCCTGACGGAGGCGGGGTATATGTGGGAGTGCCCGGACCTGTTTGCCCTCGACGGCACGCACGTCCTGATCTGCTGCCCGCAGGGGCTGGCACGCGAGCCGCATCGCTATCTCAACACCTATCCGGCCACCTGGATGAGCGGGGCGTTTGACTATGCCAGCGCCGCATTCGATCACGGCGCTCTGCACGAGCTGGACGCGGGGTTTGAGTTTTACGCGCCGCAAACGGCGCTGGCGGAAGATGGACGCCGCATTCTGATCGGCTGGATGGGCGTACCGGACGGGGAAGAGATGCTTCAGCCAACCCGGGCGCACGGCTGGATGCACCAGATGACCTGCCCGCGCGAATTACGCTATCGCGACGGCAGGCTCTGGCAGACCCCGGCGCGCGAGCTGGCGGCGCTGCGTGAAGATGAGCAGCGCTGGCAGGGGCACGCCAGCGACGCGCCAAACCTGGACGCGACGCGCCTGGAGTTTGAGCTGGGCGCATCGCAGGTGAATGTCGATTTTGGCGGTGCGCTGCGTCTCACGCTCGATGAGCAGGGTATACGCCTGGAACGCGCGAGCCTGAAAACCGGTGAAACGCTGACCCGCTACTGGCAGGGCGACGTCCGTCATTTACGCGTTCTGTGCGACCGTTCCAGCGTTGAAATTTTCATCAATCACGGTGAAGGGGTGATGAGCAGCCGCTATTTTCCTGACCATCCGACCCGGGTGCGATTCGAAGGTGCGTCCGATATCACATTACGCTACTGGTCGCTGCGCGCCTGCATGATAGAATGAGGGTTTTGGCAGCCGGATCTAAGTCGTTGTGAGAAAAACAAAACGCGTCACCATTAAAGACATCGCGGAGCTGGCGGGTGTGTCAAAAGCCACCGCCAGCCTGGTCCTGAACGGGCGCAGCAAAGAGCTTCGCGTGGCGGAAGAGACGCGCGAGCGCGTGCTGGCGATTGCAAAAGAGCACCACTATCAGCCCAGCATTCATGCCCGGTCGCTGCGGGATAACCGCAGCCACACCATTGGTCTGGTGGTCCCGGAGATCACCAACTACGGTTTTGCCGTTTTTTCTCATGAGCTGGAAACGCTGTGCCGCGAGGCGGGCGTTCAGCTGCTGATCTCCTGCAGCGATGAAAACCCGGGGCAGGAGACGGTGGTGGTGAACAACATGGTGGCGCGTCAGGTGGACGGGCTGATTGTGGCCTCCAGCATGCTTAACGATGCGGACTACCACAAGCTGAGCGAGCAGCTGCCCGTTGTCCTGTTTGACCGCCACATCAACGACAGCGCGCTGCCGCTGGTGATCACCGATTCCATTACCCCGACGACCGAACTGGTGGCGGACATTGCGCGCCAGCATCCTGATGAGTTCTACTTTCTCGGCGGCCAGCCCCGCCTGTCGCCCACACGCGACCGTCTGGAAGGGTTTAAGCAAGGGCTGCGTGAGGCCGGTGTGGAACTGCGCCCCGAGTGGATCATTCACGGCAACTATCACCCGAGCTCCGGGTACGAGATGTTTGCTGAACTCTGCGCACGCCTGGGGCGTCCGCCGAAAGCGCTCTTCGCCGCCGCCTGCGGGCTGCTGGAAGGGGTGCTGCGCTATATGGGCCAGCATAACCTGCTGCAGAGCGATATCAGGTTAGCCAGTTTTGACGATCACTATCTCTACGATTCGCTGACGATCCCGGTGGATACCATCCGCCAGGATAACCGCCAGCTGGCGTGGCACTGCTTTGATTTGATTAGCAAATTGATCGAGGGAGAGACCCCGGAACCGTTGCAACGCAAGCTGGCTGCCACCCTGCAGCGGCGCTATAAGTGAGCAATATAGCCCGGACCGATACATCAATAACTTTAATTAATTTAAGTTTTGGAAGCGCCGATAACCATAAGGAATAATTCTCCTTGAGGTATTGGTTTATGTCGTTGAAAAAGTCATCCCTGATTGTCCTGTTCTCACTGCTTTTCTTCTTTGTTGTCAGCACCGTAACCAGCGTTGGCCTCATCATTAAAAGTAATAATTCGCTGGATAACGTCAACAAAGAGATCCAGGTTGTGCTGTCCATTATTGACCCGATCAACCATAGCCGTACGCTGCGCGTGCGGGTGATGGAGTATGTGAAGATGGTGGAAGCGGGCAACGCGGCGGACGGCGCTGCAAAGCTTACCGCCGTGAAAGAGGCGCTGACCAAAGCGGATCACGCCTTTGCGGCCTTTATGGCGTCGCCGCGCCTGAGCGATGAAGCGCCGCTGGTCACTGCCTATCAGGATGCCTGGCAAAACTACCGCAATCAGGGGCTGGCGCCGCTGATCGATGCCGCCGAGGCGCACGATGTCGCCAAATTTAACGCGCTGATCCCGGAAGTCTCCCGCCTCGACCGCCAGTACGAGATCGTTCTCGACCAGGTCCTTTCCGTCCACCAGAAATACGCCAAAAGCCTGAACGAAGATGCGAGCAGTAACTTCGTCTCTGGTCTGGCGATCATTGCCGCTATCGCCAGCCTGTTTGTGGTGGTGATTGTCGCCGTCAGCCTGCTGATGAAGCGCTTTGTTTTTGCGCCGGTCAACCTGGCGCGCGAGCACTGCAGCCAGATTGCGGCAGGCAAGCTGGACATTCCGGTGCCGGTGAAGGGGAGTACAGGCAACGAAATCGACCATCTGATGGGCTCGATGGAGCAGATGCGTCAGGCGCTGCTGGCGACCATCGCCCAGGTGCGCGATGCGAGCCATACCGTAACGCACGCAGCCCAGGAGATTGCCTCCGGTAATATCGACCTGGCGTCACGCACCGAGCAGCAGGCTTCGGCGTTAACCCAGACGGCGGCCAGCATGGAAGAGCTGAGCGCGACGGTGGCGAACAATACCGATAACGTGTATCAGGCCGGGAAGCTGGTGCAGGACGCTGTGAAAAATGCCCACACCGGTGAAGCGGTGACCCGTGAAGTGATCGACACGATGAATACCATCGCGGCGAACTCGAAGCGCATTGAAGACATTACCAGCGTGATTAACAGCATCGCCTTCCAGACCAACATCCTGGCGCTGAACGCGGCGGTTGAAGCGGCGCGCGCCGGTACGCAGGGCCGCGGCTTTGCGGTCGTGGCCAGTGAAGTCCGCACCCTGGCGCAGAAAAGCGCGGTGGCGGCCAAGGACATCGAAAGCCTGATCGCGCAGTCGGTATCCAGCGTGAAAAACGGTGCGGAGCTGGTGAGCCGCTCCGGCGAGGTGATTGACTCGATTATTTCATCGGTGAATAAAGTAAATACGCTGATGGAGCAGATCTCCGTCGCCTCCGAAGAGCAGAGCCGCGGGATCAGCCAGGTCGGGCAAGCGGTGACCGAGATGGACGGCGTGACGCAGCAGAATGCCGCGCTGGTGCAGCAGTCCGCCGCGGCAGCGGCCTCGCTGGAAGAGCAGGCGCAGCAGCTATCGCGGAGTATTTCGAGTTTTAGTTTGCCGGTGCAGGCTTGATGGTATGAAGGAGGCTCCTGGGGGGAGCCTTTTTTGTATCTGGTGTAACCCTTTCTGTATAATTCAGGACGTCTCTACAGGCAGCACGAATCTACTAGTAATTATCGCCAGGGAAAATTATGTTAATTATTTTTAGTGGGCTACCCGGCAGTGGTAAAAGCACTGTTGCAAAAATCGTTACTCAAAGGCTGGGGGCTGTTTATCTGCGGGTTGATACCGTTGAGCAGGCCATTCGGTCGGTCTCTGAACCTGGTCAAAAAATTGGACCGGAGGGATATTTTGCCCTCTATGGTTTAGCGAGTGAGAACCTTAAGCTGGGCTCCACCGTTGTGACCGATTCCGTTAATGATATTAACCTTGTGCGAGATGCTTTCCGCAATATTGCTCTGTCGTTGAATGTCCCTTTCCTGGAAGTTGAAATTGTCTGCTCAGACGAAAAAGAACATCGTTATCGCGTAGAGAACAGAGTCTCTGATATCCCAGGACTCACGCCTCCTGACTGGGGACAGGTAAAAAACCGTGAGTACGAACCCTGGGAGAGAGAACATCTCATATTGGACACTGCTGTGTTATCAGCGGCAGAGTGTGCAGATAAAATCCTGGAAATAAGGCATAAGATTGCGCTTAACTGGTCTTAAACGATGGACAAGCGCCTGCAATGGCTTAACTACTTTGAGGATTCGCCTGAATTCAGCATAATTGGCTTCAGGAAATAAAAAGCTTCGTTTTTTACCGGCAACGTAAACCGCAGCGCAATCAGAAATCGGAACCGCGCATTGGAAGAATTAATTCTCAACATGAATTGAGGGGCAACATCGAAAATGGGAAAGCGCAAGAGTGCTCTGATTTATGTCCTGACCGTAATTATATTTTTGCTTATTATCCCTGAGATCATTCTGCGTGTATGCACGTCCGAGCAACTTGGCCGTATCAGCGACTTCACTAGTTTAGGTGGCTTGTTAAATCCACTATTATCCTTGCTCATCTTCCTGGCATTGCTTTCAATCATACTGGCCGTCATTGCTATCGCATTGGTTAAGCGAATTCTTCATACGCGGTGATTTGCCTGCAAGCGACTCATAGTATCCGCCAGCCGTTACCGCTATGAGTCCAAATTCTGCAGCACAAAAATTTTATTCACCCCAGCAATATTTCACTCCCTCATCCGTCTACCTCATCACACGCCATAATCAGTTACTGCAAACGAGGTAAACACCATGAGAGATTTTGATATGCACGGCAGAGGTCATGGACGCGGATTTGGTCGCCACCGTATGGGCAAGGGGTTAGTCATCGGCGCGGTGATTTTCATCGTGCTCGGCCTGCTGGTGATGACCCTTTGGAACGCCTTACTCCCGGCCATCCTCGGCGTTAAGGCCATCGGATTCTGGCAGGCGCTGGGCATTCTGGTGCTGAGCCGCATTCTGTTTGGCGGGTTAGGTTTCCGCCCCGGGATGTTTGGCGCGCACCGCCGGATGCACGAACGCTGGATGAACATGACGCCCGAGCAGCGCGAGGCGTTTATTCAGCAGCGCCGCGAAGGGTTCGGTCGCCACGGCCGCGGCCACTGCGGCTGGCATGGTCATCGTGACGAAAAACGCGATGACGCCACGCCAAAAGCGCCGGACGCAGAGTGAGCGAGATGAAAGCCGGGGAGGCGGGCGGATCCATGCTGATGTCGGCGCTCAACGCCTGTCGCGCCCGGCTGAAAGCCTTCATTCGCGGACGGACGTCCGTTCGCGATGATGCCGACGACATTTTGCAGGAAGTGACGTATCAGCTGATGAAAGTGGAGCAGCCGGTCGAAAACGTCGCCGCCTGGCTGTTCCGCGCGGCGCGTAACGAGATGACCGACCGGGCGCGTAAAAAGCGCGAGGTGTCGCTCTCCGGCTATTTTACGGGCGAAGATGACGACGGTTTTCCGGAAGACGAGCTGGCCGAAACCCTGTTTGGCGTACCGCACACGCCGGAGGAGGAGTACCTCAAAACGCTGCTGTGGGAAGAGCTGGGGCAGGCGCTGTCTGAACTGCCGTCGCCGCAGCGCGAGGTGTTTGAGAAGACCGAGCTCCACGGCTACAGCATTAAAATGCTGGCAGAGGAGACCGGCGCCAGCGAACAGGCGCTGTTATCCCGCAAGCACAAGGCGGTGCTGTTTCTGCGCACGCGGCTGCGGGACGTCTATGACGCGCTGACGGGCGAATAGCGGCGACAGACAAAACCTTACACTTCCGGCACTTGTAGATTCATCACTATCGTTTATGATCGGGGCGTCTTGTCACTCTGGAATGTTATGCGCAACCGTCAGCTCCTCGGAAAATGGCTTTTGATTATCACCTGTCTCGCGATGGCGCTTTGCCTCGTGCAGCGTGCGGTGATGCTAAACCATTTTTTACAGGGACTGGATCCGCAGATTTCGCTGAGTGCAGATGCCCCGGCTCAAACCAGCAGCACTGAACAACCCGGCCCGTCGCCGTGTCAGCTCGGCGCACACTCGCTGCTTTGCGCGCAGCCGCTGTTCTTCGACGGCGCGCTGCCGGCCATTGTTATCTTCTTCGCGCTGCTGCAGCTGTTGACGCAAGGGCGGGCATTGGCTCCCGTGGAACAGCCCGTTCAGGCACCTCCTCCCCGAATACACCTTAAAAACTGCGTTTTCCGTGAATGAAAAACATCGTCACCACACGATAATTTTTCACTGTTCACGGAGTACAACATGGTTAACCTCTTCAGGGGATTCGTCTTCCTGTGGCTGTCCTGCATCGGCATTGTCCATGCGGCGGACACCGGCTGGCTGGTCTCCCCACAAAACGATCACGCCCGCATCCGCTTTCAGGCGGAGAGGGAACAAACGCATGTTAAAGGCCTGCTCACCGTTGAGCTAAAGCCCGGCTGGAAAACCTACTGGCGATCGCCGGGCGAGGGCGGCGTCGCGCCAAAAATCAGCTGGCCGGAAGGCGTAACGGACAGCTGGTCCTGGCCGGTGCCGTCGCGCTTCGATATCTCCGGCATGACCACGCAGGGCTATCACGATAAGGTGACGATCCCGATTACGCTCGATGGAGCGAAGGGCGACACGCTCGACGGGACGCTGACGCTCTCTACGTGCAGCAACGTCTGCCTGCTGACGGACTACCCGCTGCACCTCGATTTTACCCAGCCGGTTGATGAGGGCTTCCGCAGCGCCTTCGGGCAAGCGATGCGCGCCGTGCCGGGCACGTCTGGCGTATCCAAGGATCTCTCTGCCTGGCTCTCTGGCGACAAGCTGGTGATTACCGGCACGACGGACGGGAAGTGGGACAATCCGGGGATCTACTTTGACCCGCTGGAGGGTGACATTCTGCCCGGCGAGCCGGTCATTAAACATGACGGCACTGCACTTCGGGTGACGGTACCCGTGACTGACGAATGGGGCGAAAAACCCGCCTCGCTGGCAGGCAAAAGGCTGTCGTTTGTGCTGACCAACGGCGATCGGGCGCAGCAAACCACCATGACCGTTGGGACAACGCCCGAAGAGACCTCCGTACCGGACAGCACGGGAAAAATGGTGCTCTTTGCGCTGCTGGGCGGGCTGATCCTGAACCTGATGCCCTGCGTGCTGCCGGTGATGGGCATGAAGCTTAACAGCATCCTGCTGGCGGGATCGGACAGCCGCGCCATCCGGCTGCGCTTTCTGGCCACCAGCGCCGGGATCCTCACCTCCTTTATGCTGCTGGCCGGGATGGTCACCGCGCTGAAGCTGGCCGGGGCGTCGCTGGGGTGGGGCATCCAGTTCCAGAACCCGTGGTTTATCGGCCTGATGGTCGCCGTGACCTTCCTGTTTGCGCTGAACCTGTTTGGGACGTTTGAAATGCTTCTCCCTTCTTCTGCCGCAGGACGGCTGGCGACGGCAGGGGGATCGGGGATCGGTGGCAGCTTCTGCGAAGGAATGTTCGCCACGCTGCTGGCGACGCCGTGCTCCGCGCCGTTCCTCGGTACGGCGGTTGCCTTTGCCCTTGGTGCGCCGCTGCACGCCCTGTGGCTCATCTTCCTGATGCTCGGCGTGGGCATGAGCCTGCCGTGGCTGTTCGTTGCCCTGGTGCCGAAAACGGCGATGCTGCTGCCAAAACCCGGCCGCTGGATGAACACGCTCAAGGTCATCCTCGGCCTGATGATGCTGGCCTCCAGCCTCTGGCTGGCGACGCTGTTGAGCGTGCATCTGGGCGAGGCGGTCAGCCAGATCGTGATGCTGGCGCTGACTGCCGCTGCGCTGGTGCTGTTCGCGCTGAAGGGGCAAAAATCCTCACCCTTGTTCTGGCTGGTGGTCATCGCGCTGTCGGCGTTCGGCGGGTATCAGCTGCGCGGTCTACTTAACGCGCCGCCTGACGCACCGGCACAAAACGTTGCGCAAACCATCCCGTGGCAGCCGCTCAGTGAAGAGGCCATTGAGCAGGCGCTGGCGCAGGGGAAACGGGTGTTTGTAGATATCTCGGCGGACTGGTGCGTGACGTGTAAGGTGAACGAGCACCGCGTACTCGGTCAGCCGGACGTTATTGCCGCGCTGCGCCAGCCGGACGTGGTAGCCCTGCGCGGAGACTGGAGCCAGCCGTCCGCGTTTATCGCGGATTTTCTGGCGAAGCGAAACCGTTACGCCATTCCGTTTAACGCGGTGTATGGCCCCGGCCTGCCTGAAGGGGAAGTCCTCTCGCCGCTGCTGGACAAGCGCATCCTGGTCATCACCCTGAACAATGCAAAAGGCTAACGTTATGATGAAAAAACTCTTTATTACGCTTCTGCTCCTGCTGGCCCCGCTTCAGGTATTAGCTGGCCAGCCGCTGACGCCGGACCAGGAGCAGCGCGCGCAGAAGATGATCGCTGATTTCCTGTTTAACGATCCGAACTCACCGCGCATCGGCGCGAAAAACCCAAAGCTCACCCTGGTGGTGTTTACCGACTACAACTGCCCGTACTGTAAAAAATTCGACCCGTACCTGGAGAAGATTGTCGAAAAACACCCGGACGTGGCGGTGGTCTTTAAGTTTTTACCTTTCCGCTCGGAAAGTTCGCTGACCGCCGCGCGAGACGCCTTAACGCTCTGGCGAAAAGATCCCGGGCAGTTTATGAAGCTGAACCACACTCTGATGGCGAAAAAGGGGTACCACGATGACGCCAGCATTCAGGAGGCGCAAAAGCGGGCGGGCGTGAGCGTGACGACGCCGGACGAGGAGAGCTTTCTGACGATCAGGCGCAGCCTCATTGTGGCGGAAAAAATGGGGATCCAGGGCACGCCTGCCACGCTTATCGGCGAGGGGCTGCTGCCCGGCTGGGTGCCGTACGAACAGTTCGACGAAATGGTCAGTGAAGCACTGAAAAACCGCTAACCTGAAGGGGGCGTGATGCCCCCGACAAACCGGAGAGGGAAATGAAAAAATTACTGTTACTTTCGGCGCTGGCGACGTCAGGGCTGGTACAGGCGGCTGAAGCCATACCGGATGTGGTGAAGCACTTCAGCGAGCAGCAGAACATCAAAATCATCAAGAAGCTGGATGAGCCTGGCGGCGCACCGGCCTGGCTGGGGCAGTATCAGGATATGGGCGTGACGCTCTTTCTTACGCCGGACGGCAAGCACGTGATCTCGGGATATCTTTATGATGACAAAGGGAAGAACCTCAGCGAAGGCTATTTCCAGAAAGAGATCTACGCCCCAATGGGACGCGAAATGTGGAAGAACCTCAAC
This sequence comes from Enterobacter sp. PL_is511, assembly GCF_055816065.1. NCBI lineage: Bacteria > Pseudomonadati > Pseudomonadota > Gammaproteobacteria > Enterobacterales > Enterobacteriaceae > Enterobacter > Enterobacter sp. PL_is511. The sequence goes on along the minus strand of NZ_JBVPGP010000024.1, from coordinate 1,608,758 downwards.
GCGGCGCATCCCCTGAAGGAAGGGGCGGATAACGCCCCGCGTAAGGTCTTTGTCTTTGCCGATCCGTTCTGTCCGTACTGCAAGCAGTTCTGGGCCGAAGCGCAGCCGTGGGTGAAGGCGGGCAAGGTTCAGCTCAACACGCTGCTGGTGGCGTTTCTCAACCCCAACAGCGGGCGTAACGCCTCAGCGATTCTGAATGCGAAAGATCCGGTTGCGGCCTGGCGCGAATACGAGCTCTCCGGCGGCAAAAAACTGCCCAAGCCTGAAAGCGAGGCTTCCCGCGAAACGGTTGAGATCTTACAGAAACATCAGGCGCTGATGGACAGCCTGGGCGCTAACGCCACGCCGGCTATTTATTATCTGAATGCGGAAAACGAGCTGCAGCAGGTGGTGGGGATGCCGGATGCGCAGCAGCTCGAGGCGATGTTCGGGCCGAAACCGTAAAAAAATACAGGCAGAAACGGGCGTTTCTGCCTGGTAATCACTTAGCTACCCCAGCGTCCACGGAGGTAGTTTACCGCCTGCTGGGTCTGCGGCTGGTTCAGGTAATCTTCCCGGAACAGAATAGTGCCGTTGACGTTGGGCAGCGAATCGTTGAGATCGAGCTGCTTTTTCAGCTCCGGCACGCCGCCCTGAACCGTCCAGTCTGGCTCGTTTCTCGACGGTTCGCCCACTTTATAGAACGCAATGCCGATATACAGGCGCGTGTGGGTCGGCTTCACGACGTCGGCCCACCATTTGGTCAGCACGTCGTAGCGCGCGGCATCCCGGGAGAAGGGCCAGTAAATCTGCGGCGCGATGTAGTCCAGCAGGCCCTGCTGCACCCACTGACGCGTATCGGCGAAGGATTCATCGTAGGCCGCGGCGCCGCGTGTGTCGGAGCCTGCCGGGTCAAAGGAACGGTTACGCCACACGCCCGCCGGGCTGACGCCAAACTCAACGTCGGGCTTGGTCTGTTTAATCGCGCGGGAGACCTGGACGATCAGCTGCTGCGTGTTGTGTCTTCGCCAGTCGGCCTTTGAGGCAAATCCCTGGCCGTACTGCCGCCAGGTCTGTGCGTCATTGAGCGCGGACCCCGGCGTTTCGGTATAGAAGTAATCGTCAAACTGCACGCCGTCTACCGGGTAGTTCGCCACCACTTCGGTCACCACTTTGGTTATCCAGTCCCGCACCTCGGGAATGCCCGGGTCAAGCACAAAGCGGTCGCCTGAGATGCGCACCCACTCCGGATGCTGAACATAGACGCTGGACGGGGTCTGATAGGCGGTCCGGTTTAGCGCGGCGATGGTGGACGGCTTCGTGTTGGTCGACACGCGATAGGGGTTGAACCAGGCATGGACCTTCATGCCGCGCTTGTGCGCTTCATCGAGCATAAACTGCAGCGGGTCGTATCCCGGATATTCGCCGACGTTGCCCGTCAGCATATCCGACCACGGTAGAATCTTTGATGACCAGAGAGCCGTGCTGTCCGGCTTCACCTGGAAAAACACCGTGTTGATGCCGAGTTGCTTAAGGTTGTCGAGCTTTGCGATCAGCGCCTGCTTTTGCATCGCGATGCGCTGGTCCGCGCTGCGGCCATTCACCGAGGCCACCGGGGGCCAGTCGAGACGCGAGACGGTCGCCAGCCAGATGCCGCGCATCGGCTGGTTTGCCTGCGGCGTCGGTTTGCTGACGGTGGGGAGAGGGGTAACCAGCGATTTCGGTGGTTTTGAGGAGCAGCTCACAAGTAAAAGCGCGCAGGCAGCCAGCGCACCGATCCGTTTTACGTGTCGCGTCATTTGCGTATTAGCTCTTGATAATCCGACTGTTGGCCCAGGGATTAAAGGCGGGCGCCGCCTGCTCTGTATTTCCCTCATCGTTGAGAGAGTCCAGATACAGGGCTTCCACTTCCGCGCGCGCCCATGGGGTACGGCGCAGAAATTTCAGGCTCGATTTAACGCTGGGGTCTTTTCTGAAACAGTTAATTTTGATGCGGTCGCCCAACTCGCTCCAGCCATATTTCGCCACCAGGGCGTTGACCATCATCTCCAGCGTTACGCCATGCAAAGGATCTTTGGAAATATGTGCAGTCATAGGCGTCCGGATGTCTCGATTTTTAGGGGATTGGGGTAAACGCTGAAAGGGTACAAGAAAGCAGGGGAAGCGGCAATTTTCCTTTTCCCCTCGCTCACTTTATGACGGACTCCGTGCGCTGATTTTCGCCGACAATTTTTCCCGCACTGTTTTTAATCGTAAACCGAATCGACACGTCATCCTGGCCCGCGGGCGTAGCCGTGACCGCTTTTACCATCGTTCCCGAGTCTGCTGCGATCGTCATCGTCGTCGTGCCTTTTGCCAGCACCTTATCGCGCTGGGTGATGCGCCAGGTCAGACGGCATTCGCGGCACGGTTTCCAGGTGTCGTTGATGGCCCACAGACGCACGGTCGCCGCCGCCCCGGATTGCCACTGCGCGGTGACTGGCTCAATGGACGGCAGAACAGGCTGGTACGCACGTTGTAACGCGTAAAACCCGGCTTTAGGCTTACGCAGGTAGTCCACCACGCCCCAGTTGATGGAGGGCCAGGTTTCCACGAACATGAAGTGGAACAGGGCAGTCACCGGCTGGTAGCGCTGTCGGCGATAGCTTTCTGCCGCCGTGGCCACCAGCTGAGACTGGTACGCCTGAGTATTGCGAATCATCTCCTGAATGTTCTTCCCGCGCGGAATACCGGCAAACTTAAAGGTCTGGAAGGGCTGAAAATTATGGTATTTCCAGATGGTCCAGCCGGGATCGTCAGCGGCGGTCGTTTTTGGCCAGAGCGACGCCGCCGGGATGATGGTTTTTAGCGTCGATAAGCGGGGAAGCGCCTGCGCGCCGAACTCGGTAATGATCCCCGTTTTGGCTGGCGCCAGCAGGTCGCGCACGGTGCCGAAGTACCAGCCCGCCCAGTAATGTTCCTCGACGGCGGAAAAGCGATGCACGATGCGCGAAGTATCTTCGGCAAGCGTATCCGCTACCTGCTGCGTGAGCTCGCGATTCAGATCTTTATTCCAGTCCGGGAAGCGTTTTTCCATCCACGGCGAATTCCAGGGCGGTTCGTTATGCCCGCCCCAGACGATGATGGCGGGGGAATTGCCAAACTGTTCGATCATCTCCCGCGTCTGGCGAACCGCGTTTTTCGTAAAGGCGTCACGGCTGTCGTAGCCCCACTGCAGCGGGACGTCCTGCCAGATCATCATCCCCATCTCATCGGCAACGTCATACAGCGCGCGCCCGGCAACGTGTCCGTGCACGCGTATGGCGTTGGCGTTCATGGCCTCCACCAGACGAAGATCGCGACGGTATTTTTCTCGCGTCATGGTGCTGAGCCACGGGGAACCGATGTAATTGCTGCCTTTAATAAAAAGGCGTTTGTCGTTAATGAGCCAGCCCTTATTGTCGGGCTGCTCGACGATCTTACGCAGGCCGGTGCGGGTCACCGCAGTATCCATCAGGCCGTTTTCATCGCGCAATGCCACGCGAATGGTATACAGGTGCGGTTTCCCCGTGCCGACCGGCCACCACAGTTTTGCCTTCGGCATGGGCAGCGTCACCTGCACGGAATGGGCGCCGCTTTCGAGGGTAACCGGAAAGTCAGCCTGATAGCGCTTGCCGCTGAAATTGGCGGGCGTGGCGGTGAGCCGCACGGTCGCCGGGCCCTGACCGAGCGCGCGATAGCGTATCTCCGCCTTCAGCGCCGGGCGAGTCAGCCCCTGCGTCCAGTCGGTCCGCAGGATGGTCTCATCAAGGGTAGCGCCCCGGCTAAGATGCAGCCTGACCGGTGCCCAGATGCCGCCCGAGTTGGCGTCCTGTCCTTGCGGCGACCAGGCCCCACCGGGACGCGTGTCATGCTGGTTAAGGATCCCCTTCATGAGCGTTTTATGCAGCGGCCAGACCTTAGTGGGATCTTCGTAAGGGCTGTCGACCCTGACTACGAGCTGGTTGTGACGTTGTAACGCCGAGCGGGCATCCAGCGAAAAGCGCTGAAAATAGCCCTCATGCTTGCCCAGCGGCTGGTCGTTTAGCGTCACCTCTGCTAGATAATCGACGCCGTCAAACACCAGGGTACTCATCACGTCGGGGGGCTGCACGGGCAGGGAAAACGCGTGCTTATACCACAGCGCGCCCTGGTGATCGTACCCGGCGCTGTACCAGTTGGCAGGAACCTGAAGCGGGCGCCAGCCTGATGCAACAGGATGTGCGCTGTCATTGGCATCCTGAACCTGCCATTCTCCAGCCAGAGACCAGCTGACCGGCGCAGAGTTCGCCACCGTGTGGGGGGCCAACAGGGCAAAAAGCAGCGCGCAGTTGCGAGTCATCATGCGTTTACCCCGCGCGCGGTGAGCCATGCCGTCAGGCGCCGCGATTCCTGGCGAAGGTTTTCATTCAGGGCTGCAAGCTGTTGCCTATCCAGCGCATGCGCGTCGCTTTCCAGCACCTGTAGCTGCTGTGCGAGCGTGCTGAAGTCCAGGGTGACGGCTTCTCCCCGCAGCTTGTGGGCAGCGCGGCGCAGCGCGTCGCGGTCGTCGCTGTCGATAGCCCGGGTGATGGCCTTCATGGCCTCCTCCAGCCCTTCGCCAAACAGGGCCAGCAACTCCTGCACCAGGTCAGGGTCGTCAGCACACTGCTTCAGCAGGCGTGCTTCATCCGGAAGACCGGAGGAATCTTCGTGGCGCTGGAGCACGCGAGCAATCTCTTCAGCGAGACGTTCCTGGCTGATGGGTTTAGCAATGTAGCCGTCAAAACCCATGTTAAGACAGCGCTCTTTGTCCCCCTGCATGGCGTGTGCGGTCATGGCGACGGTGGGCTGAGCCGGGCCAGGCCGGGACCGTTCTTCTTCACGCAGCAGGCGAATGGCGGTCTCACCGTCCATCTCTGGCATCTGAAGGTCGATCAGCAGAACGTCCCACGCGCCTGCGCGCCAGCTTTCCAGCAGCGAGACGCCATTATCGACGATCTGACAGGTGTGCCCGAGCCGCTCAAGCAGGCGCGCGGCGACCTTCTGGTTAACCAGATTATCTTCTGCCAGCAGGATCCGCAGTCCCGTAGCCCCTGGCGAGGCGACAGGCGCGGGCGTGCTTTCACCCACGGGTGCCGGCGAACGTTCAAACGCGGCGGCAATCGCCTGATGTAATTCATCCTGGGCGATAGGCTTATGCAGATAGTTCTTGATCCCGATCCGCTTCAGCATATTGATATCAAAATGTCGGCTCATGGAGCTCAGCATGATGATATGGCTCTCAGCAACTTGCGGCAGAACTGAAAGCTCAAGGGCCAGAGACACGCCGTCCATATCCGGCATCTGTGCGTCCAGCAGGATCAGCGGCCATACTGTTCCAGCTTTAACCCGGGTGATGGCCTCGCTGGCGTTGTTGACGCAGGTGGGTTTCAGCCCCATCTGGCTGAGCATCGCTGCCAGCAGCCGCAGATTGGTCTCGTTATCATCAACTACCAGCACGGGGTCACCGCTAAAGCGATGGCTATGTGGGCGCTCGCCAGGCGCCAGGGTCTGTGCCGCCAGCGGCAGCGAGAACGAAAATTCGCTGCCTTTTCCCGGCTCGCTGGAGACCGTTAATTCGCCCCCCATCGCCGCAACCAGTCGCGCAGAGATGGTCAGCCCGAGCCCCGTGCCGCCATAGCGGCGTGTGGTTGAGTTATCCGCCTGGCTGAAGGCTTCAAAAATGGCCTTCTGCTTATCTGCCGGTATGCCAATGCCGCTGTCACGCACGCGAAAACGCCATCGATCCGCGCTATCGCCGGGCTCAACAACCAGGATCACTTCTCCCTGATGGGTAAACTTCAGGGCGTTACCCAGCAGATTGGTCAGGATTTGGCGCAGACGCGCGCCGTCGACCAGCAGCACGTCGGGGACGTCGGGCGCAATATCAACCAGCAGCTCGATGCCTTTTTCGCTCGCCCCCGGCATGTGCGGGCGAATAAGCGACTGAATGAAGGGGCGGACAGGCACAGGGTCCGTCTGCAGCTCTACTTTGCCGGCTTCGATACGGGAGAAGTCGAGAATATCGTTGATGATATGCAGCAGAGACTGGGCAGAACTCATCACCAGCGTCAGGTAATCGCGCTGATCGGCACTGAGAGACGTATCCAGGCACAGCTGGGTCATGCCAATAATGCCGTTCATCGGGGTACGAATTTCATGGCTCATATTCGCCAGGAACGCGCTTTTTGCCTCATTGGCTTTTTGTGCCTCAAGGGCCGAGGCGAACGCCTGAATTTCAGCCTCTTTGCGCCGCGTAATATCCTGCAGCGTGCCAATAACGCGCTCGGCGTTTCCCTCAATGGAGAGCGTGACCACCTGGCCTGACAGCAGCATCCAGCGCAGTCCTTCGGTAGGATGATGTACGCGAATTTCACATTCAAAGACCGGACGGTGATCCTGCTTCGAAGCGTGCAGCGCCTTGCGCAGCGCTGCGCGATCGTTCTCGTGGACCTGATTCAGCAAAAACCGCACCGGATATCGCCACTGTGTGCGCGACTGGCCCAGCATGGCAAGCAGGGTGTCGTTCACCTGGAGCGTGTCGCCGGAAACCTGCCAGTCCCAGATCCCGATATGAATGGATTCCGCCGTCAGCAGAAAGTCGTCATGCAGCTGGTGGCGCGCGCGCTGCGCTTCATCCAGCTCCGTAATATCGCTGTGCAGGCTGACAATACCGCCGTCCGAAAGCCGCTGATGCTGAACGAAGATCCGCCGCTGGCCTGCCTGCCGCACTTCGCAGTGTTTATCCTGTCGACAGTTGCGTACCACTGACTCCCTCAGCGTCTGACGCAGGCCGGGGTCGACGTTGTAAACGGCATCGATAAAGCGTTCCGCCAGCGCCTCAAGTGTCGTTCCCACCTTCAGCCACGGGGTTATGACCGGATAAAACAGGGCAACGTTGTGATTCCATGCCTGCAGGCGTTCCTCGCGGTCATAAATCATGACGGCGGCCGGCAGTGCGTTAAGATCGTACGTGAACGAACTCATCGTGATCCTCCCTACGCGCGGTAGTGCAGTTCTGCCTGTCGGCGCAGGTATTCCAGCCCGGGCGCGATCGCCATGGCCCAGGCCGTCAGGATCTCATCGTCGCACTGCGGATCGCGCTCGCTCACCGCGTTCAACATCGCTTCGCGCCACAGGGCAAAGAATCGCGGTGGGAGGTGGAGGCCGTCGTCGCTTTGCTCCCGCGCCAGGCGCTCGAGAAAATCAGGCACGATTAATGCGCCGTCTACCGCAAGCATGGCGAAGAAGCTTTTAAACAGGGTCTGCTGACCTTCCCGATCCGGCAGACGAGAAAAATGCGCTTCAGTTTCGGGTGACATGTGGACGAAGGCGTCATAGAACGTCTGAAAAAACGCGGTTTTTTCATTATTCGGAAAGACGCGGTTCAGGCTGGATTCAAACAGATCGCGATAAAACTTCACGGCGTCCTCCTTATAGTGCTTTCGCCCGGCAGACAGTGGCCGACAGGCGTGTATTCCTCTGCCAGACGGCGTGAAAAATAGCTCTCTTTCTTCGACCGACGAACGTCAAACAGCGGCCCGGCGTTGTGTTTAAAGAAAAGGGCTTCCAGAACCGTGGCATTGGTTGAGAGGGTTAAGGCAGCGTTGGTATCACCCGTGGCTTCCTGACGGCCCTCGTACCAGCCTTTCTGCGGATCGTTAAGGTGTTTTGTAACCGTCATCAGCACGTCGGTGTACGGGGTGTCCCACAGGGCCCATAGGGTAAAGACTGCTTTGGTCGATACCTGCGCGAAACGGGTGTAGTCCCGGCCATCGTCGCCGACAGAGTTCCAGGCATAGCCATTTCCCCAGACGGTATCCTGAATATGCCAGGGCGCCTGAGAGAGCGAGAAATCCGCCCTGGCCGTCAGGATCTTATCTGTCTCCCAACGGGTCTTCTGGCTTAGCCAGACGTTTTCGGCCTGCTTGCGCAGACGCTTTTGCAGATCGGCCGCAACGCCTTCGGGCTCCCAGCCAAACTCCAGGCCCGGCAGCATATAGGGAAGGGTGGTAATCAGGGAGGGCTGCCACGTGGTGCGCGGATCCCGGGCATCCACGGCCAGCCGCCGTTGAGAGATGATGACGTGGTTCATCGGCGGCGTAAACGCTTTATCCGGGGAAAAACCCCATAGATGAAACGCCGTCGCGGCGTATTCGCTCTCGCCCAGACGTAGCTCTTCCCGGACCACCGGCTGGCCATTTTGCAGCGAAGATGACCACAGTTCGCCTTCACCGTCGATGACCGGGCAGAAATTCCAGCGCAGGATAATTTTATCGAGGTATTCACTGTACTGCGGCTCCCGCTCAGCGGTGAGGCGCAGGGCGAGCATCAGGCGAGCCATATCGCGTGCGGACCAGCCATTTTTGACGGGGTTGCCGCTAAAATCGATCGGCGCCGCCGTCTGGCTGGAATAGAGCCGGCCCGGTGTCCGGATCTCGGTCAGCGTCAGGCGGTTAAGGGTGCCCATTAGACGGGTTAAACGAGCGTCATACTCGGCGTCATCAATTAGCCCCAGCTCTTTTGCCGCCAGCAGGGCGATAAGCGTATCGCCCATTTGCCAGAGCGTGGCGCGGGGCTGTTTGTCGCTCCCGTTGACCAGGCCCGTTTGCGGCTGGGTATTGTTGACGAAATAGCGCCAGGCGGTTGCCGCCCATTTCTGCTCTTCCGGCGTCAGGGCGGCAATACGCGCGCTGGAGTGCCAGCCGCCATTAATTAGCCAGCGCCAGCCGGCTCCCTGATGGCCAAACAGAGCAAAGATGATCGCGCCTGCGAGGAGTAATCCCGCGAGCCCTCTGGCTATGGTTTTAAGCATTGCGCAGTCACCGGAGGCAGTTTAACGGGCTCGTCCGCGCTGCATGATGCGCACTGACAGGCCTGGCAGGCGGGTCTGGTGCGCTGCGTGACGCCGGTCCGGTCGCACCAGCTTTTTACGGCCGACGTGCTGGTCAGGAACGGACGGCTGCGAAGCGCGTTGTTCTCTTCAAACTGATCGAGGAGCTTTTGATCCCACAGCGACGGGGCAAAATCCTTGCTCTTCGGGTTGTCGGTGTTGAAGGCCAGCAGTTTGCCCTCTTTTTTGAACAGCAGGGCTTCCAGCATGATGCCGTTATTGTTGGCGGTGAACTCTTTGATCGGCCCGTCACCGTTTTCATACAGCCCTTCGTAGTAGCCTTTTCCCTCTTCGTTGGCATTCTCAATGGTGTTCAGCAGGCGGTCGGTATAAGGCGAGTTCCACAGGACCCACATGCCCAGCGCCGCCTTCAACGATATCGCGGCAGCGTTAGGGACGAACTGGCCCTTATCGGTAATGGTGTTCCAGTTGTACCCGTCGCTGAAGACGGTGTCATAGACGAAGTAAGGGGCTTTATCGAGCTGGTGCTCGGAGCGCGCGGTCAGGACGCCGGTAATGGTATAGCGGTTCTCCTGAGCCTGATAAACGCGGTCAGCAAAGTTTTTCATCCACGTCAGGGAGTAGTCGCGCGGGGCGTTATCCCGGTCGGTCGGTTTATCAAAGCCGAACTCCAGCCCGTAGAGCAGGTAGGATTCCGTCACCACGTAGTTATGCTGCGACGTGTTGCGCGGGTCGCGTGTATCGTACGGGACCAGCACGCAGTAGATTTCGGCAAGCTCGTAAGGCTGCGGACGGCTGGCTTTACAGGTATTAAACCCCCACAGCTGGAAACCGGCCGCGCCGTACTCTTCATAGCCCAGCCGACCTTCCTGAACATATTTCGGCTGGCCGTTCTCCAGATAGGCGCCGTACAGCGTGCCGCAGGGGTCGATCGCGTGGCTGAAATCCCAGCCGAGCACCACGTTATCAATGCTGTTGCCGTACTCCGGATAACGCTCTTTGATGATTTTCAGCCAGACCAGCATTCGCCCGATATCCAGCGCCGAGAAGCCAATTTCACCGGGCTTGTTGGTGTAGTCCACTTTCTGGCCGCTGATGGTGTTATAGGCCTTGTTGGGCAGCTCGTTGCGGAACAGTACCAGGGTGTTTAACGTGGCGAGGAATTTTAGCATCCGGCGGTCAAATTCCGCTTTATCAATGATCCCCAACTCGCGCGCCGCCGTCAGGGCGGCCAGATAGGAGGCGCTGTCCCACATGGTGGTGGAGGGGTATTTGTTGACCGCATTCACCAGGCCCGTCGTGGGCTGATAGTTGGAGACGAAATACTGCCAGGCGTTTTTCGCGATGGTCATCTCTCGGGCGGTCAGCTCGCCGCTACGCGGGGAGTAACCTGATGCAGGAAGCTCGGTGTCCGCACGCACGGTCGATAAGGCCAGCCAGCAGATCGTTATTCCCGTGAGCAGGTGGAAAAGGATCGGGGATCGTGGCTTCATGGCGTTGCTCCTGCTGAGGGGGAAGTGGAGAGGCAGGCCAGACAGAGCATCTGGCCATGCGCGATGTAAGACAGACTTTCCAGCACAATGGCATTGGTATCGGCGTCTACGACGGCATTGACGCTGTTGTTGAGATTTAACCCGCGCTGCCAGCCTTTACCCGGCACCTGAAGCGGCAGAACCTGCTGGCGCAGCGCTTCGCTCCAGCTGTTGCGGAACAGGGCGTACCAGGCAAACGCGGTGCGTGTGGAGGTAATCGCCACCTTCTCCGGCACTTCGTCGCGCAGGTTGCGCGCCTGAACCGGCTGCCTGTTAGGCAGATCGTTAACATAATCCGGCGCCGGTTCGGCATAATCCGTGCTGACCGGCGGTTTTGGGGTACGCAGGCTATGACGCCGCTGTTGGATCTGCATAATCCGCCACGCGATTTCAGCGCTCTGCGCGTCAAAGCCCAGCTCAAGGCCGGTTAACAGATAGGGGAGACTGATCAGGGAGGTTTGCTTGCCCCAGGGCGTGCGTAGCCCTTCATCCGGCACCATCACGCCGTCCAGATCGATCATCTTTTGCCCTTCAGGCGGGTTGGTCACCGCGAGGCCTGCCGCGCTGTCAATTAAGCGCAGCGTATGGCTGGCATAGAGCCTATAGCCAAAGCTGTCCCGCTGTTCGTCATCGGTCAGCGTCCAGTGATGGAGCGGCACCGAAGCCTGGCTTTGGGTGTTATTTTCAATCAGCGCCGCGGTGCGCCACACGCTCAACAAATCGCGGATGGCCGCCGCGTGCTGCGGATAGCGCCACAGCAGGGTCTGTAATGCCGTCAGCAGCCGGCTCAGACCGATTGCGGAGACGTCAGGTTTGCCCAGAATCTTGAGTGTGTCAGCATGGTAATACGCGGCAGGGAGGCCTCGCTCGTTGAGCGGCAGCTGCCCCAGCGTAAACAGGGCCGTGCTGACCCTTTCGTCAAACTCATCGGTGGAAATGATGTTGAGCTGCTGTGCGGCGGCAGTCGCAAACAGATAGCTCCCCACGCTCCATAGACTCAGCCACGGTTCTCCGTCGCTGGCGTTCGCCAGACCGTTTGGCTGGGTATTATTCACGTAGTATTGCCAGGCGACCCGCGCCCAGATGGCTTCGTCATAGGTCAGCGCCCGTTTCGCAGGCAGCGGCGGGAAGTCTTTACTGAGCGCGATGCCGCCGCTGCTTTCCACGCGCGTGGGCATCTGTTTCTCCACCCAGACCACAATGGCAAAGCCGATCAGGAAGCCGAGCAAAATGGTGAGGTAGCTGCGCGCGGGCAGCAGGGCATCACGTATCCTCATTGGGTGACCTCGTCCTCTTCAGCGGGCGTCCACATGGCCGCGAAAATCAGCGGCAGCATGGCGGCGATGTTCACCCCTCCCCAGAAAATATTGATGACGTAGCCGGAGGGGTCGTCCACCTGTCCACGCGCCACCTGGATACCGCCCCAGACGAGTCCTGTCAGGGTCAGCACCACGATGGCTATCTGCGGCTTCACCAGGTAGAGAAAGCGGCCCGTCTGCCGCTCTTTTGGCGTAACGTGAAATTTGATCTGCTCGCCCCGCAGCACCGTATTGAGCGCGCGCAGGTTCATGGAAAAGAAGGAGAGGTAGGAGGCCCTGCCGTCCCAGGCCGAAATCCCCCATGTTCCGAACATAAAGGCCAGTTCAGAGAAAATAAAAAACGGGAGAAAGTGGAGATAAAACGGCGTCGACCAGGCGGATACCGGCGGAATGCCGGTGAACAGATAAATTATGGGTGAAATCAAAAATACCGTGTTCCACACGCAGGCCATGTACGACCAGAAGGTGGTGGCATACATCAGCGTCTGGGGTAGGGAAAGCCTGAAGCGGCGACGGCTGAAGATGTTGTCATGGAACAAAATATCCAGCGAGCCGGCGGCGTACTTAAAGCGCTGGATCATCCAGGTCAGCATATCCTGCGGAGAGAGCATCTTCGACTCCACCCGCGGGTGCATGACCGAGCGCCAGCGTCGTGCGGCGTCACCGTGCAGCAGCACCGAGGTGTAAATATCTTCCGAGACGTGGAATTTGTAGGGCGTTAGCTCAGTGTCAAACGCTACGTGCGGGCGCATTGCCTCCTGCAGCGCTTCCCGCGTTTCGTCATCGCGAATATCGCGCGTATGGCGATGGATCTCCTCTTCGACGGACCAGACATAGCTGCGCAGCGCGGCCTGCATGACCGCTTCGCGACGGTGGATGGAGGCCGCGCCGCAGCAGAAAGCCGCGTTCGCCCAGTTTCGCCGCCGCAGGATCACGTCATAGAACATGCGTGGATCGTTAAAAAACGGGTCGCGGCCTATCGTGACCGGGCCAACACACTTTTGAATCAGCCAGCCCAGACCGTAGCCCACTTTTCCCGCTTTCCGCTGGCCCCAGCGTGACAAATTTTCACCTTCCGGAAGATCGAAGAACCACTGCGGTGTCTGCACCCAGGCTACGTCCGGATCGCGGAAATAGCCCAGCGTATGGCTGAGTAGGGTGGGAAATACCCGGGTGTCGGCGTCGCAGATGACAATAAAATCGCCGTCAGTTTGCTCAAGGCCATTACGCAGATTACCGGCCTTAAAGCCGATGTTGGTCTGTCGACTGATGTAATTGACGCCTTCCTCATCGCAAACGGCTTTCATCTCCGGGCGACGGCCGTCATCAAGCACGTGGATCCGGTAGTCAATCGGGAACGGGTACGCCATCTTCAGGGCGTCGCGAATGGATAGCCTGACCAGTTCGGTATCTTCCGAGTAGGTGGCAATGAACAGATCCACTTTTACAGGACGAGGTTCTACGGTCTCTTCTGGCGACAGGCATTCGTTAATTTCGCCAGGCGGCGGGCACTGGGGAGGATCCTGTTCTTTCCATAAATTGATGGTAAACAGCACTGTGCCGATCCACGCCAGCGTTTCGGCGAGAACCAGCGGTATGGCGTACCATAACGCGTCCGTATTCAGGGAGGAGGTCCAGCGCCAGTAAATATAATTGGCGCCCAGAATAAGCGCCGCGACCGCTAACACCTGCCAGGTCATCATTACCCAACGCGGTGTTGTTAACGGCTCCGGAGGACGACGATGTTCAAAACGGGAAAAATAAAAATCCATAGTTCCGGCGTTCCTGATTCCGTGAAAATGCAGACCCATTCTGCTGCGCAGACAGTTGCCCAAAAGAGAAAGAAAATAGCGATTAAACAAGATTTAAGATAAGTGTAGAACGCCCAATAAAAGTGTCCAGCCGCGTTTTTATTAATATGTAGCAGGGGTTAATTCAGCTTTAATTCTGCTTAATATGTTTCATCTGTCGCCGATAAATTGCAGTTACTATTCCTTTAGGCTATCTACTTTATTTAGACCTTAATGTTCGTTTTCAGGCAAAGGACACCCTATGAGCCATGTTGCGCCGTCCATCGCGCAAGAAGATGCCGCTAAATCAATAGCATGGCGTTATGCTGTTGCAGGTGCCCGGGATCTGAGAATTGACTTTATGCGCGGCATTGCCCTCGTCATGATGGTCGTGGCGCATACGGAGGTAATGTCGGTATTTAATATATTCTCCTGGGAGCGCTTCGGGTTGACCACAGGTGCTGAAGGGTTTGTTATTCTCTCGGGGTTTATGCTGGGAATGCTGAATCGCGCGCGTCTGCAAAAAGTGGTTTTACTCACGGTTTCCTGGGGGCTTTATCTCAGGGCGTGGAAAATATATCGCGTAAATATCATTGTCATAGTGTCATTTATTCTTCTGGCCTATATCCCACATATTAATATTTTCGAGGTTACCCATTTTACCGACCGTTTTTCGGGGCAAAGCTGGTCGCTTTATCCTGTTACGCCGCAGATTAAAGAGACCTGGTTCAACATTATTCTCTATTTGCAGATCGGCCCCCATCAGACGCAAATTCTGGGACTGTATATCTTTTTGCTGCTCTTTAGCCCCCTTTTTTTAGGGATGTTGCAGAAAGGGAAAGTCTGGTGGCTGTTAGGGCTGTCGCTGCTGGTGTACGGCCTGTGGCAGCGGTGGCCGCTTCGGCTGACCCCGTCGGAGTTCGAATTTGCCTTTCCGCTGCTGGCCTGGCAGTTCATCTTTGTGCTGGGGATGGCCAGCGGCTGGTATAAAGCCGAACTGCTCTCTTTCGCCCGGACGCCTCCGGGGAAAGGGGTGGTAGTGGGGCTGGTCATGGTGTCGCTGGTGCTGGGATTTGTCGCCCAGAACCATACCAACCCGTTTATGCCGCCCGCGCTACTTATGCACGTCATCCCGCCTGACAGCTTCAATACTTTTTATCACACCTGGGCGGCGAAGAACGGGCTGGGCCCGGTGAGGGTGCTAAACGATATCGCTCTGATGGTTACCGTCTACCTGGTGCTGACGTATTGCTGGACGCCGCTCAACCGCCTGCTGGGATGGTTCCTGATCCCGCTAGGCCAGCACTCGCTCTATACCTTTATTTTGCATGTGTACGTGGTGCTGCTGGTGAGCCAGTTCATCACCTTCGACTTATGGCGTCACGCCTGGATAGAGAACACGTTAGTGCATGCGGCGGCACTGGGTATTTTGTGGCTGATGGCAAAATACGACGTCGGCGCACGCTGGATACCTAACTAAGGATGGCGGTTATGCGCGAAAAATGGCTTCTGGCGGGCGTGCTGCTCGCCGCGATCCCCGCCGCAGAGGCGGCACAAAGCAATGATAAAGAAACCCTGCGCGATAAGAACGGTGAACCCGTTCAGGCAGGCGTTTTTACCAGCCGGTGGGGGCGTTTGTTCTCGGGAAATGACAAGAAATTTTCTGGGGCTCTGAGCTTCAGTTCGGGGCTGAAAGAGCAGCTGGTGAGCGTGCCAAATAGCTCTGACAGCGCCGCGCAGGAGAAAAAAATAAACCAGACGCTCAACCTTAGTCTGCAGTATTCCCCGTACAGCTTCTGGTTTGCCAACATTACCTCCCGGTTGCCGGTCAGAGATACCACCCGCTATACCGCCGATTTTCGCTACAGCTTCGGCTATGATGACTGGCACGCCAATACGTTCAGCCTGGTTTACGGTAACTACGGTGAAAACCACTTCTGGACGTCAGGCAGCCGGAGACATACCTATTTCGAACAGGGCGCCTTCACGCTGGCCTACAAGTTTTCGCTACCGAAACCGGTCGAAAACACGCTCCTGATTAATAAAGGGGATTCCATCATTTGCCAGGTCGGGTACAGCTGGGTGCCGCGCTACTACGACCTCAGCAGCGATGACATCCGCAAAAATAAAAACGTCATGCTGGGCGGCTGCGGCTACACCTTCAAACAACATTTCTTCGTTCGTGCGACGGCATTCTGGTTTCCGGACAGCAGCCAGCAGCAGCCCTGGAACGGCGATTACAGCTACAGCTTTGGCTACGCGGGCTATACGCCGGGATCGTTCTCTGTTCAGTACGCTAACTATGCGGGGACGCGCTATCCGGGGCACGGCAACGGTAACGCAAAATTCAGGGAAGGGACCGTGAGCCTCATCTGGTTCTTACCGCTATAGGAGGGATACATGTCGGCTCTGCACGTGTTAATTGTTGAGGATTCGCTGATTTATCGTCGTCTACTTTCCCGGATGCTCACCCAGTGGGGGTATCTCGTGAGCGAGGCGGAAAATGGCGTCGCCGCGCTGGAAATCTTGTCCAGTCAGCCGGTTAGCATGGTGATAAGCGACTGGGAAATGCCGGAAATGGACGGACTTACGCTCTGTCAGACGATCCGTAACCGTCAGTTTGGCCACTATGTGTATATCATCCTGTTGACGGCCCGCGAGAATGCCGGGGACGTGACGCAGGGGTTTGATGCCGGGGCGGATGATTTTTTGAGTAAACCCGTTGAACAGGCTGAACTCCGGGCGCGGCTTCACGCCGGGGTCCGTATTTTGACGCTGGAAGCGACCCTCGCGGCGCACAACAAGCGCCTGAGTGAAGCCTTGCATCAGATTGAAAAAGATCTTGAACTGGCGGCACGCGTTCAGCACTCGGTGCTGCCTTCACACCGCTTACGCTACGGCGACTACTTCTCCGACTGGCTTTTCCTACCGTCAGCCTGGGTCTCGGGCGATGTGTTCAATATCTTTCCGCTGGATTCCCATTTGGGATTCTATTGCGTTGATGTCTCGGGTCACGGCGTGGGGGCCGCGATGATGTCCCTCGCGGTGGCTCGCCAGTTTTTACATGGCCGGGTGGTGGACCGCTTCCTGTTTACCGATGAGGGCGGCATTCAGTCACCCGCGGAGGTCGTCAGGATGTTGAACAGCCGCTTTTGCAGTGAAGAGAGCGACATCACCAGTTATTTCACGCTCATTTACGGCGTGATCGATCCAGAAACTGGGCAGGGGTTGCTGTGCCAGGCAGGACATCCCACTCCCGTCATTGTGAACGCAGACAGCGAAGTCACGTCCGTGGGCGATGGCGGCCCGCCGGTCGGGCTGATCCCAGACCTGAGCTGGGAGGACGTCGCGTTTACCCTCAATCCGGGGGATCGCTTATGCTTATTCAGTGACGGTATTACGGAGTGTGAGAACGTCAGCGGCGAGCAGTTTGGCCCGCAGCGTCTCGAACGCTGGCTTCATGAGCATGCCCGGCTCCCGGTTGACCAGCTCCTGCCGCGGTTTGGTGACCACCTGACCGACTGGCGCAATGCAAATCGTGATGAACCCATCGCCTTAACCGATGACGTGTCACTGCTCGTGATTGAGCGTCAGGGAGAACAGAATGATTATTAACACCGAACGATTACCACATGCCAATATTCTCACCCCCGCAGTTCGGCGGCTGGATGCGTCCATTGCCGCGACGTTTAAAGCGTCCGTGACGGAGGAAATTGGCAGCGATCGTAAAGCCTTAATCGTCGACTTTAGCAAAGTGGATTTTATCGACAGCAGCGGGCTGGGGATGCTGGTGTCGTTGTTCAAGCTGATGAACGGGAAAGGCGAAATGGCGCTGTGCTCCCTGAACCCCGGGATCATGAACATGTTCACCCTGACCCGAATGGATCGCATCTTCCGCATCTATCCGGATAAACATAGCGCGCTTGCGCAACTGGGGCAGTAGATGCAGAGGCCGGATCAGGCTGAATTTCCGGCGGCGATCGCGTCCCTGACGCCGCTGTCCGGCTGGCTTGGCGACAGGTTGAGCGCGCTTCCCGTCGATGATGAGTGGCGTTTCGCCTTCGATCTCGCCGCCTGTGAAGTGGCGACGAATATCATCCGCTACGCGCTTCACGAGGATAACTCGCGCGCCTTTCGCGTCCAGTTCGACGTCCGCGGCAATGATGTCTGCGTTGTTTTTAACGACGCGGGTGACGCGTTCCCGCAGGAGCGGCTTGAGGCCGCCAGGCGAGACCGTTTCTGCGAAATGTCGCCGCTGCTGGAGAGCGGCAGGGGGCTGATGCTCATTTTGCTGAGCGTCGATCGTTTCACTGTGAAACGCGTGGCGGGTGAAAATATCGCCACGCTTGAAAAGAAAATAAGCGTATGACCTGTGGGCCATACGCGCGTGATTTTCTCTATTTTTTAGCGGCAAACAGCTCCGGCGCCCACGGACGCGGATCCACCTCCATAAACGGCGCGCGCTCGAAGCGGTCCTTCAGCGCCCACGGCACCGTGCAGTCGAAGATCGTCTTGCAGGAAATGCCGTTGCCGCGAATCGAGGTGCTGTAATCCGGCGACTGGGACGGATCCAGCTGGTGGCCGCGGATCCCCGGAATATTGGTGATGCTCACATCACCCTGCATGCGCGTCGTCATTGCCCACAGGATGTCGTCGCTGTCGAAAATATCCACGTCTTCGTCGACAAGAATAATGTTCTTCAGCTCCGAATAGGTGGCTAAGGCGATAAGCGCCGCCTGGCCCTGACGTCCTTCGTCTGACGGCTGGCGTTTTTTCACCTGCAATATTCCGAGGAACTTGCCGCCGCCCGCGGTATGGGCATAGACGTTTTGCAGGAAGCCCGGAATCGCCTCCTCAATGGCATTGCGGATGCTGGCCTCGGTCGGCAATCCGGCCAGTGTGGTATGTTCTTCCCCCGGCCCCACCAGCGTCTGCAGGATGGCGTGGTTTCGCATAGTCACGGCTTTCACTTTGATCACCGGCAGGGAGGGATTCGCCTCGCCGCAGTAGCCCGGGAACTCCGGCATCGCGTGGCCGGTGTTGGTGTGCTGATCCTCTCTCACGCGCACGCCCGGAAGCAGTTCGCCTTCGATGATGATCTCCGCCCGCGCGATGGCTTTCTCTTTGACCGCCACGCCCTGCACCAGCTCAACCGGCTGCTGGCGCAGCGCCCCGGCGACGCCCAGCTCGTTATAACCAAATGGCGTGGTGGGGGCCTCAAAGCACGCGCCGATATAGATGGCGGGGTCGAGTCCCATGTTGATCGTCACCGGCAGCGGTTTTCCGGCATCTTCCGCCTTTTTGCGGAACACTTCGATGTGGCGCCCGGCGGCAAGGAACATGGAAAGCTCGTCGCGCTCCTGCACGCAGAGGCGGTGGATGGTGACATCCGTCAGCGAGCTGTCTTCCGGATCGCTTGCCAGCACCAGCCCCAGACAGAAGAACGGGCCAGCATCAATCGGCGTGTTAGTCGGGGCCGGAAGCAGCCTGCGCAGGTCGAAGTCAGGATCGTCAGCGTAGAAGACCTGCTCCTGACAGGGGGCCTGTGTGGCCGGAACGACAACCGGCGCAACCGGCTTTTTCACCGCCTGGCCGACGTGTTTTGCCAGTTCAGAGGGCTCGCAGCCTAACAGAAGCGCCGCGCGCTCGCGGCTGGCGTGCATGCCCACCAGAATGCGGGAGTGCGGATAGCCCTTAATGCTGTTGAACATCATGGCCGGGCCCGTGCGGGTTGGGCGTTTGACCGTGCCGCCTGCGCCGATATGGCGATAGACGCCCGCCAGCTCCGCGTTGGGATCGACCGGACGATCGGTTTCAAGATACTGCCCTTCGTGGCGCTGCAGTAAGGCGATGGCGCTGCGGAGATCTTTAATCTTGTTTTCCATATTTTCCTCCCTCGGTTGAATACCTCCATTTTTATGGCAATGACCAATAGCATCAATTGCATCATTTCTGTTAAATTGATAAGTAAATTTATATCAATATAAGGAGGCGTCTCGTGCAGTTTCGTCAGATGCGCCACTTCATCGTCGTTGCCGAAGAGCTCCACATGCACCGGGCCGCCGAGCGTCTGAACATGGCGCAACCGGCGCTGAGCCAGCAGATTAAGGCCCTGGAAGAACGTTTAGGCGTCACGCTTTTCAGCCGGGCCAACCGCCGCTTAACCCTGACGCCTGCGGGCGAAGCGTTTCTCGTGAAAGCCCGGCTTGCCATCTCGCTGACCGAACAGGCGGTGCTGGACGCCAGACAAACGGCACGGGGCGAGCAGGGGGTGTTAAACCTCGGATGCGTGTCGAGCGCGATGTTCGACGGCAGGCTACCCGCCGCGCTTCGCCAGATGCACAGCCGCTGGCCGGCCATTACCATGTCGCTGATGACGGGAAACGTGCAGACGCTCTACGCCGCCGTGCAGAGCAACCAGCTGGATGTGGCCATCATCCGCGCGCCGCTACCGTCGCTGCCGGACGATCTGCAAAGTCGTCCGTTCACCTCGGAGAAAACGGTGCTGGCGCTGTATCGTCAGCATCCGCTGGCCGGGTCCGCCGCGCTGACGCTCTCGTCGGTGAAAGACGAAAAATGGATCTCCCTGCGCGACCCGGAGGGAATGGGGCTGGAACAGTATTTCTATGACGCCTGCAGCGTGGCGGGCTTTCAGCCGGACGTAGTGCAAAACGCGACCGACGTGCCTACGGTGATAAGCCTGGTTTCGGCAGGGTTTGGGCTGGCGCTGCTGCCCGTGTCGGCAAGGGCGGTGAGCGTCGAGAATGTGGTTTACGTGGACATTCTCGACCGGCTGCGGGAGAGCGAACTCACCCTGGTTTGCCACCGGATTATTCGCTCAGAAGTGCTTAAAAAGTTTCTGGTTACCCTCGATCACACCTGACGTCCGGCGGCCCGCAGCAGCTGTTCACGCAGCCAGGCATTTGCCGGATCCTGGCTGTTTTTCGGGTGCCAGTACATGTTGATGGTAATTGGCTGGAGCGGCAGCGGCGGTGGGAAAATATCCAGCGTGCTGGCGAACTGTCGCAGCATCCGTTCCGGCAGGGTACAGACCAGGTCGGTACCGGCAACCAGCGGTGGCGCCATGGCGTAGCTCTGGGTGGACATGGCGACGTGTCGCTGATAGCCCAGCCCGACAAGGGTTTGGTCGATAAAGCCGGTAAACGGATCTCCCGCCGACGACACCACCAGATGGGAAAGCGCGCAGTAGCTTTCCAGATCTAACGGACCTGTTCCGCGCGGATGGCCTTTACGCTGGGCGGTGGCAAACGCGTCGTCGAGGAGTTTGCGCCTCACCCAGCCGTCATGAGCGCCCGCGCTCACGCCGATGTAGATGTCCACATCCCCGTTTTCCAGCTGCTGCGGCAGGTCAGCCATCTCCGGCAGGGCGAAGCGCAGGCGGATGCCGGGGGCATCGGTTCTCACCTGGTTAAGCAGTCCGGTGCCGAGCATCAGCGCCGGGTTCTCATGCAGCGCGATAACAAAGGTCCGGCTGCTGGTTTGCGCATCAAATGCCGTGGGGGCAAACATCGCGCTGATGCCGCGCAGTACGTTCGCCACCTGCGGCTTGAGCGCTTCCGCTCGCGGCGTGGGTAATACCCCGCGTCCATGCGGGGAGGGAATGAACAGTGGTTCGCCAAACAGCGAGCGCAGACGCGCGAGACGGGCAGACAGCGCGGGCTGGCTGATGCCCAGCCGCGCGGCAGCATGGGTGATGTTCCTGTCCTGAAGCAGGGCGTCCAGCGTCAGGAGCAGGTCTATGTCCATGTCAGATATCCGCGTCATCGCTCTATTTCGCGCCGCTGGCGTCCCGGTTGGTATAGGTGACAGGGACCCAGGCATAGCCGCCGTTCTCGCCTTTCGTTACATAGCCGATGCCCGGGAAAGGCAGGTGCGGGGCGGCAATGAGATCTTTATTTTTCACAAAGTCAGCGAACGCATGCTCGCGAACGCTTGCCGCTTTGTTCTGATCTTCATCGTAGGTGATGGTCACCGCAGGCTGCGGGAACTGGACCGCCGCGGCGTGAATGATGTCGCCGACAAAGGTGATCTTCTCGCCTTTGCTTGTCAGCGTGTAGAAGGCTGAGCCCGGCGTATGGCCGGGATGAACCGTGCCGGTCAGCCCCGGGATAATCTCCGATGTGCCGCTAAACGGCACCACTTTCCCCGCGTCAAGATAGGGCTTTAAGGTCTTCTGCGCGACGTCAAAGTAGTTCTTGCCGTAGCCGGTTTTCTTCTGATTGTCGTCGTTAAAGAAAAAGTCGATATCCGGTTTACCAACAAAAACGCGCGCGTTGCTGAACACCACCTTGCCATCTTTCACCAGGCCACCGGCATGATCGGAGTGGGCGTGGGTTAGCAGGACTTCAGTAATGTCCTCGGGTTTAATCCCCTGCGTGGCGAGGCTCTCAATCAGACGGCCGCCGTTACCGGGGCCAAAGAGCTGGCCCGAGCCGGTATCCACCAGAATTTTATGTCCGGGCATCGCAATCAGGAACGCGTTGATGGAGACCTCAGGCGGGTTGGTCTGGAAATTTTTCGCGAGCAGCGCATCAATGTTTTGCGGCGTTGTCCTGCGCAGCAGTTTGTGCAGATCCTGCGCGACGGTTCCGTCGGTAAACGAGGTGACCAGAATGTCCCCAACCTGAATGCTGTACCCGCCCGCCGGTTGTTTAACGACGTGCTGGGGCGTCTCTGCCGAGGCCTGCAGCGCAGGGTAGAAAAGCAGTGAACTGGAAATCAGCGTGGAAAGAGCAAGTTTTTTCACGGTAAGCATACGAGTCTCCTTTGAAAGCACTCATCTTACTGCTTCGTAAAATTATAAGAACCTGCCCAGAAATGATAGGACCTATAAACGGGATGGATAGTCAACCGAAGGGCCGGTAAGGCGGGGGACGCCTTTTCCGGCCCGTAAGACCTTATTTTTTCAGCGGTGCGTTCCAGCTATCCAGCGTGGCTTTGGACCAGGCGCCATAAGCGGCATTAGGGAGCACAATCCAGTCGTTGCCGAAGTGTTCGGCGCTGGCCTCAACCAGCTCACGCTGCTGCTCGCTCGGCTTTTTGTTTTTAAACTGCACGGCGAAATCCGGCAGGCTGTCGCCGAACAGCATCACGATCTGCTGCTTTTTGAGGATGCTCTGGCGGCGCTCTTCCTTGCTGACCGTATCCAGCAGCACGCTTTCGTCAGACACCTGCGGCAGGCCGAGAGCGTTTAACGTCTTCAGCGTGTCGGCTTTATTTTCCTGCATACGATCCGAAACGTAGTAGATCCGGACCTTGCTCTGATTCACGTGGTCAAGAAACGCTTTCGCCCCTGGGATTAAGCCGGGTTTTCCCTGCTTCTCCCAGTCGCTCCAGGTGTCCCATTGTGTATAGTCGTGACACTGCTCCGCATCGCGCACCAGCAGAGGGGTGTTATCCAGCACCGTTTCGTCGAGGTCCATCACCACGGCGTAATTTTCGGGCGTTTTCAGATCCTTTAACCTCTCGTTGAAACGCTCGGTGGCAAACCGATAGGTTTGCAGCTGAAGGGCCATAATCTCTGCCGATTTCTGCTGATAGCGCAGCGCCATTTCGTACGCTTTCGGTTCACACAGGTCGCGCCCGGCAGCCGTCGCGGTTGCCGCTGCACTCATAACAGGTAATGCCAGCAGTAATGCCTTAGCCATTGAATTCACGCTTTTTTCCTCAACACCCTGGTTAAAATCCCGAAAGCGTAATGAAATTCAATGACAGAAATATGAAGGCTGCGTTGCTAGACCAGCATGTAATACCAGAATAGGGCGACCTCGTCTTTTTCCGGTAAGGCGTTGTAGAGATAACGGTCGTATCCGCCCAGGGTGAATCCGTAATGACGGTAAAACAGACAGGCAGAGACGTTCACGTTTTGTGTTTCAAGCCGTAATCCCGGCGCGTTTACGCTGCGGGCCCAGACGTGGGCGGCGGCCATCAATTTTTGTGCGGCGCCGGTTCTGCGTTTTGTACGCTCAACGGCGATATAATCCACTGAGATAAATTTATTCCAGCCAATTGAAGCGGTAATAAATCCGGCTATTTCACCGTCATCCGTTTCGGCGATAAGAAATATGGCGTCCGGATTAACGCAGTGATTTTCAAGGGTTTGGATGTCGAGCTCGTAGGTTTTAATCCAGGGCTCGGCAACGGCTTCGATATGCAAATCACAATGGATAAAGGGCTCTCGCGCAATGTGGCTAATGGTGAAAGAAAAGTCACAACATTCAAGACGGACGAGGTCCGTATTTAATCCTTTTCGAATCTGCATAATTTTCCCGGTAGTGAGTTATTTCATAAAGAATAGACGAAGCGGTTAAATCCGCTGGGCTAACACACTTTTAATCCTGAACTAAGCTTGTACTTCGTTCCGCGTAAAATGTGGGTCATTCGAGGACAATGAATGGAATTCAGGACATTTCAAAAGCGGTGGGGTGCTGAGTTTATTTCCGATGACGTTGTACGTTTTCGCGTCTGGGCAGAAGGACAGAAAGAACTTACGCTACGTCTGGCCGCCGCCGACGTGCCGATGACGGCAACGGGCGACGGCTGGTTCCAGACAGACGTCCCCGGCGTCACGCACGGTGCAGAATATCAGTTTGTTCTTCAGGACGGCATGGCGGTGCCCGATCCCGCCTCGCGGGCGCAAAAGGGCGACGTTAACGGCCCCTCGGTGGTGATCGATCCCCGACGCTACCAGCCGGTCAATCGCGACTGGGCAGGGCGTCCGTGGGAAGAGACGGTCATTTACGAACTGCACATGGGCACCTTTACCCCGGAGGGCACCTTCCGGGCGGCCATCGACAAGCTGCCGTATCTGGCAGAACTCGGGATTACCCAGCTTGAAGTGATGCCAGTCTCTCAGTTTGGCGGTTCCCGCGGCTGGGGGTACGACGGTGTGCTGCTATATGCCCCACACTCAGCCTACGGTACGCCGGAGGATTTCCACGCGTTTATCGACGCCGCGCACGGGCTGGGGCTTTCGGTGGTGCTGGATATCGTGCTTAACCACTTCGGCCCCGAGGGGAACTATCTGCCTTTGCTGTCGCCCGCGTTTTTCGATGCACAGCGGATGACGCCGTGGGGCAACGGCATCGCCTACGAGCGCGAGCCGGTGAGGCAGTACATGACCGACGCGCCGCTCTACTGGCTGACGGAATACCGTCTTGACGGCCTGCGGTTTGATGCCATAGACCAGATAAAAGACGGCTCCGACACGCATATTCTCGAGGAGATTGCCACCAGGATCCGCGAGGCCATTCCGCACCGTCACGTTCACCTGACCACGGAAGACAGCCGCAACGTGATTTTCCTGCATCCGCGTGATGAACAGGGCAACGCGCCGCTGTTTACCGGCGAGTGGAACGATGACTTCCACAACGCCGCCCACTTATTTGCCACCGGCGAGACGCACGCCTACTACCAGGACTTTGCCTTTGAGCCGGAGAAAAAGTTCGCCCGGGCGCTGGCGGAAGGCTTTGTCTACCAGGGCGAGGTATCACTGCAAACCGGCGAGTCTCGCGGGGTGGAATGCCGCACGCAGCCACCGCAGTTCTTCGTCGATTTTATCCAAAACCACGATCAGACCGGCAATCGCGCCCAGGGCGAGCGGCTTCTCTCCCTCGCGGGTGCCGACAAGACGCGGGTGCTGCTTGCCGCGCTGCTGCTCTCCCCGCATATCCCGCTGCTGTTTATGGGCGAGGAGTTTGGGGAAACGCATCCGTTCCTGTTCTTCACCGACTTTCACGGCGAACTGGCAAAGGCGGTGCGGGAAGGGCGCGCGAAAGAGTTTACCGGTCATGCCGGGCACGATGAAACCGTCCCGGACCCGAACGACGTGAACACGTTTATCCGCTCAAAGCTCGACTGGCATAAAGTCGCCACCGACGAGGGCAAGACGTGGCTGCGCTACACGCGCCACCTGCTGACGCTGCGCCATCGCTATATCGTTCCGCTTCTGCATCCGTGCGGCGCCGTTGAGGGCCATGTGCTCAAGACCGCGCCCGGCATGGTAGCGGTGTGCTGGCGCTTTCCGTCGGGGACGCTCTCTCTGGCGCTGAATATCGGCATTAAGCCCGTCGCGCTGCCCGCTATGGCGGGGGAGACGCGTTTTGCCTCGCCGGAGGTCACTGACGTTTTACCCCCGAACGGTATTGTCGTTCGCTTTGCTAATGGAGAAGCATCGTTATGATCCCTTCCGCCACGTACCGAATTCAGTTCCGTAACGGCATGACGTTCGACCGCGTTGTGGCGCTGGTGCCGTATCTGAAGGACCTCGGCATCAGCCACCTTTACGCATCGCCCGTGTTCACTGCCACGACGGGGTCCACCCACGGCTATGACGTAACCAACCCGAATGAAATCGACCCCGCCATCGGCGGGCGAGACGGGTTTGACCGCATGGCCGCCGCGCTTAAGCAGGCCGGTATGGGGTTGATTCTGGACATAGTCCCCAACCATATGTCCACCTCGCTGGAAAACCTCTGGTGGCGGGACGTGATTGAATATGGCCAGCAGAGCCGCTATTTCCGCTACTTCGATATCGACGGGTCGCGACCGCTAACGCTGCCGTTTCTTGGCGACACCTTTGAGGCGGAGCTGGAGAAGGGAGCTATCACGCTAAAACGTGACCCTGTCACGAAAAAGGCCGCGCTGGTCTACTACGACGCCGAGTATCCGCTCAACCCCGGCACGTACAGCGAGGAGAAGAGCATTGCCGAGCTGCACGACGCGCAAAGCTGGCGGCTGATGTCCTGGCGGGAAGCGCCGAAGCAGCTCTCGTGGCGGCGCTTCTTTGAGATCACCGGGCTGGTCGGCGTTCGGGTTGAAGATGATGCGGTCTTCGACGACACGCACCGGCTGATCCTTGAGCTGGTCCACGCGGGCGTGGTGGACGGCCTGCGCATTGACCATGTCGACGGCCTGGCGGATCCGCTGGGCTATCTGCAGCACCTGCGGCAGGCCACCGGGCCCGACTGCTACATTACGGTCGAAAAGATTCTCGCCAAAGGGGAACAGCTCCCCGCTGACTGGCCGGTATCCGGTACCACCGGCTACGAGTTTATCGCCTCGCTGGCGGAAGTGCTGGTCGACGACGATAGCCTGGGGCGTCTGGAGACCATCCACGACGAGACGCTGGGCATCACGGTCGATCGCCACGCGGAACTGCGCGATGCCAAAGGCCTGATGGCCGATCGTAATTTTGAGGGTGAATTCACCACGCTGCTGAACCTTGCTGAGGATCTGGCACGCCGCAATGAGGTTGCGCTGCCGCGCGAGGAAATCCGCCACGCGCTGCGCGAACTGCTTATTGCGTTTCCGGTCTACCGCACCTATGGCACTCGCGAGGGGTTAACCCAGACGGACGTGGCGCTGCTTAACCGCGTGGTTGCCAGCGTGGAGACGTCGGAAGCGGCGCTCAGCCTGATCGTGCGCATTCTTACCGGCGACCTGCCGGAAGCGTGCTGCGACACCGCCGCGCTGTTCAGGACCCGCTTCCAGCAGCTCACCGGGCCGCTGATGGCGAAATCCGTTGAAGACACGCTGTTCTTTCGCCACAACCTCGAGCTTGCGCTCAATGAAGTCGGTGCCGACCCGACCCCGCGCGCGTTTTCCTTATCCCGCTTCCACCAGGAGATGCGCATTCGTCTGGCCCGTCAGCCCGACGCGCTGCTGGGCACCTCCACGCACGATACCAAGCGCGGGGAAGATTCCCGGGCGCGCCTTTATACCCTGACGGAAGCCCCGGAACGCTGGGGAGAAAATCTGGCCCGCTGGCGGCAGATGAACCAGACCCAGGTGCGTTTTCTCAATGACGGTACCGCGCCAAACGCCGCCGATACGTGGATGATCTACCAGGCGCTGGCGGGCGTCTGGCCCGCCACGCTGTCACCGGACGACGCCGACGGGCTGAAATCACTGGAAGAACGTTTCCTTGGCTTCCTTGAGAAAGCGCTGCGCGAGGCGAAGCAGCGCACCGACTGGATCGACAGCAACGAGAGCTATGAGAGCGTGGTGTTGAGCTATGCACGGCACCTGCTTTCACCGGACAACACCCTGTTCCTGCACGATTTCAGCGAGGCGATGCAGCCCTTTATCCGCGCCGGGCTAATGAACAGCCTCAGCCAGACGGTGATCAAGCTCACGGCGCCCGGCGTGCCGGATATCTATCAGGGCAGCGAGGCGCTTAATTTTAGCCTTGTCGACCCGGATAACCGACGGGAGCCGGACTTTCCGGCCCTGGTGCAGCACCTCAGCGCGGCGGATGCCGGGGTGTTTGACAACCCGATATGCTGGCGTGACGGCAGGGTCAAACAGTTCGTTACCGCCACGCTGCTGCGGCTGCGACCGCACTACGACGCGCTTTTCCGCTATGGCGACTGGCTGCCGCTTAAGGTCACCGGCGATCGTGAGGAGAACCTGATTGTCTATGCGCGCGTTAAGGACGGCGAGGCGCTGATTGTTGCCGTGCCGCGTCTGGTTTTTGACGTCACCGATAATCATCAGCTGTGGGTCAATACCACGGTCGCGTTACCCGACGAACTGGCCGGGAAGCGCTATCGGGATCTGTTCAGCGGCGAAAGCCGCATGCTGCAAGAAACGCTGGATTTAACGTCAGAAAAGGGATGTGTACTGGTTCTGCTTACCTGCGAATAATCGTGGAGAACGAAAATGGCAAAGGATACAACGTTTGAAATTCGGGCCGGTCATGGCCAGCAGTTGGGTGCGAATTATGACGGGAAGGGCGTTAACTTCGCGCTGTTCTCCGCTCACGCTGAGCGGGTGGAACTCTGTCTGTTCGATCCGTCCGGGAAAACCGAAATCGCCCGGCTGACGCTCCCGGAGTATACCCATGAGGTCTGGCACGGCTATGTGCCCGACCTGAAGCCGGGGGCGCTGTATGGCTATCGCGTCTACGGCCCCTACGACCCTGAAAACGGTCATCGCTTCAACCCGCATAAGCTGCTTATCGACCCCTACGCCCGCGAACTGGTGGGTGACATCGACTGGAACGACGCCCATTTCGGCTATGAGCTGGGGCATGACGAGCTGGATTTGAGCTTTGACACGCGGGACAGCGCGCCGTTCACGCCGAAAGGCAGGGTCATCGACCCGAATGCCTTTGACTGGCAGGACAGCAACCGGCCGAACGTGCCCTGGCCGCATACCGTTGTTTATGAGAGCCATGTGAAAGGCTTTACCCAGATGAACCCGGCCATTCCGCCCGAGCTGCGCGGCACGTTTGAAGGGATGGGACACAAAGCCTCGGTCGACTATATCAAAAGCCTGGGCATTACCTCGGTGGAGCTGCTGCCGGTTCACTGGTTCCCGGACGATCAGCATCTTCTTGACCGTGGCCTGAAGAACTTCTGGGGCTATAACACGCTGGGCTTTTTTGCTCCGGCGTCGCGCTACTACGGCCCGGCGGGGATTCAGGGCTTTCGCGATATGGTGCGCGCCTATCATGACGCAGGCATCGAGGTGATTCTGGACGTGGTGTACAACCACACGGCGGAAGGGAACGAGCTTGGCCCGACGCTGTCGTTTAAGGGGATTGATAATTACAGCTATTACCGCACGCTCCCGGACCAGCACCGGTATTACATCAACGACACCGGGACGGGAAATACGGTCAACACCTCGCATCCGCGCGTGCTGCAGATGGTGATGGACTCCCTGCGCTACTGGGCGGAATCGATGCACATTGACGGTTTTCGTTTCGACCTGGGGACGATTCTGGGCCGCGAGCCCGAAGGGTTTGACCCGCGCGGCGGTTTCTTCGATGCCATGACTCAGGATCCGGTCTTATCCCGACTCAAGCTGATTGGTGAACCCTGGGATATCGGTCCCGGCGGCTATCAGGTGGGCGGATTCCCGCCGGGCTGGGGGGAGTGGAACGACAAATACCGCGACACCGTTCGCGAGTACTGGAAGGGGGACAACGTCTCCACGGACTTTGCCGCGCGGCTTCTTGGCTCCGGCGATCTGTACGATTTGCGTGGGCGTCGCCCGTGGGC
Source organism: Enterobacter sp. PL_is511 (assembly GCF_055816065.1). Classification (NCBI taxonomy): domain Bacteria; kingdom Pseudomonadati; phylum Pseudomonadota; class Gammaproteobacteria; order Enterobacterales; family Enterobacteriaceae; genus Enterobacter; species Enterobacter sp. PL_is511. The sequence continues at coordinate 1,579,217 of NZ_JBVPGP010000024.1, read as the reverse complement.
CAGCGTCAACTTTATCACCGCCCACGACGGCTTTACGCTGAATGACCTGGTGTCGTACAACGAGAAGCATAATGCCGACAACGGCGAGGATAATAACGACGGGCATAACGATAACCGCTCGTACAACTACGGCGAGGAGGGGCCAACCGAAAATTCGGACATCATCGCCACCCGGGAGCGGCAGAAGCGTAATTTCCTGACCACGCTGCTGTTCTCCCACGGCACGCCGATGCTGCTGGCCGGGGACGAGTTTGGCCGCTCGCAAAAGGGCAACAATAACGGCTACTGTCAGGACAGTGAGATCTCATGGATCGACTGGAAAGGGCTGTCAGAAAATGACGCCGCGCTGCGCGAGTTCACCCGGCGGTTGATTGCCCTGCGCGCGCAGCAGCCGCTGCTGCGTCGTGAGAGCTGGCGCGACGGGCTGGAGATCCGCTGGTTCAATGCCGGAGGCGGTCCACAGCAGGCCGAGCAGTGGGATGAAGGCTCGACGCTTGGGGTCTCCATCAGCAGGCCGGATCTGCGGCAGGAGGACGGTATCTGGCACGACGTGCTGATGCTGTTCAACCCGTTTGAAGGCACCGTGCCGTTCCAGATCCCGCAGTTTGGCGAAGGGGGATGGGTGCTGGAGCTGTCTACGGCGGATGATGCTGCCACCGGGACAGCGATCACCGAAACCGTAGAATATGAACTGGCCGGTCGCAGCATTACGCTGTTCCGACGACCTTAATTACAGTGACGCCGCCGCCCGGGCGGCGGTGTCATACAGGGAGGAGATCGTGCGTAACAGCTGCGCGGTCTCGCCAATCGACTTCCCGGCAATGCCGCTCTCCGCGTGGATCGCAATCAGACACGCTTCCCGCACGTCCCGGTATTTCATGCACAGCGCTTTCCCTTCATCCGTGGTAGAGAAAAAAAGCTCTTTACCCGCTTTCTCGCTCGTCACGTAGCCTGCTTTGACCAGCTTTTTCAGGGCATAGGTCACCACGTGGGTATCTTCCACGTTGAGGACGAAGCAGATATCGGCCAGCTTTTTCTTGCGGTCGCGGTGGTTGACGTGATGCAGCAGCGAAACGTCAAAGGCGCCCATATCGGGCTCGCCGGCAGCCGTCATGCAGCGCACCATCCATTTGTTGAACGCGTTGCTGGTCATGATCAGCGCATATTCCAGCTCTGATAACTCCGCGCAGCGCTCGGATACCAGATGTCGGGAAGAGACGATCCGGCCATCGTTGATATCGTCGCGATCGGGTGAAGCACTCTTTTCTGAGGTCATAACGTTCCTTAGCCAGAAATGTAAACTCATCGATAAAATAAGAACATTTTATTGATAATTTGTTTACATGTTTTTGAGGTTCAGATATAGCTTTTTAGCGCAGGTTTTGCGAAGCCTGCCAACAAAACACAACATCGCTCGCCGCAAATTAAAAAAATAGCCGTCGGCGCGCAACGCTCACTTTCGATAGGGTAAACGTTATGGACGGTACTACGCTGTTGCCGCTGATCGGGATACCGATCGTGGTTATTGGTTTTGCACTGCGCTTCAACCCGCTGCTGGTGGTCGTGGTGGCGGGGCTGGCGACGGGTCTGCTGGTCGGCATGGATTTCGGCATGCTGCTGGAGACCTTTGGCGAGAAGTTCGTCAATAGCCGATCGCTGGCCACCTTCATCCTGATCCTGCCGGTGATTGGTCTGCTGGAATATTACGGGCTAAAAGAGCGCGCCCAGGCCTGGGTGGCGAAGATCGCCAGTGCCACCTCAGCGCGTATTCTGATGCTCTATTTTGTCGCGCGGGAAGGCACCGCCGCGCTGGGCCTGATGTCGCTGGGCGGTCACGCGCAGACGGTGCGCCCGCTGCTGGCGCCGATGGCCGAAGGGGCGGCGCTGAACGAATATGGCGAGCTGCCGCAGCACATTCGCGACAAAATCAAAGCCCATGCCGCCGCGTGCGACAACATCGCGGTTTTCTTTGGGGAAGATATCTTTATTGCCTTTGGGGCAGTGCTGCTGATCGACGCGTTCCTGAAAGAGAATGGTATTCAGGGCATTGAACCGCTGCATATCGGCCTCTGGGCCATTCCCACCGCCATTGCGGCATTGATTATTCATATGACGCGCCTGCTGCGCCTCGATGCAAGTATCCGTCGCGACGTGATGGCCTGGCGTGCAGAGCAGGGTACGCAGGAGGCCGCGCAATGATGACGCTTATCACCATCAACCGCGTGTACTACCTGATTGGCTTTGTCGTGATGCTGCTGGTTGTGATGACCCTGCGCGATCGCGCCAATCCGAAGCGCTTTACCACCGCGCTGTTCTGGTTCTTGTTTGGCGGGATCTTCCTGTTTGGCGATCTGATGGTTCAGGAACTCGGCAAATCGCTGGCGTACCGGATTATCGGCGGCGGCGTTATCGCCATCGCGCTGCTGGCGGGGTTTGGCCTCGTCGGGAAAGGGCACTATAAAATGTCCACCGAGGAGGAGCGCGTCGCGTCGTCAAACCGGCTTAAAAACTTGCTGTTCCTGCCCGCACTGATGATCCCAGTGGTGACGGTGCTGGGCACGTTATTCCTGAAGGGCGTTTCGGTCGGCGGCGTGTTTCTGCTCGATCAGAAGCAGCTCACCCTGGCGGCGCTGTGCGTGGCCTGCGTCGCGGCGATCCTCACCGGCTGGTGGCTGACCAAAGGCACACCGCTGCATGCCGTTCGTCAGTCCCGTCGTCTTGTCGATACCATCGGCTGGGCGGTGATCCTGCCGCAGATGCTGGCCATGCTCGGCGGCGTGTTCGTGGTGGCCAACACGGGCGACTCGGTACAAAAGGTGGTGAGCCTGTTTGTGAACCCGGATAGCCGCTTTATGCTGGTGGTGATTTACTGCGTGGGTATGGCGCTGTTTACCATGATTATGGGTAACGCCTTTGCGGCCTTCCCGGTATTAAGTGCCGGTATCGCCTTGCCGTTTTTGATCAACGTGCATCACGGCAACCCTGCGCCGCTGCTGGCGATTGGCATGTATGCAGGCTACTGCGGCACGCTGATGACGCCGATGGCCGCGAACTTCAATATCGTTCCCGCCGCGCTGCTGGAGCTGAAAGACAAATATCAGGTGATCAAGATCCAGATCCCGACCGCGTTAACCCTGCTGGTGGTGAACGTGTTCTTAATGTATTTCCTCGTGTTTCGCTAAGGAGCTGTCATGGAATTAACGCAACATCAGGCCGACGCGTTTGCCCGCATGCCTTTGACCTATTTGCGCCAGGAATACCCGAACCACATCATGCACCTGCTTAATGATGATGGTGACGTTCTGCCGCCTCGTGAACTGCATCCCATTTTCTACGGCTGTTTTGACTGGCACTCGGCGGTGCACGGTTACTGGCTGCTGCTGCGCTGCGTGCGCCTCTATCCAGAATTACCGTGTCGGGACGCGATCGTCGCGCTTTTTGACGAGCACATGACCGAAGAGAACGTGGTGAAGGAGCTGGCCTATTTTACCGCGCCGTTCCGCGCCTCGTTTGAGCGGCCGTATGGCTACGGCTGGCTGCTGGCGCTGGCCCAGGAGCTGAAGCAGTCGTCGCTGCCGCAGGCCGCGGGCTGGTACCAGACGCTGGCGCCGCTCACCCAGGATATTCGCAACCGGCTGGTGGATTACCTCGGTAAGCTCACCTATCCGATCCGCGTCGGGACGCACTACAACACCGCGTTTGCCCTCGCGCTGGCGCTCGATTACGGTCGCGCAGTCGGAGACAAGGCGCTTGAACAGGCGATTGTGGCAGCGGCGGAGCGGTTTTATCTCGCCGACACGCGCTATCCGGCTCATTATGAGCCCGGCGGAGACGAGTATATTTCCGGCGCGCTGACGGAGGCGCTGCTGATGAGCAAGGTGGCTGAAGACTTCCCGGCCTGGTTTGACGCGTTTCTGCCGGAGGTGGGCGCCGTTACGGCACTGATGAACCCGGCGGAAGTGAGCGATCGTACCGACCCGAAAATTGCCCATCTGGACGGGTTAAACCTCAGCCGCGCGTGGTGTATGAAGCACATTGCGAAAGCGCTTCCAGCCAGCCACCCGGCGCAACCGGCATTGCGCGAGGCGGTGACGAAACATCTGGCCGCAAGTGTCGGGCATGTGGTCGGCAGCCACTATAGCGGCGGGCACTGGCTGGCGAGCTTTGCGCTGCTGGCGCTGGAGTAAACAAACGCGCCGTCTTTCTTGCCGGGTGGCGCTGCGCTTACCCGGCCTACATTGTGCAACGCTTGCCTGTAGGCCTAGCCGGGCGCAGCCTACATTTCTTTGATTTTTAATGCGATTAATACCTTAGTCGGATATTTTCCCGTCATTTCTCTGGAAACAGATATCTTTTTTACCATCACAAAAGTGTACGATACGCGGCCACATACCCAATACCCACAGTGGATGGATGGTTAATATGGCTGTTATACCTTTGTTGCCTAAAGAAGGAATCGCACTTGTGTTGGCAAACATGAGGATTGCAAGAGCGCATGGTATGAGTAGAAACATGGCTATCCCTACGACCTATCTTTGGTTTTATCAAAAAGTAAGAAATAAGGGGCCGTGGGATTACAAGCAAGGACACCCGGAGTTAGCAAATTTTGGGAACTTCAATTATGGTTCGGCTGGCTATGCTGCCGGGATACCATCAGAAACGCTATTGATGGGTGCTGGATGGGCGCAGGAAAGAGCTAAAACCTCCAAAAAGAAATGGGGGTACTGGTATCAAAAACCGCCTTATGGGGATGATCCTCACGATCAGTTTTGGATAAGGCAAGGTATAGAATATGCAAAGAAATACGGTTATTAAACGGCTTCATTGCTTACTCACAACGATTCTATTGCTCGTTGTTTGTGGGTTTCTGACATATCAATACTATTTTAACGCACCTTCTCACGATAGTTTTGTCAGCAAACAGAAACTCTCTGATTCCGTCACACTGTACATAACTAAGTATGATGATGGAGGCGCTACGGTGTCGGATGTTTACCGCTTCTATTTAGATAAAGACAACAGCGGGAACATTATGAAAGCCCTTGAAGATCGATCACCATTCCTTGAAGCCAATACAAGTAATGTTACTGCTTCAGCTTATGGGAACACGGTAAATGTAAAAATCACCGGCAAGGTTTATTCATTCACTAATTCTGATCTGTTCTATGCAGATGGTGTAGCGATCATGCCTGTAATTAACCTCATAGCCAATGGAATAAGAGATTAATTAACATATATGCGTAAAAACGAGCAGCGCCTCTCGGCGCTGCAATAGTTTACGCTGATGCCCGAACCGCAGGGCGCAGCCTGCTCAGGCTAAATAAGACCGATCCCGTTGAGGCAATCACCGCAATCCACAGCGCCAGATGCACGGCCCGGTCATCAAGCGTTTGATGATCTGACCCTGTAGTGACAGCCAGCAGCACCCCCACCACGGCGGCGCCGAGACACTGGCCGAATGTCCTCACAATCGACAACACGCCGGAGGCATAGCTGGCATATTCCCGCGCGACGTTAGAGAGCATTTCCCGGTTATTGGGGCTCTGGAAGCAGCCAAATCCAATACCGCATACCAGACTGCGCAGGCAGATATTCCACACGGAAGGATTCTCCGGCAACGTGGCCAGCAGGACCAACCCACCCACAAAAATCACCAGCCCGAGGGTCGAGATCAGTGGCGCGGAGATCGTATCCGCCCAGCGACCCGCGTGCGGCGCGATCAGCACGATGCCAATCGGCCACGGGGTGAACAGCAGCGCCGACACCACCGGGCTGTAGCCATACACGCTCTGAAACAGGAACGGCAGCGCGACAAACGTGATCCCCTGGCTCACAAACGACGCCAGCGAGGTCAGCGCGGCGAGGGTGAAGCGCCCGTTTCTGAACATCACCGGCGGCAGTAGCGGATGTTGTGCATGCCGAATCCGCCAGGTAAAGGCTAAGGCGCCGACCAGCGCGAGAACGCCCCAGCAGACGGCCTCCTGGTTAATGTGTTGCGTCACGTGCTGAAGGCTGTCGGCCAGCATGATCGCTGAACCTAACAGCACGGCGGAGAGCACGGCGCCCGGCGCATCAAAGGGAGTGCGGTCAGCGGCCGATTCCCGCGGCAAGGCCCGCCATGCCAGCAGCAGGGCGATGCTGCCTGGAATAAGGTTAATGGCGAACAGCCACTGCCAGCTCAGGGCGTCCAGTATTGTTCCGCCGAGCACCGGGGCGATCGCCGTGCTGGAGGCGATAAGCAGGGCGTGCAGCCCCAGAATGCGGCCCAGCAACCGGCCCGGAAAAACGGAGCGCAGGATAGCCGGAGCAATACTCAGGGTCGCCGCGCCGCCGATGCCCTGCAGAATTCGCATCCCGGTTAACATTTCCGGCGTTGTTGCCATCGCGCAGCCGAGCGAGGTGAGCGTAAAGGTGGCAAGCCCGCTCAGAAAGACCGGGCGATAGCCCACGCGGGCTGCCAGCGCCGCGAAGATGGCCAACGTCATCGCCGCTGACAGCAGATAACCGTTGGCGAACCAGACCGCAACGTTCGCGGGGACCTGCATCGCTCTTGCCATGGAGGGGAGCGCGATGTTGATCATGGTACCGTCAAAAACGCCCATCAGCGTGGTGGTCATAACGGCGGCCATCACCCTGGCACGTTCATGTCCGGGTAAACCTTCATCGCCGGGCTGGTTTGAAAAGAGCGTCATCGTCGTTACTCCGAATAAGAATCGTGATGACGAAACTATAATCATGCGGTATACAGGGCGGAAGACGCAGCATTTGCACTTAATCATTGCACATGACGCCATATCTGAGGAGCTATCGTGTCCGATCCTGATTTTAACCTTCTGGTTGCGCTCGACGTTTTGCTGGCAGAAGCCAGCGTGGCGGGCGCGGCGCGACGTTTGAGCCTGAGCACCTCCGCCATGAGCCGCACCCTGAGCCGGCTGCGGGAGGTGACCGGCGATCCGATCCTGGTGCGGGCTGGTCGTCACATGGTGCTGACGCCCTGGGCCGAAGCTACCCGGGACCGCGCCAGAAGCGCCGTGCACGAGGCGAGGGCGGTGCTGCAACCCTCCACCGACGCGCTGAAGGTGGAAAGCCTCGAACGGCTGTTCACCATCCGGGCCAACGACGGTTTTGTGGTGGCGTTTGGGCCTCTGCTCATTGCTGCGGTGGCGAGCGTCGCGCCCGGGGTGTGCATCCGCTTCTCACCGAAACCGGAAAAAACGTCGCGCTACTTGCGTGAGGGACTTGTCGATCTGGAGATCGGCGTGCAGGGTAACATGGGGCCTGAAATACGGCTGCAAAGGCTCTTTCAGGATCGGTTTGTTGGCGCGGTGCGTAAGGGGCATCCGCTGTCAGAGCAGCCGGAGGTCAGCCTGAGTGACTATGTTTCCTGGGGCCATGTGGTAGCCTCACCGGACGGATCGCTGCACGGGTTTGTCGATGAGGCGCTGGCGGATCGCGGGATGAAGCGCAAGGTCGCCAGCGTGGTGCCCGGCTTTCCGACGGCGTTATCCGTGGCGCTGGCCTCCGATCTGATTGCCATGGTGCCGGCGTTATACCTGCTCAATCAGGCGATGACCGAGCGCGTGCACGTCTTTGAACTGCCCTTTAAGACCCGGACCATAACGGTTTCACAGATGTGGCATCCGCGCATGGAGAGGGACCCGGCGCACCGGTGGCTCAGGGAAAAGGTCCTTGAGGTGTGCCGTGCTGTTTGCTGACGCTCAGAGCACTTTCCCCGGCACGGTGAGGATGAAGCGCGTCGACACCGCATCCGATTCCACGCGGACTTTTCCCTGATGTGCGGTAACAATGGACTTCACGATAGCAAGCCCAATTCCGCTGCCTTCGCCTTTACGCTGCCTGGACGGATCGACGCGATAAAAACGGTCAAACAGCTTCGGCAGATGCGCCGGCGGGATCGGCGTGCCGGGGTTTTCTGTCACCAGCTCAACGTCGTTATCCTGTTTTCGCAGTGTGACCGTCACCGTTTTGCCCGCTGGCGTATAGCGCAGGGCGTTGGATAACAGATTATTTATGGCCCTTCTGAACATCTGCGGATCGCCTTCTATCAGGCAGGGCATCCCGTTAAACTTCAGCGCGATGTGACGTTCTTCCGCCCAGGCTTCGAAGAAATCAAACACTTTCATGACCTCGGCGCTTAAATCAAACATCACCCGGTCAGGGATGAGCTGATTGTTATCCGCCTGCGCCAGGAAAAGCATGTCGCTGACCATGCGGGTCATCCGGTTGTACTCTTCCAGGCTGGAGTACAACACATCCTCCAGCTCCTTCGGAGTGCGGTTCTGACTCAGCGCGATTTCCGTTTGCGTCACCAGGTTGGTGATGGGGGTTCTGATTTCGTGCGCGATGTCGGCGGAAAAGTTAGCCTGACGGGTAAAGACATCTTCAATCTTTTCGATCATCTGGTTGAAGGAGATGACCAGCTGCTCCAGCTCAACGGGTACGCGGGACGGCTCCAGTCGTGCATCCAGATTTTCAGAGGTGATGTTTTTTATGACGTTGCTGACGTTACGCAGAGGCAAATGTCCCTGGCGCACCGCGATGCGAATGACAAGGATAATCAGCAGGCTGATAACCGCTGCAATCGCCAGGAGATTCTTTTTCAGCGCTTCAAGATAGTGGAGATGAAAATTAATGGAGAGCCCAATCAGCATGACGTAGTCCTGGGTTTTTCCCTGCAGCGTCGCCGTGCCTGAAGAGGCGATAATCCGGTAGGTTTCCATTTTCATGTCGGACCCGGCGTGCATGGGGTTGGCCGGGTCTTCTACCGTCCAGAGAAACACATCCTGTGCGCGACGGTGTTCGCTAAAGTTCGCCGTGTTCATTGCCGGGCGCAAAGCCGCCCCTTGCGCCGAGCTGAACAGGGTATTGCCCTGCGGATCCAGAAGCAGGACGGCCACGTTGCGGTAGCTGGCGATCGACTCTTTAATCTTGCTGATTTTCTTTTGATCGGGATCGGCCGGTGATTGCAGTATGCGGTGCATCGCAGTGCTGATTTGCTGCAGATCGCTGATATCCTGCTCGGCGAAATGCTTTTCAACGGAATGGAGCATAAACCAGGTAAAGGCGAAAAAGGCCAGTATAGTGGAGAGACTGATAAGAAAGGTCAGCCGCAGGGCAAGAGAAAAGGGGCGCCGGGGAAGCTTAACGTGCATCCGGCACCTCCAGCATATAGCCCACGCCGCGCACCGTCTGGATCAGCTTCGGTTCAAAATCGTTATCGATTTTCGCGCGCAGCCGCTTTACCGCCACGTCAATCGCGTTTGTGTCGCTGTCAAAATTCATGTCCCACACCTGGGAGGCAATCAGGGAGCGGGGAAGCACTTCCCCCTGATGGCGCATGAAAAACTCCAGCAGGCTGAACTCTTTGCTGGTTAACAGGATGCGACTTCCGGCCCGGCTGACCTTTCTCGACACGAGGTCAACCGTCAGGTCAGCCACCTGAAGCTGGCTTTCCGCGATCACCGTATTTCCGCGTCTTAACAGCGTCCTTACCCTGGCGAGCAGCTCGGCAAAGGCGAAAGGCTTAATCAGATAATCATCCGCGCCCAGCTCCAGCCCTTTAACCCGATGTTCAATCGTACCGAGAGCCGTAAGTAACAGAATGGGCATCCCTTTGCCGGCAGAGCGGAGCATACGGACAATGTCCCAGCCGTTCACATCGGGCAGCATGATATCCAGAATCAGCAGATCGTATTCAGCGGTCATGGCGAGATGGTAGCCGTTCAGGCCATTATCCGCGTGGTCCACAACAAATCCGGCTTCAGTCAGCCCCTTACACAGGTACTCACCGGTTATCATTTCGTCTTCGACGATCAGTATTTTCATCGTGCTCCCCAGAATGGCTGCTGATGACATTCTATGGCGCCCGCGACCGTTCACAATGACTTACGTTAAAAATGACAACATTGTCATTATCCTGTCACCCGTCAAACAGGATGTGTTCCGTAGAGTAGCCCTAAAAATACTCTGGACTTCATTTGAACCGTTATGTTCCTGATAAAACGACTTAGCATCAGTACGGTATTTATCCTGGCAGGCTGCGTCTCGCTGGCTCCCGACTATCAGCGCCCGGCGTCACCGGTACCTCAGCAATTTTCACTCTCGCGCAACGGCCTGACGCCCGCGGTGGCGGGTTATCAGGACACCGGCTGGCGCACCTTTTTTGCCGACCCGCAGGTAGCGGGGCTGATTACGGAAGCCCTGAATAACAATCGCGATGTAAAAATGGCCGCCCTGAAGGTTGAAGAGGCGCGGGCGCAGTTCAACGTGACGGATGCAGACCGTTATCCTCAGCTGAATGCCTCTTCGGGTATCACGTACAGCGGCGGGCTTAAAAGTGACAAACCCACCACGCAGCAGTACGACGCGGGCCTTGCGCTTAGCTATGAACTCGACTTCTTCGGCAAGCTGAGGAACATGAGCGAGGCTGACCGACAAAACTATTTCGCCAGCGAAGAGGCCCGGCGCGCGGTGCATATCCTGCTCGTCTCTAACGTTTCTCAAAGCTATTTCAACCAGCAGCTGGCGTATAAACAGCTGCGTATTGCGCGGGAAACGCTGACAAATTACCAGCAGTCTTATGCGTTCGTTGAGCAGCAGCTGGTGACGGGCAGTACGAACGTCCTGGCGCTGGAGCAGGCCCGGGGACAGATCGAAAGCACGCAGGCAGATATTGCCAAACGAGAGGGAGAGCTGGCGCAGGCCAATAATGCCCTGCAGCTGGTCCTCGGCACGTATCGCGCGCTCCCGGGCGACAGCGGCATGAATGCCGGCGATGTCGCGCCGGTAAAACTGCCTCCCCATCTTTCCTCAGCGATACTGTTACAGCGCCCGGATATTATGGAGGCGGAGTACCAGCTTAAAGCGGCCGATGCGAATATCGGCGCCGCGCGTGCCGCCTTTTTCCCGTCCATATCACTAACCAGCGGGCTTTCCACAGGTAGTACGGAATTATCCAGCCTGTTCACGTCAGGGAGCGGGATGTGGAATTTTATTCCTAAAATCGAAATTCCCATTTTCAATGCGGGCAGGAATAAGGCCAACCTGAAGCTGGCTGAAATTCGTCAGCAGCAGTCGGTTGTTAATTACGAACAAAAAATTCAGTCCGCCTTCAAACAGGTTGCCGACGCGCTCGCGCTGCGGGACAGCATTAACCAGCAGCTTGCTGCGCAACAGCGGTATCTTGATTCGCTACGCATCACCCTGCAGCGGGCCAGAGGGTTATATTCCAGCGGGGCGGTCAGCTATATCGAAGTGCTTGATGCGGAACGTTCTCTTTTCTCCACGCAGCAAAATATTCTCGACCTTATTTATGCCCGGCAGGTTAATGAAATTAATCTTTTCACCGCGCTTGGCGGCGGTTGGGTCGAATAACTGTACTTAAAGAGGAAACTAAAAATGCGTAATTCACTTAAAGCCGTGGTATTCGGTGTGATCGCCGTGACGTTTTCTGCCGGCCTTCAGGCTGAGGTTCATCAGCACGAGGCGATGAGCGCCGCCCGTGAAGGGGCCGCAGAGCAGGTTATTACCGGGACCGGTATCGTGAAAGACATTGATCTCACCAATAAAAAAGTCACGATTTCTCATGAGGCCATCCCGGCGATTGGCTGGCCCGCGATGACCATGCGTTTCACCTTTATTGAGGCCGATGAGAGCATCAACGCCTTAAAGGTCGGCAGTCACGTTGATTTTTCATTTGTTCAGCAGGGCAATATCTCTTTACTGAAGAGCATTAAATAGCGAGAAACGGCATGGCCTCATTAAAAATAAAATACGCTGCCATGATAGTCAGCAGCCTTATTGCCGGAGGGCTGATATCCGTGACTGCATGGCAGACACTTTATTCATCTGAAAAAACAGCAAATAGCGTTGCGGAAAGAAAGGTCCTTTTCTGGTATGACCCGATGAAGCCTGACGTGAAATTCGACAAGCCCGGTAAATCACCGTTTATGGATATGGATCTGGTCCCGAAATATGCGGACGAAAATGACGATAAAAGCGGTGGCGGTATCCGTATCGATCCGACGCAGGTCCAGAATTTAGGATTAAAAACGCAAAAAGTGACGCGCGGAACGCTGAATTATGCCCAGACGATCCCGGCCAACGTCAGCTATAACGACTATCAGTTTGTCATTGTGCAGGCGCGCGCGGAAGGGTTCGTTGAGAAAGTCTACCCGCTGACGATCGGCGATAAGGTGAAAAAAGGAACGCCGCTGATTGATATTACCATTCCTGACTGGGTCGAAGCGCAGAGCGAGTTCCTGCTGCTCTCCGGCACCGGTGGAACGCCCACGCAGATTAAAGGGGTTCTGGAACGGCTTAGGCTGGCGGGTATGCCGGATGAGGATATTCAGCGGCTGCGTGCGACCCGCACTATCCAGACCCGGTTTACCATCAAGGCACCTATCGACGGGGTGATCACGGCCTTTGACCTGCGTACCGGGATGAATATTTCCAAAGATAAGGTGGTGGCGCAAATTCAGGGAATGGATCCGGTCTGGATCGGCGCGGCAGTACCTGAATCCATCGCTTATCTGCTGAAAGATACCTCGCAGTTTGCTGTTTCCATACCGGCTTATCCGGATAAATCCTTCCCGGTTGAAAAGTGGAGTCTTCTGCCGAGCGTGGATCAAACCACCCGTACGCTGCAGGTGCGCCTGCAGGTCTCCAATAAGGATGAACTGCTGAAACCGGGCATGAATGCGTACCTGAAGCTAAATACCCAAAGCCAGGAAATGCTGCTGATCCCCTCCCAGGCCGTAATCGATACCGGCAAAGAACAGCGCGTTATTACCGTTGATGCGGACGGGAATTTTGTGCCGAAAAGGATCCACGTTCTGCATGAAGCTCAGCAGCAGTCCGGCATTGGTAGCGGACTGGAAGAGGGAGAGTCGGTAGTGGTCAGCGGTCTGTTCCTGATTGACTCGGAGGCAAATATTACCGGCGCGCTGGAGCGCATGCGTCACGCTGAAACGGCTGACGGCGCGCATTCTGGCCATTAAGGAGACGATGATGATTGAATGGATTATCCGGCGGTCAGTCGCCAACCGTTTCCTGGTCATGATGGGGGCGCTCTTCCTCAGCGTTTGGGGGACATGGACCATCATCAACACCCCGGTCGATGCCTTGCCCGATCTGTCTGACGTTCAGGTTATTATCAAAACCAGCTATCCCGGCCAGGCTCCGCAGATTGTTGAAAACCAGGTGACCTATCCACTCACCACCACCATGCTGTCGGTTCCCGGCGCAAAGACCGTGCGCGGTTTTTCGCAGTTTGGTGATTCGTATGTCTATGTCATTTTTGAAGACGGTACCGATTTGTACTGGGCCCGTTCGCGCGTGCTGGAGTATCTGAACCAGGTTCAGGGCAAACTGCCTGCCGGTGTGAGCTCAGAGATAGGCCCTGATGCCACGGGCGTGGGCTGGATATTTGAGTATGCGCTGGTGGATCGCAGCGGAAAACACGATCTCGCCGAGTTACGCTCGTTGCAGGACTGGTTCCTGAAATTTGAACTGAAAACGATCCCGAACGTGGCTGAAGTGGCCTCCGTCGGCGGCGTGGTGAAGCAGTATCAGATCCAGGTCAATCCGTTAAAACTGGCTCAGTACGGCATTAGTCTGCCGGAGGTTAAGCAGGCCCTTGAGTCGTCTAACCAGGAGGCAGGGGGATCGTCAGTTGAAATGGCGGAAGCGGAGTATATGGTCCGGGCCAGCGGCTATCTGCAGACGATGGACGATTTCAATAACATTGTCCTGAAAACCGGCGATAACGGGATACCGATTTACCTTCGTGATGTTGCTCGCGTACAAACAGGGCCGGAAATGCGCCGCGGTATTGCCGAGCTGAACGGGCAGGGTGAAGTGGCGGGCGGCGTGGTGATCCTGCGTTCGGGTAAAAACGCGCGCGAGGTCATTACGGCGGTGAAAGATAAGCTGGAGACGCTGAAGGCCAGCCTGCCGGAAGGTGTTGAGATTGTGACTACCTACGATCGCAGCCAGCTCATCGATCGGGCAATCGACAACCTGAGTTCCAAGCTGCTCGAAGAGTTTATCGTGGTGGCCATCGTCTGCGCCCTGTTCCTGTGGCACGTTCGCTCGGCGCTGGTGGCGATTATCTCTCTGCCGCTTGGCCTGTGTATTGCCTTTATCGTCATGCATTTCCAGGGACTGAACGCCAATATCATGTCGCTGGGAGGCATTGCCATTGCCGTCGGCGCGATGGTGGATGCCGCTATCGTCATGATTGAAAACGCGCACAAACGGCTGGAAGAGTGGGATCACCTGCATCCGGGAGAGCAGATTGATAACGCCACGCGCTGGAAGGTGATCACCAACGCCTCTGTCGAGGTTGGCCCCGCGCTGTTTATCAGCCTGCTGATCATCACCTTGTCCTTCATTCCTATCTTTACCCTTGAGGGTCAGGAAGGGCGGCTGTTTGGTCCGCTGGCCTTCACGAAAACGTACGCCATGGCGGGCGCGGCCGCGCTGGCCATCATTGTTATCCCCATCCTGATGGGATTCTGGATCCGGGGTAAAATCCCCGCAGAGACCAGTAACCCATTGAACAGGCTACTGATTAAAGCCTATCATCCTCTACTGATTCGTGTGCTCCACTGGCCTAAAACAACGCTGCTGGCTGCGGCCTTATCCATCTTCACGGTGATCTGGCCCCTGAGCCAGGTGGGCGGCGAGTTCTTGCCAAAGATAAATGAAGGTGACCTGCTGTATATGCCGTCAACATTGCCGGGCGTCTCTCCGGCTGAAGCTGCCGCGCTGTTACAGACCACGGACAAACTCATCAAAACCGTGCCTGAAGTGGCCTCGGTGTTTGGCAAAACCGGCAAGGCCGAAACGGCAACGGATTCCGCGCCGCTCGAAATGGTGGAAACCACCATTCAGCTCAAGCCTGAGGATCAGTGGCGGCCCGGCATGACGATTGACAAGATCGTTGACGAGCTAGACAAGACCGTTCGTTTGCCTGGCCTGGCGAACCTCTGGGTTCCGCCCATTCGTAACCGGATAGACATGCTTTCGACCGGGATCAAAAGCCCCATCGGTATCAAAGTGTCAGGTACCGTTCTGTCGGATATTGACGCCACGGCGCAGAGCATTGAGGCGGTAGCCAAAACGGTGCCGGGCGTGGTGTCTGCCCTGGCTGAACGTCTGGAGGGCGGGCGCTACATTGATGTCGATATCAACCGGGAAAAAGCCTCCCGCTACGGGATGACGGTGGGTGATGTGCAGCTCTTTGTCTCCTCGGCCATCGGCGGGGCGACGGTGGGTGAAACGGTGGAAGGCGTCGCCCGATACCCGATTAATATTCGCTATCCTCAGGACTACCGAAACAGCCCGAGCGCGTTGAAGCAGATGCCTGTCCTCACGCCGATGAAACAGCAGATCACGCTGGGCGATGTGGCGGATATCAACGTGGTTTCCGGCCCCACGATGCTAAAAACGGAGAATGCCCGACCTGCGAGCTGGATTTATATCGATGCCCGCGGCAGGGATATGGTGTCGGTGGTGAACGACATTAAAACGGCTATCAGTCAGAACGTAAAGCTGAGACCGGGTACCAGCGTCTCATTCTCCGGACAGTTTGAACTGCTCGAACACGCCAACAAGAAACTGAAGCTGATGGTGCCGATGACGGTGATGATCATCTTCATTCTGCTGTATCTGGCGTTCCGTCGCGTGGATGAAGCGTTGCTGATCCTGATGAGCTTGCCGTTCGCCCTGGTCGGCGGGATATGGTTCCTCTACTGGCAGGGTTTTCATATGTCAGTTGCAACCGGCACCGGGTTTATCGCCCTGGCCGGGGTAGCGGCAGAATTTGGGGTGGTCATGCTGATGTATTTGCGTCATGCCATTGAAGCGCACCCGGCGTTATCCCATCGGGAAACGTTCACCGAACAGGGACTAGATGACGCTCTTTATCATGGCGCGGTGCTGCGCGTGCGGCCAAAGGCGATGACCGTCGCGGTGATTATTGCCGGTCTGCTGCCCATTCTGTGGGGTACCGGTGCCGGGTCAGAAGTCATGAGCCGGATAGCGGCGCCCATGATTGGCGGGATGATCACGGCTCCGCTGCTATCGCTGTTTATTATTCCTGCGGCGTATAAGTTAATTTGGTTGCGCAGGCATAAAAAGCCATAAAAAAAACCGCCAGCGATGGCGGGTTTTTTACGGGATGAACGCTTAGCGCGCTGTTTTAGCACGCGTCTGGCTGAGAAGCTTGCGCCAGGCACGATTATGTAGAGTAAACAGCAGCATCTTATAGAAGGCGGTGGAAAGGATACAGCTGCCGCTAAGCAGTAGCATGACGGTACTCACTAGCGCCGCGGTCAGACTGACGCCCGGAGCAGCGCTACCGCTCAGCGCGACCAGCAGATAGGCTGCCGTTAATACCAGGCTTATCACCGCCAGCGTAAGGTGTAACCTCACGGCGCGCATGCTGCCTTTGCCAATCATAAACATCGTCACGCCGTTAAGGCCAGCGAACAGAAGGGCGATCAGGACAACCCAGACGAATACGTGTCCCGCTGGCTGGTCGAGTTCGGCGAGTACGCCATACCCCAGCCACAGCTGAGGAATAGCGAAACTGACAATCACCCCGAGAGTACTGATTGCCGCGGGAATCCCCATGGTGTGTAGGCCTACAGGTTTGCCCATTTCTTCAGCCAACTGAGTCTTTAGCTGTTGCAGCTGTGTCGGGGAGGCATTGCTTATGCTGGTAGCCACCTCGTTACAGTGTTGCAGGCGACGGGATAAATTTCTAATTATTTGAATAATCAACGTTTTGTATCTCTCATTCCTTGAGTGCCGGAATAGGATAGGGAATAAGCTCATAGAGTGACAGAAATGTCACTCGCCAGTCATGCGATAAACAGTAGCCGGTTTTTATAATTCATTATAAAGAAGGCCTCCAACTGTTGGGCGCTTTAACTTCGGAGATACCGTTATGAAAAAGACCCTTTTATCTGTTATTGCCCTCCTGGCGGTTTCTGCATCCAGCTGGGCGGCAGAGACAAACAGCAACAAACAGGCAGCACTGCCCCATGACATGATGCAAAGCAACACATCGGATTCGAGCCAGAGCATGGCGGAAATGCATAAGGAGATGATCAAAACCCGTCCATGCGGTACTAACGAAGCAGCGACGTCGTTTTCCGCGATGAATGAACACGAGAAAGCGGCGATTGCACACGAGACGGCGAATAACGGCCAGTCTTCGGTCAGCCATCAGCAGCAGGCGCAACAACATCGTCGCCAGATGACAGAGAATTAATCCGCTGCGAAGCCTCTCGAGGCCGTAAACCCTCCATCGATCCTGCTGAAGTGTACCGTCTGCATGTGGTCGCGAAAATGGGCGGCACGGCAATTTGAAAACCCGCAGGTAACTTTGCGGGTTTTTTATTTCAGCCGAAAAAAGGCCTACAAATCAAAATTTAAAATATTTATACAATTAAGCTTTGATTAATAAATAAACTAACCATTAACAATTGCTTAATTGTTAATTTAAAACAAAAGCGATTTTTCTTTGCCTTTTTCTGGGGGAGGGGGTGTTTATTCTGATAATAATTAATCACTTGAGGCATTGCTCTGGATTAAGATGAAAAAGCCATCATTGCTACCTTGCTTATGTTATAAAGTAGCACATTACACCATGTAAACCATGGTGCAGTAAAATGAAATTCCGTATTATTAAAGTCAGTTGCGGGAAATGATTGTACCACTAATATTTAAGAACGTTCTGATTGCCAGTTATTGCACTGGTTAAAATATAAAATATATCACAAGCAGCTTCTGCCAGATTGAAGTTGGTGGTTTTTTTCTTTACAAATATGTATGGAAATAAATGGATTCCAGAAACCATTTCAAAATAGATGGGGCGAACTCCGAAAAGCCAAATGAGTAGGATGACTAACATCGAGGCAATATCATGTCGAATCAAGAGACTATTGTTGGTGGCTGGACGGCTTATCATA
This sequence comes from Enterobacter sp. PL_is511, assembly GCF_055816065.1. Lineage (NCBI taxonomy): Bacteria > Pseudomonadati > Pseudomonadota > Gammaproteobacteria > Enterobacterales > Enterobacteriaceae > Enterobacter > Enterobacter sp. PL_is511. The sequence goes on along the minus strand of NZ_JBVPGP010000024.1, from coordinate 1,561,212 downwards.
CGTTGACCGAAAAAGATTGGCAGGTATTTAAAGAAGCCATGGCGGGATTTGTTGGTGTAACGTATGAGCCGCAGGCCGTCTCAACGCAGTTAGTGGCCGGGACAAATTATCGCTTCAAGTGCCTTGCTTCAATTCCGCCTGCTTTAGTGGTGTGGGAGTCTATTGTTGAAATCCTCCAGCCTTTGCAGGGGGCTCCGCATATTGTCGGGATCACCCGAATCTGAACTTTCAATCAATACTGTGTCAATGCGTGATTTAGGAAAACATTCCAGGCTTTGACGGTCTTTTCGTAAATAAGTGCTTTTTATTAACTTGGCTTTGCTTTAATCCACTTATTGAAAGAAGTTGTGAGCTTAAAACACGATTTCCTTGGTATGAAATGACCTGATTAGCCACGGTCAATATGTTTTATATTTAACTGAGTTCTAAGAGTTCACTCCGATCTTAGTAACAGAAAGGGTATTTAATAATGCTAAATCATATTCTACAGGCCGGCACTAATCCGTCGATTAACAGTAATAACATGAAAGCGAGTGCTGATGCCTCAACCACGGCAGCTGTGATTATTCAAAACTATGTAGGCACCATTTTAACACAGGCCGATCTCTCTCTGCCTGATATATTACCCGATCTACCGGAACATCAGGCAAAGGCCAGAGACCATGCCACATCCTGGCGTGATGCCATACAGCCGCAAATGATCTCAACCAATACGGATATTGTGAGCTTCTCTAACAATTTTGATTCCTATTATGATCCTTTGGTTAAGCTGGCGGTAAAAATACAGCAAAACCCTTCGGACACAGCATCAATTAATACTTTTAAACTGGGTGTTCAGCAACTTCAGGCGTTGGTCGCTCAAAAACAAACCGCTACGCATACCGTGGTTAATTCAGTGGGGGGGTTCCAGACCACGCTTGCCGAAGATGCCCGCAATTTCGCCAGTGATTTTTCGACGGCAGAGGCGGCATTAGCCGGTAAAGACGGGCAAATTGCCGCACTGGGGAAACAAATCGACGCTATTAATTCCGCCATGAGTAAAGACTTGACTATGATTGCAGCGGGTTCAACCGCCGCAGTGGTAGGGGGATTAATGATTGCCGTGGGGGCACTGGCGGAAATTGCGACCGCAGGCGTCAGTACCGCACTGATTGTCGGTGGATTGGTGGTCGTTGGAGCCGGTGCTGGTGTTGCCATTGCTGGGGGAGTTGACTATGCCAAGCAAACCAGCGCGCTCAGCACGGCCATTACGACCAGAACAAAACTACAACAACAGTATTCTGCCACCAAAAACGTGAATACGATTGTTCAGAATCTTTCAGGCCAGGCATCTGCTGCGGTTCAGGCCGCGGGTTCTTTACTGACAGGTTGGCAGACGCTAGAACAGGACTTTATTGTCTTCCAGTCGGCGCTGACCAGCGCGACCCCCGATTTAGGTTATTTCCTGATCGCGCAACTCAATGCGGCGAAAGCGGACTGGGATGACGTTGGCAATCATGCCCGTAAACTCCTGGATTATGGTTCTTTACCGGTCAGCAACGCATCGGTTACCAGCGGTGGGATCCTGTTACCTAATCCAACGGCGACGTTTGCACGGCTGGCTGCTGCATAGCGTTCATCAATCAGGCCCGTGAGGGTCTGATTGTTTTAACAGAAAACCGGACGCATCGTTTCACGATGATGCCAATAAAAGACCCATGTCTAAGGTTCAGAGTATGCCAGCATTAAAAGTCAGCTTTACTCAGGCATTAGCGGCTCAACAAAATGTGCGTCAACAGATGAAGCAGGTCGCACAACAATTAGAACAGCTTCCGCCCATTAACGAACCGCAGATCTCCGACCTGAATGAAAATATTGTCTCCGTCCACAATCATGCGAATTATTATCTGTCTGACATTGTGGTGAAAATGGATTCGTTGTATTCCGACGTTATCAGGTTTGGAGACGCGCTGGATTCTACGGTTGCTAACATCCGTTCTGAATTAAATGGTCCTGACGGACAGGAGTATCTCGCAAAAGCTCAGGGGCAGATTAAGCAATTACTCTCCGACAGCGCGCCGCTATCCGCCTCTCTGAATAATTTCAATGAAGTTGTTATTTCCTTTAATAATAACATTACGTCGGACTCAAGGAACTTGCTAGCCGATCAGCAAAAGGCGCAACAGTTATTAGCTGCCGATCGGGCAAGATTAGAGGCTCTTAACGCTCAGCTGAATGCGCTGAATGCTGAGCTTGAAAGTAAAAAGAGGATGGAAATTATCATCGGCATTTTTACTCTTGGGATTGGCGCCGCCATTATGGAATTAACAGGCTATGTGCAAAGCACAGAGCGGGCGATTGGCCAGGCGCAACAGGAAACGGAGAGGCTTTATCAGGAAATAGGACAGCTCGGCGCCACCAGTGATGCACTGAACGCATTGACCAAAGGAACCGCTATTTTGTGTGGCCTGACACAATCTCTTCAATATGGTTGGCAAACCGTGACGGCCGAGCTGTCGGAGGTCACCCAACAACAGGTGACTGCGGATTTTCTTATCGTCTCGGTTAATACCGTGCAGGCGAACTGGCAGGAAGTGATGCGCACCGTTGAGCAATTGCAGTAAGGCAAAAACCAATTAACGACTTTGAGGTTTTCATTATGATCATGCAAGCCATTGCAGCTGTGAAAAATGATACTGAATCATCATCAACCAATACCTTAATGACAGGTATTCAGGGCATTGGTGCTTCATCGATTGCTCAACAGACTTATGCGAGCACTGTATTATGTCAACCCAACATTCATTTAGATATTTTACCTGATCTTCCTGCACAGCAGGCTATTGCGCGCGATCAGGCGCAGGAATGGTTGTCCTCGATTAATCCGGCGGCCATTTCTTCTCTGGTGAATGTGCGTAATTTTTCGAATCAGGTGGGGGCTTATGTCGATGCACTTCTTCCGGCGGCACAAAAATATGACATGGGGGATAAAAGCCAGCTTCCTTATATCCAGCAGGGCATCCAGCAGCTGCTTTTTCTTGCTCAGAAAAACGTCACTTCCACGGGGGTGTTTGTCGATAACGTCCAGGTTTATGTGAATGGGATCAACAGCAGTCAGAGCACATTTAAAGAGGCTAAAGAAACCGTGCAGACGCAAATTACCGGTGATAAAGGGGAAATATCGGCACTTCGGCAGAAGCTAAACGATCTGAATAAACAGATGGATGCAGATATTGTGCAGATTTCGGCGGGAGCGGTGAGCGACATTATAGGGATCGGCATGATTGTCATTGCGGCCACAACAATTATCGAAACCGGTGGGGCAACGCAAACGCTTCTGGCTGCAGGTATTACCCTGGTCGCGGGCGGAACGCTGGCGATGACCATAAGCTCTGCCGATATCGTCAAAGCGCAAAAAGAGTACAGCACAACGTTGACCAATCTCGTCGGGCTTGAATTGGAAGTGGCTGTTTTTGACACGGTTTATAACCAGTTGACGGCCAGTGAAAGACTTTCTCAGTCTGCCATTGATGCCGCTAAGCTGCTGGTCAACGGATGGCAGACCGTTGCTGATAGCTACCAGCAAACGCTGGCCGACCTGCAGCAGAGTTCAAAAGGGTATCTGGCACTGAGGCTGAGCGCGATGAAACGCCAGTGGCAACAGCTAGGCGAGCAGGCGGGAAGCGTGATGCAGTTAGGGCCGCTGCCTTTTAATACTGTTCCCGCAAATGAACTGAAGTCGAGTGCATGACAGGCGAAGAGCTGCCCGGCAACCGCCGGGCAGAAAAGCCTTTTAGAACAGGTATAGCGTCAGCACCGTTGGTTGAAGGTGGGTGGTACAAAACAGCATAAGTTAATAATCAACTTAATTTAACTATTCTGGGTTTGAGGAATATACATAATTTACGACAGCACCAGAAACAGTATAACAAACTGTTTTAAATGGATATTAATCAAATGGCGATTCAAACTCACAGTTATGAACTCAGTTTTGGTTCATAACTGTGTTAAACGCTGTCCATAAATCACTCGATGTCACGTCAGTTGGTTCATGAACTGTTCGTTCTAATTTTGTGATGTGCGTCAGGTTTTAGTGTTCAGTAATGTTACCTTTTACTCGATGATCGATTGTTTAGCACCTCTCCCACAACCGGAGCAGCGGTAAATGCGTTTGGCCAGCCAGCATAGAAGGCGGCCTGGGTAACGATCTCACCAGCTTCCTCAACAGAAAGTCCATTATCCATTGCTCTATTGAGGTGATAGCCAATCTGCGCGCTCTGTCCGGATGCGATTAACGCGCTGACCGTAATCAGGCTTCTGTCGCGGGGTTTCAGCGCGGGTCTTTGCCAGAGATCCAGGAACAGTGGATCTGCAGTGAATTTAACCAGGCCCGGAGATATTGGGCCAACATTTTTTTCCACTGTCTCTGAACGCTGCTTTTCTGCTTCCTGATTGAGAGGAAGCAGGTCCGGAGAAGCTTCAGGAAGTGCATCTGCCGTGACGCCACGAGTTTCAAATACTGCTTTGGTCACGCTGACGGCTGACATTGCATTTGGCCAACCTGAGTAGAACGCCAGATGGGTAATGATTTCTGACAATTCCGCTGGCGTAACGCCATTATCAAGGGCAATGTCTATATAGTGCTTAAGGTCGCCAGGCTGGTTTCTGGCAATTAGCATGGAGACGGTCACCATACTACGATCCCTAGGCGAGAGGGCATCGCGTGTCCACAGATCTTCAGTAATAGCTTCTCGACCAAAGCGCGCAAGAGCCGGTGAGACAGAACGAATATCAGCTTCAGAAATCGCTGAAGGTTCAATTTTCATCATAGTTTTACCTCTTGTTTCCTCAGCATTAGCAAAATCAGAAATAACAAGCGACATGGCCGCCGCTGCAATTACGCTTTTCATGTCAATCCTCACTGGTCAACGGTGCGGATCCTGTTTGATTCCGCCTTTGTTACGAAGAAATACCGGTTTTACCGGGATAGCGTCCTTACTGACGCTCATATGCGCCGTTTGCCTGAGATAGTCACGGAAGTGTGGCGTTTGTCGGTGCAGTTGATACGCTTCCTCACTGGCGTAAATCTCATAGAAATACCAGCGGTTCGGAGTCTGTGAGTCTGTAGCGGCATACATAGCTAGCACGCCTTTCTCTACTTTGAGCGACTCAGCCATTTCAGGCAGGACGATGTTTTTAAATTCGGTCTGAAATTCAGGCTTTACCTCGACGATCACCAGATTATTAATGGTTCGCTCATTCGGTATGATGTGTTTGTCCCCCAGAAATTGGGGCTCCAGAGTGATTTTATTTTTCCGATCGATAATGTCAGGTGCCCGGGCAGCGAATGCCTTGTATGGTTCGGCATTCAGATGTTTGCGGTAAGCACTCTCGTTTTCATAGAGTTCGACCATGAATGCCTGACCTGGATTGTCGCTGCGTTGCAGGGCATACATCGCCAGCGTACCTGCTTCATGATCAACCGAAGCGGAAATCGTCTGCCTGGCCACGTCTGCAAAGTCGTTGTCCCGATCGGGCCTGACGCCGAGCTCGAAGATATTCATCACTGGCTTATTCGGCGCGTCCGGTTTTGTTGCAAAGACAGGGCTGCTTATTAGCATGCAAATTAAAAGAATAAGGCTCTTTTTCACGATGATCCTTTTATTGAAATTACTGTTTAAGACGTTCTATAAGTTGGTGTTGGTAAGAAGGTAACCGATCGCTGCTGGCGCTCTCAAAGACGAGGGGAGGAAGCCACGTCATACCTGCGTGCAGGGCGCTTGCCTTCATCGGTAAAAACACATCCGCAAGCGATACCCCGATCTTGCCGTCCGGCCCGTAAGTGGAGCTGCCCCCCGCAGCCGTACTGACAACAAGCATCTCCTTTCCCTGCCACAGACCGGGTCCGACACTTCCCCAGGTTTCATTCAGCCAGGCCTTCATCATCGGCGTAATATTGAACCAGTGTGTCGGGAAGATAAAAACGACACGGCTGTGCTCACGCATCATTTTTCGCTCTGCATCGCCGTTAATCTGACGTGTGTCATAACCATACAAGGTCTCAAGGTTGCGAACCGTCACGCCTTCCAGACTCTCAGCGGCTTCCTGCAACCCTTTTGTCAGAACTGAGCGTTCTGGATAAGGGTGAGAGACGATAGCGAGCGTTTTAATGTCGGTCTTTTCACGACTATGTGCATGCCTGACGGGCATGAGGAAGATAAATGCAAACAAAAACAATGCTGCTGCTCTGCGCTGACGTAACCACATCATAAAACCTCCTTTGTCTTAATAAGGTAGTAAAGCTCTATGGTGTAACAGGAGCCAGTTCCGGCAATCCTTCTACGATATAGGTTCGCGAATTACCGGCACGGTGTCGGATAGGAATGATCTTCTGGTACGCGGCCGAGTTATACCAGTCCTGGGCTTTTTTGAGACTCTCAAACTTAATAACAACCAGTCGGCCCTGTGCTCCGAACCCTTCTTTAATATCGGGTTCACCTCCTCTGACGATGAAGCGTCCACCAAAGGGCCTGAAAGTTGACTCAACCTGAGCGCTGTACGGTTTTATCGCTTCACGGTCGGTCGCCTGAAACTCTGCGATATAATAAGCAGGCGTTGCCGCCAGTGCTGAAGATAGCCCAGAGAGCGCGAACAGAAAGGCTACCGCTGTCTTAAAAGTCATCCTTCCTCCTTTCATGAAAGTGAATAAGGACTACCGCGTCCAGACCTGCTTAACGTCTTTCGTTTGCGGCGTGTTTTGCGCCATGATCCCCGTCAGAACATGCGGCTGGTAGGTTTCTTCCAGAAACCGGATTTCCTCCGGGCTCAGTTGAAGATTTACTGCGTTTACCGCGCCATCGACGTGATCTTTTTTTGTGGCCCCTACGACAGGTGACGCGACTTTTGTCAGCAGCCAGGCGAGTGAGATTTCCGTCATGGACACCTGATGTCGTTCGGCAAGCTCGGCGACGCGCTCGATAATGATCCGATCCTGTTCAGCCGTGCTGTCATATTTTCCGCGGGCATAGGCATCCTCGGTGGCTCGCCGCGTGTGGCCTTCTTTCCGGGCGAGACGGCCGCTGGCGAGCGCGCTATAGGGCGTCATTGCGATATCATCTTCAGCGCACAGACCGAAGAGCTCTCGTTCATCTTCACGCATAATCAGGTTGTAGTGGCTTTGCACAGAGACAAAAGGCGTCAGCCCTTCACGTTCGGCAAGGGCGTTCGCCTTCGCCAGCTGCCAGGCATAGCAGTTTGAAATACCAATAGCGCGCACCTTGCCAGCAGTAACGGCGGCATGCAGCGCTTCAAGCACCTCGATAACGGGCGTGTTGTAATCCCAGATGTGGTAGATGTAGAGGTCTATGTAGTCCATCCCCAGATTCTGCAGGCTCTGGTCAAGCGAGCGGGCTATCGCCTGCTTTGCGCTGATACCTTCGGAAATTTGCGCGGGTGTTCGCGGCAGAAACTTGGTGGCCAGCACGACGTCATCGCGTTTCGCCATCTCCCGTAGCGCCCGGCCAACGTACCGCTCGCTGGAGCCGTTCTGATAGGCGATAGCGGTATCGTAAAAATTGATACCCTTTTCGAGACCGTAGCGGATAATGTCGCGGCTTGCTGTTTCGTCCAGCGTCCAGCTATGCTGGCCCGTTAACGGGTCGCCAAACCCCATACACCCCATGCAGATGCGGGAGACAAGTAAGTCACTTTTACCGAGCCGGGTATACTGCATCGTTATTCTCCCTCTGGATTATTCACGACGGTATTGAGCAGGTCGACAAGCCTTGAAGCGTGCTCCCGGGCAAGCGTTTTTTGCTGCGCGATTTTGTCGGCATCCCGGTCGGCGTAGCTAATACCGCAGGTATAAACCGGCGCCAGCAGCTCAAGATTGCACAGCCTTGCCGTGGTCTCGAACGGAATAAGATACTCTTCAATGGCATGGCCAAAGAAACCGTCAGCGGTATAGAGAGCCTGTGGCGCCCCTGTAGTGAAGGAGAGGATCAGCTTTTTACCGCCCAGTTTCGCCGTTGAGCCATGCGCGAAACCGTGGACAAAGACCTCGTCCAGCCATTGTTTCATTAACCCGGGCAGCCCATACCAGGAAAAAGGAAACTGCCAGACAATCACATCGGCCCTGAGCAGGCTTTCCTGCTCCGCAGCGATATTGAATTTGCCGTCCGGATAGAGCCAGTCCAGACGACGAATTTCAGCATCGGGAAGGGCGGTCGCCACTTCATCAAGGATCGTGGCATTGGCGACGGAATGGGTAAGCTCAGGATGGCCTGAAACAATAAGGATATTTTTCATTTCAATGAGTTAAATATATTTGGTGAATGTTTAACCCAGTATAGAGTGACACCATTATTTTTTTTAGAGCAGTAAAGACTCATTCACTTTTAGACAAAAACTAATAATGGTCGACTGTTCTCATTGTACCGGTCATCACGAACCCGTGAACTACGCCGTGATGCCCAGTAAACGTTCTGCATTGCGAAATGCGATGGCCTCTTTTTCAGCCTTGTTGACGGGCAGACTGTCGATAAAGGTTTTTACACCGTCCAGGGTCTGATAGGGATAATCGACGGAGAACAGGATCCTTTCTGCCCCCATTAACGCGTAGATAAACTGGAAGTGCGGCAGCGACAGCATACCTGACGGGGTAACGTAAACGTGCTCCTGGAAGGTTCTCGTTAGCGTGCGTGACAGACCCGTTGCAGCCAGTGGAAGGCTGTCATCAAGACGCTGCAGCCAGAAGGGCAGCATCTCCCCCCAGTGGCCACTGATTACCTGCAAGTGGGGATATTTATCAAATACGCCCGATAACATCAGCCGTAACAAATGGATCCCGGCTTCGTGATGCCAGCCCCAGCCAAACATAGAGAGCCGGGCGTTGACCTCTGCGCTGAAGCCCGTGAAGTAGGCCTGTTGCACGCTTTTAAACGGTAATCCGGGATGAAGATAGAGTGGCACATTCAGTTTATTAAAGCGGGAAAGCAGGGAGTCATAGTCAGGATTATCGAGAAAGCATGAAGAGGGTCGGCCATTCAGAAGTGCCCCCTTAAACCCCAGTTCTTCAACTGCGCGGACAAGCTCTTTTTCAGCCTCTTCCGGCTGTGCCCAGGGAAGAGTGGCAAATGCCGCGAAGCGATCCGGATGATTTCTTACCGCCCCGGCAAGGCGGTCGTTTGCCGCCGTATTTAATGTTACCGCTTCATCCTTAGGTGCCAGCTGGGGGAATCCGCCCACAGAAAGGATCTGAAGGGTAATTCCAGCCTCATCCATATCCCTGAGGCGGCGGCTTCCCAAATCAGCGCCTTTCGCGTTTATCAGCGCATTCTTTTCTATCTGCGGCCGGCTTCGGTCAGGATTATGACCATCAGCGACGGTTTTCCCCCAGTCGCCAAGGAAAGGCGCCTGCTCAAGCGCAACAGGCATACACGCTCGCCCTAACTCGCTGTCGAGATAATGTTCTTCAAGGCAAATGATTTTCATATTCTCACCCTTCATACAAAGCAGTAAAAGTGATACAGATTAGGATCGCCCGGAACTGTCCATACGTGAATGTGATTCATGACAGTCTGTTCCGGATGGGCTTTACACCATCGGTTTTTCCCAGGCGCCTCGTGTATCCACTCTGGTCTCTGCGGCGAGTTGTTCCAGCAGGATGATTTCCTCATCGCGTAACTGGATGTCTGAGGCGCAGGCGGCGTCCAGCACGTGATGGGCTTTAGTCGCACCAACGAGGGGAAGGGTACCTTTTGCAATAGCCCATGCGATGGCTATCTGTGCAACGCTGGCATTCCTTTCGGCTCCCATTTTTTTCATGGCGGCGGTTAATCTTTCAATCTGCGGCAGTACAGCGTTATAACTTTCGGCCCGGCCACTCCCGGCAGGCATGGGATGATTTGAATCATAACGACCACTGAGCGCGCCTTGCTCCAGGACCATGTAAGCAAAGAACGTGATGTTATTTTTTCGGCAATAATCAAGGATCCCGGCCTCTTCAGAAGCGCGATAGAGCAGGCTGTAGTGATTTTGTACTGCACTGAGAGAATAACCGGAAGCGTTAAGGATTTCGTTGGCGCGTCTGATTTGTGCCAGATTGTGGTTGGAAACACCTACGCGTTTGACCTTACCGCTTTGTAAAAGTGGGATCAGTCCTGGCGTCCATTTCTCAACGTCGAGGGGATTATGGATCCAGTAGATATCAATCGCGTCCACACCCAGACGTCCAAGGCTGGCCTCAAGCATATCGCTGACAGGCTGCGCTGACTGTTCGTTCGCAATCTGCGGTGTGAATTTGGTGGATAAAATCATATCCTCGCGGGGGAACTGACGGACTAATGCTCCCAGTGCGGCCTCGGAACTCCCCATGCCATATACTGCTGCGGTATCCCAGAGATTGAGGCCCTTACTCATGGCCGTGGTGAACACGTCTGCCATCTGAGTATCAGAAAGATGATTGCCGAAGACGGTGTCGCCACCGGCGAAACCTGTGCCCCAGGACCATGTGCCCAGCGCGACGGAAGGTAGTGTTTTCATATTCAGCTCCTGTAAAAAGGCCGGAACATTGCTGACGTAAACCGGCCAAAGAGGGTGAGTAACGGTGAAAAAGAGATGAATGGATTAAGCTGACTGGCGGAGGGCATTTAACAGCGCCACACCGACACCGTGTGCTGAAGCGGGATTCTGCCCCGTGATAAGGCGACCGTCAGTAACCACATTTTCAGACCAGTTCGGGGCTTCATGATGAAGCGCGCCATGCTCGCGAAGTGCAGTCTCAAGCAGGTAGGGAACCACATCTGTGGTGTGAACTTCTTCCTCTTCCTTGTTGGTAAAGGCCGCCACGTTTTTGCCTTTCACCAGGTATTCGCCGCTGCTGAGCTTTGCGTCAACCAGTGCCGCAGGTCCGTGGCAGACGGCTGAGACAATCCCATCACTTTCATATACTTCGCGGATAATACGCTGGGCATCCTGGCTGTCGCGGAAATCCCACATGGTTCCATGGCCGCCCGCAAAGAAAACGGCGCTGTAATCGGTACCGTTCAGCTCGGATAACGCTGGTGTTGTTGCCAGGCGCTGCTGAAAATCGGTTTCGTTCCAGTACCAGGCGTTGACAGGATCACTGAGGTCAAATCCATCCACCGGCGGCTGTCCCCCGCGAATGCTGGCTATCATCGTTTTTAGTCCGGCATCTTCCAGTACTTTCAGCGGATGCGTCAGCTCGGCCAGGAAAAAACCGGTTGGTACACCGGATGCGCCTTTAATCGGATGACTGGAAACGACACACAGCACGGGTTTATCTGCAGGTTTCATATCGGGCCTCACTATTTATTTTTAAATTCAGCGGCAAAGAGATTTTCCCAGTTAATAAAGGAGCCAAGCGGAATGCACTCAAAGCTTAATAAGCCAGCTTTTGCCAGCGGGAATTCGGCCATTACGTTCATCGCTTCATCGACAGAGTCACATTCAAGAAAAATAGCGACGCCAGGTCTGTCCTGACGGAAGTAGATGTCGCGGATGAAGCCGGATTTATACAATCCCCAGGCGTGTAGCGCTTCAGCGTTAAGGTGTGGAGCATATTTTTCCAGCGATGCTCCAGGTGCGGGGATATCCAGACATAAAATTCGCATCATAGTCTCCTGAACTCAGGTCGTTGTAGAAAGAGATAAAAGTATAAGAGGCGAATTTCACGAAGATTAGAGGAGCATTGACTTAAGCATCTTTAGACTGTACTTAATAATCAGGCGGAGATTGCTTTAGGAACACATTATGAATAACGCCCTGTATAACCAGATACGCATCTTTCAGAGCATTGCACGTGAGGGCAATATTTCGGCAGCCGCAAGAAAACTGGAAATTACGCCTCCCTCCGTCAGCAATGCGCTTAAGCTGCTGGAAGATCATATTGGCCATCCGCTTTTTGTGCGTACGACCCGCCGTATTGAGCTGACGGAAACCGGGCAGCTGTTGCTGGAACAGACCGCTGCGGCGGTGGAGTCGCTGGAACATTCGCTTGAAAGCATTCGCGACCAGAATCAGGAGCCCTCTGGTATCGTGCGAATCACGCTCTCGCGTTTTGCCTATCTGTTAATTCTTAAGCCTGCAATGGCGAAATTCTGTCAGCAATATCCGGGTATACAGCTTGAAATTTCGGTTTACGACGGTACCGTGAATGTTATCGAAGAGCGTTTTGATCTTGGGATCCGTTTTGGCGATATCCTCGAAGGTGGGGTGGTGGCGCGGCCGTTAATGAAACCCTTTCGTGAAGGGTTATATGCATCCTCAGCTTATATCAGCGAGCATGGAATGCCCGAGGTGCCGGCTGACCTCAGTCAACACAAGCTCATTGGCTACCGTTTTATTACTAACAACCGCATCCTTCCGTTGATTCTGAACGATCGCGGAGAGCAGTTGACGGTTGAGATGCCGGGGCAGTTAATCAGCAACGATATTGACGTTATGGCAGACGGGATCCGTAACGGCCTGGGAATCGGACGTTTGTTTGAACCCATCTTGCAGTTACAGCCGGACAGGGAGCGCTTTATACCCGTGATGGAGAGCCACTGGAAAACCTACCCGCCAGTGTATCTCTATTACCCCAAAAACGCGGGCAAAACGAAAAGAGTGAAGGCCCTGATTGATTTTCTGATATCCGCTACGGGACGATAAAGACGATAACGCCTCGTTCAGTATGGAGGCGCTATTTCACAACCCCAGCGGCCTGGCCTCCTGTATGAACTCAATCAGAAGGCGAAGCCCGGTCGGCAATTGCCGGCGGCTTGAATAATAGATATGAAAACCTTCCTCCAGCGGGGACCATTCCGTAAGCACCAGGCGGAGCCGTCCATCTTTCACATAGGGGGCAACAAGAGGCTCCGGAAAATACATCAGGCCGGCTCCACCTAAGACGGCCACAAGGCCCGTTTCAGCCTGATTGACCGTCACAGAGCCTGGCACAGTGATTTGGTACGTTTCGCCGTCTCGCTCAAGTTCCCAGCGATAAATCCGATCGTCGCCGAGACGATTGCTTATACAGCGATGGTGCAATAAATCATCCGGATGTTCAGGCGTTCCGTAGCGTTCCAGGTAACCGGGGGATGCCGCGATAACCCAGCGAATATCGGCAGATAAACGTCGGGCAACCATGTCTTCCGGAACGGTGCCACCATAGCGGATACCTGCATCGAAGCCCGCATCAGTGACGTCAACCATACGGTTGCTGGCCACAATATCGATTTCAATATCGGGGTAGCGATCCATAAACGCGGGCATGACCGGCGCAAGCAAAAGATTGGCCGCTTCAACGGCAGCATTGATGCGGATACGTCCGGTAGGGGTATTACGATACCGGTTAAGCGATTCAAGCGCGCCTCCTATCTTGTCGAAAGGCTGAAGGACAGACTGAACCAGTTCTTCACCTGCAGCCGTAGGGGTAACGCTCTTGGTCGTGCGATTAAGGAGGCGAACCCCGAGCCGGGTTTCCAGTCCCTTCAGGGCATGACTAAGCGCTGATGCACTGACACCTAATTCAATCGCCGCACGGCTGAAACTGCGATGACGTGCAATAGCCATGAAATAAATGAGATCGGCGACATCAGCTCTGCTTATTTGCATACAGAATCGTTTTCCTTGTGCGTTAAGGCCCGAATGCGTTGATACGGAAATGATATACACCATAGACCGATTAGCGCTAATCCGTTGCTGAATTTATTTCACAAGTCCATCCACTCATCGCCTCTCACTGAACACGTTGTGCTTCGTTATTCTTGAAAATTATGCGCTCTGGCCGTCGGTCAGGGCGGAACATTCACCTAACGGAGCCGTGTATGAACTATACGCATCTTGGCCGCACCGGCCTGAAAGTCAGCCGCCTTTGTCTCGGAACCATGAATTTTGGTGACGTCACCGACGAGAAAACCAGCGCCCGCATTCTGGATGAAGCGCTTGAGGCGGGTATCAATTTCATTGATACAGCAGACGTGTATGGCACCGAGCAATCACCCGATATCCAGCAAGGGTCGGGGCTGTCTGAAGAGATTATTGGTCGCTGGCTCCAGCAGGGTGGCCGCCGTAACCGTATCGTTCTGGCGACGAAAGCCTATCAGCCTATGGGACCGGGTCCGAACGATCGCCGTCTTTCTGCTTACCATATTCGCAAGGCCTGCGAGGATAGTTTGCGACGGCTTAAGACCGACCATATTGACGTCTATCAGATGCATCACATCGATCGTTATACACCATGGGAAGAGGTCTGGCAGGCCATGGAGCTCCTTGTTCAGCAGGGAAAAGTGCTTTATATCGGTAGCAGCAATTTCGCAGGCTGGGACATTGCGACTGCGCAGTCAGTGGCCACGGCCCGTCATTCCCTGGGCCTGGTTGCTGAGCAAAGTCTCTACAATCTGACTGCCCGAACTGTTGAGCTGGAGGTCATTCCCGCATGCCGTCATTTTGGCCTGGGACTGATTCCCTGGAGCCCGCTTGCCGGAGGGTTGCTTGGCGGCGTACTGAAAAAGATGGCAAGCGGGCGCCGTGCGAGGCCCGCGTTTGCCCGTTTAATCGAACAGTATCGTCCGCAGCTGGAAGCCTACGAAGGATTATGTGAGGACCTCGGCGAAACCCCTTCCGATGTGGCGCTTGCGTGGCTCCTGCAGAATCCTGTCGTTACTGCTCCACTTATCGGGCCTCGTACGGCGGAACAACTCCGGGAGGCGCTTCACGCAACGACAATCACGCTATCAGACGACACCATGAGCTGTCTCGACGAAATCTGGCCCGGACCCGGGGGAGAAGCGCCCCAGGCTTATGCCTGGTAATGACCAAATTAATGAATCCTTTCTACGCTATAGGGAGTTCCAGTTTATGAGCAAGATGATGCATGACCAGCATTCTGCTTCCGTACCCGCTTCCCGGGAACGTCGCAATTTTCTGATCGCCGGCGCCGGTCTGGCGTTGGCCGCTACTACCCTTGGCAGGAGCGGAGCAGTGATGGCGAACCCGGCTGGTCAGGACACGTCGAGCGCCTCTTCGGATGCTGTTCCCGTCCAGAAGGAGACCTTAACCACACGTAAACTCGGCTCGCTGGAGGTTTCAAGCATGGGACTCGGGTGTCTGCCTATGGTGG
Organism: Enterobacter sp. PL_is511; assembly: GCF_055816065.1. Lineage (NCBI taxonomy): Bacteria > Pseudomonadati > Pseudomonadota > Gammaproteobacteria > Enterobacterales > Enterobacteriaceae > Enterobacter > Enterobacter sp. PL_is511. Next base: position 1,546,109 of record NZ_JBVPGP010000024.1, on the reverse strand, counting down.
GGTATTACGGCGGTGGTCCGCGCGATCGTAAAGCCATGGTTTCGCTCATCCGGGCCGCCTTCGAACAAGGCATCACGTTCTTTGATACTGCCGAGGTGTATGGCCCCCATCTCAGTGAAGAATTTGTCGGGGAAGCACTGGCCCCTGTTCGCGATCGTGTGGTGATTGCCACTAAGTTCGGTTTCGGCGTGGAGGAGGGGAAGCCAACCTCCCTTAACAGCCATCCTGACCATATCCGCCGCGCCGTAGAGGGCTCGCTGAAGCGTCTGAAAACGGACCACATCGATCTGCTTTATCAGCATCGCCCCGATCCGAATGTGCCGATTGAGGATGTGGCGGAAACCGTGAAGGCGTTGATCCAGGAGGGTAAAGTGAAACACTGGGGATTGTCGGAAGCGAGTGCCAGGACAATCCGCCGCGCACATGCGGTACTCCCTGTGACTGCAGTACAGAGTGAGTATGCCATGTGGTGGCGTGAACCGGAGACGCGGATATTTCCAACGCTCGAAGAGCTGGGTATCGGCTTTGTACCATACTGCCCGACCGCCCGGAGTTTCCTTGCCGGGGCAGTCAATCCAAGCCAGCGGTTCGACAGCACAGATCGGCGGCATAACCTGCCACGCTTCCAGCCCGATGCCCTGGCCAAAAACATGGTACTGCTTGAATTTGCGCAATCGTGGGCCCGCCGCAAAAACACCACTCCGGTTCAGTTCGCGCTGGCCTGGGTGATGGCTCAGCGGCCATGGATAGTCCCCATCCCGGGTACGACGCAATATCCGCACCTGATAGAAAATAGCGGTGCACCGCAAGTCCGGTTGACGGACAGAGAGCTACGCGAAATCGATGCGGCGCTTGCCAAAATCCCATTGCAGGGCGGTCGCGCCGATCCGTTTACCGAAAGTCAGTTTGATAAAAATTAATACCTGCTGTTACAGGGAGACTGCAGGTAAAGTCTCCCTCAGTGCTATTGCCGGGGATAAACCACATGAATGGACTAAATCATAACGCGCTTACGCGCAGTGCCGTCCCCATACCGCCCTGCGAGCGTTCTCTTCAGACCGTGGAGGCCCAGCCGTACTTCAGCGTTTCAGAGGCGTCTCTCGTGCTCGAAGGGGCGGTGTTCGATCGGAACAATAACCTGCTGTTTGTTGATGCGGCGACGGGGCGCGTGTTTAAGCTCACCCCGGAGCGGCAGCTTTCCATTGTCCTTAAGGATAATACACTCGGTGCTTCCGGCCTGGCTGTACACAAAGATGGACGGATCTTTATCGCGTCGGTGGGCGATATGCAGCGAGGTTCAGTCCGGGCTATCGAACCCGACGGCACCGGTGAGCAGATGGTTGTTGCTCCTGATGCTGGATTTCTTGTCAACGACCTGGTCTTTGATAATCAGGGCGGATTTTATTTTACTGACAGCCGGGGAAATTCAGCCGATCCACAGGGTGGGGTGTTCTACGTTAGTCCCAACGTCGGGTCAATTCATACCATCCTGCCTGGACTCGCGGTCGGGAACGGCATAGCGATTGACTCCGCCGGCTCTCAGATATGGGCCACAGAACACGCTAAAAACAGGCTTCATCGCGTAAGATTGTCAGACGCCACCACGATTGCCCCCTTTGGTTCGGTTGTTACCTATCAGTTCACCGGGCCGGCTCCAGATGGGGCCCGTGTCGACAGCGAAGGCAATGTATATGTGGCCATCTCAGGCCAGGGGCGCGTCATGGTCTTCAACCGCAACGGACTGCCGATTGGGCAAATTGTGCTGCCTGACCGCGCCAAAGGTCGTAACCTTAAATCGACAAGCCTGGCTATCCGACCCGGACATCACGAGTTGTTCATTGTCACCAACAGCGGGGCCGAACCTGGTGGAGCGATGATTTTTCGATCGGGCGCATTCGCGCCGGCACCGCTTCCCTTTTCACATCAATGACCGGGCATGAGTGGCCTGGGGGACCCGGCAACGCCGGGCCAGGGTAGGGCATTAACAGTCCTGTATTGCTGAAGGCGGCGTGAGTGAAGGTGGCGTATCCGGAAGTGGGGGAATGATCCCGTCGACGGGATGCGGCAGATAGTGTGCCTCGAGTTCCATGATTTCGGCATCGCTAAGTGAAAAGTCCAGTGCGCTGATAGCCGTGGAAAGATGTTCTGGTTTCGTCGCGCCGATGATCGGGGCTGTGATGACCGTTTTTGATAGCAACCAGGCAATTGCAACATGGGCTCTTGGCACATGGTGCTTTTCAGCAATGCTGGCAACAACATCAATAACGGGCTTATCCAGAAGGGCTGCGTTCTCATACATTTTTAACGCAAAGGCATCGTTTTGCGTTCGTCGGGACGTGACACTCCAGTCGCGCGTGAGCCTGCCGCGTGCCATCGGACTCCAGGGGATCACACCCACGCCCTGGTCTTCACACAGGGGCAGCATCTCGCGCTCTTCTTCCCGGTAAAGCAGGTTGTATTGCGGTTGCATCGTAATAAATCGGGTCCAGCCGTTACGCTCTGCCGTATGCTGCATTTTTGCAAAGCGCCAGGCTTCCATAGATGATGCGCCGATGTAACGTACTTTTCCTGATTTAACGAGGTCATGCAGAGCCTCCATGGTCTCTTCAACAGGCGTGGAGTGGTCAAAGCGGTGAATCTGAAAGAGATCCACGTAATCCATGCCTAAGCGCATCAGGCTATCGTCAATAGACTGAAAAATGGCTTTGCGGGAAAGAAACCCGGTATTGGGTGAGTTGCGCCACGGAAAGAAGGTCTTTGTCGCCACAACAATCTCATCGCGTCTGGCCATTTCTCTCAGCGCTTTTCCAGTGATCTCTTCAGAACTTCCGCCCGAGTAGATATTCGCGGTATCAAAAAAATTAATGCCCGCTTCAAGCGCCTGACGAATGAGCGGGCGTGACGCCTTTTCATCTAGGGACCAGGGTTGAGGCAAACGTTCAGGTTCGCCATAGCTCATACAACCGAGACAAAGACGGGAGACTTGCAAACCGCTACGACCCAGATTCACATACTTCATTCTGTGTTCCTTCTTTTATTGCCAGCAATTCTGTATGTGACAGGGTATTGCACTGACATGAAGGGAACCAGCATGCGCCATCGAATGGTGTTATGAGTTTTTTTCACAGATGGGCGTAATCGTCAGTAGATTTTACATACAAGGACAGCGCCCACACACTGACATCATTAATTATTATTGGGTGAGGTTTTCAGGCACGGCTGACCAACAGGAATAACAATTTTTTCACGGTGTTCCCCGCGTTCATAAACACAGATTGTACCTTCATCTGTATTGACCTGTTCCTTGAGCGGGAGCTCTGGTTCCTGCGCAAAAATGCGAAAAGATGCGACCAAAATCAATGCCAGAGAACACAAAAGCTGGACTGCATTCATATCTTCACTCCTGAAAAATATTTAACTCATTTCCAGCACCGACTGGCGAGGCGTAAGCTTACCAATTATCGGTGGCAGTTCCGTTTCGCGAAGCGGACGACCCTCAACGATGCTTTTAATGCGCTGTACGCACTGGTGCAGGAGGGGTTCCATTGGCCAGGAAATGCAGGTCAGTTGCGGGTATAACTGCGTGGCCAACGGTGAATCCTCAAGACTGAGGAGGGATACCTCCTGAGGCACGGCAATATTAAATTCTCGGAACAGGCGCATGGCCTCTGCAGCATAAGCATCACGCTTAACTACGATGGAAGAGAACTTGCTCAGACTATTAATAAGCGTCAACAGCGCGCGTTCGACATTCTCATTGGCTGTTAATACCAACTGGCGATTAAACGGAAATGAGTAGTTCTGCAACACGTTGCGATAACCTTCAACAATTCGCTTGCTTGCGTCATCCGTCTCGTTATCGATAACCAGCGCGATGTTGCGATGGCCTTTACCTATCATGTAGCGGCAGGCGCTCTCCGTAGCAAATGCGAAATCGTAGCCCTGACTTTTCGCATCCACCACGGGTCGGTCGAAAGAAATCACATTATCGCCACTGCCCGGTACAACTGGTCCGAACACCACAACGGCGGCGCATTGCCGTTGTAAATCATCTACCGAAGCTGCATGTTCGACGTCATTATCCACATACTCGACGATCAGCGTTTTGTTCAGCACTTTCATTGCGCGCGCAAGCGCGGGAAGAATTCGCGCGCCACTGCTTTCATCACGTGAGGAAAGCACCACACCGATATGGCTTGATGACTGACTCGCCAGGTTTTGCGCGGCAAAGCTGGGGCGGTAGTTGAGTTCTTCAACGGCCCGTAATACCGCCTCACGGCTCTCTTCGCGAACACCTCGGGTTCCCGTCAGCACGCGGGAAACAGTTGCTCTGGAAACATTTGCTAATCGAGATACATCATCAATCGTAGGCATGGCGTTTTCTGCGTGGTGAGTTTTTATCATCTTAACATAACCCTCCCGAAGAATCGTCCCGTCGCCGGTCATGACACTCATGCTTCGTTCGCGCTCAGCCGGGGAAGCCAGGCTGCGCCACGTACGCCACTGGCGTCGCCAAAGCGCGCCGGAACAATGCGCGTATGGCAGGTTTCAGAAAAGAGATAAGGAAGAATCGCGACAGGCAGGTCATCATAGATTCTGCTGACATTCGACAATCCTCCTCCTAACACAATGACCTGGGGATCCAGAATATTGATGACTGACGCCAGGCTACGGGCAAATGCATCAATAAAATGCCGCCAGTGTTCGCGTGCCTTCGGTTCTCCCTGTTCTGCAGAGCAGATAATTTCCTGAGAGGTCAGGTTTCCCGGGAAACGACGGGCAAAACCGGTACCGGAAATAAAGGATTCAATACAGTTGTGCTTGCCGCAGTAGCAGGGCTGAGCGGGGCCGTCAATAGCTGGTGCGTACCCCGGAAGCGGGTTGTGCCCCCATTCGCCGGCAATGGCGTTTGGACCTTGTAACAAATGCCGGCGCACGGCGATCCCGCCGCCACACCCCGTACCGATAATCACACCAAATACGGTGTCAGCCTTTGCACCAGCGCCATCTACCGCTTCAGAGAGAGTAAAACAATCAGCGTCATTGGCAATCCACACTGGCTGCTGGATACGTGAGGCAAGATCGGCTTTGAGATCGTGGCCATTAAGAACCAGGCAATTGCAATTTTTGATGAGCCCCGTTTGCGGGTCAATTGCGCCAGGCAGACCGACCCCTACGGTGAAGGGTTCCGGGCTAGCCGCGCGGGCATCATCAATAAGGCTCACCAGATGCAGCATAAATTCAGCGTAACTTTCTTTCTGAGTCGGCTGGCGCTTACGCCAGAGATAATCGCCTTGAGCTGAAAGCAATACAGCTTCCATTTTTGTGCCACCGATATCCAGTCCAAGATAATGCATACAATCCTCTGTCATAAGAGAGGCCGCGGCCTCTCTGCTGTCGTTATGCCTGGTGCGGGCGTGTACGGTAAATGTGAATAAGTTCGGTTACCAGCTCCTTGGCCAGAATGGAGGTCATCAGGTGGTCCTGCGCATGCACCATCACCAGCGTCATTTTGGTTTTCCCTTCGCCTTCATCAGCTTCAATGAGCTGGGTTTGAACAAGGTGCGCTTCGCGGGCAAAATGAGTCGCCTCTTTCATTAGTTGATCTGCGGCTTCAAAATCACCTTGCTTTGCGCAGCCGAGGGCTTCATAACAAAGGCTGCGCGACTGACCCGCGTTAATGATGATGCCCATAACTTGTTCTTCTAATTCCATGTTTTTTTTCCTCTATGTTCTACTTTCAGGCGGATTGAGCCGCATCTTCTGCATGTTCAACCGCGTTTTCATGCTCTTGTTCCAGAAGCTGTTTTTCGTAGGCCTTCAGGAAGGGGAAGTACATGACGGCAGATGTCACCATGCATATCAGGCACAGGATCACAGGGCTGAAGCTCCAGTTGGCTGCCCATGATGCGCCAATGGGTGCAGGTGTTGTCCATGGCGTCATCGATACCACACGGCTGACTAAATCGAGATCCAGTGCAAACCATGCAAAGGTGGCATTGACCATCGGGACCAGCACAAACGGCAGGAAAAACAGAGGATTCATAATGATGGGCGCACCAAACAGAATGGGTTCGTTAATGTTAAACACCCCTGGTACCACGCCCATTCGCCCAATAGTCCGCAAATGGATGGCTTTGCTGCGCAGCAAAAGGAAGGCCAGCGGCAGCGTCGAGCCAACACCACCAATTAGCAGGTAATGGTCCCAGAAACCCTGAACGTAAATATGCGGGATAGCTTCACCCGCGGCGATTGCCGCCTGGTTTACGGACAGGTTTGCCATCCAGAAAGGGTTCATAATACCGGTGACGATCAGCGCACCATGGATACCTGCAAACCAGAGCACCTGGCACACAAGCACCGAGAGGAGCACTGCGGGGAGCGTATCTGACGCGGCAACCAGCGGTTTCACCAGCGACATAATCGCTTCGGGAATGATCATCCCCAGTTGCGCTTCAATAAACAGGTTCAGCGGATGCAGCGTGATGACGATTGCCAGTACCGGGATGAGGATCTCAAACGAGCGCGCTACGCCGGTTGGGACCTCCGGCGGCAGGCGGATGGTAATATTATGTCGCTTCAGGAAGGCGTAAAGTTCCGTGGAGTAAATAGCCACCAGAATGGCTGTAAAGATCCCCTGACCGGAGAAGTAGGCCGTTGAAATCTGCCCGTCCTTCAATGGCGCAGCGACAAGCAAAAAGGCCATTAATGAAAGCATCCCGGCGGTAAGTGCGTCGAGATCGTGGTGTTTGGCCAGACTTGCGGCAATCCCGACGGAAATAAAGATTGTCATAATTCCCATGCTGAAGTTAAAGGGCAGCATGAGGGCTTCACGATGCTCAAGCGAGAATTGCAGCCATGCCCGGGCGAAGCCCCAGGACGTGTCGGGCGAGAAGGGGGGGAAGATAAACACCAGCATAAAAGAACCCACGATCATGAACGGCAGAGCGGTAATGAAGCCGTCGCGAATGGAGGTGACATATTTTTGCTGGCCGACGGCGCCCGCCATCGGAGTAATTTTCTTTTCGATAATCTGAATTAGTTTTGCGTACAGAGAGCTCATAGGTTTTCCCTTCGTTATTTGTTATCTATCAGGGAGAGGGCGAAATCGAGAACGGCACCCCCTTTTTGCATGCCGTAATCCATCATGTTGATTGGCTCAACGCGGATCCCGTATTTATCGGCTTGTTTCTGAAGATCGCTTTGCATGTACTTCACCTGTGGTCCAAGCAATACCACCTGGTAGTGACCAACCTGCTCGGCAAATTCGGCAACGCCATACGCTTTGATTTCTGCTTCCAGGCCACGCTTGTGCGCTTCATCGACCATTTTTTTCACCAGCAGGCTGGTAGACATTCCGGCAGAACAACACAACATGATTTTTTTCATAACGTCTCCTTTGAATTTATGGCTGGAATATAGTCACCACGGAACAAAACGGAAAGCGCTTTCCGTTTATGGATAAGGTAATTGTGACCACGATCACTTGAGAGCACCTTTCACTTTGTATGAATGTGCGCGATCATCCCTGCTATTCACGAACTACTAAGGTCGAGTTATGAACATTCATTTGATGAATGTTGCTGTGGATTTGATAGAGCAACGCCTCACACCAGTAGCGAATATAATCACTAAGAATCAACACATTACAGCGATGCGGGACGGTTTTACTCTTGCGATGCCTTTTGTCATCGTGGGAAGTCTGATGGTGCCAATGCTGTTTCCACCGTTCGCCATTTCAAGCGCCTCGAGATTGGGATCTTTTTATCTGCTGCTGCGTCCGATGCTGTTACCAACCTTTGAACTGACGCTCGGCCTGGTGGCGCTGATTGTTGCATTCGGTGCAAGTGCCAGCCTTGCCAAGCAATATCAATTACCGGAACGGCTGTGCGGGCTCACCGGATGTCTCGCCTTTCTGCTGTTTATCGGCTTTCGGGATAATGGTGCGACGAATGTGTTTCTGGGAGGGATGGGGCTCTTTACTGCCCTCATTTCAAGCGCATATTCGATTGAAATAATAAGGCTTTTTTATAAGAGAGGATGGTGTATTCGTTTGCCGGAGGAGGTGCCGGTGATGACACGAAATGGCTTCCAGCTGCTGATGCCGCTGCTGGTGATTATGCTCTCCATCAGCGTGATGAATGCCGTGATGCTGCACACGACCGGACAAATTTTGCCGCAACTGATTGGGGAAGCATTACGTCCACTTATCGTGGCGTCGGATACTCTTACGGCGGTGCTTATCTCCTTGTTTCTGTGTAATCTTTTATGGTTTGTTGGTATACACGGTGCCCTGATCATAACGGGTATCATGAACCCGTTCTGGCTCACCTATCTGTTTGAAAATCAGCGAGCCCTGGCTGCTGGGGAGGCTGTGCTACCCCATATTTATCTCCAGGGGTTCTGGGATTTTTATCTGTTGATTGGCGGTATCGGCTCAACGTTGCCACTGGTGTTTATGGCAATGCGAAGCCGCTCAAGGCAGTTGAAGAGTGTGGGAAAGATTGGTCTTTTGCCTTCTCTGTTCAACATTAATGAGCCAATATTGTTTGGCTTCCCCGTCATCATGAACCCGGTTTTTTTACTGCCCTTTGTTTTTGTTCCGTTGATAAATGCCTGTATAGCCTGGTATTTGACGCAAATGGGTATCCTCGACAGGGCCGTTGCAATGCTGCCATGGTCAATGCCCTCACCGCTGGGTGCAGCATGGTCGGCCAACGGTAGCTGGAAGAATATGTGTATGTGCCTGTTTGCCTTTTTCAACGCATGGATGCTTTATCGTCCATTCTTTAAGGTTCACGAACGCCAGCTGATGCAGCTGGAAAAATAACGCTCCTCTTTCTGTTTCTGCCCATTTCTCGTGGGCAGAAGCTTAATTCGTGACCTTAATCACAAAAATATTCTCAAATATCTCAAATTTGTGATTCAATCCGGCAAAGACGGAAAGCGCTTTCCGTTAATGGATGTACATTTCCATTTTTGATCCTTACATTTCCCCTGCACGTTTAACCGTGAAAATAAAAATTCAAAGGGAACCTATGCAAACGTTAATTAAATCAATACCTCTGTCCTTGATTACCCTCACTGTCATCAGCGGCTATGCCAGCGCCGATGAGAAATATGATTTTGCACTCCACGGCTATTTGCGCTCAGGGATCCTCGCCAACAGTGACGGAAACCGGGTGGATTCAGTGGGACTGATGCCCGACGGGAAATGGCGTCTGGGGAACGAAGAAGATACCAAGATTGAGCTTATCCCGACGGTCACGCTGAAATCAGACACAGGCGCAGTCGCCCGTGTTCAGGCCAACCTGACGCATCAAACAAAATGTACCGCAGACTGGAACTGTACCGACGATGACGGTAAAGAAACCCAGTTCCGTGAAGGTTTTGCTGAGTTATCAAATCTCGATTTTGCGCCGGATATGACTTTCTGGGCGGGTAAACGTTACAGCAGCTCCAATCTTTCCAGCCACCAGTTCGACTGGGAGTATATTCAGTACAACGGAACGGGGGGCGGGTTTGATAACCTGGATTTAGGCTTTGCGCGCTTTGACGCCGGCGTTTATGCGTTTTCAACAACGGATGAAGCCAAAGCCTATCCCGTGGCTCTGGGGGATCAGGGATACCCTGACGATTACTCGCTTAACCTCTGGTTTAAAAAAATCGGCGGCACCGGGCTGGATGTTGAGCTTATTGGCCACCATATGAACCGCAACGAAAACCATCCCACTTCTGCTGAAAAAGGTTATGGCGTGACGGCGCTGTATAACGTCGACAGTTTTTATGGGCTGACAGGTGGCTATTCCCGCATTGTTTTCCAGTACGGCAAAGGGCTCGCTGCCGCTGACTCGCTGGGTAAAAACGGCTGGGGTTGGGCAAACTTAGATGACACCCAGTCCTGGCGCGTGATTTTGGATGGTATGGCCAGCCTGGGCGAAGTAGAAGTTTCGACCTTTGCGTTTTATCAGAAAGACAAAAACTACCGTTGGTGGACCAGCGATGATGACGGCTGGGGACGCTCCATGTGGGTCGCGGGTATCCGGCCGTATCATCAGATAACGAAGAATTTCGCCATGCAATATGAAGTGGGTTACGAATATCTGGATGATAAAAACTACATGGGGGTAAACGGCAAAGGGAAGGGTGGCCTGACCAAAGTGACCATTGCGCCGACGCTCACCTTTGATTCCGGATTCTGGAGTCGTCCACAGCTGCGCTTCTTTGCCACGTACGCAAAATGGGATAAAGGCGTCTCGGATGCGATGGACAGAAATTACGACTGGAGCACCGGTACCCTTAGCCCGGGGGGATACTCTCGCAGCGGGGATACCGATACGCTGAATTTTGGTGTACAGGCTGAAGTCTGGTTCTGAGGAGATAAGAGATGGCTTTCCCGATTCGAAAACTTCTGATCGTCTCCTTACTGTCCGCGCTGGGAAGCGCGGGTGCGCTGGCGGCGGAACAATCCCATTTTGAACATTTTATTACTCGTGATGGTGCTGCGTTAAAAGACGGCGATCGGCTCTTTCGCTTTGCCGGGATCCACGCTCCGGAGCTGCATCGTATAGAGGATGACGCAAGAGGGACCTGCAAAGCGGATCCGCGCGGGTGGGGGCAATATTTCAAATGGCCTACTGCTGAAGAGCAAGAAAACTGGATTAAAGCCCTGGTACAAACGGGTGCTAAAGCACAGCGCGTGTATGTGCTATCCGTTCAGCAGGAAAACGACGCGGCCTGCGGACGTGAAACGCATATCCTGTCACCGGAAACGCCTGACGGCATGCCGCGGTTGAATGAAGCGGCAATGAAAGTTTATGACAACATGATTGCTGAAGCGGATAAGCAGGGGCTTCGCCTGATTCTACCGTTTATCGATCACTGGTGGTGGTGGGGTGGGAGAGAACAGCTTGCCGCATTTTATCATGAAAAACCTGAGGATTTTTATCGGACGGACAGTAAAACCTTCCAGGCTTATCTGGACGTGATTCGTCAGGTAATAACCCGGACTAACACCATTACGGGACGCCACTACTACGATGAAAAGGCGATTATGGCGTGGGAAACGGGTAATGAACTGGAGGACACTAACGCCGATTTTCTTCATCAGACATCAGCCTGGATCCGTAAATGGGCACCCCATCAGCTTATCGTCGATGGGACTTATAAAAAGGTGAATGATTTTGCGCTCAGCGATCCGAACGTCGACATCATCAGCAATCACTATTACACCAATGCCAATAACAATCATCCCGAGCAGGTGCGTAAAGATCTTGCGGCGATAGGCGGCAAAAAAGTGTATCTGGTCGGCGAATTCGGTCTGCTCGATCAAAAAGACCTGAACGCTATCATGCAGTCCATTGTCCATTCCGAGGTCAATGGTGCTCAGGCTGCAGGTGGCTTTATCTGGGGTTTTCGCGGTCATCGGCATGATGGCGGTTTTTACTGGCACAAAGAGTATACCGGGCACTATAGCTACCATCTGCCTGGCTTCCCGGATGAGGGGAAAGCGAACCAGGAGATGGAGGTTGTCAATCTGGTACGAACCGCCGCGGCACAAATGGCTGGTCTGAGCAAGGCGCCAGCTCTGCCGGTACCGGAAGCACCGAGGTTGCGCGAGAGCGATTCCCCCTTTGCCATTAACTGGATGGGGTCACCCGTTGGGCGTTATTACGACGTAGAAAGAGCGGCACAGCCACAGGGGCCATGGACACGCGTAGGAAAGGACATCTCCGACGGCAAAAATGAATGGAACCCGTCAAAAATGAGTCTTTTCCGCGATGACTATCGCAGCCTGACGCTCGGCCAGACTTACTACTATCGGGTAATCGCTAAGAATGAAAGTGGTCAGTCAGCACCTTCAAACGTAATTCGCCTGAAGCATATGCAGAAAAACCTTCCACCGGTTATCACTCTGCAGGACATGCTTTCCACCACTGTCGATAAAGGCGTTCAACTCAATGCGGCCTGGCAGGATGACAATCTGCCTGACACGAAAGTCAGCGTAGCGTGGAGTCATAACGGTAAGAATAACGTGCACTTCTGTGACAGCAGCAAAGAGGAAACCCGAGTCTGGTTCTCTGCGCCGGGTGACTATGCATTGACCTTTACTGTTGATGACGGGTTGCTGGAAAGCAGCAAAACGATAAATGTCAGCGTGAAGCCCGCTGTGAGGCCTGTACCGGCAGATTATTGCCGCTTTGGCAGCGGGACTCTTGATGTTAGCAAGGGAACACTTACCTCAACTAAAAGTGAAAAAGAGACCTTAGCCATCGGAGAAGACGGTTTTCTCGGTCCTTTCGCTCATGACGGAGACAGCGTGAGCTGGCAGGTTAACGCTCCCTGGGACGGTAAATTCGCCCTACATGTGAAATTTAACGGCAAATGGGGAAGCAAGAAAAACTCGGTCATCGTGAACGATGGGACGCCAGTCAGCATTGAGTTTCCGCAAACGGATGAGAAGGGCCAGACCATAGTCGTTCCTGTTTCGCTCAGAGAGGGGGCAAATACCATCAGTTTTGGAAAGTTCGCCGGCGACTGGGGATATATGTTCATCCAATCAATTGAAGTTACTGCAGAGTAGTTATTTGGCTGCCCTTCTGGGGCAGCTTTTTATCATTCAGGAGGCATTATGAATCGGTATCAATTTCCGGAAGATTTTTTTTGGGGCGCAGCGGCGTCGGGTCCTCAGACGGAAGGCATAGCGCATAAGCCGCACCGTTCTATCTGGGATAGCTGGTATGCAGAACAGCCCAACCGCTTTTTCCAGCAGATTGGTCCGCAGAAAGTATGTGAAACCTACAGCAAATATAAAGAGGACGTTGCGCTGATGAAGCAAACGGGATTTAACTCGTTTCGTACATCCATTCAGTGGTCACGGTTGATTGATGATTATGAAACTGGCGCCCCAAACGCAGAAGCCGTCCGGTTTTACAACAACTACTTAGATGAGATGATCGCCAGCGGCATTGAGCCAATGATTAATCTTTATCATTTCGATATGCCGGAGATTTTGCAAAAGCAGTATGGCGGTTTTGAATCACCCCATGTGACGGATCTTTTCGCACGGTTTGCCCGCACGGCATTTGAGCTATTTGGTCATAAGGTCAAATACTGGATCACCTTTAATGAGCCGATAGTACCTGTTGAAGGCGGCTATCTTTATGATTTCCATTATCCTTGTAAAAAAGATGGCAAGCTGGCGGCGCAGGTTGCATTTAACATTATGCTGGCGCATGCAAAAGCGGTGCACATATACCGAGAACTTGACCTGCCTGGCGAAATTGGCGTGGTGCTTAACCTGACCCCCTCGTACACCCGAAACAACAGCGACGAGGATAAAAAAGCAGCGTGGTATGCCGACCTGTTCTTTAATCGCAGTTTCCTTGATCCGCTGGTGAAGCATGAATTCCCGAAGGAATTATGTGAAGTACTCGCAGCCCATGATTGCTTGCCAGAAATAAAGAAAGCTGATGTCGATCTGATAACGCGTTCGAGGGTAGATTTCCTGGGGGTTAACTACTATGTTCCGCGTCGGGTTAAAGCGCGCGAATGCCCCTATGAGCTTGATTACTTCACGCCAGAGTATTACTTCGAGAACTACAGCGATCCCGAAGGGCGCTTCAATCCGTATCGCGATAATAACGAGATTTACCCCGAAGCGATTTACGATATTGCCTGCAACATCCGCGATAATTACGACAATATGAAATGGTATCTGGCTGAAATCGGTATCGCCATGGATATCCAGTCAGAAGGTCCGGTGCTGGCTGATGGGTTTATTGATGACACTTTCCGCATCGAATTAATGGAAGAACACCTCCAACAGCTCCATCGCGCCATCAGCGAGGGGGCGAACTGCTTTGGCGTACACCAGTGGACATTTATTGATAACTGGTCTTGGATAAATAGCTTTAAACGTCGTTACGGTTTCTGGCGACTGGATCTGGAAACCGGAGAGCGACAGATAAAGCGCAACGCTATTTGGTTCGCTCAACTTGCTGCCTCTAACGGATTTACGCCCGGGGCATTTATAAAGGGCAACAAATAATGGCCTCGTTCTATCGCATGAGAAATGGCGTAAAAAATTATGCCTGGGGCAGCCGGACGGCTCTGAATACGCTGTTTGGCGTGCCGAATCCGGATGAGCAGCCTCAGGCTGAAATCTGGATGGGGGCGCATCCGGCAGGGTGTTCTGAAATTGAAGTTGGCGCGAACACGGTTTCATTACAGGACGCGATCGCAAAATCCCCCGGCACCGTTTTAGGGGAACGGACGATGGAAAAATTTTCAGGACTTCCGTTCTTACTGAAGATACTGTCTGCAGAAAGCGCGCTTTCGCTCCAGGTCCATCCCGATAAACGCCAGGCGGTAGAGGGCTACGCCAGGCAGGGAAATCGAGCTGGGGAAGATTATAACGACGCAAATCATAAACCCGAGTTGGTCTATGCAATCACGCCTTTTATGGCGATGAACGGTTTTCGTCCCTATCAGGAGATTGTGAATCATTTTCTGCGTCTCAGCTCGCCTGAACTCATGCCTGCGCTGATTGATTTTCGCCATAACCTTAATAATGAGGGGCTTAAAAACTTTTTTGTCGGCCTGATGCAGCTTGCACCACAGGAGAAACACACTGTTCTGCGGCAGTTGGATGAGAGCCTTCAGGCTGGGGCCTTTGTCCATTTACAGGAATTCCTCATCCGCTTGCAGCGGGACTATCCGGGGGATATCGGCGTCCTCGCACCGTTGTTTTTACACTGCATAACGCTTGAGCCTGGCGAAGCGATGTTTTTGCGGGCCGGTACCCTGCACGCCTACGTTTACGGAACCGCCGTAGAAGTGATGGCGTGCTCTGATAACGTTTTGCGCGCAGGATTAACACCGAAAAAAATAAATTTATCTGAATTAGTTAACTGTACGGCTTTTAGTGAGACTCATGAACATAACTTAAAGCTTGTTCCTGATATTGCTGGAAATGAAAGCCATTATCATGTTCCCGTAGAGGATTTCCGTTTCTCTGTAATAGAAAACTGCCAGCAACACAGAATTGAAGTCTTTAGCGCGCAAATTTTACTAGTGCTTGAAGGCTACACTACGTTGCGCGATACATACGGTGAAGAGATGACGTTCTGCGTCGGTCAGTCGGTATTTATACCGGCTCAGACAGAAGCTTATTTTTTGACACAAAGCGGACAGTGCTGCCTGGTTCAGTGCTGACTAGTTCATGTTTAACAGCATGATTTTATATTAGAAGAGGAAAATAGTCCGCACGGCATAGACTGAGCGGGCTATTTATTTTATTCCTGACCCTTGCGACTTTGTAACCGGCACAACTTTCCCAGTCATAGTTTTCATTTATTTTTACATCTTTAAGCAACTGCGCGTCATTGAATTCTAGAGCTTGAAGGCGGGTTTCAGAGAACATTACTTCGCTGAAGTTATGTTCCAGCCTTGCACGGCAAGAGCAGCATCAATGTAGTTGCGACTAAAGGTCAACGCCACGATGGCATGCTTTAAGCATGCTTTTGCTTATAAAATGTTCGAATTGCATCGTAAGTTAATGGAGTTAACCTACCTGAGCCTTTAATAAAAACAAATTCATGGTCATCAATTTTTTTCTCTTCAAATAATGGGGACCGATATTGCTCCATATAAATGGTAAACATAATGAAGTCATCTTCGGTCAGTTCGATTTGTCGCTGTGAATGCTCAGTCTTGAGTGAAGGTTGTTGTTTCCTTGGATCAACTACATCATCTGGTAGATTTTGTACAATCAGGATGAAACGAATGTTACCTCGTGAGTCTGGAAGGGTTGACCCCACGCAATCCTTCAACAACAATTGAACTTCACCAACAACGTAAGCCATAGTTAAACATTAACCGGTGGATAAGGTAGTTACGGTATTGTTGAAATCCTGAATCGAATGGATTTTGGGGATTAACCACAGCCGTGAATAATTCGCCGGTCTCGATATCTGAAAATTCAGGAGTGGAGGGGATTAACATGTTCGTTAGTTCGACACTTTGCTGACTGGTGATACTTTTGTATCGGTGTGCGGGTTCGTTCCTGGATACTTCAACTCTGTTGAAGACCTTAATTCTGTCAGCGAGATCTCTGTGGTTCGCCTGGTTAATCTGGTGAGCTTCAACAGGTGACATATCCTGGTATGCCAGATTCATATATCGATAGTTGAGATACTTAAGGAATCGGCCAACGTTTCTGACGTGGTTACCATAGGTGGACTTGTTGGTTCTGGAGAGTGCAGAATGTAAAAACCCGGTAGAGATTATGTCGGTCTGTCACTCAGGTGCTGCTTCCCGAGCAGGTAAGTAAAGAAGCCATCAAGCTCCCTGATAAAACAGGAGATATTGTAGACAGACCGATAGAAATCGTAGTCAAATGTTCGTTTGTGCTTCTTAAAGTAATAGACGTAAAAGAAGCGCAGCGAACACAGAATGTTTTCTTGAGTCCCCAGATGTTTCTTGCTCAGTTCATTCATTCCATAAATTGTGGCGAACATGACCGGTAGGGTAGTCACATCATCAACTATGAGATGAGTTCTCTGGTTGTTCCTCGATAAATGTAAGATGGAATATGCCATGAACTTAGCGGATGCCCCGTAATTTTTGCGTTATGAAGTCATCGTAAGTCCACAACTAAACTTTGGCAACTGACTGATTCATCGGTAAGTTCCTGAAAGAGAGGAACTCATGAACCTAAGAACAAACCCACCATATTTAACATAATATACATTATGCGCACCTATATGGAATCAGGGAAAATCTGGCATTTTGCGGACATCGTTGGCCTGGCTTCTGAAAGCGTCTTCGCCGGCTATCTCACAGCGCGTCCAGCGCATGCCGGCTTAACGGTACTGTTCTTCCCAGGTTTACTTACCGTTTTTCCTGTTGATATAAGCCTGTAAACCCTCTGCAAGAAAATCAAACACCGTTTTACAGGCCTGGCTGTGGCGTAAATCTTCATGCATCACCAGCCAGGTGTCGAGATGAAATGCAAAGAAATCAGGCATTATCCTCTGTAACGGCGGAGAAAAATCGGCCAGATGCACCTGGCACATACCGATACCTGCTCCGGCACGTATGAGGTTTAATTGTGCAATATCGCTGTCGGTTCGCACGGTAAACAGCTCGCGGTTTAGCTGTGGGTACTGTTTAAGTGCTTGTAAAATAAAGGGCGTCATATTATCGAAACCCACAAGCGTATGGGTGAATAACGCATCAATACTTTCCGGTGCTCCATGTCGTGACACATAGGCTGGCGCGGCATGCAGACCTATTTCAATCCTGCCCATCCGACGAGCAATCAGTTGCTCCTGCACCGGTGTGGTCATTCGCACAGCAATATCCGCTTCCCGGTTCAGTAAATCCTGAACGCGATTAGACAGAACCAGTTCAACGGTTATTTGCGGGTATGCCTCCTTTATTTGTGCAATCACTGGAGGCAGAACCTCAGTGCCGATGATTTCACTGGCGGCAACGCGCACCACGCCTCGTAATCCGGCTGCGCCGGAGCTGAAGCTGGCAGCCGACCGCTCAATCATCATGGCCGTATTTTCCATCGCTTGTGCATGGCCCTTCAGCTCGACGGCTGCGTCCGTGGCCTGCAATCCTGTCTGTGAACGTGTAAATAAAACAAGGCCGAGGGCCGATTCCAGTGCTGCAATATGACGTCCGGCGGTTGGCTGGGTAATGGCAAGCCTGCGTGCGGCCCCTGACAGAGACCCTTCCCTCATCACGGCCAAAAATGTGCGATACCATTCCCACGGGATATTTAGCTTCATACAAAAATGCATACCTGCTGGCTTATATTATGCAATTACATTTAGCCCGTGCGGTCATTAAGATGTCAAGCAGATATCCAATAAGGGTCAGACGATGAAAAGCATAAATAAGGTACTAATACTGGGCGCAACGGGTGGGATCGGTGGCGAAATAGCCCGTAAATTGATCCGGGACGAATGGGATGTGCGTGCATTGCGCCGCTGCACTCCGCAAAATGCCGATCGCAACAATAGCATTTCGTGGATAAGCGGAGATGCACTGAATGCTGAACAGGTTGAGGCGGCGGCGTCAGAATGCAGCGTGATTGTCCATGCCGTTAACCCGCCGGGTTATCGAAACTGGGAACAGCTCGTTTTGCCCATGCTGCATAACACCATCAGCGCAGCGGAGAAAAACGGCGCATTAATCGTTCTGCCGGGCACGATTTATAACTACGGTCCGGATGCTTTTCCCCTCTTACGCGAGGATTCCCCTCAGAATCCGGTTACCCGAAAAGGCGCCATACGCGTGCAAATGGAGCAGCAACTCGCAGCCTATGCACAGCGTGGCGGAAAGGTGCTGATTTTGCGGGCTGGAGACTTTTTTGGTCCCCATGCTGGCAACAACTGGTTTTCACAGGGACTGGTCAAACCGGGGCATCCACCGCGGGTCATTAAAAACCCCGGCAAAACCGGCGCAGGCCACCAGTGGGCTTATCTGCCGGATGTCGCCGAAACGCTCGCAGCACTGTTGGCGCGTCGGGATGAGCTCGAACCGTTTGCCAGTTTCCATATGCGCGGGCATTGGGATCCTGATGGGACAGCGATGACCGCCGCCATAAAGCACGTCGCGGAGCGTGCCGGTATTACGGCGAAGGTGAAGTCGTTTCCCTGGTGGCTTATCTCTGCGATGAGTCCCTTTAACGCTACGCTGCATGAAATGCGGGAGATGCGCTATCTTTGGGAGCAGACAATAGAGATGGATAATTCAAAACTGATTGCCTTTTTAGGTCACGAACCGCAGACCCCTCTTAATGAGGCCGTACATTCCACATTAGTTGGTTTGGGCTGTATTTAACATAACCTGCTGTTTAGAAAGAGTTGAAAGATGTCTGATATACTTAAGCTTTTGAAAAACGCAGCCCTAATCAAATGGAAATTGAATTAAATAAAAGTGTTAAAGAGAGAATCTTCCATGCTGTCATTTTTGAGGTGACGGCCAACGTTATTATCGCCCTGTCACTTGCCTGGCTGATGAATGTGTCTGTACTTCAGTCAGGCACGTTGTCCGTCATATCCGCACTTACCGCAACGGTCTGGAATTTTATTTTTAATAAGCTCTTTGATTCCCTGCAGAAAAAATACCAGTTTGAAAGAACATTTCTCATTCGTGCGATCCATGCGGTAGGTTTTGAAGCGGGACTCATCATAACCTTAATGCCTGTCGCGATGATTATGCTGAATCTTACAATGACTGAGGCATTTTTTGTTGAGATTGGTCTTGTACTGTTTTTCCTGCCATACACGATGCTGTTTAACTGGCTTTACGACTATCTGCGCTGGACGTTTGTTGGACGTAAACGGTCTGTTATGTAGCGAGATATCAGTCACATTGACACGCCTTTGATCATCTTCGACTCCACTCACCTCCTATACTCTTCATTTCTCTATCTCTTTTCAGGAGTCGATAATGTTTGATCATGTGAAATTCGGCGTCAGCGATTATGAAAAAAGTAAAACCTTCTTCCTCGAGGCGCTTCGCCCGCTTGGTGTAGAACTCATCGATGAAGGCACGCCGGAGTATGGTGTAGAAATGAGTTCCGGCGATGTTTCACTTTGCCTTTTCCATACAAATGACAAACCCGCGCCTCTGCATCTGGCGTTTGTGGCCAATACGCGTCAGCAGGTTGATGATTTTTACCATGCTGCACTGCGCGCCGGCGGACGTGATAACGGCGGGCCGGGGTTGAGGTCATACGGTGAAAATTACTATGCCGCGTTTGTCATCTCGCCTGATGGTCATAATATCGAGGCGGTGTGCCATGCGCCGCAAAGTCTGTAGCGTCAGATGTCATTAAATATCTGTCATGCGTCTATTTGCACGCTTATGCACGAAAGTGCTTCATTAAGCCACATTAATCCCGTAAGGTATGGGCTGTAATCGTGCAACTTCATGCAATAACACTGACAGAGGTATTTATGACACAACAGTTGATTCTAATTGCCGGCCCCTACCGCAGCGGAACCGACGGCGTTCAGGCGCGCATTGATGAGAATCTGGCGCGTCTCGAAAGCGCAGCATTAGCCGTTTACCAGCGTGGTCACATTCCGATCATAGGTGAATGGCTTGCTTTGCCGTTGGCAAAGGCCGCGGGCTCGAAAACCGTTGGTGATGAAATCAGCGAAGCGATGCTCTACCCCGTTGCTCACCGGCTCATAGCTAAATGCGATGCAATTTATCGTATCGCCGGTGCATCTAAAGGTGCCGATATGGACATTGAGGTCGCCAGAAAATACGGCCTCAGGGTTTATACCGCGCTTGAGGACATTCCTGAGGCTTAAGGAAAACCGACAGCCAGGCTATGCTCTCAGGCTGGCTGTCAGACAGTATCACGATCTGAGGTTAACACGACGGATACCCCCTTTTCTGATACTGCGCGGATCCAGTCCTTAGCGGTATTGTCTTCCACGACGATGGTATTCACCGATGACACATCACCAATCACAAACGAAGACGCTGTGTTGATCTTTTCCGGAGAAGCCAGAACAACAGTCTCCGCGGCTCTGCCGGAAAATGCACGTTTGATGCACGCCTCTTCGAAATCACCGGTCGTTAATCCAGCTTCAGGATGGATCCCGGTCACGCCCATAAAGAACAGGTCTGCATGAATATTTTCGATGCCTTCGATGGCCGCAGCGCCGACCGCAACGATAGAGTGTTTATACAAGCGACCGCCGATCAGAATCACCTCAATGGACGGATGATCGACAAGCCCCAGGGCAATGCTCGGGCTGTGCGTCACCACAGTGATACGAAGCTCGGGAGGGAGAAACGTAATCAGCTCCGACGTTGTCGTACCACCATCGACGATCACCACCTGGCCTGATGAAATCAGCTGCGCGCCTTTGCGGGCCACTCTTTTTTTCGCATCCATTTTCACGGATTGCCGTTCAGCAAACGGAGCAATTGCGGAAGATGACGGCAGCGCGCCACCGTGAACCCGCTGCAAGCGCCCTTCTGCCGCCAGCTCGCGCAGATCGCGCCGGATGGTGTCTTCAGAGACGTCAAAGAGAATGCTGAGCGCTTTTGACTGGACCTGACCTTCGGCGCCGAGCTTTTCGAGGATCAATTGTTTTCGTTGACTGGTGAGCATCATGAATTCCTGAAATTGCATGTTTTATCTTGTAAATGCACGATAATGCTGTTTATGATAATTACTCTACGTAAGGAGGAACAAACGTGCAATCGAAACGTGCAGATGTGCGCATCATTAACAGTGAAACACTGTCAGATAACTGGTACGTCCTTAAAAAATATACCTTCGACCTGCAGCGACGTGATGGCGAATGGCAGCGGCAGCAGCGGGAAGTCTATGACCGTGGCAACGGCGCGACGATTTTGCTCTACAACCGTGATAAAAAGACGGTGATCCTGACTCGCCAGTTCCGCTTCCCCGTCTTTATCAACGGCCATGAGGACAATCTCATTGAAGCCGCTGCAGGGTTGCTGGACAACATGGATCCCGAGAGCCGCATCAAAGCAGAAGCGGAAGAAGAGACCGGATTTCACGTTTCACGCGTGCAGAAAATTTTCGAAGCCTATATGAGCCCGGGCTCCGTTACGGAAAAGCTCTATTTTTACCTTGCCGAGTACCAGCCGAGAGACAGAACCGGCGCTGGCGGTGGGATCAAGGCGGAAGGAGAAGATATCGACGTGCTGGAAATGACGCTTGAAGAGGCATTACGCGGCATTGAGACGGGAAAAATCGTCGACGGGAAAACCATCATGCTGCTTTATCATGTGGCCCTTAAAGGTATTCTTTAACCTACTGGTTTGAATCCTGATTTGAAGGCGCATGAGTTGGTGCGCTTGTCCGTTACGCGGATGGAATGCGGGAAACCTCCTAAATTTTGCAGCCTACTATATTTAGTGAACGATTTCGAAATTCGATAAAATCATAAACATTTCCCTGAGTCATCTGCATTTACCATTCAAAAATGCCAAACGTTCACAAGGCTGCCTGCAGAGGTAGCCTGTCTTATCTGTTGATTGGATTAAAATGCGACTCGCTACAGATAACGAAGCATATTATACTTGCTCCTCCACTCGAACAGGAGGCAGCAACTCACGTGAAGGATACATATTACAACGACATAACGATCAATACGCTAATTCAGAGTGAGCTGGACGCGTTTTTTGAGGACTTCAAAGGGATCGTCTTTGCCTACGCTATTATGAACAAGAAAGATCCTTCACAGATGAGGATACTCAATAACAGTCCTGAGTGGTTTAATATCTACCTTGAAAGAAAATATCAGTTCATTGACCCTGTCATTATTCGGGCTTTGCGCTGTGTTGAAGACTTTTTCTGGGAAAGCGATGTCGTCCTGTCGGATGGTTATAACCTGACACGCATTTTCGACGAAAGCGTTCAGTATGATATATACCAGGGGCAGACTTTTCCTCTACATGACTATCTGAATAATCTTGTTGTCTTATCCGTCATCAGTCCTAAGCATTCTGGTATTGACATAGAAAAATATCGGCCGCAATTTCTACGCTTCCTTGTTCAGTTACATCAGAAGACACTCAATCTGTATAGTCAGCATCAGCAGAAAAAGAATGTGTTCTTGTCGCCACGTGAGCGACAAATCCTCAAATGGGTCAGCGCCGGAAAAACCTATGCAGAAATTTCTGTTATTTTATCTATTGCTGAACGCACCGTTAAATTCCATATGGGCAATATAATGAAAAAACTCGGTGTGAATAATGCCAGACATGCAATAAAGCTTGGAACAGAACTCCGGTTACTGGACGACTGACCCTCAGACACTGGTTATAGATAGCGTAAATGCCCGAGCATTTCGCGAAGCCAGTGGCTGGATTTGTCTTTACTAATAATATCTTCAATAACGCGGGTGCTGGCAGGCATATAAATATAGTAAATAACCTCCCCTTTTTCAGAAACACCGCGCTGAATAACTTCAACTTTCCAGTTCGCATGGCGAAATATGGCATACATACCGCGACTGGCTACTGCGTACATTCCGTGGTATTTATTCTTTATGCAATAAATATTCATTGCAAGAAACAATGCTTTACTGGCGGGCACGCCCTGCAAACTTGCAGAGTCTCGTGTTTCTTTATCTAAAAATAAACGACTCACTTCACAGCAGGGAACATCGGCTGGAAAAACAATGGGATTATCGAAATAATTATGAAAGATTTCGCTTATCATTGTCGGCTGCGTTGAGTTAATAAATCGCGCGCCGCATAACAGCTGTCCATCATACATACCCAGTAAGTATGTCGTGTTATGGGAATCAAATTGATCCTTTTCCATCCCTTCGACGCATTCCACTTTCCAGTCGAGTCGGTCCCGAAAGGTTTTTCTTCTGAGTCGGTAGAGTTCGTGCGCTAGTGCTGGAGGTAAATCATCGTAGTCGTGTAAAAAAAATTCAATGACAGAAATCATGCTCTTGTTCCTGATAATAACACCTGAAACTATCATCACCTGTCTTTTAGGACAGCTTTCATTGTGCCGCATATTCCCTATACTTAAAAAGTACCTGACCACGAAGTTCTCGCAAAACTAAGCGGTCAGGAGGTCAAAGACCTACGAAACACCAGGGATATACCCATCGATGATTATCTAATATTTAAAGTTTCGGGTACAGAGCATAAGAAGCACTTTGCCGATAAAATAATAAAAAACAATAATCATAAAGTAATTACAATAAAAACATTGCCCCTTAATCTTTTAAGGGGTAATATTTCCGATTGCTTATTTTTCCCACCTTCCCCTTCATTTTACAGAATCTGCTGACTTCATCTGCCCAAAACCATCGTCGGTACCGCTTTACAGGCATCTGCCTGTGCTATTCTTGCTGAATCATGTAAGACGGAGAATTGATGATGGCCGACTGGAACCCTTCTCTTTACCTGCAATTTGGCGCAGAAAGAACGCGTCCAGCAGCCGAGTTGCTCGCCAGAATTCCTCTTGATGAAGCCGCTACTATCGCCGATCTGGGCTGCGGTCCAGGTAACAGCACGGCGCTGTTAAAGCATCGCTGGCCTTCTGCTCACATCACCGGCGTCGATAACTCCCCTGCCATGCTCGGGGAAGCACGCGCTGCCTTACCTGACTGCCACTTTGTTGAGGCCGATATCCGTCAGTACAACCCTGGCCAGCCGCTGAGCCTGATTTATGCTAACGCGTCGCTGCAATGGGTTCCGGACCATTACGATCTCCTGCCTCATCTTGTCTCCCTGCTTAAGTTAAATGGCGTGCTGGCGATCCAGATGCCCGATAACTGGCTGGAACCCACCCATGTGGCGATGCGTGAAGTGGCGCTGGAGCAAGACTACCCGGACCGTGGCCGCGAACCTCTGCCGGGTATACATGCTTATTACGATATTCTGTCGGAGGCTGGCTGTGACGTGGATATCTGGCGAACGACCTATTATCACAAAATGAGCTCTCATCAGGCCATTATTGACTGGGTAAGCGCCACCGGCCTGCGCCCCTGGCTCCAGGAACTGAACGAGAGCGAGCAGAAACGTTTCCTGAAACGCTACCATGAACTGCTGGAAGAGCAGTATCCGCTCCAGGAAAACGGGCAGATACTACTGGCTTTTCCTCGGTTGTTTATCGTGGCTCAACGCCAGCCCTGATCCGATTATAGGCGGGCTTCTTTGAGCAACTGCTGGATAACCTTTTCCTGCTGCGCATAATCACCCTCGCCAAAGGCGGTATAGCGCAGCTGCCCTTTGGCATCAAAGTAGTAATGCGCTGGCCAGTACTGGTTGCCGAACGCATTCCAGATTTGATAGTTGTTATCCGTCACAACCCGATACGGCAACTGCCATTTCGTTACTGCCTTTTGTACCGACGAAAGCGGTTTTTCCCAGGGGTATTCTGGGGTGTGAACCCCAATCACCACCAGGCCCTGCGACTGATACTTCGTGGCCCAGTCTCGCACATGCGGGAGCGTGTGCTGGCAGTTAACGCAATCCCACGTCCAGAAATCAATCAGAACAACCTTCCCTCGTAATGCTTCAGACGTGACAGGGTCACCGTTAATCCACCCTGTTCCCCCGCTTAACGAAGGCAGCTGGCTGCTGGGCTCAGCGATCGCCACCGGCTGGAGCTTCACCGGCGCGGTTGTGGGTTTTGCCAGATTTAAGAGCGCGGTCTCAAGACGGTCTGCGACGCCGTTAGCCCCTTTCAGCAGCGAGGTCATCCCCGTCGCGTTCAGGACGACTGCCGCTAACATTGCAACTCCTGCCCCCTGACGGAGCTTCGCCATCAGCGCAGACTTTGCCCTTAACGGTGTCATCAGCGTGCGGCTGCCGATAACGAGCAGGCCCAGCATCAGCGCGCATCCGCTGCCATAGGCAGCGAGCAGTGCGCCCGTGGCGATGGCCGAGTGGCCCGCGATATTAATGCTGAAAATAGCGCCCAGGATGGGGCCCGCGCAGGGAGACCAGAGTAGCCCGACCGCAAGCCCGGCCAGAAAAGCCGATGCCATTCCGCGCGTTTGCCCGCTTCGGGTGTTGAGAACATTTCCCGCGCTGACGGCCGGTCCCGCGATACGCTGGGCGAAAGACGGAAAAATTAAGGCCAGCGCGGCTATGGCCAGAATGACGAGCGCGATCCAACGCCCAACAATGGTTGCCGCTGTTATCCACTCGCTGGCGACGGTGATGACCATCGCAACCAGGGTGAACATCACGACCATCCCGGCGAGCAGGGCCAGAATATGTCGTCGTTGCCCCTGGAAACCGGCGAACAGGAGTGGAATAACCGGGAGCGTACATGGGCTGAGCAGGCTTATCAGCCCGCCCAGAAAAGCGATTACCAGAAACATAATGACCTCACATTACACGTCCTGCGACACTGCAGTGAGGCTATTTCATCGTGCGGATATGTTCAGGATATGTGTAAAAACGCTGGTTTTGTCTGGCTCTGTATCCCCACGCCGGGAGATACAGAGCGGTACAATTAACGGCGCGGTAGCGTAATGGAGACGTCCAGTCCGCCACCGGCGCGGTTCGCCAGCCTGAGTTTTCCTTCCAGCTGTGCGGTCAGCTGCGCGGCAATCGCCAGGCCGAGTCCTGTCCCGCCGGTATCGCGATTACGCGAGGTTTCAACCCGATAAAACGGCTGCAGAACCGCCTCCAGCTCGGCTTCGGGTATTCCCGGTCCGTTGTCCACAATATGAATCACCACCTCTTCGGCAGACGAATCATCAATGGCAATGACAGCACAGTCACCGAACTTCAGGGCATTATCCAACAGGTTAGACATCACTCTACGAAGCGCCTGCGGACGCGTGACGATCGGCAAACGGACTTCGTTTGCCTGAAACTGCACGTTTTTACCAATGTCCTGATAATCGCTGGCGATGCTGTTGACCCAGGCGTTCAATTCCAGCTTCAGCGACGTCTCTTCCAGTGATTCTGATGACCGGGCATACGCAATGCCCTCCCGCACCAGACGCGACATGTTATCAAGGTCGTTTAAGAGCTTGTCCCGCAGTTCAGGCTGCTCCGTCATTTCTACACGAAGCTTCATGCGGGTAATGGGCGTCTGGAGATCGTGAGAAATAGAGGCCAGGATCTGTGCGCGCTCCCTGAGATAAGACTGAATGCGCGCCTGCATGGCGTTGAAGGCATGGGCTGCGCGCTGCAGCTCCAGCGGCCCTTTCTCCGTCATTGGCGTGCTGGCCGCCGGATCAAGTGAATCCACCGCGCGGGTAAATTGTGAAAAAGGCCGAACCACCTGCCGCACGGCGATCCAGGAGCAGGCCGCCAGGAGCAGCAGCTGTAGGATGAGCACAACGGGTAACCAGCTGGCGACGGGCGGCATGCGCGGGATGAGGTCAATGGTCAGCGGCGAGCCGTCACGTAACGTGAGATGCGCCTGGATATGTGAAATGGCGCCGGGAACGGCGGTGAAGCTGAGAGGATATTGTGCCGCGAGCGTCGCTTTTAAGGTTCGGATAGCATCCTGCGAACGCTTATCCGTCGGCGCTGCGCCGGGTTCCCCTGTGCCCAGAATATAGCGATAGTTACCGCGTTCAAGCCGCGGCAGCCAGGCGGCGCGTTCGCTGGCCGGTAAGCGGTCTAAAATGGCGACGCTGGTTGCGACGTCGTTTTCCAGATTACCGAGCATCACCGTGCGGGCGCTGTGCATGCGTTCAATCATGACCAGCGTCAGGCTCAGGGCGTTAGCCAGCAGCAAACCGGGCAGCACGACGATCAGCAAACGAGCCAGCAGCGAGCGTGGCCAGAGCGTCATTCGTTAACCTCTTTGATGGTCACCGGCATCGTAAAGACGTAGCCTTCGCTGCGCACGGTTTTGATATAGGCGGGCGTGCGGGCATCTTCATTGAGACGCTGGCGAACCCGGCTAACCAGCAGGTCGACAGAACGTTCAAACAGCTCGGCGTCTCGCCCCTGCGTCAGGTTAAGCAGCTGATCGCGGGTCAGTACCCTCTGAGGATGGTCAAGGAAAACGCGCAGCAGACGATACTCCGCCCCGCTGAGCGCCACAATCACCCCTTCCGGGTCGATTAAGTGGCGGGCGACGG
The DNA here is from genome assembly GCF_055816065.1 of Enterobacter sp. PL_is511. Taxonomy (NCBI): domain Bacteria; kingdom Pseudomonadati; phylum Pseudomonadota; class Gammaproteobacteria; order Enterobacterales; family Enterobacteriaceae; genus Enterobacter; species Enterobacter sp. PL_is511. The sequence continues at coordinate 1,518,513 of NZ_JBVPGP010000024.1, read as the reverse complement.
TATCGAGCTGCCATTCACCGAACATCACCAGCCGCCCTGCTTCTGTCACCTGTAGATTGGGCGGCATCGTGCGAAAACGCCGTAAAATCGCTTTAATGCGTGCCAGAAGCTCACGCGCTACAAACGGCTTCACCACGTAGTCATCCGCACCCATCTCCAGACCCAGGATCCTGTCCGTCTCCTCATTGCGGGCCGTCAGCATCAGGATGGGCAGATCTTTATGTTTGCCGCTGCGTAGCTGCCGGCATAGCGTGAGACCGTCATCGCCGGGCATCATAACGTCCAGCACCACCAGGTCGATATGCTGTTTGTCCAGTACGCTACGCATCTCTTTGCCGTTGGCCGCGCCCGTCGCGCGATAGCCAGACTTACCGAGATAATCGACAATCAGTTCACGAATATCCCTGTCGTCATCGACGACAAGGATGTGGTCAATATGTTCCACCGAACTCTCCAGACCGAAGGGTAACGTACTGAAAATAGCACATTTCACAGCTTATCCGCGTCGATAACTGCCTTGACGAAGTCCTGCGGATCTTCCTGAGGCGGGTTGTGCCCCACGGTTGCGCCGAAGGTGCGGTGCTCATATTTGCCGGTAAATTTAGCTGCATAGGTCTGCGGTGCCGGATGCGGCGCGCCGTTGTTGCCGCCTTCGATGGTGATCGTTGGTACGGTGATATTCGGCAGCGTGGCCAGTTTTTGCTCGTAGCGGTCGTATTTACGCTCGCCTTTTTCCAGCCCTAAACGCCAGCGATAATTACTGAGCGTCACCGCGACGTGGTCCGGGTTATCGAGGGATTTGGCGCTGGCGTTAAAGACCGCATCGCTAAATTTCCAGTCAGGTGAGGCCTGAGACCAGATTAAACGGGCGAAGTCATGCGTGTTTTTGGCATAGCCTTCAGCACCACGCGCGGTAGAGAAATAGAACTGATACCACCACTGCTGCTCCGCTTTTGGCGGCAGCGGCTGTTTGCCAATCTGTTGGCTGCTGATGAGATACCCGCTCACTGAAACGAGTGACTTCACGCGCTCGGGCCACAGCGCCGCAACGATATCCGCCGTCCGGGCGCCCCAGTCATATCCTGCAAACACCGCCTGCCGGATATTCAGGGCATCCATCAGGTTGACGATGTCTTTCGCCATCGCCGAAGGCTGGCCGTTGCGCGGCGTTTTTGCTGACAGGAAACGCGTGGTGCCGTAACCGCGCAGAGACGGCACAATGACCCGGTACCCTTTTGCCGCCAGTGCGGGTGCAACCTCGGCATAGCTGTGAATATCGTAGGGCCAGCCGTGCAGTAAAATAACCGGCTGACCGTCTTTCGGGCCAATGTCGACATAGCCGACATTCAGATCGCCGGCATTGATTTGCTGAGGATGATCAAAGGCTGCGGCGACGTTTGTGCCGGTGACTTCGGCCTGACAGGACATCACGGTGCCAAGTGAAACGGTCAGTGCAAGAGTTGAGTACGCGAGTTTGCTAAACATGTTGGTATCTCCGGTTGAGTACAATTCACGGGGATATAACAACACTGCAATGTATAGCGGATATGTGCGAAAGCGGGTTTATTGCAAGCCTGTGTATGTATCCGGGACGCTGATACAGTGTGATACAAACACAGGCGTTGTCGCCTTAAAGGGAGAGTCGGTAGCGGACGTAATCGTCAGCTTCGCCATATTTGTCATAGAGTTTACGCGCCGGGTTGTTCTCCCGGGTGACCCAGTACAGTTTCGACCACCCTTCGCGCTTGCCTTCCTCAATCAGAGCATCAATAAGCGCCTTACCTGCACCCGCTCCGCGTTCGTCGGCATCAACAAACAGATCTTCCAGGTAGCAGATGGGGGCCGTTGACCAGGTACCTTCATGCAGAATGCACATCGCGAAACCGATGACCTTTTCGTCCTTCTCCACTACCCGGCAGAACATCTGGGAATGCGCTGATAGCGCCCTTTTCCACGTCGCTGCGGTGACGGATTCCTCGAGGTAGCAATCATAAAAATGGGTGTAACCATCCCACAGCGGTCGCCATTGGGAATAATCGTCTGCGCGTAGAGGTCTTACCGTGACAGCCATGTGTTCCTCACATTACAAATTGATCGCCATTTCGAAACAGCGTAAATCGACACCCGCCATACGCGAGTGATGATAGCTTTCGCTCAGCGTAACAAACCCCAGCTTCTGATAAAACGACTGGGCGTTAGGCGTCGCATCGAGCGTCAGGCGGGTTATCCCCCGGCTGCGGGCTTCATGTTTGAGCGCCTCAATAATCCGGGTCGCCATGCCTTTACCGAAGGCTGCAGGCAAGGTGAAAATCGCCTCCAGGCAATGGGTATCCAGATCGAGATAGCCGGTTGCCGCAACATCGCCCTTTTCATCTTCAACCACATAAAAAGGGTATTCAATGATCATCTTCCGAAAGCGTTCGGGCATGAGATCTGGCGTCCAGCGCGCAATGACCTCTGCGTCGTAACTGGTTTTACAGCCGTGACGAATCGCCTGATTGCGAATATTCCAGAGCGTTTCGGCTTCCTGCGGCCTGGCTTTTCGTAATGTCATAACCTCCTCCTTTAACGGCTTTTTAGCCGCATTCCCCGTGCCGACCTGGCAAGACGCTGAGTACGACAATAGAGCGTAAACAGCACAAAGCCGCTGCTGTTCATCACCACCCGACAAAGTAATAGTGCGAATGATGCGATGACCAGCGGCCAAAGACCTCCGTCATGCGAAAGCAGGAAATGTAAAACCTGAACGAGGGTCGTTATCAGCAGGATGATGAACAACGCCATAAAGCCCGACAATCCCGACGTCTTACCACGTGCCAGGAGTACGCTTGTCACAATGAGCGCGCCTGTCATCGTCAATGATGGTAAGAAAAAGCTCAATGCATGATGCAAAGGTGACAAACCCTGCAACGTGCTGAGAAAAGGCAAAAGGTTTAACGCAAACGCCACTAAAAACAGAGGTAACAGCATAGCTACCGGATAAGGATTTTGACGCGGAAGCTCGCTGAGTGGACGCGAAAAATACCGTTCCAGCTCGGGCGTGGAATGATTCAAGAGACGGATATCACGATGAGCAATAGCCTCCTCTATCTCTTTGCCATGCTGCAGGAGATCCTGGAAAACCCGTCCGGTTAAAAGAGACAAAAAGCTCATCAAAATTTCGCCATTAAAGAAATGATGCCCATTTCTGGTAGGGAATGAACCCAGCACGCCTCAACTAAATGTGATAGAGATGAAAATACCAGAACGCAAACAAAAGCATAACGCCTAAAAAGGGAGATCCGCGGATGACCATACCGACGCTCATGACAGAACGCTTACTGCTAAAACCGCTGGTTGCCGAAGATGCGGCTCAGATACAAAAGCTTTATCCGCGCTGGGAGATTGTCCGCTATATGGTCTCTTCCGTGCCATGGCCCTACCCGGATAACGGCGCGGAAAACTATGTCAATAACGTGGCGCTGCCGGATGTGGCGAAAGGGATTGCCTGGTTCTGGAGCATCCGACGACGTGAGGTGCCGGATGAATTGATGGGCATTATTTGCCTGTACGACGTCGAGGATAACAACCGCGGGTTCTGGCTCGCGCCGGAGTTTCAGGGCCAGGGATACATGCGCGAGGCCAGCATTGCCGCGACGGATTACTGGTTCAATACGCTAAACAAACCTGTATTACGCGCCCCGAAGGCCGCTGCCAACAGCCGCTCCCGGCGTATTTCGGACAGTAGCGGCATGCGGCTTATCAGGACGGAGAAGAAAGCCTACGTTAGCGGGATGCTGGACTCCGAGCTGTGGGAGATCACCCGCGACGAGTGGAACGCCCGTCAGGTGAGCTGATAGTGCTTATCCGGCATCAGCCTTTCCGGAATCTTCTCTTCATCGTTCATCTGCAGCAGATCGCGTTCCATCATGTTGCAGATGGCGTCCAGCGGTAGATCGTTATTCTCAGTGCCGAACGGGTCTTCCAGCTCTTCCGCCAGGGTGTCCAGCGAGATAAAGGTGTATGAAATCAGCGCCGAGACAAAGGGCGTCATGTAGTGCAGATCCACAACCAGCGCGAACGGCAGCATGATGCAGAACAGGTACACCGTGCGGTGCAAAATCAGCGTATAGGCAAACGGTACCGGCGTGGTCGCAATGCGTTCACAGCCGGACAGGACGATGGACATATCGTTCAGACGATTGTTCAGGCTGTGAAACAGAATGTCTGAGAGTTGCCCGTTACGCCGCCGCACGGCCAGCCACTCCCCCATGATCAGTAAAATACGGTTCGCCGGTGAGTTGGCTTTCATCACCTGACGTAAATCATCCGGAGCAAGATAGCGAGAGAGTTGCTCGGCGTTCAGCTCCCGGCGCAGGGTCATGCGCAGGCAGTTAGCAAAAGCAATCTGCAGACGGACAAACTCGCCCAGATGCTTATCGTCAGGCAAGGTGTTTTTTACCTCGCGAAACAGCGAGCGCGCCGCTATCATCAACTGCCCCCAGAGCAGGCGAGCCTCAACGTAGCGTGAATAACAGGCGTTGTTTCTGAAACCGAGAAAGATTGCGATCGCCACGCCGAGAATGCTGAATGGCGCCAAGGTAAATTTGATGCCCAGTGAGGTATACCACGGCAGCATCAGGATAACGGCAATAGAAAGCAGGAAGTTGAGCAGCAGTCGGGTATAGATCTTAGGCAGTACCGAACCGTGCCAGACAAAAATCAGTTGTAGCCAGTGCTGTTTAGGACGAACGATCATAGTGAGTTTCAGGAAAGAAAAGAGCGAGGCTATTAAACGTGATCCCCGTCACCGTTGCAAGTTTGTTAACTGGACATTGCATTTTCTCCCCTGATTAGCGAAATCCGCACAGTGCTGCATGTGTTTTTTAAAAACAAAGCACATAGTATGTTGTAACTAAAATGAAGTATGTTTAAACCCGGCCGCAGCCGGGTGAACGTTAGCAAAGCGGTTTAACCGCAGCGCGCATTCCCTTAAGCAGAATGGCATCAAGGTCCAGCGTGACCTGGTCGACAAGACCGCTTACTTGCGTCAAGTCCTGTTCCCAGTGTTCGCGTGCGCTGAGCACCGACTGCACCAGCTCACGGGTGCTCAACTGCCGATCGCGGTGCTGCGCCCAGAGCTGCTGATAACGTTCCAGCCAGCACGCATCATCCTGCACCGGATAGCTCTCCCCGTTACGCTCTGCGCGGTAGAACGCGATTAACGAGGCTAAGGCAAACGTCAGACGTGCCGGTAATTGCCCTGTTGCCTTCTGCCCTGCCAGTAGCTGTGGCAGGATGCGGGTGCGGTATTTGGTCATGCCGTTGAGCGCAATGGAAAGCAGCTGGTGTCGGATATAGGGATTGCGGAAACGCCCTGTTACCGCACTGGCGAAAGATTCCAGCTCGTCCCGCGGCAAATCGAGGACCGGAATGATCTCCTGATAAATCGCTTTTTCGACGAACGCGCAGATCTCTGCATCATTCATCGCCTCGCCCACCGTATCCAGCCCGGCCTGGAATGCCACCGGCACCAGCGCCGTATGCGCCCCGTTCAGGATGGCGACTTTGCGCTCTTTGTAGGGTCTGATGTCGTCGACAATCAGCACATTTAACGGGTACTTATCCAGACGGAGTTCCTGAGCAAGGGATGCCGGCCCCTGGATAACGAACAGATAGAAATGTTCAGCCGTGTCAAGGAACCCATCGTGATACCCCAGCTCAGCTTCAAGCGCAGCCGCTTCGTCGCGCGGGTAACCGGTCACGATACGGTCAACCAGCGTCGAGCAGAAGCTGTTGGCGTCGTTTAGCCACCGGATAAAGGCCGCAGGCAGCGACCACTCCTGGGCATAGCGCAGGACGAGTTCACGCAGTGCATCACCGTTGTAGTCAATCAGTTCGCACGGAATGATAATCCAGCCTTTATCCGGTGCACCGTTGAAATGGCTAAAGCGCTCAAACAGCAGTCGCGTCAGCTTCGCCGGGTAGCTCACCGCAGGGGCATCGTCGAATCTGTCACCCGCGTGGTAGCTAATACCCGCTTCGGTGGTGTTCGAGAAAACAAAGCGCATATCCGGGTTGTGTGCCAGTTTCAGAAACGCGTCATAATCGTCGTAGACGCTGATTTCACGGTTAACCGAGCGGATAAGACGGCTCTCACTCACCGCGTCACCCTGCTCGTTCAGGCCGCGAATGATAGTGGTATACAAACCATCCTGAGTGCTGAGCGACGGCGGGAAGTCGCTTTGAATAGGACGGACGATAACCACACCGGCATTAAGATCGGTATGTTCATTTAACAGGTCAATTTGCCAGTCGACGAACGCACGCAGGAAGTTGCCTTCACCAAACTGAATGATGCGTTCTGGATATTGAGCACCGGGAAAATCACGACGGTTGAGCGTGTTCACAAGGGGGTTCCTTTTATGATTAGTCATACAGCCTGATAATATTGGTACGATAACTTATCAAAACTTAACGACCGGGAACCCTGTTTTGATCAATACGTCGCGTAGTTGTACAAAATAATCATAAGAACTTATAAAACACAGACGTGGCCGTCATGGCGCCGTCCGGCATAAGGGCATAGCGCGGGATCTCCCCCACCTTCTGCCATCCGGCGCGCTGGTAGAACGTCTCGGCCCCGCTGCCGGTGGAGGTATCGAGCACCAGCACCGAAATCTCTCTGGCCCGAGCCTCAGCTTCAAGCGCTTCCATCAATGCCATCGCGGCACCTTTCCGGCGCGCTTTCTCGTGAACCAGCAGCTTCGCCACATCGGCGCGATGCGGCTGGTTTTCCGGCTGGTCTGTGATTAACTGCACCGTTCCGATGACGCCGTCCTGCGGGTCGACACAGGCCAGCACGAGGCGCTCATTGCGCCCTGCGCTTTCAGCAATTCCGCGCCAGAAAGAGCGGGCCCTCTCCAGGCTAAAGGGAAGCATAAAGCTGACGGATGCCCCGCCGTTCACACAGTTTTCGAGGATCCCGGCCAGCGCATCAAGGTGGGTGAGAATTTCGTCTCGGGTGAGGTTTTTGATTTGCAGTGAGGTATTCATTGTTTTTCCTTACGTTGAATACCATCACTGTGCATTTAACATCTTCTTAACGCAAACGGATCGGACATAGGCTTTTGTTATGTCACCGGGCGCGCTGGCGCTGCTGCTTCATGGCATACATCTTTTCATCGGCATCTTTTAACCACTGCTGCAGGTCGTTGTCGTTATGATCGAATTCACTTAGCCCCCATGAGAAGTGAAGCGACCAGGGGTGTAACCTGCGGGCGTTATAGTTTTCTACCTGCTCGGCGAGATACTGCATGGCAATCCAGGCGCCCTGCTCATCCGTATCCGCGAACAGCACGGCGAACTCGTCCCCGCCAAAACGAACCAGCAGATCCGCTTCGCGGAAAGAGGCACGCATCAGTTGCGCCATGGCATTCAGCGCCTTATCCCCCTCTTCATGCCCGAAGCGATCGTTAATTTCCTTAAAGCGATCCAAATCCAGCCAGCCGAGCGTCAGCGGCTCTGCCCGGCGCCGGGCAACGGAAAGCGTGAAGCGCACGAGTTGATTAAAGCCCCGACGGTTGAATAGCCCGGTTAATTCATCCGTGGTCGCCGCGCTGATGGCAGCAAATTCATCTTCCGCCAGCGCGCCAAGATCTCCCAGGACGGCGAGGTCGGCGGCAGAAAACTCCCGGGGAGCATAATCAATCAGGCACAGCGAGCCAACGCTTGCGCCGTCACGCAGGCGCAGCGGGAAGCCGGCGTAAAACCGCACGCGAGGTTCACCGGCCACCAGCGGGTTATCCGCAAAACGATCGTCCTGAAGCATATCCCCTACCACCAGCGGCGCTTCGGTAAGGATCGTATGCCCACAAAATGAGATGTTACGCGGAACGGAGCCGGGTGCCTGACCATCAGCGGACTTAACGATTAGCGAATGCTCATCAATGAGATTGACCATCGCCAGCGGCACCTGGAAGAAGCGTTTTGCCAGACGCGTTAACCGGTCAAACGCCGGGGAACTGTCGATCTCAAGCAGACCGGATTCTCGTAGCGAGTTGAGTCTGTCTGTTTCATTTTCAGGGGTTGCAGGTGCTTTCATAATGTCTCCTGACGTAAAGCGTTACTAAAAGCGTAGCTTAAACAGAGGCATTGTCAGCGTTCTGACAGCCTGTTAAGTCGCTTACTATTCACGTCAATGCCTTATGACGATTAACGCAGCTATGTTTCACTCCCGGTGGGCGCGGCAATTTGCTCGTCCGCCACCCGGGCGCTGGTACGGTTTCGACCCGCTTTTTTTGAACGATAGAGATGATCGTCCGCTTCGGCCATGAGCTTGTTGAAGACTTCGGTCAACTGCCATGACTCAGCCTTTCCACTGCCGAGGCCAATACTGACCGTCAGAAAGAGCGTCTGGTGACGCCATGTAAAAGGATGGCTGGCAACGGTGGAACGGATACGCTCAGCCAGTTCAAAACCGTGCTGCGCGTCGCCTGAATGAACCACCACAGCGAACTCTTCCCCGCCCATGCGCGCCACCATACCGTCTTCGCCGACGACCTGCTGAACCTGTCGGGCAAACGACGCCAGCACGCGATCTCCACACTCGTGGCCGTAGTTATCATTAATGCTTTTGAAATAATCAATGTCCAGCAGCATGACGGTCAAAAAACGGGTATGCCGGTACGTCTCTTCATGCTTTAACGCCTCATAAAGCCCGGAACGCGAGTAGACGTGTGTTAAAAAGTCATAATCCGCCCTCAGTGAAACCTGGCGGATCAGGGAATTAATCGCCGCCATGCTGACGGAGACCATCACCGGGCAGATCGCCATCGTGGCGATACCCAGCCGGGCTGAAAACATCATTGGCGTCGTAAACGGCGTCGCCACGGCAATGTTAATAATCGAGTTGGCGACCAAAATGATTTCAGTGGCACCCGTGATAAACGTCAGCAGACAGGTCGCAGGCAATGAGTAACGAACCGCACACCAGATAAGCGCTGGCAGAGGAAACGAGAGGCTCCCCGCTCCGCCAATCACCACCGACGCGACCACCGAGACGATCAGCGCCATCACCGGCAGCAGCTGCTCCAGACGTAACCTGAGATCACGCCCGGGCATACGTAACGTGAGCATACAGGGCACAACAAGCACGCCGGTTGAGAACTGCTCGCTAAACCAGTCGGCAAACAGCGGCCAGAAGGTGTGACTGTCAATCCCGACCGACCCCGCCGCGCCGAGTAAGGCACAAAGCAGCGCGGCAATCAGACAGTAGTTAAACAGGCGTAGCGCGTTAAGCGGATCGGGGGTTTTCTTCATCAGCCGCTTGTCGCGCTGAACCAGTACGGCGACGACAACAATAAAGATCATGTTAGACAGGTTGATTACCACTGAGGCTATACCCCAGTTGGTCGTCACCGCGTCGTACAACAGCATCGCGACATAGCATACCGCATAGTAATGCAGGCGATTCAGGTAGACATAGCGGGCGAAGATCCCTGCCATGACGCCATTCAGCGGCCAGAACAGCGACAGGGCCTCAACGAGCCGTAATTCCGCGCCCACAAAATAGAACAAGGTGGTGAGGATGAAGATCGTCGATGCATTTCGCAGCGGCGTGTCAGGCTGGAACGGCCTGAAAGCGGTAAGAGCAGAACGCATTAAATATCATTCCATATGAAAGCTTATGGCAATTATTGCGGTCGTCAGCATGATCGGGACTAACTTAGGATGCATCTATAACACAAATACCACTGGAGCATAACTCGTCAAATTTAGGCGTTCATCTGCAGCACCAGCCAGTGGTGGATAACGCTGACGATATAATTTTTTTGCGGCGCGGTGAGCGTTACACCCTGTGGAATGTTATGCCATTTTGCCAGGCAGCCCCGACAACAGGTGGCGGTGGCATGCTGGGCGATAAACACCGGGTGACCGCGCATAGGCGTCTGTTTACCGTCATTTGCGGGTTGTGCAGGCGCAAGGCGCTTTTCGACAAAATCCGCGGCATGCTGGTCAATGGTTTCGGGGCCTTTGTCCCAGCAGTACTGTCGTTCTTTATCGCCTAACCGAAAGCGCGAGCGAAATGTCGATCGCGCCAGACGGGAAAAGAGAGGATCCAGATCGGGCATCAGTATACTGAACGTCCCAGACGCTGGGTCAGTTTCTCCAGAACCGCCACGCCGGCAAGCGAATTTCCCGTTTCATCCAGCTCCGGGCTCCAGACGGCTATCGCCATTTCATGCGGCACAATCGCCACGACCCCGCCGCCAACGCCCGATTTAGCCGGAAGCCCAACGCGCCAGGCAAACTCGCCGGCGTTTTGATACATCCCGCTGGTGGCCATTAGCGCGTTAACCTGACGAGCCTGAAGCGGCGAAACGACTTCCTGATCGAGATGCGGCGCGTGCCCCTGGTGCGCAAGGAACAGAAACGTCTGAGCCAGCTCAACGCAGCTCATCTTCAGGGCGCAGTAATGGAAGTAGTTTTGCAGCACTGTCGCCACGTCGTTGTGGAAATTACCGAAGGATTTCATCAGCCAGGCGATGGCCGCGTTACGGGCAGAGTGTTCAAACTCCGAGCGTGCCACAACCGTATCATAGGTAATATCATCAACGCCCGAGAGCTGACGCACAATCTCAAGCATTCGCTGACGTGGTGCGCTGAGGCGGCTTTGCAGCATATCGCAGACCACCAGCGCCCCGGCGTTGATAAAGGGATTTCGCGGTTTACCCTGTTCTATCTCGAGCTGAAGCAGCGAGTTAAAAGGCTGGCCGGACGGATCTTTGCCCACCCGCTGCCAGATCTCGTCTTCTTCATACTGGCGCATCGCCGCAACCAGACTGAGCACTTTCGAAATGGACTGAATGGAAAAACGTTCTGTTGCATCCCCTGCCTGGTATCGCTGTCCGTCGATAGTACAGATAGCAATGCCCAGCTTATTCCCGCTGACCGAGGCAAGGGCCGGAATATAGTCGGCAACCTTCCCCTTTCCAATTAACGGACGAACCTGCGCCAGAATCTCGTCCAACATCTCATTATGGATGACCGCAGCCACACTTTGCTCCTTGCCCTCAGGCTAAAACGGGCTGCGAGTATAACAGAGGCTTATGTATTGCGTCAGGCGCTAAGACGAAAACGCGAAACGGCCTGCAATAAAAGATCGGATTGCTTTTGCAGTCGCTCAGAGGCATCCGAGGCGTCAGATACCAGCAGGTCCGTCTGACGGGAGACCTGGTTCAGCGCCTGAAGCTGGCGGGTCATCTGGTGAATACTCTCTCCCTGGCTGAGGGTGGCGGTGGAGATCTCATTCAGCAAACTGCTTAAATTGCCCACCAGACCGGTGACCTGCTGCAGATTCTCTTCCATCAGGGTGACGGCACGGGAACCGTCTTCAATGCCCTGAACCGAGCGGTTGATCAGCTCCTGAATGGTCTGCGTCGAGTGGCTGCTCTTTCTGGCCAGCAATCCAACCTCCCGGGCGACGACGGCAAAACCGCGCCCCTGGTTTCCGGCATGGGCCGCCTCGATGGCCGCATTCAGCGCCAGGATGTTGGTCTGAAACGCCACGCTGTCGATCATCGCCACGATCCCGCGCATCTCGGACGATCGGTCGACGATCGCCTGCATGGACGCGTTTACCGTCGACATCATCTGGTCTCCCCCCGCGGCGGCCTGACGCGCTTCATCCGCCCGCGAGCTGGCGAGTCTGGCATAGCCGGTATTCCCTTCCACATGGTTTTCCAGCGCCGCGATATGCGCCGTCACATCCTCAAGCTCTTTCGCCTGGCGTGCCGACTGCTGATACAGCTTCTGGTTACCCTGTGCCAGGGAGCCAATGTTCTCCACCATGGTAGCCGTGGCATGGCTGACCTGCGTGACCAGCTGCTGCAGACCGTGCTGCATCGTGGCAATACTGTCGCTAAGCTGCCCTATCTCCCGGTTGAAGCGCATGACGTCCGGCGGCGTGCCGGAGAGATCCCCTGCCGCCAGCCGGTTGATATGCGCAATCAACCGACGCAGCGGCGTAATCACCCATCTGGACATGCCGAACCAGACGACAGCGGCGATAGCGAGCAACAGCACCGGCGCAAACAGGAACAACGTTTGCAATCCTGAGAGCTGCGCCATGAGGCTCTGACGCCCCTGCATGGCCTGCTTCTCGCTTGCCTGCTGATAGCGCGCATAGTTGTCGTTAAAATCCGTCTGAAACGCCTGCGCCGGGACGGCAAAAAAAGCGTCGATGGTGTTGTCTTTTACCAGACCTTCAGCCTGCTCTTTAATCGCACCGTAGAAAAGCTGATAGCTGTTCACCAGCGCGTCATCTTTCGGCGGATTCAGCGCCAGCCAGGCCTTCCACGCCTGCTGAGAAACCGTCAGCGCCTTTTGCGCATCGTCCATCAGGCTATGCCAGCTTCCGTCGGATCCGGTCTCTTTATCCTGCATAAACCAGACGCCGGACCGGTTAAGCAGATCGCTTGCCGCCAGTAGGGAAACACGGGCCAGATCCAGCTTGCTCTGCTGCTGCCAGGCCAGCAGGTTTTGCTGCTCGTTGCGCTGGGCGTTGTTCAGGGAGGCGTTAAGCAGGAGTGACGAGGAGAGCTGCAGCGCGGAGAAAAGGCCAATGATGCAAAAGATGCCCGTCAACAGGCCAAAGTGACGAGGGGTGAGACGCTGCGCAATACGGCGGAAAATTTGCGTTAGGTTCATAATTAGCTTCATTTACAAGGCGTTAGACGCGTGCGAGTCTACGAAATGAAAATGACAGAACCATGGCAGAATAATGACAACGGCCCTCACGACGAGGGCCGAAATTAAGGATTACACGCGATCCTTCCACACCGTCTGCACGTTACAGAACTCGTGCAAGCCAAAGTGGGAAAGCTCGCGGCCGAAACCGCTTTTCTTCACGCCACCAAAAGCCACGCGCGCATCGCTGGCGCTAAAGCCGTTGATAAACACGCCACCGCACTCCAGCTCGCGGGAGAATTTATCCGCAAGCGCTGCGTCAGCGGTAAAGACGGTGGCGGACAGGCCAAAGTCGCTGTCGTTGGCAAGCATCAAGGCATGCTCCGCGTCTTTCGCGACGGTAATGGCCGCGACCGGACCAAACAGCTCCTGGCGGAACGCCGTCATCGACGGGGTGACATTCGCCAGCACGGTTGGCGCATAGTAATTCCCCTCGCCGCTGATTTTCTCACCGCCCAGCAGCAGCGTTGCCCCTTCTGCCAGCGTCGCCTGTACCTGCTGATGCAGTTCATCGCGCAGATCGAAACGCGCCATCGGGCCCAGGTAGTTTTCTTCCTGGTCCGGAGCGCCCAGCTTCAGGGCCGCAACCGCATCGACAAAGCGTTGGGTAAAGGTGTCCGCAATACCCTCTTCCACAATGAAGCGTTTTGCCGCCGCGCACACCTGCCCGGTATTCTGGTAGCGACCCGCTACCGCCGCCTTCACGGCGAGATCCAGGTCGGCATCGTTGAGAACGATGAACGGGTCTGAGCCGCCCAGTTCAAGAACGCATTTTTTCAGCGCGGCTCCTGCCTGAGCACCAATGGCTGCCCCGGCACGCACGCTGCCGGTGACGGTCACCGCCGCAATACGACGATCGTTAATCGCCTGGCTTACGCCGTCATTGGTGGCGTTCACCCAGCCGAACACGCCTTCAGGGAAACCCGCATCCGCAAAGATCTGCCCAATAAGATCCGCAGAGCCGAGCACGTTGGGCGCATGTTTGAGCAGATAGCTGTTACCGGCCAGCAGAATTGGCACCGCGCCGCGCAGCACTTGCCAGAGCGGGAAGTTCCACGGCATCACCGCGAGAATCGGCCCCAGCGGACGGTATTCAATGACCGCGTTCTGGTTTTCCACCAGCGTCGGCTCCGCACGCAGCATTGCCGGGCCGTGCTCGGCATACCAGTCACACAGACCGGCGGACTTTGCCACTTCCGCTCGCGCCTGCAGGATGGGCTTGCCCATTTCACGGGAGATAATCTGCGCCATCTCTTCCGCGCGGTTTCGCAGCGCGGCGCCGAGATCCCGCAGCTTCTGCGCCCGGTGGGACACGCTTTCGCGTCGCCACTGGCGATAGCCCGCGTCGGACTGAGAAATCGCGCGTTCAACCTCTTCCGGCGTCTCCCAGGGATACGCAGCGAGGGTTTCACCCGTTGCCGGGTTAACAGAGAGGGCATGTGTAGCAGATGAATATTTCATGATGTTCTCCACGCATTTCGGTTGATTGATTGTGGCTCACTCTGCTATTTCTTAAAAATGAATAATACTAACCACCTTATTCACGAAACGAGAATGCCATGGACTTAACCCAGCTTGAAATGTTTAACGCCGTCGCGCTGACGGGCAGCATCACCCAGGCGGCGCAGAAGGTGCATCGCGTGCCGTCTAACCTGACGACCCGCATCCGCCAGCTGGAAGCCGATCTGGGCGTTGAGCTGTTTATTCGTGAGAACCAGCGTTTGCGCTTATCCCCGGCTGGCCATAACTTCCTGCGCTACAGCAGGCAGATCCTCGCCCTGGTGGATGAAGCGCGCATGGTTGTCGCGGGGGATGAGCCGCAGGGGTTATTTGCCCTCGGCGCGCTGGAAAGCACCGCCGCCGTGCGCATTCCTGAAACGCTGGCGCAGTTTAACCAGCGCTATCCGCGTATTCAGTTTGCCCTTTCTACCGGGCCTTCCGGGACGATGATTGATGGCGTACTGGAGGGAACCCTAAGCGCCGCCTTCGTCGACGGTCCGCTTTCGCACCCGGAGCTGGAAGGCATGCCGGTCTACCGGGAAGAGATGATGCTGGTCACGCCTGCCGGGCATGTTGAGGTGACGCGCGCCGCGCAGGTCAGCGGCAGCGACGTCTATGCCTTTCGCGCCAACTGCTCGTATCGCCGACACCTGGAGAGCTGGTTTCACGCTGACCGCGCCACGCCCGGCCGCATTCATGAGATGGAGTCCTATCACGGCATGCTCGCCTGCGTCATTGCGGGCGCGGGCATCGCACTGATGCCGCGCTCGATGCTGGAGAGTATGCCTGGGCATCAACAGGTGGAAGCCTGGCCGCTGGCGGAAAACTGGCGCTGGCTCACCACCTGGCTGGTGTGGCGACGCGGGGCGATGACCCGCCAGCTGGAAGCTTTTATAGCGCTGCTAAGCGAACGTCTTCAACCAGCGCCTTCTCCATAAACAGGCTGAGCGGGTCGTCAACGTACGGGGCAAACGCCGGACGCAAATCGTATCCGCACTGTTCATAAAGACGCACCGCGGCATGCTGTTTGATGCCCGTCTCCAGCCTTACGGTATGACAATGACGGCTCAGGGCCTCATCTTCCAGGGCGGCCAGCAGCGTCTCTCCCAGATGCTGCCCGCGATGAGCCGGATCGATATAGACCCGCTTCATCTCCCCCGTTCCGTCACCGTTGAGCACGATAGCGCCACAGCCCACGGCGTGAAGCTGCTGGTCGCGAATGATCATCAGGATCAGCGAGGCTTCCGGCAGCGCAGCCAGATCGAGCAGATGGTTGCTTTCTGCGGGATAGAGTTCGCTCTGATAGCGGTCAAGCGCCGCGATCAGGCTAAGAATGTCCGGATGACGTGCAGATTCAGAGGTAATGGAATACATGGCAGGCTCCTTGCTTTTTTATGAGGCTAAATTTCAACATAGCGCAGGCCTGCCTGGGTGCTACATAGTATTAACTTATGTCATGACGCCAGCGTCAACTGGACATCTAACGCCCTCAACCCGGCCTGTGTCGCTTCGTCCAGCCTGCTGTCCGTGACGATATCCGTCAGGGTATTAAGATGCGCCACGTTAAACAACGACCAGGCTCCGTACTTGGTACTGTCCGCCAGCAGCACGCGACGTTTTGCATTGGCAATCAGATCCCGCTTTAAGGCAGCCTTCTCTTCCGTTGGTGAGGTAATGCCGCGGGTGATATCCCATCCGTTACAGCTAACGAAAGCCACGTCTGGCCACACGTTCTGCAGCAAGCGACGCCCGTGCTCACCGATGCAGGACTGACTTGAATCATCAATACGCCCGCCAATTATCGTCACTTCAATCTGACGGAATTCCGAGAGAAACAGCGCGATGTGCAAGTCGCTGGTGATGACGCGAAGCGGCAGATGCGTAAGTTGGCGAGCGAGTTCAATCATCGTGGTGCCAGCATCAAGAACAATGGCGTCGCCCGCTTTAACAAAGCTTGCCGCCGCGCTGGCGATGGCGTGTTTTTCTGCCAGACTGCGCTGCATTTTTTCATGCGTTGTGGGCTGGGAAGGAATAAACCGGTTAAGGGTAACGCCGCCATGGGTACGGCTAATGACACCTTCCTGATCGAGCTTTATCAAATCCCTGCGGATCGTCGCCGGAGAGGCATCGGTAATTGCCACCAGCTGATCCACCGTCACCAGATTGTGCCCTTTCAGGTAATCCATTATCTGCTCTAACCGGTTATATCCCTTCATATCATTCCCGTGTAATTTGCATAGCCAACTGGATAGACACCGTCATGCTCTCAGACTTCGCTTTGCCGGTCCAGGCAATATCGAATGCGGTACCGTGGTCCGCAGAGGTACGGATAAACGGCAAGCCGGCGGTGATATTCACCCCGTCATAAAAGCCGAGTAATTTTAGCGGAATATGCCCTTGATCGTGATACATCGCAACGACCATGTCATACATACCTTCGTGGCATTGCATAAATACCGTATCCGGTGGACACGGTCCGGTGACGTTTAACCCCTGCGCTTTCATCGCGTCGACAGCCGGGCCGACAATCTTGATCTCTTCATCGCCAAACAGGCCGTTTTCACCCGCATGCGGGTTAACGCCGGCAACCGCAATGCGCGGTTGTTGAAAGCCGACGCGTTTCAGGAATCTATCCGCAATCCCAATCACGGTTTTTACCCGATCCTGATTGAGCGTATCAAGGAATTTGCGCAACGCAATGTGGGTCGTGATGTGAATCACCTTCAGTTTGTCCGTATACAGCACCATGGCGTAATCTTTGCTGTCGGTCAGATGCGCCAGCAGCTCGGTATGACCCGGATAGAGATGCCCGGCCAGGTGCAGCGCCTCTTTATTCAGGGGAGCCGTTGCAATCGCCTTCACCTCACCCGCCATCGCCAGTTCGGTAGCACGCTTCACGCAGCGATAAGCCAGATCCCCGGCCTCAGCCTGAACGATACCCGGCTTCAGTGCATCAGGATCGGCCAGCGGTTCATCAAGCACGTTAATCACGCCAGCGGCAAAGCGCGCGCCGCTGACCGCGTCGATAGTGCGGATATCCGCCTGCCCGGTGATTCCTTTCTCAAGCACCCGCTGCAGCGTTCTGGCGCAGCCCACAACCACCACAGGTGCCCCTGACAACTCACCCTCGGTGAGGGATTTGATGATGATTTCCGGGCCAATGCCAGCCGGGTCACCCATGGTTACAGCAATAATTTTAGTCACTCAGTCTCTCCTCGATAAAATGCAACACCTCAAGCAGCGTCTCTTCGTTTCCGAAGCCCCCTGCTTTGGTCATTACCGGCTGCTGCCAGCCACAACCCAGAAATTTTCCGGCTGGCACGCACTGTGCGACGCACCCGGTAATCTCAAACCCCCGAGCATCCAGTGCCCTCGCGACAGCCATCGCCACGTCGCCACCGGAGACGTACAGCGCGTCAGGCGTCTGCGCCGCCAGCACCTGTCGGGTCAGTTCGCCTAAAAACGTACAAATTTTTTCGCCCAGGCCTGCGCGGGTGACGCGATACTGCTGGCAGAGTTGCTCGACCTGATGCCGGGCCTCGTGGCCCGCACAGGTATGCACAATGCAGTGATGGCCAGACTGAAGTACCTGCGCAATCTGTTCGAGATACCCGGACGTGTCTCCGCGCAGCGCGTCATTCACATCAATGAGTACCGACGAGACGTCCGCCTGGCTTACCGCCAGTGCAATCTGTCGTTGCGCGATCTCACTCATCGAGCCGACGACGGCCAGCAGTTGTTTACGCCGAACCGGGGCCAGATGACGGGCCAGCGCATCGCATAGTCCGGCAGAGCCCACCAGCAGCGGCCTCTGTGAGCAGGCCAACGCGGCATCGATAATGGCGTCCATCTCCTCATCGGTGTGCGCATCCACGATGAGCCATTCCGTTCCTCGGGCAAGTTCGGCAGTGAGCGTTTTCACGGTCACGCTTTTAGCGCTCACCCCGGTAAACAGGTCAGCAATAGCGGCAGACGGGACAGGCGTTTTGGGATCGCTGGCAAATTCGGTTTCATTCACCGGAACGCCGTTTACCAGACACCTGCCGTACCGCGTGATCCGCCCTGCTGACGGGTATGCCGGCGCCACGATCACCTGCCGCCTGCCGCTTAATGCCTTAAGAACCTGAGATTCGGCTCCTGCATTGCCACGCAACGTGGAATCCATCTTTTTAATGAGCCAGCGGGCATCCGCGATTTCAGCCCCGAGTGCGGCCACCCTTTCGGCCGCCTCCGATGCCTTCAGCGCCCGGGAATCGGTGTTAACGATCAGCACATCGCTCGCCTGGGTAAACGGTGTATGAAACGCCACGCTGACTTTTTTGCCACACAGCGCCAGGCTGACACCGGCATCATTTGCGCCGGTAAAGTCATCGGCGACGACCACGACCTCTCTGTTCACATTGCTCACTTTCATCCCCACTTCGGGTTAGCCTTTCCCGTTAATGATTATATTCAATCATGATTGATTATATGTGAGCAAGATCAAGTTAATCAGTTTGCGAATAAATTATAAATTTAGCCACACGATGACCATGAAGCGTCTTGCTTGAGCGAAATCAATCATGGATACAGAGACAGGAGAAAAGCGTGGTTACGATCAACAGCACCCTGATTAGCGGGGCGAATGCCATCGCCGCCATCAGGCCATTACTTACTGATAAAACGCAGATCCTGCTGGTGACGGACGGCAATATTGCGCGTCTGGAGGCAGCAAAGCAGATCCGCGCGATCCTCGAAGAGGACCAGCGCGGCGTCACGATTATCGACAATGTCCCGCCTGAACCCACCCATCACGACGTTAACCAACTGCTCTCGACGTTAAAGGGAACGTTTGGGCTGGTCGTCGGGCTCGGCGGCGGTAGCGTACTGGATGTAGCCAAATTGCTTTCAGTACTTTGTCACCCGCTTTCTCCGGGGCTGGACAACCTGCTCGCGGGCATAAAACCGGTGGCACGCATCGCGTCACTGCTGATCCCGGCCACTGCAGGAACCGGATCGGAAGCGACGCCGAATGCCATTCTGGCCATACCGGAGCAAAGCACGAAAGTGGGCATCATCTCCCCCGTCCTGCTGCCCGATTACGTCGCCCTGCTGCCGGAGCTGACGACCAGCATGCCCGCACACATTGCCTCATCCACCGGGATTGATGCCCTGTGCCATCTGATTGAGTGTTTCACCTCAACGGTCGCTAATCCGGTTAGCGATAACGCCGCGCTGATGGGCCTGTCTAAGCTGCTCAACAACATTGAAACGGCCTGCGCCGAACCGGGCAATCTGCTGGCGAAGCTGGAGATGCTGTGGGCGTCTTACTACGGCGGGGTCGCCATTGCACATGCTGGCACGCACCTGGTTCACGCCCTGTCCTACCCGCTCGGCGGCAAATATCACCTGCCTCACGGGGTGGCCAACGCGATTCTGCTGGCGCCCTGCATGCGCGTGGTTCGTCCCCACTGCGTGACGAAATTTGCGCAAGTCTGGGATTTGGTGCCCGGCGCGGATACGTCGCTGTCAGACGAAGAAAAATCCCACGCGCTGGTGGAGTACTTTGCCGCGCTGGTCCGCAGACTCAGCATGCCGGATAACCTGGAGACACTGGGCGTACCCCGTGAAGATATCGCCTCCCTCAGTGATGCGGCCCTTAACGTTAAGCGGCTCATGAACAATGCACCCTGTCAGGTTAATCACGACGAGGTGCAGGCGATTTACCGGACACTGTTTCCCCAACATTAATAGCCAAGGAGTGTGTAATGCGTAACAACATCAGGGGCGTGCTAACGGCCGTTGTAACCCCCTTTGACACGGAAGGCGCGCTGAACCTGTCGGGCCTGAAACGACAGGTCGATCGTCAACTCAGTGCTGGCAACGGCATCTTCTGCGGCGGCACAAACGGCGAGTTCTTCGTGCTTAACGAAGAAGAAAAAATCGCCGTCACCCGCACCTGCGTGGAAACGGTGGCCGGCCGCGCACCGGTCGTGGCGCACATTGGGGAAATTTCGACCCGCGAAACCATCCGTCTGGGGAGACAGATCGCCTCGCTGGGTGTCGATGCCGTTTCCGTCATTACCCCTTACTTCGTTCCTCTGAAACAGTCTGAACTCGTCGCGCACTACACCGCTATCGCCGACGCGCTAGCCGTACCGGTATTTCTGTACAACATTCCAGCGCGTACCGGCAATACCATTGAACCCGCTACCGCACGCGCGCTGGCCGAACATCCCAACATCGTCGGTATTAAAGACAGTGCCGGGAGCTATGAAAGCCTGCGCGGATTCCTTAATGCGGTGAGGGACATGGACGGATTCGACGTGCTCAACGGCCCAGATTCGCTTATCCACCAGGGCTTCATCGACGGATGTTCGGCCTGCATCTCCGGGCTGGCAAACGTGGCGCCGACGGCCATCAACGCCATCTGGTCACGCTTTAACGCGGGTGACATTGAAGGTTCCCGCCTTGCGCAGGAGAGCGTCACCCGACTGCGCACCGACCTGTACAACGTGGCGTTTTCCCCTGCCGCAGTCAAAAAAGCGCTCCAGATCATGGGGGAAGACGTCGGTGAGAGCCGATATGCCGTGGCGTTTAGCGAGCAGCAGTGCCTGGAGATACGCCGGATAGTGACAACGTCACTTAACTAAACGGTGTTGGTTTCGTCAATAAGAATACCGGGTACCTGAGGTGCCCAGGATTCACTCGCCCTGAAGAGAGGCAAAGATGAATAATTTTACCGCTGAAGATACCCTCATCATTGTGGGCATTGTTATTGCCTACATCCTTTTCACCACCTGGCTGACCTTCCGGATCCGCAGTAAAAACTCCGGCGATTTTATGGAAGGCTCCCGCGCGATGCCGGCGTTTATTGTCGGGATCCTGCTGATGTCCGAGTATATCGGCGCCAAATCCACCATCGGCACCGCGCAGGCGGCGTTTGAAGACGGCTTTGCCGCGTCATGGTCGGTCATCGGCGCCGCAATTGGCTTCCCGCTCTTTGGCCTGTTGCTGGTAAAACGCATCTACAACACTGGGAAAATCACCATCTCGGGTGCAATTGCTGAAAAATACGGTAACAGCACCAAAAACATTATCTCTGTCATCATGATCTACGCCCTGCTGCTGGTTAACGTGGGGAATTACGTCAGCGGCGCAGCGGCTATTTCCACCGTACTGAAAGTCAACCTGCCCGTTGCCGCCTTCATTACGGCCATCGTCAGTACCTTCTACTTCGCCTTTGGCGGCATGAAGGGGGTAGCCTGGGTGACCGTACTGCACAGCGCGCTGAAATACTTCGGTATCCTGGCTATCATGGGTTTTGCGCTCTCCAAAACCGGCGGCTTTACGCCAATGATCGAAAACATGCCGGCCTTCTACTGGACCTGGGACGGTAACATCGGTGCGTCGACCATTTTCGCGTGGCTCATCGGCACCATCGGCTCTATCTTCTGTACCCAGTTTGTAATCCAGGCAATCTCCTCCACCAAAGACGTGAAATCGGCCAAACGCTCTACCTGGGTCGCCTTCTTCTTCTGCCTGCCGATTGCGCTGGCCATTGCGGTGATTGGGGTGGCGGCAAAATACCTGCACCCGGAAATTAACAGCCTGTATGCAATGCCGATTTTCCTGCAGGACATGAACCCGTGGCTGGCCGGCCTGGTCACCACCTCTCTGGTGGCGTCTATTTTCGTCAGCGTCAGTACCGTGGCGCTGGCTATCGCCTCCCTGGTGGTAAAAGACTTTTACGTGCCGATGCGCAACCCAACGCCCGATCAGGAGTTTAAGGCCACCCGCTGGATCTCCCTGCTGATTGGTTTCCTGCCGCTGATTTTTGTTCTGCTGGTACCTGAAGTCCTGAAGCTCTCGTTCTTTACCCGCGCCATTCGCCTGTCGATTTCCGTGGTGGCCGTTATTGCGTTTTACGCGCCGTTCTTCCGCAGCACCCGCGGTGCCAATGCGGGCCTGATTGGCGCCTGCGTCGTCACCTCCGTCTGGTATCTGCTGGGCGACCCTTTCGGCATCAACAATATGTACATTGCCTTGCTGACCCCTGCCGTCATCATGGCGATCGATCGCCTCATTCCGGGAAAAGCGCAGGATAAAGCGCCAACCCCCGCTCAAAATAATGGAGTCTGATATGTCTGTAACCGTAACCCGCGACGGGATTGTTCGACCACAACAGGATGCGCACGTGCAAACCGCCATGCTGCCCTCCTCTTGCCCACAAAACCACGCGGCGAATCTGCTGCCGCTGCCGGATGGCTCGCTGATGTGCGTCTGGTTTGGCGGCACTCAGGAAGGCATTGCCGATATCTCCGTGTGGGGGTCACGCCTGGCACCGGGCAGCCAGCAGTGGAGTGATGCGGTAAAACTGTCGGACGATGCCACGCGTTCCGAACAGAACCCGGTTCTGTTCCTGGCCCCGGACAACGTCCTGTGGCTGCTGTGGACCGCGCAGATCTCAGGTAATCAGGATACGGCTATCGTTCGCTATCGCCAGTCCCGGGATCTTGGGAAAACCTGGGGGGAGATCGCTACCCTGCTCGATAAACCGGGCACGTTTATCCGCCAGCCGATTGTCGTGGTGGATAACGGTAACTGGCTGCTCCCGGTGTTTTATTGCCGTACCCAACCAGGTGAGAAATGGGTCGGAAACGACGATATCAGCGCGGTAAAAATATCCGGGGACGGCGGCAAAACGTGGCGCGATGTTGAGGTACCGGAAAGCCTCGGCTGCGTACATATGAATATTACCCGCCTGCTCAACGGCACACTGGTCGCCCTGTTCCGCAGCCGCTGGGCAGACAATATCTATTACAGCCAGTCAACGGATAACGGCGAAAGCTGGTCCGTACCGGAGCCCACGGAGCTCCCTAATAATAACTCCTCTATCCAGGTGACCACGCTTGCGGGCGGTGAACTCGCGCTGGTCTTTAACCCCATGAGCGCCGCCGGGGCGCGGGAACGTCGCGCCTCGTTATACGATGAAATTGACGATGGTGATGACCGCAAGGAGCCGGTTGTTACCCACGGTCGGACGGCCTTCTGGGGCGCACCGCGGGCGCCGATGACCGTCGCCATTTCGCCTGACGGCGGAAAAACCTGGCCGTGGCAGCGTCATCTGGACGAGGGGGATGGTTACTGCATGACCAACAACTCTCTGGAAAAGCTGAACCGCGAATTCTCCTATCCCAGCATCAAACAGGGGTCCGATGGCGCGCTTCATATCGCGTACACCTACTTCCGCCAGGCCATCAAATATGTGCGGGTGACCCCGGAATGGGTTAAGGAGTCCATATGATTATCGGTCATCTCAACGCCCTGCCGCTGGCAGGGCTTCCGTCGGCGTTGTACGCCCTGCTATCCCGTCCGGACTGCACGCTGCAGGCGCTCAGCGAACGCGATGACGGGCGCTGGCAGCCGGAAAATGCAACCTGGTTTTGCCAGATTGGTCCGGCGCAGACGCAGCCACGTGCAGATCGGCATACGGAGTACCATCGCCAGTGGGCCGATATTCAGGTTGTGCTGGCAGGAGAAGAACATATTTATGCTGGTGCACGCCCCACTGGCAAGCCGGAGGACGAAGAGCGTAAGCCGGATCTCTTTATTACTTCACCTGCTGAACACAGCGTCAGGATCCGTCTTGCCGCAGGAGACTTTGCGGTCTTTTGTCCTGGAGAACCCCACCAGGCGCTGTGCGCCGCAGAGGCGCCGCTGAGCGTTCGCAAAGCGGTGTTTAAAATTCCCCGAGCGATGCTGGAGGTCTGACATGCGTCACGCCGTCGTCACCGGGGCCAGCTCCGGAATTGGTGAAGCCATCGTCAAGCGTTTACTGGCGGAAGGCTGGCAGGTCACCGGGCTCAGCCGCCGGGCAGTGATGCTGAATGCCCCTGGCTTCACGGGCCTGCGCGTGGATATCAGCGATCCTGCTGCGCTGTGCAGCGCCCTGCAAACCATCGCGACGCCCCAGGCGGTGATCCATGCTGCAGGGATGATGGCCGCTGCGCCCCTGGGCCAGCTCGAAAGCGATGTGAGCACCTCACTGTGGCAACTCCACGTCCGGGCCTGTGAGGCGTTGTTTAACCATTTTGCGCCCACAATGGCCGCAGGTGGACGGTTTGTGGCGATTGGCAGCAGAACCTCTCGCGGTGCAGCAGGACGATCGCAGTACGTTTCCACCAAAGCAGCAATGGTAGGTATGGTCAGAAGCTGGGCGGCGGAGCTGGCCCCGCGCGGGATCACCGCTAACGTGGTCGCGCCAGGGGCTACCCAAACGCCGATGCTCAGCGCACCGGGGAGAGAAACCTCGCCGCCGAAGTGTCCGCCAATCGGACGTCTGATCGCCCCAGAGGAGGTGGCGGGACTGGTGAATTTCTTACTTAGCAATGAAGCCGCCGCTATCACCGGTCAGGAGATGGTGATATGCGGCGGCGCCTCACTCGGCTAGCGCAGGAAAACACGCCCTTTAAGATATAGGGTGGCCTGACCGCCGATCAGCACGCGGTCGCCCTTCAATTCGCAGCGCAGATCCCCGCCACGGTGTGACACCTGGCGGGCATTGAGTGACGTTTTACCCAGCTTTTCGCTCCAGTAAGGGATCAGCATGCTGTGGGCAGATCCGGTAACCGGATCTTCGGGCACCCCTTCGCCCGGGCAGAAAAAGCGGCTGACGAAGTCATATTTATCGCCCGGCGCCGTCACGCAGATCATTTTATCCAGCGGGAGCATTGCCCCAATATCCGGCGTTAACGCTTCTACCTGCTGCTGGCTCTCCAGCACCACCAGGTAATCACGTCCAACTCGCACCTCTTTTGCCTCTGTGATGCCCAGGCCGCTAAACAACAGCGCAGGTGGGTTCTCGACCACCTCCGTTGACCACGCGGGGAAGTTCAGCGTCAGCCAGTCGCCGCTGCGTTTAACCGTCAGCTCGCCCACGAAGCGCGTGGTGAAGGTGATTTCAGTGTGCGGATAGTCAAGGTATTCGAAAATAACGTGCGAGGCGGCAAGCGTGGCATGGCCGCACAGGTTAATTTCATCCAGCGTGGTAAACCAGCGCAGCTCAAACCCACCGTCGGTACGGACGAAAAAGGCGGTCTCAGACTGGTTATGCTGCTGCGCCATTTTGAGCAGCGTCTCGTCCGGCAGCCACTCTTCCAGAGGACATACCGCTGCGGCGTTGCCACCAAAGGTTTTGTCGCTGAAGGCATCCACCAGATAAAAATCAATTTCCTGCATTGTCTCTTCCTCTCTTGTTATGGCTATTTAGCGCAGAAAAACTGTGCCTTTCAGATAAAGTGTGGCCTGTCCGCTCATCAGCACCCGCGAGCCTTTCAGCTCACAGCGCACATCGCCACCACGCGCTGAAACCTGACGGGCAAACATCGTCGTTTTGCCCAGCTTTTCGCTCCAGTACGGGATCAGCATCGTGTGCGCGGAGCCGGTGACCGGGTCCTCCGGGACGGAAACGCCCGGTGAGAAAAAGCGGCTGACAAAATCGTATTCCCCCTCACCTCGCGCCGTCACGCTCACCTTATGCTCGCCCGGCGTCATCGCCGAAAAGTGTGGCGCGAGGGCCTCGACCTGCTGGCGATTTTCAAGAACGATGACCCATGCGCGCCCTTTCCGGGCTTCAACGTAGCGGCTAATACCCAGCGCCGAGAGCATCTCAGGCGGGGGCGTCTCTTCATGGGTTGGACATGCCGGGAAGTCCAGCGTCATCCACTCCCCCTCCCGGCTGACCGTCAGGCGGCCAGAGGCGGTTTCAAAGTGGATCCGCGAATCCGGGTAATCCAGCTCGGTAAACAGCACGTGCGCGGCGGCCAGCGTAGCGTGGCCGCAGAGATTGACTTCGGTGAGCGTGGTAAACCAGCGGAGCTCAATGCCCCCTTTACTGCAGACGAAAAAAGCCGTTTCCGACTGATTATGCTGCTGCGCCATTTTCAGTAAGGTCTCATCGGGCAACCACGCTTTCAGCGGGCAAACGGCTGCCGGGTTGCCGCCGAACGAGGTATCGCTGAACGCATCTACCAGATAAAAATCAATCTCCTGCATTGTCTTACCGCCTGTTTTTATTATGTTGTTCTTTTATATTCAATGAAAACAGCGTTCCCGGCTACCGCTTTTATAAGGTAAATATTGAGATCTGCATCACATAATGGTTGAGTTTTCGCCGTTTGACGTTTTAAGATCGTCTCCTCTTCTTTTCAGCAACGAATCTCCGACATCCCTATGACAACGAACACAGTTTCCCGCAGGGTTGCGTGGCTACGCGTGGTCACGCTGGCCATTGCCGCGTTTATTTTTAATACCACAGAATTTGTTCCGGTTGGGCTGTTGTCTGACATCGCTGAAAGTTTCCAGATGGAAACGGCTCAGGTGGGCATTATGTTGACCATCTACGCCTGGGTAGTGGCGCTGATGTCCCTGCCGTTTATGCTGCTGACCAGCCAGATGGAGCGGCGCAGGCTGCTGATCGGTCTGTTTGTCTTGTTCATTGCGAGCCACGTGCTGTCATTTATTGCGTGGAATTTTACGGTGCTGGTCATGAGCCGCATCGGCATCGCCTTTGCCCATGCGGTGTTCTGGTCGATCACCGCGTCGCTGGCGATTCGCCTGGCGCCGGCAGGGAAACGCGCGCAGGCGCTGAGCCTGATTGCTACCGGTACCGCACTGGCGATGGTGCTGGGTCTGCCGATTGGCCGCATCGTGGGGCAATACTTCGGCTGGCGTACGACCTTCTTCGCCATCGGTATGGGTGCGCTGGTTACGCTGGTATGTCTGATTAAACTGCTGCCCGCGCTGCCGAGCGAACATTCCGGCTCGCTGAAAAGCCTGCCGCTGCTGATGCGTCGCCCGGCGCTGCTGAGTATCTACCTGCTGACCGTCATTGTGGTGACGGCCCATTACACGGCGTATAGCTACATTGAACCGTTTGTGCAGGTGGTGGCGGGCTTTAGCGCCAACTTTGCCACCGTCTTACTGTTGATCCTCGGCGGCGCGGGCATTATTGGCAGCGTGCTGTTTGGCAAGCTGGGTAACCGGCACGCCTCCTTACTGGTGAGCAGCGCCATCGGCCTGCTGCTGGCCTGCCTGCTGCTGCTGATGCCCGCCGCGGGCAGTGAAAGCCATCTGGCGATCCTCAGCCTGTTCTGGGGCGTAGCGATCATGATTATTGGTCTGGGCATGCAGGTGAAAGTGCTGGCCCTGGCGCCGGATGCAACGGACGTTGCCATGTCGCTGTTCTCCGGGATTTTCAATCTGGGGATTGGCGCGGGCGCGCTGGTGGGAAATCAGGTCATACTGCACGTGTCGATGTCGGCGATTGGCTATCTGGGGGCTATTCCGGCCCTGGTGGCGCTTGTCTGGTCGGTGCTCATATTCCGTAAATGGCCGGTGGCGCTGGAGGAACAGGGGCAGCACGGGTGAGGGGTGTTGGTGCCGGGTGGCGGCTTCGCCTTACCCGGCCTACAAAACCCGTAGGCCCGTGCAAGCGAAGCGCCGCCGGGCAAGACATCAATGATAGGTCTTAATAATTTCCAGCACGCCGTTAATAATAAACTGCACGCCCATACAGACCAGTAAGAAGCCCATCAGGCGGGAAATCGCCTCGATACCGCCCTTGCCTACCCAGCGCATAATGGCGCCAGAGCTGCGCAGCGACACCCACACGATAAGACCGATAATCGCAAAAATCAGCGGTGGCGCTACCGTCAGCACCCAGTCCGGGAAGGTTGCGCTGTCACGCACCGTCGACGCGGAGCTGATGATCATCGCTATGGTACCCGGCCCCGCCGTGCTCGGCATGGCTATCGGCACAAAGGCGATATTGGCACTCGGTTCGGTTTCCAGCTCTTCCGATTTGCTGGCCGCTTCCGGCGACTCATGCGCTTTTTGCGCCGGGAACAGCATGCGGAAACCAATAAAGGCCACAATCAGCCCCCCGGCGATACGCAGGCCCGGGATGGAAATCCCGAAGGTATTCATCACCACCTGTCCGGCGTAATAAGCCACCATCATGATGGCAAACACATACACCGAGGCCATCATCGACTGATGGTTGCGCTCGGCACTATTCATATTCCCTGCCAGCCCGAGGAACAGCGCCACCGTCGTTAACGGGTTAGCCAACGGCAGCAAGACCACCAGCCCAAGGCTGATTGCTTTAATTAAATCCAACATAGTGCGTTGTTGTCCTTATCCATATTTAACACAGCAATTATAGGGTGAAAGTGTGACATTCAGCCATGGGTGCAACGTAACGATTATTTCCCTTCTGAAAAGATAACTGTCAGTTATCTATCTGATTTGAAAGACCTCAAAATAAGTTCATGAAACGTTTTAGCAATTCGTGGCATCGGCTGACTCATTCAGTTGACTTATACTTGCCTGAGCAATAATATCTGCCGTGACTAATTACTTGCCAGGGCAACCATTGTGAAAAGCACCAGTGATATCTTTAACGACGTTGTTCCGCTGGGTCGTCTTATTCATATGGTCAATCAGAAAAAAGATCGCCTGCTCAATGACTACCTGTCACCGCTGGATATCACCGCAACACAGTTCAAAGTGCTGTGTTCCATTCGCTGCGAAGTGTGTATCACGCCGGTTGAGCTGAAAAAGGTGCTCTCTGTCGATCTGGGCGCGTTAACCCGCATGCTCGATCGTCTCGTCTGCAAAGGATGGATAGAACGAAGCCCTAACCCGAATGACAAACGCGGCGTACTGGTGAAGCTAACCAGCGATGGCGCGGACATGTGCGAGCAATGTCATCAATTAGTAGGACAAACACTGCATCAGGAACTAACAAAAAACTTAACGGCAGATGAAGTGGCAACCCTTGAGCTTTTGCTGAAGAAAATCCTGCCGTAAACAGAAAAAAGAGGTATGACGATGTCCAGACGCAATACTGACGCTATTACCATTCATAGCATTTTGGACTGGATCGAAGATAACCTGGAATCGCCGCTCTCCCTTGAAAAAGTGTCAGAGCGTTCGGGTTACTCCAAATGGCACCTGCAACGGATGTTCAAAAAAGAGACCGGTCATTCATTAGGTCAATATATTCGCAGCCGCAAGCTGACGGAAATTGCCCAGAAACTGAAAGAAAGCAATGAGCCGATCCTTTATCTGGCGGAGCGTTACGGATTTGAATCGCAGCAAACCCTGACGCGTACGTTCAAGAACTATTTTGACGTGCCGCCTCATAAGTACCGAATCACCAGCGTGCCGGGCGAATCCCGATACCTGTATCCGTTAAAACACTGTAGTTAATCATCGCCTGTAACAGACGTAACCGAGGAAATCATGAAAGTTATCGCCTCCGCCGCCCTCGCCTTGCTGGTGCTGTTCTCCAGCCAGACCTTCGCGGAGCAAACCCCTCGTGCAACGCAGCAAAATAATCCTGATACGATGATTTTGCCGTCAGCACATGACCAGTCGCCTTATGATTTCAACCACATGGGTGCTGGTAGCGACAAATCCGACGAATTAGGCGTGCCTTATTATAATCAGCACGGCCTCTGATTCGTTTTTGCCCCGCAGACGCGGGGCTTTTTTTATGCCTTTTCGCTTACCCGCGTCGCCCGACGAACCCGCAGGCCAAATACGTTAATATACAGTCCGGCCATGATCAGCACGGCGCCCAACAGCTGCAGCGCGCTCAGCGTTTCATCCAGCAGTATCGCCGCACTGGCAAGTCCTACCACCGGCACCAGCAGAGATAACGGCGCGACGCGCCAGGTCTCATACCGCCCCAGCAGCGATCCCCAGATCCCGTAGCCCACAATGGTGGCGACAAAGGCCAGATAGACGAGAGACAGGATCGTGGTCATATCGATGTCGACCAGACTGTTCAGCATCACCGCCGGACCGTCCAGAATACTCGACGCCAGCAGAAACGGGATCACCGGGATCAGTGCGCTCCACACCACCAGCGACATCACCGCCGGGCGCGCCTCGTGCTGCATAATCAGCTTGTTGAAGATATTCCCGCAGGCCCAGCTCAGCCCTGCCGCCAGCGTCAACATAAACCCGAGCAGCGCCACATGCTGACCATTCAGGCTGGCCTCGATCAGCACCAGCACGCCGAACACCGCCAGGGTGATCCCCGCCAGCTGTTTGCCCTGCAGACGCTCGCCAAACACGAACGCCCCGAGAATAATGGTAAAGAACGCCTGCGCCTGTAACACCAGCGAGGCAAGACCCGCCGGCATACCGAACTTGATGGCGCAGAAGAGAAACGCGAACTGGCCAAAGCTAATGGTCAGACCGTAGCCCAGCAGCAGTTTCAACGGGATCTTCGGGCGGGCGACAAAGAAGATGGCCGGAAAAGCGACCAGCATAAAGCGTAAACCGGCCAGCATCAGCGGCGGCATGTTGTGCAGCCCCAGCTTAATGACCACAAAATTGAGCCCCCATACTACGACCACCAGCAATGCCAGCAGCCCGTCTTTCCGCGTCATATCCAGCCCCTGAATTATTAATAATTTGTTAACACTTCAAGTTAACAGAAAAAAGTACGTCACGAGAAGATCATTATTTCTGGCAGGCAGCTGAAGCACTTAGGGATAAATCAGGTGCTATACAAGCCCCTTATGTCATGGTAATCCTGTTAACACACATCTAATAAAAGCATAAGCAACTGTCGGGCAGGAATATGAAACCATCTCTCAGGCGCTCAACCGCAGCGCTGCTGGCATCGTCATTGTTGTTAACCATCGGTAGAGGGGCAACGCTGCCGTTCATGACCATCTATCTCACGCGCGTCTACAGCATGAGCGTCGAGAATATTGGTTATGCCCTGACCGTGGCGCTGACCATTGGCGTGGTATTCAGCCTGGGATTTGGCATTCTGGCCGATAAGTTTGATAAAAAACGCTACATGCTGATCGCGATTGTGGCGTTTATCGCCGGCTTTGTCGCGATCCCGCTGGTCGATAACGTCACGCTGGTGGTGCTGTTCTTTGCGCTGATCAACTGCGCCTATTCCGTCTTTTCGACGGTGCTGAAGGCCTGGTTCTCCGACGTGCTCACCGCGAGCCAGAAAGCGCGCGTCTTCTCGCTGAACTACAGCTTCCTGAACATTGGCTGGACGATCGGACCGCCAATTGGCACCCTGCTGGTGATGTACAGCCTGCAACTGCCGTTCTGGCTGGCGGCCTTCTGCGCCGCGCTGCCGCTGGGCTTTATCCATTTTTTTGTGCAAAAAAGCGTGGCGCTGGATACTACCGAGGAGAAGACGCCCTGGCAGCCGTCGGTATTGCTGAAAGACCGCGCGCTGTTCTGGTACACGCTGTCTGGCCTGCTGGCGTCCTACGTGGGCGGGTCGTTCGCGAGCTGTATTTCGCAATACGTTCTGGCCGCGCATGCGGACAGTGATTTCGCCGAAAAGGTGGTGGCTGTCGTACTGCCCGTCAACGCCGCCGTGGTGGTGACGCTGCAATATGCGCTGGGCCGCAAAATCTCAGCCAGCAATATCCGCCCGCTGATGACCCTCGCCACCCTGTTTTTTATCGTGGGGCTGGGCGGCTTTATGCTCTCCGGGGAAAACCTGGTTTACTGGGGCATCGCTGCCGCCATTTTCACGCTGGGTGAGATTATCTATGCGCCGGGCGAATACATGCTGATCGACAACATTGCGCCACCGGGAATGAAGGCGAGCTATTTCTCCGCGCAGGCGCTGGGCTGGCTCGGCGCGGCGGCAAACCCGATGATCACCGGTATCATCCTGACCAACCTGCCGCACTGGTCCTTGTTTGTGATCATGATGGTCGCCATTGTTGTCGCATGGCTGATGATTTTGCGCGGGATGAGCGTGAAGGCGTGGTGCGAGTCGGCCAAAGCGGCGTAGCAAATGCAGGCCGGGTAAGACGCAGCCGCCACCCGGCAATAAAGCATCAGTGGTGCAACATCTCCTCCACCACCTGCTCTTTATACATCTCGTTCGGGTAATAGGTCGGCCAGTTATCCATCTCTTTTAGCAGCGCCTCGTGGGAGGTGTTGCCCATGAAAATATGGAAGTGCGAAGAGGCCTTCGGTCCGATGGTATGGTCGCTGAACTGCACGAACTTCGGCGCCTTGCTGCTGGCGTCCTTACACTCAAACAGATAGCGAACGCCTTTCTTACCTGACGCGTAGGTCAGAATTTTGTAGCCGCTGTAATCATAATGACAGCGGCTGACCGCTTTACCCTGATGGAACTCCATCACGTTATTTTCGATGCCGATGGCATCCACGTCCGTCGCATAACCCGTTCGGTAGTAGGCTTTCACCTCGTCAAAGGTTTTACTTTTGTCTTTCTGCGCTTTCTGTTTAAACACCGGATCGAGCGAACCATCAAGCAGGAACGGATAGACCGACTGCCAGGTCCCGTCCCAGTCAGACAGCGTTCTGTCCTTCACGTCTTTATCCTCAAACACACCGTTCGCCGCTTTCTGTTCCGCTTCAGTCATCTGATGGCCGTGCGAGTGAGCAAACAGCTGGCCGCTGACCAGCAGCGCCCCCAGAGTCATAGCAAATTTTCCAATATGTGCAGTCAACATAACACCCTCATTCCGTTTGATAAGAACGAGGATGTTATATTATAACATTTCAGATCGCAACCAGGCCGCGCACGCCCTCCTGCTCCATGTTCTCACCCCGTCCGCGCTGAATAATGGTGCCGCGCGACATTAGCAGATAGCTGTCTGCCAGCTCGGCGGCAAAGTCGTAAAATTGCTCAACCAGCAGGATCGCCATATCCCCCCGGTCAGCCAGGGTGCGGATCACCTGACCAATCTCTTTAATCACCGACGGCTGTATGCCTTCGGTCGGCTCATCCAGAATCAGCAGCTGCGGGCGGCTCGCCAGCGCGCGCCCAATCGCCAGCTGCTGCTGTTGCCCGCCGGAGAGATCGCCCCCGCGACGATGCTTCATCTCTTTAAGCACCGGGAACAGCTGCCAGATCTCTTCCGGCACCTGCTTCGCCTCACGGGCGGAAAATCGCGACAGCCCCAGCAGAAGGTTCTCTTCCACGGTCAGGCGCGAGAAAATCTCGCGCCCCTGCGGAACATACGCCACGCCAGTCTGCACCCGCTGATGCGGCCTGCTGTGGGTAATCTTTTTACCCTGCCAGATGACCTCCCCGGTTTTCGCCGGGATCAGCCCCATCAGACACTTCAGCAGCGTGGTTTTCCCCACGCCGTTGCGACCCAGCAGGCAGGTGACTTCGCCAGTGTTAGCCTCAAAGCTCACGCCGCGCAGGATATGGCTGCCGCCGTAATACTGATTCAGTTCGTTGACCTGTAACATTCCCTCTCCTTAACGTCCCAGATAGACCTCAATCACCTGCTCGTTGGCCTGAACTTCGCGAAGCGACCCTTCCGCCAGCACCCGCCCCTGATGCAGCACGGTCACATGGTCGGCGATGGTTTCAACAAAGCCCATATCGTGCTCCACCACCATCAGGGAGTGTTTGCCCGCCAGCGTTTTGAACAGCTCTGCGGTGTATTCCGTTTCCGCGTCGGTCATCCCGGCGGCGGGTTCATCCAGCAGCAGCAGATGCGGGTCTTGCACCAGCAGCATACCGATTTCCAGAAACTGCTTTTGTCCGTGGGAAAGCAGCCCGGCGCGGCGGTCGCGCTCGCTGCTAAGGCGCAGTAAAACCAGCATCTCGTCAATGCGGTCGCGCTGCGCACCGTTGAGTTTTGCCTGCAGGCTCGCCCAGACGGACTTATCGGTTTTCATGGCGATCTCCAGGTTTTCCCACACCGTCAGCGCTTCAAAAACGGTGGGTTTCTGGAATTTACGCCCGATCCCCTGGCGGGCAATGGCCGCAGGCTCCAGCGCGGTCAGATCGATGGACTGGTCGTAAATCGCCCTGCCGCTCTTTGGCCGCGTTTTACCGGTGATAACGTCCATCAGCGTGGTTTTACCGGCTCCGTTGGGGCCAATCACGCAGCGCAGCTCGCCCACGCCGATATTCAGCGAGAGATCGGTCAGGGCCTGAAAGCCATCAAAATTGACGTTAATGGCCTCAAGCTGCAGCACCGGGTCGGTCTGCTCGCGGTAACGATCGCCGGGCAACTGGCGGGTAAATAACCCTTCGGCTGGCTGCATTATTTATCTCCCTTTCGAAACAGACCATAGACGCCGCGCGGTAAAAACAGCGTGACGGCGATAAAAATCAACCCCAGAAACAGCTGCCAGTATTCCGGCATCGCGACGGTGAAGAAACTTTTCGCCCCGTTCACCAGCGCCGCGCCAATCACCGGTCCCACCAGCGTGCCACGCCCGCCCAGCGCCACCCAGATGGCCGCTTCTATTGAGTTCGTTGGTGACATTTCACCGGGGTTGATAATGCCCACCTGCGGCACGTACAGCGCCCCCGCCAGGCCGCACAGCACTGCAGAGAGCGTCCAGACCAGCAGCTTGAACCCGCGCGGATCGTAGCCGCAAAACGTCAGCCGATTTTCGGCATCGCGAACGGCGGTCAGGATGCGGCCAAACTTGCTCTTCGCCAGCGCAAACCCTGTGCCCAGGGCCAGGAGCAGCAACAGCACTGTGGCCAGAAACAGCGCGATACGGGTGGTCGTTTCCGTCACCGAAAACCCGAGCAGCGTGGTGAAGCCGGTAAAGCCGTTATTGCCGCCAAAGCCGGTTTCGTTGCGAAAGAACAGCAGCATCCCGGCATAGGTCAGCGCCTGGGTCATAATCGAGAAGTAGACCCCTTTGATCTTTGAGCGGAAGGCAAACCAGCCAAACACCAGCGCCAGCAGTCCCGGCACCATCACAATCAGCACCAGCGCCCAGGCAAAATGCTGGGTTCCCCACCAGAACCACGGCAGCTCGCTCCAGGAGAGAAACGACATAAACGCGGGCAGGCCGTCACCCGCGGCCTGGCGCATCAGGTACATGCCCATCGCGTAGCCGCCCAGCGCGAAGAAGATCCCGTGCCCAAGCGACAGCATCCCGGCATATCCCCACACCAGATCCAGCGCCACCGCAACGATGGCGTAGCAGAGGATCTTGCCAATCAGGGTCAGCATCCAGGTCGACAGCGCCAGCGGATGCGTCGCAGGCAGTAAGGCGAAAAACGGCAATATCAGCAGACACACCACCAGCAGGCTGCCTGCAAGTTGCGTTGTGCGTGGCGCTTTGCGCGCCAGCGTTAAGGTCAGCGGCTGGCTCATCAGTCAATCACCCTCCCTTTCAGCGCAAACAGCCCCTGGGGGCGTTTCTGAATAAACAGCACGATCGCCACCAGAATCACGATTTTGCCCAGCACCGCCCCCATCTGCGGTTCAAGGATTTTATTAAAGATCCCCAGACCAAACGCCGCGGCCACGCTGCCTGCCAGCTGGCCTACGCCTCCAAGCACCACCACAAGGAAGGAGTCGATGATATAGCCCTGTCCCAGCTCCGGCCCGACGTTACCCAGCTGCGATAGCGCCACGCCGCCTAACCCCGCAATCCCTGAGCCAAGCCCGAACGCCAGCATATCGACGCGCCCTGTTGGTACCCCGCAGCAGGCGGCCATGCTGCGGTTTTGCGTCACCGCCCGCACGTTGAGCCCCAGACGGGTTTTATTCAGAATGAGCCAGGTGAAGAACAGCACCAGCAGCACGAAGCCCAGCACCACAATGCGGTTCCACGGCAGCGTCAGGTTGGCAAAAACCTGCACCCCGCCGGAGAGCCATGCCGGGTTCGCCACCTCGAGGTTCTGGGCGCCAAAGGTCATGCGCACCAACTGGATAAGCATCAGGCTGATGCCCCACGTCGCCAGCAGCGTTTCCAGCGGACGACCGTACAAATGACGAATCACGGTGCGCTCCAGCACCATTCCAATGCCCGCCGTCAGGCAGAACGCGACCGGCAGCGCGATAACGGGATAGAGCGCCAGCCACTGGGGCGCAAGCCCGGCCATCGCCTGCTGCACCATCCACGTGGCATACGCGCCCAGCATCAGCATTTCGCCGTGCGCCATATTGATGACCCCCAGCAGGCCGTAGGTGATGGCAAGCCCCAGCGCCGCCAGCAGCAGCACCGACCCCAGAGAAAGCCCCATAAACGCCTGGCCCAGCAGATCGCCCCACATCAGCCGATGCTGGATCTGGCTAAGACTCTCCTGCGCGGCAGCGCGAACCCCGGCATCCGGCTCTGTCTGTGCCTGGGTAAACGGGGTAAGTCTGGACTCCACGTCCGGATCGTCAGACTGCCCTAATAATTCAACAGCCTTGCGGCGCACCTCGGCCAGCGGGCTGGCTAGCTGGAGATTTGCCACCGCCAGCAGCAGCGCCTGACGCGCCACCGCGTCCGTTTCTTCGTTTACCCGCTTTTCCAGAAAAGCGAGCATCCCGGGCTGGGCATCCCGCTGAAGCTGACGTGCCGCCGATCGCCTTTCGGTGACGCTGTCACTCACCAGCTGATGCGTCGCGATGGCCGTGGCGGCCAGTACGCGCAGCCGGTTGGTCAGACGAACGGCTTTAGTTGGCCCTTCGGCCGCCTTTGCGTCACCGAGCGAGATCATTTGACCATTGCGCTGCGCAAAGGCGTGCTTTTGGGTGTCGGTATACAAATTTTCCTTTTGCAGCGCCTGCAGCAGCGGCAGCCTAACCGCGTCCGGCGCGGCAGCCCACTGCGTCAACAAATCCGCCTGCTGGCTGCGGCTGGCGGCAACAAAACGATCGGCATCCGATGCCTGCACCATCCCTGGCAGCAGTCCGGAAAGCCATACAAGAGCAATGAACAGGCGCATGGCGTTCATGACGTTTCTCCCTGCGGTGATGGCTTAGTTGCTGGCGGTTTTCATCGGCTGGTCGGGCTTTTTGTCATTCCCGGCGATGAACGGGCTCCACGGCTGGGCGCGTACCGGCTGTTCCGTCTGCCACACCACGTTGAACTGACCGTTGCCTTCGATTTCACCGATCATGACCGGCTTATGCAGATGGTGGTTGGTGGCATCCATGGTGAGCGTAAAGCCTGACGGCGCCTTAAAGGACTGACCGGCCATCGCCGCACGCACTTTATCCACGTCGGTAGTGCCCGCTTTTTCCACCGCCTGCGCCCACATATGAATCCCCACGTAAGTCGCTTCCATCGGGTCGTTGGTCACCACGGTGTCGGCGTTCGGCAGCTTATGCGCTTTGGCATAGGCTTTGTAATCCGCCACGAAGGCCTGGTTTGTCGGATTATCCACGGATTCAAAGTAGTTCCATGCCGCCAGGTTCCCCACCAGCGGTTTGGTGTCGATCCCGCGCAGCTCTTCTTCACCCACGGAGAACGCCACCACCGGCACGTCCGTCGCCTTCAGTCCCTGGTTAGCCAGCTCTTTGTAGAACGGCACGTTGGAGTCGCCGTTGATGGTCGACACCACGGCGGTTTTGCCGCCCGCAGAGAATTTTTTGATATTGGCGACGATGGTCTGGTAGTCGCTATGACCAAACGGGGTGTAAACCTCTTCGATGTCCTTATCCTCCACCCCTTTCGAATGCAGGAACGCGCGCAGGATCTTGTTGGTGGTGCGCGGATAGACGTAATCGGTTCCCAGCAGGAAGAAGCGTTTCGCCGCGCCGCCGTCTTCGCTCATCAGGTATTCCACCGCCGGGATCGCCTGCTGGTTCGGCGCCGCGCCGGTATAGAAGACGTTTGGCGACATCTCTTCGCCTTCATACTGCACCGGATAGAACAGCAGGCCGTTCAGCTCCTCAAAGACCGGCAGTACGGATTTGCGCGAAACAGACGTCCAGCAGCCGAATACCACAGCCACTTTATCCTGACTCAACAGCTGGCGCGCTTTCTCGGCAAACAGCGGCCAGTTTGAGGCCGGGTCCACCACCACCGGCTCCAGTTTCTTACCCAGCACGCCGCCTTTGGCGTTGATTTCATCAATCGTCATCAGGGCGACATCCTTCAGCGGAGTCTCGGAGATGGCCATCGTGCCGGAAAGAGAATGCATGATCCCCACTTTGATGGTATCGGCCGCCTGCGCGCCAAAACTCATGCCCATCGCCACGACGGACGCGGATAACGCAAAGGCTTTTAATAAGGTACGACGCTGCATATTTTCACTCCTGAAAAAGAACGCTGTGCGAAAACGTCCGTTACGGCGTGGACGCGGAAATAAAAGTGTCAGCGAAGCAGGAGCAAAAAGGATGCCAGAATGGAGATAGCGCTATTTCTGGGAGGGGAACGCCGGATGTAAAGAGAACGTCTCAGAATGGCACAGCGCTGCACTTTTATAATGCAGCGCTGAGGAGGACGATTTTACCAGACTTCGCTGGCGATCTGCGTGACCAGACGGACTTTGTCCCACTGCTGGGTTTCGCTCAGGCTGTTACCCTCTTCGGTAGAGGCAAAGCCGCACTGCGGGCTGAGGCAGATCTGCTCTTTCGCCACGTATTTCGCCGCCTCTTCCAGACGAGCTTTAATTCCCTCCGGGTTTTCCAGCTCGCCGTTTTTCGTGGTAATCAGACCCAGCACCACCTGCTGCTTGCCCGGTCGAACAAAGCGTAATGGCGCGAAATCCCCGCTGCGGTCGTTATCATATTCAAGGAAGAACGCGTCAACGTTGACCGTCCCGAACAGCACTTCCGCCACCGGCTCATAGCCGCCTTCGGAGATCCAGGTGGAACGGAAGTTACCGCGACAGACGTGCAGCCCGATGGTCAGATCGTCCGGCTTGCCTTCCAGCGCCTTGTTCAGAACGCGGGCATAGATGCGCGCCAGCTCATCGGCATCATCGCCGCGCTCGCGGATCTGACGGCGCTGATCGTCCGAACAGAGATAGGCCCAGACGGTGTCATCCAGCTGCAGATAACGGCAGCCCGCGTCATAGAAAGCGCGAATGGCATCACGCCAGGTGGTGGCCAAATCGTCGAAATAGACGTTCAGGTCCGGATACACTGTCGCATCAATGTCTTTGCGACCGCCGCGGAAATGGAGCACGCTCGGGCTGGGAATGGTCATTTTCGGCTGGGCGTTCCCGCTGATGCTTTTCAGATAGCGAAAATCTTCGAGCATTGGATGGTCACCGAAACCCAGCTTGCCGGTGACGCGCACACCGTGGGCTTTGGTTTGCACCCCGTTAAACTGGATGCCCTGCTGTGAATCGTAACGTTCAACGCCCTGCAGTCCGTCGAAGAAGTCGAAGTGCCACCAGGCACGACGAAACTCGCCGTCGGTGACCACGTGTAGGCCGCACGCACACTGCTGCTCAACGACGTGGCGAATGGCCTCATCCTCTACCGCGCGAAGCTGTCCGGCATCGATTTCGCCGCTGGCGAACTTCAGGCGCGCCTGTTTGATGGCATCCGGGCGTAAAAAACTGCCGACTACATCGGCGCGGTACGGGGCGTGGTGTCGTTGCATGGAAATCTCCTCAGTCTGCCGACGGTAATTGCCAGCAGTGATAATTCATTATTTGAAGTTTTAGACTTCTGGATGTCTAAATGTCCAAAAACAATGTCATACCTCACCGGCGTCGGCAAACGAGAAAATTTCACGGGCATTGAAAAAAATTCATCTTCACAGCGCGGCGGCGGTTTCGCTGCTGGCAAAGGCGAACTTTTCATCTTCCCAGCCGGCGATCCCCCCGAGCATGATTTTGACCGGCAGCCCGAGGCGCGCCAGCTTGAGCGCGGCTCTGTCCGCGCCGTTACAGTGCGGCCCTGCGCAGTAGACAACGAACAGCGTGCCTTCAGGCCATTGAGCCATGCGCTCAGCGGTAATCTGGCTCCGCGGCAGATGCAATGCGCCAGGTACGTGACGACGGGCAAACTGCTCCGGGCTCCCCACCACATGCAGCAAAACAAAGTCCTGCTCATTATTGGCGATGGCATGATGCACATCGGCACAGTCGGTTTCGACGCTCAGGCGACGCAGAAAATGGGTAACAGCTTCCTGCGGCTCGGCAGCCGGAAATTCAGTAACATAGCTCATGATCCTTCCTCATCTTTGGCGTTTGTGTTAACACTACTCTATCCACAAATTCAGCCCGTGAATGCGCTCGCTTATGCCAGAAAACAGCAAAAAGATGACAAACTTAAGACAACTTGCCCGCCCGAAGGTGGTCGTGCTGGCGTATGACGGTCTGTGTACCTTTGAGTTTGGGGTGGCGGTGGAAATCTTCGGCCTGCCTCGCCCCGAGCTGGGCGACGAATGGTATCGTTTTGCCGTGGCGGGCGTGGACAGCGGTGAACTTCGGGCGACGGGCGGGATCCGCATCATTACCGATGGCGATATCTCCCTGCTTGAGTCTGCCGATCTGATTGTGGTTCCGGGCTGGCGGGGGCTGGACTCACCGGTTCCGGATGCGCTCTGCGGCGCATTGCGTCAGGCCAGTGTGCGCGGGTGTCAGCTACTCTCCATCTGTTCGGGTGTGTTTGTCCTGGCCGCTACGGGGCTGTTGAATGGACGTAAAGCCACGACGCACTGGCGCTACATTGATACGCTAAAAACCCGTTACCCTGACATCGACGTGGTTGAGGATGTGCTCTACCAGGATGAGGGCGATATACTGACCTCTGCGGGCAGCGCGGCGGGGATCGATCTCTGCCTGCACGTTGTGCGTCGGGATTATGGCATGGAAACCGCCAACAGCGTGGCGCGTCGGCTGGTCATTCCCCCTCACAGGGATGGATCTCAGCCGCAGCAGCTGAGCCGCCCGGTGGCGCAGCTGCGGGAGAGTCAACGTCTCGGCCAGCTGTTTGATTTTCTGCACACGCATCTTATCGACGCGCATAGCGTCGACTCGCTGGCGCGTCGGGTCGGAATGAGCCAGCGCACCTTTCTTCGCCGCTTCGAGGCGGCAACGGGAATGACGCCCGCACGCTGGTTGATCAATGAGCGCCTGCTGCGAGCGAAAGATTATCTGGAAAGCAGCCGGTTAAGCATCGACAGCATCGCGGAACAGACCGGATTTGGTCAGGCGTCGACATTACGTCATCATTTTCGCCAGCAGTTCGCGCTCTCCCCGGCTCAGTATCGCAAACAATTTTCACGTACTGGTACCGCCCGCTGAGGCGTTAGTTTTATGGTTAATACGGAGCACCTGATGGTCACCACACACGTTTTCATCGCGGTCAGTCTTGATGGCTACATCGCCCGACAGAATGACGATATCGAGTGGCTGCTGCAGCGCGATGACCCGACTGAGGATCATGGCTATGCGGCGTTCATCGCGGACAAAGAGTGGATCGTGATGGGCCGGGGGAGCTATGAGAAGGTGCTGACTTTTGACACATGGCCGTATGATCGGCCCGTGCTGGTGCTTTCCCGACAGCTGGCCGATACGCCCGTGCCCGACGCATTGAGGGGTAAAGTACAGTTTTCCGGCCGCACGCCAAAGGAGGTGCTCGACGATCTGGCGATGCAGAACGTCCATCGCGTCTATCTCGATGGTGGACAGGTGATCCAGTCGTTCCTGCGCGAAGGACTGGTAGCGGATATGGTGATCACGACCGTTCCTGTTCTGCTCGGATCGGGAAAGTCGCTGTTCGGCGCCCTGTCCGGAGATATCGATTTGACGCTGGTATCAAGCCGCAGCTTCCCTTCTGGCCTGGTGCAGTCACATTATCGACTGAAGCCATAAAACCACGGTAAACACTGAGCAAAAAAAACCGCCAAAAATGGCGGTAAATGCTTGCATGGATAGATTTGTATTTTGGTCTCTACGTCCCGACACTCCATGGCCGGGCTGCGGATCCCATACAACCTAACACCCGTTGTCTTAACGAAGGTTAAACAGTCTTATTAACCTGCATGGGTATTGATCTGCAAATAACGCATAAGCCCCTGTTCAGCGCTCTGTTTTGCGTCATCGTTAATGGCTTCAAGATAAAAGGAGCGTGCGACACCATAAGGTGCTTTTTCAGAGGGATACACCGCGAACTGGAATGTTTTTCCTCTTGCCTGATGAGTGCAATCTAATTCCCAACGCTGATCGTTCACTTTTTTGCTGGTGCAGGCAACGCCACCATAGTCGCTGGTTAAATAGGAACCCACGCGAATTTCTGCAGATTGAATATATTCTGGTTCGTCATTACCTGCATAACGAACCCCTGCAACGGCTACAACAGCCGCCGCCAGAAGCGCAAGCGCTACTATTTTTTTCATTTATAAATGACCTGTTCCTTAGCCCAAGATAACTATTATATAAGATTAATCCTTAATGCAAACATCCAATTGTGGTCCAGAAATGGAGCTTTACAAAGATTAGGATGACTTTTAGGAAATATCCTAACCACTATTCCGAACCCACATTATTTGACATTTTCTTTTCGCTAATTTTAATTTTTAAATAATAACACCAGGAAATAATCGACATGATTATCCGGCATTGTTTTTCAGCGGAGAATCCATGATTAAAAAAGGGTTATCTTTCATAATGCTTATTTGTGCGCTGTTTTCAGGCCAGCTTATGGCCGGGCACAAAGGACATGAATATTTATGGGTAAAGAACGTGGCGCATCAGCTTCGTCATGAAGCCGACAGCGATGAGTTGCGAAGCGCTGCGGAAGAGTCGGCGGAGGGTTTGCGCGAACACCACCTGTGGCAGAAGTCGCGCAAACCGGACACGCACGTCAGGTAATTAACTGCCCTTGCGTTTTGGCAGGGTTTTCATCAGGTCGTCCGGACTGACGGATGCCACAATACTGCCGGGCTGCGGCATTTTGAAGATGTGGTTTTTCATCTTGCCAATCACATGCATTTCGCAAGGACGGCAGTCGAACTTAAGGGTCAGAACTTCGTCACCGTTTACCAGCTGCATTGGGGTGGCCTTCCAGCTCTTAATGTTCCCTTTCGCCTGCTTAGGACACAGGTTAAACGCAAAGCGGAGGCAGTGCTTGGTGATCATCACCGGCACATCGCCCTTCTCTTCATGCGCTTCATAGGCCGCGTCGATCAGCTGCACGCCGTGGCGATGATAGAATTCACGTGCTTTATGGTTGTAAACGTTGGCGAGGAAGGACAAATGGGTGTCCGGGTATACTGGCGCAGGGACGGCTTCGGCTTTACGGCTACCGCGCGGATATTGTGCCAGGCGCGCGGCATCCAGCATCTCTGCCGTTTCGCGGCGGAACTGGTTCAGCAGGCTGTTCGGCACGAACAGCGCGTCCGGCAGATTCACGTCGATAGCTCGGGCGTAGTAAATCGTCTGGCCCAGCTTCGCCACGCCATCCTTCAGGCTGTTAAGCGCTTTTTCCGCGTTGTTTGCCACCTCGAAAAGACCATCGAGCGTATGCGTCACGCTGATACCGTCTTCACAGGTCATGGTCAGAATCAGCTGCTCTTCCCAGCCGCCCAGCTCAATATCCACGGCGATACGGCGTTCGCTGGAGGTTTTCAGCAGCGCCTGCTGCCAGTTATGATCGAGGTTACGGTTAAGCGCCGCGTTCGGTCGCGCCTTGTAGAGATCGGCCGGCATTTCATTCGGCCATACGCGGTAGCGGTTCTCGCCGGTTTTCTCGACCGTATTCGCACGGAAGCCCACGACTTCGCGCTTAATCATCACGTTAAGGCCATCGCCGTTCGCCAGCGGCTCCGTCACTGCAACATCAAGGTGATCTTTCGCCACTTTCAGCACTTCGCCGACCGGTAAACCGATAAACTTCGGTGAGTCAAACGCGCCGATATCCCCTTTACGGGCATTCACGAAATAGTCCGTGCTGCCGCGGTGGAACGTTTTGTCCGTCGACGGAATAAAGAAATGCTCGGTGCGGCCGGCCGACGCGCGCGCCAGGTCACCGCGATCCTCAATAATGGCGTCCAGCATCTGGCGATAGTGCGCGGTGATGTTCTTCACGTAGCTCATATCTTTATAGCGCCCTTCAATCTTGAAGGAACGCACGCCCGCGTCGATCAGCGCGCCCAGGTTGGCAGTCTGATCGTTATCCTTCATAGAGAGCAGGTGTTTTTCGAACGCCACGACGCGGCCCTGATCGTCTTTCAGGGTATACGGCAGACGGCAGGCCTGAGAGCAGTCGCCGCGGTTGGCGCTGCGGCCCGTCTGGGCGTGGGAAATATTGCACTGACCGGAATAGGCCACGCACAGCGCGCCGTGGATAAAGAACTCGATCGTCGCGTCTGTCGCCTGATGAATATCGCGGATCTGATTCAGATTCAGCTCGCGCGCGAGGACGATCTGTGAAAAGCCGACGTCGGAGAGAAATTTCGCCTTCTCGACCGTACGGATATCACACTGGGTACTGGCATGCAGTTCAATGGGCGGAATATCCAGCTCAAGCACGCCCATATCCTGAACAATCAGGGCGTCCACCCCGGACTGGTAGAGATCGGTAATCAGACGTTGCGCAGGCTCCAGCTCATCATCATGAAGAATGGTGTTCAGGGTCACGAACACTTTCGCCCCGAAACGGTGGGCGAACGGCACCAGTTCAGCAATATCGCTCAGGCTGTTGCTGGCGTTATGTCGGGCACCGAAGCCAGGGCCGCCAATGTAGACGGCGTCAGCGCCATGAAGGATCGCTTCACGGGCTATGGCGGCGTCGCGGGCCGGGCTTAAAAGTTCAAGATGATGGGATTGCAGGCGCATACTTCGTCGTTATCCGTTATGGTCAAAATGGCGGCTATTGTAGTCAGAAGTATGCGTCAG
Organism: Enterobacter sp. PL_is511; assembly: GCF_055816065.1. Classification (NCBI taxonomy): domain Bacteria; kingdom Pseudomonadati; phylum Pseudomonadota; class Gammaproteobacteria; order Enterobacterales; family Enterobacteriaceae; genus Enterobacter; species Enterobacter sp. PL_is511. The sequence goes on along the minus strand of NZ_JBVPGP010000024.1, from coordinate 1,473,710 downwards.
CGAAACAGTTTTGCGTAGCCTCAGCGGGGATAATGAATCAGGGAGTGAAAATGCACCGTCCGGTCGCTGCTGTTGCGGTAGGCGTGCGGTTTATCGCCGGCAAAACGGACGCCCGAATCGGCAGAAATCGTCTGCCACTTGCCGTCAAGCTTCATCTCCAGCTCGCCGCTGACCACCACCACATGTTCAATCACTCCGGCCTCATGCGGCGTGGATTCACTCAGCGCGCCGGGTGCCAGGGTAATGGAGAAATAATCAAATCTGAGCGTCTCGTCCCACGGAAAAAGCGGCTTGACGACCATCGCCTGCTGCTGGGGGTCAAATACCGCCTGCTGGTCCGCCTCCGGCGTGATGAAGGCGGAAAACGGAACGTTCAGTCCCGTGGCAATTTTCCACAGCGTCGACACCGTCGGGCTGGATTCATTGCGCTCGATTTGCCCGAGCATGGCCTTTGACACGCCGGTCTCGTCTGCGAGCTTCGACAAACTCCAGCCGCGCGCCTGGCGCAGCGTTTTCAATGTGGTTGCAAGATGTCGTGTGATGTCCATGTTCCCTCCTGGTGACGACCAGCATACCACTTGTACGCTATAGCGCACAGTGCTACCTTATCCCGGACGCTATAACGCACAACGGAGTTTTCATGCGCCCTTCCTCTCACCTTGTTCCAGTCGCACTGGCTGGATTTGTCGCCGTGCTGGTCGGTTACGCCAGCTCTGCCGCCATCATCTGGCAGGCTGCCGCTGCGGCAGGCGCCAGCGCACAGCAGATTGCGGGCTGGATGACCGCGCTGGGAATTGGGATGGGCGTCAGCACGCTGGCGCTTTCCTGGTGGTACAAGGCGCCGGTCCTGACCGCCTGGTCGACGCCCGGCGCGGCGCTGCTCGCCACCAGCCTGCACGGCGTCACGCTGGCGGAAACCATCGGCGTGTTCATCTTTGCGAACGCGCTTATTTTGCTCTGCGGCATTACCGGGCTCTTCGCCCGTCTGATGAAGCTGATCCCCCATTCGCTTGCTGCCGCCATGCTGGCGGGGGTATTGCTGCAGTTTGGCCTGCACGCGTTTGCGCATCTCGAAGGGCACTTTCTGCTGTGCGGCAGCATGATTGCGGCGTGGCTGATCGCAAAAGCGCTGGCTCCTCGCTATGCCATCGTCGTTACGCTGCTGGTCGGCGGTATTGTGGCCTGGGCGGGAGGTGACGTTGTCACCGATAAGATCACGCTTTCTCTGGTGATGCCTGAGTTTATTGCACCCGCCTTCACCTTCACAAGCCTGGTGAGTATTGGCGTGCCCTTCTTCCTGGTGACCATGGCCTCGCAAAATGCGCCTGGTTTCGCCACGATGAAGGCCTCCGGTTACCCGCTGGCGGTCTCACCGCTCATCATCGTCACGGGTGGACTGGCGCTGCTGTTTTCTCCGTTTGGCGTCTTTTCTATCTGCATTGCGGCCATTACTGCCGCTATTTGTCAAAGCCCGGATGCGCACCCGGATGCCGATAAACGCTGGCTGGCGGCCATCGCAGCCGGAGGGTTTTATCTGCTGGCGGGGATTTTCGGCGGCTCCATTACCGGGCTGATGGCCGCGCTGCCGCTTAGCTGGATCCAGACGCTCGCCGGTCTGGCGCTGCTGGGCACCATCAGCGGGAGTTTATATCAGGCATTAAGCCACGAAGCGGAGCGCGATGCGGCCATCGTTACATTCCTGATGACCGCGAGCGGCGTCACAATCCTGGGCATCGGTTCGGCATTCTGGGGGCTGGTCTTGGGCGGGGTGTGCTACGCCCTGTTTTCACGCGCTCGCCGCGCGTAGCTGCGAAGGCGTCATGCCCGTCGCGCTGCGAAAGCGGTTGCTGAAGTGGCTGGCGGAGTTAAACCCGCAGGCAAGTGCAATCTCCGTCAGCGGCGTCGAGGTGTGCTGGACGAGGGCTTTCGCTTTATCCATTCGCCTCTGCATCACGTACTGATGCGGCGCCAGCCCCGTCGACTGGCGGAACATGCGTGCAAAATGGTATTCGCTGAGGGCAGCCTGCGCCGCCAGTTCGGCCAGCGTCAGGGGCTGCCCGAGATTCTCTTCGATAAAGGCGAGGACGTTGCGCAGCACAAACGGCGACAACCCTCCCGTGACAACCGGCAGCTTCCACTGCACGTTTGAGTAGTTTTGCAGCAGATGGGTCAGCAGCAGCGTGGAGGCCGTGCTCAGGGTGAGCTGGTTGGCGTGCTGCTGCCAGTCGCAGCCCAGTAAAAACTGGCGATACAGCGTGGTAATCTTCGGATCGCTACCAAAAATGCGCTCGTCCAGGGTCAGCGATAGCGGGCGCTTGTCCCAGATTTTTTCCCCTACGTCGCGCAGGTGTTCATCGGTGCAGTAGAGATGCACAAACGACAGGTCATCACGGATATCCCACGTCGATTCGCTCTCTTTGGGCATCAAACAGAAACGGTCCGGACCCCCGCCGTTCTTCCAGCCGCCCGGCGTTTTTTGATAGCTTTCGTAGCCGTCAGCTACGTACAGGCTGAGGGTATGATGGTTGCTTTTTACCGTTATCGTATCGTGCTTGTTGTACCACGCTGCCAGCTGAATACCCGAATTCAGCGAGACGGTTTCCCGCAGGACCGCATTCTGTTGGCAAAGCGTTTCAAAGGTATCGTAAGCGTGAGACATAACCGTTAGCGCGTGATTGACCGGAATCTCAGTCTAAGAAGAGTTGTCTCTCGTTGCCAGTCCCCTCGGAAGAAAAAAGCGCAAGATTTTGCAAGTCACCCGCAAGCCGGTGAAAGCCCGTTACGCATCTCAGCGCCATACTGCGTGCTTTCGGGGTTTGAGAAGAGAAAAATATGAACGCATTACTCTATGGACTGGTGGTGGTCATCTGGGGAACCACCTGGATTGCCATTTTCCTGCAGCAGGGTCCCGTGGCGGCACCCGTCTCTATTTTCTGGCGTTTCGCCGTCGCCAGCCTCACGATGATGATGGTGTTAATCGCCCTGCGCCGCCTGCGCACGCTGGCGCTGCGGGATCACCTATATTGCATACTCCAGGGATGCTGCGTTTTCTGCTTTAACTTCTGGTGTTTTTACACCGCAGCCTCGCATATCAACACCGGGCTGGAATCGGTGATCTTCTCTATGGCCGTGCTCTATAACGCCATTAACAGTTTTATTTTCTTCGGGCAGCGCCCGCCCGCGCGTTTCTGGACGGCGGCGGCACTGGGGCTGGTTGGGATCATCACCCTCTTCTGGGACGATCTGCTGGCCAGCGGCTGGAGCGCGTCACTCCTGACCGGGATTGGGCTTTCCGCACTCGGTACCTACGGCTTCTCGCTGGGCAATATGATCAGCATGCGTCATCAGCGCAGAGGCCTTGAAACCATGACCACCAACGCCTGGGCGATGCTCTACGGTACGCTGGTGATGGGCTGCATTGCCCTGTTCAGAGGCGATAGCTTTGTGCCGGAATGGACGGTGAGCTATCTCGGCGCGCTGGTGTATCTGGCTCTGTTTGGCTCGGTGATTGCTTTTGGTGCCTACTTCACGCTGGTGGGACGCATTGGACCGGGCAAAGCGGCCTATAGCACGCTGCTCTTCCCGCTGGTGGCGCTCTCCATCTCCACGGTGTATGAAGGCTACGTCTGGCATATCAACGGTATCGTGGGGTTAGTGCTGATTCTGGGAGGAAATATGGTGATGTTTACCAAACCGGAAACCTGGTTCAGACGCTTACGGATGGCGTAAATAAAAAGGCCTGCATTACGCAGGCCGTTTTATTTTATTTTGCAGTCTTTTTCACATCAAACATGGTGGCATCCGTCGCCATGTCATCAACAACCTGCTTCAGCGTTGCAAAGGTCATTGGTGTGCTTTCGTTATTCAGCTCTTTACCTTCGCCTTTACGAACCACTTTAATGACCGGCTTGCCGGTTTTCGCATCAATTAACTCACCTTCAAAGTACAGGTGGGTATCCATTGTACGGTGACCCGTCGCCATTTGCGTACCCGCTACAACCAGCGCAACAGGCACCACTTCATAGAATTGCAGACCTTCTTTCTTCGAGCTTACCCCGGTAATCGCACCGCGGAAAATCAGGCTGCGCGGCCCTGGCGTCGTGACGATAGGTTTACGCTGGCCAATCGCGGTTTTCATTTTGTTATTGGTATAACTCAGCAACTCATCCAGCGTTTTTTGACCAATCTGCGTAGTTGGTTTTGGAACGGGATAATACGTAATCGGATTCCAGACGATACTGTCATAATTGGCTTCGTTATATGACGGGTCAACCCAACGCAATGTTGGTTTGCCCGTTGCTGACGTGGTTTCCTTCAAGCCAGAATAGTTTTTTAAATAGCCTGAGTATTGTTCCGGGGCGGCGACTTTTGAAGAACAGCCCGCTAACGCCAACAGACCAGTAAGCACTGCAACTTTAAAAAAAGTTTGAGTACGCATGATAGTTTTCCATGTTATCTGCAAGTATGCATTTGAAGTTATAGCAAAAGACTGGCGGGTTTGTTGTGACAAAAAATGATGCGGTGAGCACAAATTGCAAAAAGACTGCCCGGAGGCGCGCCGGGCAGTGAAAAATTACTGATTTATATCCAGTTGCCAGAACAGATGTTTGCCAAACGGGTCGATTTCATAGCCCGTCACCTCCTTGCGCACCGGTTCGAAAATGGTTGAATGCGCAATCATCACCGCGGGCATCTGGTCATGCATAATCTGCTGAGCCTCTTTATACAGCGCCACGCGTTTATCGCGATCGGTCGTTGATTTTGCTTCCGCAATAATTTTATCAAAGGGTTTATAGCACCATTTCGCCGAATTTGAGCCGCCGTTTGCCGAGGTACAGGTAAACAGCGGACCAAAGAAGTTATCGGGATCGCCCGTTGCGGTCGTCCAGCCCATCAGCGCGGCCTGATGTTCTCCGCCCTTCACGCGCTTAAGGTATTCACCCCATTCGTAGGTGACGATTTTGGTCTGTACGCCAATTTTCGCCCAGTCCGCCTGAATCATCTCCGCCATGCGTTTCGCATTCGGATTGTACGGACGCTGCACCGGCATCGCCCACAGGTCGACGCTCACGCCACTGGCAAAACCGGCCTCTTTCAGCAGCGCTTTCGCCTTTTCAGGATCGTAGTCGTAATCCTTAAGCTCGCTGTCGGCGCTCCAGACGCCCGGCGGCAGCAGATTCTTCGCCACGGTTCCGGTACCGTGGAATACCGCATCAATAATCGCCGGTTTGTTGATGGCCATCGCCAGCGCCTGACGGACCTTCACGTTATCCAGCGGCGGCTTCTGCGTGTTGAACGCCAGGAAGCCGGTATTCAGCCCCGCCTTACTCATCAGATTAATGTCTTTGTTGGCCTTCATGCGCGGCAGATCGGCCGGATTCGGGAACGGCATCACCTGACATTCGTTCTTCTCAATTTTGGCAAAACGCACGGAGGCATCCGGGGTGATGCTGAACACCAGCCTGTCCAGCTTCGATTTCCCCTGCCAGTAGTCGGCAAACGCCGTGTACAGGATCCGGGAATCCTTCTGATACTGCGCCAGCTTAAACGGCCCGGTGCCGATGGGCTCCATATCCACCTTCTCCGGCGTGCCCGCTTTCAGCATCGCGTCGGCATACTCCGCTGAAAGGATTGAGGCAAAATACCAGGCCAGATCGGCGACAAACGGCGCTTCCGGGTGCGCCAGGGTAAAACGCACGGTATGGTCATCGACTTTATCAATGCTGGTTATCAGGCTGCCAAACTCCAGGCTTTCGAAGTTGGAGTAGCTGCCGTTAGAGACGTTGTGGTAGGGATGGTTCACGTCTTTCTGCCGCATAAACGAGAAAATCACGTCGTCGGCGTTAAAGTCGCGGGTCGGCGTAAAGGATTTATTGCTCTGGAACTTCACGCCTTTACGCAGATGGAAGGTATAAACCTTGCCGTCGTCGCTCACCTCCCAGCGCTCTGCCAGGCTCGGCACCAGCTCCGTGGTACCGGGTTTGAAATCGACCAGCCGGTTATAGACCGGCACGGCGCTGGCGTCCACGCTGGTTCCCGAGGTGTATAATTGAGGATTAAAGTTTTCCGGCGATCCTTCGGAGCAATACACCAGCGTTTTCGCGGCAACGGCGGAACTGACCGTGAGTGCAGCGAGTGCCAGCGCTATAGTTGTGAGTTTGCTTTTCATCATTTATTCCTGTCTTTTTAATTCGACGGCTAATTAATTCTTTTGCCATTTCATAAATAACATTAAAGTGATGTGGCAAACACCTGAAAAATAAATAAGGAATAAATCACTATGGGCTCGCCGCTTTCCAGACAATTAACGCACCGTTTTTTCCGCTATCTCGCGATCACCAGCCAGAGCGATCCCAGAGTCAAAACCCTGCCCTCAACGCCGGGCCAGCACGACATGGCGCGGGAGCTGGCGCAGGAGCTGGCACAAATGGGGTTAGACGATATTGTGATTGATGAATTCGCCACGGTGACGGCGGTTAAAAAAGGCAACGTGCCCGGTGCGCCGCGCATCGGCTTTATTACCCATATCGATACCGTCGACGTGGGACTGTCACCGGATATTCATCCACAAATATTAACCTTTACCGGTGAAGATCTCTGTCTGAATAAAGAGAAAGACATCTGGCTGCGGGTTAAAGAGCATCCTGAAATTCTGGCTTATCCAAATGAGGAGATTATTTTCAGCGACGGAACCAGCGTATTGGGCGCGGATAATAAATCGGCGGTCACGGTGGTCATGACGGTGCTGGAAAACCTGACGGCGGAGCATCGGCATGGCGATATCGTCGTGGCGTTTGTGCCTGACGAAGAGATCGGCCTGAACGGTGCCAAGGCGCTGGATCTTACGCGCTTTGACGTCGACTTTGCCTGGACCATCGACTGCTGCGAGCTGGGGGAAATTGTCTACGAGAACTTTAATGCGGCAGCCGCGGAAATCCGTTTTACCGGCGTGACGGCGCACCCGATGTCCGCCAAAGGCGTGCTGGTGAATCCCCTGCTGATGGCGACTGATTACATTAGCCATTTTGACCGCCAGCAAACGCCGGAGTGCACCGAGGGGCGTGAAGGCTATATCTGGTTTAACGGCATTCAGGCCGGACAGAACGAGGCCGTTCTTAAGGCCAATATCCGCGACTTTGACAAGGACAGCTTTGCCGCGCGCAAGCAGCAGATTGCCGACGTGGCCGCGCTGATTGCCGCCCAACATCCAACGGCCAGAGTGGACTATCGCATTGAAGATACCTACAGCAATATCAGCAATGCGATTGGCGAAGACCGGCGCGCCATCGATCTGATGTTCGAGGCAATGGAATCGCTCGGCATTACGCCAAAACCAACGCCGATGCGCGGCGGCACCGACGGCGCGGCGCTCTCGGCTAAAGGGCTACTCACCCCGAACTTCTTCACCGGGGCGCATAACTTCCACTCGAAGTTTGAATTCCTGCCGCTGTCGTCGTTCGAGGCGTCTTACAAGACTGCGCTGCAGATCTGCCTGCTGGCCGCCCGTTAAGCGGGCTTGCGCGCCAGCATTGTGGCAAAGCGCAGCTTGATGCGGTTGCCGTTTTCATCGGTACGGTGCAGTTCGCCAACGTCTTCGTTGTATTTGAGCAACTCCCAGCCTTCGTAGTAGTTGCTCAGCTCACCGCTTTTAAACGCAAACGGGAAGCCGACGGTGCACGGGTAATCCGCCGTATCCATGGCGGCAACGATCAGGTTGTAACCCCCCGGCGTCGTGCAGCGCTGCATGTTGGCAATAAGGCCCGGGATGGTTTTTGCCTCCAGGAACATCAGCACCACGGTGGAGAGAATAAAATCGTACTCGCCGTCAAAGCTCAGGTTGTTCAGATCCTTAATCGCGGTATGCAGATTAGCGATCCCTTCTTCCGCCTTGATGCGCTCGATAGTATCGATGCTCATCGGGTTTTTGTCCCATGCGGTCACGTCGTACCCGTTGGCCGCAAGGTACAGGCTGTTACGGCCGTTGCCGCAGCCCAGATCGAGCGTTTTACCGGGCTTCACAATCTCCGCGCTGTACAGCACCTCTGAATGGGTACGGGTTAAGCCATATTTCTCTGTGAAGTAATTCTCATCGACGGTCATTGTTTTTCCTGCGTTCGCATAAAGTTAAAGTGCATTTTACATGCCATTTTAAGGCGTTTACCGTCTGGTTGCCAGCCGTTCTAAAACCGAAAAATTTGCTACGTTTAGTGAAGACGCATACCAGAGATCAAACGATGAAAAAATACCGGCTCAGCGATGAAACCCGCCTCTGGCAATGGAAAAACGGCGAAACCACCCACTCTGTGACGTTGCGGCAGATCGTCGCGACGGCGGACTTTAACGACGTGACGGCCGGCACGAAAGGCGGCTGGATTGACGATGAGCACGCCCTCGCGCAGGACGGCGACTGCTGGATCTACGACGAAAACAGCGTGGTGTTCGCGGGTGCAACCGTGTCCGGCAACGCGCGCCTTACCCTTCCATGCATCATCAGCCATGACGCGCATATCGGCGACAGCTGCTGGCTGGACGGCGCGGAGGTCAGCCACGGGGCGCGCATAAGTGACAACGTCACCATTCAGCAGTCCTGCGTACGGGGCGAGTGTCATATCTACGGCGAAGCGCGCGTGCTGCATCACAGCGTGGTGATTGCTGCCAAAGGGCTGACGCCGGACCATGAACAGATCCTGCAAATCTACGACAAGGCGACGGTGAGCCAGTCGCGGATTGTGCACCAGGCGCAAATCTACGGCGAGGCGATGGTCAATTTTGCCTTTGTTGAACACCGGGCCGAGGTCTTTGACAACGCGATCCTCGAGGGTAACGATCTGAACAACGTCTGGGTGTGCGACTGCGCAAAAGTCTATGGTAACGCCCGCGTGATAGCCGGGTTTGACGACGATGCTATCCCCACGGTGCGCTACAGCTCGCAGATTGCGGAGAATGCCGTGGTCGAAGGCAACTGCGTCATCAAGCATCACGTCCTGATTGGCGGTCAGGCCTGGCTGCGCGGCGGGCCGATCATGCTGGATGATAAAGTGGTGATCCAGGGGCGCGCGCGCATCAGCGGAGATGTGCTTATCGAACACCGGGTTGAAATCACCGATAACGCGGTCATTGAAGCGTTTGCCGGCGAGAGCATTCACCTGCGCGGCGAAAAAGTGATTAACGGCGAACAGCGCATCACCCGCACGCCGCTGCTGGGGGCGTTATAGGGTACAGATCCTGCCGTAGATATTCACATCGTCAAAGCGGCCATTCAGGTATTCCGCTTCCCGCAGGCACCCTTCCAGCGTAAAACCGTTGCGCACGGCAACGCTGTTGCTGTGCTGATTCGCCACCCGACACTTGATCACAAAACGGCGGATCTCACCGCGTTCGACGTAGTAGCGCATAAATGCCTGCAGAGACCGGGAGAGAATGCCCTGCCCCTGGTGGGCTTCATCCAGCCAGTAGCCGATGTAGCCAGTTTTGTTGGTCGGTTCAATCGTGTTGAACGACAGCACGCCAACCAGCGCGCCATCCTTGAAGATCATAAACATTTTGGCGTAGCCGCGCTGGTGCAGCATCTGATTACTCTGCACGTTACGGCGGGTATCCTCTTCGCTGCCCACGTGCTGCGCCCAGTCAAAGGCGGTTTGCAGAAAGGTTTTGTTTTTGACGACGAGATTGTGCAGGTCGGTGGCGTAATGTTCTTCGACGGAACGCAGTTCGATGTGTTGTGAAACGGGAATGATTTCTGAAGACATGGTGCCTCTCAATTGCCGGGTGGCGCTAGCGCTTACCCGGCCTACAGTATCGAAACACAGGCCGGGTAAGGCGAAGCCGCCACCCGGCACAAGGGTTAACGCATCACCCTATCATCAACATACTGACGTTTATCCGGCGCTGGCGGGAAATACTGGTACAGCCAGGTTTCGCTGATAGCATCTCCCTGGCAGCGCAGGAACAGGCGCATATCCACCGGCTCCGTCGAATCCGACGTCGGGTACCAGTCAAACAGAATGCGATAGCCGTCAAACGGCTCAACGTAGAGGATCTCCACCTGCTTCGCTTCGCCGCTGGAGAGCGTAATCACCGGCTCGATGCCTTTTGGCGCAGCGGCCTTCAGGTCGCCGCCGACGAAGTCGATGGCAAAGCGACGGGCCCACACTTTCGGGTAGTTTTCGCCCGGTGCCCAGCCTTCCGGGAAACCGCCCATGCCGGTACGGGTGGCATAGACGTTGGCCAGCGGGGAGCGCACCGGCGGCATCGCGCTCCAGTAGAGGCGATATTTGAAGTCCAGCTCGTCGCCCGCTTTCACCGCTTTTTCCGGCTGCCAGAAGCAGACCACGTTATCCAGCGTTTCGCCGGTGGTCGGGATCTCCATCAGGCCAACCGCGCCTTTACCCCAGTCGTTACGCGGTTCAACCCACAGGCTTGGGCGTTTGTTATACCAGCCCATCACGTCCTGATAGTGCGAGAAATCGCGATCGAGCTGCAGCAGGCCGAACCCTTTCGGGTTTTTGTCCATATAGGCGTTGAACTGCAGCTTCTGCGGGTTGTTCAGCGGACGACAAATCCACTCCCCGTTGCCGCGCCACATCGCCAGGCGGTCGGAGTCATGGATTTGCGGGTGAATAGTGTCACACATGCGGCGTTCGTTATTGCCGCAGCTGAACATGCTGGTCATCGGTGCGATGCCGAGCTGCTTGATGTCCTTACGCGCGTAGAGGTGGTTTTCCACCTCCATGATCACCTGGCTCTTCTCGCAGTGGATCACGAATTTATAGGCACCGGTGATGCTCGGGCTATCCAGCAGCGTATAGACGGTAAAGGTCGTGTCGCCGGGCTTGACGGTCTCAAACCAGAAGGAGGTAAAGTCCGGGAACTCTTCCGGCGTGTCGGTAAAGGTATCTACCGCCAGGCCGCGGGCGGAAAGGCCGTACTGGTAAGTGTCATCCACTGCGCGGAAATAGCTCGCGCCCAGGAAAGAGACGATATCGCGACGCGCCAGTTCAGGGGCCTTAAAGGCGCGGAAGCCCGCAAAGCCGAGATCGCTTTGCCCTTCCAGCTGTTTGGTATCCACACCCGTTTCGCCGTAGCTGAACAGCTCCGGGCGGAAGTGGATCTCGCGCGCCATAGCGGTGGACTGGTCCAGCGAGAACATCCGCACGCGGCGACGGAACCCCATCCCCATATGGAAGAACTGCACGTCCAGCTGACGCCCTTCAATGTTGTTCCACAGTGACTGTTTTTCATCGTAGCGGATAGCGTTGTACGCCTGCGGCGTCATCGTCGCCAGCGTCTCCGGCAGCGGACGCGGCGCGCCACCCCACGGGGTTTTCGCCAGGTCATGCGCCATGGATTGCAGTACGGAGAAGTCAAAACGACGGCTCTGGCCGTCAGCAATGTCAGAGTCGGCAGCATATGCCGCTTTGGAAAACAGGGAAGCAAGGCCGGATGTGCCGCTCAGGGCTGCCACTGCCAGCGAGCCTTTTAGAAAACGTCTGCGATTCATGCCTGGAAAAACGTCCTTATGGTCGTGTGAATGTGTTCCGCGCTCGGCGAAATGACGGCAAGAAAGAACGCACAGCCTAAACAAAAATGGTTAAGAATCCAATTGTTGGCCGGTGATTATATGAACAAAGTGAGAAATATTTTCTGTCGACCAGAACGGCCCGAAAGTGGTGTAAAGAAAGCCTGGAAATGTGTATAAAAATGCCCCGTCAGGACATCAGCTGACGGGGCGAATGAGGCGGTTATTTTACGCTGACATCGATACCCGGGAAGTACTTATCAGCGAGTTTAGCGATCGTGCCGTCGGCACGAACTTTATCAATTGCGGCATCAAGCTGCTTTTTGGTAGCCTCGTCACCCTTACGCAACCCAAAGCCGATCCCACTGCCGAGGATAGTGTCGTCAGACACCGGTTTGCCGATGAAGCCAAACCCTTTTCCCTGCGGCTTGCTGAGGAAACCTGCCTGCCCGGCCGCGGACATGACCAGCGAGGCGTCGATACGGCCATTCAGCAGATCGCCCCAGGCCATATTCTGATCTTTATAAGACACCACGGTGACACCCTGCTTTTCCCAGTGCTCTTTGGCATAGGTTTCCTGAATGGAGCCCTGCAGCACGCCGATGGTTTTGCCCTTCAGCCCTTCGGGCGTCGCCTCAACCGCCGTACCGGCCTTGCCGACCAGCTGTGACGGAATACGATAAATTGGCTGGGTAAAATCAATGCTCTTGCGGCGCTGCTCGGTAATGTTCATCGCCGAGTTGATGGCGTCGAATTTCTTCGCCACCAGCCCCGGGATCAGCGCATCAAACGAGGTTTCCACCCAGCTGCACTTCAGCGCTGCCGCTTTGCAGATGGCATTCCCCAGCTCAACGTCAAACCCTTCCAGCTCGCCTGCCGCATTGCGGCTTTCAAACGGCGGATACTCTGCTTCCAGACCGTAACGCAGCTCGGACGCCGCGAAGGAGGAAAAGGTACACAGCAATCCCATGCCGACAACTAGCGCGCGTAATTTCATCTCATACTCCTTAGCGTGGTTTAACCCGACACAGGGCCTGGGCACCTGCCCGTAACGTCGCCTCATCTTTCGCAAAAGAGAGACGAATCAATTTATTATCCGTACCGTCCGCATAAAACGCCGACAGCGGAATGGTGGCAACACCGTACTCGACGATCAGCCGTTTCACCAGCTCGCTGTCGCGCTCGTCGCTGAACTGGCTGTAGTCCGCCAGCATGAAGAACGATCCGGCACTCGGCAGCAGCGTAAACGGCGAATCGGCCAGCAGGCTGTGCAGCAGATCGCGCTTACGCTGGTAAAACGCCGACAGCGACAGCCAGGTTTGCGGGTCGACCATATGCTCAGCAAACGCGTGCTGCATTGGCGTATCGGCAGAAAACATTAAAAATTGATGGACTTTACAAATCTCGTCCATCAGTACCGCCGGGGCAACACAGTAACCCACGCGCCACCCGGTGACGTGATAGGTTTTTCCGAAAGAGGAAATAATTACGCTACGCTCCGCCAGCTGCGGGTGCGTGGCCATCCCGTGGTGCGGTTCATTGTCAAAAACGACGTGTTCGTACACTTCGTCAGACAAAATAATGATGTCGGTATTGCGCGTCAGGGCCGCCAGCTGCTGCAGGTCATTGGCGGAGAAAACCTGACCGCTCGGGTTGTGCGGCGTATTGATGATAATCATGCGCGTGCGCGGGGTGATCGCGGCGCGAACCTCATCCCAGTTGACGGCAAAATCCGGCACGGTGAGCTTGATGGCAATCGGCGTTGCCCCCTGCAGACGGACAATCGGCGCGTAGCTATCAAATGACGGCTCAAAGTAGATCACCTCATCACCTGGATGCACCAGCCCGCTTATTGCCGAATAGAGCCCTTCGCTGGCGCTGGCGGTCACCAGCACCTCGCTGGCAGGGTCATACCGCGTGCCGTAGAGCGTGGCAATTTTATCGGCAATACGTTCTTTTAGCGGCTGCAGGCCGGTCATTGACGCATACTGGTTATGCCCCGCCTCCATTGCGCGGGTGACGCCCGCAATCAGCTTCGGGTCGCAGGAAAAATTCGGTGCGCCCTGAGAAAGGTTAATCGCGTTATGCTGCGCCGAGAGCTGGCCGATAACGGTAAAAATGGTGGTGCCCACATCGGGCAGTTTGGAGCGCGTTTGCACAGGCGTTCGTAAAGTCATCCTCTTTCCCTTCTCATGGACATTGCATAACTATTCAAACAACATCTGTGCTGTCGGGACAATCGAATTGTTGTCATAATAGCCATGAGAAAAATGCATAGCTGAGGATTTTCCATGTCGCGCCGTTCGCTCCCGCTTAACGCCATCGACGCATTTTTAGTCACCGCGCGTCACCTGAATCTGACCCATGCCGCCGCAGAACTGTGTCTGACGCAGGGGGCCGTGAGCCGCAAGATTGCCTCCCTTGAGGCGTGGTTTGGCTTTCCGCTTTTTGAACGCCACGCGCGCGGGCTGCGCCTCTCACCGCAGGGCAGCGCTCTGCTTCCGGAGCTGCAGTCCGCTTTCGAGCAGCTGCTGTCCGTGGCCGACCAGGCCCGCAGCCAGCACACCGTGATCCGGCTCAAGGCCCCCACCTGCGCCATGCGCTGGCTGGTGCCGCGCCTGCTGGAGGTGGAGCGCGAGCATCCGGATCTGCAAATTGCGCTGACCACCACCACCGATCACAACGTCAATTTCAAAACCGAATCTTACGACGCGGCCATCGTGTTCGGCACGCACATGAGCGCAGGCGATCTGCTGTTTGAGGAGGCGCTCACCCCGGTGATAAGCCCGGTGCGGGCAGGAGCAGCGCTGGGCTCGCTGACGTTCCTGCACCCCACAAGGGATAAGACAGACTGGTCGCTGTGGCTGACGAAACAGGAAGGTCCGGGCTTTGTCATGCACAAAAATCAACACTTCGACACGATGGATCTCGCCATTACGGCCGCCATTCAGGGGCTGGGCGTTGCCATCGCCGACGAAACGCTGGTGGAAGAAGATGTCCGCGCGGGAAGGCTGCTACGGCCCTATGAAACCAGCATAAAAACCGGCGCAAGCTACCGGCTGGTGCTGCGCGAAACGCCAGGCGAGGAAAATGGACTGGCGGCGTTTCGCGCCTGTTTGCTTAATCGAGGCTGACGTGGTGCTTCATCACCCGTTTGAAGAGGCTCATGCGGGCACGCATAAAGCGGTTTTCAAGCCTGAAAGCTGCATGTTTATTCACACCAATGCGTAACAGAACGTCCCGCCCTTTGCGACACGCGGGCCAGTGCGTCGGCCCGGGCAGGGTGTCGCGAAGCCCTGCGTATCGCGCGAAGCTCACCCAGTAATCCGCCACCTGGGCTGCAAACTGCAGATCCCGTTCGTTGACATACTGGCGTGAAGGCTCCACCTGGCCGAGGGTATCGAAGACGTAGGGCACTTCGTTGCCGTGCCAGGCGCCGTTGATATACGTGCCATGTTCCGCCTCGGCGACATAGTCAAACCAGTAACGCCAGCACAATCCACCCACGCGCTGCTGAGCCTGCATCACCACATAGCCCATCGTGGTGAACGCCATGTCGCGGCACACCTGTCTGCCCAACTCTTCATCCCCTTTCACGCCCGGATAGAGCAGCTTAATCAGCCCCAGCCCGAAGCGACGCTCCCGGCGAAGCTTCTGAATTTGCCCCGCGAGATCGATGCCAAACACCGCCATCACGCTGGCTTCATCGCTGTTGGAGCCAATCATCACCGGCACGGGATGCTGACGGGCGGCAAAAAAGACGTCCAGCATGGCTTCGGGCAGAACGCAATCCCCGACGATGGGCGCCGGGGCGACGTTCAGCGGTGCGGTTAACGGCCAGAACGCCTCCGGCGGAATGGCGCGCAGCTGCTCAGCAGTCGCCTTCTCCAGGCCAAAATGGGCGGCCAGCGCCTCCCCTTTTTGCAGCGCCTGTTCACGCGGCGTGTCCGGCAAGGTGTATCCGCTTTGCACTATCGCCTTATGGAATAATCCTGCTGCCAGCGGCGAGGCCAGCAGAGAGAGCACGCTGCGCGCGCCGGCAGATTCACCAAACAGGATCACATTGTCTGGATCGCCGCCAAACCCGGCGATGTTCTCCCGCACCCATTCGAGGGCGGCGATTTGATCCAGCAGGGCAAAATTATGCACCACGCGCCCTTCCTCGCCTTCCAGCGCGGGATGGGCGAAAAAGCCGAGATGACCGAGACGGTAGTTGATCGTCACGACAACCACGCCGCGCGTGGCCAGCGCTTTGCCGTTATACGGCGGCAGGCCTCCGGCACCAATCGTAAACCCACCCCCGTGCAGCCAGACCATAACCGGAAGCGCCCCGGTGCGCTCTTTGGGGGACCAGACGTTAAGGTAGAGACAATCTTCGGAAAACTGGCCCGGATCGCCGCCGCCTAACTCCTGACAATACTCGCTGCTTTGCCAGCTTGAGGGCGAGAAAGCCGTAGCCTCGCGCAGGCCATCCCAGCGTTCAGGCGGTCGAGGAGAGCGCCAGCGCCACTCCCCCACGGGCGGTGCGGCGTAGGGAATACCGTACCAGACGTGGACATTTTCATCGGTTAAACCAGACAGTGCGCCCTGGCGCGTTTCAACCACAGGGGCGGAAGGATTTTGCATAACGACCTTATTTTTTCCATCACACCCCAGCAGAGTAACGATTTCAGAACAAACCGCAACGCTGTTTGCTGCGGGTTTCAGCCTCCTGATAGAGCGCAAACTCGTCATACACCGGACAGCCCAGCGCGTCTTCAAACGCATCGCGGCTGGCGTTACCGTGGCTGCGGGCCTGGGTTTCGTTCCCGAGATTAGACTGGAAAATCCCCGCAGCGCTGACCGGGAGGAAATCTTCGTAGGTGATCGGCTGGGCAACCACCCATCCGCGCTCAATCAGCGGCTGCGGATCGTCTCCCGGCCGGAACGCGTGGCGATGCGCTTCACCCGCAGGCGTCAGACGGTAGCGGAAATACGCCAGCTCCTGACGGCGCATTAACAGCTCGCTGTCCGGGAAAGCGCCAAAGATCTCCCGCAAATGCAGCTGGTGCGTGAGGTTATCTTTGCCGGTACCGGCCTGGGCGAGAAGGCTATCGTACAGTTCCCGGCCTTTCGGCGTCAGCGCCACGCCGCGCTGCTCAATCTCACCGAAGCGCGCGGTGTGGGTGCCCTTATGTTCCCCGGCAAACAGCACCGGCTCTTCCAGTGCCTTAAAGCTGGTTTGACGCAGTAAGACGGGCACCTCGCGACGCGGCGGGCCTTCAATCAGAATTTTTGGCTCGATACCGTACTTCGGCATCAGCTCCTGCACCCGGTCAATATCCAGCGTGCGCGGCGTGAGGTGATTAATATGGCAGCCCGGGAAGCAGACCACGTCGGCAATCAGGCGATGCTCGTTGCTCAGGGCCAGATAGGTCTCCTGATCGACCGTCGCATGGCGGTGCCAGCGGAAGGTTTCCAACGCTTCCTGTACAAACTCGTGGGCCTGTGCGTCAGTAAAGTGCCCTTCCGACTCGTGGAGGTCGATCAGTTCCAGACAGCGGGGGGTAAAGATGTTCCGGTGAGAGAGGATCTCTGCGGCACGTTCGCGCAGCGCGACGTTTTCAATCAGCTCAAGGCGCAGCAGCGAGGTAAAGATACGAAACGGATTTCGACACAGCGCCGCATCATCGATCGGGCGAAACGCCGTTGAGTGGACCGGTACCCCCGCCTGAGAGAGATCGTAATAGCTGACCGGGTACATGCCCATAATGGCAAACATACGGCGCAGGGTTGAAAGTTCCTGTGCCGTGCCGACGCGGATCGCCCCGTGACGCTCAACGTTCAGGCGCGCAAGCTCATCGGCGTTAGCCAGTTGTTCATGTAATAGTGGATTATTTTCCAGAACCGCCAGGTTTACGTCCGCAACCAGTTCGAGCAAGGTGCCGTACTGCGGAACTTCCTGCTGGTACATCGCCGACATAGCCTGCGAAAAGTGTTCCCGAATGTCATCAGCCGTGATGGTGTTCGCCATGATGTCATGCCTCCAGTGAATATTACCTGGAGTGTAGAGAAACCCGTTCCTTCCGGGGGGAAGAATTTCTGATTTGTGATCTTAAGACGACAGTGGTCAAACCGTGTGCTACTGGCCCCCGAACGGAACCGCCCTTTCGACCTGAACGCTATTATCCAGGATTTTCCTTATAATTATTTAGGGTTCCGCTTTCTAGCTATAAAGGAGTATTTTTTGTTTTTCTCCTGACTGCAAATTAATCAATTTGAGCATGCCATTATTTTTATCCTCACCTTTCAAATTTTTAGCTCTAAGTTAGGATTAATCCGAATGGTCGTTTACAAGTCATTCCTGCCTATCCATATTTCCATTTTAAGCGAAGCGCAAATTTACAAATACTTAAAAATAACGCAACCGCAAATAGCAAAACGCATTTGACGGATGACGTACAGCGACTAGAGTTATTACTCGAACGACGAGTGATACGGAAATATTTTCGTATCGTACTGACATAACCAATATATGACTATGAGGTTTAATATGGCAGAGCATCGTGGTGGTTCCGGTAATTTCGCTGAAGACCGTGAAAAAGCATCAGAAGCTGGACGTAAAGGTGGCCAGCACAGCGGTGGTAATTTTAAAAACGATCCGCAACGCGCATCTGAAGCGGGTAAGAAAGGGGGACAGAACAGTCACGGCGGAGGCCGTAAATCTGATAACTCCTGATCTTATTTAAAACTCTTTTAATAAAACCAGAGAGCATGCTGCGGGCTGAAAAGCTCGCAGTACCCTTTCATTATTTTACCGGAGCGTAATTATTATGAATATGAAAAGTGTTGAGGATGTATTTATTCATCTTCTGTCGGATACCTACAGCGCAGAAAAGCAGCTTACCCGCGCGCTGAGCAAGCTCGCCCGCGCCGCGTCCAGCGAGAAGCTGAGCGCCGCTTTTACCGCACACCTTGAGGAAACGCAGGGTCAGATTGAACGTATTGACCAGATCGTCGAGCAGGAAGACGGTATTAAGATCAAACGCATGAAGTGCGTGGCGATGGAAGGCTTAATTGAAGAAGCCAACGAAGTCATCGAAAGCACGGAAAAAAACGAGGTGCGTGATGCCGCGTTAATTGCTGCTGCACAAAAAGTTGAGCATTACGAAATAGCCAGCTACGGTACCCTTGCCACATTAGCAGAACAACTGGGCTATAAAAAAGCCGTTAAACTTCTTGCCGAAACCCTGGAAGAAGAAAAAGAGACCGACCTTAAACTCACCGACCTGGCCGTTGGAAATATTAACCAAAAAGCGCAGAAATGACGCAATAATACAGGTTAAATAAAATGAGCATCAGTCCCAGGACAATTAAACGGTGCCATTTAACGGCAGCCATAATATGGTTCATTCTCGCCACCCCTTCCGTAATATGGTGGAAGAACAGCGTGCTGTGGGTCATTATCATCAGTATTTACGCCAATATTGTCGGCCATTTATCTGGCTACAGTGCCGCGCGTGCCGATCAGGCTGCTGAAAGTGAGACCAAATAAGCGAACCCTCCTAATGAGGATACAATGATGAATCACGTAGAACACTACCATGACTGGCTACGCGATGCCCATGCGATGGAAAAGCAAGCCGAATCTATGCTGGAATCCATGGCCAGCCGTATCGATAATTATCCTGATGTTCGCGCCAGAATTGAACAGCATATTAATGAGACAAAACGGCAAATCACATTGCTGGAGGAAATCCTCGACCGTAATGATATTTCTCGTTCGGTCTTAAAAGACTCGATGAGCAAAATGGCGGCGCTGGGGCAATCCATCGGCGGCATGTTCCCTTCAGACGAAATCGTGAAGGGCTCGATCAGCGGATATGTTTTCGAACAGTTTGAAATCGCCTGCTATACCTCCCTGCTGGCAGCGGCCAAAAAAGCCGGGGACACCGCTTCGATACCCGCTATTGAGACGATCCTCGCAGAAGAGCGCGAAATGGCCGACTGGCTGATTCGCCATATCCCGCAAACGACGGAACAGTTCCTGCTGCGCTCAGACGCATCGGGTGTCGAAGCGAAAAAATAATCCACAGGAGAGTGCCTATGTTTCGACACGTCAAACAGCTGCAATACACGGTTCGCGTCGCCGAACCCAACCCCGGCCTTGCCAACCTTTTACTGGAACAGTTTGGCGGACCGCAGGGTGAACTGGCCGCCGCCTGCCGCTACTTTACGCAAGGGTTGAGCGATGACGATCCGGGCCGCAAGGATATGCTGATGGATATCGCGACCGAGGAGTTAAGCCACCTCGAAATCATCGGTACCCTGGTCGGCATGCTGAATAAAGGTGCCAAGGGCGCGCTGGCGGAAGGGGTGGAAAATGAGGCCGAGCTGTATCGCTCCATGACCGAAAACGGGAATGACAGCCACATCACCTCCCTGCTCTATGGCGGCGGTACCCCGCTCACTAACTCTGCGGGCGTACCCTGGACCGCGGCCTACGTCGATACCATCGGGGAGCCGACGGCGGACCTGCGCTCAAACGTGGCGGCCGAGGCCAGAGCGAAAATCATCTATGAACGGCTGATCAACGTGACCGACGATCCCGGCGTAAAGGACGCGCTGGCGTTTCTGATGACGCGTGAGGCGGCGCATCAGCTCTCCTTTGAGAAGGCTCTGCAGTCCATCCGTAATAATTTCCCGCCGGGGAAACTGCCGCCAATCGAGGAATTCACCAACAAGTACTACAATATGTCTGAAGGTGGAGAGGTTCGCGGAAGCTGGAACAGCGATAAACACTTCGATTACGTTGAGTCCCCCCAGCCTGCGGTGGATGGCGGCGATGGCAGTGCCAGCGTCACGCTCACAACCGAGCAGGCAACCCTGGTCAAGGCGATGTCTGCCCGCACGAAATCCGATCCACATTCCGACCCGCTGACCGGTGCCGAGCTGGGTGCCGGTAAGACTAAACCGTAATCGGTTTGCCGGGCAGGCCTGAACTGCCCGGCAATTCGCGTGCCCCATCGTCTCAGAGGTACGGACCATGTTCGAACTCGATGCATTTCATCTGGCCAGAATTCAGTTCGCTTTTACCGTCTCGTTCCACATCCTGTTTCCCGCGATCACCATCGGCCTTGCCAGCTATCTGGTGGTGCTGGAGGGCATGTGGTTGCGCACCAAAAACGACGTCTGGCGATCGCTATACCATTTCTGGCTCAAGATATTTGCCGTTAACTTCGGCATGGGCGTCGTTTCCGGGCTGGTGATGGCGTACCAGTTTGGCACCAACTGGAGCGGGTTCTCGCAGTTCGCGGGCAGTATTACCGGCCCACTCCTGACCTATGAGGTCTTAACCGCCTTCTTCCTGGAGGCCGGATTCCTTGGCGTCATGATGTTCGGCTGGAACAAAGTCGGCCCCGGGCTGCACTTCTTTTCGACCTGCATGGTGGCGCTCGGCACGCTGATGTCGACCTTCTGGATCCTCGCCTCCAACAGCTGGATGCACACGCCACAGGGTTTTACTATCGAGAACGGCCAGGTGATCCCGCAGGACTGGCTGGCCATCGTCTTTAACCCCTC
Source organism: Enterobacter sp. PL_is511 (assembly GCF_055816065.1). NCBI lineage: Bacteria > Pseudomonadati > Pseudomonadota > Gammaproteobacteria > Enterobacterales > Enterobacteriaceae > Enterobacter > Enterobacter sp. PL_is511. The sequence continues at coordinate 1,452,631 of NZ_JBVPGP010000024.1, read as the reverse complement.
CTTCCCTTACCGTCTTATTCATATGGCTATCGCCGCGTTTCTCAGCAGCGCGCTATTTGTCGGGGCATCGGGGGCATGGCATCTGCTGCGCGGTAACGATACGCCTGCCGTCCGCACCATGTTTTCCATGGCGATGTGGATGGCGCTGCTGGTCGCACCCATTCAGGCGGTGGTGGGCGATATGCACGGCCTGAACACGCTTGAGCATCAGCCGGCAAAAATTGCCGCCATTGAGGGACACTGGGAAAATCCGCCCGGTGAGGCCACCCCGCTGCTGCTGTTTGGCCTGCCGGATATGGAGGAGGAGCGTACCAAATACGGACTGGAGATCCCCGCGCTCGGCAGCCTTATCCTGACGCACAGCCTGGACAAGCAGGTCCCCGCGCTGAAAGACTTTCCGAAAGAGGATCGCCCAAATTCGACCATCGTTTTCTGGTCGTTCCGCGTGATGGTCGGGATGGGGCTGCTGATGATAACTCTCGGCCTGTTTAGCGTCTGGCTACGCTATCGTCATCGGCTTTACCATTCGCGCCCGTTCCACTGGTTTGCCCTCTGCATGGGACCTGCCGGGCTGCTGGCGCTGCTCGCCGGCTGGGTGACCACCGAAGTGGGCCGACAGCCGTGGGTGGTCTATGGTTATCTGCGCACCATCGACGCGGTATCGCTGCACAGCACCCTACAGATGAGCATCAGCCTGCTGGCGTTCTTCGTTGTCTATTCTTCCGTGTTTGGCGTGGGCTATGTTTACCTCATCAGGCTGATTAAGAAAGGACCTCAGCCCGTCGATACGCTGACGTCAAACACCTCGGGCACGCCTGCCCGTCCGCTGTCTGCCGCTGAGTCTGTTCCGGAAGAGGAGAGAATCTGATGGGCGTCGATATCTCTGTTATCTGGTTTGCCATCATCGTCTTTGCCACGCTGATGTACATCATCATGGATGGCTTTGATTTGGGCATCGGTCTGCTGTTTAACTTTGTGGGCGATGCGAAAGAGCGCGATGTGATGGTCAACAGCGTCGCGCCCGTCTGGGACGGCAACGAGACCTGGCTGGTACTCGGCGGCGCGGGGCTGTTCGGCGCGTTTCCGCTGGCCTATGCGGTCATTATTGATGCGCTGACGATCCCCCTCACCGCGATGCTGATCGGTCTCATCTTTCGCGGCGTCGCCTTCGAGTTCCGCTTCAAAGCCACGCCGTCGCACCGCAAATTCTGGGACTACTCCTTTGCCGGCGGCTCCCTGCTTGCCACCTTCAGCCAGGGCGTGGTGGTGGGGGCCGTGATCAACGGCTTTGACGTGGAGGGCCGACGTTTTGTCGGCTCTGCGCTGGACTGGCTCACCCCCTTCAACCTCTTCTGCGGCATCGGACTGGTCGTCGCCTACACGCTGCTGGGCACCACCTGGCTCATTATGAAAAGCGAAGGCGCGCTGCAGGTCCGCATGCGCGAGCTAACCCGCCACGTGCTGCTGGCCCTGATGGTGGTTATCGCGGTAGTCAGCATCTGGACGCCGCTCGGCTGGCAGTACGTGGCCGACCGCTGGTTTACCTTGCCCAACTTCTTCTGGTTCCTGCCTGTTCCTCTGCTGGTCGGGCTTTTCAGCGTGCTGATCTGGCGCCTGACCCGCAATCCGGACAGCCACTCTCGCCCTTTCCTGCTGACGCTGGGGCTTATTTTCCTCGGGTTTAGCGGGCTGGGCATCAGCCTCTGGCCGAACATTATTCCGCCGCGCATCACCCTGTGGGAAGCCGCAGCCCCGCCTGCCAGCCAGCTGTTTATGCTGGTAGGAACATTACTGATTATTCCGGTGATCCTGGTGTACACCGCCTGGAGCTACTACGTCTTTCGGGGAAAAGTTTCGGATACTGAAGGCTATCACTGAGGAACGCTATGACGGACTGGCATACACGAGCCATTATTTATCAGATTGATACCGCGCTATTTTATGATTTGAACGGCGATGGCTGCGGGGACATCGCCGGGATCGCGGCCAAGCTGCGCTACATTCGCCGAATGGGGGCGACGGTCATCTGGATCACCCCGTTTTACCTGACCCCTTTTCTCGATGAAGGCTACGACGTCAGCGACCATCTTCAGGTGGACCCCCGCTTCGGAAAATTGGCCGATATCATCGCCTTTATCGAACAGGCCCGCGAGCTGGGCATGCAGGTCATTATCGAGCTGCTGATCCAGCACACGTCGGACGCACATCCCTGGTTCCAGCAGGCGCGCCGCAACCCGGCGTCACCCTATCGTGATTATTACCTCTGGTCGGATAACGACGAGGACGATACGCCCCCCATGTTCCCCGGCGTGGAGAAGAGCATCTGGAGCTGGGACGACGAGGCGGGACAGTATTACCGGCACATGTTTTATCACCACGAGCCGGATCTGAACCTCACCTCGCCCGCGGTGCTGAAAGAGATTGAGAATATCATCCTCTTCTGGCTCAAGCTGGGCGTGTCGGGGTTTCGCCTCGATGCCGCCTCCCACCTGACCACGCAGGCGGGAAACGGTGATGAAAAAAAGGGCCTGTGGATCCTCGAGCATATGCGCCGTCTTATCGAACAGCGGAATCCGGACGCGATCCTGCTCGGTGAGGTGGACGTCGAGGTAGAGGCCTATCAGGACTACTTTGGCAATAATGACCGCCTGAATCTGGTGCTGAATTTCTGGCTCAACAAGTATTTCTACGTCAGCCTGGCCCGCAAAAGCGCCCGCCCGCTGCGCAACACGGTGAAGAAGATGATCGTCCCGCCTGACGCCTGCTGTTTTGCCAACTGGCTGCGCAATCACGACGAGCTGGATCTTGAAGGTATCAGCCAGAAAGACAAACAGTTTGTCCTCGATACCTTCGCCCCTGATGAGGAGATGAACGTCTATCAGCGCGGGATCCGCCGCCGCCTGGCGCCGATGCTTAATGGCGATCGGAAGCGGCTGGCGTTCTGTCACGCGGTGCTGTTTTCCCTGCCGGGTGTCCCGGTGATGCGCTACGGCGACGAGATAGGTATGGGTGACGACCTGGAGCTGGAGGAGCGCTACGCCGTTCGCACCCCGATGCAGTGGGCGGGGTCACAAGGGGGCGGTTTCTCCGCGGCCGACCCTGAAAAATTTATCGCCCCAATTATCGACCATGGCCCTTACCGCTATCAGAAAGTCAACGTCGCCGATTCGCTGCTTCACCACAACTCGCTCCTGCACCGGATAATCGATATTGCCAATACCCGCTCGGAGTTCCCAGAAATTGCCGTTGCGCCTTTTCGACTTATCACAATCGATGATGACGCGGTGCTGGGGATCTATTACGAGACCGACGAGCGCAGCATCCTGACCTTCGTCAACTTTAGCGACCAGCCGGTGCAGTTCACCACAAAAGGGATCCACAACGCCACCTGGACCGCCTGTCTCGAGGACAAGCGCTACGATGACGCGCTGATTTGCGGCAAAACCGTTGAGCTCAGCCTTGGCGGCTACGGCTATCGCTGGTTCTGGACGCACCGTAGCGCTCTGCGCTGATTACGGTTTCCGGCGGGTTATCAGACGCGTCAGCACTATCCCTGCCACCGCGAGGGCGCCCAGCGCCATTTTACCCGGCATGCCGGAGGTGACGGACGGCGCGCGGGTTTTCGCCTCGTCAGTAAAGCGGCCATGGATTTTATGCAGATCGTTAACCGGCTGGTCTAGGTAGTCCCGGCGATCCGGCGCGTTCAGTTCGTCGGTCATCTGGCCTTCCCAGGCTTTCCTGACCATCAGCCGGTCCAGAAAACCCGGGAAGAGAAACTGCCCGACAATCGACTGGATGGTGCTGCTGCCTACCCACAGCTCGCGAACCGGTTTTTGCGCCACCCTGAAGATAGCGCTGGCGGCCACCTCAGGCTCAAAGACCGGCGGCACCGGCCGCATCGCCCAGGCGAACTTGTTCCTCGCCCATTCGAACTGCGGGGTATTGAGCCCCGGCATCTGCACCATCGAAAGCTGAACCCGGCTGTTCTCATGCATCAGTTCCGTACGCACCGCATCGGTAAACCCGCGGATCGCCGCTTTGGCACCACAGTAGGCTGACTGCAATGGAATGGAACGGTAGGCCAGCGCGGACCCCACCTGGATAATCACGCCCCTGTCGCGCGGAACCATCAGTTCGAGAGCGGCGCGGGTGCCGTTCACGTAGCCGAGGTACGTCACCTCAGTCACGCGACGAAACTCGGCCGGCGTAAGGGTGCGAAACGGTGCCAGCGCGGCCCCCATGGCGTTGTTCACCCAGACATCAATCGCGCCGAGGCGATACTCAATTTCGTTAGCCGCATCCACCACCGCCTGACTGTCGGCAACGTCAGCCTGCACGGCGTGCGCATTCACGCCGAAGCGGCGCAACTCTTCCTGGGTGGAGTGCAGGCTTGCCTCATCGCGGGCGATGAGGCCAACATCGTAACCTGCCTTTGCAAAGTGCAGCGCCGTGGCTTTTCCCACGCCCGCCGTCCCACCGGTAATCACTACGACCGCCATAGAACCTCCTCGTGAAATCAACCGTTATGCCCGTCCGACAATGCTGCCAGCAGCTCGGCCAGCGAGAAATGCACCGCTTTTTCCACCACGTCCTGACAGTCACCGGAGAAAAGCACGGTGCGAGTCTTCGTCTCGCCGCGGATGTTCCACGCAAAACAGACCGTCCCCGCCGCCGTGCCGTCGTCGCCCCCTTCCGGGCCTGCGTAGCCGCTGATGGCGATGCTGATATCCGCCTGGGCGAAGTCGCGAATACTGGCAGCCATCTCGGTCACCGTCTGTTCACTGACGGCGGTATACCGCGCAAGCGTTTCAGGGCGCACGCTGAGGATCCGCGTTTTGGCTTCGTCGCTGAACACGACCAGGCCGACGTCATAAAATTCGGCGGTGTTTTCCTCTGCGCAAAGCGCCACCGAGAGCTTGCCGCCCGTGCAGGATTCCGCGGTGGTTAAGCGAAGTCCGAGATCGGTTAATTTGCTTGCCAGCTTTTTTGTTAGTACATCCACGGTATAATTGTTGTCGTGAAAAAGATTGCTCATCTTTCCGCCTCTTATTTCTCGAAAGGAATGATCGAAATATGTCCATTGCGTTCAAGTATGGCATATTTAATATCGCTTATTTCCGTAATGCCATTATTTTGCCTGGCTGACACCAGAATATCATCGCAGGAGACATCCACTTTTTTCAGTTTGTCGGCTAACGGCACGCCGTTCTCAACCAGAATCACGGGAGTGCCATCCAGAATATTCTCAACCGGGGAAAAATATTTCTTCATCAGTCCAAATATAATATCTACCACCACCAGCGTGGTAATGGTAATCATCGCACCGGTGACGGAGAAATCTTGTCCGAGAAGCGCCTGCTGAGTAGCTTCACTAATTATCAGGAGCAGAATGAGATCAAAGCTGGTCATCTGCAACAGCGCGCGACGTCCGGCCACTTTAAATACCACCATGAGGAACAGATAAATCGCCAGCGCGCGAAAGACCATATCCATATCAGCCTCCTACGGGTAAATGAATTGCCAGATGTTAATCTCCGGCTCGCTGTTGACGCGGATGACTGTGTTCCATTTACCGGCTCTGGAAGGCGTGGTGAAGAGTAACACAGAGAAGCTGTCTGACTTTTTCAGATTGTTATAGACAAAATAGAGGGTCTTCCCTCGGCTGAACATGCTGTCAGGCTGCGGCCAGACGCTGCCAGGCTCGTAAACCTCGCTGCTCTCGCTGGTCATGCTGAGGACATACTTTCCCTCTGCCTGCACCGGGAACGCCAGCTCCATTCGCGTTTCTGTCTCCCGCCGTCCAAAGCGTTCATAGTTTATGGTCAGTGATTTAGCGGAATTCATTTTGACCGTGTCGCTGACCATTCCGCTGGAAAACAGACCGGCAATCGCCGCGACGATAATAGCCAACAGAACAATAAAACCGACCTGACGAAACGCGTATTCAAACGTCAGCAAACGATAACGCTCATCTATCCCGGGTAACTTTTCATTTTCACGCTTCATGGTCATCGTCACCGTTTCGCTTATTATCAGATAAGTTTGATTTTTCACGCGAATGTTTTTAGGACTTATCACATTTGCCACATAAAGGAATAGCAACAATACTTAATAAGTCAAGACACCCAAAATGAAGGATATCGGATGAAATTATCACTTATTTCCGCTTTATTGATATTTCTGGTTCCAACCGCATGGGCTGATAATAACGGCGGGTTACAAAAAGGTGAAGCCCCGCCGCCACCGCACGCGCTTGATAGCGGATATCGCGGAACCGACGATGCGCGTATTATGACCATCGATCAGGCAAAACAAATGCACGACGGTGCGACAATATCATTACGCGGTAATCTTATTGATGGTAGCGGCGATAAGTTTGTATTTCAGGATAAAACCGGAAAAATCGACGTTATTATTCCCCAGGCAGTTTTCGACGGCAGAACGGTAAAACCCGACCAGATGATCAGTATCAACGGTTCGCTCGATAAAAAATCATCTCCTGCCGTCGTCCGTGTTGATCGTTTGCAGAAATAATTCAGCGAAGCGTTAACGCTGCAGTTATCCATCAAATCTCACCCCTTGGCTTAAGGAGTCAGCTATGAGTGATACAAAACAACGTACGAACGCTTACCCGCAGCCCCCGTTCCCGGAACAGCCGCAAACGCCGCCGGGACTGGCATCCGAAATGCAGCCTGTACCCGACCACGGGGAAAAAAGCTATAAAGGACATGGCCGCCTTGCCGGCAAAAAAGCGCTGATTACCGGCGGAGACTCCGGTATTGGTCGCGCGGTTGCTATCGCCTATGCCCGTGAAGGTGCTGACGTTGCCATCAACTATCTGCCTGAAGAAGAAAAAGATGCCTCTGAGGTCATCGACCTGATCGAAGCGGAAGGTCGCAAGGCCGTCGCGCTGCCGGGGGATGTACGGGACGAAACCTTCTGTCAGAATCTGGTCGAAGAAGCCGTGTCGAAACTGGGCGGGCTGGACATTCTGGTCAATAACGCGGGGCGTCAGCAGTTCCGTGAATCGCTTGAAGACCTGACCACCGAGGATTTTGACGCGACGTTTAAAACCAACGTCTATGCCCCTTTCTGGATCACCAAAGCGGCCCTGCGCCACCTGAAAGCCTCCTCCGTTATCATTAATACCTCCTCCGTTCAGGCGGTGAAGCCCAGCCCCGTTTTGCTGGACTACGCCCAGACAAAAGCCTGTCTGGCGGTATTTACCAAATCCTTAGCCAAACAGCTGGGTCCAAAAGGCATTCGCGTCAACGCGGTTGCTCCTGGGCCTTACTGGACGGTACTGCAGTCCAGCGGCGGGCAACCGATGGAAAAAGTAAAGGAGTTTGGCGGAGATACACCGCTGGGGCGTCCAGGTCAGCCCGTCGAGATTGCCCCGCTGTACGTCACGCTGGCCTCGGATGAATGTTCATTTACGTCCGGCCAGGTGTGGTGTTCTGACGGCGGTGACGGCGTGATCTAACCGCTTAACCCTTTCCCCTCAGTAATGAGCGATAAATGAACAAGGACGTTCGCTCTTATTCCCCTGCCGAAAAACATGTTGTAACTCAAACAGATCAAATGTTAAAAATATTTTGCTATCAGGTTATCAAAATTAAACAACTTAACTTGTCACCCGCATCGCTCTGTTTTTAACATCGCCTATGGAAAAAAATGGTCTGTTCAGTCAGCGCATACGCTTGCGCCATTTGCATACATTTGTGGCCGTCGCTCAACAGGGAACGCTGGGGCGTGCGGCTGAAACTCTTAACCTGAGCCAGCCTGCGCTCTCGAAAACCCTCAACGAGCTGGAACAGCTGACCGGTGCCCGTCTTTTTGACCGCGGGCGGCTGGGCGCACAGCTTACCATCGTGGGCGAACAGTTCCTTACGCACGCCGTTAAAGTGCTGGATGCGCTCAATACCGCGGGCCAGTCCCTGCATCGAAAAGAAGCGCAATCCAGTGAGGTGGTGCGCGTGGGCGCCTTGCCTACCGCAGCGCTGGGTATTCTTCCGCCGGTTATCGGCCAGTTCCACAAGCAGCAGCGGCATACCACAATTCAGGTTGCCACCATGAATAACACCATGCTGCTCGCGGGGCTGAAATCAGGCGAGCTGGATATCGGTATCGGTCGCATGTCCGACCCTGAATTGATGGGCGGTCTCAATTACGAACTGTTATTCCTGGAGTCCCTGAAGCTGGTGGTTCGTCCCAATCATCCCCTGCTGCAGGACACGGTGACGCTAAGCCGGGTCATGGAGTGGCCGGTAGTGGTGTGCCCGAAAGGGACCGTCCCCCGCCAGACCGCAGAATCCTTGCTGCAGATGCAGGGATGTACGCTGCCTTCAGGGTGTATCGAAACGCTGTCGGCCTCGCTTTCACGCCAGCTCACCCTGGATTATGACTACGTCTGGTTCGTTCCCTCCGGCGCGGTAAAAGATGATCTACGCCAGGGAACGCTGATCGCCCTGCCGATTACCTCCCCAGGTGCCGGCGAACCCATCGGCATTTTGACCCGGGTGGATACCCCCCTTTCCACGGGCGCACAGACGCTGCTGAGCGCTATCCGTAAATCAATGCCGGTATAACACCTTTTTCACCCCTCACCCTAACCCTCTCCCCTTAGGGAGAGGGGACTAGCCCGTGCGTTAATCAATTAATGCGGAATAATTCATTAACAATTGCGTAAAACAATTTAACAGTTTTATCATAACGGTGAATTCACCAAATGGTTCGCAAATCATTTTATAAACCCGAATTCACTCGTATTAATCATTATTCCTCCCGCAATTATTACCCAACTGGTACATACCCGACGCTGCGGGGGATCGAAAGGAGAAAGACATGGCATTTGGCAGCGCGCCGCGCGGGATACCTCGTATTCTGCAGTGGCTTCTTGCCGGACTGATGATGCTCATCGGTCTGGCGGTCGGCGGGTTGGGCTTTAAGCTCGCCACCGTAGGCGGAAGTGGATACTTCCTGATCATGGGCGTGGTGATGGTGGTTGCCGCGATCCTGATTTTCCTCAACCGCACCAGCGGGATCCTGCTATACGGCATCGCGTTTATTGCCTCGCTGTTCTGGGCGGTAAGCGATGCAGGCTGGGATTTCTGGCCGCTCTTCTCCCGCCTGTTTACCTTTGCCGTGCTGGCGTTCCTCTGCGCCATCGTCTGGCCCTTCCTGCGCGCAGCAAACCACACTGCCCCGAACAAGGCGCCCGCCTTTGGCGTCGCGGCCCTGCTCGCGGTCGCCATGCTGGTCAGCCTGGGCTGGATGTTTAAGCCGCAAACCCTCGTGGCAGCGAACGAGCCCGTGCCGGTGAAACCCGTTGCACCCGGCGAGCAGCAAAAGAACTGGGAACACTGGGGCAACACCACCCACGGCGACCGTTTCGCCGCGCTGGACCAGATTAACAAGCAAAACGTCAGCTCGCTGAAAGTCGCGTGGGTTGCGCACACCGGCGATATTCCGCAGAGCAACGGCTCGGGCGCGGAAGATCAAAACACGCCTCTGCAGATTGGCGACACGCTGTATGTCTGTACGCCATACAGTAAAGTGCTGGCGCTGGACGTGGATTCCGGTAAAGAAAAATGGCGTTATGATTCGAAAGCGACCGCGCCGAACTGGCAGCGCTGCCGCGGTCTGGGCTACTTTGAAGATCACGCAAACGTGACGGCGTCACAGACCGGAACATCGCCAGCGGCATGCCCTCGCCGCCTGTTCCTGCCCACCACCGATGCCCGTCTGATTGCCATCAACGCGGATAATGGCAAGGTCTGCGACGACTTTGGCGACCATGGCATCGTGGATCTGAGCGTCGGCATGGGCGAGATTAAGCCCGGATATTATCAGCAAACCTCCACGCCGCTGGTTGCCGGGAACGTTGTCGTCGTTGGCGGTCGCGTCGCGGATAACTACTCTACCGGCGAACCGCCGGGCGTGGTGCGCGCCTACGACGTTCACACCGGTAAACTGGCCTGGGCGTGGGATCCGGGTAATCCGAACCTGACCGGCCTGCCGCCGGAAGGCCAGACCTACACCCGCGGCACGCCGAACGTCTGGTCAGCGATGTCTTATGATGCAAAACTCAATCTGATTTATTTGCCAACCGGCAACGCCACCCCGGATTTCTGGGCGGGCGAGCGTACCGCGCTGGACGATAAGTACAGCTCCTCCATCGTCGCCGTCGACGCGACCACCGGTCAGGTGCGCTGGCATTTCCAGACCACCCACCACGATCTGTGGGATTTCGACCTGCCTTCCCAGCCGCTGCTGTACGATCTGCCAGACGGTAAAGGCGGCACCACGCCTGTGCTGGTGCAGACCAGCAAGCAGGGCATGATCTTCATGCTTAACCGCGAAACCGGCAAGCCGGTGGCGAAGGTGGAAGAACGCCCCGTTCCGGCGGGTAACGTTGAGGGTGAACGCTACTCCCCAACCCAGCCGTACTCCGTTGGCATGCCGATGATTGGCAACCAGACGCTGACCGAGTCCGACATGTGGGGCGCGACGCCTGTCGACCTGCTGCTGTGCCGCATCCAGTTTAAAGAGATGCGTCATCAGGGCGTCTTCACTCCGCCGGGCCTCGACCGTTCCCTGCAGTTCCCTGGCTCACTCGGCGGGATGAACTGGGGCAGCGTCTCCGTTGACCCGAACAACAGCCTGATGTTCGTCAACGATATGCGCCTGGGCCTGGCAAACTACATGGTACCGCGCGCGAACGTGGCGAAAAACGCCAGCGGCATCGAGATGGGAATTGTTCCAATGGACGGCACGCCGTTCGGCGCGATGCGTGAACGCTTCCTGTCACCGCTGGGCATTCCGTGTCAGAAGCCGCCGTTTGGCACCATGTCAGCCGTTGACCTGAAAACCGGCAAACTGGTGTGGCAGGTTCCTGTCGGCACGGTGGAAGATACCGGCCCGCTGGGTATTCGCATGCGCATGCCGATCCCAATCGGTATGCCAACCCTGGGCGCGTCGCTCTCTACCCAGTCCGGCCTGCTGTTCTTTGCCGGTACCCAGGATTTCTACCTGCGCGCGTTTGATACCGCCACCGGGAAAGAGATCTGGAAAGACCGTCTGCCTGTCGGTAGCCAGTCCGGCCCGATGACCTACGTGTCGCCGAAAACCGGTAAGCAGTACATCATCATTAACGCCGGTGGCGCCCGCCAGTCGCCGGATCGCGGTGATTACGTTATCGCGTACGCGTTACCCGATAAGAAATAAGATGTGAAAAAGGGACCGAAAGGTCCCTTTTTTGTAGGTCAGTTTTTGTAGGTCGGGTAAGGCGAAGCCGCCACCCGACACAACACGCCACTCAGAACGTCTCCCAGTTATCCCCGGAAACCGTCGCCGCCGGGCGCAACGGTGCATTCTTCGCCACTGGCGCAGAGATCACCGCGCGGCCCGACTTTGCACCGTTCAACCGAAACGCGCCAACCGCCTCGGTCAGACGCGCGCCCTGTTCTTCCAGAGACGCCGCCGCCGCGGAGGCTTCTTCCACCAGCGAGGCGTTCTGCTGGGTCACTTTATCCATCTCAGAAATCGCCTGGCTCACCTGGACGATACCGCGACTCTGCTCATCGGACGCCGCGGCGATCTCCAGCATGATGTCGGTGACGCGTTTCACCGCTTCGACGATTTCATTCATGGTGTTACCGGCGGCAACAACCTCGCCGGAGCCCTGGTCGATCAGCGATACCGATTCGTTAATCAGGCTTTCGATCTCTTTTGCGGCATTCGCACTGCGGCTTGCCAGAGTGCGCACTTCACTTGCCACCACGGCAAATCCGCGCCCCTGTTCACCCGCACGTGCCGCTTCTACCGCCGCGTTAAGCGCCAGGATATTGGTCTGGAACGCAATGCTGTTAATCACTGCGGTAATCTCAGAGATCTTCTTCGAGCTGCTGGAGATATTGCCCATGGTTTTCACCACGCCGGAGACCATCTGGCCGCCGCGGCTGGCTTTACCGGAGGCATCTTCCGCCAGCTTGCTGGCATGATGGGCGTTATCGGCGTTCTGTTTCACCGTCGCGGTCAGCTGTTCCATGCTCGCGGCGGTCTGCTCAATGGCCGCAGCCTGCTGCTCAGTGCGCGAAGAGAGATCGGTGTTACCGGCTGAAATCTCGCTGGTGCCGCGGTAGATCTCCTCCGCCCCCTGACGTACGGTGCCCACGGTATTTTCAAGCGAGTGCTGCATGGTTTGCAGATCGCGCGTCAGGCGTCCAATTTCGCTGCGCCCCGCCACGTCGTCCGGCATCGTCAGGTCGCCCTTAGCGATATTCTCGATACGTTTCGCTGCACGCTGCAGCGGATTGATTACCGTGCGGCGCAGCACGACAAAGGTCATCGCCGTCAGCACCAGCGCCAGCGCAAACGCGCCTACCATAAACATCAGGCCCAGCTGCGTGCGGCTGTGCGCCTGCGCCGTCAGCGCATTCGCACGGTCGGTACGGATCTTAATCGCCTTCAGCAGAACGGCGTTGTAAGCGTCATCCAGCGGGCGCGCCGTTTCGTTTTCGTGATTGATGATCGCTTCGAACATGCCATTTTTGGCAAATTTCACCATCGGCTGCATGCCCGCGATATAGGCGTCGTACCGCGCCTTGAGATCCTCATCCAGCGCTGCGCCCTCAGCGGTACGCACGGCACGATTCATATAGGCGGTAAAGCTCTCCTGGGACTGCTTAATACGCTTTTCAGCCTCGCTGATGTTCTGCTTCATCGCATCCATCTCCGCGATACGGCTTGCCGCACCGGCGTGGATCAGGTTGATACGCGCGGTTCGCAGATGGTTTGAGCTGTTCGACAGCCCCATACGCACCTGAATTTCGGAAGTGACATCCTGCTGATCGCGATCGGCCTGCAGCAGGAAATAACCCGCCAGACCCGAGCTCAAGGCAAACAGAAGAATAATGCCACCGAGAATGGAGGAAAACAGCGGAACCAGCCTGATGTGATGCAAGAAGCTCAGCTTGCGCTGCGCCAGCATCGAAGTAGTGTTGTCCATGACCGTCGACTCTCTTGTAGGTAAGATGCGTAAAAACACGCCTGTTAAATAGTCATCGGCACGGCACAGATTAAGATTACGGCTAAAAACGCCGCACTGGTCACACTTTAGAGAAGATTATTAAAGAAATGCCAGCGGCTAAAAACCGCTGGCAGAAGAGTTACTTGTCGCCGAAATGGATAACGGTACGGATGGATTTTCCTTCGTGCATCAGATCGAACGCCTCGTTGATCTGCTCCAGCGGTAAACGGTGGGTAATGAACGGATCGAGCTGAATCTTGCCGACCATGGCATCTTCAACCATACCCGGAAGCTGGGTACGCCCCTTCACGCCGCCAAACGCGGAACCGCGCCATACGCGCCCGGTGACCAGCTGGAATGGACGGGTTTTAATCTCCTGACCCGCTCCGGCCACGCCAATGATGATGCTCTCGCCCCAGCCTTTGTGGCAGCACTCCAGCGCGGAACGCATCACGTTCACGTTGCCGATACACTCGAAGCTGAAGTCCACGCCGCCGTCGGTCATCTCGACGATGACGTCCTGAATCGGCTTCTCGTGATCTTTCGGGTTCACGAAATCGGTCGCGCCCATTTCACCCGCCAGCCTGAATTTCTCCGGGTTGGTGTCGACCGCGATGATACGACCGGCCTTCGCCTGCACCGCGCCCTGAATCACCGCCAGACCAATGCCGCCGAGACCGAACACCGCCACGGTATCGCCCTCTTTGACTTTTGCCGTGTTATGCACCGCGCCAATACCGGTGGTCACGCCGCAGCCCAGCAGGCAGACTTTATCCAGCGGCGCCTGCGGGTTTACCTTCGCCAGCGAGATCTCCGCGCAAACGGTGTATTCGCTGAAGGTGCTGGTGCCCATGTAGTGATAAACAGGCTCGCCGTTATAAGAGAAACGGGTAGTGCCGTCCGGCATCAGCCCTTTCCCCTGGGTGGCGCGCACCGCCTGGCAGAGGTTAGTTTTGCCGGATTTACAGAACTTGCATTCGCCGCATTCCGCGGTGTACAGCGGGATCACGTGATCGCCCGGCTTCAGGCTGGTCACGCCTTCGCCCACTTCCACCACAATCCCGCCGCCTTCATGACCGAGCACTGCCGGGAAGACGCCTTCCGGGTCATCGCCCGAGAGCGTAAACGCATCGGTATGGCACACGCCGGTATGGGTGATTTTGATCAGCACTTCGCCTTTCTTCGGCGGTGCCACGTCAATTTCAACGATTTTGAGCGGCTGGCCGGGGCCAAATGCAACTGCAGCGCGAGATTTCATATGCCTTCCCTTTTTTGTCAGGTATGTGGATTTATTTTAGATAAGAGCGCAGTAAATGGCCGACTTCCGCCATGCGTACGGCTCGCTGATCCGGCGTGGTGTCCCCCGCTACCAGCTCATCTTTGAGGTGAATTTCAACCATTTCGCCCATCAGGCCATTGGCAGCCCCGCGCACGGCGGCTATTTGCTGCAGGATGGCCAGGCAGGGGTCGCCCGACTCCAGCGCGCGTTCAAGGGCATCAACCTGACCCCGAATGCGACGGACGCGGGTAAGAATACGTTTTTTATCTTCGGGTGAATGCGGCATACGCCCTCCTGATACTATAGGGGGGTATGGTATTTAACTTTCCTGTCGATGTAAACCTTCTGTTTTCGTTGCAACAGCAGCGTATCTACTGCATATCATCAACCAGGCAAATGAAACATCAAAAAGGTATAAGACACTGAAATATATAATTTTTTAATGACATTATTTGCCTAACCGGATTGTTGCTTCCGTTGTTTAGTGACGATTTCATATACAACAGGAGTTAACACATGGCATGGAACAAACACGCAGCAGCCCTGCACGCACGCCAGAATGCGGGAACTTCATCGCAAAGACGCTGTGGAGAATTTACGCGTAAGGCAATACGTGCAGGTGGCGTGGATATTGGCAATGCACCTAACGCAAAGGACTATGGCAGTAACCTTGAACGAGCAGGTTTTCGAGTTTTAGGGCAAGGTGAAACATTACAGGAAGGCGATGTGGTAGTTACTCAACCCTATGATGGCGGTAATCCTGCGGGTCACATGGCAATTTATGACGGCACTACCTGGTACTCTGACTTCAGACAAAGAGATATGTGGGGTGGCCCCGGATATCGCTCCGCACGCCCCGCTTACAAAATTTACAGGAAAAGCTGATGCGTTACGTTCTCTTGATGTGCCTGTTTCTTACGGGATGTTCAACACAAATGGATGCGCCGGAAAAACGTACTCATGACTTTTACAAGTTTTACCTCACTGCTTTCGTTACAGACAGCAAAGAAGATAATCTCGATTCACCAAAAATGCGTGACTATATTGCGCAAGACACACTCTCCCGACTGCAGAAAATTTCCTCTCTCTATGAACAAGAAATTATCGGTTCCGACTATTTTACCTATACGCAGGACTATGCGGCTGAGTGGATCCCTGACCTAAGCGTAAGCAATGCGATTAACTCTGCGTCCGGGAAAGTTGTTAACGTTCAGTTGGGTGTGGGTAATGAGCGGAAACTGCTGCTAAAAGTGTATCTGCGCATAGAAGACGGTAAATGGAAAATTTATCGCGTCACCGATGCGAGCCATCATTTCGAACAGTATATTTTTGACGACAGGGCGATTGCTGCCGCACAACGGTATGCTGCCAGTATAACTTCTCCATAATTAGCAAGATCGGTCAGGATTCTGGCCGTTCGCTGAGGCAAAGTGGGTCATCAGGAGGATGCAATGAACGATGCAATCAAAACGGCTTACCGCGAGCGCTTCACGATGGTGTGCGACTATATCGCCCGCCATCTCGATGAACCGCTCACGCTGGAGAAGCTCAGCGCGTTAGCCTGCTGTTCGCCTTATCATTTTCACCGGCAGTTTCTGGCATTTAGCGGTCAGCCTCTGTATCGCTATATCCAGTGGCTACGCCTGCGTCATGCGTCCTGGCGACTGGCGTTTAACCCTCAGGATAAGGTGATTGATATTGCGCTCAATGCCGGGTTCCAGAGCCCTGAATCGTTCAGTCGCGCCTTCAGAAATGCGTTTGGAAAAAGCCCGCGTCAGTTTCGGCAACAGCCGGACTGGCTGAACTGGCACCAGCGCGTACCGAAAATGACCTTTCAGGAGCAAAAAACGATGGAAGTTAAGATTGTCGATTTCCCACAGACCCGAGTGGCAATGCTGCAGCACCGTGGCAGCCCGGATCGGGTTAATGACAGCGCGGCGAAATTTATCGCCTGGCGTAAAACCACGGGCTTATCGCCAGTGCACAAAAGCAGCACGTTTGGCATTGCCTGGGATGACCCGGCAACCACGCCAGCAGACGCCTTTCGTTTCGATATCTGCGGCAGTATCGCTGAAGCGATACCAGAGAATGAATTTGGGGTTTCCAATGGTGAAATCGACGGCGGACGTTACGCCGTCGGCCGTCACACGGGTTCTCTGGATACCATTTCCGCCACGGTGTGGGCGATGTTTCGCGACTGGCTGCCGGCCAGCGGCGAAACGCTGCGCGATGCCCCGGTATTTTTCCACTACCTCAACTTTATTCACGAGGTGCCAGAACATGCGCTGCAAACGGATATCTACCTGCCGTTAAATTGACGATCCCTTGTTTACCACCTTATTTCCGTTTTATCACAAGCGCTGTTATATGCCTGACTCAGGAACCGCACGCATTACATAAATTATATTAGGATCCGTTACTTATGGGCCACCCGCGCCTGCCGATTGCTTGCGGCAGGCGCTACCCCGCGGCTGCGCGACCTGTGCAAAAAATCAAACACACCTTTAGATAAATGCCACTTACTCTGACGTATGTTCCCAGCTAGTATTCAGAAACATGACGAATTAAAGTCGCGACTTAATCGTCGCAGCACCTCTAATGCAGATAAGCCAACACGCGGAGATAAAATGCTGTTCATTTTCACAATGTTTATATTTTCACTGACGCTTTCATTTTCTCCTGGCCCCGTTAATATGGTAATTATATCGTCTGGGGCCGCTCACGGTTTTAGAAAGACCTTCTCATTTATCTCCGGTGCAACGATAGGGTTTACGTTATTACTTATCTTTATTTGTTTCGGTTTTTACGCTGCAATCGAAAAATATCCTGTGTTTTTTCGGTATCTTAATATTGTCGGCTCTTTATTTATTATGTATTTGGGCTATAAGATAGCGTCTTCCCGGCCCGATATGTCATTAACAAAAACGGATGCACCCGGTTTTGTTCAGGGTTTTGTTATGCAATGGATCAACCCCAAAGCATGGACAGCGTGCGCCTCAGGGGCAGCGATGTTTTCCGAACCCTCAAACCCTGCGGCAGCATTCATCTTTATAGCGGTCTATTTTTTAGTCTGTTATGTGTCGCTTTCTGCCTGGGCAATGATGGGAGAAAAAGTGTCGGTGCTGCTCAGGAGCACACATCAGATCCGTACGTTTAACGTGTTGATGGGCGGACTGTTGCTTATTACGGCGTGTTACATGCTCTCTTTAGCATTTTAAACTCGTTATAACGTATGGGACTCAATCGCGTTATAAATATCATTAATCAATTTGTAGGCAATACTGCTGGTCGACATATTAGAAGGCCATACGGCATAGACTTTCAGCGGTTCTAATGACCAGTCAGGGAGTATTTCCTGCATGTCTCCACGCTTAACGTCCTCTTCGCTTAAATAACGGGGAGGTGCTGCGAGACCAATTTGTTGCCTGGCAAGCGCATAAGCGGCTTCGACATTATCTACATACACGCCAGGCGTATACGTTACGACCGCCAATCCCCCATTTTTATGGCGAAATTCCCGGCTATTCTGCCGCATATTGAGTCCTATCCATGGCAGTTGCGCCAGGTCATCAGGATGCGTAATCGTCGGATAATGGCTGAGCAAATCACGGGAAGCAACAACCTGGCGCGGCAGCACAAAAAGATGGCGCGCTTTCAGTGAACTGTCCGGCAGTTCGCCGATTCTAAATGCAACATCAATGCCGTCGGCAATAATATCTCTGCGCGTATCACTGTAAGAGATATTCAGTAAAATGCCCGGATGTCGCTTTATAAAATCGGCCAGATGCCGGGTAAACGCACTCTTCAAAAAAACGGCAGGAAGTGAAACAGTAAGCTTATTCGCCGTTGATATCGAACGCTGCTTAAATTCAATAACCCCTTGCTCATACAGCGCCAGCATCGATTTGGCCGTTTCCAGCAAATTTGCACCATCGTGAGTCAGAGAAAGTTTGCGGGTGTTTCTGTAGAGCAGCGCGCAGCCAAGATTTTTTTCCAGCTTTGATAAATGCGTGCTTGCCGTTGCGGTTGTAAGCCCTAACGCTTCTGCCCCACCTGAAATGGATCCAGCTTCAGCAATCTTTGCAAACACTATCAGGTAACGGATGTCATCAATCATTTATCGTCCTGTCGCGACGGCGTTCCTGCGAACTCCTCATTCAATCATAGAGTTACGATATCGTACTTTCCTCCACGGCCGCATCTCTTTTTGTAGTGAGAGCTTTAGCGCCCTACCAATTTTAGTGTAAAACAATAAATGTTTATTGTTAAACGATAAACTCCAGGCTAGCCTGCACGCACTTCAACTTACTTTTTGCCTGGAGAGGCATCGAATGAAAAGAAGTCTGCTGTATGGCGTTTTGCTCGCGGGGATCGTGCTTTGCGCCCCCTTACACGGTGCGGAGCTGTCCGGTTACGCGGGTCTGGGCGTCGCGGTCAGTCCCGTTTATTCGGGATCGCGGCATTACGCACCCGGACCGCTACTGAAGGGCGGCCTGAGTCTGAAGAGTAAAGACTGGGGGCAATGGGATCTCTCCACGGAGGGGCTGGCATGGACATATCACCCCGACGCCCCGTTTGCCGTGAGCCTGCTGCTGGCCTCTGATGAGGGGCGAAAAGAGACGGTTAACTATCCCTTCTCCGCTCGAAAAAACCGTGATCTCCAGGGAATGGGTGATATGGCCGACATGCTGATGGCGGGCGCGGAAATGCGTTATCAACGCGAGGACTGGATGATATGGCTGCGCGCGTTAAGTGCAACGCAAAAACACCGGTACGGTGGCGAGACGCAGCAGCTGGCGAGGACCGTGAATAGCGGCGTAAAGTCCACCCTCTGGCGCGGGCAGGACGTCGAATTTTCGGTCGCAGGTGACATCACTTGGGCGAACAGCGGCTATCAGCAGCGCCATTATGGCGTCACCGCGAGCCAGTCTCAGCGCACCGGGTTTGAGGCGTATTCCCCATCTTCGGGTTTACAGGAAGCTGGAGTCGATAGCGAACTGGTCTGGCACATCAGTGAAAATCTGGCGGCTGGGGTGACCGGTCGCGCAGCCTGCCTGCTTGATGAAGCGGGTAAAAGCCCGCTGGTTAACAGCCGCATGCAGTACACCCTGTCATCAATGATCCAGTACGAGTTCTGAGGCGCAGACCATGAATAAACAGTATGTATACAGCCGCAGGCGAGTGTTAGCCGCAGGGGTGGTTTTTGTGTCGCTGATTGCCGCAGGCATCTACCTGCAGCCGGGCGTCAGCACGCCGTCCCCGCGCCAGACGGGTGATGCAACCATCGTCTCGTTCCTGACGCCACTCCTCAGCGGGGCGCGTGGCAGCGTTGCCGTCGCACTTATCACGCCAAAAGGCGTGCAGTACGCCCTGTGGGACAGCGATTTTACAAAACAGTATGAAATCGCCAGCCTGACCAAAACCATGACCAGCAGCCTGTTGATTGAGGCGCAGCGACGCGGCGAGGCGACTCCGCAAACCCGCGTCGGTGAACTTATTCCGGAGATCGCAGGCCCGGCGAGCGATATTACCCTGGCGCAGCTGGCTTCGCATCGCTCCGGCCTGCCGCCGCTGGCGACGTCGTTACCCGAGAAAGTTCAGGTTATTAAGTCCATCATCCTGCGAGACAATTTCTGGGACTTCGATGAGGAGACATTAATAGACATGGTGAATAAAGCCAGCGTCGAACGCCCGACCGGATTTGACTATTCCAACACCGGCTATGCGCTGCTGGGACTGGCGCTGGCGCGTGCGTCGCATCAATCTTTTGCTGACCTCCTGCAAACGCGCGTATTCGCTCAGGCGCACATGACAGGTTCTGTCGTCGCCAGTGATACAACGCCCGCCTCTTCCACGTTCAGCCGGGGTCGATCCGCTTCCGGCCTGAGCGAAGCGCCGTGGAAAATGCACGCATTTACCCCCGCCGGAGGCGTGCGTTCAACCATTGTCGACATGGCCCATTACGCTCAGTCGCTGCTGGCAGGACCGCTCGCATGGCGCGACGCAATGACGCCGCAGTTTGCAACTGACGATCCCGATTCACGCGTGGGCTATGGCTGGTTCACCACACGCATTCAGGGGCGCGATATCACCTGGCATGATGGTGAATCGTCGGGGTTCGCTTCCGCTATCGCCTTCGACCGACAGCGTAAAAGCGCCGTGGTGATCCTCTCCGACACCGCGTGGCCGGTGGTTGTCCCGGCCATGCGGCTGCTATTAACCCCGCCATCTCATACAGCAGAGGCGCATCATGAACTGGATTGATATTCTCTGGGCGATACTGACCTTCGTCTCGGCCCTGCTGTTTGGGTGCGGAACGTGGGCCGCGCAGTATAAACTTCGGCTGATGAACACAATGCTGACCGTTGGGCTCATTCTTTATTGCATGGAAATGATGCAGACCATCACCCATCTGAGCAGTTCAGGCTACCTGTTCAGAATGCTCACCTGGGTGATTCAGGCGTCTTATCTCGCCTTTTGCGTCTATCATGTGTGGCCAAAACCCTGGATGAAACGCGCCGCTAACTGGCTGAACGGCGGTAAGATTGCCATCGCGCTAATGCTTATGTCATGCTTGTGCGTGCTGGTCTTAAAATAATATGAAACACTCAGGAAGGTTCGATGTGAATGGTGCGAGGGGTAAACTCAGTCTGGTGTTCATCGCAGGGGTGCTGCCGCTATTTCTCATCCTGGCATTAATCACCCCTTTGTGGATTTATTTCACCGGCGAGTCGTTTTTTATTTCCACTCTGCTAAAGCTCGCCGAGGTTCAGAAAGACGATCTGGCTGTTGCAACGGTTTCGTCGCTGCGCCAGATACTCCTGCTGGCGATCCTTTATCTTCCGGCGGGGCTGTTTGCCTTTGCTGTCTGGCAGGGAATGAGCGTCACGCGTCAGGTTCGTCAAAAACAGATCCTCTCCCGGGCTCTGGCAAACAGCGTTCGCAAGATTGCCATCGCGATGTTAAGCCTTGGGATCGCACTGCCGGTCTGTCGCTTTTTGATCCCGCTGACGATCGCGTGGCCGGGACATTACTACCAGGTCACCCTTTTGCTTGGGGATTTTGTTCTGCTATTAACAGGCGGTTTGCTGCTGGTAACCTTTCACTCCCTGGTCGAAGGGATCAAAGCGGAAGAAGAAAATAAGGAGTTCATCTAATTATGGCTGTCGTGGTTCATCTGGACAAAATGCTGGTAGAGAAGAAAATGACGTCCAGAGCACTGGCAGCCTTTGTGGGGATCACTGAGCAAAACCTGTCGCTGCTCAAGTCCGGCAAGGTGAAAGGGATACGTTTTGATACGCTGGCGAAAATATGCGAGGCACTGCAGTGTCAACCGGGCGATATCCTCTCCTGGGAGCCGGACAGCCCGGAATGACGCGCCAACCCCCACTCTCTGTGGGAGTCCCCCGCACAGAGATATATCCGAAAACCACCCTGTTGGGTGCTGAAATTAACCTTTCGTCTCTCACATCCGCAAAGAACGGCTATCCTTTAATTATCAACAAAAGGAGGCAAAAATGTCTGATATCGGTACTGATAAAAACACCCAGTTTGCTGAAGACAAAGCAAAAAATAAACTTGATGAACTTGCAGGTTCGGCACAGCAGCAGTTTGGTGAGTTCGTTGATTCACCAAAGCATCAGGTAAAAGGTGCGGCAAAAAAATATGCCGCGCAGGCCAGCGATGCTGTTTCCGATGTTACTGAAGCGGTCAGAAATAACCCCCTCACCGGCCTCGTCGCAGCGGGTGCGGTCGGTATTGTTCTCGGCCTGCTGCTGGGTCGAAAATAATAAAAGGCCCTTCGGGGCTTTATTTTTGTTAACTGAACAACCTAACCATGCGGTCTAACTCTTCCTCTTTCACAGCACGCGATAAATAATAACCCTGAAAGTTTTTGACGCCCAGCGCGACTAATTTCTCGAATTTCTCTTCACTATCAACCCCCTCTGCAATGCAGTCTGCCCCGGTCATGTCGCTATAAATCTGTATCGCTTTAATCAAGTTATAGTCATTGTCGTTTGCCACAAAATGCTCGACGATGTCCCGATCCAATTTGAGTCCGTCAAAATGGACCTGGCGCACCGGGAACATGGTTTGGTGGTTAGAGAAACAGTCATCCAGAAACAATCGACACCCCGTATTGCGTAAATGCCGCATGGTTTCAGGGATCCTTTTGTCCTTCGTCACGTCAATATCTTCTGCAAATTCAAAGACCAGCTTTTCGGCCCACTGCGGTTTGAGCAGCATGCCGATGGCTTTTCTCGCCATATCTGGCAAGGCATTGCCGGAAGCCAGACGAGGCGGGATATTCACTGAAAAATAGTATTTCCCGTTATACTTATTAATTCCTGATACGGCGGCATGGATGACTAGCGCCGTTATTTTTAGCCATATCTCATAGCTAGAAATATCCGTAAGAAAACTGGTTGGCTTGACAATCTTACCATTCTTATTCCAGCGAATGAGTATCTCAAAACCTACCCCTTTTTTATCACGATCGGTAATGATCTGATAGGCAGGAAATATCTCTTTGTTATGCAACGCATTGAAGATTCCTGCTTCCTTATCCGTAAATTCCGTTTTTTGACTTCGCCGCTTAATACTTCCCTCCACTTTTAAATTGTGCGGATCGTGTAGCCATTGCTTAATTAACCTTAATTTCAGCACACCTTCCTTGCGGTGGGTGTAAACCGTTTTATTAGAGAGCCCCATTCTATCGCACATTTCTTTTACGGACATGCCGCGGTAGAAATTTAACAATACATCAATCTCTCTTTTTGTAAGCCATTTAATATTTTCATGCGGAGAAATATCCGTACTGCGTTCGAGTAATAACCGTGAGCGGTCCTTAAACCCGTTATGGTGGGTGTGAAAACAGGTTATTACATCTGAAACATGGGCTATACGAATTAATGACAATTGATAGCGGTTATTTAAAAGACTGCTAAGGGTGCGATACAACCAGCCATCCGGTATGTCACCATACAGGGTGACGCGTCGAATAACGGGGAGTGCATTGAGCACGAATGCCAGTCGCTTCAGGCTCTCCAGAAGATCGACAATACCTTTGCCGAGAAAAGCTACAATATGAGCATTCTGATTTATAAGGATATTTTGCAATTCCTGTTGGGAGACCTCATCCCCCTCAAAGTGAATATGCGTGGCCTGTACTCCGTACCTGCTAAGGATCTCACGATATCCCTGGAATGTGAACGCGCAGGCTGAAACGACAAATTTTTGTTCATCGCACGCCCCATTTCTGAGAGAAACTTTGTGGATCATAACCAGCTCCTGGGCACCAAAAGCGCCGTTTCCATTTGTGAATAAATTAAATTTATTGCACACGTTGAGAACAGTAATTTTATCCTGGAGCCTCAGGGTAAGATACAGTTATCAACCTGATTCACTGGAACATCTTTGCGTTAATCACCAGTTCGCAAATATACTTTTCTTTGCAAATAACAACGGCAAATATCTCATTCTCAGGGTATAATGAGAATTCCGAAAAAGAAGACTGAACACTTCATCTATCGGCTCATTAAAATACGAGAAAAATGCTATGGATAATCACATCTCATCCAGGGCCTTGCTACATCGAAGGGATGTTATAAAGAACAATCCGCGATTCGGTGAGGCAATATTAGAGCACTACACAATTAATGACACCATCTATAAAAAACAACCTCTTTTCTACAAGACAATGCTGCAGGAATCACGATTTAACATTATCCTCTCTATGTGTTGTTTTATTTTTGGAAATCAGGCGGAGTCAGTTTCAGAGATTAAAGATTTATGTTCTCGCTATAAGATAGCCAGCCCCAACAGCGTTATTGCGATCATTACGATACTGAGAACCACCGGGCGTATCAAGACCTGGCGCTGCACGGAAGACCGACGCAAAACGAGAATCGCTCCTACTGAAAAAGGCCTGAATGAACTTAAGCGTTATATGTCCGGCGCATTTTTGCCCGTCAGTATTCTTTACCCGACATTCAATATTAACGTAAACCTGCTGGACAATGATATTTTGAGAAATAACTTCTTCCGCCGCGCGGCAGAATATCTTTTTCGGGGATTAACGTTCAGGAAGGTGTTGCCTGAAGTGGGATTATTTATCGATAAAGATGGCGGACGTATGATTATGCTTTATCTTTACCTGCAGGCTATGAAAAATAAATCTGCCCATGGTGCCGTCATCGACTATTCAGCCAGCACGCTCGCAAAAGAATTTTTCGTTTCGCGTATCCACGTCAACCGGATTATCAAATCGGCTCAGGAGGCAGGCTACCTGAAAGATCGGGGTGATGGTCGGCTATCGATATACCCGGCGTTTATCGAACTCGTCGAAAATTATGCCGGGTTATATTTTGCCTATGTTACGCATTACATCAACGTAGTACCCAAAGAGCGACGCCACGCTAGCAACGCGACGTCAACCGTATAATCCTCCAGGCGTTCGGTCTCCCGAACGCCCTTCACCTATCGTTCCCGCAGCGCCTCTTTTGCCTTATTCAGCGGTTTCAACAGATAATCCAGAATGGTTTTGCTGCCGGTTTTAATATCAACGGTAGCAATCATGCCCGGAAAGACCGGAAATTCCTGCCCTTGCTTATTGGTCAGATGGTTACTGTCGGTACGAATATAGACGCGATAGTAGTAGACATCCCTTTTCACCTCATCCTGCAGGGTGTCCGGGGAAATCATGGTCACTTCCCCTTCCAGCCCGCCGTAAATGGAGTAGTCATAGGCCGTCACTTTCACCAGCGCCTTCTGGCCGGGATGGATAAACGCCACATCGCGCGGCGATATTTTCGCTTCGACCACCATCTGATCGTCAAGCGGGACCAGGCTCATCAGCTTGCCGTTCGGCGGGATAACACCTCCCACGGTCGTGACGTCAATGTCCTTCACGATCCCACGAACCGGCGCATTGAAGGTCAGCCGGGTCAGGGAGTCCTCACGCCCTTTCATCACCGAACGCTGGGCTTCAATCTCCGCGTTGGCTTTCGCCAGCTCTTCACGGGCGCGAACGTAATACTGGTTTTTCATCTCGGTGATTTTATTCTCAAGCTCATTCTTTTGACGCTCAAGACGCAACACCTCAACCTTGCTGGCCGCCCCCTGGGTCACCAGCGGCCGGGTTAACGACAGCTCGCGCTGCACCAGCTCGGCACCCTGACGCAACCCGGCCAGCCCTTTTTCGAGGCTTTCACGACGGGACTGGTAGAGTGCCGTTTCCTGCTTGACCAGCTCAACGTCGTCATCCAGCTCACCCGGAAACGCCAGTTCCGTGTCGTTCACCTCGGCCTTCAGGCGCGCAGCCGTGGCCATCGCCGCATTCAGACGAGACTCACTCTCCAGCACGCTCGACTCGGTTTTCGTCCGGTCTAGCTGCGCAAGCTGCTGGCCGCGTTCCACAATGTCGCCTTCGCGCACCATCAGGCTGTGGATAATGCCGCCTTCCAGGGACTGGATGACCTGCTCATGCGAAGACGGTATCACCTTGCCGCTGCCGGTCGTCACCTCATCAAGATGGAACAGGCTCGCCCAGGCGATAAACGCCGCCAGCAGGGCGAACAGGGACCATGCCACCAGGGTAGAGCGCGGAAGGCGAGGCTCCTTCAGTCGGCTATTGAAACGGGAGAAATCATTCATGCCGCGCCCTCCTCAGCAACCGCCGCCGTCTTCATGGTCACGGTGCGCTGTGCTGTCTTTTGCGGCGCCATACCGTGCTGGTGCAGGATGGCGTCGCGCGGGCCGTCCATCACCACCTTGCCGTTTTCCAGCACGATGATGCGGTCGACCAGGTCCAGGATCGGCAGGCGATGCGTCGCCACCACCAGCGTCCGGCGTTTACCCAGCCATGTGTGAAGATGCTGAATAAACTGCTTCTCGCTCATTTCGTCCAGCCAGGCCGTTGGCTCGTCCAGCAGCAGGATAGTCGGCGAGGTGATCAGGGCACGCGTCAGCAGCAGCGCCTGACGCTGTCCGCCGGAGAGGCCAGCCCCGCCCTCGTTGATGATATAGTTCAGCCCCATTTTCTGTTTGCGCACAAACTCCAGCGCGCCGCTGTTGACCAGCGCCTGATGAATTTCGTCATCGGTGGCTAACGGGTTCCCCATCAGGATGTTGTCCCGCACGGAGCCAAAGAACAGACGGGCCTGCTGGCTCAGCAGCTGCATGTCGCGACGCACGTCGGCCGGGTCGAGGTGATTGAGGGCAATATCGTCCAGCAGAATACTGCCCTGCTGCGGCTCCTGCATGCCCGCCAGAAGCTGTAACAGCGTGCTTTTGCCCGAGCCATTACGTCCGAGCACCGCCACGCGCTCTCCGGCGCGGATCTGCAGCTTGCTGATGTTAAGTACGGTAAGTTTCTCTTCCTCGTCGTAATAAAACCCGACGTCCTCAAGCGCGTAGTCGCCGCGCAGGTGGGCTTTGTGCACCTTCTTGCCGTGCTGCGGATCGTCAATCGGCCGCTGCATCAGATCGTCCAGCCCCTTGCGGGCCACTTTTGCCGACTGCCAGCGCGAGAGCACGCCTGAGATCTGCGACAGCGGCGCAATGGTCCGTGACGCCAGAATCGAGGTTCCGACCAGCGCACCGGTGGTCATGTCACCGCTGATGACCAGGTAACAGCCCACCAGCAGTACCACCGCATAGACGATAGACTGCACCTCCTGCGTCCAGGTGAGCAGCAGGCCCGTCAGCCAGCGCTGCTTCATGCCGACGCTGGCGGCGACGTCGTTGGTGTTATTCCACTGGTTCTGGAAACGCTGCTCTGCGCGCATCAGCTTGATGTCTTCAATGCCCTGCACCGCTTCCACCAGCGTGGCGTTACGGATGGCGGATTCACGCATCCCTTCGCTGGAGAGTTTCCCCAGCGGGCGCTGCACCAGCAGGCCGGGGATGAGCAGCAGCGGCACGGCGAGCAGCACCACCAGCACCAGCGGGCCGCCAATCATCCACAGAATAAAGACGAACAGCAGGAAGAACGGCAGATCGGAGATAGCCGCAATGGTGGTGGAGGTGATGAGCTCCCGCACCGACTCCAGCTCGCGGATCTGCGCGATAAACGATCCGGTTGATTTGGATCGCGCGCCGTTTTTAATCCGCAGCGCGTGGGCAAACACGCGTTCAGAGATACGCAGGTCGGCGCGTTTCCCCACCACGTCAGAAATGTGTACGCGCAGCATGCGCATGATGAATTCGAACACGATGGCAATCATCACGCCGCCAAACAGCACCCACAGCGTGGCTTCTGACTGCGACGGTACCACCCTGTCGTAGACCTGCATGGAGAAGACCATGCCGGAAAGCGCCAGCACGTTGGCGACCAGCGCCACCAGCATAATGTCGCTGTAGCGTCGCCAGTCCTTCAGCGCCAGCTGCCAGAACCAGTTTTTCTCATACGGTTTGATGTAGTCATCCACGCGGGCATCCGGCGTGGACTCGAGCGGGCGCAGCACCATCAGGCCCTTTAATCGCGACCCGAGCGCCTCGCGCGTTAGCGTCGTCTCCAGGCCGCCGTCGCCGCTGAACTGCATGCTGACGTTGCCGTCGTTGTCCATGCGGTTGATCACCGCAATCTGCCCGCCGGTGAATTCCGCCAGCAGCGGCAGACGCCACGGATCGAGGGAGACCGCTTCCGCCGCCACCACACGCATCCCCAGCCCAAGCTGGCGCGCCATCTCCTCCAGCACCAGCTGGCGCGGCGACTGGCTTTCATGGTTAATCGTGACCCGAACGTGCTCCACCGAAAAGTCCAGCCGGTAGTGCTTCGCGATGATGAGCATGCCCTGCAGCCAGGGTTCGTACTGTGGATGTGTCTTCATAATCTCCGGGTTAACGCAATTCGTGTAAAGAAACGCCAAAAGGCCGCGGGGATCGCTCCCCGCGGCGTTGTTTTACGCAATTAACAGTTGATGGTTCGCCAACAGCGTCGCCAGATCCGTCTGCACGCCGTTCAGCGTCACCAGGGTGGTTGGCGAGAACTGACCGCCGGTACCGTCCAGGTCAACCTGGATCTCGGTATTGCTGCCGTTCTGCACCACGCGGATGTAATCGCTGATATTGCCCGCGCTGCTGTCCAGCGTGGCCACGCCGTTCACATAGCTCGCCGAGCCCGTGCCGGTATAGCCGCTGCCGGAGAGCAGATCGCGCAGGTCAATCCGATCCGTGTCCGCCGTCCCTTCCCAGGTGCCGACCGTAAAGCCGTTCACCACGTCGTGACCGTTACCGCCCGTGGCATCCGAGGCGTTGATCAGCTTGTAGAGCAGCGTATCGTGGCCGCCGCTGCCGATGTTGAAGGTGTCGTTTCCGCCGCGGCCTTCGAACCGGTTATCACCGCTGTTGCCGGTGATGACGTCGTCGTAATCCGAGCCGTTAATCCCTTCAATGTTCAGCAGACGCGTGGTGCCGAAGCCGGTGTCCTGCGCGGTTGAGAGGCGCAGGTCCACGGTCACGCCGGAGGTCGCATTGCGGTAATCCACCACGTCCATCCCACCGGTGTTGCTCCAGGTGTCATGGTCGGAATGGGTAGTCCAGCCGCCGGAACCGTTGTAGGTATAGGTGCCATCCTCTGCGATAAAGGTGTCGTTATACCCGGTTCCGGTAATGGTTCCGCTGTGGCCGCCGGTGGCCGCTTCGGCCGTCAGGACGTAGCCCTCCTTGCCGTTGCCCGCCTCCAGGCCGCTCCAGGTGACGTTATCCGACACGCCGTTGGTGATCTTCAGGATCTCGGCCGAGTAGGTTTCATTCGGATCCAGCCCGTAGAAGCTCACCAGCGCAGAGGTATCGTTCGAACCGATACCGGACTGGGCGTTGATGATCTGCGAGGCCACCAGTACGCCCGCGGCGTTGTACAGATTGACCGTATTGCCGTAGTAGGCGTTGATGCCCTCGCTGTCGACAATGTGCAGGTGCATCGCGGTGCCGTCAGCAATGGTTTTGCTGTTTTGTACCAGCACCACCTTGCCGTTCTGCTGAGAGACCAGCAGATCCTGCGCACCGTCCCAGTTGTAGTCCACTGCCGCCACGCCGGTGACGTTCGCCAGTCCGGAAGCCAGCTGGCTTGCAGTCCAGGTCGAGCCGTAACCGTTGTTGGTGAACAGCGTCGCCGTCTGCGAGCCGCCATAGCTGCTGAGCTTGACGATGTCCATCTGCCCGTCACCGTTCCAGTCCACCGCCACCGACAGATACCCCGCCGTGGCGTTAGAGGCCTCGACCGCGCTCTTGGTGGTTGAGAGCTTCCCGGTACCGTCGTTGTAGTAGATCACCCCGCCGTTGTTGTTGTAGCTACTGCCCAGGTACAGATCCATGTAGCCATCGCCGTTGAAGTCCGCCCACGTCATGGACGCCGCCGTGGTGGTATTCGAGGCGTTGGCCACGAACACGTTCGTCAGGTTCTGACCGATAGAGAGCGTGCCGTTACCGTTGTTGTTGATCACGGTTAACGAGTACGCGCCGCTGCGGTTGGTGTGCTGAACCACATCCACGGTGCCGTCATTGTTAATATCGACGCCGGAGATTTCACGCATGGTGGTGAACTGTCCCCAGAACCCCGCGCCGCCGTAAGTGCCGTCAGGCGAGAGTACCCCGTTGTTGTTGATCAGATAGGTAATGGAGTCCGCGCCGGAGTCGCCGTACGCCAGATCCAGATAGCCATCCCCGGTTTTGTCGTACGCAATCACGCCGCCGTACCAGATGGTGGTCCCCATCGCCAGCTGGCTGGCGTTATAGGTGCTGCCATCGTAGGTCCACATCACCTGCGTGGATCCTGAGTAGGTGGTCTCCGTGGCGAAAATATCCTGCGTGCCGTTACGGTCAAAGTCGGCGGCGGTCTGGCTCACCACGTAATAGCCGCGGGTGTTGGTCAGGGTATTCCCGGCGTAGGTCGAGCTATCGCTGCTGGAATAAGACTGGCCGTTAGCAATGATGTTCCACAGACCGCTGCTGTTCATGCCGAGGGTCATGGTGGAGTTGTTGCTGTTCCCCGCCGTGGTCGCCCAGTCGGTATTCACCGAAGTGGTGTCAATCACCAGGCTGCCGGTTGCCGTACCGGTGGTATTGCCGTTACCCGCGCTGCTCTTCACCTGCGCCGTCACGCTGTAGCTCGACACGCTCAGCGCATCGCCGTCCGGGATCTGCAGATACCAGGTGTTGTGATCCGGATCGACCACCACCGCGCCGCCGGTCTGGGAGGTGTAGGTTTTGCCGTTCACCGTTACCACCAGGTATTCACCGTTCACCAGGTCAGCGGAGACGGTACCGGTGACGATCGGCGTAGTATCCGACGTGGTCTGCGCGGTAATCGCCGCCGTAGTGGTCGGGA
The DNA here is from genome assembly GCF_055816065.1 of Enterobacter sp. PL_is511. Classification (NCBI taxonomy): domain Bacteria; kingdom Pseudomonadati; phylum Pseudomonadota; class Gammaproteobacteria; order Enterobacterales; family Enterobacteriaceae; genus Enterobacter; species Enterobacter sp. PL_is511. The sequence continues at coordinate 1,421,992 of NZ_JBVPGP010000024.1, read as the reverse complement.
TGCTGGTATCAACGTTCAGCACAAAGCCGTCAGACTCGGTGTAGTTACCGGCCCTGTCGGTGACGCGCACAATGTAGGTGTGATTTCCGTCGCTCAGGCCGTTGTCCTGGAAGGACCAGCTTGCACTGCCGTTCATGGTCACCTGACCGAGCAGGACCCCGTCACGATAGAGCTGCACAATTTCACCGTCGTCCGGGGCGCGGTTAAGCGTACCGTTGATCAGCGGCGAGTTATCGTCCGTTGCCACCGCGCTGCCAAAGGTGCCCTGACGCTCGCCTTCACCGTCGGTATAGCTCACGACCGTACCCACCGTGGTTGGCGGCGTGGTGTCCACCGTCACCACCTGAGAGGCGGTGGAGCCGACGTTGCCCGCCTGGTCGATAATCCGCACCTGGTAGGTGTAGTCTCCGTCAGGCAGATCGCGGGTATCGGTGTAGCTCCAGCGCTGGTTGGTGACCGTGGTATCGAGCCAGGTGTTCCCGCCGTCCAGGCTTATCTGTACGCGCTCGTCGCTTGCCAGCGCGCTGCCCAGCGAACCGTTGATGGTCAGCGTGGTGTCCATGGTGATGAAATCACTCCCGGACTGGCCCGTATCTTCGCTGATGCTGTCGATGGTGACGCCGTACTGCGGCGCGTGGGTATCCACCGTCACCGCCTGCGCGGTGGTGGCCCCAACGTTCCCCGCCTGGTCAACGACCCGCACCTGGTAGTTATGGCTGCCGTCGGTCAGGGTACGCGTGTCGCTGTAGCTCCACTGCGTCCCGCTGACGGTGGCGTACACCCAGGTGCTGCCGCCGTCCATGCTCACCTGCACGTACTCACCCGCCCCTAACGCTGCGCCGAGCGTTCCGTGCAGCGTGTACGAGGTCGAACTGGTCAGGAAGTCGTTATTGTCGAATCCGGTATCCACGGTGATGTTATCCACGGTCACCGTAATCGCCGCATCCGGGGCGACCGTATCGACGGTCACCTGCTGATGGGCGCTGGCACCCACGTTGCCCGCCGCATCCACCACGCGAACGTAGTAGTCATAGGTCTGGTTACCCAGCGTGCGGTCATCGACGTAGTACCAGCTGTTGCCGGTGACGATGACGTTCTGCCAGGTCACGCCGCCGTCGATGCTGATCTGGGCATACTCGCCGTCGGCCAGCGTCGCGCCGAGCGAGCCGTGCAGCGTCAGGGACGTATCGTTGGTGATAAAGTCGCTGCTGCTCAGACCGGTATCGTCACTGATGCTGTCGATGGCGATGGTTTTGCTCGCGTCCGGCGCAACCGTATCAATGGTCACCACCTGGCTGGCGGTGGCACTGATATTGCCCGCGTCGTCAATCACGCGCAGCTGGTAGTTGTAATCCCCGTCGGCCAGCGTGCGGCCATCAACATACGTCCAGCTCAGGCCGCTGACGCTGACGTCGGTCCAGGTGACGCCCCCGTCAAGGCTGATCTGCGCGTGGTCGCCGCTGCCCAGCGCCGCACCCAGCGTCCCTTTCAGGCTGATCTGGTTGTCGCTGGTGATAAAGTCGCTGCCGGACAGGCCGGTATCCTGCGTAATGGAATCCACGGTAATGGTGGTTGCCGCAGGCTTCGTCAGGTCAATCACCACGTCCTGGCTGTCCGTGGCCCCCACGTTGCCCGCGTTATCAATCACGCGGACCTGGTACTGATACGTCCCGTCCGTCAGAGTGCGGCCATCGGCGTAGCGCCAGGTGGTGCCGGTCACGGTCAGGTCAATCCAGGTGACGCCGCCGTCGAGGCTGATCTGCGCCTTCTCGTTATTGCCGAGCTGCGCGGTCAGCGAGCCGTTGACGACGACCTGGCTGTCGTTGGTGATGAAATCCGTTGCGCTCAGGCCGGTGTCGTTTTGCAGCGAATCAATAGCGATCCCCATCGACGGCGCGGTCAGATCGACCGTGACGGTATGGTTATCGCTGGCGCTGTTGCCGATGGTATTGCTGACCTGCGCGTTAATCACGTACGAGCCGCCGTCTGCCAGCGCGGCCACGTCAGCGCTTCCCACCGTGTAGCTCCAGGTACCGTCATTCTGGACGGTAGCCGCATAAGTTTTACCGTTCAGCGTGATGGTCACCGTCTGGCCTGCCGGCGCATCGGTGGTGCCGCTGATAACCAGCGGCGTGCCATGCTCGGCGGCGTTGACGATATCGTCCTGCGCAAAGGTGTTAATGGTGATGGTTGGGACATCGCCGTTCAGCGTCACGTCGTGCGTTGCGCTGCCCGGGTTGCCCGCCCTGTCGCTTACCGAAGCGGTGATGGTGTACTCCCCGTCGCTCAGGCCGAGGAAATCACGGCCCGGCACGAAGACCGACCACGATCCGTCTGCCCCGACGGTCGCCTGATAGCTGTGCCCGTTGAAGGAGACGGTCACCGTCTGGCCCTGTTCCGCCGTGGTGGTGCCGCGGATGGTCTGGCCCGCCCGCTGCTCCGCGTTGTTGACGATATCGTCATCGGCCACGGTGCTGATGGTCACGGTTGGTGCGACGGTATCCACCGTTAAGGTGTGCGTGGTCTGGCCGCTATTACCCGCTTTATCGTTGACCGAGGCGGTGACCGTCAGCGCGCCCTGGCTCAGGGCCGCCAGGTCGGCTGCCGGCACGTCGAGCGTCCAGGTGCCGTCGCTGCCGACAAGCGCAGCGTAGGTTTTGCCGCCCAGCGTCACGGTAACGGTCTGACCCGCCTCCGCGCTGGAAGAACCGTGCACGGTCAGCGGCTGCTGCGCTTCCGCGGCGTTCAGCATGTCGTCAACCGACAGCGTCCCAATGCTCACCACCGGCGCAGTGGTATCCACGCTGATGCCGTGCGTTGCCGACGCGCTGTTACCCGCGCTGTCCTGTGCCGATACGGACACCTGATAGCGTGCGCCATCGGCCAGGGCGCCCACGTCGGCGGCCGGTACGGTGGTCGTCCAGGTGCCGTCGTTCTGAATCGTGGCGGTATAGGTCTTGCCGTTCAGGGTCACGGTGACCTGGGTCCCGCTGGCGAACTGCGCGCTGGAGCCGTTAATCACCAGTGACGAACCGGCTTCAGCCGCGTTGATGACGTCGTCACCGCTAACGGTGTTCACCGTCAGCGCCACGGAGGCGGTGTTGACCACCACGTCATGGGTCTGGGTGCTGCTGTTGCCCGCGCTGTCGGTAATGGTCGCGCTGAGGGTCACGGTGCCGTCGGTCAGCGCGGAAATCACGCTGGCCGGGACGCCCACGCTCCAGTTGCCGCTGGCGTCAACGGTAGTGGTGTACTGGTTCGAACCGAGGGTGATAACCACTTTATCGCCGACGCTCGCGCCGGTTGCCGTGCCGCTGACAATCTGCGCCTGCCCGTGCTCCACGCTGTTAATGACGTTATCGCCCGCGACAGCGTTAAAGCTGACGGTCGGCGGCGTGGTATCAAGCGTAATCGCTTTGCCCGCGCTGCCCGGGTTACCCGCGGCGTCGCTCACGCTGACCTGCACGGTGTAGCCGTTATCCGCCAGTGCGGACAGGTCGGTGCCCGGCACGTTCACGCTCCAGATACCGCCCTGCTGCACCTGGGCGGTATAGCTCTTACCGCCCAGGGTCACGGTGACCGTCTGCCCGACTTCCGCCGTGGTGGTGCCGGAAATGGCCACGCCCGCAGACGCTTCGCTGGCGTTAATCACGTTATCGCCAGCGACCGTATCAATGCTCACGGTTGGCGCAGTCGCGTCCACGCTGTACTCGCGGCCCGCCGAGGCGCTGTTGCCGTGCGCGTTGGTGACGCTCACCTGCACGCTGGCGTCACCGTCCTTCAGGCCCGCGAGATCCGCAGACGGCACGGTTGCCGTCCAGCGGCCGTCAGCATCCACCTTCGCGGTATACGTCTTGCCGCCGAAGGTGATGGTGACGGTCTGGTTTTCCTCCACGTTCGAGGTGCTGCCGGAGAGCACCAGATCCGCGCCTTTCTCCGCCGCGTTAATCACGTCGTCGGTGGCAATCGCATCGATGCTGACGGCAACAACAGACAGATCGACCGTTACGTCATGGCTGATGGTCACCGGGTTGCCCGCCGCGCTCTGGCCCGCAACGGTGACGGTGACCGTACCTGCTGCGAAGGCCCCGACGTCTGCCGCCGGGATCGCCGCGCTCCAGGAACCGTCCGCCAGCACGGAGGCCGCATAAGTTTTGCCATTGACGGTCACGGTGAGTGTTGTACCTGCCGCCAGCCCGTCGCTGGAGCCGGAGACGATCAGGTTTTGAGTATGTTCGATGCTGTTGATCACATCGTCGCCCGCCACGGTATCGACGCGCAGGCCCGGCAGGCTGGCGTCTATAACGATTTCGCGCTCGCCCGCTCCCGTGTTGCCGTGGCCGTTGGTGACGGTCGCCGATACGGTCAAATCCCCGTTGCCCAGCGCCGTCAGGACGGACTCCGGCACGTTAACGGACCAGGTCAGATCGCTCTGCACCGTTGCGGTGTAAGTGTTACCACCAATGGTGACGGTGACGGTATTGCCCGCTTCGGCATTCGCCACGGTGCCGCTGATGGTCTGACCTGCCGCTACTTCCGCCGCGTTGATGACGTTGTCGCCCGCCACGGTATTGATGGTGACGGTCGGCAGCGCGGTATCGACCAGCAGGTTTGCAGTATTGCTGACGCTGTTGCCCACGCCGTTGGTGGCGGTTGCGTTAAGGGTGTAGTTAGCCAGGCCGAGACCCGCCAGATCCGCCGCCGGGACCGTCAGGCTCCAGGTGCCGTCTGCGGCGGTCGTCGCCGTGTAGTTATTACCGTTGAGGGTCACGGTCACCACGGTGCCTTCCGACAGGTTGGCGCTGGTGCCGCTGACGCTCAGATCCTGCCCCTTCTCCACCGCGTTCAGCACGTTATCGCCGCTGATGGCGTTGAAGGCCACGGACGGCAGGCCGGTGTCAACGGTCACGTTATGGCTGCCGGTGCCGGTATTGCCCGCCGCGTCGGTGACCGACGCCGTGACGGTTACGGTGCCGTCGCTGAGGCCGGAAATCACGCTGGCCGGGACGCCCACGCTCCAGTTACCCGCCGCGTCCAGCACGGTGGTGTAAGTCTGGCCGCCGATGGTCACGGTCACCTTATCGCCCGCCGCCGCGCCGGTGGCGGTGCCGCTGATGATGTGCGCCTGGCTGTGTTCTGCGAGGTTAATGACATCATCGCCCGCCACGGTATTGATGGTCACCGCAGGAACGGTCACGTCCACCGTCAGAGTGTGATCGGCCGACGCCGGGTTGCCCGCTTTGTCGCTGACGCTCGCCGTCACGATGACGCTGCCGTCGCCGAGCGCCGCCAGATCCGCCGCCGGAACGCTCAGTGTCCAGCTGCCGTCCGCGCCTGCGGTTGTGGTGTAGTCTTTGCCGTTCAGCGTCACGGTCACCGTCTGGCCCGCTTCGGCGGTGGTGGTGCCGGACACGGTCAGATCGGACTGCGCTTCTGCGGCATTCAGAATATCGTCAGCCGCAAGGGTATGAATGGTCACGGACGGCGCGGTCGTATCCACGCTGTACTCACGCCCCGCTGAGGCGCTGTTGCCGTTCACGTTGGTGACGCTCACCTGCACGCTGGCGTCGCCATCCTTGAGGTGGGCCAGATCCGCAGACGGTACGGTCCAGGTCCAGTTGCCGTTGTCGTCCACCGTGGTGGTGTAGATTTTGCCGTTCAGGCTGATGGTCACGGTTTGCCCGGCCTCCACGTGGGTGGTCGCACCGGACAGCACCAGATCCGCGCCCTTCTCCGCCGCGTTAATCACGTCGTCGGTCGCAATAGCATCGATGCTGATGGCAACGGTCGCCAGATCCACCGTCACATCGTGGCTGATGGTAATCGGGTTACCCGCTGAACTGTCGCCAGTAACGCTGATTTTGACGGTGCCTTCCGGCCACGCGCTCACGTCCGCAGCCGGGATCGCCGCGCTCCAGGTGCCGTCCGCCAGTACAGTGGCCGCATAGTCTTTGCCGTTGATGGTGACGGTCAGCGCCGTGCCCGGTGCCAGCCCGTCGCTGGATCCGCTGACGATCAGGTTCTGCGCGTGCTCGATGGTGTTGATCACGTCATCACCCGCGACGGTATCGACGCGCAGCCCCGGCAGGTTAGCGTCGATCGCGATCTCGCGCTCGCCGGTGCCGGTGTTGCCGTGGCCGTTGGTAACGGTCGCCGTCACGCTCAGGCTGCCGTTGCCCAGCGCGGTCAGCACGTCAGACGGCACGTTGACGGACCAGGTCAGGTCGTTCTGCACCGTTGCGGTGTAGCTGTTGCCGCCAATGGTCACGGTCACGGTATTGCCCGCTTCGGCATTCGCCACGGTGCCGCTCAGGGTCTGGCCTGCGGCCACTTCCGCCGCATTAATGACGTTATCGCCCGCCACGGTGTTGATGTTGACCGTTGGCAGCGCGGTGTCCACCAGCAGGTTCGCGGTGTTGCTCACGCTGTTGCCCACGTCGTTGGTGGCGGTTGCGTTCAGGGTGTAGTTTGCCTGACCCAGACCGGCCAGATCCGCCGCCGGAACCGTCAGGCTCCAGGTACCGTCTGCCGCGGTCGCCGCCGTGTAGTTTTTGCCGTTCAGGGTCACGGTCACCACGGTGCCTTCCGCCAGGTTGGCGCTGGTGCCGCTCACGCTCAGATCCTGACCTTTTTCCACCGCGTTCAGCACGTTATCGTCGCTGATGGCGTTGAAGCTGACCGATGGCAGACCGGTATCGACGGTCACGTTATGCGTGCCAGTGCCGGTATTGCCCGCCGCGTCGGTGACCGACGCCGTGACGGTCACGGTGCCGTCGCGGAGGCCGGAAATCACGCTGGCCGGGACGCCGACGCTCCAGTTGCCCGCCGCGTCCAGCACGGTGGTGTAGGTCTGGCCGCCGATGGTGACGGTGACCTTATCGCCCGCTGCCGCGCCGGTGGCGGTGCCGCTGATGATGTGCGCCTGGCCGTGCTCAGCGATGTTAATCACGTCGTCGCCCGCCACGGTATTGATGGTCACCGCAGGCACGGTGATATCTACCACCAGGTTGTGATCCACCGATGCCGGGTTGCCCGCTTTATCGCTGACCGATGCGGTCACGGTCACGCTGCCGTCCGTCAGGGCCGCAACATCGGCCGCCGGAACGTTCAGCGTCCAGCTGCCATCCGCGCTGACGGTGGTGGTGTAGTCTTTGCCGTTCAACGACACGGTGACTGTCTGGCCCGCTTCGGCGGTACTGGTACCGGACACGGTCAGATCGCTCTTCGCTTCGGTGGCATTGAGAATGTCGTCCGTCGCCAGGGTGTTGATGGTCAAGCTCGGCGCGGTCGCATCCACGCTGTACTCGCGGCCCGCCGAGGCGCTGTTGCCGTTCACGTTGGTGACGCTCACCTGCACGCTGGCGTCGCCGTCTTTCAGACCCGCCAGGTCGGCGGCTGGCACCGTGGTCGTCCATTTGCCGTCGGCGCCTACGGTCGCAGTGTAGCTCTTGCCGCCGAAGGTGATGGTAACGGTCTGGTTTTCCTCAACGTTCGAGGTCGCCCCGGAGAGCACCAGATCCGCGCCCTTCTCGGCGGCATTAATCACGTCGTCGGTAGCAATCGCATCGATGCTGATGGCAACGGTCGCCAGATCCACCGTCACATCGTGGCTGATGGAAACCGGGTTACCGGCGCTGCTCTGGCCCGCAACGGTCACGGTAACCGTGCCTGCAGCCAGCGCACCCACGTCCGCCGCAGGGATCGCCGCGCTCCAGGTGCCGTCCGCCAGCACGGTCGCCGGATAGGTTTTGCCGTTGACGGTCACGGTCAGCGCCGCACCCGCCGCCAGCCCGTCACTGGTGCCGGTGATAATCAGGTTTTGAGTATGTTCGATGCTGTTGATCACGTCGTCACCCGCCACGGTATCCACGCGCAGGCCCGGCAGGTTAGCGTCTATCACGATTTCGCGCTCGCCCGTTCCGCTATTGCCCACGCCGTTCGTGACGCTGGCTGACACGGTCAAATCGCCGTTGCCCAGCGCGGTCAGCACGTCAGACGGCACGTTAACGGACCAGGTGAGATCGCTCTGCACCGTTGCGGTGTAGCTGTTGCCGCCAATCGTCACGGTCACGGTGTTGCCCGCTTCGGCATTCACCACCTTACCGCTGATGGTCTGGCCGGCTGCCAGCTCCGCCGCGTTAATAATGTCGTCGCCCGCAATGGTGTTGACGATCACGCCCGGCAGAACGGACTCCACGTTTACGGTGTGCGACGCGCTGGTGCTGTTGCCGACGCTGTCCGTTGCCGAGGCGGTGACGGTATAAAGCGCCTCGCCCAACTGACCGACTTCGCTCGCCGGAACGGTGGTGGTCCATTTCCCGTTATCGTCCACCAGCGCGCTGTACGCTTTGCCGTTCAGCATCACGGTCACCGCCGCGCCTGCCGCCAGGCCGGAAGCCGTACCGGAAATCGTCAGATCCTGGGTTTTCTCGCTGTTATTGATCACATCGTCACCGGAAACGGTGTCAATGGTCAGCACAGGCGCGGTCAGGTTCACCTCCACGCCGTGCGTGGCGCTGTTGCTGTTGCCCGCTTTATCAGTCAGCGCCGCGGTAATGGTGTAATCCCCGGCGGCCAGCGCGGTGACGTCCGCCGCAGGCACGCCCACGCTCCAGTTGCCGGAGGCGTCCAGGGTAGCGGTGTACGATTTGCCGTTGAGGGTAACGGTGACCACGTCGCCCGCCGCCGCGCCCGTCACGGAACCGGTGACAATCAGGGCCTGCCCATGCTCGGCGCTGTTGATCACGTCGTCGTCGGATACGGTGTTAATGGTCAACTGTGGAACGGTGGTATCCACCAGCACGTCGCGATCCGCGGAGGCCGGGTTGCCCGCTTTGTCCGATACGGCGGCGCTGACGGTGTAGTTCCCGTCGGTAATACCGCTCAGATCCGCGGACGGCACGGTCACGCTCCAGCTGCCGTTGGCCTGAACGGTGGTGGTGTAGTCCACGCCGTTCAGCGTCACGGTGACGGTCTGGCCCGCTTCGGCGTTGGTCACGCCGTTAATCACCAGATCCTGCTGCGCTTCGGCCGCATTGATGATGTTGTTGTCGCTGACAATTTCAATAGACACCGTCGGCGCGGTCGCGTCCACGCTGTACTCGCGGCCTGCCGACGCGCTGTTGCCGTTCACGTTGGTGACGCTCACCTGCACGCTGGCATCGCCGTCCTTCAGGCTGCCCAAATCGGCGGACGGTACGGTCGCCGTCCAGTTGCCGCTGGCATCCACCGTCGCGGTGTACGACTTGCCGCCGAAGGTGATGGTAACGGTCTGGTTTTCTTCCACGTTGGTGGTCGAGCCGGACAGCACCAGGTCCGCGCCTTTCTCCGCCGCGTTAATCACGTCGTCCGAAGCAATCGGGTCAATGCTGATGGCGACTGCCGCCAGATCCACCTTCACGTCATGGCTGATGGAAACCGGGTTGCCCGCCGCGCTCTGGCCTTCCACGGTCACGGTAACCGTGCCCGCATTCAGCGCGCTGACGTCTGCCGCCGGAATGGCCGCCGTCCAGGTGCCGTCCGCCAGTACGGTGGCCGCGTAGGTTTTGCCGTTGACGGTTACCGTCAGCGCCGCGCCCGCTGCAAGGCCTTCGCTGGAGCCGGTGATAACCAGGTTTTGAGCGTGCTCAATGCTGTTGATCACATCGTCGCCCGCCACGGTATCGACGCGCAGGCCCGGCAGGTTGGCATCTATAACGATTTCGCGCTCGCCCGTTCCGGTGTTGCCGTGACCGTTGGTGACGCTGGCTGACACCGTCAGATCGCCGTTACCGATAGCGGTTAAGACCGAGAACGGCACGTTGACCGACCAGCTCAGATCGTCCTGAACCGTCGCGGTCCAGGTATTGCCACCGACTGAAACAGTGACAGTGTCACCGCTCGTCGCGCCGCTCACTTTGCCGCTCAGGGTCTGCCCGCTAGCCACTTCCGCCGCGTTAATGACATCGTCCGTGGCCACAGGGTTGATGGTGACCTGCGGCAGCGCGCTGTCGACCAGCACGCTGTGGCCGGTGCTCGCACTATTGCCTGCGGCGTCGGTTACGCTCGCCGTCACCACATAGCTCGCTTCGCCCAGCGCAGAGACGTTTGCCGCCGGAACGGTGACGCTCCAGCTGCCGCTCGCGTCGGCGGTGGCCGTATAGCTGATGCCGTTCAGGGTCACCGTAATGGTCGTGCCATCCGGCTGGTTACTGGTGCCGGACACCTGCAGATCCTGGCCTTTCTCAGTCGCGTTGATCACATCGTCAACCGCCAGGGTATTAATGGCAATTACCGGCGCGGTCAGGGAGACGTCAAACTCGTGCGTCGCGGTGGTGCTGTTACCGGCTTTGTCGGTGAGGGTCGCAGAGATCGTCTGCTCGCCGTTTGCCAGCGCGCCCACGTCCGCCGCCGGAACGCCCACGCTCCAGCTGCCGGACGCGTCCAGCATGGCGGTGTAGTCTTTGCCGTTCAGGGTCACGGTGATCACGTCGCCCGCCTGCGCGCCCGTGACCTTACCGGAGACGATCAGCGCCTGGCCGTGCTCGGCAATATTCACGATGTCGTCGCCCGCAACGATGTTGAACGAAATCTGCGGCACGGTGGTGTCGACCAGCACCGAGGAACCTGCGCTGGCCGGGTTACCTGCTTTGTCGGACACGGTCGCCGTGACCGCCGCGCTGCCGTCGGTGATGCCCGCCAGATCCGCCGCCGGAACGTCGAGCGTCCAGCTGCCGTCCGCCTGCACCTGCGCGGTGTACTGATTGCCGTTGAAGGTCACGGTGACCGTCTGGCCCGCTTCGGCAGTAGACGTCCCGCTCAGGGTCAGATCCTGCGCCGCCTCTGCCGCGTTCAGCATATTGTCATTGCTGATGGTGTTGATAGTCACCGTCGGCGCGGTGGTATCGACGCTGAATTCCTGCACCGAAGAGGCCGCGTTGCCGTTCACGTTGGTGACGCTGACCTGCACGCTGGCGCCACCGTCCTTCAGGGCACTCAGATCGGCAGCCGGAACGGTCCAGGTCCAGTCGCCGTTGCCATCTACCGTCGTGGTGTACGTTTTCCCTGCAAAGGTGATGGTGACGGTCTGACCCGCTTCCACGTTGGACGTGGTGCCGGACAGCACGAGGTCCTGGCCTTTTTCCGCCGCGTTAAGCACGTTGTCGTCGGTCACGCTGCTGATGGTGATGGCGACCGGCGCGAGATCGACGTCCACGACGGTGCCGATGATCACCGGGTTGCCGGAGGCATCCTGCGCGCTTGCCTTGATATCCAGCGAGCCATCCGCCCACTGGGACACGTCCGCCGCCGGTACCGCTGCCTGCCAGGTGCCGTCTGCCAGCACGGTTGCGGAATACGCTTTGCCGTTGATGGTCACGGTCACGGCGCTGCCCGCCGCCAGATCGGTGCTGGTGCCGGAGACAATCAGATTCTGGGCGTGTTCGATGACGTTAATCACGTCGTCACCTGCGACCGTATCAATACGCAGTCCCGGGAGCTGGGCGTCGATGCTGAAGTCGAGAGAAGAAGAACCGGTATTACCGTGCGCGTTGGTCACGCTGGCGGATACGGTGAGGTCGCCGTTGCCGAGCGCGGTGAACTGGCTCTCCGTTAACGGCAGGCTCCAGGTGAGATCGTCCTGCACGGTAGCCGTGTAAGTCTGACCGCCGAGGATAATCGTGACAGTGTCACCGGCCGCCGCGTTCGTCACCTTACCGGACAGGGTTTGCCCTGCCGCCACTTCCGCCGCGTTAACGATATTGTCGCCCGCCAGCGTGCCGATCGTCACCACCGGCAGCGAGCTGTCCACCAGCACATCGTGTGAGGTTGAGGCGCTGTTGCCTACGCTATCCGTGACGCTCGCCGTCACGGTGTAATGAGCTTCTCCCAGGGCGCTTACGGCCGAGGCCGGTACGGTCACGCTCCAGTTGCCGCTGGCGTCGGTGGTGGCGGTGTAGTTGATGCCGTTCAGGTTAACGGTAACGCGCGTGCCTTCCGGCTGGTTGCTGGTGCCGGAGAGCAGCAGATCTTCGCCCTTCTCGGTCGCATTGATTACGTCGTCCGCCGCCAGCGTGCTGATACCAATAACAGGCGTCACGGTATTCACCACCACATCCAGCGAACTGCTTCCGGTGTTGCCGGATCGGTCGGTCACGGAGACGTCGATGGTCCAGGTGCCGTCCGCCAGACCCTGCACGACGGTCGCCGGCAGGCCGAGGCTCCAGTCGCCCGCCGCATCCACCACGGTGGTGTAATCGACGCTGTTAATGGTGATAGTCACCAGGTCACCCGCTGCCGCACCGGTGACGGAGCCGCTCAGGATCTGCGCCTGTGAATGGGCGAGCTGGTTAACGGTATTGGTGCCGGTAACAAAGTCATTAATGGTCACCTGCGGTACAGTCGCATCCACCAGACCCACGCGATCGGCGCTGCTGCTGTTGCCCGCCACGTCGCTCACGGTTGCCGTCACGGTAACGATGCCGTCCGTCAGGGCACCGACGTCAGCCGCCGGGACGCTCAGCTGCCAGGTACCGTCCGTCTGGACCGTGGTCTGATACGTTTTGCCGTTCAGCGTCACGGTGACCGTCTGGCCGGGTTCCGCACTGCTGCTGCCGCTTAACAGTAAATCCTGCTGCGCTTCTGCCGCATTAATGATGTTGTCGGCGGTCAGGTTATCGAGCGTAATCGCCGGTGGCTGCGTATCCACCGTGACAACGCGCGCCGCGTCCGCGCTGTTGCCGCTGACGTTAGTGACGCTGACGCTCACCTGCGCGCGCCCGTCGGTCAGGGTTTCCATGGCGCTGGCGGGTACAGTCAGGCTCCAGGAGCCATCCTGCTGCACCTGCGCAGTAAAGGTCTGGTCAGCGAATTTCACCACCACGGTCTGCCCCGCTTCCACGCCCTGCGTCTGGCCGGAAAGGGTTAAATCACCGCCTTTTTCTGCCGCATTCAGCAGGTCGTCGCCGGAGACGGTATCAATGGTGACCGCCACGGCGTTCAGATCGAGTTCAATCGGGTGTTCAGCCGCAACGGGATTGCCCCAGGCATCTACCGCGCTGACGCTCACCGTCATGCCGCCCGCCGTCCAGGCCTGCAGGTCCGCCGCCGGAACGCCGATCTGCCAGTTGCCGCTGGCGTTAACCGCGGTGACGTACTCAACGTTGTTGATGGTGACGACAATCTGCGTGCCCGCGGCCAGATGGCTACTGGAGCCGGTGACGCTCAGATCCTGCTGCTGCTCAATGGCGTTGATCACGTCATCGCCGGAAATGGTGTTCACGCGCAGACCCGGCAGCTCCGCGTTGATATTGATATCACGCTCGCCGGTGCCGGTATTGCCGTGCCCGTTGGTCACCGACGCGGTGAAGGTTAAATCGCCGTCGCCGAACGCCTGAAGATCCGCTGACGGGATCTTCACGCTCCAGGTCAGATCGCTGCCAACCGTTGCGGTGTAGCTCTTGCCACCTGCGGTGATGGAGACGGTATCGCCCGCCGCCGCGCCGGTAACGCGACCGCTGAGGGTTTGATCGACGCCCGCTTCGGCGTTATTGACCAGGTTGTCGCCCGCAAACGTATTGATGATGACCTGCGGAAGGACGGTATCCACCAGCAGATTCGCTTCGGCAGAACCGCTGTTACCCACGCTGTCGGTACCGCTGACGCTGACGGTGTAAAGCGTGTTCGCCAGATTCAGGACGTCGGAAACCGGAACCTGGACCGCCCAGATACCGTTTTCGACGGTGGCCTGATAGTTGACGTTGTTCAGCGTCACGGTGACGGTGGTGCCGTCCGGCAGGTTGCTGGTGCCGGTCAGGCTCAGCGGCTGCATCGCCTCCTGGGCATTCAGGACGTTATCCTGGCTGATGGCGTCAATCGTAAATTCTGGCGGATGTCCACTCAGCGTAATGTCGTGCGTGGCGCTGCCGGTGTTGCCTGCCGCATCAGTGACGGAAACCGAAAGCGTATGGTTGCCTTCGCCCAGCGCGCCCAGCACGGACGCCGGCACGCCCACGCTCCAGCTGCCGTCCGCCAGCACCACGCCGGTGAAGGTCTGACCGCCAAGGGTTACGGTGACCACATCGCCCGCGGCTGCACCGCTCGCCTGGCCGGAAATAATGTGCGCCTGGCCCTGCTCGCTGATATTAAGGATATCGTCGCCCGCCACGGTATGGATGGTGACGACCGGCGCGACGGTATCCACCGTGAAATCTGCCGTCACGGACGAGCCGTTGCCCGCTTTGTCGCTAACGTTCACAGTCAGGGTGTGATTGCCCTCGCTGAGCGCCTGCACGTCGCCCGCCTCCAGCGTGACGGACCAGGTGCCGTCGCTGCCCACCGTGGCGTTATAATTTTTACCGTTCAGGGTGACCGTGACGATCTGACCGGCTTCCGCATTCGTTTTACCGGTTAGCGTCAGCGGCTGATTATGCTCAGCCGCATTAATGATGTTGTCCTGTGCGACGGTATCGACAGAGAGGGTTGGCGCGGTGGTATCCACGCCAATCGTCTGGCTTCCGCTGACGGTATTACCCGCCGCATCTTTACCGCTGACGTTGACGGTCCAGGTGCCATCGCCCAGCGCCTGCGCGTCGGCCGCGGGTACGTTAACGCTCCACGCGCCGTCTGCCCCGACTTCAGCCGCGTAGGTTTTGCCGTTCAGCGTCACGGTGAGTTCGGTACCCTGCGCCAGATTTTTGCTGGCGCCGGAGAGCGTAAAGCCCGCAGATTGCTCGCTGGCGTTCAGCACGTTATCGCCCGCCGTGGTGGCCAGCGTAATGGCGGCCTCGGCGGTCGAGACCGTTACGGTGATGTTGCCCGCATCGGTGGTTTTACTGCCGTCGATCTGCACGACCGACCAGGTGTGCTCCCCGTCCGTCTGGGTCGGTAATATTACCGTCCACGTGCCGTCTTTGCCGACCATGGTGCTGGCAATGGTGCTGCCGCTGCTGTCTTTGATCTGGATGGTCGCGCCCGGCTGACCGGTACCGCTAAAGGTTGGGTTGCTGTCGTCCGTGATCTCGTTTGCACTCAGCACGCCCTGCTTGTCACCCGCTTTATCCGACAGCAAGAAGGTCGGCGTGGCGCTTTCAACTTCTTTGGTATTATCAATGACTTTTGTTTTTGTTTCACCGTCACCGCCGTTTGCCAGCAGTGCCCCGATGGCACCGCCGCCTAACGCAGCTCCCGCAATCCAGCCCCACGGCGCGTCGCTTAAAACACTTTCCTGCTCGAGGAAAGGTTGAATGCTGCTAATCGGTGTGGCCTGCGCGGTTAACTCGGTCACCGCAACGCCTGACGCTTCCCCGGCATCGGCAAAAGAAATATGTGTCAGTTCCTGACGGTCGTTGAATACCAGTTCTGACTGGTTATGCGTCTCTGGATCTTCGACAAAATAGTTATTGCAGCGAATAACGCTGCCATCTTTCATATAAATGAGGAGGTCTTTCCCCTGGCGGACATAACGCGCCACATCCTGAGCAGAACCCTGGATTTCAATCACGCTCGGCGATGAAATAGAGACCGACAGATTTCCTTCGCCGGTTAATTTCGTTTTCTCCGCCGTTTTGCGAATGATGACATCAACAACCTTTACGTTACTCATTTCTTCTCCTTGCAGGTGTGCGGATTCCTGTGGATATGTCCACCAGACGGATGTAGCTATCCCTGGGAAAAAACACCCATTATTTTCAGACTTATTTTTGCGCAACACTGCGCGTCTTTTTTAACTCAAGTCAGGTAATTTTGCGGCAGCGTTTTTCTCTATTCCAATAAGCGGCATTAAATTATCAACCGCGGAAGCATAATTAATTGCCGAACTCCAGCCATCATACTCAGCGATTATTTTCGCTGATGTGGCCTGCCAGACATCCTGCTCAACGCTGAGCAGATCGTTAATGCTCCGCTTGCTCAGGGTGTATTCATTTTTATAAACATCGCGGGCGCGCAGCGCATTTTCCAGCTGCTGCTTTCCGGCCTCCATTCTTCCCCGTGCACCGGCCCAGTCCGCCTGCGCGACGGAGGCTTTTTGCAGAACATCGAAACGCGCCTGATCGACCTGAGAGGAGGCCATGGCCCGTGCGCCTTCCGCCTGCCGAACGCGAGCGGAAACCGCGCCCCCCTGATACAGCGGAGCATCGATATTGAGCTGTATCTGGTCGTCCCAGTATGAACGGTTGTCCGATTCATAACGGGTGCGCCCCCCTTTCAGGCTTAACGTCGGCCAGTGCTGGGACTTCGCCGTTTCCACGCCATACTGAGCCGAACGTTCCATATTCTGCGCGGCCATCACAGCCGGTATTAACGAATAATCAATACGGTTGAGCGAATCTGGCTCAACCGCGAGGTTCGCAGGCACTGGCGAAAAGTTATCTGCCTGCATGCCGGTTAATACCGCAAGCCTTGCCCGGGCGCTGTTTAAGGCGGCGTGATACTGCGCGACCGTAGCCTGCATGCCGGCAATACGCGTGCGGGTCTGGAGCTCATCGGAGGTCGAACTCACGCCCGCGTCAGCGCGCAGCTTCGCCAGTTGCTCAACGTTTTTAAGCGCCAGGACATTCTCCTTTGCCGCCTGCAGCAGATCGGAATAGCGTTTGACCTCTACATAGCTCAGAGCCGTTTTTTCCGCCACGTCAGAGAGCGTGCCCATCAGCTGATAGCGGTAGCTATCACGCTGGGCGGAAGACTGGCTGATGCTGTTATTGGTCTTACCAAAATCGTACAGCAACTGCGTCAGGCTCAGCCCCCAGGCGGCGGAATTCTTCAGCGACCCGCTGGAATCGGTGGTCTGGCTGTGCCCTGTACTCCCGTTCAGCGATATTTGCGGCATCCAGCCGCTGCGCGCTTCATCTATTTGTGCCTGGCCAATACCTAATTGCGCGGCCTGCTGACTAATTGACGGATCGCGATCGATAGCAAAAAGAATACTTTCTTTTAAGGTTGTGGTTGCCACCGGGGCAATTCCCACCTGACTACTATTGGCGTACGCCGTATTTATGGCTAATGAAATGAATGCCAGTGCTGCTGTAAATCGGCGTAACATAGGCTTTCGTAATATCGTCATGTTATCTCCCTGACTCTGAGTGATACTCAAGCAAATACCCAAAAAGAGGTACAGATAATTAGACAAATATCTTATTAAGCTACCATGCTGAATTTTAGGTAATAATCCCCACACCCATTTCCATTGGAGATGAGATCTGCCTGCGTCTTATTTCAATTAAGAATTTACTTATTTCTTAAACTGGTTAGCAGCATAACAAAATGTGGTATAGCCCACTACACCCACAATGTTAATGTGGTGTTACAAGTAAGAAAAAACATGGGGTTTCTGGACAAAACTCTAAAAGTCTCCTTTCAGATGAAACATATAAACCTCCTGTTATCTAAGGAAAATTCTTAATTCTTTCTGTGCACATTTTTGCGTTAATTTCATAGCGGGTCAGACACAAAGATTTTCAAAGAAATGTCAATTTAAGTAACCAAAGGGGTATATTTAAAATTAAAAGCTTTTAAAAAACTAATTAAAGCAATTAAAAACTGCATTATTTTAATTTAACAGCATTTAAAACCACACAATGACAATACGTTGGTTACATAGCCCAAATCGTTAAATAAAACATAACAATAACATTGTGATTAACATTCAAAACGGCTTCCTTATACCTGCTTAATAAAATTTTAATAATCACCTATCTGAATCATCACACCGCTGTACATCGTCATGACCACAATTCCCTTCTCTCTGCGTCAAAATGCTGTATTATGCGAACTATTGCGACATTTTGCAGGAATGTACTCCCATGCACAAAACCGCTCGTCAACGCTACGTCCTGGATATCCTCAGCGAGCATGGCCAGGCCAGCATCACCGACCTGGCCGAAAAGCTGCAGGTTTCAGCCGATACTATCCGTCGGGATCTGACCGACCTGGAAAACCAGGGCCTTGCGCAGAAAAACCACGGCGGAGCCATCGCGCTCAACCTCTCCGCCATGAACCGTCAGGGCCGCAATACGCTGCTGCCAGAGACCAAACAGCGCCTGGGTAAACAGGTCGCACAGCAGGTTCCACCGGGTTCCACCCTGTTTCTGGATGCCGGAAGCACGGTGATGGCCGTCGCCACCTTTCTTCAGGGGCCGCTCACCGTCATTACCACATCGCTGGATATCGCCCAGCACTTTAGCGACCGGGAAGACGTTGAGCTGATCCTGCTCGGTGGAAAATGGGACCACAAGCAGCGCCTGTTTGCCGGAAGCGCCACGCTGTCTTTACTGTCCCGCTATCGGGCAGATATCGCCATCCTTGGGGCATGCGCCATTCATGCCGAACTGGGGTTGAGCGCCGGTAAAGAAGCGGATGCCGAGGTGAAACGCGCGATGCTCGACGCCAGCCATGCGCACTGGATTGTCGCGGATCACCTGAAAATTAACCGCTGCGAGCCGTATCTGGTATCCGGGTTATCCAGCATTCAACAACTCTTTTTAGATCGTCCCTGGCCTGAGCTTGGGGACCATAGCGCACTGCAGGTCACGGTGTGCGCGAATTAACGTGGAGAAGGTCATGAGTAACGTTCAAACAATCAACATTGCGCTGATCGGGTATGGATTTGTCGGTAAAACCTTCCATGCCCCGTTAATCCAGTCTGTGGACGGGATTAAGCTGGCAGTGGTCTCTTCTCGTGATGAAGAGAAGGTTACACGCGATCTGCCGGACGTACTGGTGGTGGCGACACCGGAAGAGGCCATTCAGCATCCTGATATCGATCTGGTGGTGATTGCCTCCCCCAATGCTACGCACGCCCCGCTGGCGACGCTGGCCCTGAACTCGGGTAAACACGTGGTCGTGGATAAGCCTTTCACCCTCGACATGCAGGAAGCCCGCGACCTGATTGCGCTGGCGGACGAAAAGCAGCTGCTGCTCTCCGTCTTCCACAACCGCCGCTGGGACAGCGATTTCCTCGGCATTAAGCAGATTATTGAGCAAGGCACGCTCGGCAAGGTTAAACACCTGGAGTCGCATATTGACCGCTTCCGCCCGGAAGTGCGCGTGCGCTGGCGCGAGCAGAACGTCCCCGGGAGCGGCCTGTGGTTTGACCTGGGCCCACATCTTATCGACCAGACGCTACAGCTCTTTGGCCTGCCGCAGTCGGTTCAGGGGAATATCGCGACGCTGCGCGACGGCGCAGAAATTAACGACTGGGCGCACGTGGTCTTAAACTACCCGGAGCATAAGGTGATTCTGCACGCCAGCATGCTGGTGGCTGGCGGTACGGCGCGCTTTACCGTCCACGGGGACAAAGGCAGCGTGGTGAAGGCCAGAATCGATCAGCAGGAAGCACAGCTGCTCTCAGGGGTGATCCCGGGCAGTGAAACCTGGGGCGAAGACAGCGACAGTATGGTGTTCTTTGGCGCTGACGGCGCATCGCAGACGATCCCAACCCCGAAAGGCGATCAGCGCCAGTATTACATCAACGTACGTGATGCGTTACGCGGGAAAATCACCAACCCTGTCCACCCTGTTGAGGCGCTGGCGGTCATGGCCGTGCTGGAAGCGGCGGTGAAGTCGTCGGAGACGGGGTCAACGCAGGCGCTGGCGTTAAGTGCCGAAGAGCGTGCTCTGTTGGGTTAAAAACAAGCCGGGTGGCGCTGCGCTTACCCGGCCTACGACTCAGAGCGTAGGGCCGCGTAAGCGAAGCGCCGCCGGGCAAGAGGACTACTGACGCTTTTTCGGCATCATGCGCAGAAGAGTATTATCTTTCCAGAAATAGTGATGCATCAGCGCCGCAGCCGCGTGCAGGCCAATCACAAAATAGCCCAGGTTTGCCAGCGTCTCGTGCCACGCCTTCAGCGTATCCACCAGATCAAAATTGGACTCCGCCGCATGCGGCATCGCCAGGCCAAAGGCAAACCAGTCGCTGCCCCGGTTGTACATCATCACAATCCCAATCAGCGGCAGCGCAATAAACAGCAGATACACCACCAGATGCCCCAGATGAGACATCCCCGTCACCATCGCTTTTGGCTTCGGCTGAATCGGGGGCGCGCGGAATTTCAGGCGAACCAGCAGACGCGTCACCATCAGCACCAGAATACCGATCCCGCATGACACGTGGATCATATTGATCGCGGGACGCGCGGTGCGCGGGAAGAAACCTTTGAACTCCATGGCGCAGTAGGCGACGATGATTAATAGAAACACCAGCCAGTGGATGCCGATTTGCAGGCTTGTATATTTAGTGCGCATGTGATTTCTCGATTAAAAACAGTTACCGCGCCAACATAATCCCCTTTCCTTAAAAATTCATTAACTTTTCTGTATGGTTTTTCAAATACTTCCTCCCGCATGAAGCATCTTCAATTGCCGCCCTGCCCGTGATGGTCTAAGCCTGGATGAGTTCAAACTGTCGCATCGACACGTTTACAGGAGAACACCATGAGTAAAATTGGCATTAACGGCTTTGGACGCATTGGGCGCCTTGTCCTGCGTCGCCTTCTTGAAACCCAGGACAGTAATACCGTCGTCGCCATCAACGACCTCACCTCCCCGAAAGTGCTGGCCTACCTGCTCAGGCATGATTCCAACTACGGTGGCTTCCCGTGGAGCGTGGATTTCACCGAGGATGCGCTGATTGTTGACGGTAAAACCATTGCGGTGTACGCCGAAAAAGAGGCGAAGCACATTCCGTGGAAAACCGCCGGTGTGGATATCGTCGTGGAGTGCACCGGCTTTTATACCTCTGAAGAGAAATCACGGGCGCACCTGGACGCTGGCGCGAAGAAAGTGCTGATCTCCGCGCCTGCGGGTGACATGAAAACCATCGTCTACAGCGTGAATGACGACACCATTGACGCCAGTGATACCATCATCTCCGTCGCCTCCTGCACCACCAACTGCCTCGCCCCGCTGGCCAAAGCCCTGAACGATGCGTTTGAAATAAAAGTGGGCACCATGACCACCATTCACGCCTATACCGGTACGCAGGCGCTGGTGGATGGCCCGCGCGGGAAAGATCTTCGCGCCTCGCGGGCGGCGGCAGAGAATATCATTCCCCACACCACCGGTGCCGCCAAAGCCATTGGTCTGGTTATCCCTGCGCTCAGCGGCAAACTGAAAGGCCACGCGCAGCGCGTGCCGGTTAAAACGGGTTCGGTAACCGAGCTGGTGGCCATTCTGGGCAAGAAAGTGACCGTTGAGGAGATCAACGCCGCGCTGAAAAAGGCGACGCAGGGCAATAAATCGTTCGGGTATACCGATGAAGAGATTGTGTCGTCCGATGTGATTGGCTCACATTATGGTTCGGTGTTTGACGCCACGCAGACGGAGGTGTCAGAAGCGGGAGAGCTGCAGCTAGTGAAAGCCGTCGCGTGGTATGACAACGAATATGGTTTCGTGACGCAGCTGGTGCGGACGCTGGATAAGTTTGCGGCGCTGTGATTCCCTCACCAAAGGCTGAGGGTTCCCAACAATAGAATGCCTGCACGGACGACCCCCTCTCCCTTGAGGGAGAGGGCTGGGGTGAGGGGGAACATACGGCTCTGGTGGTCATTCCGTTCACTTTATGTATCTTGCTACTCTGTAACGACACGACCTGTGAACGTGCCATGGCGGCTCAATCGCCGCCGCCCTGGCGACCCGGGCTCCCGGCGGTAAATCGCCGCTTTGCGGTACCCTCGGCTTATTCCTTCCGGCTTATCGGGTACGGGCGGAGGCAACGTCCCTGTAAAGCCCGCCCTCTCGGCGCATCCCTGCGCCTCGCCCCGGCCTGCAGGAAACGCCTCAGCGATTTACAGCCGGACCAGGGCGTCGCTGCAATTCATTCATTTTTCTTAAGCAACGTTCATCGCTTCGGGTTTAGAAATTACTGGGGGAACCCTCTCCCCAATGGGGCGAGGGGATTGTTCCGTGCTCAGCTGATTTTTCGCGCCACCTTCAGGACCGGGTCCTGCTGCAGCTGTCTCCATGCGGCGGTGACGGCCTCAGGGAATTCAACGTGCGTGATAAAATCCCGCCCGGCCGGGCCATAGCCGTTGGCGTCATCATACAGGCGCGGCAGTTCCCCCATAACCAGTGAAAGATAACGGTCAACGGGCCACAGGCCGGTGTTGCCCTCACTGAACTCCACGCCCTCTTTACCGTTTTGCAGCGTCGGCGTAAACCCGGGATGGCTGACCCACTGCGGCGAAACGGGCTCATCCCGACAAACGCGGGCAAACGTCGCCATCGTGCGGCGCTGCATCGTGGGATCCTGCACCACCAGCATCCGCCCGGATGTACGATGGTGCTGCTTCAGCATGTTCCAGCTAAAGCGCGCGTTTTCACCGCAGTTGGTGGATTGATCCTCAACCCACAGATGCGCCTCGGGGATCTGCCAGAACGCCCGCGCAATGTCGGCAAGAATGCTCGCTTCGGCTCGCCCTCCGACTTGTAAGGTGTGATAACGCGGATGACTGCCGATAGCTGAATATAAAAACGCGGTTGAATGACCAATACCGCCGCTAATCAGGAGCGGGATTTCTCTCTGCGCGGCAATTCGACAGGCCGCCTCAATGGTCGGGATCACCGCGTTCCCTGCCAGGATCACCACATCGACGTCCAGGTGCTGGCGGCTGCCGCTCAGGTCGTCCTGCGCCAGCCATTCACCGACAGTATTTAAGGCCGCCAGCGTGGCATCCGGCAGGATGGGAAAATGGGTCTGTTCCATGATGAACTCCTTCTCTGTATCCCTTCAGGGTAGCGACTTCAGGTTCTCAACACAACGGCGACATCGGGCCGCTCTTTTTCCTTAAAATCCCCTTCACCATTTGATTAACATGCGTAAATCATATTCACTTGAATTATCATTTGCGGCAGACGTAGAATCGCTAGCCCGCTAATTATTCAATTATTTCTAAGGTAAACGACGTTATGCGCCTGCCCGAACGCGACCCTTATGCTCCTCGCGAGTGGCAGCCACATGAGAAACCCGCTCTGCTGGGTTCGCCTTCCACGCCCGAACACAGTACGCCAAAACGCATTGCCTACGGCGTCGTGGGCCTGCTGGTGTGCCTGACGGGGGCGCTGGGAAATGCGGTGGTGACCGCCAACCTGCAAAATCTGCAGGGGACCTTCGGGGCCTGGTCGACCGAAATCGCCTGGCTGCCCGCGGTCTACGTCATGACCAACATCTCTATCAACCTGCTGCTGGTCAAATTCCGCCAGCAGTACGGTCTGCGCGCCTTCACGGAAGGTTTTCTGGTGCTGTACGTGCTGGTGACCTTTTTCCACCTGTTCGTGAACGACCTCAGCTCGGCGCTGATGGTTCGTGCCGCGCACGGGATGGTGGCCGCCGCGCTCAGCTCGCTGGGGATTTACTATCAGATCCAGGCCTGGCCGGCGAAGCACCGCCTCAAGGCACTGACCATCGGCATCACCGGATCCTCACTCGCCATCCCGCTGGCTCGCCTGTTTTCGACCGAACTGCTGCAGCTGGACGAGTGGCGCGGGCTTTATTTCTTCGAGCTGGGGCTGGCGCTGATCTCCCTAGCCTGCGTCATCGCCTTAAAACTGCCGCCGGGCGACCGGCGCAAGGTCTTTGAGAAAAAAGACTTCATCACCTTCTTTTTAATGGCCCCCGGGATGGCCCTGCTCTGCGCCGTGCTCTCCTTAGGCCGTCTTGACTGGTGGTTCGAGGCGCCGTGGATCGGCTGGTCGCTGGCGCTATCGCTGGTGCTGATTGTGGCTGCCATCGTCTTTGAACATAACCGTGCCAACCCGCTGCTGAACACCCGCTGGCTGTCGAGCGGCAGCATCGTCCGTCTGGGGCTGATCATGCTGCTGATCCGTATCGTGCTGGCAGAGCAAAACACCGGCGTCATCGGCTGGCTGCAGTACGTGGGATTACAGAATGAGCAGATGACCCACCTGGCGTGGTCCATTTTCGCCGGGATCGTCTGCGGGATCGTCACCAGCTGTCTCACCATCAAGCCGACGAAACTGGCGTGGCCAATCATCACCTCTCTGGCCCTGATGATTGTTGCCTCGCTGCTGGACAGCCAGTCCAACAACCTGACCCGGCCGGATCAGCTGATGCTAAGCCAGTTCCTGCTGGGCTTCGGCAGCGCCTTCTTCCTGGCGCCCGCCATGCTGGCCGCCATTGGCGGGGTGATCGCCGACCCGCGCAACCTGGTCAGCTTCTCGGTGATGTTTGGCATGAGCCAGAACCTCGGCGGCCTGCTGGGCTCCGCGATCCTCGGCACCTTCCAGACCTGGCGCGAGAAGTACCACTCCAGCCTGCTGGCGGACCAGCTCACCACGCTCAACCCGCTGGTCAACGAGCGAATTCAACTTTATACCCAGATGTATAAAAGCCTGATTGGCGACAGTTCGCTGCTGGGAACGCAGGCGATAACGCAGCTGCAAACAGTGACCGCGCTGGAGGCGAATATTCTGGCTTACAACGATACTTATCTGCTGACGGCGAGCATCGCTGCCGCCACGCTGGTCTGGATTTTATGGCGCTTGCTGCGCCTGCGCATCACTGCCCGTCTGGCGCTGAAGAACGCCACCGGCAACAAATAATTAAAATATTTCTGGAGAGTTTATGAGTCAGCAGGATGCCGCCAAAGAGCAGGCCAACACCCGCAAAAATGTGCGCATTGTTTCCGTTTTCACCGCCGCTGCCATCGGTATTGTCGGCGTACTGGTGATCCTTTATGCGTGGCAGCTGCCGCCGTTCACCCGCCACGCGCAGTTTACCGATAACGCCTACGTGCGCGGCCAGACGACGTTTATCAGCCCCCAGGTGAATGGCTATGTCACCGAGGTGAAGGTTCAGGACTTTGTGCAGGTCAAAAAAGGCGACCTGCTGCTGCAGATTGATGACCGCATTTTTCGTCAGCGCGTACATCAAGCCGAGGCACAGCTGGCGATGAAAATTGCCGCCCTCAATAACAACCTGCAGCAGCGTAAAAGCGCCGAAGCCGTCATCGCAAAAAATGACGCCGCGCTGAAAAACGCCCGCGCCCAGAGCCTGAAAACGCAGGCGGATTTAAAGCGGGTGAAAGAGCTGACGTCAGACGGCTCGCTCTCGATTCGCGAGCGCGACGCGGCGCTGGCCAGTGCCGCTCAGGGCAGCGCCGACATCGACCAGGCGAAAGCTGCGCTTGAGATGTCGCGTCAGGATCTGCAGACGGTGATTGTCAATCGCGGTGCGCTGGAGGCGGATGTTGAAAACGCAAAAGCGGCGCTGGAGCTGGCGCAGATTGACCTGCAAAACACCCGCATTGTGGCGCCGCGTGACGGTCAGCTCGGCCAGATCGCCGTGCGTCTCGGGGCGTATGTGACCGCCGGGACCCATCTCACCACCCTTGTGCCGCCTCAGCACTGGGTCATTGCCAATATTAAAGAGACCCAGCTCGCGGAGCTACGCGTCGGTCAGCCTGTCAAATTCACCGTCGATGCCCTGAACGACAAAGCGTATCAGGGCCGCGTGGAGAGCATTTCTCCTGCAACCGGGGTTGAATTCAGCGCCATCACGCCGGACAACGCCACCGGCAACTTTGTCAAAATAGCCCAGCGTATCCCGGTGCGCATCGAGGTGCTCGGCAAGCCAGAAGATTCCGCGCTGCTGCGTCCGGGTATGTCGGTACAGGTGACCATTGATACGCGGGAGCCGAAGAAATGATCCTTCGCCCGATAGCCGCGCTGGTGGCAGCGGTCATGCTGGCCGGATGCCAGTCCGTCGACCTCAAACCGGCGCAGCCGACGCTGCACATCCCCACCCAGTGGCGTGCTGACGCCGGCCCTGCCAGCCCGGCGGAGCAGCTCTGGTGGCGCAATTTCCATGACAACAACCTCAACCGCTATGTGGATCGGGCGCTTAAGAATAACAGCGACGTACTGATCGCTCGCGAACGAATTAACGAGTATCAGGCGCGGGTCTTCGCGGCCGACGGCAGCCTGTTTCCTTCGCTTGACGCGGGCGTAACGGGGACGCGCGCCCGTTCGCAATCCGCCGCGACCGGGCTGCCGGTCTACGGCACGCTGTACAGAGGGAGCCTGACGGCGAGCTATGACGTTGATATCTGGGGCGTCAACCGCAGCACGGCCAATGCCGCCGAAGCCTCGCTGGAGGCGCAAAAAGCCGCCGCCGCTGCCGCGGATTTGACCGTCGCGTCTTCCGTTGCATCCGGCTATGTCACCCTGCTCTCGCTTGACGAACAGCTGCGCGTGACGGAGTCCACGCTGAAATCGCGCGAAGAGGCATTTAACCTCGCGAAACGTCAGTTTGAGACGGGCTACAGCTCGCGCCTGGAGCTGATGCAGTCGGATTCCGAATTACGCTCAACGCGGGCGCAGGTGCCCGTGCTGCAGCACCAGATTGCGCAGCAGGAGAATGCCCTGAGCCTGCTGCTGGGAAGCAATCCCGGCGCGGTGGCACGCAGCGAAAGCTTTGCGGCGCTGACGCCGCTGACGCTGCCGTCGCAGCTGCCTTCTACGCTCCTGAATCGTCGACCGGATATCGTTCAGGCCGAACGACAGCTGGTTGCGGCGGACGCCTCGCTTGCCGCTTCACGCGCCAGCCTGCTGCCGTCGATCAACCTGACTGCCACCGGATCGGTTCAGGATCGCACCCTTTCAGGCCTGCTGGACAACCCGCTTCAGCTCTGGAGCGTCGGGGGCAGTATTCTCGCCCCGCTGCTGAACCGCCAGGCGCTGAATGCGCAGGTGGATATTTCTCAGTCCCAGCGGAACCAGGCGCTGTACGCCTATGAAAAAACCGTGCGTAACGCGTTTGCCGAAGTCAACAACAGCCTTGATGCGATAAGTCGCTATCAGGAACAGCTGACGGAACTGCTTGCCCAGCAGGATGTGGCCCAGGAGACGCTGCGCATTGCGCAGAATCGCTATCGCAACGGTTATTCCTCCTATCTTGACGTGCTGGACGCGCAGCGCACGCTGTTTTCGGTTCAGACCAGCGTGGTGCGGGTGAAAAATAACCTGCTGCTGGCGCAGATTGATTTGTATAAAGCGCTGGGCGGCGGCTGGGTCAGTGCCTGAAAACCTGCCCGGTGGCGCTTCGCTTACCGGGCGTACATTTCGCCCTGTAGGCCGGGTAAGGCGCAGCCGCCACCCGGCAATCCCTCCCAAGGAGTCAATCTATGCAACAACAATGGTCTGCCGTAGATAATTACATGATTTCTTCGCTTATTCCTGACGATGACGTACTTCATCAAGTACTGGAAAACAACAAGCGCGCCGGGCTGCCCGAGCACGACGTAGCGGCCAATCAGGGGCAGCTGCTGGCGCTGTTCGTGCGCATGACGCAGGCAAGGCGCATTCTTGAGATTGGGACGCTGGGTGCCTATAGCGCTATCTGGATGGCGCGCGCCCTGCCGCCGGACGGAAAGCTGATTACGCTTGAGGCCGATCCCGCGCATGCCGGGGTTGCCCGCCAGAATATTCATCTCGCGGGGCTAAACGAACGTATTGAATTAATTGAAGGCCCGGCCCTTAGCTCGCTGGAGAATTTCGGTGACGTTCCACCGTTTGACCTGATCTTTATCGATGCCGATAAGCCAAACAATCCCGGCTATCTGGAGTGGGCGCTGCACTATTCCCGTCCCGGCACGATAATCATTGGCGATAACGTGGTGCGCGACGGCGAGGTCATTAACGGGCAAAGCGACGACGCGCGCGTGCTGGGCGTGCGTCGGTTTATTGAGATGACTGGAGATAATCCGCGCTTAACCGCCACCGCGCTGCAAACGGTGGGGGTTAAGGGATGGGATGGGTTTACGCTGGCGATTGTAGAACGATAACCAGCCGGGTGGCGGCTACGCCTTACCCGGCCTACATTTCGCACCCGTAGGCCCGGTAAGCGCAGCGCCACCGGGCAAGGGTTTAAGCGGAAATCTGCTCCATCGCCTGCAGGATACGTTTATCCGAAATCGGATACGGCGTACCGAGCTGCTGGGCAAAGAAGCTGACGCGCAGCTCCTCGATCATCCAACGGATCGCCTGCACGTCTTCATCGTCGCGTCGCGCTGGCGGCAGCTTGTTGAGCCACTGCTGCCACGCCTGCTGCACGCTCTCCACTTTCAACATCTGCGCGCGATCGCGGTGCGGATCGACCGCCATTTTCTCCAGACGTTTTTCAATCGCCTGCAGATAGCGCAGCGTATCGCCCAGGCGCTTAAAGCCGTTGCCGGTGACAAAGCCGCGATAGACAAGTCCCGCCATCTGCGCCTTCACGTCAGACAGCCCCAGCGCCATGGTCATATCCACGCGCCCCTTCAGGCGCTTGTTGATGTTGAACACGGCGGTGAGGATCTGCTCGACCTGTTTGGCAATCTCCACCACGGTGTCGTTCAGCTCCGCGCGCACCTTTTCGTGAAGCTGAGCAAAGCCCTCTTCCGTCCAGACCGGGCCGCCCGCCTCGTGAATGAGTTTGTCCACGCCGCAGGAGATGCAGTCGTCAATCAGATCCAGCACCTTGCCGTACGGGTTAAAGTAGAGCCCCAGCTTGGCCTTATTCGGCAGCTTCTCGTGCAGATACTTGATCGGCGACGGGATGTTGAGCAGCAGCAGGCGACGCAGCCCACGCCACATCATCTGCTGCTGTTCCTGCGGGTTATCAAACAGTTTGATCGCCACGCTGTCGCGCTCGTCCACCAGCGCAGGCCAGGCTTTCACCTTATAGTTGCCGCGCTTCTGCTCGTAGCTTTCCGGAAGCTGACCAAAGCTCCAGATGTGCAGCCCGCTCTGCTCGATGCCGTCGTCCGCCACCGCAGAGAGCGTCTCCTGGACTTTGCCTTTCAGCGCCTCTTTCAGCTCGCTCAGGGAACGCCCTTCCAGCAGCTTTTTATTTTTATCGTCCACCACGCGGAAGCTGATTTTCAGGTGATCGGGCACCTGATCCCAGTTCCAGTCGTCGCGGTCGATGGTCGTCCCGGTCATGCGGCGGAATTCACGTTCCAGCGCGTCCAGCAGCGGCAGCTCCAGCGGCGTGACGCGGCCTAAAAACGCTTCCGCGTAGTTTGGCGCAGGCACAAAGTTGCGGCGCACTGGTTTCGGCAGGGATTTGATCAGCGCAATCACCAGCTCGCGGCGCAGGCCGGGGATTTGCCACTCGAACCCGCTCTCGTCCACCTGGTTTAACAGCGGCAGCGGAATGTGGACGGTCACGCCGTCCGCGTCTGCCCCCGGCTCAAACTGATAGGTCAGACGCAGCTTGAGGTTGCTCTGATGCCAGAAGTTCGGGTAGTCGAGCTTGCTGACCGACTCCGCCCCCTCTTTAATCAGCATGCTCTTTTCGAAGTTGAGCAGGTCCGGCGTCTCTTTGCTGGCCTTTTTCCACCAGCTGTCGAAGTGGCGGGCAGAGATAACATCGTGGCTGATGCGCTGGTCGTAAAACTCAAACAGCGCCTCATCGTCCACCAGAATGTCGCGGCGGCGGGACTTGTGCTCCAGCTCCTCCACTTCGGCGCGCAGCTTCAGGTTTTCACGGAAGAAGGCGTGGCGCGTCTGCCAGTCGCCCTCCACCAGCGCGTGGCGGATAAACAGCTCGCGACTGAGCGCAGGGTCAATCTGGCTGTAGTTGACCTTACGCGCGGCGACCACCGGCAGGCCGTAAACGGTCACTTTCTCGGTCGCCATCACCGCGCCCTGCGCGCGCTCCCAGTGCGGTTCACTGTACGAGCGCTTAAGCAGATGCTGCGCCACCGGCTCCACCCATTCCGGATCGATACGTGCGGCAATGCGCCCCCACAGGCGGCTGGTTTCCACCAGCTCAGCGACCATGGTCCATTTCGGCGGCTTCCTGAACAAGCCGGAACCGGGGAAGATGGAGAAACGGGCGTTACGCGCGCCGGTATACTCCTGCTTTTCGGCATCCTTCATCCCAATGTGGGACAGCAGGCCGGTCAGCAGCGCGATATGAATTTCGCGGTACTCCGCCGGTTCGCTGTTGACCGGAATGCCCAACTCTTTCACCACCTGGCGCAGCTGGGTGTAGATATCCTGCCACTCGCGCACGCGCAGGTAGTTGAGGAAATCCACGCGGCACTGGCGGCGGAACTGGTTCGAGGAGAGCGCTTTCTGCTGCTCGCCGAGATAGTTCCACAGGTTCACGAAGGCGAGGAAATCGGACTCTTTGTCGTGGAAGCGACGGTGCTTTTCGTCAGAGGCCTGCTGTTTGTCCATCGGACGCTCGCGCGGATCCTGAATGGAGAGCGCCGAGGTAATAATCATCGCCTCGCGCACGCAGCCGTGCTTTTGCGCTTCCAGCACCATACGGGCCAGGCGCGGGTCGACCGGCAGCTGGCTAAGCTGGCGGCCCAGCGGCGTCAGCTTGTAGACCGTCGCCTGCTCGTCGGTGGTGATCGCTCCGAGCTCTTCCAGCAGACGTACGCCGTCCTGAATGTTGCGTTTGTCCGGCGCTTCGACGAACGGGAACGCCGCGATGTCGCCCAGCCCCAGGGCGGTCATCTGCAGAATAACGGACGCCAGATTGGTGCGCAGAATTTCCGGGTCGGTGAATTCCGGACGCGACAGGAAATCGTCTTCGGAATAGAGACGAATACAGATCCCTTCCGACACGCGCCCGCAGCGGCCCTTACGCTGGTTAGCAGACGCCTGCGAAACGGGCTCAATCGGCAGCCGCTGGACCTTGGTGCGGTAGCTGTAGCGGCTGATGCGCGCCGTACCCGGATCGATCACGTATTTAATGCCCGGCACGGTCAGCGAGGTTTCCGCCACGTTGGTCGCCAGGACGATGCGGCGTCCGCTGTGCGGCTGGAAGACGCGGTTCTGTTCGCTGTTGGACAGGCGGGCATACAGCGGCAGGATCTCGGTGTGGCGCAGGTCGCGCTTGCTGAGCGCATCGGCGGTATCGCGGATTTCGCGTTCGCCGCTCATGAAGATCAGAATGTCGCCCGCGCTTTCGTTACCCAGCTCGTCAACGGCATCAAAAATGGCCTGCAGCTGGTCGCGCTCGGTATCATCCGCCTCTTCAACAATCGGGCGATAGCGCACCTCGACCGGATAGGTACGACCAGAGACTTCGATAATCGGCGCATTGTTGAAGTGCTTCGAGAAGCGCTCCGGGTCGATGGTCGCGGAGGTGATGATAACTTTCAGATCCGGGCGACGCGGCAGAAGCTCTTTCAGGTAGCCGAGCAGGAAGTCGATGTTCAGGCTGCGCTCGTGCGCTTCGTCAATGATGATGGTGTCGTACTGCATCAGCAGGCGATCCTGCTGGATTTCCGCCAGCAGAATACCGTCGGTCATCAGCTTGACCATAGTGTTATCGCTAACGTGGTCGCTGAATCGCACCTTGTAGCCGATGCAGCCGCCCGGCTCCGTCTGCAGCTCTTCGGCAATACGGT
Organism: Enterobacter sp. PL_is511; assembly: GCF_055816065.1. Lineage (NCBI taxonomy): Bacteria > Pseudomonadati > Pseudomonadota > Gammaproteobacteria > Enterobacterales > Enterobacteriaceae > Enterobacter > Enterobacter sp. PL_is511. The sequence continues at coordinate 1,390,652 of NZ_JBVPGP010000024.1, read as the reverse complement.
TGGCAACGGTGCGCGCCGCCAGACGACGCGGCTGGGTGTGGCCAATCAGGCCTTTGATCCCGCGGCCCAGCTCCATACAGATTTTCGGCAGCTGGGTGGTTTTCCCCGAACCGGTTTCCCCCGCGACAATCACCACCTGGTGGTCGCGTACGGCCTCGAGAATGTCCTGTTTCTTCTGGCTGACGGGCAGGTTTTCCGGGTAGGTAATCGCCGGACGTGCGGCTTCACGCAGCACAACTTTCCCTGCCGCCTGTTCAATCTCTTTCGCCATCTCCTGGTAAATGGCCTGTTGTGCATCAGGATTTTTAACCTTCTTCACACCGTGCAGGCGGCGGGCAAAGCGCTGTTTATCGCGCAGCGTCAGAGAATCAAGCTGTTGCAGGAGGATCGGGAAGGTGAATTTTTGTTGTTCTGTCATAGCGTTAAAGGGCAGTACACGCCCTGATAAACTCTCTTTTTAATGATTGCTATAGAGTACCACATCGGTGCCTTTCGCGCCTTATTCAAAAAATTCGAACATAGGCTTCGATATATTGCGCTATCTCTGTGGCAGGATTGTGAATAGAGTGTCAACAAGCAACGGGGCAACCCCCTTCAATCAAATGCAACAACAGGAATCACCCATGAGCAAAGTATTAGTTTTGAAATCCAGCATTCTGGCAGGGTACTCTCAGTCTGGTCAGCTGTCTGATTACTTCGTTGAACAGTGGCGTGAACAGCATTCTGCTGACGAAATCACCGTGCGTGACCTGGCTGCAAACCCAATTCCTGTGCTGGACGGTGAGCTGGTTGGCGCGCTGCGCCCAAGCGATGCACCGCTGTCTCCGCGTCAGCAGGAAGCGCTGGCCCTGTCCGACGAACTGATTGCTGAGCTGCAGGCGCACGACGTTATCGTCATCAACGCCCCAATGTACAACTTCAACATTCCAACCCAGCTGAAGAACTACTTCGACCTGGTAGCACGCGCTGGCGTAACCTTCCGTTACACCGAGAACGGCCCGGAAGGTCTGGTGAAAGGTAAACGTGCGATCGTACTGACCAGCCGTGGCGGCATCCATAAAGATACCCCAACCGACCTGGTTGCGCCGTACCTGAGCCTGTTCCTCGGCTTCATCGGCATCACTGACGTGAACTTCGTGTTCGCGGAAGGTATCGCTTACGGTCCGGAAGTGGCGACCAAAGCGCAAACCGACGCGAAAGCCGCAATCGACAGCCTGGTTGCAGCGTAAGACTTCACCCTCTCACCGCCCGGTGGGAGGGTTTTTCTTTTCCCCCGCATTTCGTTATCATCCGCTCCCACTCTCCAGCCGGGCGGCCTGATGTCTGTAATCGTCGATAACTTTATTGCCCCACCTTGTCTCGATGAGATCGAAATTCTCTGGCAGGACGAGCATCTGCTGCTGATCGATAAGCCTTCCGGCCTGCTCAGCCTCTCGGGCAAAAATCCGCAAAACCTTGATTCCGTCCATTATCGTCTGGTTCAGACGTTCCCCGGCTGCACGCTGGTGCACCGTCTGGATTTTGGCACGTCCGGGCTGATGGTGGTTGCGCGCAATAAAGCCATCAACGCGGCGCTGTGCCAGCAGTTCAGCCAGCGCAGCGTGGAGAAAGCCTACAGCGCCCTGCTTTGCGGACATGTGGAAAATGACGAAGGTGTAATCAATGCGCCGATTGCCAAAGACCCGGCGCTGTTCCCGCTGATGTCGATCTGCGCCATCACCGGGAAACCCGCCCGCTCCCGCTATCGGGTGGTGGAACGGTTTTATCAGGGGACGGGGCTGCCGTTAACGCGGGTGAAACTGATCCCGGAGACCGGGCGAACCCATCAGCTGCGTATTCACTGCCAGCAGCTGGGGCACCCTATTCTGGGCTGCGATCTGTATGGCGGTCTTGACGTGCCGGGCGCTGAAGAAACGCCCCGGCTGATGCTGCATGCCAGCGAGCTGAATTTTATTCATCCCGTGAACGGCGAGCCGGTTAACGCCCGTCACGCCGCCCCGTTCTGAATGCGGTTTACCACATCAAATCGTCAGGGATTTTGAAGTCCGCGTACGGATCGTCTTCGTCCTGCTCTTCCTGGCTGAGCGCGCTGTTTAACACGATGCTGTCGGCATCGCGCTGGGCAATTTTATCGGCCACCACTGCCGGAATGATCGCGTAGTCGCAGTCACCGTTAGCATTGAGCACCAGGCGGGCAATCGCCAGACGGCCATTGATCAGCTGGGTCTGCGTTTGCTTATCGACTTCAATCTTTTTAATCAGCGTACCGTCGGTAAAGTTAAAGGTGATGTTGCCTTTTGCCACGGTGATGCGGTTCATCTCAATTAGCTGCTTCACCTGCGCCTTAAACTCTTTCGCCAGCACGGCCTGCTTCTGCTGCTCGCTCAGCAGCTTGTCACGCTCGATCTGCGCCTTCTTGTTCTCTTCGACCGCTTCACGGGCCTCACGCGCCTGAACGCGTGATTTCTTTGCCGTACGCTGCACTTTCGCCGCTTTCTTGCTGCTGACGAGGCCCGCTTTCAGCATCTGCTCTTGTAAGGTGAGTTTTGTCATGATTGTTTCTAAACCGGTTGGAAATTTTGGGGATTATAGCGGGAATTGAGGAAAGAGTGCGACATTAGCAGAATCGTAGGCCGGGTAAGCGCAGCGACACCTCGCGCATTACACTTCATGAACTTCGCTCATGTTGCATTGAAATTAAGTCACTTCCCCTGCGCCGCGGGCTCAGGCATAAATTATGCATTGGTAACTTCTTAGCAACATGAACTTAGGATGCATAACCACAATGAGCAAAGCTTTCACATATAACCTTAAGCGCAGTTGCTTCGATGAGAATTACAACCCGTCAGAAAATACGCGTACGACCACTAACTTTGCCAACCTGGCCCGCGGTGAAAAACGTCAGGAGAACCTGCGCAATACGCTGGTGATGATCAACAACCGCTTCAACGCCTTAGCGCGCTGGGATAACCCAACCGCCGATCGCTACGCGGTTGAGCTTGAAATCATCTCTGTCGATTTGAACATTGGCGCGGAAAAACCGTTCCCGGCCATTGAGATATTGCAAACATATATTGTCGACAAGAAAAACAACCAGCGCATCCCCGGTATCGTCGGGAATAACTTCTCGTCTTACGTGCGGGATTATGATTTCAGCGTCCTGCTGCTGGAGCATAACAAGAACCAGCAGCACTTCAGCATTCCGGAAAAGTTTGGCGAGCTGCACGGCAATATTTTCCGCCACTTTGTGAACTCACCGGAATACAAAGAGAACTTCACAAAAGGACCGGTGATTTGCCTGAGCGTCTCCAGCAAAGATACCTATCGCCGCACCGGTAATCAGCACCCCGTGCTGGGCGTTGAGTATCAGCCGGATGGCGAATCGCTCACGGAGCAGTACTTCGCGAAGATGGGCCTGAGCGTGCGCTACTTCATGCCGGAACACAGCGTGGCGCCTTTCGCGTTCTTCTTTACCGGGGATTTGCTGAGCGACTACACCGATCTCGAACTGATCGCCACCATCAGCACGATGGAGACGTTCCAGAAGATCTATCGCCCGGAAATTTATAACGCCAACTCGGCGGCCGGACTGTGCTACCGACCGGATCTGAACCAGCAGGATCACTCCTTAACCAAAATTGTGTATGACCGGGAAGAGCGAAGCCGTCTGGCGATTGAACAGGGTCGATTTACCGAAGAGTACTTCATTAAGCCTTACAAACACATTCTTGAGCAGTGGTCTGATAACTACACGCTTTAATACATCAAAAAAGGTCTTTTATTATGAAAACATTGCTCCCGACTTCAACGGCTGGCAGCCTGCCTAAGCCGACCTGGCTTGCGCAACCTGAAACGCTGTGGTCACCCTGGAAATTGCAGGATCAGGAACTGCTGGCGGGCAAGCAGGATGCGCTGCGCCTGTCTCTGGATGAGCAGGTCCGTGCGGGAATCGATATCGTCAGCGACGGGGAACAGACCCGTCAGCACTTCGTCACCACCTTTATTGAACACCTGAGCGGCGTCGATTTTGAGAACCGCCAGACGGTGCGCATTCGTAACCGCTATGACGCCAGCGTGCCGACCGTGGTCTCCGCCGTCGCGCGGCAGAAACCGGTCTTCGTGGACGATGCTAAATATTTACGTCAGCTTACGGATAAGCCGATCAAATGGGCTCTGCCGGGGCCAATGACCATGATCGACACCCTTTACGACGCGCACTATAAAAGCCGCGAAAAGCTGGCCTGGGAATTCGCCAAAATCCTCAATCAGGAAGCGCGAGAGCTAGAGGCCGCAGGCGTGGATATTATCCAGTTTGATGAACCGGCGTTTAACGTCTTTTTTGATGAGGTCAACGACTGGGGTATCGCCGCGCTGGAGCGCGCCATTGAAGGGCTGAAGTGCGAGACCGCGGTACACATCTGCTACGGCTACGGCATCAAGGCCAATACCGACTGGAAAAAGACGCTCGGATCCGAGTGGCGCCAGTACGAAGAGGCCTTCCCTAAGCTGCAGACCTCTAACATCGACATTATCTCCCTGGAGTGCCACAACTCCCGCGTGCCGATGGATCTGCTTGAGCTGATCCGCGGTAAGAAAGTGATGGTTGGCGCGATTGACGTGGCAACCAACACGGTTGAAACGCCGGAGGAAGTCGCCAATACGCTGCGAAAAGCGCTGCAGTTTGTCGACGCCGACAAGCTGTATCCGTCAACCAACTGCGGTATGGCTCCTCTCTCCCGTGAGGTCGCTAACGGCAAGCTGAAAGCACTTAGCGCTGGCGCAGAGATTATCCGCAAAGAGCTTGGCGCGTAATCCCCTTACGTTTGCCAGTACGGCGGCGTGCCAAAACGCTCGACGTAATAATCAATTACCGCCCTGACGTTCAGGGGCGGATGTCGGGCATCAGGATAGATCGCCGCAATAGCCTGCTGTTCCGTATTGATGGCACACTCCAGCGCGGGCAGGAGCGGAATCAGCTCACCGCGCTGGAGCTGTTCACTCACCAGCCAGTCCGGGAACAGCACAATCCCCATCCCGCCCAGCGCCGCAGCGAGTAACGCCTCCGCATTATTGGAGGTCATCAATGGCGTCACGGGATAGTGTATCCACGCCTCGCCCTTCCTGCGAAAGAGCCAGCGGTTTGGCCCTGACGATCCGCGATAGACAAGACAGTGATGACGGTTCAGATCGTCCGGTCCTTCAGGTGCACCATGTTTACGCACGTAGTCCGGCGACGCGGCCAGATGATAAACCTGCTGCCCGAACACTCGCGCATGAAACGAGGAGTCCGTCAGCACGCCAATCCGAAATATAACATCCGCCGCATCCCGATGGGGGTCGATAAAATCATCGGTCAGCGTCAGCTCTACGCTCAGGTGAGGATAGCGTTCCGACAGGCCGGGAAGTCCTGGGGCTATGTGCTTCTGGCCGAAAAACACCGGTCCGTTAATGCGGATCGCACCGGACGGTTCCCCCGCTCGAGCGTCCAGCTCCCGGCGCGCCTCTTCCAGATTTTCCGCCATCGACCGGGCGTAGCGAACAAACAGATGACCGCTTTCCGTGGGAATGACGGCCCGCGTATTGCGATAGAAAAGCTGCTGCCCGAGCGCATCCTCAAGCTGGTGGATCACGCGCGATATCTGCGAGGCCGATATCCCCTGCCGCCGCGCCACGACGGAGAAGTTCTGCGCTTCATACACGTCGATAAAGATCAGCAGCGCGCGGATGTTGATGTTGCTGGCGTCAACCATTAATGCATTTCTCGCAAAGGTGTTTCCAGCATTATGGCATTTTTCTCATTGAACAACCCACGTAATCTTCTTCGCCTGAAAACGGAGGAAGAAGAATGCAGGTTGTTTTGATTTTACTGGTGATTGCTGGCGGGATGGGCCTCTCCGTCGAGGCGGGCCTGCTGGGACCGCTGGGGGGAAAGGTCGGAGATTTATGGGCGACGTTCAGCATTTTTGGCGTCGGCGCCGCGCTAACGTTTCTGCTGATGCTGTTTTTCAGCCCGCGCAACAGCCCGTCGTTTTTCGGACAGCCCGGCTGGCAGCTGCTCGGTGGCGTGCTCGGGCCGGTGTACGTGGTCATCCTGACCGTGGCGACACCCGCCATCGGCATCGCAATGACCATGATTGGCATTCTGGCCGGCCAGGTCTTTAAAAGCCTGATCATCGATCACTTTGGTCTGCTGGGTTCGCCGCACAGGAAGATAAACGCGAAACGCATTATTGCACTGGGGTTCATTATTGCGGCACTGGTTCTGGTGGCACAGGGGTAAACGTATGACACTGATTATGATTCTTCTGGCCGTCTGCGGCGGCGCGACGCTGAGCATTCAGGCCGCAATTAACGGACAGCTTGGCAGCAACGTGGGTGTCTTCAAAAGCGCGTTCCTGACGTTTTCCGTCGGCGCGCTGGTGACCGCCCTGCTCATTTTCTTCTTTGAGCCTAAGCAGGCGGTCACGCTGCTGGACGTGCCGAAATGGCAGCTTCTCGGGGCGATATTCGGCGTGCCCTATATCGTGATTATGGTACTCGCCGTACAGCGCATCGGCACCGCCGTCGCCACGGTGGCGGTGATCTTTGGCCAACTCGCCATGAGCATGCTGATTGATCACTTTGGCTGGCTGGGTAATCCCGCCATTTCCTTTTCAACGAGTCGTCTGGGGGCGGTAGTCTGCCTGGGGATTGCGCTTGTCTTTATTTACTCGGGTAGTAAAACCCGTTCTGCCGGGGCATGACATCACACCTTGCGGACACAGCGTAGACACGAAACAGTTCCCTCGCCCCTTTGGGGAGAGGGTTAGGGTGAGGGGGAACATACGGCTGTAGTGGTCATTCCGTTCACTTTATGTTCCTTGCTACTCTGTAACGACATGACCTGTGAACGTGCCAGGGTGGCTCAATCGCCACCACCCTGGCGACCCGGGCTCCCGGCGGTAAATCGCCGCTTCGCGGTCCCTTCGGCTTATTCCTTCCGGCTTATCGGGGACGGGCGGAGGTAACATCCCTGTAAAGCCCGCCCTCTCGGCGCATCCATGCGCCTCGCCCCGGCCTGCAGGAAACGCCTCAGCGATTTACAGCCGGACCAGGTCATCGCTGCAAAATAATCATGTCATTTAAAAAATCCGAATCGCTTCTGGTTACAAATTGAGTGGGGATCCCTTATCCCTTGGTGAAAAACAACGTCACCGTAGCGACGGTGACGCCCAGTTTCTTCATCTCGGTTTTATTAAACAGGTGCGTTTCATCCTGCAGGTACATCCAGTCGTCAAAGTTCAGCAGCCAGGTGCTGCCGTTGGTCTTCACGTTCATGCTGTAATGCCAGTTGAACGCGTTGCCTGCGGCCTGCCCCGTCGCTACCCCTTCGATATCCCCCGCCGTGCCCTCATAGCGATCGGTCCCCAGGCGCCGGATATGCCAGACCCGCTGCTGCTTCTCACCGTCGTCGTAAACAAAATGTTCGTTGAGCGTCAGCGTATCGCCGATAACGTCCCCGGCAATCTCAACGTGAAAGCGGCGGATCTGCTTGCCGCTGCGATCCTGCACCATCCCCCACGCTTCGGTTTTTCCCTGGAAGTAATGGAAAATATCAAGCCGCGGCAGCTGCTGGCGGTACTCGGTCACCTCCGTGCTACAGCCCGCCAGCAGCATCGTTAATGCCAGCACCATCATCAGAAAACGTTTCATTTTTGGCCTCCGATTAACTGCTGACGCAGCTCAGGATATTGCGTACGGGGAGCCAGCCAGATGGCCAGAAAGCGGGTACTGAACGCTTCTGACTGGCGTGGTCCCAGGGGAATAAAGGTTTTCTGAAGGACCGGATCGCGGTACCAGAACTGCCCCTGCTGGTCATCAAGGACAAACGCCAGCTGTGAGCCCGGTCGAACATCCGGCCACAGCGTCCGGAGCATCCGCAGCCAGGCTTCGCTTTGCGGTTCCTGCGCCAGGATCCCCTGCGCCTGCCACTGATCGCGGGTCGCCTCAACCAGCTCATCGCGATCGATGTCGCGCGCATAGGTAATTATCAGCGCCTGATCCTGGTTCTCCCGACCGTAACGCCCGTCCGGCGTGCGCAGCTGAGAGGTGTAGACGGTGAACGGCCCCCAGGTGAGCGTGGCATCGCCCACCTTACGCCACGCCAGCCAGTCGGCGGCCTGGGCCGCGGGCATGGCGATCAGGCAAAGCAGCAAAATCGCAGCTCTCATTTTTGTCTCCCCATCAGCAGGTGGAAAAACAGCATCAACACCAGCCAGCCCGGCGCCATCCAGCTGACGACGATAAAGGTCGGCTCCAGAAATGTGATGGCATCCAGCCGCTCGCCAATCAGGTACGCCACCGGGCCTCCTACGGCCGCCAGCAGTGTCAGCAGCCAGCCGGGCAACGTGGTGGTGCGCGTAAGCTGCGTCCAGACGGTGGCAAACATCAGCCACAGTGCCACCATCCATAGCGGCATCAGGGAGTCGCCCGTGAAGGCTATCAGTCCCGTCAGCGCCCAGAGCGTATCCAGCAAACTGCCCGCCGCGGCCAGCCCAATGGCGTAAAAACGGTATACAGACGGCAAGAGCAGGCATGCCAGGATCGCCAGCGCGAGCCAGATAATCAGGCCCTTTTCGCGAAAGAGCACCACCAGCGCCCAGTAAAGATCGAACGCGACGGCCAGCAGAAAGACCTGAAGATATCGTTTCATACTCGCTCGGCGGTCAGCTGCACCACGCTGATGGTGCGGGCGTTAAACCCGGCTTCGCAGTAGCCAAAGTAGTACAGCCACATGCGGCGAAACCGCTCATCAAAGCCGAGCTTTTCAATCTCCTGCCAGGCGTGGACAAAGCGCTGCCGCCAGTGGGCCAGCGTGCGGGCGTAGTCGGGACCCATGTCGAACAGATTGCGTACCACGAAATCGGTGTGGCGCGTCATCAGCTCGTTCATCGCGGTAATGCTCGGCAGGAAGCCGCCGGGGAAAATATAGCGCTGGATAAAATCGACGCTTTTGCTGTAGTCGCGATAGCGCTGATCCTGAATAGTGATGGCCTGAATCGCCATGCGACCTCCCGGGCGCAGCCGCGCCTGGCAGGTACGGAAGAACGTGGGCAGATAGCGCTGCCCGACGGCTTCGATCATCTCTATCGAGACCAGCTTGTCGTACTGTCCGGTGAGGTCGCGATAGTCGCAGAGCAGCACCTCGACCCGATCCTGCAGCCCGGCGCGGGCGATCCGCTCGGTCGCCCAGACGTATTGCTCCTGCGATAGCGTGGTGGTGGTCACCCGACAGCCATAATGACGGGCCGCGTATTCCGCCATCGCGCCCCAGCCGGTGCCAATTTCCAGCAGATGGTCACCCGGGTTTAGCACCAGCTGTTCACACAGGCGCGCCATTTTGGCCTGCTGAGCCGCAGTGAGATCCTGCTCGTCAGCGGTAAACAGCGCGCTGGAATAGAGCAGCTCCTTATCCAGAAAATGGGCATAGAAGGTGTTACCCAGATCGTAATGGGCGGCAATATTTTCACGCGCCTGCGCGCGGGAGTTCCGCCGCGTCCAGTGGCGTAGCCGCTCCAGCGGCCTGCCGAACAGACGGAACCCGTTTTCGAGACGACCAAGCACCTCGCCGTTGAGCGCCAGAAGTTCCAGTAGCGGCGTGAGGTGCGCGGTTTCCCATTCGCCGTCCATCCAGGCTTCTGCCGCGGCAAGGCTCCCGCCCGTTAAGACGCGCCAGTAAACGCCGGGCGTAAGGATCTGCACGTCAGCATGCAGCGCGGAGGATGTCTCGCCAAAATGAAAGGTCTGTGCCCCTTCACGCAGCGTGAGCGAGCCGCCGCGAATGCCGCTTAACAGACGAAAAAGCAGCCAGCGCGCAAGGCGCACGCTGCGCGGGATATCGGGTTCTAACGCAAAGACGGGATCGGTCATGAGCGTTCACTCCTGCTGACGGGATGGTTATACAGCGGCACGCGCTTGAGCCACAGGCGCAGCGCCTGCCAGTAAATGGCGAAAACGGTTTTCAGGGTCATAAGCGGGATACGCAGGAGCAGCGAACGCAGCGCGGGGTGCGTCAGAGGCTCCCGGCGCAGCGCAAGCGTGGCGTCGAACACCTTCGCTTCCTGATGATTTTCAATGTGCATATGCAGCGTGTTATCCGGGTCGTTGAAGCGCCAGTGGTAGATCATGTCCATCGGGTTGAAGGGAGAAACGTGAAACGCTTTTTCCGTGGGCTGGGCATGTTGCCCGTCGACCGCGTAATAATGACGCTCGTTCCACGGCGTGTTGCGGACCTCCGCCAGCACCCAGCGCAGGGTACCCTTCCCGTCATAGCAGTAGTAAAAGTTGACCGGATTGAAATGGAACCCGAAATAGCGCAACTGCGTCAGGAGCATGACCCGCCCGTCCGGACGTTCCCCGGTCAGGCTCTCCAGCCTGCTCAGCACGTTCTCTTTAAGCGGCGTGCCAAGCGGATAGTCCGCATCATGAAATGAGGCGGCGGCAAAGCGATTGCGCCGCACGCCGACGGACGTCAGCAGCGGCAGCTCATCGAGATCCAGCCAGGCCATAAACACGCTGTAGCGAAACTCATGGGTTTTCGGCTGCAGGCGGCGGTGGCGTAAGATGCCGTGGTAAAGGCAGCTGTTCATCTCAGTTCCCCTCCCCGGCCGCTATCGCATTGACCACGTCCAGCGCGCTGCGCACGCCGTCTTCATGAAAACCGTTGTACCAGTAGGCCCCGCAGAACCAGCTCCGCCGGTGGCCGTTGATCTCGCCGCGCCGTGCCTGCGCCCGCCAGCTTTGCGGGTTAAACAGCGGATGTTCATAGACGAAGCGTTGCAGAACGAAGCGTTCATCCACCGGCGCGTCCGGGTTCAGGGTGACGCAGAACAGCGGACTGCCCGCAGGCAGCCCCTGCAGGATGTTCATGTTGTAGGTGACGCAGGCGCTGGCCTGCGCCTGCTCGCTCAGGCGGTAGTTCCAGCTGGCCCAGGCGCGCGGCCGCACCGGCAGCCAGCGCGGGTCGCTGTGCAACACAACCTCGTTGCGCTGCCAGCCGATATCGCCCAGCACTTCGCGCTCGGCGGGCGTCGGGTCATCAAGCATCGCCAGAGCACTGGCGGAGTGGCAGGCAAAGATCACCTGGTCGAAGGTATGGCTGGCGTCGTCGAGCTGGAGGGTGACGCCATCCGCATGGCGTTTCACACGCTGCACCGGCGCGTTCAGGTGCAGCGTCAGACGGTCGCCCAGCTTATCCAGCATGGCGCGGATATACTCCCGCGAGCCGCCCGGGACGACGTACCACTGCGGACGATGGGTGATATCCAGCAGGCCGTGGTGGTTAAAGAAGCGTAAAAAGAGCGGCAGCGGGAAACGCGTCATCTCCTGCAGCGACGAGGACCAGATGGCGGCTCCCATCGGCAGAATGTAGTGGCGCGCAAAAAACGGCGTGAAGCCGTGCTGTTGCAAAAACGTCTGCAGCGTGGCGCTCGGGTCCACCTCCCCGTCCAGCGCCGCTTTCGCCAGGCGGTTAAAGCGAACGATCTCGCCCAGCAGCCGCCAGAATGCCGGATTCACCAGGTTTCGACGCTGGGCAAACAGCGACGTCAGGGTGTGTCCGTTGTACTCAAACCCCGTCGCGGGATTGTGCACCGAAAAGCTCATCTGCGTTTTTTGCCCGCTGATGCCCAGCTCGCTGAGCAGGCCCATAAAACGCGGATAGGTGCGATCGTTATAGACGATAAACCCGGTATCTATCGCGTATGTACCCTGTGGCGTTGTCACGTCAACCGTTGCGGTATGGCCGCCCGGCGTGGCGCCTGCTTCAAAAAGGGTCACCTGATGGTGCCCGGCCAGCCGCCAGGCGCAGGTCAGCCCGGCGATGCCGCTGCCGATAATCGCAATGTTCATGAACGCACCATCCTGCGCAGCAGCGCGCGCTGAAGAAACGCAGGCAGCCCGGAGAGCAGCCGCAAAATGAAGCCAAACCCGTCAGGAAACGCAATATGCATTTTCCCAGCCGCCAGTCCGATACGGATCGCCTTGACCGCCTCGTCGACGGTCACCCTGCCCGGCATGGCAAAATCGTTTTTTTGCGTCAGGGGCGTATCGACAAAGCCCGGAGAGACAACCGTGACGGCAATCCCTTTTGACTCCCAGTCCAGGCGCAGGCTCTCGGCAAACCAGCTCAGCGCCGCTTTGGACGCGCCGTAGGCCTCTGCGCGAGGAAAAGGCAGCCAGTGCGCCATCGAACTCACCAGCACCACGCGGTTACCTGCCACCAGCTGCAGCTGGAGCGCCTCGAGGCAGTTCACCGGGCCGAGGAAATTGGTTGCCATCACCCGCTCCACCAGCGCCGCATCCACCACTCCACCGTCGAGGTATTCGCAGGTACCCGCGCAGAGAATAATCAGGTCGGCGTAGCTGCCGGTCAGCGCCTGGCGACAGGCGTCCCTGTCCGTCATATCGAACAGGCGAACGGTGAGATTAGGACAGGTCTGATGCAGCGCTTCCAGACGCGCCGGATCTCGCCCGCAGGCAATCACATGGTAGCCGTCAGCGGAAAAGGATTTTGCCAGCCCGGCGCCAATCCCCGAGCTTGCGCCGGTAATCAGCACCGTCTTCATGATTTGACCCTCCGCTTCACGCCGCGAACCGCCCAGCCAAGCAGAGGAAGATGTTCGTAGATCATCTCTCCCGCATCGTAGTAGTCGCGCTGGTGCGTGATGAGATCGTTTTCCGTCTGCACCACTGAACATCCGGGCAGGTCGAGCGGTTCGCCTCCGGCAATGCGCGGGTGCGACCAGTGCATCACCCAGGTGACAACAAACCGGTTCCCGCTGCACAGCGGCGGATCGATAGAAAAACGGCAGTTCTCGACGTTGGCCAGCAGATGGGTGAAATAGCGCTGAAGCGCAAAAATACCGTTGCGCTCACCAAACGGATCGATAAGCGTGGCGTTCGAATGATAAAGCCCCGCCAGCGCGGACGGCGGCTGGCTATCCAGTGCGGCGTAGTACTCGACAAACCGACTCACGACAGAGGGCAAAGTGCTCATGGGTCACATCCTGGCTGTAAACAACGTGGCGTAATCGCATAATTAAAACTTACACAATTAACGTTATTTGTCCAAGTTTGTGCAGATTTATTTTTTATTACCTATCAATATCAACAACTTGATAACTCAATCGTTTGACGGTTTTGTAGGCCGGGTAAGGCGTAGCCGCCACCCGGCTTTCACTTTCAGGATATCCTTAAGGCAAATTCGTCGGTCTTCTTCCAGGCTTATCCTTTTTATTCAAAAGGATGCCCGTATGAAACGTTTCTTCCTCTCCCTTTTCTCAAGCCCGGAATCCTTACTGCAGGTGATGAGTCAGCAGGAAATTATTGAAGCCGTGGAAGATGGCGATCGCATCATTATCGACCAGGACGGGAACGCCTCGGTGAACTACAAGAGCAACGAGGTGATGCAGGATTTTCTGCGTCACGTCAACACGCTGAAGAGGGCCTGATATGGGAACGGCGATATTTATGGTGCTGATGGTCTGCGGGTACTGGTACACCAGCCGCGACCTGTCGACCCGCTTTAAAATCAAGCGTTCCTTCGGCTGGGATGTCTATTTTCTCGTTGCACTTTACGGCTGTATTTTCGTTCTGCAGGGCGTGATTGCCACCGGTCTGCTCTGGCTACTCTTGCTCGCCCTTTCCGCCGCCAACAACGCTTTTCACTTTGCCTCACCGAAATACACCGACTGGCAAATCGACTTTATGAACTGGAGCTTTTTAGGTATTCAGGCGCCGGTGGTCGTGATGCTGGCGTTTGCCATCCTGTTTTGCCTCTACCGCTCTAACTGGGCAGGCAGCGCCAGGCTGGACGGCGAGAGCCGGAAAAAGCTCTACAAACGGCTGGCGCAGTCGAGCGGTATTGAACAGCTGCTGTACCAGTGTATGGAGCAAGGCGAGCTGGCGCAGGTCACGCTGCGCTCGAGGCGGATTTACGTGGGTATGATCCACACCGCGACGCTGGAGTATGAAAAAACGGCCAACATCGTGCTGATCCCGATGTTGAGCGGGTACAGAGACGCGAAGACGATGAACTTTCGCATCGAGAATAATTACAGCCGGTGGTATGCGGAGCATGACATTACGCTCGACTCGGAACCCCGCAGCGCCATGTCATTCCGCAAAGTGATTTTACTCAATCAAATTGAGAGCATCTCGCTGTTCGATCCCGCCAGCGCCAGCGCGCTGTCGCTGGCACAGCATGACTCGCTTTCTAAAGAGGCATCCCCATAATCCTGAGTATGCTCTGCTGTGAGGCGGTTTCGAAAAGGACGTTCTTAACGCAGAGCATGCCCTGCTTCTGGTAGAACCGGTACGCTCCCGCGTTCTGCTCAAGCACCTCCAGCCAGAGATAGTCTTTCCCCCTGCTCCGGGCCATGTCTGTGATGTTGTTGAACATCACCTGACCATAGTTCTTGCCGGTTGCGGCGGGATCAAGGTAGAGCTTATTAAGGAGAACACCCTTCTTGTCCGTTTCTGGAAGCATGGCTTCCCAGGTCACTTTCATGAATCCCACTGGCCGATCGGTCTCTGCAACATACCAGGAAACAGCGTTATCTTTCAGGCTCTGTTCAACTACAGAACGCGCGTACTCTCCGTGCAGAAAATCCTTCATCTCTGCCTCTGACACCCACAGATGCTGAAAATGGGCGGGATAGATGCGATATCCCAGCTCGCTTAACAGCGTTGAATCGGCCCCGGTGGCCTGTCGAATTCGAAGAGACATGGAGGGTATCCTTACTAACCGCTTTAGGTGTGATGCCGTGCGAAACGAGAAAGACAAAATCAGTTACATTCTTGCCGCATATATTATTGCGGTGAACAACGTTAAGTACAGCCCGCGTGTTATGGATCTCGCCCGACACACCAAAACGGGTGGGTGAAAACCCTCACCAGATCGCGCTAGTCTGCCTGTGTTGAATGGATGACCAGGACTAGCGATTAGAACGTATGGAAATTATTTTGATGCGGCATGGAGAACCCCATTACAGGGGCGCGCCAAGGGTCTCGTGCAGGGAAATGACCGAATGGATCGACAGCTATAACCTCTCTTCGACGGGCAGCGACAGGCCGCCTGAAAGGGCTCAAATTCAGGCGTACCGCGCGCTCACGTTTCTCAGCAGCCCTCTCCCGCGAGCCCTTTCATCGTTGAAAACGCTGGGGTGTGAACCGGGCTTAATTGATGAGGTTTTTCGGGAAGCAGAGCTGCCGGTGTTCCGTATTCCGGGGTTACGGCTATCGCCTTTTTACTGGGCTGCGCTGTTTCGCGTTCTTTGGCTCTGCGGCCTGTCTGGCGAGGCAGAGTGCGTGAGCGTCGCAAAAAAACGTGCCGTTAAGGCGGCAGAAATCCTGGTGAATGTCGCGAAGGACTCTGACGGCCCCGTCTTGCTCATGGGGCACGGAATGATCAATCGGTTTATTGCGAAGGAACTGATCGCATCAGGCTGGAAAGAACAGACTTCCCCGGGTACCGGTTACTGGGGAGCGGGGGTTTACAGCCTTGCGTAAGGGCACATACTGACACCGAAGATTTTTTCATCCTCGGTGCCTGGGTCATAGCGTCTGGCCAAGGATAACGCGATCGAACAGACGGTCTCCCAGCCAGAGACGCATGCGGATGAGCATCTTTGCATACTTGCCGGCTGCATAGCGTGTACGCGGATGAGGGCTTTTAACGGCGCGGGCAACCACGTCCGCAATCACCTTCGGGTCGCTGCCTCTGCCATTCCCGTATGCATTTTTGACCGATTTAGCCACCTTCTCCACGAGGCGAGCGTAAGGGCCATTTGCTGAACGTTTAACTATATTGCCGCTGACCACATCACCAAAGCCTGTCTCGATTAAACCCGGTTCAACAATCACAACCTTAATGCCAAATTCAGCCACTTCAAGACGCAGACAGTCAGACCATCCCTCAAGCGCATGTTTCGTTGCGTGATACCAGGCTCCCAGAAGGGTGTAAATCTTACCCCCCATAGAGGTGATATTAATAATGTAACCGCTGCGTCTGGCACGCATGGCCGGGATCAGCAGTTGCGTAAGGCGGGCCGCACCAAACACGTTAACCTCAAACTGATAGCGAGCTTCTTCAATACCGATCTCTTCTACCGGTCCATAGAGCCCAAAACCCGCGTTGTTGACCAGTACGTCAACCCCACCTGTCTGCGACATGATGGTATTCACTGCAGCCAAAATGTCTTCATCACGTGAGATATCCATCCGCAGAGGGTACGCGCCAAGCTGGGCGAGATCGTGCATTTTCTCAACGCTACGGGCAGCAGCGTAAACCTGATAGCCATCCTGAATGAGACGACGGGCGATGGCTTTGCCCATACCTGACGATGCACCGGTGACCAGCGCAGTTTTTTTGTCCTGAGTAAACATAGATACCTCGGTGAGTAGACTGCGGCTAGTTTGCTCTCCTTCGACCTCATGTTAACTAGCGTATCGCGCCATGTGACTCGCAAACTGCGCCATCAGAGCGATACATACGCACGTGTTTACTCAAGACGCATGGCTGTCCTGGCCGCTTCAGGAGTCTGACCCGTCCAGGTCATAAATGCGCGATAGAATGAGTTAGGATCTTCGAAACCCAGCAAAAACGCGATCTCATACCCGGAAAGACGCGTATTGCGAAGATAATGACGGGCCAGGTGTTCACGACACGCGTTGACAAGGTTGCGAAAGTTTTCCCCTTCCTGCTCAAGCCTGCGCTGCAGCGTGCGTTTGCTCATTCCCAGACGCTCCGCCGCTTTTTCAATAGTCGCTTCGTTACCGGGAATAAGCTCCAGGAGTACCGCTCGTACACGATCGGCGGTTGAAGCCCGTTCATTTAACTGACCGAGACGACGCTGCAGTTCCGGTTCAAACACCTGCCACATCCCCTCATTGACCGTTAAAAAGGGTCGAAGCGCATCGGCTGCGGAAAAGCTGATGGCGGGCTGTTCTCCGTATTGCACGTCAGCACCAAAGAAACGCGAAAAGTGGCTGTTCTGAACCGATGACGGTAGCGCAGAAACGCAGATCCGTAAGGGGTTAACCGGTTCGCGAGTTCCCAGCCGCAGAAGCTTGAGCAGGAAGCCCAGTTCTGCCACCTGGAGAAACGGCGGAATAGTTGTCGCAAAAAGCCAACGCGGTGAGACGGTAAGGTTGCCGTTTTGGTCGACCGTTGTCTCCAGAACCATGGGAGCAATAAGCTGTTTATATCTGGCCAGACGCTGGACAGCCTGCATCATATTGCTGCTACACAGTGCGGCAAAAAGGGGCGGATCAAACACATCCGCAGAGATCAACTCAATGAGCGGGACGGGAAAGGCAGGATCGTTCGTTTCAGCCTCCAGCGCGTTCCAGAAGCGAATGTATTCATTCGTATCGAGTCCGCGCGCTTTTTGCAAAAAGAGATCGTCAGGTAATCCTGCCCTGCGGAGAATGCGTTCTGGCTCAAGCCCCGCGTCTTTCAGCAGCGTTTTCCAGCTTATATCGAGAGCGAAAGTACGGTTAGAAGCCATTTACTCATTCCCGGTTGAAGGTTATGCAACGGTTAGCGTTATTGTTCATCGACGGATGAATGGGCGCTATGCAGTATGGTTGGCTGGCAGGTTACCGGGAAATTCAGTGAGTTAGCAATAAAGCAGAGCTCATGCGCGCGGTGATGAAGTGCCACAGCGCGATCGATATCATCCCCTGGGCGAAGCGTGATTTGAGGCTTCAGGACAATAGAGGTGAAACACCCCTTTTCTCCTTCGCACATCGTTCCTTCCGCCCGGTCAATATAGGTATAAACGCTTATCCCCGCTTCCGCGCAAAGATGCAAATACCATAATTTGTGACAGGCAGAGGCTGACGCGACAAGAAGATCTTCAGGATTCCAGCATGATGCATCCCCCAGAAATGCAGGGTCTGATGAACCTGAAATCGGAGATTTATCACCCGCCGTGATGTCATAAAGACGATCGTAGGCTTTATAGGATTCCGTCCCCCGACCTTTGTTCCCTTTCCACTCGACCTTAACCTGATAATGATGCTCACGATGGCTCATCTTGATGCTCCCGATAATGATATCCGATGGATTTTGCTGGCGATGTTTGTTCGCAATCACCTGTCTCGACGTAGGCTATCAGATGGTATACCATTATACCATCTTTTCAGGAGAAACAGTATGCAGCTTAACGCCCTTTCGACCCCGGACGTGCTCGCCAGTGAATTAAGAAAGATGATAAACAGCGGTCGTCTGCGTGATGGAGAGAGGCTTGTTGAAAGGGATCTTGCCAGTCATTTTTCTGTCAGCCGAATCCCAATGAGAGAAGCAATCAGGCAGCTTGAACGCGATGGGCTGGTGGAAATTTTCAGGAACCGCGGCGCTGTTGTCAGAACGCTTTCTGTTGATGATCTGGATGAGATTTACTCCCTGCGTGCCTTACTGGAAGGGGAAGCCGTCTTTCAAAGCGTGAAAAACCTGAGCTCTGATACGCTGGCGAGGGCCGAACTGACGCATACGCTTCTCGCCAGAACGACTGAATTTGACATGCAGGGCACACTTAACCGGGAGTTCCACGATCTTGTCTACAGTGGGTGCAAAAACCAACGCCTGCTGAGGCTGATTAACGATACCCGCAATCAGATAGAGCGGTATGAATACCTTCAGCGAAAGCTCCTTTCCGCAACGCCGGTTTTTCAGGATGACCATGCAGGTATCCTTACAGCCTGCAGGGAACGGGATGCCGGGAATGCACGAGCTGAAGTCGTGCGACATATTCTTAGTGCCGGAGAAATGCTAAAAACGTTTATCAGCCGTCGCGACGAGGGTTAAGGGGAAATCCCGTTAACACGGCTAATGCCCGCTTCAACGGAGTGATGACATCATCCGTCTCCATGCCCATTTGCGCATGAATAATGGCACCGTCAATGAGCAGCATGATTTCATTGACGACGCGCTCATCCGCGATCTTCGTCAGCGACGCAATAATATTCTTTGTTTCGATTTTATGATCGCGGCATATCTCTTTTATTTCGCTTTCAATATCTTCCGATTTTGCCTCAGCGCTGGCATTAATAAATGCGCAGCCGTGGAATTCAGGCGAAATAAACCATTCGTAAAGCGTTGCCGATATAGCATCAGAAGGTATTTCACCTTCATCAAGATGTCGACGCAGCGTGGATTCAAACCAGCCAATCCATATTTCATGCCGATAGTGCAAATAGGCGAGAATAAGTAAACTTTTACTCGGAAAATGGCGATAAAACGTCACCTTGGTCACTTTCGATGCTTTAATCAGCGTATCCACGCCCGTCGCCCTGAAGCCTGTGGAATAAAACAGATCGTGCGCCGTAAGTAATATCTTATCTCTGACGCTGATTTTGGTATCGTTGCCTGCGGATTCTGTTTTCACTTTTGGGTAGCCTCAAAACGGATGTTGACAGCGTTATTTTACAGGCATAGATTACCGCATGTAGACAGACCTGTCTACATCATATAACACTGAGGTAATCGCCATGAACACACGTCCTCCTTTACCGCCCTTCACGCGTGAAAGCGCCATCGAAAAAGTCAGACTGGCAGAAGATGGCTGGAACAGCCGCGACCCGGCGAAGGTCGCGCTGGCCTATACGCTGGATACCCAATGGCGCAACCGCGCGGAGTTCGCCACTAACCGTGAAGAAGCCCGGGCGTTTCTGGAGCGGAAATGGAAAAAAGAGCTGGACTATCGTCTGATTAAAGAGCTCTGGGCATTTACGGATAACCGCATCGCGGTGCGCTATGCCTATGAATGGCATGATGATTCCGGCAATTGGTTCCGCTCTTACGGCAATGAAAACTGGGAGTTTGAGCCGGACGGACTGATGAAGCGACGCTTTGCCTGCGTAAACGATATGCCGATAAAAGAATCCGAGCGCCTGTTCCACTGGCCGCTGGGCAGACGCCCGGACGATCACCCTTCGCTGAGCGATCTTGGCTTATAGGATTTTCGCATCACTCCGGGCCGTCCCGGAGTGGTGAATTTACAGTGCGCCCAGCTGTTTCATCAGCGTCAGGTTGTCCTCAATATGCCAGTTAGCCGCAATCTTTCCGTCAGCAATCTCATAAATATCCGTGGCGATAAAATCTATTTTCTGCCCCTTTCCCTTCAGCTTGCCAAATGTCCCGGTGAAGGTGCCGTGAAAATGTAAATGCGAGACCACGCGATTGCCTGAAATAATCATTTGCTCAACGTCGCAGCGTAAATCAGGCACGGCTGTACGAAACGCACGGGAGGCTAAAATAGCGCCTTCGGGACCTTGCTTACGACCTTCCGGAGGCGTTTTATCGATGAAATTCACTGCCAGCGCATCACGCGCCAGGGACTCTTCTCCCGTATTCCAGAACGTTGCATATTCTCTGGCAACGGCTTCATTCGCCCTTAATTGCGCCTGGGGCAGGCTCTTATCAACAATAAGCTGTTTCGGTGGAAGCCATTCCAGCTGCGCCGAAAATGCGGTGCCGGACAGACCGGCAAGAATAAGCATCGCCACAGCTGGACGAAAACACGTCGTATATTTCATGATATCTCTCAATAGAGTATTACATTACCCGCAGTCGATTTCCTGCGGTTCAAATCCGCGAGGGTCAGTTAATTAACGCCCCGCCCTCAATATCAATGATCGACCCCGTGACAAAGGGATTATCAATGGCGAAAAGATACCCTTGCGCGATGTCCTCCGCCCTTCCCCAGGCTTTGGCTGGCAGGGTTTCCGCCGCGCCAGCGAGCATTTTTTCCCGCGCGGCGGAGTCCATGCCCGCGTACGCCTCCGTGTCGGTCAGCCCCGGGCTCACGACGTTGACGCGCAGCGGTGAAAGCTCTTTCGCCAGCACTTTTGTCGCGGCCTCAATCGCGGCATTCATCGTCGTTTTAACAATGGCGCCCGCCACGGTGCGACGCGCCACGAACCCGCTGGTGAACGTCAACGTACCGCGGGGAGTGATGTTCCCGCTGAGATAGCGGGCGACATTGATGCTTCCCCAGAATTTTGTATCAAAGGCCAGCCTTGCAGCGCGGAGATCCAGCCCGGAAAGAAGCCCTCCCGGAGCCTGTGAGCCCGCGGTAACGACAATATTATTGACCTCACCCAGCGTTTCACCGAGCGCGACAAGCTCTGCCTCACGGCTGATATCCAGCACGAGGGTGTGAACAGACGCGGCGTGAGTGCTCAGCCGCTGCCGCGCAGCGTTCAGCTTCGCGCCGTCGCGGCCCGCAAGAATAATTTCCTCGCCTCGCCCGGCAAGCAGGCTGCCCACGGCGAAACCGATGCCGGACGCGCCGCCGATAATTAAGGTTTTACGGGTCATAACGTTTCCTCCTGCAGGATGTAAATGGGGTAATCGGTATAGCCCGTCGCGGTGCCGCCAAACAGCGTGGCGGGGTCGCGCACCTGGGCCAGAGGCAGCTGGTGCGCCAGCCGGTGGGGTAAATCCGGGTTGGCAATAAACGGTCGTCCGAAGGCAATCAAATCGGCATAGCCGGCAGCAAGGATCTTTTCCGCTTTTTCAAGGTCATAGTTACCCGCAACGATAAGGGTTCCGCTAAACGTCTCGCGAAGCGATCGACGGAACTGTTCAGGTACCTGCGGCGCATCGTCCCAGTCGGCTTCCGCCAGGTGGATGAAAGCAATACCTTTTTGCTCACACCAGGCCGCGAGCGCGAGTATGGCTTCCGTCACCTGCGGATCGTTCATCCCGCGCTGGGTAATAAACGGGGAAAGGCGAATGCCCGTACGCTCGCGGCCAATGGCCTCAGCAATGGCGCTTAACACCTCCTGAGCAAAGCGGATCCGGTTCTCCAGCGTGCCGCCGTACTCATCCGTGCGTTTATTGGATGTCTGACGCAGAAACTGGTCGATCAGATAGCCGTTTCCGCCGTGGATCTCCACGCCATCAAACCCGGCCTGGACGGCATTCAGTGCCGCCTGACGATAGTCCGCGACGATGCTGTGAATCTCCTTGCGCGAGAGCGTTCTTGGCTGCGGGCAGTCAACCATCTGGCCTTCCCCCTGTTCATTCACCACCCACACCTGCGCGTCCGGCGCCAGTGCTGACGGCGCAACGGGCTGACCATCCTGATGAAAACGGGCGTGCGACATTCGCCCCACGTGCCAGAGCTGAGAAAAAATAACCCCGCCCGCCTGATGCACGGCACCCGTCGTGAGCTGCCATCCTGAAACCTGCTCCGGCGAATGGATGCCGGGAGTCCATGAGTATCCCTGGCCCTGAGGCGAGATCTGCGTGGCTTCCGTGATGATTAATCCGGCGCTGGCCCGCTGCCGGTAATACTCTGCCATCAGCGTGGAGGGAATATTGCCCGGTTGAAGGGAACGCGCGCGGGTCATCGGCGCCATGACGATACGGTTTTTCAGGTCTTGCTGCCCCAGCCTGTAGCGTTCAAAAAGTGAGGTACGTTGCATGTTTTCATCCCTTATGGTTTGGATGAAATCACTTTACAGACGGCATCTTGTTTTGATAATTACGCTAAAAGCAGATGCACTTTTCGGAAAATATGAATAATGGGCAAACTCGAAGACATGGCATTACTGGTTGAAGTGGCCGAGGCTGGCGGTCTTTCTGCCGCCGGACGACGCCTGTCGCTTTCCCCCGCCACCATGACGGCCAGGCTGAAGGCGATTGAGGAGCGTTACCAGACCCGTCTGTTTCACCGCTCAACGCGGTCCATCACGCTGACCCGCGCCGGGGAAGAGTTTTACCATGCCGCGCTTCGCGTGCTGGAGGAGATGCATCACGCCGAGTCGTTACTGACGCAAAAAGAAGGCGTGCTCAGCGGCAACATTCGCCTTTCTGCCCCCTCGGACTTTGGCAGACAGTATCTTAGCCCCGCCGTCGTGGAATTCTCCCGACGCCATCCTGACGTTAAATTTTTCATCTCGTTAAAAGAACACGTTGAGGACCTGGTCGCTAACCGGCTGGATATGAGCGTGCGTTTCGGCAACCTGCCGGACAGCAGCCTTGTCGTCAGAAACATCCGCCCGAACCATCGAGTACTGGTCGCCTCCGGGGAGTACCTTAACGAACGCGGCATCCCCGCCACGTTTGCAGATTTGGCTCAGCATCGGTGCCTGGCACTTGAGTCTCAGGGTGTGGTGATGAACGAATGGCGCTTTGAAACCAATGGCGAAGAAAGCATTGTACGCGTAGAGCCTGCCATGGTGTGCGACGACGGAGCATTGCTTCGCCAGTGGGCGCTCAACGGGGCTGGCATCGCGGGGAAATCGTGGTGGGATGTAAAAGACGATGTTGATACAGGCAGACTCACGGTACTGTTTGCCGACAGCTTCACCGGTTTTAGTCGGTACGATCGCAAAGATGTCGGGCTGCAGTTTGTTTACCCGCAGCGCAAGCTGCAGCCGCTTCAGGTCACTGCGTTTAGCCAGTTTTTTCTCGACTGGCTAAAAAAACAATAACGCAATAAACAGTGATACACTCGCCCGATACAACTCATTATCCCGTCTTAACGGCTTATGACTACAAATATTGCTTTTTTC
The DNA here is from genome assembly GCF_055816065.1 of Enterobacter sp. PL_is511. Taxonomy (NCBI): domain Bacteria; kingdom Pseudomonadati; phylum Pseudomonadota; class Gammaproteobacteria; order Enterobacterales; family Enterobacteriaceae; genus Enterobacter; species Enterobacter sp. PL_is511. The sequence continues at coordinate 1,367,084 of NZ_JBVPGP010000024.1, read as the reverse complement.
GACTTCGATGGAACGATAACGTTTTCCGACACCTTCACCCCGTTTATTTATCGCTCTGTTGATGAAAAAACGCTACGGCGTGGAAAGCTGCGCCTTCTTCCCTACATCCTCGCCTATAAAATCGGTGCGTTGTCGGGGTCGGTTTTACGAAAAAAAGTGGTAAGAATAGCGTTAGCTGGCAAATCAGAAGCTGAATTAAAAAAGGCCGGGCTTTTCTACAGTAAAACCGAAATTCCTGCCCTGTTGCGGGAGGATGCCATGAAGAAAATCAGCTGGCATAAGTCTCAAGGGGATACGGTGGTAGTGGTCTCAGCCTCGCTTGATTTATACCTTAAACCGTGGTGCGAGCAGAATGGTCTGGAACTCTTATGCAGTGAAGTGGCATTTTCAGGTGGAAAAGCAACCGGAAAATACAAAAAGGGTGATTGCAGCGCCCGTTTAAAAAAAACGAAGATAATTGATCATTATGATTTATCTTCCTACAACGTCATCTATGCCTATGGCGATACGAAGGAAGATTTAGACATGCTCTCGCTTGCCTCGAAAAAATTTTATCAGTGGAAAGAGATGGCCTGACCCCGCCATGACATATTAATAAAACATCAAAATAAGAGATAGCGCGCATTTCGGTGACAACCTCAGGACTACTCTGGGAGCGGTTTTCAGGAGGTACAAAACATGAAAAAGCTTCTGATATGTTGTTTGTTTGGTAATACCGCAAACTCTCTCGCCAAAAAGATGCAATCTCTGGCAGAACGTGAAGGCTATCCGCTGATGATTAGCGCTGTTGGGCTGGATAACTTCGCCAGTGTTGCTCCCGCTTTCGATGGTTTTCTCGTCGCACCGCACATTCAGTACAAACTCGATGAGATAAAAGAGACGGTGGGTAATACGCATTCAATCGCCATTATTGAGAGCCTGCCCTATGCGTCTCTGGACGCGAAGAGGGTGTTGAATTTCGTGAAGGAACAGATGCCTGAACTGGCTGCGTGATAGATAAGGCCGCATCGGTTTTGCGGCCTCCGCTCAAAACTCGTCGATACAAGGTTGACCAACCTTATTAATCGCATTGATTATCCTGGCTCTGAGTTCAATTAGCGCCGCTTCTTTCTCTTCCAGCTGCTGCAGCTTGCGGCGCAGGGACGCTTGTTTTTGCTCAGCGGTAAATTTGTCGTCAATCCAGACAGCTAAAACCTCTGAGATTTCGGCTAAGGTAAAACCCAGCATTTTGGCATGCTTGATCATGTTTAAACGCTGTAAATCAACGGCGGAATAGACTTTGTAGTTATTGCTGCGATTAGGTTGCGGGATATTCTCTAATAGCCCTTGCCGCTCATAGTAACGCACCGTCTCTTTCGATAATCCCGTTTTCGCACACAGTTCACCAATTCGCATCGCGCCGCCCTCACCTTGTAAAAATCACGTTTGACCGTGTACCTAAGTGCACGGTTTATCCTGTGCGGCATACATTAGGGAAACGGGATTAAAAATATGAATTCTTTTGATTATACAGGAAAAACAGCGCTGGTTACCGGAGCGTCTTCGGGCATAGGTCGTGATTTTGCCAGGCAGCTCGCGGCCCGCGGCGTGGCCTTGATCCTGATCGCCCGCTCCGAACCAAAGCTGCAGGCGCTTGCCGCAGAGTTAGTCAGAAAGCATGGCGTATCCATCACGATTATTGTGCAGGATTTAGTGAAACCGGAAGCCATTCCCCACATTGTGGAACGGCTTGAAACCTTAAGGCGTTTCCCCGACATTCTGATCAACTGCGCCGGGTTCGCCACCTATGGGCCATTCGAAAAGCTCTCTATCGACAGGCAGCGTGATGAGATAAACGTGAACTGCCTGGCCCCTGTGGAGCTGACGCACGCCATGCTGCCGGGAATGCTCCAGAAAGGCTCGGGGATGATTATTAATGTTGCCTCAACGGCCGCGATGCAGCCGGATCCCTATATGGCGATTTATGGCGCAACCAAAGCCTTCCTGCTCTCGTTTTCGAATGCGCTGTGGGGTGAGTATCGCTCAAAGGGCATCCGCGTTCTGGCGCTTTGCCCCGGCGCAACGGATACGGCCTTTTTTGATGTGGTGAATGCGGAGGAAGCCTCGGTAGGTAAAAGAATGCCCGCAGACAAGGTGGTCGCCCTGGCGCTAAAGGCCGTGGAGAGTAACCGTAGCACCCTGATTACCGGATGCGGTAACTGGCTTCTGGGGCAGCTACACCGGTTCGTGACGCGAAAGCATCTGGTGCTCATCGTTGAAAAAATATTGCGTCCACGCTCGGCTTAAGCAAAAACGGCTCTGTTCAGTGCAAGGGAGTTGCGCTGAAATCCTCGCTTATCGCAGACAGATAGATGCCATAGTGCACGAAAAACAGTGATACACTTACCCCACCTGGTTGATCGTCCCGTCTGAAGGGCGCATGATGAATGACGGTAACCAAAGTACGAAATGGTCACTCGTTGTTAATCGTAGCCTGTCACGCTAAGCTTAAATAATGACTAAAAATATGAACCCCCCATCAGCACGTGGTCCACTTGACCACGCTGTCAGAGAGCAAATCGTCGAAGCCGCTTTTGAGCACTTCGGTCACTACGGCTATGAAAAAACCACCGTCGCCGAGCTGGCTAAATCCATCGGTTTTTCTAAGTCCTACATTTATAAGTTTTTCGATTCCAAACAGGCTATCGGCGAGGTGATCTGCGCTAACCGCCTGGAGTTGATCATGGCGGCGGTGCTTTCCGCCATCAAGGATGCGCCGTCAGCAAGCGAAAAATTACGCCGTCTTTTCAAAGCGCTCACCGAAGCGGGAAGCGAGCTGTTTTTCCACGACCGTAAGCTGTACGACATTGCCGCCGTCGCCGCACGCGAGCAGTGGCCGTCGACAGAACGGTATGCAGAAAGCCTGATGAAGCTGATTGAGAGCATCATTATCGAAGGCAGGCAGGCCGGAGAGTTTGAGAGAAAAACGCCGCTGGACGAGGTCACACAGGCTATCCACATGGTGATGTGTCCTTTTATCAATCCCATCCAGCTACAGTACAACCTCGAAATGGCCCCCACCGCGGCGGTGCTTCTCTCTTCACTGATTTTAAGAAGCCTGGCCCCCTAAATTGTGACCATTGACATTTTTGGTCACTAGTCAGAGAATGCGGATACCGTCCTGTTACGTCAAAAAGGTTTCCCATGCTCAGGCTCACTTCAGCCCGCGTTGCCGTTTGTCTCCTGCCGTTTGCCCTGGTGGCATGCGGCGATATTTCCGCGAGTGACGATCCGCGCACAAAGCCACCGCTCGTCAGATCCGCTTCCGTCGAGCTTGCGAACAATACCGCCCGCGCCTTCACGGGCGTTGTGGTCGCGAGAACGCAAAGCGATTTGGGTTTCAGAGTTCAGGGAAAAATCCTTGAGCGACTGGTTGATACGGGGCAGACCGTCAAACAGGGGCAGCCCTTACTGCGCCTGGATCCCGTTGACCTGAAATTACAGGCTCAGGCGCAGCAGCGTGCGGTGGATGCTGCCCAGGCGCGTGCGCGAAAAGCCTCCAGCGATGAAGCGCGCTATCGCGGCCTTGTGGCATCCGGCGCCGTATCTGCCTCGGAGTATGACCAGATCAAGGCGGCGGCCGATACGGCCAGAGCCGATCTCAGCGCCGCCCGGGCACAGGCCAACGTGGCGCAAAACGCCACGGGCTATGCCGTACTGCTGGCGGATTCAGACGGCGTGGTCATGGAGACGCTCGCCGAGCCGGGTCAGGTCGTCAGTGCCGGACAGGTGGTGATCAGGCTCGCCAGAGCGGGACAACGCGAAGCGCTCGTGCAGCTTCCGGAAACGCTGCGCCCTGCCGTCGGCAGCGAGGCGCAGGCCACCCTTTATGGCAAAGAAGAAAACCCGGTCACCGCAACGCTGCGCCTGCTGTCTGACTCTGCCGATGCCGCGACCCGCACGTATGAAGCCCGCTACGTGCTGGATGGCCTGCTGGCAAACGCGCCGCTGGGGGCGACCGTCACGCTGAACATTCAGGACAATAAAGCGGAAGGTCAGGTCATGCAGGTTCCGCTGGCTTCACTCTATGATGCAGGAAAAGGTCCCGGCGTCTGGCGTATTTCCGCCCAGCCGGCAAAAGTCGCATGGACGCCCGTCAAGGTGCTGAGCGTGGGTGAAGACGCGGTGCAGGTTACGGGCGGCGTGAAGCCCGGTGAGAAAATTGTTGCGTTAGGCGCCCATCTTCTGCACGAAGGTGAGGTCGTCAGGCTTGCTAAACAACGCAATGCCGCCCTGACGGAGAACACGCCATGAGCGGAAGCCGCTTCAACCTGTCAGCGCTGGCCGTCCGCGAACGTTCCATCACGCTGTTTCTGATCGTTCTGGTCACCATTGCCGGAATTTACGCCTTCTTTGGGCTCGGACGCGCGGAAGACCCACCCTTCACGGTAAAGCAAATGACGGTGATAACCGTCTGGCCTGGCGCCACCGCGCAGGAGATCCAGGATCAGGTCGCCGAACCGCTGGAAAAGCGCCTGCAGGAGCTCAAGTGGTACGACCGTACCGAAACCTATACCCGTCCCGGCATGGCGTTTATCACGTTGTCATTGCAGGACAAGACCCCGCCCGCCGAAGTGCAGGAGGAGTTCTATCAGGCGCGTAAGAAGCTTGGAGATGAATCTCAACGTCTTCCGGCGGGCGTCATCGGCCCGATGATCAATGACGAATTCTCGGATGTCACCTTTGCCCTCTTTGCCCTGAAAGCGAAAGGCGAACCGCAGCGGCAGCTGGTACGTGATGCCGAAGGCCTGCGCCAGCAGCTTCTGCACGTTCCCGGCGTGAAAAAAGTGAACATTATCGGCGAACAGGCCGAGCGGATTTATATCTCCTTCTCCCATGACCGTCTGGCGACGATAGGGCTCTCACCCCAGGATATTTTCAATGCGCTCAACAGCCAGAACGCGTTGACCGCGGCGGGTTCCATTGAGACCCGAGGCGCGCAAATTTTTATCCGCCTGGACGGCGCGTTCGATGAACTGCAGAAAATCCGCGATACGCCTTTTGTTGCTCAGGGCAAAACGCTCAAGCTGTCCGACGTGGCAACGGTTGAGCGAGGCTACGAAGATCCCCCGACGATGCTGATACGTAATCAGCATGAACCCGCCCTTCTGCTGGGCATCGTGATGCGCGAAGGCTGGAACGGTCTGGCGCTGGGTAAAGCGCTGGATGCGGAAACGGCAAAAATCAATGATAGCCTGCCGCTTGGCATGTCCCTGACCAAAGTCACCGACCAGTCCGTGAATATTCGCTCGTCGGTCGATGAGTTTATGATCAAATTCTTCGTCGCCCTGCTTGTGGTCATGGTGGTGTGTTTTGTCAGCATGGGCTGGCGCGTGGGGGTGGTGGTTGCGGCGGCGGTCCCGCTGACGCTGGCGGTCGTCTTCGTGGTGATGGAAGCCGCGGGAATAAACTTTGACCGCGTGACATTGGGCTCCCTGATCCTCGCCCTCGGCCTGCTGGTTGACGATGCGATTATCGCTATCGAAATGATGGTGGTAAAAATGGAGGAAGGTTACGACAGAATCAAAGCCTCGGCCTTCGCCTGGAGCCATACCGCCGCGCCCATGCTGGCCGGAACCCTGGTGACGGCCATTGGCTTTATGCCGAATGGTTTTGCCCAGTCGACCGCCGGAGAATACACCAGCAATATGTTCTGGATTGTCGGCCTCGCCCTGATTGCATCGTGGTTTGTCGCGGTGGTGTTCACGCCCTATCTTGGAGTGAAGATCCTGCCTGCGATCCCCAAAGTAGAAGGAGGTCATGCCGCCATCTATAACACGCCTCGCTATAACCGTTTTCGCCAGCTGCTTGGCCGCGTTATCGCCAGGAAATGGCGGGTGGCCGGCGCTGTGGTCGCCATATTCATCCTGGCCGTGCTCGGCATGGGGCTGGTAAAAAAACAATTTTTCCCGACCTCCGATCGCCCGGAAGTGCTGGTTGAAGTGCAGATGCCCTACGGCACCTCGATAGCGCAAACCAGCGCCGCAACGGCAAAAATAGAAGCGTGGCTGGGTCAGCAGCCTGAAGCCAGAATTGTTACTGCTTATATTGGTCAGGGTTCGCCCCGCTTTTATCTGGCGATGGCGCCTGAACTGCCCGATCCGTCTTTTGCGAAAATCGTGATCCTGACGGACAGCGAGACGTCACGCGAGGCGCTCAAGCTCCGGCTGAGAGAAGCGGTCGCCAACGGCCTTGCGCCTGAAGCGCGCGTGCGGGTGACCCAGCTGGTGTTTGGCCCTTACTCACCCTTCCCGGTTGCCTGGCGCGTGACGGGTCCGGATGTCGAACAGGTGCATGACATCGCTGATAAGGTGAAAACCGTGCTCCAGGCAAGCCCGATGATGAGAACCGTCAACACCGACTGGGGGTCACGCGTTCCCGTATTGCATTTCACCCTCGATCAAAACCGCCTGCAGGCGACCGGCTTAACCTCCAGTGCTGTTGCCGAGCAGCTTCAGTTCCTGCTCTCAGGTGTGCCCGTCACCTCCGTGCGGGAAGATATTCGCTCGGTAGAGGTGATTGGCCGCGCGGCGGGAGATATCCGTCTTGACCCGGCAAAAATCGAGGGCTTTACCCTTGTCGGCAATGCGGGACAGCGCGTTCCGCTGTCTCAAATCGGCAAGATTGAGATTGGTATGGAAGATCCGATCCTGCGTCGTCGCGATCGCACCCCGACGATAACCGTGCGGGGGGATATCGCTAACAATCTTCAGCCACCGGATGTGTCGGTCGCCATCATGAAGCAGCTCCAGCCGATTGTTAATGCGCTGCCGGCCGGATACCGTATCGACATGGCGGGTTCGATTGAGGAATCGGGCAAAGCCACGCAGGCCATGTTGCCGCTGTTCCCGATCATGATTGCCCTGACGCTGCTGATCATCATTTTGCAGGTGCGCTCAATCTCAGCGATGGTGATGGTGTTCTTAACCGCTCCGCTGGGGCTGATTGGCGTGGTGCCTGTACTGTTGATTTTCAATCAGCCGTTTGGCATCAACGCGCTGGTCGGTTTGATCGCCCTTTCCGGCATTCTAATGCGCAATACGCTGATCCTGATCGGTCAAATCGATCATAACCAGAAGGACGGTCTCGAGCCGTTCCAGGCGGTGGTTGAAGCGACGGTCCAGCGCGCACGCCCGGTCCTGCTGACCGCCATGGCCGCCGTGCTGGCGTTCATTCCCCTGACGCATTCGGTGTTCTGGGGCACGCTGGCCTGGACGCTGATCGGCGGGACGTTGGGCGGGACGATCATCACGCTCGTCTTCCTGCCCGCGATGTATGCGATATGGTTCCGGATCCGCCCTGTGGAACAACGCGTGCAGCGCCCCGCAGAAAGCGTGTAAACTACCATGAGTAGATAACAGTTTTGAGGAAAGTATGGTTGTTAAGCGCTTAAGAAAAGAGGACCGCCGCGTGCAGCTGCTCGAGGTTGCGCGCGGAATCGTTCGCCAGCAAGGCACGGAGGCATTGACGCTTGGCTACCTGGCCGAGCGGGCCAACGTGACCAAGCCTATCCCCTATGACCACTTTGGCGATCGTGAAGGGTTGCTGATGGCGCTGTACCAGGATTATAGCGATCGGCAGCTGGCGAAATTCCGTGAGACGCTGGCGGTCGACAGCAAAACGCTGGAAAAGACGATCCGCTTTTTCAGTGCCGCCTATATCGACTGCGCCATTACTGCCGGGCCTGAAACCGGGCCAATCGCGGCTGCGCTGTCCGGTTCCCACGCGTTGCAGACGTTTCGTGAGGCATGCGTGGCCGAATGTGCCGACTGCCTGCGTACCGCGCTTTCCCCTTTTATCGTCTTAAAAGGCGTTCAGGGGGAAGCGGTACTGACGGCCATCATTGGCGCGGCGGACGCGCTCAGCACCGCGGCGGGCAACGGCGTACTCGCCAGAAATGTTGCGGAAGATATGCTCAGCGGCGCCATGACCGGCGTGCTGGAGACCTACGCGAATAGCACAAAATGATCGTCGGGGGCGGATTGACACCTAAGTTACCAATAGTAATATAGGTATCACTTCTCCCCCATTCTGAGGTCGCTATGTCTGCTATACCAGCCATTAATAACGCACTGATCGTGACGGCTCACCCTGTCGACAATTCATTATCCCATTCGCTGGCAACCCATATTGCCGGAAAATTACGCGAGCAAGGTACGCAGGTTGAAATCGCCGATCTGCATGCTGAAGGGTTTAATCCGGCCATGTCTCGCGCCGACCTTGATTTGTATCACGGCGATCCGAGCGCCCTTCCCGACGATATTCTGCGCGAGCAGCAGCGCGTCGAGCGAGCGGATATGCTGGTGTTTGTCTTCCCCGTGTACTGGTGGTCGGTCCCCGCGCTGTTGAAAGGCTGGTTCGATCGCGTATTAACCCTGAACTGGGCGTATAAGGTGGCCGACGACGGACGGATTGTGGGCAACTTACGGGATGTTCCCGTCCGCCTGATTGCCACTGGCGGCAGCGATCTCACCGGATTTGATAAACACGGCTATTCGACGGCGATTCAGACGCAGATTATCGAAGGCGTATTTGGCTTCTGCGGGTTGAAGAACGTTAAGCTCGATATCCTTTACCAGGCAGATACGGCGACGCCTGAGCAGGTTGAGGATTTCCTGAAAGGGCTCGGCAGTATTCAATAATATCATCCCGGCGCAACGCTAACGTTGCACCTACTGAAGTTGGTGTATTGAAGAGAATCTCTCACCAGCGCTATAACTGTACGCGATAGTTACGCTAACAGCGAAATAAACAAAGGTCATTGCATGTATCAGTCAGTTCAGCCAACAACCACGCTCACCACCACCGGAACCTTCGGCGGCGTGAGTGTATCTGTAGCAAACGACTGACAAACAGAACCTCAATCCCCGCCACTCTGGACGGGGAAATATCTCTCCGTTCACCACCCTCTGAATGGAGAAATAAAATGGTTTCGTCTGACAATGCACTCCTGGTTATCGACATGCAGCAGGGCCTCTTCCGGTGCCCGGTTTCCCCCTGTTCCGCCGATGCCGTTCTGGAAAATATCCGTTTGTTAATCACCCACGCGCGACGCGCGCAGGTGCCCCTCTTTTTTGCCCGCCATATTGGACCAGACGACTCCCCGCTCTCAGAGAAGGGTCCGTTAACACAGCTGATACCCGAGCTGGGCGTGAAGGAGCAGGATGTTGTTTTCACCAAGCGCTATCCCAGCTGTTTTAGGGATACGGTATTGCTACGAGAACTTAATCAGCGAGGTGTCAAACAGCTGGTCATTGCCGGGATGAAAACTGAGTTTTGCGTTGATACGACCTGTCGGGCCGCACCGGAGCTGGGTTTCAGGACGGTATTGATTTCTGATGCGCATACCACAATGGATAATGACTATTTATCCGCCAGCGACATTATTACCCATCACAACAGCACCCTGGCAGGTCCGTTCGTGACGCTGTCGACTGCCCGCGACTGGCATTTTAATAGGGCGAGTTGAGCTGGCGGGTTCGTCTCTCTCTTCCCCGGTGCGCCTTTGCGCGCCGGGGACATGAGTGCACAATTACAGGGAAAAACCACCGTCACCCACCTGCGCCTGAGCGTACCATTTCATCAACTCCGCGCTACCGGGTGCGTTCTCAGCCGGTGACCATGGGGCGGTATCGTGCTCAGGAACGGGCTGGTAGCCACCGTGTTTTACCTCAAAAATAACGCCGCCTTTATCCAGCGACAGCACGGCATGCCAGGTACCGGCATCCATCTCCAGCACTTTGCAGTCTTCACCTAACACCACGCGCTGGGTCACGTTACCGCTGTCATCAAAATTCAACACCAGAAAGCGACCGCTCAGCGCCGTCAGCAGTTCAAACGTGTGCGGGTGGCGATGGGGACGAACATAGGTACCGGGTTCCATCGCGATGGCCAGGCGCTGCACCGGGTCGCTCAGCTCAGGGTGTAAATTGCGATGGGCGCGTAAGCGAGGAGAATTTGCAGCCTGCTCGCTTTGTTGCTGCAGGTCACTGAAAGTAATTTGTTTCATATACACCTTTGTGAATGGGGTCATCTTACGGCAACCCGATTGCCGCAAGACGTTATACCATCCTGAACGGTTGATGGGCGATGGCATTTGTGAAACAAATCGCTGCATGGATAAGCTTTCATATCCCCCGGCAGGAGGATCATCAGTAGAACTGACATGAAAATCGCCATCCCCCTTCTGATGACCGGTGAAAGTAACCGATACCATTATCCGCCCACATCCAGTTTACTTTTTCTTCCGACCCAACCTGAAAAACAAAATCGTCGATTCCCACACCGTGTTGTATCTCAGCCGGAAATCCCCCGACCTTGGTTCCCCTGTAGCGATTAAAGTCCTCAAAAAAACTATCACAGGCCTGCTCATCATCATTTACGCAAGAGAGATCAATAATGTCCCAGGCATCTTCCCATCCAGGTGCATCGTCAATGACACTCAGCCATTGAACAGGAAACGCGCGATACGGCGTGTCCAATTCAGGCAATAACTGAAGCCCTTCAAGGGTGGCATACTCGCGGATTAACCATCCTTCACCGTGCGGTTCGTCAAAGGGATGTTTTTCCAAATTGTGGAATAACACCAGAAGGGCTATCCCCTTTAACTGGTCGGGAATAACAGGAAGCTCGTCGACCCGAATCTGAAGAAGCGGAAACATCGGCTTGCCCTTCCAGGTGGGTAATCCTTCATCTGCAAGAGAAACGCCCTTTAGAAACCAGGATGTCATGGGATCTTCAGACGGCCGGAACCCACCTACCTGCGCGACCGATGCGGGTCTTAGTTTGGTCCGGAGTTCTTCTAAAACTGATGCACTCTCGAATTTCATGTTTGCTCGCTTTGCAGACTCTTTCTGCGTAGAAGTTTTACCACTCATTGTAAGGTAATCATCAGGCTCTAAGAAACGCATAGGATATTAAACCCTATGTTGAGTAAAACTCACATTGATTCCCACTATTTATCGTTTTTCAAAAGTGACGCCCCTGAAATACCATCCATTCATCCCTGGGATAGAAAAAATAAATAATACCAAGCCTGTATGGAGCACCTATGACACTCGATGTTTTATTCCATGTAATGAACATTATCTCGCCTCATAAATTTAGCGCCCAAGCAAATGTGCATGAGTTGATAACGTTACTTTCAACAGAAAAAGAAAGCTCAGAAGCGCTTTCACCTTTCATCCACCGACTGCACCTCCTCTCTTTCGCCCAAAGCAATCCGGGCAACGCCAAAGAGTTGCTCTCAGCGCATTTACCAAAAGAGGATGGGATCCTTCCGCTGCTTGACTTTGCGCAGTGGCCAAAGGTGCATTACGCCGCGTCAGGCGAAGCTCAGACGCGTGAATCCGAGGAGTATTTCCGTGCCATGACCTCGGCAGCCAATCTGTTACGCACTGCGCTGATCGATGCTGAACGTGCAAAAGGGACGCCTGCGCTTTATATTCTCGATAAATTATTTAACCTGAACAGCGCCCTGCCGGAAAGATATAAAAAGATGGCGAATATTCCCTACGCATAAATATGTTCAATATGCGGGATACCCCATAATAAATATTCCGCTATTTATTAAACCCGCTTTTCATTGTAATCAAGACAGACGATATCCAAAGAAGGCACCACCGGCGCGTTAAGGTTAAGCCACGCCAGCAGCCGTTCAATACTCTGTCCTCTGAGCGAATTTTTGGGCCAGACAAGGTAGTAACCGTCCCCTGTTGCTATCGCCTCCCTGAAGGGCAGCCCGAGCAGGCCGCTTTTCAACGCGTCGAGCGTGAGCCGGAGATCGGCCATCGCCACGCCGTGTCCGTGCATGGCCGCAAGGCTTGCCTGCTCCAGGGTGTCGAACACGATCCCACCGCTCATGTCGAGGCCGGGAAATAGGCTCGTCCTTTTCAGCCAGCGCTTCCAGTCCCGTCTGTCCGGTGACGGATGAATAAGATCGCATTCTGGAAGCTGATGCCGGGCAGGCTCCAGTAAAGACGGCGTACAAACCGGAATAAGCCATTCGCTGAACAGCAGTCGACTCTCAGTTGACTCGCCGAAATAACCGTTACCGAGGAGGATCGCACAATCATAAGGTTCTCGACTGAAATCAACCGTGTCGAAGTCCATCCAGACGCTGGCAATTTCGATTTTCGGCTTCGCGTGGTTCTCGCGGAAGGATTTAAGCACATCCAGAAGCCATCGCATCGTCAGCGAGCTGGGCGCTTTGAGGCGCAGAAGGTGGTTTTCGCTTTTGAATGCGCGACAGGCCCACTCAATAGTCGAGAAACTTTCGCTAAGCTGCCCGGCCAGAATGCGCCCGGCGTCGCTGACCTCCACTCTCGGCCCCTGTCGTTTAAACAATTCGCAATCGAACCACATTTCCAGCGTCTGGACATGCCTGCTGACCGCCCCCGGCGTGATATGGAGTGTTTCAGCCGCTTTGCTGAAGGAGTTCAGCCTTGCGGCAACTTCGAACGCGCGCAGCGCATACAGTGGCGGTAAAGACATACATTCCCTTTTTGTCAGGTGTAATCATGCAGTTTTTGTATTATCGGCACTCGGTGACGTTTCACCCCATTCCTCAGCCGGAAACGTCAGCAGCAGCCCCCTGAGCAGAGACTCAAGCTGCGCGCGCTGCGCCTCAGAGAGGTTTCTCAGCAGCGCATTTTGCGTTTCCGTGTGCACGAGCAGCGCCTGTTCGATACGAGCCTGCCCGTGCGGCGTCAGGCTGACGAGCGAGCTGCGCTTGTCATCAGGATCGGCAATCCGCCTGATAAGGCCTTGCTGTTCAAGATGGTTGAGCCGGTTCGTCATCGCCCCTGAAGTGATCAACAGGGATGTATACAGCTGCGTGGGCGAAAGGCAGTACGGCTCCCCGGCGCGGCGCAGCGTGGCGAGGACGTCAAACTCGCCCTCGCGAAAGCCAAACGGCGCCATGGCCTGCGCGCGTTCTTTTCCCAGGTGCTTCATCAGCCTGAGCATTCGGCCAAAAATTTTCATCGACGAGGCGTCCAGCTCGGGCATGGCGCTGCTCCACTGGCCGACAACGAAGTCTACATGGTCTTTCATTTTCACCCCGGATGGCGTGGCAATTTATCGAGTTGTGCGGTACATCTTACACAAAAACAGATTTTATCTTAACGTTAAGATAAATGCTCGCGGCAATTTGCCTGGGCCATTCACAACCGAAAAGGATGCCATGTTGAAACGTACATCACCGTTACTCTTCGCCGTTATCGCTTTTATCGTCGGGCTGAACCTGCGCCCCATTCTGGCCTCGGTCGGCCCTCTTTTCACCGTGCTGCAGCGCGAAGCGGGGCTGACCGCGACGCAATTCAGCCTGCTGACTACCCTGCCGGTGGCGATGATGGGACTGGCTGCCCTGTGTGGCCCCAGGCTTTTAGCCAGGATCGGTGCCGTCAGGGGAATAATGCTCGGGCTGTTCATCCTGCTGGTAGCCTGTTCATTACGCGGTTTTAGCACCTCGCTGACGGGTTTGATGGGCACCGCGTTACTGGGCGGGGCCAGCATCGGCACGATCCAGGCGTTAATGCCTGCCCTGATAAAAAAGGCGTATACGCAAACGGCCAGCACGATCATGTCGCTATTCAGCACGGGCATTATGGCCGGTGCGGCAGTCGCCGCCGCCAGCGCCGAGCCGCTGTTTTCATGGCTCACGCTCAAGCCCGCGCTGGCTATGGCAGGCGTGCTTGCGCTGCTGGCGCTGATGCTGTGGTTACCCCTGGTTAAGCAGCCTCAAGGGGAACAAGCAGCACATGAATCCGTTAAGCTCTCTTCCTCCCGGACTGGATTACTTCTGCTCTTTTTTGGCGTGGGGACGGGTGCCTACACGCTGGTCTTAGCCTGGCTGCCCCCGCTCTATATTCAGGCTGGATGGTCCGCACGCAGCAGCGGCTATATGCTGGCCTGGCTGACCTTAACCGAGGTGGCCGCCGGGTTTGCCGTCTCCGCGCTGATCGGTAAATTCCCCGACCGCCGTGTTCCGCTGATAACAGTACTGTTACTGCTGCTGGCGGGATTACTGTGTCTGGTCTTTGCGCCGGGCACCACGCCGGTCTTATCAACCTTGCTGCTTGGCATCGGTATCGGCGCCCTCTTCCCGCTGTCGCTTATCGTCACGTTCGATCATGCGCGAACGCCCGCGCAGGCCGGGAAGTTACTGTCTAAAGTTCAGGGAGGAGGATATATGATCGCCGCGCTCATGCCGCTAGTTGCAGGGATCGTTCGCGACAGTTCGGTCTCGCTGACCAGCGCATGGCTGGTGATGAGTGCAGGAGTCGTGCTGTTGATCGTTATCGCGTTCACTTTCAAACCCACCGTGAACGTGCAGGCGCGGTGAATGCGATACCAGAATTGAGAGTCGTATTTCAGACGGCTCTACGCTAAATTCCATCATTTCAGGCTATTAAGGAGTGGATATGTCGCAGACGTTACCGGGAATTGATGTCATGTTCGTCGCCGGGTTCGGGCCCATTTCACAGGATACAGCGTCCAGCACCGCGTTTTATATCCAGACTCTCGGACTACCGCTGAAGCCGATGGTGGGCAATGCCGATTATCTGCTCACTGAAGAGGGACGCTTACCGGGCGTGAAGCATTTTGCCGTCTGGCCGCTGTCACAGGCGGCAACGTCCTGTTTTGGTGAAGCGCAGTGGCCCGTGGAGCATCCGATACCGCAGGGATGGATTGAATACGAGGTGCAGGATCTCGATTCCGCTACCCGTGTTTTGAGTGAAAAAGGCTATCGGTTGTTGATCGCCAACCGCACAGAACCGTGGGGGCAGACAGTCACTCGCCTGCTCAGCCCGGAAGGTTTGCTGACCGGTCTGACGATTACGCCGTGGCTGCGTGGATAGAGGATGTTATAAGGTGCTGGCTTATATCACGATAGGGACAAATGACTTTCAGCGCGCCGTGAACTTTTATGACGCTATTTTTAACGTGCTGGGCTATTCACGTCTGCCCGCCTGGACTGATAGCTGGGCAATGTGGGGAAACGAAAATCATCCGGATGACGAATTTAGCTTCTGCATTTGTCCTCCTTTTGACCAGCAACCCGCGACGGCGGGAAACGGGACAATGTTCGCATTCAGAGCCGATAACGCGGAAATTGTCAGACGCTTCCATGCAGCAGGCCTTCTTGCGGGAGGAAAGGATGAAGGCGTGCCCGGTACACGAACCGCCTACGGCCCCGATTTTTATATTGCCTATCTGCGCGATCCTGACGGGCATAAACTGGCATGCGTTTACCGGAATTATTCACCTGATGCAGATACGCTCTCAGGAGAAAAAGAGTCACTTCACTAATAAAGTTTTACGGTATGGTCCGCTTTTAGCGAAGAGCGGACAAGCGATATTCGAATCTATAACCCAGAATCGAATTATTTCCAACAGCCCTGCATAGTAAATGGTGTGTGAGGTGTTACGAACCTACTTTTACTTACTATAAAAACAGTTATCAAACTATGCTGATGAACTCTTAATTAAGGAAATTGTTTTGCAACTTCACTCTCCTCGACTGTATCTTCGTCCCGTAACTAAATCTGATCTCGATGATCTTTTCAGAATTTATGGTGATCCGGC
Source organism: Enterobacter sp. PL_is511 (assembly GCF_055816065.1). Lineage (NCBI taxonomy): Bacteria > Pseudomonadati > Pseudomonadota > Gammaproteobacteria > Enterobacterales > Enterobacteriaceae > Enterobacter > Enterobacter sp. PL_is511. Next base: position 1,351,457 of record NZ_JBVPGP010000024.1, on the reverse strand, counting down.
TACGAACACCTTTAACCCAGCTGGGCCGTATCCTGACATACAGCATGCAAAAAATGTTTTAGTTCGTTGGGTCAACCACTGGGAAACTCACGGTTTCGGAAACTGGGCAATCTCTTTGAAGGATAGCCCTGATAGAATCATTGGTTTTGGCGGTCTGAGTATCAGCAGTTATGCTGATATAATAATTAATAACTTAGGATATCGTTTCGCCACAGAGGCATGGGGAAAAGGTCTGGCGACAGAGTTCTCGAAAAACTCTGTCAGATATGGTTTTTGTGAGTTAAAGCTGACCGAGATCTCTGCCGTAGTTAGAGGTAACCACGTGGCATCGCAGAAAGTTCTTCAAAAAGCTGGGTTGAAATACATAAAAGAGATTTATGATGTGAAAGACGCGCCGCCGAGCCTGCTTTTCTCTCTCACGCATAGTGAATGGTTAAGACAATCAATGTGAGTGTACTTACTCTACATCATTTAAATAAAAGAATCATTCTGCGGTGTTCAGAAAAAAACCAATGTACGTCACTGGCACTGAGCGGACATGCTAACTGAGCTAAAGGTCAGCGGTGAGCAAGAATCGGATCTTTAGTTTTCGAATTGAACGTATGTGATGAGTATTATATGCTCATCCATATACACTACAAAAAGAGACTGTTAATGACGACGTTCGGTGCTATTTTAAAAGCCCACCACATTGACTATAAACCTACTAATCGTTCATCTTTGGATGAGTGGTTTTATTCTATTATGGATATACCAATCGATGAGCTCAGTATTTTTGACATATCCAGATCAATCAGACAAGATGTCTTTTTGGAGTATGTTTTACCAAGAGCTGAGGCTTTTTTATACGAAGATCCTTTAGCTGGAGATTATGACGGGCAACTTCTTTACGATATTTCGATGCTGACTGAAGCACAGCCCCCTTCGATAATGGCGATTTTGAAGCGGATTAGCGCCTATTTGAGTCAGTTGGATAAACATAATCTTGACAGCCAATCAATTAAATCTATTGAAAAAATATCAGCACTTGCTCGCAATTGATATTTTTAAGCATTGAGAGAAATTCATCCACAATTAAGATGTTACAATGTTAGCAAAATCTGCTTCTGCCAATTACTGTGGGATAATTACTTCTTCAAATCAGGATACCCGTTTTAAGGTCAAGCTTAAAAGGTTCCCAGCCTCCTGGCGGGTCCCACTCTCCCTGTCCAAGCACTGTATCATTCTCTATTGATGTTATGATTACACCATCAATGGCACACTGCCTGGATTTCCAGATAACGCCCGCAGCAATATCCACCAGGAAAACGTGGCAGTAAGTGGCGACCAGAACCCGGTCATGTAGCTTGTCTGCATGGATGTCAGGAACTGAATAAATATGTCCAACGTAATCATCTAGTGGATGGCTTTTGAACATGTGTGTGGCCATGTCAAAAACATGAAAATGGTCGCCACAAATAATAGCCACGTGAGATTCATTCAGAAGAAACTCAGAAAAGGCGCTGGAAATAAGCCAGCCATCCTCATCTGCACGTATATATAACTGTAAAATCAGAAGGGGCTCGCCGTCGTTACTCATTAGCAACCGCCGATCTTTTTCTCCCTTAGAGCCAAAAGGATTGACGTCTATTATCGAAACACCTTCCGTTTCATCGCCGGGCGTGGCCTGTTCAAGATAAGTCGCTTGTAATGTCATGGAGTATTCCGAGTGTATAATGCAGAAGTATTCATACTACTTTACAAGCTGAGGTCATGACAGCAGCATATCCCAACAAACGGATGGCTCTGGCGACAAAAACACTCACCTTCCCAGTGCCGCAACAATTGTCCCCTCCATTTTCTCGGGCGTAGTCATTGGTGCAAAGCGCTTGAGGGATTTACCGTCACGCCCGATCAGAAATTTAGTAAAGTTCCACTTAATCCGCCCACCCAGCACGCCGGGCAATTCGTCTTTCAGATAACGAAAAATCGGATGTGCTGCGGCGCCGTTGACCTCGACTTTCTCGAACATGGGAAAGCTGACGCCGTAGTTAATGTAACAGGTCTTTGAGATGTCGTCGGCTCCGCCAGGCTCCTGCTTACCGAACTGGTTGCAGGGGAAGCCAAGCACCACCAGCCCTTGATCGGCGTATTTTTTGTACAGCGCTTCAAGACCCGCATACTGGGGCGTAAAGCCGCACTGGCTGGCCGTATTAACAACCAGAACCACCCTACCCGCATAGTCGGCCATAGAGATCGGTCGGCCATCAAGGCTGGTAGCGGTAAATTCGTAAAAGCGCGTCATCTGTGTGGTACCTGTTCTGCTAAATCGAGAGGTGGATACAAAAATACGAGGTTCAGGACTGACATTCCAGATCTTCGCGAGTGGGCCCCTGAAAGTAGACGGTACCAATATGGCAGCTACGGGGCTGAGTCAGCACAAAACGCACCGTTTCCCAGACAGATCGTCCATTCATTAAGCGCTCCCCCATTCGTGAGCGATCGTCGACAAGCGCGTCTAACCCGGTAAGTTCAAAATCGGGTGGATACAAGCCGGTCACCCTTATATTTTCCCGGGACAATTGTTTTGACAGTTTGGTGATAAAGCCGCTCATTCCATGTTTGCTGGCAAAAAAAGCGGGATGGGCAATGGAATCTGTAAAATTCGGAATACCGCATGCGGAAATAATCGCAATGATGTCAGCGCTCTCTGAGCGTCGCAATCCAGGAAGCAGCGCCTGGGTGAGCAGGATTGAACCTGTCAGGCCTGAACTGACGGTATTGACGATTTCTGTGCTCGATTGTTCGTCTATAGTCCCTGACAGCCACTGAGCAGCATTCAGTAGTAAAATATCGATTGGCCTGTCTGCATGTAAGACCTGCGAAGAGAACTGAGAAACGGATTCCGGCTGGGCTAAATCGCAGAGATACCCTCTTGCCACACCCCCTTCAGCCGCGATGAGGGCGCAGGTTGTTTCTATATCCTCCACCCGACGGGCACTAAAATCCACGTCAACGCCCTCTCGCGCCAGCCAGACGCACAGCGCCTGACCAACTCCCCCACCGCCACCCGTGATAACAGCGCGTTTTCCTCTCAGCATAACTCTGCGTCCTTTATCGTGATGAGTCTGTGTCGGAGGATTTATAGCATGGCGAGGCGGGGTAACATCTTCCCGTTAGTGCCGTGGCGCGAACTTCCCGTCCTACACCGACGACTTCGGCCGTAAATTCTCATCAAACGTCAGCCGTTTCCGTTCAGGCTCAACCTCGCGCAGCGGCTCGACCTGGTGCATAGTGAGCTTGCAGCGTTCCACCAAAACCTGATATTCCCGCGTCCCCTGCTGCTTCCATGCCAGCTCCTGCTCGCTCAGGGCGCGAATCGCTTTGGCCGGGCTGCCGATAATCAAATGGTTGGCGGGCATCTCCGCTTTCGCCTTCACGAACGCCGCCGCGCCGACGATGCTGTTTTCGCCGATGACCGCCCCGTCCATCACCACCGCGTTCATGCCCACCAGCGCATTGCGGCGGATCACGCAGCCGTGAAGAATGGCGCTGTGGCCGATATGCCCATCCTCTTCCACCACCGTGTCCTGCTCCGGGAAACCGTGCATCACGCAGTTATCCTGAATGTTGGCCCCGTCTTTCACCACGATACGGCCAAAATCACCGCGCAGGCTGGCGTTAGGACCAACATAGACGCCTTTGCCCAGAATCACGTCGCCAATCAGCACCGCCGTTGGGTGAACGTAGCTCTCGTCAGGTACCACCGGCGTCAGACCATCAATTTGATAAACAGGCATCTTCACTCCTTATGCGCTTGTAAGACCACCAAAGCGTTGATAGTAGAGCGTGCCGGGCACGGGCAGTTCGCCCACGGAGGTTTCGCCCTTCTCGCTGACAAACGCCAGCGCCCCCGGCGCGACACGCTGATAGATATTAATGCAGAGCTGTCGGGCGCTTTGTCCCGCCCAGTGCGCGGGCAGCAACTCTTCCGGCAGCAGCGGGTCTTTCAGCACCACGCGACGATAAAAATGAATCAGCAGCAGCTGGATCTGGAAGCAGCGTTCCGGCGTCAGATCCTCCGGCGCGGCCTCTTTCAGCAGCGGGAGCAGCGGCCGGAACGAGTTGATAAACGACTCGTACATCGCGTTTTGCTCGGTTAACTGCCAGCACTCTTCTACGCGTGAACGCAGCGCGGCGCGGGAGAGCGCCAGCGGCGAGTGGGCTTCAAAGAAAATCACGTTTTCCGCCACCCCGGCATCGTGAAGCAGAGACTGCACGTCTGCCAGATGCTGCGACGGCGAGGCCATCAGGCTCGGGGCCAGCGTGCCAAACCCCTGCCAGATCAGCTGTTTTTTGACGTCGGCGAGGGTGGTTTTGTCCAGCCCTTCTGAGAGCAGCAATAGCCATTTTCCGTCCCAGGCGGGCAGTTCCGCACGGTAGATCTTATTCTCCGCACGGCGCGTCAGGCGCAGCCCCTTATCGCTCAGGCGGTAAAAGCTGCGTCGCCCGAGGCGGGAAACATCCAGCCAGCCCTCTTTGTTAAGGCGAAACAGCGCGGTGCGTACAAAGCGCTCTCCAAATCCCATCCCTTCCAGTAACGCGGCCAGGCTGCCGAGCCAAATCTCTCCGCCGCGATGGGAAAGCGCGTCACCGTATAACGAGGAGATAAGCGAGGTCCCGCTGACGGGAACGGAACTGACCGCGTGCTGGATAAAGGCGTCGAGTTTATTCATGTGATTCATTCTGTTGTTATTTTTGTCCTGGATGAATCATAGCATAGGACCCACACCCTAACCCTCTCCCAAAGGGAGAGGGCCGGGGTGTGGGAAAACTTAACCGTTGGCCGCCGCTTTACGCAGGTCAAACACCCGGCAGGCTTTCCCCTCTGAGCGCGGGATGCTGCCGCAGTTCACGATCGTCACGTCGGTGGAAATCCCCACCATTGACTTAATGCGGTGGCGCAGCTGGTGACACACCTGGCAACGCTGCTCGTGCGTCAGCGTGAGGCTGCTCTCTTTCAGCTCCACCTTCACGGAAAGTGAATCAAGATGCCCGCGACGGTTCACCTCCAGCTGGTAGTGCGGCGAAAGATGTTCGAACTTCACAATCTCCTCTTCCAGCTGCGACGGGAAGACGTTGACGCCGCGAATGATCAGCATATCGTCGCTGCGGCCGCTGATGCGATCCATACGGCGCATGCTGCGCGCGGTTGCCGGGAGCAGACGCGTCAGGTCGCGGGTGCGGTAGCGGATCACCGGCAGCGCCTCTTTGGTCAGCGTGGTGAACAGAAGTTCGCCCTGCTGACCGTCATCCAGCGGCGTGCCGTCGTTCGGGTTGACAATCTCCGGGTAGAAATGATCTTCCCAGATGGTCGGGCCGTCGACGGTTTCGATACACTCCATCGCCACGCCTGGCCCCATCACTTCGGAGAGGCCATAGATGTCCAGGGCGGTAATGCCTAAGCGTTTTTCAATTTCGCGACGCATGGCCTGCGTCCACGGCTCGGCGCCGAAGACGCCCACGCGCAGGGAACAGGTGCTGGCATCGCCGCCCATCTGACGCTCCAGTTCCTCAATCAGGTTGAGGCAGTAGGATGGCGTCACCATGATCATGTCCGGCTGGAAATCGCGGATCAGCTGCGCCTGCTTCTCCGTCTGGCCGCCGGACATCGGGATCACCGTCGCGCCTAAACGCTCGGCGCCGTAGTGCGCCCCCAGCCCTCCGGTAAAGAGGCCATAGCCATACGCCACGTGAATTTTGTCCTTCGCGCTGCCGCCCGCGGCGCGCAGGGAGCGCGCCACGAGGTTGGCCCAGTTGTCGATGTCACCCTGGGTGTAGCCGACAACCGTCGGTTTGCCGGTGGTGCCGGATGAGGCGTGAATGCGCACCACCTGCTCCATCGGCACGGCGAAGGTATCGAACGGATAATTATCCCGCAGGTCCTGCTTGGTGGTGCACGGGAACTTACGGATATCCGCCAGCTCTTTGAAATCGTCAGGATGAACGCCCGCGGCGTCAAACTTGCGTTTGTACATCGGCACGTTGCTGTAGGCGTGATGCAGCGTCCACTTCAGACGTTCGGTCTGCAGCGCCTGTAACTCGTCAAGGGAGGCCGTTTCAATCGGATCAAGCTTTGTTGTATTTGTCATTGTAGGGTACTCACATTGTTTTATGCTCAAACACGCTCAAGGATCATGGCAATGCCCTGACCCACACCGATGCACATCGTACACAGCGCGTAGCGCCCGCCGCGTCGGTGCAGTTCGTTACTCGCGGCCAGCGCCAGCCTGGCACCGCTCATGCCCAGCGGGTGGCCCAGCGCAATCGCGCCACCGTTCGGGTTGACGTGCGCGGCATCATCCGGCAGGCCCAGCTGACGCAGCACGCCCAGCGCCTGCGCGGCGAAAGCTTCGTTAAGCTCGATCACGTCCATATCGTTAATGCTGAGTCCGGCGCGCTCCAGCACCCTGCGAGTGGCCGGTACCGGGCCGAGCCCCATCAGACGTGGCTCCACGCCCGCCGTCGCCATCGCCACGATCCGCGTGCGCGGGACTAACCCCTGTGCCAGCGCCATCTTCTCGCTGGCGACGATCAGCGCCGCAGCGCCGTCGTTGACGCCGGAGGCATTTCCCGCCGTAACCACTCCGTTATTACGGAACGGCGTTTTCAGACCGGCAAGCTGCTCGAGCGTGGTGTCCGCGCGCGGATGTTCATCCACGCTGAACGCTGTGACTGCCCCTTTTTTGCCCGGCACCAGCACCGGCACAATCTCCTGCGCCAGAATGCCGTTCTGCTGCGCCTGCGCGGTACGCTGCTGGCTGCGCAGCGCGAACGCGTCCTGATCGGTACGGCTAATATTTAACAATTCAGCTACATTCTCTGCCGTTTCCGGCATACTGTCAGTTCCGAATTGCTGATGCATGAGCGGATTCACAAATCGCCAGCCGATGGTGGTATCGAAGATCTCCGCCTGACGCTGAAACGCGGCGGTGGCTTTGCCCATCACAAACGGCGCGCGGGACATCGACTCCACGCCGCCCGCGATCAGCAGGTCGCCGTCGCCCGCCTTAATGGTGCGGGCGGCAAAACCAATCGCGTCCAGCCCGGAACCGCACAAGCGGTTAAGGGTGGTCCCGGACACCGTCTGCGGCAGCCCGGCCAGCAGGGAAGACATGCGCGCCACGTTGCGGTTATCTTCCCCCGCCTGGTTGGCGCAGCCGAAAATCACGTCGTCAATCCGCTCCAGATCGAGCTGCGGGTAGCGGGCGAGCAGCGCGCGCAGCGGCACGGCGCCGAGATCGTCGGTTCGGACTGCGGCAAGCGCGCCACCGTAGCGCCCCACCGGGGTTCGAACGCCATCACAAATAAATGCGTCACGCATCTGCCTCTCCTGTCACGCTGCCGCCGATGCGGTGAGATTTTCCGCGAAAAAGGGCGACGGTTTTCTGTTGTTGGTTCTGGATTTCAATGTCATACACGCCGGTCAGCCTGCCCTGATGCTTCACCCGCGCGGTGGCGGTGAGCGTGTCCCCGGCAAAACCCGGACGCAGAAAATCAATCGAGCAGCCGGAGGCTACCGCCGCCAGCCCCTGGCTGTTGCAGGCGTAGGCAAAAGCGGTGTCCGCCAGCGAAAAAAGCTGGCCGCCGTGGCAGGTTTTATGGCCGTTCAGCATCTGCGGGGTGATGGTCATGGTCACCACCGCGTAGCCCTCATCCATCTCGACAATGTCCATTCCCATTGCCTGCGCGCAGGCGTCCCGTTCGTACATCGCGCGGGCGTTATGCCAGGCGTTATGACTCATAGCTACTCTCCAGAAGCGCGCGCTGGCGCAGCAGTGAACAGGGGCGATAACGCTCTTCGCCGTAATGACGCTGCAGGTTCTCCAGCAGCGTCAGCAGGCGCTGCCAGCCCAGGCGCTCGCCCCAGGCGATCGGCCCGCTCGGGTAGTTCACGCCGAGGCGCATAGCGGTATCGATGTCCTTCTCGCTGGCGACCCCTTTTTGCAGGGCATCAAGCGCCTCGTTGGCAATCATCGCCAGCGTCCGCCAGATCAGCAGGCCGGGATAATCGGCAATTTGCACCACCCGATGCCCCTGCTGCTGCAGGTAGCGGATGGCTTTTTGCGTCGCGGTATACGGGTTGCTGGCGGCGGCGGCAATGACCGCCACGTCACGCTCAATGCGGTCCACCACCACCACCGGGCCGTTGAGCCGCAGCGCCAGCGCCTGCGCAGTCTCGCCCTGCGTTTCAATCAGATACACATCATCAATTTCGGTGACACCGTCACGTCTTTTTTCCACGCGCATCGGGCTATAGCTATCGTTCACCGACTCAACCCACTGCACGTCAGGTTTGTCACCCTGCCAGTCATAAACGCCTTTCCCGCTCTTTTTGCCCAGCCTTCCTGCCAGCACCAGCTCCTGCTGCACCAGCGAAGGCAGAAAACGACGCTCCTGCCAGAAGGCGTTAAATACCGAGCAGGTCACCGCAAAGTTCACGTCCTGACCAATCATGTCGGTCAGCTCCAGCGGCCCCATAGGGAAGCCGCCGCCTTCCCGCAGGGCGGCGTCAATCACCTCCGGAGGGGCAACCTGCTCTTCCAGCGCGCGCCAGGCTTCGGAATAGAACGGACGGGCGACGCGGTTGACGATGAACCCCGGCGTTGACTGGCAGCGAACGGGCTGTTTGCCCCAGTTCAGCGCCAGCTCGCACAGCGCGTCGGCCACTTCCGCAGAGGTCGCCAGCCCGCTGACCACTTCCACCAGCTTCATCACCGGCGCCGGGTTAAAGAAGTGCAGCCCTGCGACCCGCTCCGGGTGGTGGACGTCCGCCGCAATCGCCGTGACGGAGATGGAAGAGGTATTGCTGGTCAGCACCGTCTGCGGCGGGCAGATCTCAGCCAGTTGAGCAAACAGCGCCTTTTTCACCTCCAGACGCTCTGAGGCCGCTTCTATGACCAGATCGGCCGCGGAGAGCGCGTCGATATCCGTAACGGGAACCAGCCGGGCCAGGATCTGGCTCCCGGCATCGTCGGAGAGTTTTCCGCGCGTTACCCGGGAGGCCAGACGCTGGCGGATCCCGTCGATGGCGCGCGATATCGCATCGCTGGAGATGTCGTAGATCAGCACCTGATGACCGTGGCTGGCGGCGACTTCGGAAATCCCTGCGCCCATCGTGCCGCTGCCGATCACGGCGACAGTCCGTATATTCAGCATCTTATTTCCCCGTAAAGTTCGGCGTGCGCTTCGTCAGGAAGGCGCTGACGCCCTCGCGGTAATCGTCGCTGCGTCCGGCCAGACGCTGATAGTCGCGCTCCAGATCGAGCTGGGCGTCCAGGGTATTGGTTTCCGCAGCGTTGATGGCCTGCTTGATCAGCCCCAGCCCGAAGGTCGGCTGCGACGCAAAATGCAGCGCCATCTGCTGCGCCGTGGTGGAGAGCTGCTCGTCATCCACCACCTGCCAGATCATCCCCCACGCCTGCGCCTGTTCGGCGCTGAGTTTGTCCCCGAGCAGCGCTAGCCCCATGGCGCGGGCGCGTCCCGCCACGCGCGGTAGCAGCCAGGTGCCGCCGCAGTCCGGCACCAGGCCGAGCTTGCTGAAGGCCATCACGAAGTTGGCGGAACGGGCCGCAATCACCATGTCGCACCCCAGCGCCAGCGTGGCCCCCGCACCTGCCGCCACGCCGTTAACGGCACAGATGACCGGCTTCGGCAGCTTTGCCAGGCGGCGAACCAGCGGGTTATAGAAGGTTTCAACGGACATCCCCAGATCCGGCGCCGGGCCGTTGGGGTCGACGTTGCGGTCATTCAGATCCTGACCGGCACAGAAGCCCCGTCCTGCCCCGGTGATCAGCAGACAGCGCACGGTGTCATCACGCTCGGCCTGTTTCAGGCACTCGGCCAGCTGCTGGTGCATCACGTCATTGAAGCTGTTCAGACGCTCCGGACGGTTCAGCGTAATGGTCATCACGCCCTGTTCTACATGACTGAGAATAAATTCCACAATTAGCGTCCTTTAAAGTCGGGGGTGCGTTTTTGTAAGAAGGCGTCGATGCCCTCCCGGCGGTCTTCGGTGGCGGAAAGCAGCGTAAACAGCTGGCGCTCCTGCGCGAGCCCGGCCTGGAGCGGTACCTCCTGAGACTGGCGCAGCGCCTGTTTCGCCGCCTGCAGCGCCAGCGGCGAGTGGCGCGCCATCAGGGCCGCCTGCTTCAGGGCATACTCCAGCGTCAGCGCTGCCGGGAAAACATCGCTCACCAGCCCGGCTCTCAGCGCCTGTTGTGCAGTTATGCTCTCGCCCGTCAGCACCATTTTGCTGGCCAGGGATTTCCCGACGCTGCGAATCAGACGCTGGGTGCCGCCCGCGCCGGGCATAATGCCGAGCGTGATTTCCGGCAGGCCGAAACGGGCGTTGTCACCGGCAATCACCACGTCGCACAGCAGCGCCAGCTCGCAGCCCGCGCCCAGCGCGAAGCCGTTCACGGCGGCGATCAGCGGTTTGCTGAACGCGTTAATGCGTGCCCACAGCTGTGGGCGAATATCGTTCAGGGTGGCAGACAGGTCTTTCTCCGCCATTTCGTTGAGATCGGCCCCGGCGGCAAAGCAGCGCTCGCTGCCGTAAATCACGCAGACGGCAATGTCGGCATCCACGGCGGTGGCCTCAAGCTGTTCCGCAAGCTGGGTTAACAGCGCGTTGTTGAGGGCGTTGCGCGCCGCCGGACGGTTGAGCGTCAGCTGCAGCACGCGGCCATGACGGGTAGCAATAAGTTCGCTCATGCCATCCCCTTCGCGTCGAAGTCGACAATCACGTCGGCGGTTAACGGCAGCGACTGGCAGCTCAGCACATACCCGGCGGCCAGCTCGTCCGGCTCCAGGCTGTAGTTGGTCGCCATGTCCACTTTCCCGCGCAGCACTTTGCATTTACAGGTGGCGCAGACGCCGCCCTTGCAGGCATACGGCAGATCCGCGCCCTGACGCAGGGCGGCATCGAGAATACTTTCATCATCTGCCGTCAGGGTGATTTCACGGTCGCGCCCGTCCTGGCGCACGGTCACTTTCTGGCCTTCCGCCTGTACGTGCACCGCGCGCTTAACGGTGATTCCGGAGGTGTTAAAACGCTCAAGGTGAATGGATTTGTCCGGCATCCCCAGCGCCTTCAGCGTGGCTTCGGCGTCGTCCATCATCGCCGACGGGCCGCAGATAAAGGCCTCGTCATACTGGCGGAAGTTGATCAGGGTTTTCGCCAGCGCCTGCAGTTTTTCCCCGTCGATGCGGCCAAAGAGCAGATCGCTGTCCAGCCGCTCCTGGCTGAAGATGGAGACCAGCTGCAGCCGCTGCGGGTATTTGTCCTTCAGGTCCGCCAGCGCCTGGCGGAACATCATGCTCTGGCTGCTGCGGTTGCCGTAGATCAGGGTGAAATGGCTGTTCGGTTCGGTCTCAAGCGTCGCGGAGATAATCGCCAGCATCGGGGTGATCCCCGAGCCTGCCGCAATTGCCAGGTAGTGGCCCTCGCGGTCAGCCCTCGGCTGGTAGCCAAACTGCCCCTGAGGAACCATCACCTCCAGCGCCATGCCCGCTTTGATCTCATCCCGGGCATAGCGGGAAAAGCGCCCGCCGTCGATGGCTTTGACCGCCACGCTGATTTCGCCCGGAGCGGTACTCCGGCAGATGGAGTAGCAGCGGCGCAGCTCGTCTCCGCCAAGCGTCGTTTTTAACGTCAGGTGCTGGCCGGGACGAAAGCGGTAGGCCTCCTGCAGCGCCTGCGGCACCGCAAAGGTAATGGTCACCGCGTCGCGGGTTTCGGGTTCCACTTTTGCCACTGTTAATGAATGAAACGTTGTCATGGCAGCCTCAAATACATTTGAAATAGTCGAAGGGCTCACGGCAGGAATTGCAGCGGTAGAGCGCTTTGCAGGCCGTCGAGCCAAATTCACTGATAAGCGAGGTGTCGGTGCTGGCGCAGCGCGGACAGCTCACCTCCACCGGCGCGTGCGCGTGACAGCTATGCCCCACCGGCGGACTGATGCCGTACGCCCGCAGGCGCTCGCGCGCGTCGGCGGTCATCCAGTCGGTGGTCCAGGCGGGTTCAAGCTGAAGTACAATGTGCACCGGGGTAAAGCCGTGCGCGGTCATCGCATCGCGGATCGCCCCCAGCAGATGTTCCGTTGCAGGACAGCCCGAGTAGGTTGGCGTGAAGCCGATAACCCAGCCTTCCCCCTGCGCCTTCACGCTGCGCACCATGCCTAAATCGGTGATGGTTAACACCGGCACTTCCGGGTCCGGGATCTGGCTTAGCAGCGCCCAGATCTGCGGGATTTGCGCGGGCGCGATGTCGACGAGGCGTTGCATAGCGTTCTCCTTTACCACTGCTGACCGGGATACGCGCGCTGGAGATACTGCATTTCCGCCAGCATCGGGCCCAGATGTTCGGTGTGCAGCCCCTGCTTGCCCCCAGTGCGGTACGCCACCTCTGCGGGCACCTGCAGGCAGGCTTCATTCAGACCGGCATACACTTCGCTTTCCCACGGCTGACGCAGGAGGCGCGGGTCAACCGCCACGCCGGACTCAATCAGCTCCCGTTCGACGTCATCAGCTTCAAACAGCTCGGCCGTAAAACGCCACAGGCTTTCGATGGCCTGCTGCATTTTTTGCGCGGACGTTTCGGTCCCGTCGCCCAGACGCACCAGCCAGCCGCGGCTGAAGCGCAGGTGGTAGCGCGCCTCTTTAATCGCTTTGGCGGCAATGGCGGCAAGCTGGCCGTCGCGGCTTTGGGTCAGGCGTTCATACAGCGCCACGTTCCAGGCATCCATCAGGTACTGGCGGGCAATCGTGTCGGCGAAGCTGCCGTTCGGCTGCTCCACGAGCAGCACATTGCGGAACTGGCGCTCGTCGCGGCCAAACGCCAGCGTGTCTTCATCGCCCTGGCCTTCCCGCTCCGCGGCATAGGTCAGGAAATTGCGCGCCTGGCCCAGCAGGTCGAGGCCGATATTGGCGAGCGCGAGATCGATCTCCAGCTCCGGCGCGTGGCCGCACCAGGCGCCGAGACGCTGGGAGAGCACCAGACCGTTATCGCCCAGACGCAGGGCATAGGCAGTCACTGAATTCATTCTTTGCCTCACATGTGCTCGATGCCGTCAGGGATGGTGTAGAACGTCGGATGGCGGTAAACCTTGCTTTCCGCCGGGTCGAAGAACTCGCCGCGCTCTTCCGGCTGGGAGGCGACAATCTCGCTCGCCTTAACCACCCAGATAGAACAGCCTTCGCTGCGGCGGGTGTAGGCATCACGCGCATTTTCCAGCGCCATGCGATCGTCGGCGGCATGCAGACTGCCCACGTGACGGTGGGATAACCCTTGTTTGCTGCGTACGAACACTTCGTACAGCGGCCAGTAGACATTGCTCATCGTGATTCCTCTTAAGCCACTTTGCGGGCGTGTTGTTTTTCCGCGTGCGCCAGTGCGGCTTCCCGCACCCACGCCCCCTCTTCCCAGGCTTTGCGTTTGGCGGCCAGGCGTTCGTGGTTGCAGATGCCGCGCCCGTTAATGACCTCGTCAAACTCCTGCCAGTCGATCTCGCCGAAGCGATAATGACCGCTCTCTTCATCCAAACGCAGGTCGGGATCGGGCACCGTCATGCCCAGCATCTCCACCTGCGGCACCGTGTTGTCGACAAAGCGCTGGCGCAGCTCGTCGTTGCCGAAGCGTTTGATTTTCCACGCCAGGCTGCGGGCGCTGTTCGGCGAATTGTCGTCGTTTGGTCCGAACATCATTAGCGCCGGCCACCAGAAGCGGTTGATGGCGTCCTGCAGCATCTGGCGCTGGGCCTCGCTCCCCTGCGCCAGCGCCATGCAGGCTTCAAAGCCCTGGCGCTGGTGGAAGCTCTCTTCTTTACAGATTTTCACCATCGCGCGGGCATACGGACCGTAGGAGGTTCGGCACAGCGCCACCTGGTTGACGATGGCCGCGCCGTCCACCAGCCAGCCGATCACGCCGATATCGGCCCAGCTCAGGGTCGGATAGTTGAAGATGGAGGAGTATTTCATCTTGCCGTCGAGCATCTTCTGGTAGATGTCTTCCCGCGCGCAGCCCAGCGTTTCCGCCGCGCTGTAGAGGTAAAGCCCGTGTCCGGCTTCGTCCTGCACCTTCGCCAGCAGGATCGCTTTTCGGCGCAGCGTCGGGGCGCGGGTGATCCAGTTCCCTTCCGGCAGCATGCCGACAATTTCGGAGTGCGCATGCTGGCCAATCTGGCGGATCAACGTCTTACGGTAGGCGTCAGGCATCCAGTCCTGAGGCTCAATCGCCGTCTCCTGCGCTATGCGCTGCTCAAACCGTTGTTCTTGCGTCACGTCATCACCTTTATGATTCGTTAGTTTGCAAATTAAAGCGTAATGTTGAATCACTTTGTTTTTTAAAAGCTACACAAAGGTTAAATATAACCCCAAGAATTGTTTCCTTGTTTTGTGATATCGCTCGCAAGGCTTTTACTGCAGGCTTACTGAAGAGCGTCCTCGCGCGCCACGTTTCATCAGAGCGGATCACAATGTTAACAATTCATTAAAACTCAGCTTGATTTTTATGATTCATGATCAAACTATTAATGGGTAAATTACGTAACATTTGGAGATAAGCGATGCAGCAGTTAGCCAGCTTCTTATCCGGTACCTGGCAGTCTGGCCGGGGCCGCGAACGCACTATTCATCACGCCATCAGTGGCGAAGCGCTGTGGAGCGTGACCAGCGAAGGGCTGGACATGGCGGCCGCCCGTCGCTATGCGATTGAGCGCGGCGGCGAAGCGCTTCACGCGATGACCTTTATCGAACGCGCGGCCATGCTGAAGGCGGTGGCAAAGCACCTGCTTAGCGAGAAAGAGACGTTTTATGCCCTGTCCGCCCAGACCGGAGCGACGAAGGCGGACAGCTGGGTCGATATCGAAGGCGGGATCGGCACCCTCTTCACTTACGCCAGCCTTGGCAGCCGCGAGCTGCCGGATGACACCGTGTGGCCGGAAGACGAGCTGATCCCGCTATCAAAAGAAGGCGGCTTTGCCGCGCGTCACGTGCTGACCTCCAAATCCGGCGTGGCGGTGCACATCAACGCCTTTAACTTCCCCTGCTGGGGGATGCTGGAAAAGCTGGCCCCGACCTGGCTTGCCGGCATGCCCGCCATCATCAAACCCGCTACCGCTACCGCGCAGGTGACGCAGGCGATGGTGAAATCCATCGTCGACAGCGGGCTGGTGCCGGACGGCGCCATCAGCCTGATCTGCGGTGGCGCCGGGGATCTGCTCGACCAGCTCGACAGCCAGGACGTGGTGACCTTTACCGGCTCCGCCAGCACCGGGCAAAGCCTGCGCGTGCACCCGAATATTGTGGCGAATTCGATTCCGTTCACCATGGAAGCCGACTCCCTGAACTGCTGCGTGCTGGGGGAAGACGTCACGCCGGAGCAGCCGGAGTTTGCCCTGTTCATTCGGGAAGTGGTGCGCGAGATGACCGCCAAAGCCGGGCAGAAATGTACGGCCATTCGCCGCATTATCGTCCCGCAAAACCAGATTGACGCCGTGAGCCAGGCGCTGGTTGCCCGGCTGGAAAAGGTGGTTGTGGGCGATCCGGCGCAGGAAGGGGTAAAGATGGGCGCGCTGGTCAACGCCGAACAGCGTGCGGACGTGCAGGAGAAAGTGGAGCAACTGATCGCCGCAGGCTGCCAGGCCCGCCTGGGTGGCAAAGCGGATTTGCAGGCCGCGGGCGCGTTCTACCCGCCGACCCTGCTGTTCTGCCCGCAGCCGGATGAAACTCCGGCAGTGCACTCAACCGAAGCCTTTGGCCCGGTCGCGACGCTGATGCCGTATCGCAACGCGCGCCACGCAATGCAGCTTGCCCGCGCGGGCGGCGGCAGCCTGGCGGGCACGCTGGTCACCGCTGACCAGGACACTGCCCGCCAGTTTATTCTCGGTGCGGCGCGCGCCCACGGGCGTATTCAGATCCTCAACGAGGAAGCCTCGAAAGAGTCCACCGGCCACGGTTCCCCGCTGCCACAGCTGGTGCACGGTGGCCCGGGGCGCGCGGGCGGCGGCGAAGAGCTGGGCGGCCTGCGCGCGGTGAAGCACTACCTGCAGCGCACCGCGATTCAGGGCAGTCCGACCATGCTGGCCGCCATCGGCAAACAGTGGGTGCGTGGCGCAGCGGTGCAGGAAGATCGCGTGCATCCGTTCCGCAAATACTTTGAGGAGCTGCATCCGGGCGACAGCCTGCTGACGCCGCGCCGCACCCTCACGGAAGCGGACATCGTGAACTTTGCCTGCCTGAGCGGCGACCACTTCTACGCCCACATGGACAAGATCGGCGCGGCAGAGTCGATCTTTGGCGAGCGCGTGGTGCACGGCTACTTCCTGATTTCCGCCGCGGCGGGACTGTTCGTTGATGCGGGCGTCGGGCCGGTGATTGCCAACTACGGCATGGAAAACCTGCGCTTTATCGAGCCGGTTAAACCGGGCGATACCATTCAGGTGCGTCTGACCTGCAAACGTAAAACGCTGAAGAAACAGCGTACCGCGGAGGAAAAACCGACGGGCGTGGTGGAGTGGGCGGTTGAGATCTTCAACCAGCACCAGCAGGCCGTGGCGCTCTACTCCATTCTGACGCTGGTGGCGCGCCAGCAGGGTGATTTCAGCTAAGTTCCCTGCTCCTCATCCTCTCCACAATGGCTGAGCGCTCTCAAGTAATGTGCAAGCAGAAGCAATAACGCTGCTTTTAGAATGGCTGAGGGCCTTCAGCGATGCCCTGGTCCGGCTGTAAATCGCTGAGGCGTTTGCCTTCCGGCCGGGGCGAGGCGCCGGGATGCGCCGAGAGAGCGGGCTTTACAGGGATGTTACCTCCGCCCGTACCCGATAAGCCGGAAGGAATAAGCCGAAGGTACCGCGCTGCGGCGATTTACCGCCGGGAGCCCGGGTCGCCAGGGTGGTGGCGACTGAGCCACCCTGGCACGTTCACAGGCCATGTCGTTACAGAGTAGCTAGGAACATAAAGTGAACGGAATGACCACCAGTGCCGTATGTTCCCCCTCACCCCAGCCCTCTCCCTCAAGGGAGAGGGGGCCGTCTGTGCTGACATCATTTGTGGGGTTCCCTCAGCCTCAATGGGGAGGGGAAATGGCCCGGCATGTGATTTACCCCCGCTCTTTTTTTAACCTGGCAAGGCTGACAAATAATCTGGCAGATGCAGGCAAACGCTTTTCTCAGGCGCCTGTCAGGATAAGGCTGTCACAACACAATAAACACAACAAGATGAGGTCTACGATGGGAAGCAATTCTTCTTTTTCTGCCCGTAGAACGGCGCTGGCTATGGCCGCTGCGCTGTGTTGCGCCTGGCAATCCCCTGTTTTCGCCCACGGCAGTGAGGCGCATATGGTCCCGATGGACAAAACGCTGCAGGACTTTGGCGCCGACGTTCAGTGGGATGATTACGCACAGATGTTCACCATTGCAAAAGACGGCGCCTTTGTGAAGGTCAAACCGGGCGCTAAAACCGCCATCGTCAACGGTAAAACCCTCAAGCTCGAGGTGCCGGTGGTGATGAAAGGCAAGAAAGCCTTTATTTCCGATACCTTTATCAACGATGTTTTCCAGTCAGGCCTCGATCAGACCTTCCAGGTTGAGAAACGCCCTCACCCGCTAAACGCGCTGACGGCGGACGAAATTAAGCAAGCCGTTGAGATTGTCAAAGCCTCGGCGGATTTTAAACCGAATACCCGCTTTACCCAGATTGCCCTTGCTGAACCAGAGAAAGCCAAAGTGTGGGACTTTGTGCTTAACGGTACGGCGGTGGATGCCCCGCGTCAGGCGAAGATCGTGATGCTCGACGGAAAGCACGTTATCGAAAGCCTGGTGGATCTGAAGGATAAAAAAATCCTGCGCTGGGAGCCTGTGAAAGACGCGCACGGCATGGTGCTGCTGGATGATTTCACCGCGGTACAGCAAATCATCAACGACAGCACGGAGTTTGCCGAGGTGCTTAAAAAACACGGCATCACCGACCCGAAAAAAGTGATTACCACGCCGCTGACCGTCGGCTATTTCGACGGTAAAGATGGCCTGAAGCAGGAAGATCGCCTGCTGAAAGTGGTGAGCTATCTGGACGTTGGCGACGGCAACTACTGGGCGCACCCGATTGAAAACCTGGTGGCCGTGGTCGATCTTGAGCAGAAGAAAATCCAGAAGATTGAGGAAGGCGCCGTTGTTCCGGTTCCGATGACGCCGCGCCCCTACGATGGCCGCGACCGTATAGAGATGCCGAAAAAACCGCTCGACATCATTGAGCCGGAAGGCAAGAACTACACCATCACCGGCGATATGGTGCACTGGCAGAACTGGGATTTCCACCTGAGCCTGGACTCCCGCGTCGGCCCGATGATCTCAACCGTCACCTATAACGACAACGGCAAAAAACGCCAGATTATGTATCAGGGGTCGCTCGGCGGCATGATCGTTCCTTACGGCGATCCGGACGTGGGCTGGTACTTTAAAGCCTATCTCGACTCCGGCGACTACGGCATGGGCACCCTGACCTCACCGCTGGTACGCGGTAAAGACGTGCCGTCCAACGCCGTGATGCTCAATGAAACCATCCCGGATTACACCGGCGCGCCGATGGAGATCCCGCGCGCGATCGCCATTTTCGAACGCTACGCGGGCCCGGAATACAAGCACCAGGAGATGGGCCAGCCGAACGTCAGCACCGAGCGCCGCGAACTGGTGGTGCGCTGGGTGAGTACCGTGGGCAATTACGATTACATCTTCGACTGGGTGTTCCATGAAAATGGCACCATCGGCATTGACGCCGGCGCGACGGGTATCGAAGCGGTGAAAGGCGTGCAGGCGAAAACCATGCACGACGCCACCGCCAAAGACGATACAAAATACGGCACGCTGATCGACCATAACATCGTGGGCACCACGCACCAGCACATCTACAACTTCCGTCTCGATATGGACGTGGACGGCATCAACAACAAGCTGGTGGCCATGGATCCGGAAGTGAAGCCGAATACCGCCGGTGGCCCGCGCACCAGCACCATGCAGATCAATCAGTACGATATTGATACCGAGCAGCAGGCGGCGCAGAAGTTCGACCCGGGAACCATTCGACTGCTGAGCAACACCCGTAAAGAGAACCGCATGGGCAACCCGGTTTCGTACCAGATTATCCCTTACGCGGGCGGTACGCACCCGGTGGCGACCGGCGCGAAATTTGCCCCGGACGAGTGGATCTACCATCGCCTGAGCTTTATGGACAAACAGCTGTGGGTGACCCGTTACCACCCGGATGAGCTCTACCCGGAAGGAAAATTCCCGAACCGCTCCGTGCACGACACCGGCCTGGGTCAGTACAGCAAAGATAACGAGTCGCTCAACGATCAGGATGACGTGGTCTGGATGACCACCGGCACCACCCACGTGGCACGCGCGGAGGAGTGGCCGATCATGCCGACGGAATGGGTGCATACCCTGCTTAAACCGTGGAACTTCTTCGACGAGACGCCAACGCTCGGGAAGAAAAAAGACGAAAAATAACCATCCACCGGGCAAATGCCCGGTTTTTTTTGCCCTGGCGTTTGAGGATCGCCCTGGCTTGCTTATAGTTACTGATATCTCACCTGCATGATTTATCCCCCGGACGGGAAAGGGCTTTATGGAAAAAAGAAAAAAACCGACACTTGAACGGGCAACATGGCCCACGCGCCATGCCATGGTCATGCACGGGCTGGCGATGAACCTGCCGTGGCTGGCCTTCGTCAATATCAGCTTCGCGGTGATGATCCTGCTGCGACACGTTCTGCTTAACGCCAGCGATCCCCTTTATCCCCACTCGCCGCAGCTGACGAGAATGGTCGATGCCTCCATGCTCGGCATTATTATTCTCTCAGCCGCGCTGATCCTGATGGCCTGGCGGCGTATCGCCGGTATTAGCGTGGTGTTGTTTATCTGTAGCGCCATCTGGTCGGTCTCCTGCTTCTGGTTTATCACCCAGCTGCTGCTGCCTCATGTCTGGCCGCTGTGCGTCATTTTATTACTCGCCGGTTTAACGGCGCTCTATTTTTACCCCGAGGGGCTGCTCGCCTTTGTGCTCCCGCTCTGGATCACCCTGCCGATAGCAAGCTGGATACTGAATGATGGTCTCAACCTTCATTTCGTCGTCATCTGGAGTGTGTTTTCGCTGATCCTGATTTGCGGACGTTTTATCCTGTTGAGCTGGTTTGACGAGGCCTGGCGCCGTAACCAGCAGAATCAGCTGCTGATTTCGCGGCTGGATGCGCTGGCGCATCAGGATCCGTTAACCAAAACCGCCAATCGCCGGAAAATGGAGGTGGTGCTGGAGAACGCGGTTGAGCAGAAGAAAACCTTCTCGGTGATTATGCTGGATATCGACTATTTCAAGCTCTACAACGACACGTACGGGCACCAGGCAGGCGACGACTGTCTGACCCGCGTGGCGCGGGTGCTGAAGCAGTCGGTGCGCACACCTGACGATGTGGTGTCGCGTTACGGCGGCGAGGAGTTCGTGGTCATCCTCTTCAATTGCCCGGAAAACATCGCGGAAAAGGTTGCCTTACGCATTCAGGACGGTCTGCGCGCGGAGTCCATACCACACAGCGCGTCAACCGTTAGCGACCATGTCACCGTGAGCATGGGGATTGCGAGCATGGCGGAGGGGTTAGCGGGCACCGAGATCATCGCCCGCGCCGATGCGGCGCTGTATCGGGCGAAGGAGGCCGGGCGGGATCGAGTATGCCGGTGAGAACGGCGGCTATTCCGCATGACGCTCGGCGATCCATTTGCGGTATTGACCGGGCGACATGCCCGTCACCCCCGTAAAAGCGCGCCTGAATGCCGTGTCGTCAGCGTAACCGCAAGCGCCGGCAATTTCCGCGATTGCGTACCCCGGTTGCTCCAGGAGACGCATTGCCTTTTCAATGCGCATGCGCGTCAAAAAGTTTTTAGGGCTTTCATTCATCTCCTCAGCCATTTTTCGGTGAAGGGTACGAGTGGTCATATTCAGCGCCCGGGCAAGCTGTTCTACGGTAATCGCCGGATTTTCATAACGGACGATATGTTCCGCTTTCATTATCATCGGATGGACTGAATTTAAAAAACCTGCTGGCGCGTAAACCTGCTGAGATAACGGCTGGCTGTCAGCCACGGCCATATCGGCCGTCAGACGCGCCAGCTTCTGCCCGGCGTGCAGACGGATGATATGCAACGCCAGGTCAACCCACGAGAGCGGGCCACCGGATGTGATAACCCGTGCGTCCTGCACCAGCGCTTTACCCCAGACAGGTTTGCTCAGCGGATAACGCTGGCGGAAAGTATGGTAAAGCCACCAGGTCGTCGTGCATGCCCGGCCATTGAGGATCCCCGCCTCGGCGAGAACCAACCCACCGGCACAGGCTCCCGCAAGCATCGCGCCTTTATCATACTGGCCGCGCAGCCATGCGCCAGCCTCGAGGACGGCCGCTGACGAGACCGGGCGTTTCTGCTCGTCAAGCTTCATCCCGCAGGCAATCACGAGATCGAAGGTTCCTCCGGTAACAAAGCTCGCTTCGGCCTCGATCGGCCGCCCCTGCGCGTCCGGGACCGGCTTTCCTTCCGCCGTGATGATGACCGCCTCAAAAGGCGAAATGCCCTCGCCGTCCGGCTGCTGGGCAATCACCTCGTTAGCCAGCCAGAACATGTCGCAGAGCCCAGCCACGGCGGATTTCATGCTTCCGGGTAACGCTAAAATGGCAATTCTCATGATTCAGGCCTGAGTAAAATGTCTGATTTCGTATGTTAACAGTCATTTCAGACACTACAAGCCTCTTTGTCCCTCTCGTTACACTGTGCTTCAACGTCTCTCAGGAAATTACGTCACGCTTATGAAACCGACACGCTTGCCCGTTCTTCTTTCTTTGCTTTGCATGGCTGCATCGCAGTCTGTGCAGGCGCGGATTAATAACATCATCCTCGTGCATGGTGCCTTTACCGATGGTTCCGTCTGGCAGGAAGTGATAGGCCGTTTGCAGACCCGGGGCTACCACGTCACGGCAGTGCAAAACCCTCTGACTTCGCTTGAAGAGGACGTCGCCGCCACAGAGCGTGTCATCAACCGTCAGCAAGGGGACGTAGTGCTTGTTGGCCACTCCTGGGCCGGCGCGGTCATCGCTCAGGCAGGCAATAACCCGAAGGTGAAAAAACTGGTTTTTCTCTCCGCCCTTGCCCCCGACAGCGGTGAATCGGTTACCTCTCTTGTTACCCGCCTCAACGCCCCGATGGCCGACATGCGCCCGGATAAAAAAGGGTTAATCTGGCTTGACGATCCCGATGCCTATCAGCGCACGATGGCCAACGATCTGCCCCTCAAACGCGTAAAACTGCTGACGGCAACGCAGCAGCCTATCGCGGCAAGCGCCTTCAGCGAGAAGGTAGAACATGCAGCATGGCGTGAAAAACCCTCATGGTATCTGATAACCGAAGAGGATCGCGCCCTCTCTCCCGGTATCCAGCAGCAGCTCGCCGGCACCATGAACGCCACCGTCCTGCGTATTAAGAGCAGCCATATGTCGATGATTTCCCACCCGCACGCCGTGAGTCAGTTTATCGAACAAGCAACCCAAACCGACGCAAAGGAAACAGAGAAATGAATATCCTGCATATAGATTCAAGTATTAACGGCGAGTTCTCACTTTCACGTCAGCTGACGGCAGAGGTGGTTCGCCAGATCGCGTCAGAGAAGGTGGTCTATCGCGACGTCGTTAAAACCCCCATCGCCCATCTCACCGGCACCGTTGCCGCTGGGTTCCGGCCGCTGCGGATAGCCACCGATGCGACGGCTGAAGATATCCGCGAACACGCGCTGTCCGGGGAACTTGTGAACGAATTTCTCAATAGCGACCTCATCGTGATAGGTGCGCCTATGTATAACTTCTCCGTCTCAACTCAGCTTAAAGCCTGGTTAGATCGACTCGCCCAGCCGGGAAAAACCTTTAGCTATACCCCGACGGGCCCGGTGGGACATGCGACCGGCAAGAGGATTATTGTCGTTTCAACCCGCGGCGGGATATATCACGGTACGCCAATCGAAGACATGGATTTTCAGGAGAGGTACCTGCAGCGATTCTTTGGTTTTCTGGGTATCGACAGAGTGGAATTTGTCCGTGCTGAAGGGGCGACGCGCAGTGAAGAAGTCAGGGCTAAAGGCGTTGCGCAGGCGTTTGACGCTATTCCATCGGTCATTGCCGCAGCATTGAAATAGCCGCCGGGTTAAAGCCTGCCGGGTAACCGCAGCGTTACCCGGCAATGTTTTTAATACCGCACGCACACCGACTTGGTTTCGCACCAGCCGTCCAGCCAGTCCGGACCAAAGTCACGCCCCGTACCGGACTGTTTCATGCCGCCGAACGGCAGGTTGGCGTCGATCAGCGTATGGCTGTTTACCCAGACGGTGCCCGCCTGCAGCCGGTCGGTGTACTCCAGCGCCTTGCTGATATTTTGCGTCCAGACGCTGGCCGTCAGGCCATATTCACTGTCGTTTGCCAGCTGAAGCGCCTCTTCCCCGTCCGCGACGCGCACCACGTTGACCACCGGGCCAAACACCTCTTCGCGGGTCAGGCGCAGTGAGGCATCCGGGTTCACCACCAGCGTAGGTGAAACGTAATAACCTTTGCCTTCCGGCCCCCGGTTACCGACGATCAGCTCCGCGTTGCGCGACTTCGCCTCATCAAGGAAGGTCTGCACCTTGTCACAGTGCGCGCGCGACACCAGCGGGTTGATAAACGCCTCCGGCGACATGCCCGGCCCGACGCTCAGGGATTTCACCGCCTGCTCAAACCCGCTGACCAGCGTGTCAAACAGCGGCGCTTCAATGTAGATGCGCGAGCTCGCCGCGCACACCTGCCCCTGGTTCAGGAAGCTGCCGGTCATCAGGCCTTCGATCACCCACGCCGGGTCGGCGTCTTTCAGTACAATAGCCGGGTTTTTCCCACCCAGCTCCAGGGTCACGCCGGTTAACGTGTCCGCCGCCGCACGGGCAATTTGCTTACCCGTCGCCGTTGAGCCGGTGAAGCTCACCTTTGCAATATGCGGATGCGAGGTCAGCGCTGCGCCGCACACCGCGCCGCTCCCGGTCACCACGTTGAACACCCCGTCCGGGATGCCCGCTTCGCTGGCCAGTTCCGCCACGCGCAGCATGGTCAGCGGCGTGGTTTCTGACGGCTTGATGACAATAGAGCAGCCCGCGGCCAGCGCAGGCATCACTTTCCACATCCCGATCATCAGCGGGAAGTTCCAGGGCACAATCCCGGCCACCACGCCAACCGGCTCTTTACGCGTCCACGCCTGATAGCGGGCGCCCTGCGGCAGCGGGATGGAAAGGTCGAGGGTCTTACCCGTAATTTTGGTGGTCAGCCCGGCGGTATAGCGCATCCAGTTCAGGGTGCAGCTGACTTCAAACATGCGGGAAATGTTAATAGATTTCCCCTGCTCCAGCGTTTCAAGCTGGGCCAGCTCTTCGCTGTGCTGTTCCACCAGATCGGCGAAATGGAGCAGGATCCGCTCGCGCTCCGCCGGGAGTTTTCCGGCCCAGCTGCGGGCGACAAACGCGCGCCAGCCGGACATGACGGCACGGTCAACGTCGTCGACGCTGGCATCGGCAGTCGAGGCAATGACTTCGCCCGTGGCCGGGTTGTAGACGTTCAGCCGCTTTTCACTGTCCGACGCGGCCTGACGCCCTTCAATCCACAGGCCATGCTGTCGGTCTAAAAATTGTTGTACGGCAGGCTGAATGGCCACCTGTGATTCAGACATAGGATACTCCTTCGTTATTCTTCGCAGGGTGTTAATCCAGTCTAAGTGGGGTTTTGCATTCTCGCTTTTGTCTCTGTGACATTCGCTTTGCCACCTGTGACAGGCTCCGCAAATCGCGATAATTGCCGCTTATATCGCTGTTACCGGTGAGTGTTCTTTCCTATAGTCAGCCTCATAGCTCTGACAAAATGCAACACAAATGTAACAAAGCGAAAACGTTGACGGTGCAGTGAGAGAAACGATGGCGTGTGCAAGCGAGCAGGAACAGTATCAGCAGTGGCTGGCGCAAATTAACCAGGTTTGCGGGCGTTTTAACGCGCAGCCCACCGAGGGAAAATTCTACGGCGAGCTGGAGACCAGCTATGCGCGCAGCCTGAAGCTCAGTACCGTGACCGCAGGCGGCGTTAATCTGTTCCGCTCCCGTCAGGAGATCACGCAGAGTAACGATGCCTGGTTCTATACCGTGTTCCAGCTAGAAGGCAGCGCGGAAATTGAACAGGATGACCGTCGCGCGCTACTCAGGACCGGTGATATCACGCTGATTGACGCGTCGCGTCCCTGCTCGATCAACTGGCGGGAAAAGTCCCGCCAGATTTCGCTGCTGGTTCCCCGTCAGATAATTGAGCAGCAGTGTCGTTTCCAGGAGATAAGCTGTGCGACCGCCCTTTCCCGAACCTTGCCCACGGTACAGCTGAGCCATCGCCTGCTGATGGAGAGCATGAGCAATCCCGACCTGAGTGACCGTGAAAGTGAAGCGGCGCTCGAGGCGATGATCTGTCTTCTGCGTCCCGCTTTCCAGCAGCGTGAAATCATTCAGCCGCGCAAGGAGCGCCAGTTCCAGCATGTGGTGGCGCTGATTGACGACCATATTCAGTCTGAATCGCTGCGCCCGGAATGGATTGCCGCCGAGAGCGGTATGTCCGTGCGCAGCCTTTACCGCATGTTTGCCGAGAAAGGGCTGGTGGTGGCGCAGTACATCAAAAACCGTCGTCTGGATCTCTGCGCGCAGGTCCTGCGCGCTGCCGGTGATGATGAAAAGCTGGCGGGCATTGGCTACAGCTGGGGGTTCACCGACCATAGCCATTTTTCAACGGCGTTTAAGCAGCGTTTTGGCGTCTCGCCGGGTGAATACCGCAAGCGCTACCGCTAGCTACTTTTTGAGCCATTTTCCGTTAATGCCCTTCACGTATTCGCCCGGCTGTGCGCGGGCAACCAGTTTTTGACCTGCCATTTTGGCCACTTCATCGACCGGCAAATTATTGCTGTCAGCCAGCTTCTGGTAGTTTTCCGTGCGTGCCGCATTAATACGATTGACCAAAGCCAGCGTTTCCGCGTCCTGTTGCACCGGGGCAAGATAACCGCTGAGGGTTTCCCCCACGCGCCCCTGGGCCCGGGCATCGTTTAAGGTCAGCGCAGCCGCCTGCACGTTCATCCCCAGCGCCAGTAAAATCAGAGCTACTCGTTTCATGGCGTCCTCAGAACAGATCGCTGCGCGATTTCAGCAGGGTTTCAACGTCTTTATCGACCTTGATGTGGATCTCATGTTCGATTTTGACATTCATATTGATGGTAATCGGCTCCTTTGGCGCAGCGACTTCAATTCGCGGCGTACAGCCGGTCAGTAGCGCGGCAACGGCAACGGTGAGCGCACCAGCCATCTTATTCATTGTTGTTCCTCACTTTCCTTGCCAGTCGAACTGCGGGGAGCAGGTATCGCCGCATGTTGCTCAAACCAGGTTTGCAGGTTGTCCCCAAAACGCAGACTGCGCCAGAGGGTAAAGACATTCTCGTCGTGGGTATAGTTCAGGTTGACGGAGCTGCTTTTGCCATCGACCCGGCTGGTCCCCTTGATGGTCGCCTGCATGGTTAATTCACCCAGGTTATCTAAATTGATTCTCGTCCACGAACGCGAAATTTCCATATAGCGGAGCCAGTTAATCGCGGCACCCGCAACCATATTATCTTTCACGATGGCGTCGGCCGTATCTTTGTCGATGCGCAGCGTCATAGGCCCCGGGTTGGTCAGCCAGCCATCTTTAATAATCCATTTTTCGTTGTCCAGCCAGAACGGCAGCGCCCCGCTCACCGGCCCTGACATGGCAAACTGCTTCGGATTGACGGCGCTAATCAGCTCGCTCGAAGAGATATTGTCCACCCGCAGCAGGGCTGGATCGTGCTGCGGCATCCGCAGCTGCTGCATGGTGATCTTCCCGCCGAGGGTTTCCACCTTCACGTTGGTGAGCAGCAGCGGACTGTCCTCCGTCCAGGGATAATCGCCCTGTAAATCCGCGGTAATGTTGCGCGCGGTCACCAGGTTTTCCACTTCGCCGATGCGTAGCGTGACCGGACCGCGCGTGCCGAGGGACCAGGTTCCCTCGCTGAAGCGGAACGGCAGCACAAAGTCGACGCCGTTAATCTGGTTATCCGGCATCCAGGCGCTACCGGATTTCAGCACGCCGTGCCCGCCCGCTTCAAAGCCCTGATCGGCCGCCGCCGAGAAGGCGACCTGCGCATAAAGCTCCCCGTCGCGCAGCGTCATTTTCCAGTCCGGCGGGATCAAAGGCTGGAATACGGTGAGCGACTGTTTCGGCCACCAGGCCTGCCCGCGAAGGCGCACGCCATCCCAACGACCGTTCACCTGTACCGGACCGATTTTGTCCGCATGGAGGTCGCCCTTAAACTGAAAAATTGTCGGGTCGGTGCCGTCGACGCTGAAGGTCAGGACCGAGGGCGGCAACACGCTGCCGCCGGAGAAACGGGTTTGTCCTGCATTGAGCGACAGCGCGCCGCTGAAGGCCGGTTTTTCGGCATCGCGCAACCAGCGTACCGGCTGATCCAGCACCAGACGCGGCTTGCTGACCTCCATCGTGCCGTACTGGAGCTTGTCAAAACCGGTGGAGAGCGCCGTCAGCTCAATCAGGTTGTCGCGCCACTCGCCTTTCCCGGCGACATCCCAGCGGGCATGCATCGGCGTAAAACCGCCTTTACCCCAGTAGCGCCACTGCCACAGGCCGTTATCGGGTAAAAAGTCGTTGGCCTGTCCGTCCAGGTGGAGTTCAAAATCACCCATCTCGTTTTCATGGGCGCGCAGAATCGCCTGTAAACGGCCGTCCACGCCCTTCTGGGTCAGCTTCACGCCCGCCAGCGGCCAGCGGATTTCATCGATATCGAGTGAATTGATGATGCGCCCGCGCGAGCGGAGCAGCGCGCCCGGCTCAAAGGCCAGCTGCGGTTCATACAGGCTGCCGGTCAGCGTGGCGGGCAATTTGGCGTAAAGAATGAGATCGTTTTGCTTCGCCTCGCCGCTGAGATGCAGGGGCATGTCGCTGTTTTCCATACTGAGCCTGCCGGGCCCAATATTCAGTACCGCGTTGCCTTTCCCCGCATCTCCGTGCGTCAGCACATTCAGTCGTCCGGTCAGGGTGGTTTTCTCCAGCCCCTGCTGCCAGTTGTCTGCACGAAGGGACACCCGCCCGCTCAGCGGCATACCCGAGAGATCCCAATTCCAGCGCCCGTCGCTGATGTTCAGCTGCTCCGCAGTGATCTGCCACGGCAGGTCGAGCAGCGGATCGGGGTTGTCCCGCGCCATCACCACCAGCTGTCCCTGATTCTCTTCCCAGTCCAGATCGGCGTCGACCAGAGACGTTAACTGTGGCACGTTAAAGGTCGCCACCGCGTGGCCTTTCACCGGCACGCCGTCCGGAACCAGCGGCAAAGTAAACTCGCCCACCAGCTTAATCGGCTGCGGCTGGTCCGGGAGCTGTACATCAAACTGGCTGACCGAGAGCGTTTGGCCGCGAAGCGTGCCTTTAATGCTGACCTGCTCGCCTTTATAGGCGATCTCCTGGCTGGACGGGGTCAGCGACGCATTAAGCTCACCCTGCCACTGCTGCCAGGGCGACAGCGTCAGACGGTGAACCGTAAGCCAGGTATTGGGCAATACCGCCTGCCACTGGGCCAGCGTTTTGGGAGCAACCGTTGACGGCGCGGACTGGGGAATTTTGCTGAGGCAGACGGAGTTTAAATCGAGCGTGCCGATATCCAGCTTCCAGCGGCTGGGATGTGACAGCGTCACGTTATCGATGCGGGCAATTTCGCAGTCTTCAACCAGATAGCGAAGATCGGGGATCACCAGCGCGTGGCGAGTCAGTTTCGGACTCTCTTCGAAAGCGATGCGCGTCCCGACGGGCAGCCAGATCCCGGCGAGCGTCGGTACCCACTGGGCGAGCGTCATCAGCAGCGTCAGCGGCAACAATATGAACAGCAGTAAAAGCGCAAGAGCGGCTTTGTATTTACCCTTCATGGGCAGTTAATATCCTGATTTAGCAAAAGAATTAAGCCGGCAGTGCCGATCATTGTCGCATGTTTAGCTGGTCAGTTGAAGTCAAAGCCAGGTTTAAGAATAGATGCTGTAACGTTAAGTTGCGAAACTAGGGCCTGTTCCGAGGCAACGCCAGAAGGTAAAGCATGGCGAATATCAACGACCCCCAATACACCGAGTTGTACCGCCAGGGATCAAAATCAATAAGTAAAAATGCGCTAACAAACTCATAGCCGTTGGCAAAAACGTTAATTTGAATGGCAGCAATGGCTATCACAAACAGCGTATAAGCAATGAACAGTGGATATTTCCGGAGCCGGTTAACTTTCAATTTCCCGAAGTACAATAAGAAGAAAATCACAATAGAAACAATAAAGTAGCACAAAGCAGGCAGCATCGGCGGAGATAAGGACAACTCCAATTGTTGAGACATGCATCATTCTCCCTCTTTATCAGAAACTCACCCAGTTTCTGGTATCGTCCCATCACATCAGGAAGGATTGCAGTTTTCGCACCCTCTTGCCATTCTTTAACGTAATTCAGACAGGCGTTTCTCGCATCCTCTACCCACTTCATTTTCCGCTACATGTCCCGATCAGATCCGCGCCGAAGATTTCTCGTAGTAAGAATATCATGGAGTTAGGGTGCACATATGCTCTAGAATAATTGATAGAACTTATTGAATTCAATAATATTTTATAAATTGTAAGATAATTTTAATCATGCTAACGTGAATGCAAAATCACTGGAGAAAGTCTTATGAAACTCGCGGTATACAGCACAAAGCAGTACGACAAAAAGTATCTGCAACATGTTAACGAGGCTTACGGGTTTGAGCTTGAATTTTTCGACTTTCTGCTGTCCGAAAAAACCGCCAAAACGGCGCACGGCTGTGAAGGCGTCTGCATTTTCGTAAACGATGACGGCAGTCGTCCGGTGCTGGAAGAGTTGAAAAAACAGGGGGTGAAGTACATCGCCCTGCGCTGTGCGGGCTTTAACAACGTGGATCTCGATGCGGCAAAAGAGCTGGGTCTGAAGGTGGTTCGCGTTCCGGCGTACTCCCCGGAAGCGGTCGCGGAACATGCGATTGGCATGATGATGTCCCTCAACCGTCGTATTCACCGCGCTTATCAGCGCACCCGTGACGCCAACTTCTCGCTGGAAGGGCTGACCGGCTTTACCATGTACGGCAAAACCGCTGGCGTGATCGGCACCGGTAAAATTGGCGTGGCTACCCTGCGCATTCTGAAAGGCTTTGGCATGCGTCTGCTGGCATTCGATCCGTACCCAAGCGCTGCAGCGCTGGATCTGGGCGTGGAGTACGTTGACCTGCCGACGCTATTCTCGCAGTCCGACGTGATCTCCCTGCACTGTCCGCTGACGCCGGAAAACTACCACCTGCTCAATCAGGCGGCGTTTGACCAGATGAAAGATGGCGTGATGATCATCAACACCAGCCGCGGCGGACTGGTTGACTCTCAGGCCGCAATCGAAGCGCTGAAAACCCAGAAAATTGGCGCGCTGGGGATGGACGTGTATGAGAACGAACGCGATCTGTTCTTTGAAGATAAGTCTAATGATGTCATCCAGGACGACGTGTTCCGTCGCCTCTCTGCCTGCCATAACGTCCTGTTTACCGGACATCAGGCGTTTCTGACTGCCGAAGCCCTGATCAGCATTTCGGAAACCACGCTGGGCAATCTTCAGCAGTTAGAAAAGGGTGAGCCGTGCCCTAACGAGCTGGCTTAAGTGCTACGCCGGGTGGTGGCTAAGCCTCACCCGGCGCGTTTGTTTCCCAGCTGCGGTGCGCAACGCGCCACCAGATCAGAACGGCGGCCAGCGCAATCGCGCTCAGGACACTGAATGCCGTCGCAAACGAGTAATGACCGGCGATCGTCCCGGTTAACGCCGGGCTCATGGATGCCCCAACCCCCTGCATCAGCATCACCACACTCTGCCCGGCATTGACGTGCCCGCTTCCGCGCAGCAGCACCACAATAAACGATGGTACGACGACACCGAGGATCCCGGCGGCCAGGCCGTCGAGAATTTGTACCGGGATCATCATGAACGGCGCGTCCGTGGATGCCGCCAGCGCCGCGCGTACCGGCATGACCAGCAGCGCCAGCATAATTAAGCGCCAGTAGCCAAAATGTTCGATCCGGCGCGAAGCCCAGATGGCGACGGGGATCATCACGGCCTGCGAGATGATGACGGTACCCGCCGCGTACAAACCGGGGTTGATCGTGGCGGGTGCCGCAGCCACCCTCATGCTCAGCATCGGTAATAGCGCGGCGTTCGCCAGGTGGAACAGCAGCAGCGTCAGCCCGGTCACAAACAGCGCCCGGTTTTTCATCAGCATCGCAAAACCGGGGACCGGCAGGCTCGCTGAAGAGGACAGCCCGCGCGCCGCGTCGTTATCGATATCGCTGTTGCGAATGGCAAGCAGCGCACACAGCGTTAGCAGCGTGGTACAGGTCATCAGCAGGAAAATCCCGCCCACGCCCCAGTACCAGGCAATGCCGCCTGCCATCAGAGCGGTCATGAAATTGCCGCCGTGATTGAACGCCTCGTTTCTGCCCATCTGCGCGCTGAACCCACCCTGTCCGGTCAGCCCCAGCGTAATCCCGGCGATCAACGGCCCGACAAATGCCGCACAGATACCGGTGACGATTTGCGACACGGCGACCACGCCGCTCTGCTGGCTAAACCAGAGCAGAAGCGTGCTTAGCGTGATCAGAATGCACAGCAGCGCGAGCACAGCGCGTTTGTTGCGGGAGGTGTCGGTGATGAATCCCGCCGGCAGCGTGGCCAGTAATCCCGCCAGCCCGCCGGCCGTCATCAGGATGCCGATATCATCAGGGGCCCAGTGGCGTTCGGTCAGAAAAATACCGAGAAAAGGTCCCAGGCCATCGCGAACATCCGCAATGAAAAAACTTGTCAGGCATAACGCCCGCAGCGAACGAAGAGACATACATCCTGCCTTTGTCTGTTATCGCCTGTAGAAAAAAAAATGTAGTATACCGGGTATTTTTGAAAATCAGATGACGTCTTAAAAATATGTCTTCCGAACTTAAACAATTCATAACGGACGTTGTTTTTTCACTTTACTCATTATCGACCCTGACTATACTGGCAATAAATTTTCACAGGAGTCCTTCGTTGGAAAGTTATTTTATCGTCGATACGAAGGTAAGCTGACGCGATTTTCTCGCTGCTTACCTTTACGGTGGGCAGCAATCCTCTTTACGTGATTGCATCCCAATACATTAAGAACGACCAAATTTGTGGGGCATCACGATGTTCATGTTTAACCATTCACTCTTTCCGCCACCCTCCCGCTGACATGCTTTGCGTTTTAACGGCGTCATTCTGTGCTTTGTGAAGCACTGACGCTTATCGTTTAATCATGTTAACAGGCGACAGGCTGATGTTCCCTTATATCTCTCATCTGCTCGCAGCGATGCTGCTGGGCGCAATTATCGGCGCGGAAAGACAGTGGCGCCAGCGTATGGCCGGGCTTCGTACCAATGCACTGGTTGCGACGGGCGCTGCCGTGTTTATTTTAAGTTCCATCTCGACGTCACCCGATAGCCCGGGACGCATTGCAGCGCAGATCGTCTCCGGAATAGGTTTCCTTGGCGCTGGCGTCATTATGCGTGAAGGAATGAATATTCGTGGTCTAAATACCGCCGCAACGCTATGGTGTTCGGCCGGAATTGGTGTGCTGTGCGGCTTAGGTCAATTCTGGAATGCCGGTATGGCCAGCGTGATTATTCTTTGTGCCAACATATTGCTTCGCGAAGCTGCGCAACGGATTAATCAACTGCCCGCGCTCCATGAAGGCGAAAAATGCTATGTCCTGAAAATCACCTGCAATGATGAGCATGAAGATGCAGTCCGACAGAGCGTGGTAAACATGGCGAAAGAGTTGACCTTAAGCCTGAAATCCATTTATTGCGCAACGGCGCAATCAGAAGGTAAAACTGAAATTCGGGCCGAGGTGATGACCCGGGAGGAATACCGGAAATTACTCGATCTGATTATGGGTAATATCGGCGGGAATAAAATTATCGCGTCCGTCAGCTGTCACGCAATTTAAGTCTATTACCGGGCATTACGCCCGGTATAACCTTTCCGTTTTACACGGCCTCTGACAATAACGCGGAGAGCTTCATAAGGCAGCACTGATTTTAGCCAGACGTTTCATCATCTCCGTCGTCAGGCTAAGCTGCTCGCTGCCCATTAGTTGGGACAACTCCTGCTTAGCGGATTGCCATACCGGCATGACCTCTTCAAGCAGACGCCAGCCTTCAGCTGTCAGCGTGAGTCGTTTTCCGGCACGTCCACGGCCTCCAGCCGAGTCAATAATGCCCCGGGATTCCAGACTACGGATATTACGACTCAGTGTTGTCGCATCCACCCCTGCTCTGGCGGCGAGTTCCGCAACAGTTTCATTAGGAGAACCCCCGATGCCAACCATCAGACTGAACTGCTCAGCGGTCAGATCAAACGGTCTGAAGCAGGCGTTGTAATAGCGCGTAATAGCCCGAGCGGTAGCGCGCGCCTGAAACGCCGGACAGACCTCCGGAATGGTCTCCAACAGCGCCACATCAATGTTGTTCATCATTTCATCTCGACAAGCAATGCTAAAGTTAATACTGTATATACACTATTTATACTGCTTGAGGAACCATTATGCCTGCCTTTGTTCATATCAACTTACGAGTCATTGACCCTGCCAGACAGGCCAGCCTGGCCCCTCGCTTCACGTCGGCATTAGAGGAAGCAGGCGGAAAAATTGTCCATTTTGGAGCTGTCGCACAGGTACTGGAAGGGGAAGTAGCGCCGTTACCCTATGCAGGCATTTTTGAATTCCCGACGTTAGATCAGGCCCTTGCCTTCTATCATTCGGAAAAATATGCGCCGATTAAGGCTGAACGCCAGCTCGCCCAGGAAGCAAGAATGTTCATTGTCACGACGGAATGACAGGCAGGTTCAACTGTACCTAAATCACAGAACCGAAATTTGTCCCCGTTATGAAAGCCTGCTCTCTGTTTTGCTGGAAATAACGGTTTACCCTGAACTGTGCAAAAAACACTCAGGAGGGACACATGTACAACTCAATTTTGGTTCCCATTGATATCTCCGAGGATAGCCTGACGCACATGGTTATCCCCTTCGTTCAGGCACATACAGCACTTAACACAGCTAAAGTTCACTTTCTTACTGTTATTCCATCTCTTCCTTATTACTCATCATTAGGTTTGGCCTACTCCGTAGAAATGCCGAAGATGAAAGAGTTCCAGCACGCTGCTTTAGCTAAACTGGATGAAATTGTTAAGCAATTCAAAATCCCTGCAGATAAGATTCAGACTCACGCCGTGACGGGATCCCCTAAGGATCAAATCCTTAAGCTCGCTGACACGATCGGCGCCGACCTGATTATCATCGCCTCCCATAAGCCTGACATATCGACCTATCTGTTGGGTTCAAATGCTGCGGCAGTGGTGCGGCATGCGAAATGCCCTGTGCTGGTTGTAAGATAAAAAAACCGGGCGACATGCCCGGTTTTTCATTTACGTTTCCCTGAATGAAAGCACGCTTTAGAGATTGACTCTGTTTGCGTTTAAATTTAAGTCCGTAATAGCGGCCGGTTTTCCAAGCAAGTAGCCCTGAACTTCATCACATTTATTTTTTTTAAGAAAAGAGAGTTGTTCGGCAGTCTCCACCCCTTCTGCGGTTACCGCCATCGAATAGGCTTTACCCAGATCGATAATTTTCTCTACGACTGATTGGTTCTGCGGTGAATCGCCCAGGGTAAAAATAAAACTCTTGTCGAGCTTGAGCCCGTCAAACTGAAACTTCCGGAGATAGCTCAGGGATGCATAGCCGGTACCGAAGTCATCGATCAGAATGCGGACACCCATTTTTTTGAGAGACTTCATGGTCTGCAAGGTTTTTTCTGGATCGGAAAGCGTGACATTTTCAGTCACTTCTATTTCCAGACGG
Organism: Enterobacter sp. PL_is511; assembly: GCF_055816065.1. Classification (NCBI taxonomy): domain Bacteria; kingdom Pseudomonadati; phylum Pseudomonadota; class Gammaproteobacteria; order Enterobacterales; family Enterobacteriaceae; genus Enterobacter; species Enterobacter sp. PL_is511. The sequence continues at coordinate 1,316,312 of NZ_JBVPGP010000024.1, read as the reverse complement.
TTAGGCTCAAGCCCTGTTTCGTGAAGTATCTCTTTTATCCTTTCGGCAAGATCGCTTGCCTGAAATTCGATAGCAGAAATATTTACGGATACCGATAACCCCGGCAATTTATCTTTTGTCTCCGCACACGCTGTACGTATGACCCAGTTGCTGAGGTTAATAATCAGGCCTGTTTCTTCCGCCAGGGTGATGAACTGATCGGGCATCATAGTCCCTCGCTGCGGGTGCTTCCAACGTACCAGCGCTTCGACGGCATCTATTTTCGAGTATCGGAGGTTATAACGCGGCTGGTAAACCAGATAGAGTTGCTCTTCGCGAATCGCTGTCTTCAGTTCTAATTCCAGTTTTCTCCGTTCGGTCAATTTTTCCGACATATCCGGGCGATAATAGACCCATCTGTTTCTGCCGGATTGTTTCGCCTGGTAAAGCGCGATATCTGCATAGCGTAAAAGATCGTTTGCGCTGCTGCTATCCTGGGGAGCCAGCGCAATACCCATGCTTACGCCTATCGCCACATCATTGCCCTCAATGGAAAAAGGACGGTTAAGTTCTTGCACGATGCGGTAACACACCTCCTCAATGTGCTCTTTTTGGCTGCTGTTGCCGAGGAGCAGCATAAATTCATCCCCACCCTGCCTTGCGACAAAATCACCTCGACGAACGCAGTTTTTAAGCCGTAAAGCGACCTCGCCAAGCAGAGCATCGCCCGCGGAATGCCCAAAAATATCATTGACGGGTTTAAACTTGTCTAAATCGAGGCAAATCATGGCAAAGGGATAATGATTGACGCCTTCTTTAGCGAACTGGCCTGCAAGAAACTCCTTAATATGATACCGGTTCGGCAGACCGGTTAATTCATCATGGCGTGACAGGAACTCCACACGTTTTGTTGCTTCAACTTCCTGAGAGACGTCGGTTGCCGCGCCCCGCAACACCACCGTTCCGTCAGGCTGTGCAGAAAACTTTGCCAGAAGCGTGCAATAGGACGTGGATTGTTGCGCGTGAGTATAAGGGCAGTTCTTAAATTCAAAGCGTTCAGTTAACTCGCGGCGGCTGACACAGCCATGTAATAATCCAGCTTTCGAGGGAAAGAGTTCATCCAACCTGCGGCCTATCCATTCGCTATTTTCATATCCCGTCACTGTAGAAAAACGACCTGAAAGCCACGTTATCTTTAACGATAAATCTGTTTCCCAGAACCAGTCGCTGGTTGTTTCACTGACGTCCCGGAATCGTTTTTCACTCGTGATGAGATTCAACCGTGCCTGCTCAAGGAGAAAGGTATTTTCGTCAAGCATTCTCGCCTTCTGCATAATATGACGCATGAGAATAACCGTCATCGATACCGTCAGAATGACTGAAAGGATGAGTAAGGGTAAAAAATAAATAATCAACGCCTGGCCTGGGTTTTCGCTGTCCCAGATAATTTGCACATCACCATTCTGGGCACTTAAGGTAAATTCAGTCTGGTTGTTTATTTGAGAAGTGACTGGATCGGGTGAAGTACGAACATTTTTGACGCCGGCATCCTGCCCAATCGTGAGGAGTTTTTTAGCCGTTAGCTTGTCTATAAACACCATTGTCGAAGCTTTCCCCGGTAAGGGCTGCACGCTCGTATCATCGCCAGTCGTTATCCATTCCGCAGAAACAATGGCCGGAACGGAATCGATAAGCGTTAGCATAGAAACCGGCAATCCATTTTTTAGGCTCACCTCACGGAGTAAACGGTCTTTGGTGGATTTATCTAACCAGCGCTCCAGATCCTGAAGCTTCAGTTTCCCGTCAACCACGCTGTACCGCGTTCTCCCTTCCGGGGAGAGAACAAACACCCCTTCGTAGCCAAAGTTGTCATAGAGGGACTTGCCCAGGTTTTGCTTATCCCATGCCCAGTGAACGTCAGTGTTCAGATGAAGATATTTGTAGGCATCTCCCCACTCTGCATTGTCTTTCAAATGACTTCGCATGCTTTCCTGGCGGGTATCCAGCGCTTCCCTTAACAAAAATTCATCATGCTTGTCGCTGATTTCATTAACATTATCTTTTATTATTAGCAGAGATATTATTGCGGCGATGAAAATACTTATCAACAACGTAACAATATAGGTAAAGGTTTTATTTATCAGGCCTTTAGAAGGCTCGGTATCCGTGAAAGCCGGATTGTTCAGAGGTAGGGTCATCTTTCGCCTTCTTAACTGCTATTACGTCAATATTTATGCCACCTTCATTTATCGGCAAAAAATAATAAAATTTTATAGCAAAAAATCTGAAGCTAAAGAATATGTGGTTTTTACAACCCAGATCAAATTATTAATCATTAACTCTTTTACAGCCTAAATTCGGTTAATTAAATATACCGATCAAAGTAACTTATCACCTCAGCGGTTGTATTTACACAGAATGGATATTAAGTCTATTTTTTGCTGTAGCGGTCACAGGAACGATGAAACGTATAAAAAAACCGGGCGTAAAGCCCGGTTCTTTTTTTCTGATGAGACTGACTCTATTCGCTCAGCCCGCGATTCTCCAGCATCGGTTCAATCTTCGGATCGTGGCCGCGCCAGCTGCGATATAGTTCAGCTAAATCCGTGCTGTTACCACGGGACAAAATCGCCTCGCGGAATTTTTGCCCGTTTTCACGGGTCAGACCGCCCTGTTCGACAAACCACTGATAGCCATCGTCAGCGAGCATTTGCGTCCACAGGTAAGCGTAATACCCCGCCGCGTAGCCGCCGCCAAAAATATGGGCAAAATAGCTGCTGCGGTAGCGCGGCGGCACGGCGGGCAGATCCAGCCCCTCTTTTTTCAACGCAGCCGCTTCAAAATCCTCCACGCTCGAAACGGCCTCACTGATGCCGTGCCAGTTCATGTCCAGCAGCGCGGCAGCCAGCAGCTCGGTCATGTCATAACCCTTGTTGAAATGGGTCGCGTTGAGCATGCTTTCCCGCAGCGCGTCCGGCATCGGCTCACCGGTTTCGTAATGGCGCGCATAATGGGTAAACACCTGTGGATGGCTGGCCCAGTGCTCGTTGATTTGCGACGGGAACTCAACAAAATCACGCGGCGTATTGGTGCCGGAAAGCGTGGCGAACCGCTGGCTGGCAAAGAGACCGTGCAGCGTATGGCCAAACTCGTGGAACAGGGTTATCACGTCATCCCAGGAGAGAAGCGCGACACCGTCATTCGCCGGTTTTTGGTAGTTACAGACGTTGTAGATCACCGGACGGGCAGCAAACTCGAAGGATTGCTCGACGAAATTCCCCATCCATGCCCCGCCCTGCTTGGAATCACGGGCAAAGAAGTCACCGTAAAACAGCGCCATGCCCTCACCGGTGTGGTCGAAAATTTCCCATACGCGGACGTCCGGGTGATACACCGGGATATCGAAGCGCTCCACAAAGCGAATACCAAACAGCTGGCTGGCTGCCCAGAATACGCCATCCTGCAGCACGGTATTGAGCGCAAAGTAGGGCCTGATTTGCGACTCATCAAGGGCATATTTTGCCTGGCGCACGCGCTCCGCATAAAAGGCCCAGTCCCAGGCCTGCACGGTGAAACCGCCCTGCTCGTCGTCGATGACTTTCTGAATATCGGCCTGCTCGCGTTCCGCGCGGGCGCGGGCGGCAGGCACAATGCCGCGCATAAATTCCAGCGCGGCGGCCGGGGTTTTCGCCATCTGATCGGCGATGCTCCAGCTGGCGTAATCCTCAAAGCCCAGCAGACGGGCCTGTCGTGCACGTAGCGCCGTCAGACGCAGGATCAGTGCGCGAGTATCGTTTTCATCCCCTTTCTGGGTGCGCGTCCAGCCTGCGTTGAACAGGTTTTCGCGCGTCTGACGATTGCGCAGCGCGGAAAGCGCGGGCTGCTGGGTGGTGTTCAAAAGCGGGATCAGCCAGCGATCGTTTAGCCCTCGCTCCGCGGCAGCCTGCGCCGCGTCAGCGATCTCACCGGCGCTGAGCCCGTCAAGCTGGTGCGCGTAATCCACCACCAGCCCACCCGTTTTATCGGCAGCCAGCAGACGCTGGTTAAACTGGCTGGTCAGGGAGGCCGCCTCGGTATTCAACGCCTTTAGCTCGGCCTTTTCTGTCTCATTCAGACGCGCGCCGGCCAGAATAAACCGCTGATACGTCTCTTCGACCAGACGACGGGATTCGGCGTCCAGCGCGGCACGGTCCTGCCAGACGCTCTCCACGCGGGCGAACAGCACGTCATTCAGCCAGATATCGTTTGCCAGCGCGGCAAGCTCGGTGGAGAACTGTTCCTCGAGCTCCTGTAAATACGGATTGGTGTGCGCGGAAGTCATGGCGAAGAACACGCTGCTGACGCGCGCGAGCATAGCGCCGCTTTTCTCCAGCGCCAGCACGGTGTTAGCGAAGTCAGGCGCAGCGGCCTGAGCGACAATCGCGTCAATGTCCGCCCGCTTCTGGCGAAGGGCTTCATCGAAGGCCGGACGATAGTGGCTCTCGTTGATCTCATCAAAATGAGGGGCCTGGTAAGGCAACAGGCTGATGTTGAAAAAGGGATTCGTGGCCGTCATCTTTCGCTCCTGAGTACGGGTATCCTCCCAGAGTAGGCCAGGCCGCCATCCCCTGCAACGCAGTCATACAAATGTTGCCTTAACGCACCCTCTGCGGCCGTGCTATGTTAGTACAACACAAAAAGCGTTGAGGAACAGTGAGATGATTATTTTAGTTACCGGGGCAACGGCAGGTTTTGGTGAAAGCATCACGCGTCGCTTCGTCGCCAACGGGCACAAGGTTATCGCGACCGGCCGCCGTCAGGAGCGTTTACAGGAGCTCAAAGACGAACTAGGCGACAGCATCCTGACCGCGCAGCTGGACGTGCGTAACCGCGCGGCGATCGAAGAGATGATCGCTAATCTGCCAGCAGAATGGCGCGCCATCGACGTGCTGGTCAACAATGCCGGTCTGGCGCTGGGCATGGAGCCTGCCCACAAAGCCAGCGTGGAAGACTGGGAAAACATGATCGACACCAACAACAAAGGGCTGGTCTATATGACCCGCGCGGTGCTGCCGGGCATGGTCGAGCGCAACCGCGGTCACATTATCAATATCGGTTCCACCGCCGGGAGCTGGCCTTACGCGGGCGGCAACGTCTATGGCGCGACGAAAGCGTTTGTGCGCCAGTTCAGCCTTAACTTGCGTACCGATCTGCACGGCACCGCCATTCGCGTCACCGACATCGAGCCGGGCCTGGTGGGTGGCACCGAGTTTTCCAACGTGCGTTTCAAAGGCGATGACGCGAAAGCGGACAAAACCTATGAAAACGCGAACGCCCTGACGCCGGAAGATGTCACCGAAACGGTCTGGTGGGTGGCGACGCTGCCAAAACACGTCAACATCAATACCGTAGAAATGATGCCGGTCAGCCAGAGTTTTGCCGGACTTAGCGTCCATCGTGGCTAACGCTGCCCTTCCCGGCCTCCGGGCCGGGTCTGTTTCGGATTATAAAAGAATGGTAGTATGTTCGGGCTAACTCTCTGAGAAATGACAACTCATGGCCGCTGAATCGCAACTCAATCCCACCCAGCCCGTAAACCAGCAAATCTATCGCATTTTGCGACGTGATATTGTCCATTGTCTGATCCCACCGGGAACGCCGCTTTCAGAAAAAGAGGTCTCCGTGCGGTTTGACGTTTCCCGGCAGCCGGTGCGTGAAGCGTTTATTAAGCTTGCGGAAAACGGTCTGATTCAGATCCGCCCGCAGCGCGGCAGCTACGTGAACAAAATTTCACTCTCTCAGGTGCGCAACGGCTGTTTCGTTCGCCAGGCCATTGAATGCGCGGTGGCGCGGCGTGCCGCAACGCTCATCAACGACAACCAGTGTTACCTGCTGGAGCAGAACCTGCATCAGCAGCGGATTGCGATTGACCGTAAGCAGCTGAATGACTTCTTCCAGCTTGATGATGAATTTCACCAGAAACTGGCGCAGATTGCCGATTGTCAGCTTGCATGGGACACCATCGAGAACATCAAGGCCACCATCGACCGCGTGCGCTACATGAGCCTCGATCACGTCTCCCCGCCGGAAATGTTGCTCCGACAGCATCATGATATTTTCAGCGCGCTGGAAAAACGCGATGCGGACGGCGTGGAAAAAGCGATGACGCTGCATCTGCAGGAAATCAGCGAATCCGTGCAGCTGATTCGTCAGGAAAATAGCGAGTGGTTTAGCGAAGAGTAATATTACGCCGCCCCTTTCGGACGCGGCGATGGGTTTAGCGAACGACTAACACCGGAATTGTGGCGTAGCGCAGGATAGATTCCGCATTTGATCCCAGCAGATGGGTGGTGATGCCCGGATTTTTCGACCCAATGACAATCACGTCATATTCCCCCTCCTTGCTCAGCCTGATAATTTCATCGCGGACGTTGCCAAAGCGAACCAGGGTGTCAATTTTCTCCGGCGAGATATCGAACAGTCTTTTTAACGCGTTCATTTTCTTCCCGGATTCTTCAGTCATATATTCTTCAAACTTTTTAATATCGGCGTTAAATCCGCGCAGCAGGGACCGACTGCTGGCTGGCAGAATATTGACCAGGGTAATCGAGGCGCCCTCTGCCTTCGCAAGGTTTGCCGCGTGGCGAACCGCTTTGTCGCTCAAATCCATTTCAAACACATCAACAGGCATCAAAATCTTCTTATACATAAGCCTGACTCCTTATTCCGATGAAAGGGTTATTTCCTGTACCCAGAATGGCACCGGGAATATAAACCAACCCTCAACGCTTCCCTGTCGAAACTATCAATTAATGAAAATAACGGTCTGCTTTGTAAATTCCTGTCGTGAACCGTCAGTGCCCAACACAATAAAGAAAAAAGTGTGAGTTTGATCAAAAACAAAAACATGTGATGCAGACAGGCGTATTTATATGCTCCGTGAACGGCAACCCTGAAATAGCGCCGTAACGAATAGGTTAGAGAGGAGAAAATACCATGATGACATACGACCGTAACCGCAATGCAATCACCACCGGCAGCCGCGTCATGATTAGCGGCACGGGCAAAACTGGCGTGATTAAAGCGATCCACAGCGACGGGCTGGATGCCGCGCAGGTGCGCCGCAGCAAAACGGTTGAAGTGGAAGGATGCGAAGGTAAGTTCGAGCCGATTGAGCTGATTCGCCTGGGGATGCACTAAGCTGTGCGCAGACATGCCGCCGCGAACGGCGGCATGTGCTGAATTACCGTTGAGAGACGTACTGGGCCACGGTCGCTTTCGCGCCCTGTTGCAGCAGCGTCTGATATGCCTTCATCACCGCATCAACAAAGCCTGCTTCCCGCGGTAACTCTTTGCCGAAGATGGCCTCGATACCGAGCAGCGCCTTGACCCGGCTTTCCCCCTCCGCACTGCCCTTCACCGCCGCCTGAATAACCGCCAGCTGCGGATCGCTCACGTCAATAGCGTTACCCTGCTCGTCCACGCCGCCGACATAGCGCATCCACCCTGCCACGCCCAGCGCCAGAAGTGGGAAAGGTTTCTGATGCACCAGATGCCAGCGCACGGAGTCCAGCATACGCTGCGGGAGCTTCTGGCTGCCGTCCATCGCAATTTGCCATGTCCGATGGCGCAGAGCCGGGTTGCTGTAGCGGGCAATCAGGAGATCGGCATAACGACCTAAATCAACGCCTTTGACCTTCAGCGTAGGCGCCTGCTCGTCAAGCATCAGCGCGTGCGCGGCGAGGCGGTAGTTCTCATCTTCCATACAGTCGTTGATATGCTGGTAACCGGCCAGATAGCCCAGATACGCCAGGAACGAGTGGCTGCCGTTGAGCATGCGCAGCTTCATCTCTTCAAACGGGATCACGTCCGACACCAACTCGGCGCCAGCTTTTTCCCATTCCGGACGGCCCGCAACAAAGTTATCTTCGATCACCCACTGACGGAACGGTTCACAGGCTACTGCCGCCGGATCGCGCACGCCGGTCAGCCGTTCGATTTTATCCAGCGTGTCGGGGGTGACCGCAGGCACGATGCGATCCACCATGGTTGACGGGAAGGTGACGTTAGCCTCGATCCAGTCCGCCAGCTCACCGTCTACCGCCCGGGCATACGCGCAGGTGACATTGCGCATCACGTGGCCGTTCTCCGGCATGTTGTCACAGGACATCACGCTAAACGCCGGCAGACCCGCCGCTTTGCGACGCGCCAGCGCTTCCACGATTACACCCGGCGCAGATTTCGGCTGGTGTGGGTTTTGCAGGTCGGCGACGATAAACGGATGATCGAGCATCAGTTGCCCGGTCGCCGGTGAGTGGCAGTACCCTTTCTCGGTGATGGTAAGCGAGACAATCGCCACCTGCGGTTCACACAGCGCTGCCAGCACCGTCTCCAGCCCGTCTACCTGCGCATGGAGGGCCTTTTTGACCACGCCCACCACGCGGGAGGTCCACGCATCGGCAGACATCTCCGCCACGGTATAGAGATTATCCTGCGCGTTCAGATCGGCAATCTGCTGCTCGCCGCCAATCAGGTTAACCTCACAGTAACCCCAGTCGCTGCCGTGCTCAGCGGCGAGGATATCGGCATACACTGCCTGATGCGCCCGGTGAAATGCGCCAAAGCCTAAATGAACGATGCGTGCTTTAAGGCTGTCGCGATCATACTGAGGCAGCGTCGCGTTGGCCTGTAATAAGGTATTTTCCATGATTAAGACTCGTTAATTAGAAAGCTGTGGTTCGCTGCCGCTCCTTCTGAAGCGGCAGCGCCTGCTGACTACACCAACTAGAATGGCAGTTGGGGTAAAAAAATAACTGCCATCAACCATACTGATACTGACGTTTGAGATTTTGATTTATATTAACTTTTGCTCATGTGGTGTGACATAAACATAAAGTTGTGTGATAAGTCACTCAAGATGTAAACCATCAGCGCCGCGAGGAGATCGCGCCGTAACCCACACGCTCTTCTGGTGAGGACTCCGCTGCGTCTTGCGCCGCGCTCAAATCACGGTCGCGCACTTCCGGCATCAGGATCGCCGAGAGCAGCCCAATCACGGAATAGGCCACCAGCATGGCAACAATCGGCCACCAGGAGCCGGTCATATTGCAGAAGATCCCCGCCAGTACCGGACCAAAGCCCACAGCTACCAGACCGCCCGCCTCTTTCGAGATAGCCATACGGGTAAAGCGATTTCGCGAGCCAAACATCTCCGCCATAGTGATATTTTCCAGCGCGAACAGCCCCAGAACGGCGAAGTTATGGATAACGATGATAGAGAGCATGATCGTCCCCGGCGCATAGCTCTTATCGACAATGATCGACAGCATCGGGTAGGCGAGCAGAATGGCGGAGATATTGAGAATAATGTACGGCAGACGGCGCCCTACTTTATCGGAAAGCCAGCCCAGCAGCGGGATGGAGATAAACCCGAGAATGGAGCTGATCATCAGCGCATCGGTAGGGATGGCCTTATCGAACAGCAGCGTCTGGACCAGATACCCCGCGAGGAACGTCTGGATCAGACCCGAGTTGCCCGCCTGGCCGAAACGCAGGCCGGTCGCCAGCCAGAAGGATTTACTTTTCACCATTGAACCGAGCGATGTGTCCGGCTGCACGGTTTGTGCATCGTTCACTTTCTCAAAGACCGGGCTCTCCTTGAGGTTCATCCGCAGCCAGATGGCAAAGATCATCACCACGACGCTGGCGAGGAACGGCACGCGCCAGCCCCAGGCGAGCAGCTCTTCACGGTCAAGGGCAAAGAACATGATGGCCCAGATCGCCGTTGCGCTCAGCGTCCCGCAGTTAGTGCCCATCGCCACCAGCGAGGAGATGATGCCGCGCTTTCCTTTCGGCGCGTACTCCGCCAGCATGGTCCCGGCCCCGGAGATTTCAGCCCCGGCGCCCAGGCCCTGAATAATGCGCAGCGTCACCAGCAGAACCGGGGCAAAAATCCCGATCTGCGCATAGGTCGGCAGGACGCCAATCAGCGTGGTGCAGATCCCCATCATGGTGATGGTGATGAACAGCACCTTCTTACGGCCAATGCTGTCGCCCATTCTGCCAAAGATAAAGGCGCCGACAATGCGTGCGATATAGCCTGCGCCGTAGGTCCCCATCGCCAGGATCAGCGCCATCGCGGCAGACTGTTCGGGGAAGAAGATCTCATGGAAGACCAGGGCAGCCCCCAGCGAGTAAAGCTGAAAGTCCATAAACTCCAGAGCGGTGCCGAGCCAGCCGGAAACGGCGGCTTTCACCAGATCGGCAGTGGATCGTTGCGGTTGTGCTTGTGTCATGATGGCTATCTCTGAAAGGTAAGATGCGAACCACATAGAGCCTGTCTGCGCAGGCCCTTAATCGCGTAAATGATTATTGGCCGAACGTGAGCAAGACTTTGCAGCACTGCCGCTGATCTTTCTCAAACAGTTCGATGGCGTCTGTTACGTGGTGATAGTCAAAAGTATGGGTGATCAGTTTTTCCGGGTCGATCAGCCCCCTCTTCAGCCAGTCGATGACGACCGGGAATTTGTTGGCATTGAGGCGCGAGGAGAAGATCGCCAGCTCTTTGCCGGTAATGCCCTGCTGAACAATCTGGCTCGGCTCGCTGGAGAAGCCCATCAGCACGATGCGCGCCGCTGGCGAGGCCAGGGTTATCGCTTCCTGCAAAATAGATGGATGGCAGGCGGCATCAATGATTAACGTCGGTTTGATGCCTTTTTCCTCCAGCGCGTCCTGCAGCGACTGCTCGCCATTATTAAAGACCCAATCCGCGCCGCTGCGCCGGGCCATCTCAAGGCGCTCGTCTATGCGGTCAACCACGATAACCTGCTTCACCTTATAGACGCCTTTCAGCGCCTGCACGGTGACCAGCCCCATCGGGCCAGCGCCGTAAATCAGCGCGACGTCCTGTTCCGTCGGTTTCGCCTGCCCCGTTACGTTGGCGGCAATGGTAAAGGGCTCAACCATGACGGCGTGTCGGTCGGGAATGTCATCCGGGATAGGCCAGGCATTTTTAGCGGGCACTGCCGTATATTCGCTGAAGCCGCCGTCACGGTGAACCCCCAGCACCACCAGCGAGGTGCAGACGTTCGGTTTTCCGACGGAGCACGGATAGCAATGCCCGCAGCTGATCACCGGGTCAACCGAGACGCGCTGGCCCAGGCGGGCACTGTCTACGCCCTCGCCCACGGCGTCAATCACGCCAAAAAATTCGTGGCCGATGACGCGTGGATACTTCGCAAACGGATTATGGCCGCGATAGATGTGGCTGTCCGAACCGCAGATCCCCGCCAGCGTGATTTTGACGCGGACGTCACCTGCGCCTGGCTCCGGGCGTGGCCGCTCTTCAATCACCAGTTCGTTCGGCTGTTGAATCACTACGCTTTTCATCGTTCGCTCCTCGTTTACCAGTTCCACAGCGTGCCGTCTTCAAGACGGGCCACCGGCAGATAGGCCGGATCGTAGGGGTATTTCGCCGCCAGTTTTTCATCAAACTCGATGCCCAGCCCCGGCTTGTCGCCCGGGTGCATATAGCCGTTATCAAAGCGCCAGCTGTGCGGGAAAACCTCCAGCATCTGTTCGGAATAGCCCATATACTCCTGGACGCCAAAGTTTGGCACCCACAGGTCGAAATGCAGCGCGGCGGCGTGGCAGACAGGCGAGAGATCCGACGGGCCGTGCGAGCCGGTACGCACCTGATAAAGCGAGGCGAAGTCGGCGATGCGACGCATCCCGGTAATGCCGCCCGCGTGGGTAATGGTGGTGCGAATATAGTCGATAAGCTGCTCTTCGATGAGCTGCTTGCAGTCCCAGATGCTGTTAAACACTTCCCCCACCGCAATGGGCGTAACGGTATGCTGGCGGATCAGGCGGAAGCAGGCCTGGTTTTCCGCAGGCGTTGGATCCTCCATCCAGAACATGCGGAATGCTTCGATGCTCTTGCCGAAGCGCGCCGCTTCGATTGGCGTCAGGCGGTGGTGCATGTCGTGCAGGAGATGTTCATTAAAGCCGAATTTACTGCGCACCGCGTCGAACAGCTTCGGCGTGAAATCGAGGTATTTTTCGGTGGACCACAGCTGCTCTTCCGGCCAGTCACCTTTGGTCGCAGGCTCGTAGGCCAGCCCCTTCCCTTTGGCCATGCCGTAGGTGGTTTTCATGCCCGGCACGCCGCACTGCACGCGGATCGCCTTAAAGCCCATCTCTTTATGACGGGCGTAGTCTTCCAGCACGTCGTCAATGGTGTGCCCGGTGGTGTGGCAGTAAACCATCACCCCTTCCCGGGAGGCGCCGCCCAGCAGCTGGTAGAGCGGCATGTTGGCCGCCTTGGCTTTGATGTCCCACAGCGCCATGTCCACGGCGGAGATGGCCGACATGGTGACCGGTCCGCGACGCCAGTAGGCGCCCTTATAGAAAAACTGCCAGATGTCTTCGATGCGGTGCGCATCGCGGCCAATCAACTGGGGGCAAAGATGATCCTTCAGGTACGAGGCAACGGAGAGCTCGCGCCCGTTCAGCGTAGCGTCACCGAGGCCGACAATCCCCTCATCGGTGGTGATTTTAAGGGTGACAAAGTTCCGCCCCGGGCAGGTAACAAACACGTCAGCCGCGACAATCTTCATAATTCCTTTCCTTACATCGTTCGTTGTGATGCTGGAAATTTACCCATCAACCCTACTACCATACAAGTATAATGATCATAAAATCAGCTAACGATCACAAAACCCGGGGACTCAGGCGCGCCCCCATCCCGCCACAATAATCAGCATACCGCACAGGGCAATCAGCGCCCCGGCCCAGTCGTATGCGCTGAGCTTGATGCCGTCCACCACGCGTAACCACAGCAGCGCAGTACACACATAAACACCACCGTAAGCCGCGTAAACGCGCCCACTGGCCGCCGGATGCAGCGTTAACAGCCAGACAAACAGGGCCAGCGCGACGCTTGCCGGAATGAGCAACAATACGGTTCCTCCCTTCTTCAGCCAGAGCCAGGGCAGGAAGCAGCCGATGATTTCGCATAGCGCGGTGGCAAAAAAAAGCAGCGTCGTTTTAAGCATATTTCACGTCAGGTGAGGATCTATTTAACCATTATACCTGATGATGCCCTTTACTTTTCCATACTTGCTCCGCGGGTATGCCGTCATTTCGCTTTAGTGTAGAATCTGTACGGGGTAACTTGATTATCTGCACCCATTTAAAAGGAAACGCTATGACCACATTAAGCAAACGCCTTTGTCTGACAGCCCTGCTGGCGCTGTCATCGTTCGCCTTTGCCGCCTCTGCGACAGCGGAAACCAGCAAGCTCATTATTGAGTCTGGTGACAGCGCGCAAAGCCGCCAGAACGCCGCCATGGACAAAGAACAATGGAATGACACCCGTAACCTTCGTCAGAAGGTCAACAAACGTGCTGAAAAAGAGTGGGACAAAGAAGATGTCGCTTTTGACGCGCGCGATAAGTGTCAGCAAAGTGCAAACGTCAATGCCTACTGGGAGCCTAACACCCTGCGCTGCCTGGATCGCCGCACTGGCCGCACGGTAGCCCCGTAATGTCTGGATCCTGCGACGTTAAACTCCGTCCGCTGGAGCGTGAAGACCTGCGTTTCGTCCACCAGCTCGATAATAATGCCAGCGTGATGCGCTACTGGTTCGAAGAGCCTTACGAGGCGTTTGTCGAGCTGTCCGATCTCTACGATAAGCACATTCACGATCAGAGTGAACGTCGGTTTGTGGTGGAGTGTGAAGGCGAAAAAGCCGGTCTTGTTGAGCTGGTTGAAATCAACCACGTTCACCGTCGGGCGGAGTTCCAGATCATCATCTCCCCTGAACATCAGGGAAAAGGCCTTGCCTCACGGGCAGCGAAGCTGGCAATGGATTACGGATTCAACGTTCTGAATCTCTACAAGCTTTACCTGATTGTGGACAAAGAGAACGAGAAAGCGATCCATATCTACCGCAAGCTGGGCTTTATGGTGGAAGGCGAGCTGATTCACGAGTTCTTTATCAACGGTGAATACCGCAATACCATTCGCATGTGTATCTTCCAGCATCAGCACCTGGCCGGGCACAAGCCGTCAGGCGCCAGCCTGCTGAAACCAACCGCGCAGTAACCTGCGCGGCTTTACTCTCAGTAATATTCAATCGTGTTCTTGATGGTGTACTTGCGCTCAACGGCGGGTTTGACGCTGTCGTCGGTGATCGTCAGATCGCAGCTCACCGGGTTATTGTGGCGGTCGTAATCGCAGCTCTGCTTGACGTTACCCAGCGGCTTGTCATTCAACATGCTCACCGCCGAGTAATCCATTCTTTTGCGAACATCTTTAGACGGCGTCGACTGGACGGACAGGTGCTGATCCCCGGAGACGGTGGTTTTGCCCAGCGGGTAACCATCCGCATCGTAGCGATACTTCACTTCCATCTCTTTGCCGTGCGCCGCCACCACAAAACCGTTGTCGTCGGTATCCCACGTCACCCCGGCTGACGGCAGTTCGGCCAGCTGGCATTTCCCCTGCAGCTTCACTTTTCGCTGCTGGGTTTCTGCGTCAAGATAGTAATTGGCATCCAGCACCAGCGCCACGCCGGTGTTGGCCTCCAGGTCGTGCAGCTCCAGCGTATCGAAACACCCTTCTGTCGAGACGGTGCCGGTGACCCGTTTGGACACTTCGCCCTTCTCGTTGAACAGCGTCTGAGTAAAGTCTTTGACCGGGCCGCGCAGCGGATCAAAATCAAATTCGTTCGAAAAACTCGCCATCTCGGGCGTAAACGACAGCGGCGCGGAGCTGTTGTCGCACCCCACCAGTGTTGCTGTCAGTAGCGTTATCGCTGCGTATTTCTTCACATTTATTACCGTAAAGGGAGATTATTCCCAATCATATTAGCAAATACAGTTGTTTACACGAAGCCTGCTAAAATTAATCTCTACACAGAGAAAAGGAGCTACAGATGAAACGGTTACCCTGGATTACCGCCCTGCTGTTAATGAGTGCCTCAACGGCCGCGCTGGCGGCACCGGATTCCTGCGAGCGCGTGAAAAGCGACATTCAGCAGAAGATTATCAACAACGGCGTGCCTGAGTCAGGCTTTACGCTGAGCATTGTGCCTAACGACCAGGCCGATCAGGCGGGCACGCAGGTGGTGGGCCACTGCGCCAACGACACCTTTAAAATTTTATACACCCGCACCGGCAGTGGTGCGGCAGCTGAACCTCAGTAATTGAGCTTCAATCCCCTTTGATTTGATAAGGATTAATATTTAGTCCCCCCAAATCAGTAACACTCACCCCATCATTAGCCCGGATATCATTTCGGGGAAAATAATACGCAATTATAATGATGGGGTGAGCCATGTCCGATACTGAACATCACGGCGGAATTAGCCGTCGAACTCTCGTGAAATCTACGGCGATAGGTTCTCTGGCGCTTGCCGCTGGCGGGATCTCGCTTCCGTTTGGTTTAAAAAGCGCCGCCGCCGCGGTGAAGAACGCCGTCCAGCCGCCTGAAGATACCGTGGTGTGGGGCGCCTGCTCGGTCAACTGCGGCAGCCGCTGTGCGCTGCGTCTGCACGTGCGTGACAATGAAGTGTACTGGGTCGAAACGGACAACACCGGCGAGGATATTTACGGTAACCATCAGGTGCGAGCCTGCCTGCGCGGACGTTCAATTCGCCGTCGTATCAATCACCCTGACCGTCTGAACTACCCGATGAAGCGCGTGGGCAAACGCGGTGAAGGCAAGTTCGAGCGCATAACATGGGATGAGGCACTGAACGCCATCACCGCCAGCCTGAAAGACGTGGTGGCCAAATACGGTAACGAAGCGGTGTACATTAACTATTCCTCCGGCATTGTCGGCGGCAATATCACCCGCTCCTCCCCTTACGCTTCGCTGGTGGCGCGCCTGATGAACTGCTACGGCGGTTTTCTGAGCCACTACGGCACCTACAGCACGGCGCAAATCGCCTGCGCGATGCCCTATACCTACGGCAGCAACGACGGTAACAGCACGTCCGACATCGAAAACACCAAACTGGTGGTCATGTTCGGCAATAACCCGGCGGAAACGCGCATGAGCGGCGGCGGGATTACCTATTATCTGGAGCAGGCACGCGAGCGCTCCAACGCGCGCATGATTGTCATCGACCCGCGCTATACCGATACCGCAGCCGGACGCGAAGATGAATGGATCCCGATCCGTCCGGGTACCGATGCCGCGCTGGTGGCGGGCATTGCCTGGGTATTGATCGACGAAAACCTGGTGGACCAGCCGTTCCTGGATAAATACTGCGTCGGCTATGACGAAAAAACGCTGCCGGAAGGCGCGCCCGCTAACGGTCACTACAAGGCCTATATTCTCGGCCAGGGCGATGACCACACGGCGAAAACGCCAGAGTGGGCCTCACGCATCACCGGCATTCCGGCGGATCGCATCGTTAAGCTTGCCCGCGAAATCGGCTCCGCGAAGCCGGCCTACATCTGTCAGGGCTGGGGACCACAGCGCCAGGCAAACGGCGAGCTGACGTCCCGCGCCATCGCCATGCTGCCTATTCTGACTGGGAACGTGGGGATCAACGGCGGTAACAGCGGCGCGCGGGAGTCAACCTACACCATCACCATTGAACGTATGCCGCTGCCGGACAACCCGGTCAAAACGCAAATCTCCTGCTTCAGCTGGACGGACGCCATCGCCCGCGGGCCGGAGATGACCGCCCTGCGCGACGGCGTGCGGGGGAAAGATAAGCTGGACGTGCCGATTAAGTTCATCTGGAACTACGCGGGCAACACCATCATCAACCAGCACTCCGATATCAATAAAACCCACGAAATCCTGCAGGATGAAAGCAAGTGCGAGATGATTGTGGTCATCGATAACTTCATGACATCGTCAGCGAAGTACGCCGATATCGTGCTGCCGGACCTGATGACCGTCGAGCAGGAAGACATCATTCCGAACGATTATGCGGGCAATATGGGCTATCTGATTTTCCTCCAGCCCGTGACCGCGCCGAAGTTTGAACGCAAGCCGATCTACTGGATCATGAGCGAAGTGGCGAAACGCCTCGGACCGGATATTCATCAGAAATTTACCGAAGGACGCACGCAGGAACAGTGGCTGCAGTACCTGTATGCCAAAATGCTCGAAAAAGACCCTCAACTGCCGTCCTATGACGAGCTGAAAAAAATGGGTATTTACAAGCGTAAAGATCCAAACGGCCACTTCGTGGCCTATAAAAAATTCCGCGAGAACCCGGAAGCCAATCCGCTGAAAACACCATCGGGCAAGATTGAAATATACTCCAGTAAGCTGGCGGAGATTGCGGCCACCTGGGAGCTGGAAAAAGATGAAACCATCAGCCCGCTGCCCGTCTACGCATCAACCTTCGACGGCTGGGACGCGCCCGAGCGTGCGCAGTTTCCGCTGCAGCTGTTTGGCTTCCACTTTAAGGCCCGTACCCACTCGAGCTACGGTAACGTCGACGTGCTGAAAGCGGCCTGCCGTCAGGAGGTCTGGCTTAATCCCGTCGATGCCGAAAAGCGCGGCATCAAGAACGGCGATACGGTGCGCGTCTTTAATCGTCGCGGCGAGGTGAGAATTGAAGCAAAAGTGACGCCGCGCATCATGCCCGGCGTGAGCGCCATGGGCCAGGGCGCCTGGCACGACGCCAATATGAGTGGCGATCGTATCGACTACGGCTCATGCATCAACACCCTGACCACGCACCGCCCTTCACCACTGGCGAAAGGCAACCCGCAGCACACCAATCTGGTACAGATCGAGAAGGTGTAGCGGGTGAATGGCTTGACCGTAGTTTATTCTATGGTTTGTATGATCGTTTAACACCGTCGCGCGGACACCCTCCGCGCGAACAAGGAAGATGTAATGAAAGACGTCTCACATCGTGAATCGTTCGCGTTCAGCGCCCGGGTGCTGGGTGCGCTGTTTTATTTCGCACCAGACAGCGAGCAGGCCGCGCCGCTGGTGCAGGCCCTCACTGCGGGCGAATGGGTTCAGGACTGGCCCCTGCCTTCGGAAACGCTGCGACCCGTAGCCGACACCTTTGCCGCGTCTGCCGACGAACCGCTGACGGACGCCTGGCAACGACTGTTTATTGGCCCTTACGCCCTGCCCGCTCCACCGTGGGGCTCCGTCTGGCTGGAGCGCGAATCCGTGCTGTTTGGCGACTCGACCCTCGCGCTGCGCCAGTGGATGCGGGAGAACAATATCGCATTTGAAATGCAGCAGAATGAACCGGAAGATCACTTCGGGACATTACTGCTGCTGGCGGCATGGCTGGCCGAGAACGGCCGCGAGGCGGAGTGCGCTCAGCTTCTGGCGTGGCACCTGCTGCCGTGGAGCACCCGCTTCCTGACGGTGTTTGTCGACAACGCCGGGCATCCGTTTTATATCGCGCTGGGTAAGCTTGCGCAGCTGACGCTCGCGGACTGGCGATCCGGGCTGCTTATTCCGGTTGCGGAAAAGACGCTGTATCGCTAAGGGGTGTGGCTTGCTCGCGGTTGGCGGGCAAGCTACGGTCAAAAGAGGAGGCTTAAAAAATTTAACTCGAAACAGGAGGCATATTGAATTTAATAATATAAAATAGCTTTTCCTGGTAAGGTCAACACTTTCGTTTGATACATACAAAACAAAACCATGACTAAAAATTATTCCTTCGAAGATAAACGCAAGAAATTACTTGTTACAGCCGTGATATTCATCGTTTTAGGTGGATGGCTCTGGTATATGTCATGGGCATCTGGCATCTCCCATAATACTATATTAAAAAAATCCGTTCCTGAATGGATGACATATATTTCACTTGGCTTTTTGATTGGAACAATTTTTGTTATGCGCGCTTTTTATCTGCGCACTTTTAACAAAACATTAGAATATATTGCCAATGCTTTTTTTAGCGGCTTTTGCCTTGGTTTTGTATTGAGCTTAAATTGTTATGATATTTATGTCTATCTCTTCCCGGACAAAATAATTGGCTATGAATCTGAATATGAGGTTGTCTTTCCGGGGCCTTCGAGAGGTAAGTATGGCCATTGTGAAGCGGGTCTCTGGTTAAAAGATCAGAACACCAACAGATGGATACAGCTTTGTACAAACAAAGAATATCTGCACAGCCATCGTAAGCAGGGAATGACTGGGGTGTGGGTAACGGCTCGTGTGAATAATATTGGAAGTTACATTGTGAATTATGAGTTCATTTATTTGTAGGCACTACCCTATCTATTTTTGTTCCGGCGAAAATGAATGGTACTTAAGGTCCGCTCCTTGCTTATAACCGTCAGCCTGATACTTCGCATCAGAGATTGCGCATTCACAGCGGAGAAACCGGCTATGGGAGGGTCATCTCAAAATCGAATCAGGGTAAATTTCATTAATACCCCCACTTTTAGTGGTGGATACGTGACGGCTGTTCATCTATTCTGCTTTTTCAGCGAGCAAGCCGGAGTCATTTTTAGTGGATAATCCCATATTTCAGAAAACCATCATTATCTTTATTCTCATCCTGTGGGTAATAGACGAAGTCAGGAGAAAGAAAAAAAAGCGTTATGACTCCGCTATAGCAGAGGCTAATGCCAGAGAACGCTATGAATGGCGCTATCTCAGATGGGGTTGGCAGGCAATACGAGTGGCGGCGGCAGTGTATATCTTTGTTCAGCTGATTCAGTTTTTACTGAGATAGATGGCAGAAGAAAGTAAGACAGGCAAGGAACATCTCACTGTCCAGGCCAACAGTAGCTGAGCCTCGGTGGTAGAAATTGTGAGGGGTCCCTGCCTGCCAGTAGCATGCGTTACAAGCCTTTAACCAGTATTTGGTTATGTGTCACCGACTGATTCTCCCTCACTCGCACTCTCTTTACTTTGAATGAACCGAAGTGCCAGGTAGAGGTCTGGCGCCAGAATCATGTCATCATCATTCATTGTTGGCCGACTGTCTTTAAACCAGCGTGTTAATTCCGTTTTCCTGCCCGCGAGGATTAATTTAATCTGTCGACCTTTCAGGTCACGCTTTAACTCATTAATGGTTGCCAGGACACTGATGTCTGAATAGGTGAAGCAGGCAACGGCATCAATCACCACCCATTTAGGCTGTAAAGCGGCACCATCAACCAGGTTCAATACCCGGCGTTTAAAATAAGCCACATTAAAATAGGTCAACGGTGAGTTAAATCGATACATCAGTACGCCAGGAACCATTTTAATATCGGTGGTATTCCCTAACGAGTGAATCATTCCATCTTCGTCAGTGCCCAGCAGGTGCTCAGAGGGACGAAACACCGTACGAAGGAACTGTAACAGCCCAAGCAACACCGCAAGGCCGATCCCCTGGATAACGCCGATAATTAACACACAGCCAAAGGTGAAGAAAGCCAGGCGAAATGCCTGTTTATTTCTTCGCCTCAGGTTCCATAGACCTCGTAAATCAATCAATGACCACGATGCATACATTAGAACAATACCTAACGCAGATACCGGAATGTATTGTAATGGTTGAGTGAAAAATACCACGACGATACCGATGAGTAAGGCTGCGACCACGGAAACCAGCTGACTTTTCCCACCAACCGAATCATTAACCGCGGTCCGGGAATCGGCGCCACTGATAGCAAACCCCTGAGATAACCCAGACATAATGTTCGCAATACCCAGAGCCCGGAACTCGGCATCAGCATTAATTTCATAGCCATTTTTAGCGGCGAAACTGCGGGCGGTCAGCATCAGACTGACAAAACTCACCAGGGCCAGGTTCAGCGCCGGGATCACCAAATCACGCATCGGACCGGGCTGGAACGCCCCCCAGTGAACAACGGGTAAACCAGACTGGAAGCCATCCCCACCGATAGTGGCAATACCATACTGTTGCGCAGATGTCCCCCATACCAGTGCCGTTGTTATCACAATGGCAATTAAAGGTGCTGGCCACTGGCTGCGGTACGTTTTGATAACCATTAAAATAATTAACGTTATAAGCGATATCCCTATCGTTAATAAATGGCTGTCCGAAAGTCGGCCTGGCAAGGCCATTATTTTCTCAATAACCTGCGCTTCATCTAGCTTAATCCCAAAAACCTTGCCTAATTGACCGACAATAATCGTCACGGCTACGCCATTCAGCAAACCCGTAAGAATGGGATGAGAAAGCAGATCGGCAAGTGCGCCCAGGCGAAATTTACTGGCAAGCAGGCACCACCCGCCCATCATCAATGTCATGATGATCGTCAGTTGCCAGTGCAGTTCTGGATTACCTGCAGAGAGAGGAAACACGACGGCCGCAATCACCGCGCAGGTCGTGGCATCAGGGCCAACAATAAGCTGACGTGAAGAGCCAAACAGTGCGTAAGCTATCATCGGTAAAATGCAGGAATACAGCCCTACTATTGCCCCAACCCCCGCCAGCTCAGCATAAGCAATAGCAACGGGTAGCGCGACAGCCGCAACGGATAACCCGGCTTTAACATCATGTTTTAGCCAGCTTTTATCGTAGGCTAACAAATTTTGTAAACCTGGCATGTAGTTCAACAATAGCTTTCCGACCACGTTATTCTCCGGACATTAATATTACCCACGAGATGTTGGCACACTTTTATGTGAGGTTCTGGCTTTCAAATGCTCCGGACGGAGGCCCCGCAGCTCAGGTCCTGTAAATGCTTAACCATTTTATTATTCTGACTGGTGTTAAACATAGTTCAAAAACGAACGGTTAGTCGGAGGTGGAACCGGCAGCCAGGTCGCCGACGTTGTAACCCGTTATTGGTAGTTGAAAAGAGGCCAGGTATTACGGAAGAATATTTAAACATTACTGAAGCTTAAATGGATTGCGGGGTAAGAAGTGGGAATGTCTCAAGCAGTAAAGAAAATCGCTATGGTGGCTATACTGGTGAACCTGGCCGCGGGATGCGCGCCGCTACACCCTTCCGGTTGCCATAAGACCACGGCAACGGGTAATTGCGGTTCAGGACGCTGGGAAGATCGGGATGAATGGGGCGCGCAGGCGCGGGCAATCAGGGCGGCAATAAACGCCGAAATTGAAGAGCCACAAAACTGGAAAGGGAAAAAATGCAGGTTGCATATGGAATTTGCTCAGGATGGCACACCTTTAAGCATCTCAACCAGTAACGGCAATAGAGCCTATTGCGAAGCGATAAAATCAGCCGCCCATAAAGCCAAATTCCCGGCCTTCAGCAATCCAGAAGTTTATAGAGATTTTCAAAAATCCGGCTTCGACATGCGCGGCTAGCATCATGATTATGTTTTGAATGGCGCGCTTTGCTCAAATCCGCCATGCTGCTTCAGGCCAGGTTCTCTTTATATCATGAGCGGATTTTTTGGTAGCTTCAGTAGGACTGTATTTCAGCATAATGCACCAGTCTGTAAGCATATTGGTGAACCTGTCCCCTGGATAGAGTAACTGACAACATTTCCTGGGCTGACATGCGTGCCGCTGACATCAACTATGAGAGCGATTGCATACTTCCGCTCCTCGATCCAAACTGACCTACTATTTCTCCAATGTCAGGTTTGTGCCAGGAGCGGACATCGTTAGTTTTTAACCCGAAGCCGGCTCAGTTGTCTTTGTTCAGTTGAGCCACAAAGGGCTGATTGCGGAACTTGTTCTGCCAGGGCATACCGTACCCTACAAGCAGATCATCATTCTCCATTTCATAAGCGTAATAACAGTGTGCAGGAATGGTTACGCGTCCGGGCTTAACGAAAAGGACCGCAACCGATACTGACTGTGGTTTATATTTTTCAGTCAGATGCTCCACAAGCCGTTTCATTGTTCCACCGGACTCGATCGCGTCATCGATAACGATCACATGTCGGCCCTCAATGCCGATATTATTATGGAAAACAATCTCTGACGCGTTATTGCGCTCACCGGGCGTGTGTGGGCAGGAAATATAATCCATTTCAAGATCAAAACTCAGCTTTCTGGTTAAGTCAGCAGTAAAAAATATCCCGCCCGGTACGACGGTAATAATCACAGCATCGCTGAAATCAGAATTAAGCCTGTCAGCAACAAGATTGACACCCTCAGCGATTGTGGATTCATCGAGAATACTTTTTCCAGCATGTGAACGTTTCATTTTAGTTACACTCCCTTACTGAATATGTTTTAACACTCTGGCGGGAACCCCACCGGCTACAACCCTGTCCGGAATATCACAGGTCACGACACTCCCGGCAGCAATAACAACATCATTGCCGATCTTTACTCCCGGAAGAATGACTGATTTCCCTCCTATCCAGACGCGGTCGCCGATGGTGACCGGCTGGACATATTCGATCCCGGTGCTTCGGTGGCCGGGGTCAACGGGATGGCTAACGGTATATATATTCACCTGCGGCCCTAGCTGCACATCATTCCCGATGATAACGTCAGTGAGATCAAGGATGACGCAGTCAACGTTACAGTAGAAATTCTTCCCCGCCCGAATGTTATACCCTCTGCTGCAGTGGAAAGGCGTGGTGACAGATACTCCTTCCCCACATTCAGGCAGCAACTCTTTCATCAATTGCAGGCGGGGATCCGTATGAGCGGGATCGGTGTGGTTAAAACGATGAAGGAGCGATTTTGTCCGCAAAGAATCCGCTTTTATGGCGGGTTCAGCAGGGAAAAAGTAATCCCCGTCTTTAAGACGGACACGTTCCACCCCGGTGTCAGCGCAGGACGGTAATTTCTCGTTCATTAATTCTGTTTCCTTCGTATGCAGCGTGGAGCGTTTCCTGCTACCGGTTTCGTCCGGATGAATGCTATCTCATGAAGTTGCCGGCAAACTCACTTCTGAAAAATACGGCCAGATCTTGTCGTGCCTCTCACAAAGTATCATAATCGAGCATAGTGTAAAGATGAAAACTGCCAGATCGAGCACGATCGAGCTGTTTTATATAATCAGGCCCCTTCTGAATCAGAAGTACTGGGCATGAGATTGCTTGTGAGGAAGCACGTAAATGAAACGAGTGGTTCTGTTTTCAGGTGGGAGCGCCTGTCGCTCCCTGAATAATGCTTTGTGCAGGGATGATATATCTCTGACCCGCGTCGTGCCCGCCTGGGACAGTGGCGGGAGTTCGAGATCCATCAGGCTGAGTCTCGATATGCTGTCCGTGGGAGATATCCGTCAGGCTCTGATGACGATGGCTCACGGGGAAAAACGGTCGGGAGATGTCGTGCGCATCTGTAACACGCGCTTATCTTCCGATCTGCTGTCGCAGGATGCGAGAGCAGAATTTACAGCCTATCTGGAGGGATACCACCCCGTACTTGAACGGCTGGAGCCCGGTCTCAGGGGCGCTATCGTAAATTACCTGAAGACCTTTGCTGCAGAAGCCGGGAATGACTTTGATTACCGTAATGGCAGTATCGGGAATTTTATTCTTTCCGGTGCTTATCTGGCACATAACAGGGATATCAACACAGCCATTTTTGTGTTCAAAAAGTTGTGCGACATTGCAGGTAACGTCTGGCCTTCTTCGCTCAATAACGATCTTATTCTGTCGGCAACCCTGAATGACGGGAAGGTTGTCTCTCCTCAGGATAAAATTACCAAACTCGCCGAATCAGATGCCTCAATAGGCATCAGAAATATCGACTTACGCACATCAGACGGGCACGCGGCAGGTGCCAATCCAGCCGTTCTGGAAGCCATCAGGGATGCCGATCTGATTGTATTCGGTCCAGGAAGCTTCTATACCAGCATTCTTCCTCATATCCAGGTAGACGGAATCACGTCAGCGATATCGCGTTCAGGATGCCCGGTGGTGTTTATCAGCAATATCCTTCAGTGCAGGGAGAGTCAGGGTCTTGGATTAAAGGAGATTGCAGAGCGTTTTGAACGGGAATGGAGAACCCGGACCTGCAATACGGAATTGCCGGATTTGTATCTCTTCGGTAACCGTCGGTTCCTTGCCATAGATAAATACGTTAACGGGTTTTCCTATCTGAGTGATGAGGTTAGCGAAGGCAGAGATTACCGCGTTGTACTGGATGAGTTTGAAGATGTATGGGAGCGGGGAAAACATGATGGTGCTGCTGTGGCAGCCAGACTGCTGGCGCTGACTCGTCATCCATAAACAATGACAGCGCCCGTAACCGGGTGCATGACAATCCTCCCTTCAGCAGGAGGCGAACTGTCAGAACGTTCTCAGAATAAGGTTTCCCCGAAATACCTTTGCGTCAGTGCCGGGGGCATTGTGAAACAAGGCTGCGGCTTTGTGTAACGCTTCCCTGATAAGTTCCGGGTAATTTATAACGACAACGTTGACATCCTGATGCTCAAGTACCGGATCGTAAATTTCATCAAACGTAATCAGTAAAGGAGACACCGGTATGTGCTGTTCGGACAGCATCTGTGAAACGCCATAATAGATTTCAGTATTGCAGGTAATGACGGCTGATACTGCCCTTTTTCCCGACAGGAGGCCTGACATAGCCATGCGCCCCGCCTGAAAATTCCTGGCGCAAGGAACCAGATGATATTTCGAACGAGGCAGTTTTAGCTTTCTGGCCGCATACCGGAACTGTTCAATAATTTCACAATCAGGGGTTCCAGTTGAAAAATCACCGAGGATGGCAATATCCTCCCGCTCATAGCGAGTTAACATCTCCACCAACCTGAGGATACACGGCTGATAATCCACCCAGATAGCATGACGCGGGTTCTGCCTTAACCGTTTATTGATCAGTATGATATCTGACGCAGATTGCTCAATAATCCGCCCCAGCTCCGCGCTGCCCATGGATACGCTCATGATCAATATCACCGCGCACTGCTGATTCTCCAGACGGGCAATACCCTGCCGTTCATCCTCAGCGTCAGCCCTGGCATCCGTAATAATCAGTTTCTTGTTATGCTCCTGCGCAAATTGCGTAGTGAGCCGGATAAGTTCAGGAAAATACCGCGTTTTATAGACAGCCTCACTGACCAGCAAACCAATATTTTCCGCAGACTGCATCGATAAACTCTGTGCCGTCTGGTTAATGGCATAACCCGTTTCAGCGATAACATCCATGACTCTTTTATGCGTGTCCGGGGACACAACGTTAGCGCCTGATAACACCCTTGATACTGTCGCGATAGAGACGCCCGCATGACGGGCGACATCAGTCATCTTAACCATAGTCATCATCCTGAATGGGGCCGCATCTGATACTTAAGTTTCCGCTGATAGTGCTGGGAATAAATAAAGCCAAAAGTCTTTCCGGTAGTCAGGCACCTGATTCGGCGGAGCATGTTCTTCCTGCCATCACGCTTCTCGTTTTCAGAGTCATCAGGGAAACCAGGATCATCAGTACGCTGATACAGATAAAAGCTGTGGGTAATGTGCTGAAGTGGGCAACGTATCCGACGATGGCAGGCCCTGCCAGAACACCAAGGTAACCCATCGTTGTGACTGCCGGAATGGCCACCGCCGCGGGCATGGCAGCCTGTCGACCTGCAGCCGAGAACATGACAGGGACAATGTTGGCGCATCCCAGCCCCACTAACGCATATCCGACTAAAGATATTTTCCAGTCGGGTATAAACAGAACGAGCGCAAACCCGACGGCAGCGATAAGGGCCCCGGCAACCACAACAGGTATGGCTCCCAGCACGGTAATGACACGATCTCCAATCATTCTGGCAAAGGTCATTGCCAGCGCGAAAGTTGCGAAACCGAGTCCGCCGTTGGATTCGGCCACGTCCCGGATCTCCGTAAGGAAAACGGCACTCCAGTCAAGAACCGTGCCTTCAGCAAGAAAGACACTGAAGCAAATAATCCCCATCCACAGGACAATCCCTTTTGGCCTTGCAAAAGTGGGACCTTCCGCATGGCTGGATTCAGTTAGTAGCCCTTTATGACTTATTGTGAACAGCACGATCACCACTACCGAGATAAATGCCGTCGCGACAGAAACCGGTACACCCGTAGACAGGAGCACGGTCATGAGTCCGGCACCGGCAATTCCTCCGCAGCTGTACATACTGTGAAAGCCTGACATAAGCGGTTTACCGGCCTTTTTTTCCACGATAACAGACTGAATATTGATGGCACCGGCAGTAATACCAATCCCGGTACCAAATATCAGCAGTACTGCCGCCAGCAGCAACGGTGAGGCAATCAATGAGAGTAAAGGCAGTGAAAAAATAATGCTCCAGACGGACACCCGGATGACCTTTTTGCAGCTGTATTTTGCCGTCAGGTATCCTGTAAGTGGCATGGCCAGCAATGCACCGCCACCGAGACAAAGCAGAAGCGTACCTAATGTTGCTTCGTTTACGCCGGTATTGGCTCTGGCATAAGGCACCACCACAGCCCATGAAGATGTACTAAAGCCGGCGACAAACAAAATAAGTTTCGTACCCAAACGCTGATAGCGTTCCAGTGTTGAAATGGACATGAATTACCTTTATTTAGCTGAATTGAGCACTCTGAGGATTTCTGCATGAAGAACCGGCCCGGAGCTGGCCAGATACCCGGCATGTTGTCCGGACAATTCAGTCACACATCCCCCGGCATTTTTGACCAGCAGGATCAGGGGAGAGAGTGCACTCATCTTGTCGGGATGGATGATGCACAGATCGATGTAGCCGGCAGCCAGCATGGTCATTGCGTGGCACGGGTCACCCTGTCGGGTCATAAGCACACGGGAAGACAGGTTTTGAATGCCTTTCTGGGTAACCTCATTGAAAAAGTCATCTTCACTGACATGCATAATCGACTGATGCAACTGTATATTTCTTCTGGTGTTAAGACGAAACTGACCGAGAGGGCCAAAGGTCAGCGCCTCAGCGCCTTCGGCCCAGAAACGTTCCCGCGTGAATGGCCTGACAACCATACCTGCCACGCTTTTTCCCCGGTGAGACAACCCTGCGGAGACGCCTTTCGCCGGTAAGCCATGATCACTCAGTCGTTCAGTGGTAAATACATCGACAGACCAGACAAACTCATTCTCAGAAACATCCCGACTATGGTCATCCACCGCGTGTGCAGGGTATTCCGTCGAAATGTAGTCCTTCAGGGTATTCAGAACCCTGTCACTGCCCTCAGGATAGTGTTCGTTTTCCGAAACATCACGCCCTCCCTGTATTTTTGCGGCCACAACGTGTTCCTTCAAAATAAGATCTTCGGATAACGCAGCGAGTTGGTTCAGAAAACGCACATCAGGATTTGCTAACACGTTCAGGCCTCATCTTTCTGTACAGAGAGTTGACATGAGGATTGCTTATGCACGATCATGCTCTCTGATGCTTGATTTAGATAACTTCAGGAAAAAACATGCTCGATTATGCAACTTTCCCCGACCAACGACAAGAGCTCATTAAAGAATCTCTCCGGGAGACTGGCAGGGTGCTTGTGACCGAGTTAGCCAGTACCCTTAATGTATCTGAACATACAATTCGCCGTGATTTACATGAACTTAGCAAAGATGGGTTTTGTAAGAAGGTCTATGGTGGAGCGGTGATCACCATCCCTGAAGTGAGTGATTTTGATGTCAGAAAATCCCTGAACACCTCATCAAAGAGCAAGATCGCGCATAAATGTGCACAACTTGTGAAACCGGAAACCTGCATTTTTATCGATTCAGGAACGACCAATCTGGTCATGGCGGAGGCTCTTCCGGAAGACCTGAGCTTAACCGTGGTAACGAATTCGCCTGAAATAGCGACCGTACTTCTGAATAAACCGATGTGCGAAGTAATTATCCTTGGCGGGCAGATTCACAAGGGTGTGAACGGTTGTATCGGTTCCACGGCATTAGCTCAGATCCAGGGGATAAATTTTGATCAGGCTTTTATTGGTGGGTGCGCGATGGCCCCGGAATCGGGATTAACGGGTTACGACTACGCAGACTGTGAATTCAAAAAAGCCGTCATACATCAAAGCAGCGAAAACATTGTTGCTCTAACCGCAGAGAAAATGCCCGGTGTCGCAAGATATGTTGTGGCAAAAAGTACCGATATCGATGTCATTGTGACAGAGGAAAATACAGTAAAAGAATATGTGAATGCGTTTAAAGGTCTGGACATTCGTGTTCATCAGGTCTGAAAAGGTAAATTACTGCCTAAACAAAAAATGCAACTAATCAACACCGGAGCCCCAAAAATATGAAAATAACTGGAACAGCACAGGCAGAGTTTTTAGCTCTCCCGACCCACTCCCGGGCGAAGGTGATACATGCTATCGACAGATTTTTGAAAGGCGATGATTTCACTACTCTGTTCAGAGTAGATGAGAATTTAACAGGGATTCAAACAGAAGGAGCAGGCATACAAAGAGTCATTTTCATTAGCAGAACTGTTGAAGATGGGGTAATTCTAGGCGTAACGATGAAGAAAAAGAAGCATTACAACCAGAATGACGCCGTAGCATTTTTGGCAGACCGACAGACCCCCTCAAAACCGGGTAACCATGAATGCTGGGATAATGTCAGAAAAGAGGCACTCACTGTAACAGCGGTAAAAAGCGGCCTTGAAAATGAAGTTTTAAAGGAAACCCTCCAAAAAACGCTGATGGAATGACGCAGTATCGCTGGCCTGACGCGACAACAACTCGCTAATAAAATGGGTGTTTCTTACAAATACCTCTGCAGCATAGAAGCAAACCCATCCAGAGTGAGCATCACGACACTTTACCATTACGCCACGAAGTGTGGTGTCAAAAGCCCTCTCATTTATCTGTAAATAAGAAATACCAGAAGCATTTCATCAAAATGTAGGCCGGATCCATTTTTACCCAGAGAGTAACTCTCCACAGCTCTCGGTTCGGGAATTGTAATAACAGCCTGACCACCTTACAAAGCTACCCCGGACACAACATCACGGGCAATCATCTTCATTTCTCGTCTGCTTCTCGCTCACTGCGGACCTTAAGCACAGTCAGATCGTCCGCATCGAGCCAGAGGCAGTCTGCGCCAGCCGTGTTCTGAATTGAGATTACTCGTAGGGAACGCCCTATTACACGGCTGATTTAGTCACCGCTAAACATCCTAAATTTCATCCATGGAGAAACTATTGTTCCTTTGAATACTCATCTGTCTCCGAAGAATAATGCTGGCAAACACATGCCAGCTTATTCCCATCAGGATCGCGCAGGTAGGCAACATAAAAATCGGGACCGTACGCGGTTCGTGTACCCGGCGCGCCTTCATTCTTCCCGCCCGCAAGGAGGCCTGCCGCATGGAACCGTCTGACAAGGTCCGCGTTATCGGCACGGAATGCGAACATTGTCCCGTTTCCCGCCGTTGCGGGATGCCCGTCAAAAGGAGGGCAAATACAGAAGCTGAAACCCTCCTCCGGATTATTCACATCTCCCCATATTGCCCAACCTTCTGTCCAGGCAGGCACACGTGAATAGCCAAGCACTCTAAAAACAGCGTCATAAAACGCCACGGAGCGCTGAAGGTCATTTGTACCTATGGTGATATATGTCAGCATTTTATCACACCCTCTTTGCCGTTTATCTGAGCGGACATTATACCTGGAGGCTGCTCTGCCGATGAAATAAAACTGTACTCAATAAACTATAGATTTATGTCTTATTTTGGAATGAATGTGGATATTATCATTCCCTCCGTGTTTGTCATTACAGCACAATGGAGCTTTAGATAAATCCGTCAACCACGTGTGCAGTGCTGTAACTATCAGCAAGGATAACCGCCCCGCCATCTCAACCGGAGCGGCTTATCTACACTGTTAGTGCGCGCTCAAAACGTTAAGCCACCACGGCCAACCCTCAAAAACTGTACGTCACCTTCAAACTCCCCGTAGGGGACGTTTTACGTTGCACAATGGGACTATCACCCGCATCCCCCGTCAGCTGCGTAACGCCCGCTGAGGCAAGCACGCTCCAGCGCGAGGTGAGCTTGTGGGTCCAGTCAAGGTTCATCGACCAGGCATAAATCCCGGCCCCTGTGTCATGTCGGGCAAAACCCGATGCGGCCGACTGGGCGGCATTGACCCCGTAATACGTCTGCATATACTTGTCGGAACCCCAACTGCCGGTCAGCGCCAGCGTCACCGCATTTGTTGGTGAGGTGTAGAACGGGCTGGAAATGCCGAAATGTACCGCTTCACCGTTGTCCCTTTCAGAAACCGGTACCTCAGCCTGCAGCTGCAGATGAAGCCAGTCGGTCACCTTGTACTCCAGCCCAGGCACAACGATAGCCGAGCCTTTTATCTCGCCCATCCCTCGCAGCTCGTCGCTGCCGGAGCTGATCGAATCGCTGCTCACGTCTTTATCTTTACGACCAACTCGATAGCTCAGCGCTGCGCTGTAATCCAGGTTACCAATGTTGTTGCCGTAACCGATACCCCGCGTGGTACCGATGAAAAAACCGTTGGCCATGGCGTAATCCACCACCTGAGCTGCGCTGACGCGAGTTTTATCTGAACCCGAGTAGCGTGGCGCGACGTCCACGCCGCCCCCCAGGGTTAAGACGTTTTCGTGACTCTGTTCTGCCGCCAGTACGGGCGTGGTCAGTAACGCCAGAACGACGCCCGGCGCGATGTTTTTCAGGCTGCGGCCCGAAAGTAAATGGGGGAACGTATGACGCAGTTCGATGTTTCTCATTACAGAAGCCCTTTTGGATTCAAATGATGACGATGCATGCGGTTAACCGCCAGAACGCCCATTTTGAATACTGACCCTAAGGTTCTGATGAGCCGAAAATGAAGAAACACTGAAGCGCGAGCAGATGCTGTAACCCGGACAGATTTCCTGATACCGTTTTTTCTTAAGATGTTCTTCATTCACGGTTGATACAGTTACCAGTGTGAAAATTCTACTAATCGAAGACGACCTCGATCTCGGCAATGGCGTACGTATCGCCCTCTCAGATCAAGGATTTGAAGTCATATGGGTACGCCGTAAAGAAGATGCGCTGCATCAGCTGGACGTCTGCGTGCCGGAACTTATTTTGCTCGACCTGGGACTGCCCGACGGCGATGGCATGAGCCTGATGACGCGTTTGCGTCAGCAGCTCAAGGGGATCCCGGTCATCATCCTGACGGCGCGAGGCACGTTGCAGGATCGCCTGTGCGGGCTGGATGCCGGTGCAGACGACTATCTCGTCAAACCTTTTATTCTCGCCGAGCTGCTGGCGCGAGTCAGAGCCCTGGCGCGGCGCAGCTACGGTTTCGAGAATGAGGCGATAGAAATTCGAGGCTTATCTCTTCATGTCCCGACGCGTCGCGTGACGGTAAGTGCGCGCCATATCGATCTGACGGCCAGTGAATACGCGCTACTGGAAACGCTGATGCTGCGCGCTGACCGCGTGATTACGCGACGGTTTCTGGAAGAACGGATATTCGGCAACAAAGAGAACCTCAGTAATGCGCTCGACGTGCATATGGGGAATTTGCGGCGAAAGATCGGCGACGGCTATGTGCGAACGGTGCGGGGCGTCGGGTACGTCATTGATACCGTATCCATTCAGAAGGTGACCGGTTGATGCAAAACGTCTGGTATCACCTGAGACGCCCAACGCTGGTACGGCGAATTATTATCGCCCAGCTGCTGCTGCTTACCCTGCTGTGGTGTCTTTTTGTCACCTTCATTCTGTGGGAGGACCTGCGCAGTCCTCCTATCCTCACGGGCAGTAATACCTACGAAACCCTTTTTACCCTGGTCGAGCGTATGGACGGACGCCCGCAGGATCGCACCGCGGTGCTGGAAGACTTCAGCCAGGCCCTGCGTGAAGGTTACGGCGGAGGGGAAGATCCCGTGCTGTCGATTAACCTCATCGTTCGCAAAAATAATACCGTTATTTTTGCCTCCGACGGTGCGCCCGCGGGGATAACAAACACCCGGTTCGGCGAACTGGAGCACGTTCAGAGTGGAGATCGTACCTGGACCAGCCGCACCCTCAAATCCCCTCACTCCGATGTGGAGGTTACCCTTTTCACCCCAGCCAGCGGCTGGAACTTCTTTATCTATCTGAACTCACGTGGCTACTACATCCTGCCGCTGCTGGTTTGCTTCCCTTTTCTGCTGTTTCCCGCATGGCTGTCAATACGCATTGCGATGCGCCCCTGGAGTAAGGTGGTCAATGAAATTACGTTACGCACGCCTGACGATCTCTCCCCCTTAAAAGCCGTTCCCAGGCACAGGGAGCTTCGTCAGATGGTGGACGCGATCAATGACTTCCTTGCCAGGGTCCGTGAAAGCGCGGAAAGGGAACGGGTTTTCATTGCGGATGCCGCGCACGAGCTGCGTACCCCCCTCGCGGCGATGCGCATCAACGTGGAAGCGCTGCAGTCCTGGGTCATCAGCGAGAACCAGCAGGAGCTGCTTGCGGGAGTGGTTCGCAGCAACAGCCGCGCCGCGCGTCTCGTCAACCAACTGCTGCTGCTGATGCACAGTGAAGCGCGTATTGATACGGCTATGGAGCCCGTGCCGCTGACAACGCTTATTCAGGAACGAATGGCCGAGCTGGAGCCGCTAGCGTCTGCGCGCGACATTGAGCTGGAATTCTTCGCCGAGGATGAAATCTGGATCTCAGGCGTCAGGGAACGTCTGGTGTCGCTCATTGATAATCTTATTGAGAACGCCGTGAAGTACAGCCCCGAGGGCGGGCGGATTCAGGTCGATGTCCGTGTAGTAGATAGCTTCGCGCGGCTTCGCGTTTCAGATGCAGGACCCGGCATTCCGGTTGAACTGCGGGAGCGCGTGTTCGACCGCTTCTTCCGCGATCCCAATCAGGTGCAAAGCGGCAGCGGGCTGGGGCTTGCCATCGTCAAAGCGGTGGCGCAGCAACACAGCAGCAGCGTAAACCTGAGCACTTCCGCTGAAGGAGGCCTCATGGTGACGGTTGACTTCCCGAACCGCACGTTTAGCTAAAGCAGAACAGGGGGTTTGATCGCAAATGCCGCAGATTGCTT
Organism: Enterobacter sp. PL_is511; assembly: GCF_055816065.1. Classification (NCBI taxonomy): domain Bacteria; kingdom Pseudomonadati; phylum Pseudomonadota; class Gammaproteobacteria; order Enterobacterales; family Enterobacteriaceae; genus Enterobacter; species Enterobacter sp. PL_is511. Next base: position 1,282,491 of record NZ_JBVPGP010000024.1, on the reverse strand, counting down.
CAAAATAATTACCGTATTTGTTATATTGTTGTTTATTGCTTATTCACCTCTGCGGTGCCAAAAAGAACAAGATTCACCGCAACCCAGGACAGAGAAATGTTAGATTACCGCTTCCCGACAGCTTTGCAGATGGTTCTCAGCGTAGCGATGGCGGAGCAATTGGGTGAACGTTCGACGAGTGCGATTCTGGCCTACGGTCTGGAAGCGAACCCGAGCTTCATCCGCAAATTGATGGTTCCGCTGACGCGTGACGGCATTATCGTCTCAACGCTTGGCCGTAACGGCTCAATTCACCTTGGTCGCCCGCCGGAAGAGATTTCCCTGCGCGACATCTACCTTTCGGTCATCGAAGATAAAAAGCTGTGGGCGTCGCGCCCTGACGTACCGGCCCGCTGCGTGGTCAGCGCTAACGCCTGCTGGTACTTTAAATCGATTTCTGAAGAGGCCGAGCAGGCGTCGTTAGCGGTACTGGAGCGCCATACCGTGGCTAGCGCCCTGGAAGCGGTGAAAAACGCCGACAGCAGCGGATGGGATCCGCTCCCCGACCTCATTGCCCAGTATCAAAAAACGTCGTAACGCGTTATTTGTTGCGAAAAAAAACCGCCTTCACTATGAAGGCGGTTTTTTATTATCTGCAATATCCCTAGGCAGGCAGAACTTCCCTTTCCTCTTTACCACGCGTCACTAACTTACGCAGCGTCACGTAAAACACCGGCGTCAGGAACAGACCAAACAGCGTCACGCCCAGCATCCCGGAGAAGACCGTGATCCCGGTGACGCCGCGCACTTCTGCACCCGCGCCGTGACCAAGGATCAGCGGAATGGTCCCGGCAATAAAGGCGATGGAGGTCATCACAATCGGGCGTAAACGCAGGCGGCACGCCTCCAGCGCGGCCTCCATGATGCCTTTGCCCTGAATTTCCAGCTCGCGGGCAAACTCCACGATAAGAATGGCGTTTTTACAGGCCAGCCCCATCAGCACCACCAGCCCTACCTGCACGAAGACGTTGTTATCGCCCCCGGTCAGCCAGACGCCAAACAGCGCGGAAAGCATCGTCATCGGCACGATGAGGATCACTGCCAGCGGCAGCGTCCAGCTTTCATACAGCGCCGCCAGGACCAGGAACGCCAGCAGCACCGCGACCGGGAAGACGATCAACGCCGTATTCCCCTGGGTGGCCTGCTGGAAGCTCAGGTCCGTCCATTCAATGTTCATCCCGTTCGGCAGGATCTGCTTAGACATCGCGTCCAGCTGCGTCATCGCCTGCGCAGATGAAAGCACGCGCGGGTCGGCATCGCCAATCAGGTCCGCCGCCGGGTAACCGTTGTAGCGGATCACCGGATCCGGCCCGTAGGTGGTCGTGATGTTCACCATGCTGCCAATCGGCACCATTTCGCCCTGGCTGTTGCGGGTGCGCAGATTCGCAATATCTTCCACGCTGTCGCGGAACTGCCCGTCGGCCTGCGCCATCACGCGCCAGGTGCGCCCGAACTGGTTGAAGTCATTGACATACGACGAGCCCAGATAGGTTTGCAGCGTCCCGAAGAGATCGGTCAGCGACACGCCCTGCGCTTTCGCCTTATCGCGGTCAACCTGCACGTCCAGCTGCGGCACGTTAGCCTGGTAGGTTGAGATCGGGAAATGCATCCCCGGCGTCTGCATAATCGCACCGGACATGGTGTTCACCGCATTTTGCAGCGCGCCATAACCCAGACCACCGCGGTCCTGGATGTACAGGGAATAGCCCGACCCCTGACCCAGCCCTAAAATCGGCGGCGGCAGGATGGAGAAGCCAAAGCCCTGCTGGATTTGCGCGATTTTCGCGTTAATCTCCGCGTTAATTTCCGCCGCGGAATGTTTACGCTGGTCGAACGGCTTCAGGCCGAAGAAGACCGTCCCGGTATTCGGCGTGTTGGTGAACTGCAGCGCGTTCAGCCCCGGGAACGCGACCGCGTAGTCCACGCCTTCGGTATTCATCCCGATTTCGCTCATTTTGCGGATCACCGCATCGGTGCGGGCCAGCGAAGAGCCTTCCGGCATTTTCACGCCGCCGATCAGGTAAAGCTTGTCCTGCGTCGGAATAAACCCGCCGGGCACCGCTTTAAACATGACGCCTGCGGCACAGAGCAGCAGCAGATACACCACAAATACCGCGCCGCGTCGTCCCAGCGTTTTGCCCACCAGCCCCTGATAGCCGTTCGAGCTGCGGAGGAAGAAGCGGTTAAACGGACGGAAAATCCAGCCGAACAGACGATCGATAAGCCGGGTCGGGAAATCTTTCGGCGCGCCGTGCGGTTTTAACAGCAGTGCCGCCAGCGCCGGAGAGAGCGTCAGCGAGTTAATGGCGGAGATGACCGTGGAAATCGCGATCGTCACCGCAAACTGCTTGTAGAACTGGCCGGTAACGCCCGACAGAAACGCCATCGGCACAAACACCGCACACAGCACCAGCGCGATAGCGATAATCGGCCCGGACACTTCGCGCATCGCCTGATGCGCCGCCGCAAGTGGCGCAAGCCCCTCTTCGATATTTCGCTCGACGTTTTCCACTACCACGATGGCGTCGTCCACCACGATACCGATGGCCAGCACCAGCCCGAACAGGCTGAGGGTATTCAGCGAGAAGCCCAGCAGGTAGAGAATGCTGAAGGTACCCACCACCGACACCGGCACCGCGATCAGGGGAATGATCGACGCGCGCCAGGTTTGCAGGAACAGAATGACCACCAGCACCACCAGCACCACCGCTTCCAGCAGCGTTTGCACCACCGCACGGATCGAATCGCGCACAAAGACCGTCGGATCGTAAGGTGCCGCCCACTTCATGTCCGCCGGGAAGCGCGTGGACAGCTCGTCCATTTTCGCGCGCACCGCGTTAGACAGATCGATGGCGTTCGCCCCCGGCGACTGGAAGATCCCAATCCCGACCGCGTCTTTATTGTTCAGTTGGGAACGCAGCGCATAGCTGCCAGAGCCCATTTCGATACGTGCCACGTCGCGCAGGCGGACGACCGTGCCGTCCTGCGTTGTTTTCAGGACAATATTGCCGAACTCTTCTTCGGTATGCAGACGGCCCTGGGCGTTAATGGAGATCAGGAAATCGCTCTCTTTCGGCAGCGGCTCGGCGCCAAGCTGTCCGGCGGAGACCTGCACGTTCTGCTCCTGCATCGCCGTGACCACGTCCGAAGCGGTCAGCCCGCGGGCCGCCACCTTGTTGGGATCCAGCCAGACGCGCATCGCGTATTCACCCGAGCCGAAAATCTGGATCTGGCCGACGCCGGGCAGACGCGCCAGTTCGTCCTTCACCTTCAGCGTGGCGTAGTTACGCATATACAGGGAGTCGTACTTACCGTTAGGCGAAAACAGATGCACCACCAGCGTCAGCGTCGGGGACTGTTTCTGGGTGGTGATGCCCAGACGCCGCACGTCTTCCGGCAGACGCGCTTCGGCCTGCGCGACGCGGTTTTGCACCTGAACCTGCGCCTGATCCGGATCGGTTCCCGGACGGAAGGTGACGGTAGTGACCAGCACGCCATCGGAACCCGCGACGGACTTCATGTACATCATGTTCTCAACGCCGTTGATCGCCTCTTCCAGCGGCGTCGCCACGGTCTCGGCAATCACTTTCGGGTTGGCGCCCGGGTACTCCGCACGCACCTGCACGCTTGGCGGCACGACGTCAGGATATTCGCTCACCGGCAGCAGCGGGATGGCGATTAACCCTGTGATAAAGATCAGAATCGACAGGACCGCGGCAAAAATCGGCCTGTCGATGAAAAAGCGGGAAAAGTCCATGGGTGGATTCTCAGGTCAAGGGATCAGTTGAGGGCGCTGGTGGCGGTCATGGCAACGGTTTTCGCGTTAACCGGCATGCCCGGCATAAACACTTTTTGTAAACCCTCGACGATGACTTTATCGCCTGGGTTCAGCCCCTGCCGCACGATGCGTAAACCGTCTGCCAGACGACCCGGCGTAATGTCACGACGCTGCGCTTTCCCCTCTTTATCCACGATATAGACGTATTTACGATCCTGATCGGTCAGCACCGCTTTGTCGTCGACAAGCGTGGCTTTGAACTCGGCGCTGCCCGGCAGGCGTACGCGGGCAAACAGTCCCGGCGTGAACTGACGCTGCGCGTTATCCAGCAGCGCGCGCATACGGATGGTGCCGGTACCTGGCGACAGCTGGTTATCAAGGAAGTCCACTTTGCCCTGATGGGGATAGCCCTCCTCGCCCGTCAGGCCAATCTCAACCGGCAGCGCCGTATGATTGCTGGACGCCCCCTGCCCGCTGCGGGCCAGGTTTTGGTAGTGAAGGTAGGTTGACTCGTCCACGTCAAAGTAAACGTACACCGTCTTCTGCGAGACCAGCGTGGTGAGGACGCTGGCGGTGTCGCCCGCAGTCACCAGGTTCCCGCTGGTGATCAGCGCCCGGCTGGCGCGACCATCAATAGGCGCGGTGACTTTGGTGAAGTCCAGGTTGAGCTGCGCGGCGTCCACTGCCGCCTGCGCGGCGCGAATATCGGCCTGCGCCTGAGTGGCGGCCGAACGACGCTGCTCCCACTCTTCACGGGAGACAACGTTGGTATTGACCAGCTTATCGGTACGGTTAGCCTCACTTTGCGCCAGGCTGGCCTGCGTTTTGGCTCTCGCCAGGTTCGCCTGCGCCTGTTCCAGCGCGGCGCGATAGGTTCGGTCATCAATCGTGAACAGCACCTCGCCCTTCTTCACTTCCTGGCCGTCGGTGTAATTCACTTTATCAATGTAACCGGACACGCGCGGACGCAGCTGAACGCTCTCCACCGCTTCAATCCGTCCGTTAAAGCTATCCCACTGGCTAATAGATTTCACCACCACGTCAGCAGCGCTGACGGCGGGCGCAGGCGGCGCGGCATTTTGCGCGACGCTGTTATCGCATCCGACGAGCAGCACGGAGAGCAACATTGCCCCCAGCGCGTTCAGATGAAAGTTACCCCAGGTTTTTTGCAGGCTCATTATTTTTATTCCAGTCATTATCGCCGCCGGGCAAGACGCAGCAGGAGGCACCGCGCCACTTCCTTTGTCCGGTGGCTGTCTCAAGGCCATTTGTGTCGTTCATCGCCACAAAACTGTAACAGTTGCGAGTACACTATCGCGGCGATTGTAGGAAGGCGCTAAACTAAGTGCAAGAATAATTGTTGCACTTTATGTGCTATTTGAGTGGATGTGAAAAGACCCGTTTCGCCCAGGGATTTAAATGCAACAATAAAACTTGCAATTACTACAAAAACGCGCCACCTTTTAATGCAACAGACAAAGATACTTTTAGACAAGCAGCGTGAGGGTAACCAGATGAACACTGGCGCATTTATGCATGATTTACTCGACTGGATCGACAACAACCTGGATAGCCGTCTGGACATTGAGTCCGTCGCCAGGCGTTCCGGCTACTCAAAATGGCACCTCCAGCGCCTGTTCAAAGAGCATACGGGCTATCCCCTCGCCGGATATATTCGCGCGCAAAAGCTGCAAAAATCGGTTGAGCGCTTAACCCGCAGCGATGAACCGATTCTGAACGTGGCGATAGCACTTGGCTTTGACTCCCAGCAGTCTTTCAACCGCAGCTTTAAGCGTCAGTATGGTCAGGCGCCTGGGGCATGGCGGCGGAGCATGGGTGGCCCGGAAACGCAGCAGCTTCGCCAGTAATGCATATTTTGCTGCAACGTCGATCTGTTGCTGCTATACTGTATATAAATACAGCATAGCGAGGTGCACGATGGCTGTTGAAACAAAATTTGTTGTCGTTAGAAAAGGTGAAGAGAAAATGACATTTGCCAGTAAGAAAGAGGCTGACGCTCACGACAAGCTGCTCGATATGGCAGACGCGTTCACCGACTGGCTGTTGCAAAGCGGAATGCAGATGGATGAAACGCAGGCTGAAAATCTTGGCCTGTATCTCGCCGAGCAGAAAGAGACCGTGCAGCATATTCTGCGTACCAGCAAGCTTCCCGATCTCAATGCTCCAGCTGTAGCGGATAAAACGGAATCCGATGCGGCTGACACGAAAAAATCAGGGCTGTGAAAGCGTCCTGATTGTCAGAACAATCATCACTCATTTTGAACTATTCACCAGGCCCGGCAGCCAATTCCGGGCTCCCCCTTTGCCAGAGATTCCCTTCTTAATAATTGCTCTTTCATTCTTCAATGACAGTCATTGCACGTCATGCCTGCGATCGTTTTTAAACTGATGGTTTTATCAGGTATAAATATCACTGATGTCTTATGAAACATTTTAATAATTAAGGAATTAGCTGCAGTCCGTAGTGATCTTCTTCCTGGGATGAGATATAACCTGATGCGGAAATTAACATTCTTGTAACGTTGATAAGGCTAAACAAATGAAGCAGGTTGGTATTGTTGGTTGGCGAGGAATGGTCGGTTCTGTTTTATTACAGAGAATGGTCGAAGAGAACGACTTCGACGATATCTCAGCGCATTTTTACAGTACTTCAAGCCCCGGGGCCGCCGGTCCAGTCATTGGCGGCGTCAGCTACACACTCAAAGATGCTAATTCCATCAGTGACCTGGCCGTAATGGATATCATCATTACCTGTCAGGGCGGTGATTACACAAAAGCAATCTATCCTGCTTTGATTAATCGTGGCTGGCAAGGCTACTGGATTGACGCGGCCTCAGCACTACGGATGGATGAGAAAGCCTGCATTATTCTCGACCCCGTCAATCGCCCCACGATTGATCGTGCCGTTAAAGAGGGAATTAAACTTTTTGTCGGTGGCAACTGTTCCATCACGCTGAGTCTTATGGGGCTGGCTGGGTTGATTAAGGCTGACCTGATCGAATGGATGAGCGTTATGACCTATCAGTCTGCATCAGGTGCGGGGGCGCAATATGTCAGGGAATTAATTGTTCAAAGTGCCTGGATCAGTAAGCATTTGTCCTCTGATGAACTGGCATCATCAGGTTCAGTGCTGCCTTTAGTCAATAAAGTCAGTGCGTTAATTAACAGTGCTGACATGCCGATACAGAATTTCGGCGCACCTTTAATGGGCAGTATTATACCGTGGATTGACAGCGATTTGGGGGATGGTAATAGCCGTGAAGAGTGGAAAGGTGAAGCCGAAACAAACAAAATTCTTGGTTTGTCTCCTGGTGCGATCCCGGTAAATGGATTGTGTATTCGTGTTGGCGTGATACGCTGCCACAGCGCCGCAATCACCCTGAAGCTCAGGCGTGACGTCAGCGAAGAAGAATTCGCAGCGTTAGTGACGCATTCTCATCCCTGGGTTAACTATGTGCCCAATAACAAGGTTGAAAGCGTCAGTAAATTGACCCCGGCTTATATCAGCGGTTCGCTTCAGGTTGGTATTGGCCGTTACAAGAAGATGTCACTTAACAACGATCCAATATATTCGGTTCTGACGGTTGGCGATCAGCTATTGTGGGGCGCGGCGGAGCCCTTGCGCCGCATGTTGAATATTCTGCTGGGCAAAATCTAAGACATATTTTCTGAATAAAAGCATCTACTGAACAGGTGCTTTTATTGTATTGCCTCAGCGGGTTCGTGCCAACGCCGCCAAAATCATTTCACGCGCGTGACGCAATACCGATTTTATTTCGTCTACCGGGATATCAGCGAGCCCCAGTCCGCGTAGCAGGAATATGCCTTCTACAGCGAGAAACGCGTGCCTGACATCGGCCATCTCCTCTCCAGCCTCGCGTAGTGGTTCGAGGAGTGAGCGATACAGGTTGCGAACGGGTTCCAGCATACCTGGCGCATGCACGAGAGCCGTGATAAGAAACGCCGCCATCTGTGTTACAGCATCCTCCTCCTCCAGCGCTTCCTCGATGTGCGCAAGAATTAATTCCCGTGGCCCTGCGGCGGTATCAGTAAGACGCTGGCTGACTGCCTGCTGGAAACGCTTCACTTCTCGCTCAAGCACGGCGTATATCAGGCCATCCTTTGATGAAAAGGTATACACAAGGCCGCCTTTACTGATGCCAGCACGTTCCGCAACGGCATCCAGCGTAAATATCCGCCCTCCAGACTCAAGAATGATGCTTTCGGCAGCATCCAAAACGTGCTCTCTGTCGATCTCTTTTTTACGCGTCACAACTTCCCCTTGTCTTTTTCGACTGATCAGTCGCATAATGTTTTCGACTGGCCAGTCAGATTAGCACTGCGATCCTGGTACGACAAGATCGCTCCTGTAACTTTCCACCACTAAACACATATAAGGCAATGAAATGGAAGAGTGTTTACCATCTGCAGCCATCGCACACTTTGTCATGAAAGTGAAAAATATTGAGTCGAGTTACGATTTTTATCAGGGGTTAGGTCTTCGCGGATTCGACAAATTTCCAGGAATGGCAATCATCGAACTACGCGGCGGCACACATTTATTGTTAGCGGCAAAAGACGATCCAATGACTGATACGCTTCACGACAGCCGTGTCGGCCAGCGCTCTGATTTTATTTCCGAAAAAATTGATCTGATGATCGCGGGTCATTCCAGATCAGATCTTGAGAATTATCGAACCGGATTGATTGAAAAAGGGTATTCCCCTTTGGAAATTGCAGAAGGTTCGCTGTATGGACATTATTACTTCTCAATGCTGGACCCTGATGGCAATGGCGTGAGTTTCTATACCAGCCACTGTGACGATAAGCCTGTCTGACATATCGTCTGGGTTTTATAATAATACTGGCGCACCAGCTTATTGGCGCCGTTGTTCACCGCAGCCTGGTGGAAGTTACAGCAGGCTGCTTTGCGTTATCAACCATCGGAAATGATGTCCGCTGTTCGTTCACAGCAGACCTAACGTTATCTCCCCCCTCAACTTTCCCACAACACCCCGCCATAAAACCTGGTAGCTATACAAACACACCAGACTGTTATGTTAATACGCGTTACCCACTACAACGAGGAAACGCGCATGACCCCACATCCGCTACGCCAGATAATCGAATCCTGTGACCACGCCATCACCACCAAAAACTATGACGCCCTGATGGAGTACTACGCCGACGATGCGGCTCTGGTGGTCAAGCCAGGCATGACGGTTAAAGGCAAAGAGAACATCCGCAGCGCGTTTATTGCCATCTCTGATTATTTCCAGGACCAATTGATCGTCGAACAAGGGGAGATGCAGGTGATCGAAGGTGGCGGTAATGCCCTCGTTATCATGGAAACCGTTCTGCGTTTTCCTGATGGCCAGGGTGGAATAACAGAAATGTCGCGCCGCGCGACCTATGTTTTTCGACAGGAAAGCGACGGTCGCTGGCTTTGTACCATCGACAACTCTTACGGTACGTCGCTTCTGGATACCGGGAACCGATCGCGTTAATCACACTTTCAAAGGGGCGCTGCCGCCCCTCCACGCCTGCGCCCTTAATGTGTAGTGATGCGCGGTTCCTTCACAAACTCAGCCAGCAGCCACACCATATCGTGCAGCAGGCCTGTCAGTTCCTTCGCTACGTGAGCGGGCAGCGTTCCCCCCATCACCGCCTGTGTCAGCGCCAGAACGTAGTCCACCTGAGTCAGGGTGTCCTGCCAGCAGTCCGGCACGCAGGAGTTGATTTTCTCACCCATGATCAACTGTTCAATCAGGTATGGAGGAAGATCGGCATCGCAGAGCTCACGCAGCTTGCGCAGGGTCTGAAGGAGACGCTCGCACAGCGCAGTGTGGCTCGCGACATCATCGATTTCGACCAGCACGCTCACCAGCGCGGCGCAGTTGTCGGCGACGACAAACAGATCGGCATCAGCCGGAAGCGGCCGGGAGATAAGTTGCAGAATGACGTTTTCGTCAGATGGAAGATAAGTCAGGGTTGGGATAGTAGCCATACAAGGCATCCTTCTATATGCAATTCATTTAACCACCCAGTGAGTTCCTACGCTCGGGGGGTAGCGCTGACAGAGGTAGGAATACCGCCCATATAGAAAAACGGCCAGCCTTACGGCTGCTCCGCCAGCGCCACCGTTATTGTAACGAGATCGGCACTGCTGCGACATACGTAATGTCACTATATGGCTGACGGGTTCCTACGCCCGATTGCGGATGTGCCGCAACGCAGGCACTTTACGACCGCGACCCGTTGAGGAAAAGACATAACACTGAATTTCACAAGGTTACTTTGCGGTTTGCGAGGCGCCTTCCAGAAACGTTTACCGGGGCCAGACAGAGCACGCCCCACCAAATTTTGCCCCAACCTTCCCCGAGCAACTGGTGTATTGTTTTTAGACAATTCATTCATCTAAAGGACACCTGCGCAATGATCACCATCCTCGGCAAAACCACCTCCATCAACGTGCGTAAAGTACTCTGGACCTGCGAAGAAGCAGGCCTCGCGTATCAACAGGAAGATTACGGCAGCGGTTTTGCCTCAACGGAAACGGATGCCTTCCGCGCCCTGAACCCCAACGCCATGGTGCCGGTGCTGATCGATGACGATTTCGTGCTGTGGGAGTCCAATTCCATTTGCCGTTATCTGGCGCGCAAGGCCGGACGTCACGATCTGCTGCCCGCAGAACCGCAGGCCTGCGCCAACGTTGAGCGCTGGATGGACTGGCAGGCAACCGAATTCAATAACGCCTGGCGCTATGTCTTCCCGGCGCTGGGGCGTAAAAACCCGGACTTTAACGACCCTGAGCGAATTGCGGCGGGAATAAAAGAGTGGAACTACTGCATCACCATTCTGGAAAACCAGCTGCAGCGCACCGGCGCCTTTGCGGCAGGCGAGACGTTTACCCTCGCGGACGTGGTGCTTGGGCTGTCGGTGAATCGCTGGAAGATGACGCCGTTTGATAAGCCAGACGTGCCCGCCATTGAGGCCTGGTTCGAGCGTCTTAACCAGCGCCCGGCGTTTTTGCGTCACGGCAATAACGGCATGGTGTAAAGTCTTCACGCCCCTGGCTTGAGCAAGGATATTTTATTTAATTACTTAACCCTGAAAGCCGTCAGAGGGAATAATAATTAAGCTATATCCTGGACAGCCCGTTGCACCGCTTTGCTAGCCTGACTATTCAGGCAAAGCTCAACCCGGAGGTATTCTTGCTGATTAGACTCAAGAAAGAACGAACGCATAAGGAGGATCGCCGGCTTGCTCTCTGGCTGGCGACCTCGGCAAGTTTGCTGAATGCCATCGCCCTCGGGGCATTCGGTTTTTTCCCCTCACACATGACCGGCAACACCTCACAGTTATCCAGCGAAGTCTCTTCCACTGACCTGAGCGATATCATTTTTTTCGGCTCGATTATTCTCTCCTTTGTCGCAGGCGCCATTCTTGCCCGCATGATTGTAATATGGGGCATTATCCATAACGTCAGGCTGGTTTTTTGCCAGATCCTGTTTGTCGAGGGGATATTGCTGACCGGCGTCTCCTTCTACGAGATGTATTTTCATGCCCTCACCAGCAACCGCGAGATTATTCTTTTCCTGTGCGGCCTGATGGGCATTCATAATTCCACTTCTACGCAGCTTTCCGGTGGACGGGTGAGATCGACGCACATTACCGGCACGCTAACGGACGCGGGGATTTCCCTGGCCTCCGTAATGGTGGCGATGCTGCGCAGGGATTACTCCAAAGATACGGCGGCGCAAAAAAGTCAGCTGAAAACCCACTTAACCACCCTGTTTTCGTTTATTACGGGCGGTATCGCGGGGCTGCTGCTTTTCCGATGGATTGGCTTTAACGCCATGCTAGCGCTTGGGCTGATGCTCGCCGTAGTCGCTATCGTTTCAATTATCACCGTCTCGACGCGGGTTAGACGGGTTCGCGCTACCGTCTGAGCGTTGCAGCTGCCCCAGCAGGCGCTGCATGTTGTCGTCGCAGGAGATCCCCTCCGGCCGGTTGGTGATACTCGCGACCAGCGTCAGCAATTCCCTGCGGTTTTCCTCAAGCTGCTTTTGCATCGCTTCTATTTCGGCAATACGCGTCTTCAGGGACTGGATCAGTCCCTCATGATCCCAGCGTTGTTGCGGCTGCGGCAGAAAGCGGCGTATTTGCTCGAGTGAGAACCCGGTACGTTGCGCGCTGTCGATGATGTTCAGCAGCGCTGCCGTCTCTTGAGAATACGACCGGTAGCCGTTCCCCTGCCTGACAGGGCGCGGCAGTAAACCTTCCGCCTCATAAAACCGAATACGCGACGGGGAAATACCCGTCATTTTCGACAGCTCGCCAATTTTCATTTCATCTGCTCTTACGCCTTGACCTTAAAGTTAACTTTAAGCTTAAACTTTTTATACGGTCAACCGGATCGTCATTTCATCAGGGAGCTCATATGCAAACTATTCTGGGTGCCAGCGGGCAAATCGCCCGTGAACTGACCCGCGAATTAAAACGCGCCTATACCGACGATATCAGGCTGGTCAGCCGCCATCCGCAGAAAGTCCACGCCAGCGATATCACGGTTGCGGCCAATCTTCTGGATGCGCAGCAGACGCAGGAGGCGGTTAAAGGCAGCGACACGGTCTATTTTACCGCCGGTCTGCCGCCTGATTCCGCGCTGTGGGAGCGTCAGTTCCCAACCATGCTGGACAATGCCCTGGAGGCCACGCGAAAGGCTGGCGCAAGATTCGTCTATTTTGACAATACTTACATGTACCCCCAGAGCGACGTGCCACAAACTGAAGAGACGCGCTTTGCGCCCCGGGGGCGGAAAGGCAACGTGCGTGCGCTGATGGCCAACCGGGTGCTTGCCGAAATGCAGCGGGGCGACATTCCCGTCCTCATCGGTCGGGCCCCGGAGTTTTACGGGCCTGAGAGAACGCAGAGCTTCACGAATACGCTCATTATCGACAGGCTGAAGCAGCACAAACGCCCGCGAGTTCCGGTACGTGACGATACGCTTCGCACCCTCATCTGGACGCCGGATGCCAGTCGCGCGCTCGCCCTGCTGGGCAATACGCCTGAGGCCTACGGGCAGACGTGGCACTTGCCCTGCTGTGATGAAAGGCTGACGTATCAACAGTTTGTTACCCTCGCCTGCGATATCTTCGGCCAGAAGGCGGACTACGCCGTGCTGGGCGAGCTGGCCTTCGCCGCGACGGCGCTGTTTTCGCAGGGCGCGCGCGAAATGCGGGAGCTGTTGCCCAGATACGACGTTGATAACCTGTTTGATTCGACGAAGTTTAAGCGGCATTTTCCCGACTTTCCCGTCACTTCATACCGGCACGGTCTTGAAAACATCTGGCAGAAATGGAGATCAAAAGCGCACAAAACAGCGTAAATGCACTGCCGCACCGACAGAGGTGCGGCCATTACTCGTGACAACGTCACTTTCACTTCTCGTCTTTAGGACTATTCTGCCTCTTCCTCAATCAGCCCTTATGCCATAAGGCTTAACCCGAGGTTGTCACTGTTTTCATAGGGTTACTGATTCTACCCCTTCGCTGGAACCCTTCCCAAACGCTTGCTATAGGTGAAATACCCCTGCCGAAACATGGCATAACAACAGGCAACCGGTGGTTGCTATAACGCATGCGCACAGGGAGACACACCGCAATGCACCCATTACTCAAACGTTCGCTGCTGTTTGTCGGCGCCATTATCGTGGTCCTCGCCCTCCTCGTCTGGGGGATCGGGATGGAGACGATAAAGGCGCGCCAGGTTGACCTGGTCTATCTCGGGCAACAGCACATGATTCTGGTTTTCTCCTCCATGTTTTTTGCCCTGCTGGTGGGTATTCCAGCCGGTATTCTGCTGAGCCGCCCGGCCGCGCGGGGTATCGCCGAATATGTGATGCAAATCTTCAACGTCGGCAACACGCTGCCGCCGTTGGCCGTTCTGGCGCTGGCGATGGTGGTGATTGGCATTGGCGATACGCCCGCCATCATCGCCCTGTTCCTCGCCTCGCTGCTGCCGATCGTGCGTAACACCTATGCCGGGCTGTGCTCGGTCCCGCCGTCGCTGCTGGAAGCGGCAAACGGCATCGGGATGACCAAATGGCAGCGTCTGCGTCAGGTTGAGCTGCCAGCCGCCTGGCCGGTCATGCTCTCAGGGATCCGCATCGCCACCGCCATTAACGTCGGTACCGCGCCGCTGGCCTTCCTGATTGGCGCCAGCAGCTACGGCGAGCTGATTTTCCCCGGCATTTATCTGAACGATTTCCCGACCCTGATCCTCGGCGCGGCGGCCACCGCCCTGTTCGCCCTGATCCTCGATACCCTGCTGGCGGCGCTGGGTCGCGTGATGAGTCCCCATCTCGCTCGATAACAATAACAAGGAGCTTTTATGAGACTGTTTTCCGGCCTGACGGCGCTGTGTGCCGCGGCGCTGTTCACCAGCCAGGCGATGGCGGCCCCGCTGATTCTGGCGACCAAGAGCTTTACCGAGCAGCATATTCTCTCGGCGATGACCGTGCAGTACCTGCAAAAGAAAGGATTCCAGGTGCAGCCGCAAACCAACATTGCCACGGTGATTTCCCGTAACGCGATGATCAACAAGCAGATTGATATGACCTGGGAGTACACCGGCACGTCGCTGATCATCTTTAACCACATCAACAAGCGCATGTCGCCGCAGGAGTCTTACGAGACGGTAAAACGCCTGGACGCGAAGCACGGTCTGGTCTGGCTCAAACCCGCCGACATGAACAATACCTACGCTTTCGCCATGCAGCGCAAGCGCGCCGAGGCGGAACACATCAACACCATGTCGGAGATGGTGGCGAAGATTGAGCAGATCCGTAAAACCAACCCGGATAAGAACTGGCTGCTGGGCTTAGACCTGGAGTTTGCCGGGCGCAGCGACGGCATGAAGCCACTTCAGGCGGCCTATAAGATGGAGCTGGACCGCCCGCAGATCCGTCAGATGGACCCCGGCCTGGTCTATAACGCCGTGCGCGACGGCTTCGTTGACGCCGGGCTGATTTATACCACCGATGGTCGCGTGAAGGGCTTCGACCTCAAGGTGCTGGAAGACGATAAAGGCTTCTTCCCAAGCTATGCGGTCACCCCGGTGGTGCGTAAGGACACGCTGGAGGCCAACCCCGGCCTGGAAGAGGCGCTCAACACCCTCTCGGCCCAGCTCAACAACGACGTTATCACCGAGCTGAACAAAAAGGTGGATATCGACCATCAGTCACCGCAGCAGGTCGCCCGCGATTTCCTGCGTAGCAAACAGCTGCTGTAGGAGGCGGTATGGAGACGATTCACTACATTCTGGACAACTGGGATTACCTGTTAACCCTGACGCTGCAGCATCTGTGGCTGGTGGCGCTGGCCGTAGGCTTAGCCATCATCATCGGCGTACCGCTGGGCATTCTGATTGTCCGCCACAGGTGGCTGGCAACGCCGGTGCTGGGGATAGCCACCATCGTGCTGACCATTCCGTCTATCGCCCTGTTTGGCCTGATGATCCCGCTGTTTTCGCTGATCGGTCAGGGGATTGGTGCCCTGCCCGCGATCACGGCGGTGTTTCTCTACTCGCTGCTGCCGATTGTGCGTAACACCCATACGGCGCTCGACAGCCTGCCGCCGGGCCTGCGTGAAGCCGGACGCGGTATCGGCATGACCTTCTGGCAGCGCCTGCGCTGGGTCGAAATCCCGATGGCGCTGCCGGTGATTTTCGGCGGGATCCGCACCGCCGTGGTGATGAACATCGGCGTGATGGCGATTGCCGCGGTGATCGGCGCGGGCGGTCTGGGCCTGCTGCTGCTCAACGGCATCGGCGGAAGCGATATTCGCATGTTGATTGCGGGCGCGCTGATGATTTGTCTTTTAGCGATTGTGCTCGACTGGCTGCTGCACCGTCTGCAGGTGGTTCTGACTCCAAAGGGGATTCGATAATGATAAAACTGGAAAACCTCACCAAACACTTTTCACAGAAGCACGGCCAGACCTTTAAGGCCGTGGACAACGTCAACCTCAACGTGCCCGAAGGGGAAATGTGCGTCCTGCTCGGCCCGTCCGGCTGCGGGAAGACCACAACCCTGAAGATGATTAACCGCCTCATTACCCCAAGCAGCGGGACGATCCTGATCAACGGTGAAGACACCAGCGGGATGGACACCGTCACCCTGCGCCGCAACATCGGCTACGTGATCCAGCAGATTGGCCTGTTCCCGAACATGACCATCGAAGAGAACATTACCGTCGTGCCGCGCATGCTGGGTTGGGATAAAGCGCGCTGTAAAACCCGCGCCGAAGAGCTGATGGATATGGTGGCGCTGGATCCGCATAAGTTCCTGAATCGCTACCCGCGCGAGATGTCCGGGGGCCAGCAGCAGCGTATCGGCGTGATCCGCGCCCTGGCGGCGGATCCTCCGGTACTGCTGATGGATGAACCTTTCGGCGCGGTGGACCCGATCAACCGCGAGGTGATCCAGAACCAGTTCCTGGAGATGCAGCGCAAGCTTAAGAAAACCGTCATGCTGGTCAGCCACGATATCGACGAAGCCCTCAAGCTCGGCGACCGTATTGCGGTGTTCCGTCAGGGGAAAATCGTGCAGTGCGCCAGCCCGGATGAACTGCTGGCGAAACCGGCGAACGAGTTTGTCGGCTCGTTTGTCGGTCAGGACCGCACGCTGAAGCGCCTGCTGCTGGTCTCGGCGGGCGACGTCACCGACCAGCAGCCGACCATTACGGTGCGGGGCTCTACGCCGCTCCCTGAAGCCTTTGCGACCATGGATGATAATGATATTCGCGCGATTACCGTAGTTGACGAGCACGGCAAGCCGCTGGGCTTTGTGAAGCGTCGCGAAGCGCGTAACGCCAGCGGGACCTGCGCCGACATCCTGCATCCGTTCCGCATGACCGGCAAAGCGGAAGACAACCTGCGCGTGGTGCTGTCACGCCTGTATGAGAGCAACACCAGCTGGATGCCGATCGTGGATGAGGACGGGCGCTACAACGGTGAGATTTCACAGGACTATATTGCCGAGTACCTGAGTTCAGGGCGTACGCGCCGGGCGCTGAATATTCATAGCGACAGTTAACCTTTCAGGCCGGGCATTGCCCGGCTTTTCCGCACGCATACCTTTTGCTAACCCCACGATTTGCCGCCACAATATTGTATCTTTCCCGTTGACTCGCGACTCATGCAACGTCTTCATACGTACCCCGACATCCGCGCGATGTTTCGCCGACTGCTGATTGCCACCGTCACCGGCGTGCTGGCCGCGCTGGCCGTTGCGGTGTTCCGCCACAGCATGTACCTGCTGGAGTGGCTGCTTCTCAGCAACGACAGCGGCAGCCTGGTGAATGCCGCCGCGTCGCTCTCGCCCTGGCGGCGCGCGCTGACGCCCGCGCTGGGCGGGCTGGCTGCGGGACTGTTACTCTGGGGATGGCAACGGCTGACCGCCCAGCGGCCTCATGCCCCTACCGATTATATGGAAGCGCTGGAGACCGGCGACGGTCAGTTTGATTACGGCGCCAGCCTGGTGAAATCCCTTGCCTCGCTGCTGGTCGTCGCCAGCGGAAGCGCCATCGGGCGTGAAGGGGCGATGATCCTGCTTGCCGCCCTCGCCGCCTCCCTTTTCGCCCGGCGCTTTACGCCCAAATCCGAGTGGAAATTATGGATAGCCTGCGGTGCCGCCGCCGGGATGGCCAGCGCCTACCATGCTCCCTTAGCCGGAAGCCTGTTCATCGCTGAGATTCTGTTTGGCACCCTGATGCTGGCCTCGCTCGGGCCCGTGGTTATCGCGGCGGTGGTGGCGCTTCTCACCACGCAGCTTCTGGCGCCGGGTACCGGCACGCTCTACGCGGTCCATCTGAGCGGTATCCTCACCGCTACCGATTATGCCCTGCTGGTCGCGATGGGGCTGGTGGCGGGTCTCTGCGGGCCGCTGCTGATGTGGCTGATGGCGTTCAGCCACGGTCTTTTCCTGCGCCTCAAGCTTTCCCCGCCGTGGCAATTAGCGCTAGGCGGTGCTATCGTCGGGCTGCTGTCTCTTCTGACGCCGAAGGTGTGGGGGAACGGCTACAGCGTGGTGCAGGCTTTTCTGCTCGCGCCGCCGCTGCTGTCGGTCATTGCGGGCGTCTTTATCTGTAAACTGCTGGCGGTACTGGCGAGCAGCGGGTCGGGCGCGCCGGGCGGGGTGTTCACGCCGACGCTGTTTGTCGGCATGGCGACAGGCATGCTGTTCGCGCAGCTGTTCGCGCTGTGGCTGCCGGGTTCTGAAACGGCGATTCTGCTGGGGCTGGCAGGAATGGCAACCCTACTTGCCGCAACCACGCACGCGCCCATTATGTCGGCGCTGATGGTCTGTGAAATGACCGGACAGTATTTTTTACTGCCCGGCCTGCTGGTCGCCTGCGTGCTGGCGTCCGTATTGTCGCGGACGTTACGCCACGACTCTGTCTACGGTCAACACGCCACCGAGGGCAGAGAGATCGATGTACTGCGCTAGCTCGCGCTGCTCGGCGCGTGGCAGATAAGGCAGCTCGCCCACCAGCGGTCCGGGCAGTTTGGTGCTCAGCACGTCGATGATCTCCGCGTAGTGCGCCAGGCCCGGGTTGATGCGGTTTGCTACCCAGCCAACCAACGGCAGGCCGTCATTGGCAATCGCCTGCGCCGTCAGCAGCGCGTGGTTGATGCACCCTTCCTGGATACCCACCACCATCACCACCGGAAGCTGCTCCTGCACAACCCATTCAGACAGCGGGCGCAAATCATTCATCAGGCTGCGCCAGCCGCCCGTCCCTTCAACAACCACGTGGTCAACCTTCTCACTCAGGTTCGCCAGGCCGTCGGACAACAGGGGATAATTAATCAGGCCGCTGTGCGCTACGCTGCTCTCCTCTTCGCTTAACGCAATGGGATTGACCGCGTGATAGGGCAACTCCAGTGACGAGACGCTTTGCAGCACCAGGGCGTCTTTATTGCGCAATCCCTCTGGCGTCTCTTTACTCCCTTTTGCGACCGGTTTGTACCCTGCCACGCGTTTACCGCTTGCTGCCAGCGCCTGCAGCAATGCGCGGGATACGACGGTCTTGCCGACAGAGGTATCTGTACCAGTAACAAAGAAACGCTTAAGCATGACTCACTCCACCTCTTGGGTATGCTTCGAAAATATAAACCAGGTAAATAATTCAGTGGAGGAAGTCTACGGGATGCATGCGCTACCCGGCTTGAGATAGCGCAATTTTTCTTACATCTGCGGAAAAGAGTTAACCCTGTAACAGGCGGATCAACAGCGAGCCGTTATACATGGCATCTTTGACCAGCGCCGCGCCAGCCATCGTACCCTGGTTGGAAAACTGGGTGCTTTCTACCGCAATGTTCCGGCTGTAGGCGGGAAGCGACTGCTGCTGAATACAGGCCGTAATCGCCGGGAAGAGGATCTCCGCCGCCTGGCTGAGCGGTGAGCCAATGAGGATTTTTTGCGGGTTGAAGAGGTTCACCATTATCGCCAGAATGCGGCCAACGTTATTCCCCACCCCGGTAATGATGTCCTTCGCCAGCAGATCGCCCTGGCGCGCGGCGGCGCAGAGAGAATCCACCGTAAGGGGTTGTCCGTGCAGCGAGGAGCTCATGGACTGGCTGAGCCTGACCTGCGCCAGCTCCAGCACGCTTTCCACGCTGGCAATGGTCTCCAGACAGCCGTGGTTGCCGCAGTAGCAGCGCTTACCGTACGGGTCGACCTGGGTGTGGCCAATTTCCACCAGGCTGCTGCTTCCGGCGTGGAGAAGACGTCCGTCGGTAATCACCCCCGCCCCGACGTTATGGTCGATGACCACCTGAATCACATCCCGCGCGCCGCGGGAAGCGCCAAACAGCGCCTCCGCCATCGTCCAGGCGCTGATGTCATGCTGAATATAGACCGGTACGCCGGTATGGTTTTTCAGCACTTCGCCCAGCGGCATCTCTTTGACATCGTCGTAAAACGGCATGCGGTGAACAATACCATTTTCGGTATCAATAATGCCCGGCATGGTGATGGCAATCGCCGTTAAGCGTTCAAGCCGCTGCTGATGGCGAATAAAGAAGCGATCGATGTGCGAGACAATCGCGTCGAGGAGCGGTTCCTCCGCGTTGAGCGGCAGTTCAAGGCGGTCTTCCACCACCAGCTTGCTGCTCAGGTCGCGCAGCGCAAGGAAGATTTCCCCCCGGCTGATGCGCAGCGACAGGTAGTGCCAGGCTTCCGTCTCAACCACCAGCCCGACTGCCGGACGGCCACGGCTGCCCGGCTCCTGAATTTCCGTCTCCTGAACCAGGTGCGCTTCCAGCATCTCGCGGACAATCTTGGTGATACTGGCAGGTGCCAGTTGTGCCAGGCGCGAAAGATCGATACGCGAAACCGGACCAAGCTGATCAATCAGGCGATACACCGCGCCAGCGTTGGTCTGCTTAATCTGATCGATATGCCCTGGCTGACTATCAGCAACCACCTCGTACTCCCTTATTTTCGAGCTTCGAAATAAACTGTTTGCTATGGTGAAGCACTTGCATGGCTGCCGTCAAATATTTACTTAGCCATGTGATTTACCGCACATTTTTGTCCCCTTTTCCCGGAAAATGCCGCCCGGCAGAGGCGCTTATTAACTGCTGCTTGAAGCGCTGTGCGGCATGGCTCTGCTCACGGTGTTTTGACCAGACCAGCCACATTTCGGAAACGGCATCCTCTTCGGCAATGGTCACCCAGCGCATTTCGCGCAACTGGACCCGTTTAAAGGAGGCCGGAAGAATAGACACGCCCAGCCCGGCGGCGACCAGACCGATAATGGTCATCGCTTCCCCGACTTCCTGGGTGATGACCGGGGCAAGATCGTAGCGGCGCATCAGCCCCAGGATATCGTCATACAGACCCGTTCCAACCTGCGGGTCAAAAAAGACAAACGGCTCTTTTGCCAGCTCTGCCAGCGAAACCGCCGGACGCGACGCCAGCGGGTGATCGTGTGGGATCATGGCCATCAGCGGCTCGCGCAGGATCACCTCCCACGCGAGCGTATCCGGCAGCTGGGTGTTACGCATCAGTCCCAGATCCAGGGAACCTTCATTCAGCGGCGCAATCTGCTCGCGGGTATTGATCTCGCGCGTCTGAATATGAACATCCGGGAAATGGCGGCGGAATGACGAAAGGGTCTCCGAGACGGCACTGATAAACGGTGCCGACGAGGTAAACCCGATCCGCAGCTCTCCGGCTTCCCCGAGATAGAGCCGTTCTGCCCGGGCGGCGGCGTCCTCGACCATGCTCAGAATTTGTCGGCTGTCGTTCAGGAACTGCTTGCCCGCCGCCGTCAGGCTCACGCTGCGGTTGGTACGGGCCAGAAGGCGCGCCCCAACCTGTTGCTCCAGGATCTGAATCTGCTGGCTTAACGGGGGCTGAGAGATATTCAGCCGTGCCGCCGCGCGGCCAAAATGCAGCTCTTCGGCGACGGCGACAAAGTAGCGGAGGTGACGCAGCTCGATATTCATATTTTTAAAGTATCATTTGAGATTATTAATATATTAGACAGAATATTTACATTTTCCTACCCTGAAGAGGTGGTCATACCCGTCACCAGAAATCACGGGGATGTTTAAGCAAGGAAACTGTGTGAGTCGTACAACTACTATTGATATCGATCCGGCAAGAGATATCAATGATTTACCCGCAGCATCGCAGCCGGTCCAGTTCATTAAACGTGGTACCCCCCAATTTATGCGCGTCACGCTGGCGCTCTTTTCCGCCGGTCTGGCCACCTTCGCCCTGCTCTATTGCGTTCAGCCGATCCTGCCCGTTCTCTCGCATGAGTTTGGCGTATCGCCTGCCAGCAGCAGCGTTTCACTCTCTATTTCTACCGGCATGCTGGCGATTGGCCTGCTCTTTACCGGGCCGCTGTCTGACGCCATTGGCCGTAAACAGGTGATGGTGACCGCGCTGATGCTGGCGTCGGTCTGCACGTTACTCTCGACCATGATGACCAGCTGGCACGGCATTCTGGTGATGCGCGCGCTGATTGGGCTATCGCTCAGCGGCGTGGCGGCGGTCGGGATGACCTACCTCAGCGAGGAGATTCACCCGAGCTTTGTTGCCTTCTCTATGGGGCTTTACATCAGCGGGAACTCGATTGGCGGGATGAGCGGACGCCTGCTGAGCGGGGTCTTTACGGACTTCTTTAGCTGGCGTATTGCGTTGGCGGTCATCGGGTGTTTTGCGCTGGCATCCGCCCTGATGTTCTGGAAAATCCTGCCGGAATCGCGTCATTTCCGCCCGACCTCTTTGCGCCCAAAAACGCTGTTTATCAACTTCCGCCTGCACTGGCGTGACAAAGGGCTGCCGCGCCTGTTTCTGGTCGGCTTCCTGCTGATGGGCTCCTTCGTCACGCTGTTCAACTATATTGGCTACCGCCTGATGCTCTCGCCATGGCATCTGAGCCAGGCGATTGTCGGTTTACTCTCGGTTGCTTATTTGACCGGTACGTGGAGTTCACCGAAGGCCGGGGCGATGACCGCACGCTATGGACGCGGCCCGGTCATGCTGTTCTTCACGGCGGTGATGCTGGTCGGCCTGCTGCTGACGCTCTTCTCCTCCCTGTGGCTGATTTTTGCCGGTATGCTGCTCTTCTCCGCGGGGTTCTTCGCCGCCCACTCGGTCGCCAGCAGCTGGATTGGCCCGCGCGCGCGTCGCGCCAAAGGTCAGGCATCGTCTCTTTATCTGTTTAGCTATTACCTGGGGTCCAGCATCGCCGGGACGCTCGGCGGCGTGTTCTGGCATAACTACGGCTGGAACGGCGTGGGCGGGTTTATCGCGCTGATGCTCTGTGCCGCACTGCTGGTGGGCGCAAGTCTTCATAAACGTCTGAAATAATATGCTTGCGGGCGGATATCCGTTTCCCGAAAAACGGCACCAGCTTACTGGTGCCGTTTTTCGTTCAGGAATCCCAGGCCTGCTCTATCTTACCGGCTTCAAACTGCGGAGGCGGTTTTCGGAAACGGCGCGTGAGCCATGTCAGGTAAAGGATCCCCAGTGCCGCCCAGATGAGGCCAAGCGTCAGGGACGTCGCTTCGAGGTTTATCCACAGCACGCCGACCGTGACGGCACCAATGAGCGGCAGCAGGAGATAGTGGAACCGATCTTTCCACGTTTTGTTCAGCCCCTTACGCCGCCAGAAATGGTTGTACACCGAGAGATTAACAAACGTAAACGCCACTAGCGCACCAAAGTTGATCAGCGCCGTCGCGGTCACGAGATCAAAGTACAGGGCCGACAGCGCCACTATCCCAACCATAATGACGTTCAGGGCTGGCGTACGCCATTTCGGATGCACGTAGCCAAACACCCGTTCCGGAAAGACGTTGTCACGCCCCATCACATACAGTAAGCGCGAGACGCTGGCGTGCGAGGCCAGGCCTGAAGCGAGCGTATTCACAAACGTGGTACACAGAAACACCGACTGGAAGAGCTTGCCGCCCACGTACAGCGCGATTTCCGGCAGCGCGGCGTCCGGATTCTTGAAGCGCGCGATCGTCGGGAAAAAGAGCTGCATGAAAAACGAGGCAACAATGAATATCAGCCCGCCATACAAAGCGGTGAGGAAAATGGCTTTGGGGATCACCCGCGCCGCGTTTGGCGTCTCTTCCGACAGCGTGGTGACCGCGTCAAAGCCGAGGAAAGAGAAGCAGACGATAGTCGCGCCGGTAATAATCGGGATCAGGTGTGCATTCTCGCTGATAAACGGCTGGAGCGACCAGACGGTGCCGACGCCCTCCCCCTTGTGCAGGCCATGCACCACGAGAATGACAAACACCACCATGATGGCGACCTGCACCAGCACAAACAGGGTGTTAAAGTTGGCGACCAGATTCACACTCTTCAGGTTCGCCAGCGTCAGGATCGTCACAAACCCCACCACCCAGACCCACGGCGGGACTTCAGGGAACAACGCGGAAAGGTAGATCTTCGCCAGCAGCACGTTAATCATCGGCAGGAAGAGATAGTCCAGCAGCGATGACCAGCCGACCATAAAGCCTAAGTGGGGGCCGATCGATTTCTGCGTGTAGGTATACGCGGAGCCCGCTTCCGGGAACTGCCGTACCAGTTTGCCGTAGCTGATGGCGGTAAACATGACGCCAGCCAGCGCCAGGAGATACGAGGCGGGCACGTGGCCGTTGCTGATACCGGACACAATGCCGAAGGTATCAAACACGGTCATAGGAGTGAGGTAAGCCAGCCCCATCATGACCACCTGCCAAAGCTTGAGGGAACTGCGCAGCCGGGTTCTGCCGGCCATGCGCGGCGAGTCAAGAGAGGTGTTAGTCGCCATAAACCGTCCCCCCCATGCTTACCGTGGTTTGCAATCGCGCTGTCCTTAACGCAAACCTGCTTAGCAAAGGGGGAAGTTGTAAAGAACACACGCGATCGTACCAGCGCACCGTCTCTGGCTCGCACTCACAGCAGGCGCCTGACTGGCCCCCTTCGCCCTGCGGATAGTTGAACATCTGCATCATTTCCTACCTCGTCACACAGTGTCGTTAAGAAAATCCCTGTGCCGCCTGCGCTCCATAACGCGACTCCCGGGAGAAAGCTGGCGTGCCAGCGAACAGTTAGGCCAGGCTCCGCGCAGGCCGTTGGGTGATACGTATGCGATAAAACAAAGCGGCCCCTTACCGGGGCACGTTATCAGGCGTTTTTCAGCATCCACTCAATTTCAGTTTCGGTAATCAGGCGTTCAAACTGCAGCAATTCATCATTTTTGCAGGCGTGATAGACGTGGCAGAAACGTTCGCCCAGCCGCTCGCGAAGGCTATCGTTTTGCATAAATTCCCACAGCGCATCGCTCTGACGAATCGGGAACGGCAGTCCGTCCTGCTCCAGACCGTTGCCTTCCACTTCTTCCTGCAGGGGTAAATCGTTATCCAGCCCATGTAAAATGCCGGCAAAAATCGCCGCCATCACCAGATACGGATTCGCGTCAGCGCCCGCCACCCGGTACTCGACCCGATGGTTATGGCGATCGCCGCAGGGGATACGCAGGGCAACGGTGCGATTATTGTGTCCCCATGACGCCTGCGTCGGCACGTACATCCCCGGCTGGAAACGGCGGTAGGAGTTGACGTTCGGTGCCAGCAGCGCCATGGACGCAGGCATCAGGTCGATCATCCCGGCCAGCGCGCGTTTCAGCAGCGCGGAATCCTCGCCGCTGGCGTCTGCGAGCACGTTTTCGCCTCGGTTGTTTTGCATGCTGATGTGGATATGCATCCCGCTGCCCGCATGCTCTTCATACGGCTTTGCCATAAACGTGGCGTGCATCTTATGTTTTTCCGCCATCTGCCTGACGAGACGTTTTAGCGCCAGCGCATCGTCGCAGGCATCGAGCACGTTTTCCGTATGGTGCAGGTTAATCTCAAACTGGCCCGGGGAGGCCTCGGCCACTGCCCCGTCGGCGGGGATCAGCTGCAGCTGCGCCAGCTCGTCAATATCGTTCAGCACGTCAGCAAAGTGGTTCAGGTTATCAACCGAGTAGACCTGACTCTGCGTGTTACGCACGTCGGTGCCCGGCGCACAGGGTGGCTGCAGATAGCCGTCGGCATCGCGTTTACGGTCAAGTAAATAGAACTCCAGCTCTACCGCTACCACGGGGAACAGACCGCGCTGGCGCAGCTGCTGCCAGAGTCGGTTGAGTACGTTCCGCGGCTCAACGTCAAAGGGAGCGCCATCTTCATCGACCATGGTGAGCTGCACCTGACCAATGTATTCCGGGTCGGCGGCGGACGGTGTCAGGGTGCCCGGTACCGGCACGCAGATACAGTCCGGCTCGCCGAGCTCCTGCCCCAGTCCCGCCTCTTCCACGACGTTACCCAAAATGTCCATGGCGAAAACCGATGCCGGGAAATAGCAGCCTTTTTCAAGTTTGCTCAGTCCGGCAACCGGGATGCGTTTGCCGCGAAAACAGCCGTTCAGGTCGGTCAGGAGGACGTCAATAAACTGGGTGTCAGGATACTTTTCTAAATAGCGCTTCACTTCCTGCGTAAAGGCGCTGCCCCGCCTCTCATCCGTGTGCTGCACAAAGTTCTCAACTTCTACGATATTGGTTTCCATGATTTACCACCGTTTTTGGGTTTTGCGTTCGCTGCTCAGGACTGTCAAATATAATGTCCACTCTATCGAATCTGTATGCAAACAAATTGTTTGTCAAATGTTAAATTAAGTTTGCAAAAGGCAGATCCCGTTGCTAGATTGAGAAAATATTGAACGAAAAGGCCGTTTCAGAGGTGAGAATGGCCTAAATTTAGTCCACTTTGTGAGGGCGATCATGGAAAATATAATGAACAAGCCAGTTATTGGCGTGGTGATGTGCAGAAACAGGCTTAAGGGTCATGAGACCCAAACCCTGCAAGAAAAGTACCTGAATGCCGTTATTAACGCAGGGGGCTTACCTATTGCCTTACCGCATGCGCTGGCAGAGCCAGAGCTAATGAACGCTCTGCTGCCAACCCTGGACGGGATTTACCTGCCGGGCAGCCCAAGTAACGTGCAGCCGCACCTTTATGGTGAAAACGGCGATGAGCCTAACGCCGATCCCGGGCGAGATCTTCTGAGTATGGCGCTGATTGCCGCCGCGCTCGAAAGGCGCATCCCCATTTTCGCCATCTGCCGGGGGCTGCAGGAACTGGTTGTTGCGACGGGAGGAACGCTGTATCGCCGCCTGTTCGAGCAGAACGACCTGCTTGAACACCGGGAGGATGCTGAACTGCCGGTTGAGCTACAATACGCCCCTTCTCATGAAGTTCAGGTTCAGGAAGGAGGACTGCTGTCTCAAATAATACCAGGCTGTAACAAATTTTGGGTAAACTCGTTACACGGGCAAGGCGCACGAACGTTAGGACCACGGCTCCGCGTGGAGGCCCGCTCGACGGACGGACTGGTCGAAGCGGTTAGCGTTCATGACCACCCTTTTGCCCTCGGCGTGCAATGGCACCCCGAATGGAACAGCAGCGAGTACGCCCTGTCACGCATGTTGTTTGAAGGTTTTATCACCGCCTGTCAAAGCCACGTTGCCGAGAAGCAACGGCTTTGACCACTATCGTAAAGGAAATGCAACTATGAGCGATGACGGACTGGCGCCAGGGAAACGTCTGTCAGAGATCCGCCAGCAGCTGGGTCTCTCGCAGCGGCGTGCCGCCGAACTGTCTGGGTTAACACACAGTGCCATCAGCACCATTGAGCAGGATAAAGTCAGTCCTGCCATCAGTACGCTGCAAAAGCTACTGAAAGTCTATGGGCTGTCGCTCTCGGAATTCTTTTCGGAACCGGAAAAACCTGATGAACCGCAGGTGGTTATTAATCAGGAAGACCTTATCGAAATAGGCAGTCAGGGGGTTTCGATGAAGCTGGTTCATAACGGAAATCCGAACCGTACGCTGGCGATGATTTTTGAAACTTACCAGCCTGGAACCACGACCGGAGAGAGGATCAAACACCAGGGTGAGGAGATCGGTACGATACTGGAAGGTGAAATATTGTTGACCATTAATGGCCAGCAATATCACCTGGTTGCGGGGCAGAGCTATGCCATCAATACCGGCATACCGCACAGCTTCAGCAACACCTCGGCAGGCATCTGCCGCATTATCAGTGCCCACACCCCCACCACGTTCTAATTACCACTCAGTCCCGGCGTAAGCACGCTTACGCCGGGAAATATAAAAACGATCGATGTCGGCATTCAACGGGTTAATTCCCGGGATGCCTCACGGCTTCGTATTGCCTGAAACGGCCATGCCTTTATTTATCTGATTGCGAAAGAAAGGAGTGAATATGCATTTTAAGCACCTGACTTACTGGCAGGATAAAGCAAAAAACAGCGCCATTGAGGCCCGGTTATTTATTAACGGTGCCTATTGTGACGCCGCCGATAATGCCACGTTTGACACCGTCAATCCCGCGACCCAGCAGACGCTGGCGAACGTGGCCCGGGGCAAGCAGGCGGACGTGGACCGCGCGGTTCAGGCCGCGCGTGAGGTATTTGAGCGCGGTGACTGGTCACAGGCGTCTCCGGCGCAGCGCAAGGCCGTGCTAAATAAGCTCGCCGATTTGATGGAACGCCATAGCGAAGAGCTGGCGTTACTGGAAACGCTGGACACCGGTAAACCCATCCGCCACAGCCTGCGCGACGATATTCCCGGCGCGGCTCGCGCTATTCGCTGGTACGCCGAAGCGGTGGATAAAGTCTACGGCGAAGTGGCGCCTACGGGTCCGGGCGAGCTGGCGATGATCGTGCGCGAGCCCATCGGGGTTGTTGCGGCCATCGTCCCCTGGAACTTCCCGCTGCTGCTGGCCTGCTGGAAGCTGGGCCCGGCGCTGATCGCGGGCAACAGCGTGGTACTGAAACCGTCGGAGAAATCGCCGCTCTCCGCCCTGCGGCTGGCCGGGCTGGCGAAAGAGGCGGGCCTGCCGGACGGCGTGCTGAATGTGATAAGCGGTTACGGCCATGAAGCGGGCCAGGCGCTGGCGCTGCATCCGGAGGTTGAGGTGCTGACGTTTACCGGCTCTACCCGTACCGGCAAGCAGCTGTTGAAGGACGCGGGTGAAAGCAACATGAAGCGCGTCTGGCTGGAGGCAGGCGGCAAGAGCGCCAACATTATCTTTGCCGACTGTCCGGACCTGGACAAGGCCGTGAGCGCGACCGCCGCCGGGATTTTTTATAACCAGGGACAAGTCTGTATCGCCGGTACCCGCCTGCTGCTCGAAGAGAGCATCGCCGATGAATTCCTGACCAAGCTGAAAGCGCAGGCCCGTCACTGGCAGCCAGGCGATCCGCTCGACCCCGACAGCACGATGGGCATGCTCATCGACGCTGCGCACGCCGATACCGTCCACACGTTTATTCGCGAGGGAACCCGGAAAGGCTCGCTGCTACTGGACGGGCGGGAACAATCATGGCCTTCCGCAGTCGGTCCAACCATTTTTGTCGACCTCGAGTCCGACTCCCCGCTGTGCCGGGAAGAGATTTTCGGGCCGGTGCTGGTCGTTACCCGATTTAAAACCGAAGAGGAAGCCTTAACGCTGGCCAACGACAGTGAATACGGGCTTGGCGCGGCGGTATGGACCCGCGATCTCTCCCGCGCGCACCGCATGAGCCGGCGCCTGAAAGCAGGTTCGGTCTTCGTCAATAACTATAACGACGGCGATATGACCGTCCCCTTTGGCGGCTATAAGCAGAGCGGCAACGGTCGCGATAAGTCCCTGCACGCGCTGGAAAAATTTACCGAACTGAAAACCATCTGGATTGCCCTGGAGCCTCAATCATGACCGAACATACCACCAGCTACTACGCGGCCAGCGCGAACGCTTACGAACCTTTCCCGACGCTAAACGAGTCGATCAGCTGTGACGTGTGCGTGGTGGGCGGCGGCTATACCGGCCTCTCCTCCGCGCTGCATCTCGCCGAAATGGGCTACGACGTGGTGCTCCTTGAAGGGGCGCGCATCGGCTTCGGCGCCAGCGGACGCAACGGCGGCCAGCTGGTTAACTCCTACAGCCGCGATATCGACGTGATCGAGAAAAACTACGGGCCCGATGCCGCCAGAATGCTCGGGAGCATGATGTTTGAAGGCGGGGAAATCATTCGGGAGCGAATCCAGCGCTATCAGATCCAGTGCGACTATCGTCCCGGCGGGCTGTTTGTGGCGCTAAACCACAAGCAGCTGGAGACGCTGGAGGAGCAAAAAGCCAACTGGGAACGCTACGGCAACACGCAGCTGGAGCTGCTGGACGCCAGCGCCATCCGCCGGGAGGTCGACAGCGAACGCTATACCGGCGCGCTGCTGGACCGCAGCGGGGGGCATATTCACCCGCTGAACCTGGCGATCGGCGAAGCGGACGCCATTCGCCTGAACGGCGGGCGGGTGTATGAGCAGTCCCCGGTGACCGCCATTCAGCACACCAGCCCGGCCGTGGTGAGCACGCAGCATGGCCAGGTGACGGCCCGCTACGTGATCGTCGCCGGGAATGCCTATCTGGGCAATAAGATCGAACCGGAACTGGCAAAACGCAGCATGCCCTGCGGCACCCAGGTGGTGACCACCGCCCCGCTGCCTGAAGAGGTCGTCCGCACGCTGATCCCCAATAACTACTGCGTGGAAGATTGTAACTACCTGCTGGATTACTACCGTCTCACCGCCGACAACCGCCTGCTGTACGGTGGTGGCGTCGTCTATGGCGCGCGCGATCCGGACGATGTCGAGCGCCTGGTGATGCCAAAGCTGCTCAAGACCTTCCCTCAGCTGGCAGGCGTCAAAATCGACTACCGCTGGACGGGCAACTTCCTGCTGACCCTGTCGCGTATGCCGCAGTTTGGTCGTCTGGATAAAAACATCTATTACATGCAGGGCTACAGCGGCCACGGCGTGACCTGCACCCACCTGGCCGGACGGCTGATCTCGGAACTGTTGCGCGGTGACGCTGAGCGCTTTGATGCGTTTGCCAACCTTCCGCACTACCCCTTCCCGGGCGGCCGCAGCCTGCGGATTCCATTCACGGCGATGGGCGCGGCGTACTACAGCCTGCGCGATCGTCTTGGCGTATGATCGTTTCGACAAAAGGGTATCTGACATGAGTAACCAGGAATTTCATCAGCGCAGACTTTCTGCCACCCCGCGCGGCGTAGGCGTAATGTGTGATTTCTTTGCCCGCACGGCGGAGAATGCCACGCTTACCGACGTGGAAGGCAACGACTATATTGATTTCGCCGCCGGGATCGCGGTACTGAATACCGGCCATCGTCATCCTGAACTGGTGGCTGCCGTGGAAAAACAGCTTCACCAGTTCACCCACACGGCCTACCAGATTGTGCCGTATGAAAGCTACGTTTCATTAGCCGAAAAACTTAACGAGCTGGCCCCGGTGCAGAGCCCGGCCAAAACGGCGTTCTTCACCACGGGCGCGGAAGCGGTGGAAAATGCCATTAAAATCGCCCGGGCCCACACCGGCAGACCGGGTGTGGTAGCCTTCGGGGGAGGCTTTCACGGCCGAACCTATATGACCATGGCGTTAACCGGCAAGGTCGCACCTTACAAGCTGGGATTTGGCCCCTTCCCGGGGTCGGTTTATCACGTGCCGTATCCCTCCGAGCTGCACGGCATCACGACGCAGGATGCCATCACGGCGATAGAGCGCCTGTTCAAAGCAGATATTGAGGCGAAACAGGTGGCGGCGATTATTTTTGAACCCATTCAGGGTGAAGGCGGATTCAACGTCGCCCCGCCAGAGCTGGTGGCCGCCATCCGCCGCATCTGTGATGAGCACGGGATCGTGATGATTGCCGACGAAGTGCAGAGCGGCTTCGCACGAACGGGTAAGCTGTTTGCCATGGAACACTACGCGGACAAACCCGACCTGATGACGATGGCTAAAAGCCTGGCAGGCGGAATGCCGCTGTCCGGCGTGGTGGGCCGCGCCGAAATCATGGACGCGCCGGCTCCCGGCGGTCTGGGCGGGACCTATGCAGGCAACCCGCTGGCGGTGGCCGCCGCGCACGCGGTGCTGAATATTATCGACAACGAGTCACTGTGCGCCCGCGCCCGTCAGCTGGGCGATCGGCTGAAAGCCACGCTGGAGGAGATTCAGGGTACCTTCCCTGCACTCGTGGCGATAAGGGGAAGAGGCTCGATGATTGCGGCGGAGTTTTTCGATCCCGAGAGCCGAGAGCCTTCGGCCGCCATCGCGCAGGCGATCCAGCAAAAGGCGCTCGCCCAGGGCCTGCTGTTGTTGATCTGCGGCCAGTACAGCAACGTGATCCGCTTCCTTTATCCGCTGACCATTCCGGATGCCCAGTTCACCCAGGCGCTGGCGATCCTGCAACAGGTTATGCGTGATAAGGCCTGAGTGCCCACCGAAAACCGTCTCCCGGAATTCCGGCGACGGTTTCAACGGAGGAAATCGGCACAGATTTCCTCCGGGTGGGAAATGTTGGGGAATTTGGTCCGTTTCATTGTATGCTCCCTGAAACACATCCCTGGCATGAGGAAATAAGAATTGCAAAAAACATCAGCCTATCAGTCACTTGTGAAAACCTTCCAGCGTCTCTCCCGCTTCTCGCACCTCTCCTCCATCGCCAGCTGGGACATGTTCACCATGATGCCGCCAGGCGGCAGCGCCGCGCGCGGCGAGGCGCTGGCGGAGATGAGCGTCCTGCAGCACCAGATCCTGACCGATAAAAAAGTCGGCGACCTGTTAGCGGCAGCGGCAGGAGAAGATCTGAATGACGTCGAGCAGGCCAACCTGCGCGAAATGACGCGCCACTACCAGCAGGCGACCCTGCTGCCCGAATCGCTGGTGGAAGCCAAATCGCTGGCGGGCAGTAAATGTGAACACGCCTGGCGTACCCAGCGTCCCGCCAACGACTGGCAGGGCTTTTCCGCCAACCTGAAAGAGGTAGTCAAACTCAGCCGCGAAGAGGCTCGCCTGCGGGCGGAAGCCAAAGGCTGTACGCCTTACGACGCGCTGCTGGATATTTTTGAGCCCGACATGACCAGCGCTCGTCTGGACGTTCTGTTCGGCGATATGAAGTCCTGGCTACCGGACCTGCTGGCAAACGTAGTGGAAAAACAGGCTCAGCGCTCGTTCGTTCCCCCTCAGGGCCCCTTCCCGACGGCAACACAGCGTGAGCTGGGCCTGGAAGCCATGAAGATGCTCGGCTTCGATTTTAACGGCGGCCGCCTGGACGTCAGTGCGCACCCGTTCTGCGGCGGCGTCCCGGAGGATGTGCGCATCACCACGCGCTATGACGAAGATGAACTGCTCAGTGCGCTGTTTGGCGTGATCCATGAAACTGGACACGCCCGCTACGAACAAAACCTGCCGCGCGCGTGGGCAGGACAGCCGATTGCCCTGGCGCGCTCAACCGCGATCCATGAGTCACAGAGCCTGTTCTTTGAAATGCAGCTGGGACGCAGTGAAGCTTTCCTCAGGCATCTTCTCCCTGCCGTGCACGCTCGCTTTGGCAGCCAGGCGGCGTTCAGCGAAGAGAACTTTATTGCCTGGAACCAGCGCGTGAAGCCTGGCTATATCCGCGTCGATGCGGACGAAGTGAGCTACCCGGCACACGTGGTGCTGCGCTATGAGATTGAGCGCGCGCTGATCAACGGTGAGATCGAGGTGGACGATATTCCTGCACTGTGGGATGAGAAAATGCAGGCCTGGCTCGGGTTATCTACCAAAGACAACTACCGCAACGGCTGTATGCAGGATATCCACTGGACCGACGGCGGTTTTGGCTACTTCCCGTCGTATACGCTTGGCGCTATGTATGCCGCCCAGCTGTTCCATGCCGCCAGGACCGCGCTGCCGGGTCTGCAGGCCTCCATCGCTGAGGGCGATTTTTCCGCACTCTTTGAGTGGCTGCGTCAGAACATCTGGCAGCACGGTAGCCGCTTCAGCACGTCGCAGTTAATCACCCAGGCGACGGGCGAGGATCTGAATATCCGTTACTTCCGCGAACATCTGACCTCGCGCTATTTGTAATCTGTTTGGCCGGGGGTGAGGGACCTCCAGTAAATTTTTTAAGCAGAAGCGATAACCTTGTTTCAGAACGACTAAAGGCTTTCAGCGATGCCCTGGTCCGGCTGTAAATCGCTGAGGCGTTTGCCTTCCGGCCGGGGCGAGGCGCATGGATGCGCCGAGAGGGCGGGCTTTACAGGGACGTTACCTCCGCCCGTCCCCGATAAGCCGGAAGGAATAGGCCGAAGGTACCGCGCAGCGGCGATTTACCGCCGGGAGCCCGGGTTGCCAGGGCGGCGGCGATTGAGCCGCCATGGCACGTTCACAGGTTATGCCCCTACAGAGTAGCAAGGAACATAAAGTGAACGGAATGACCTCCACAGCCGTATGTCCCCCCTCACCCCAGCCCTCTCCCTCAAGGGAGAGGGAGTCGTTCGTGCAGAACACCGGCAATGTACATATGGTTACACGCCGATACCAATCACTCACGGAAACCTCGAATTTACAGGGATATAGTTATTTCAACGGCCCCGCAGTGGGGTTAAATGAAAAACCAAATTCGAGGGTATGAGAATGAATAAAGTATTAGCTCTGGTTGTTGCCGCTGCTATGGGTCTGTCTTCTGCTGCATTTGCTGCTGACACTACCGCAACTGCTGCACCGGCTGCCGCACCTGCTGCAACCACCACCGCTGCCCCAGCAAAAGCGGTTCACCATAAGAAACATCACAAAGCTGCAGCGAAAAAAGAAGCCGCTGCACCTGCAACCGCAGCACCAACCGAGCAGAAAGCTCAGGCAGCCAAAAAGCACCACCACAAAAAAGCAGCTAAACCGGCTGTAGAGCAAAAAGCTCAGGCTGCTAAAAAACACCACCACAAAAAAGCCGCTAAACCGGCTGTAGAGCAGAAAGCTCAGGCTGCTAAAAAGCATCACAAAAAAGCAGTAAAACACGAAGCTGCTAAACCAGCTGCACAGCCAGCTGCGTAAGAGTACAAGCTAAACCGTGCCCTGCGGGGCACGTTGGTAAACCGGCGCCGAACCGGAACAGGTTCCGCGCCGTTTTTTTTATCCGGAGGGCGTATGCTGCGACGCTATCGGTTTGAGCTGATTCTGATCCTGCTTATTTTATGCGCGCTCATCGCCAGCCATTTTTATCTTTCCTGATTGTAGCACGCTGATTTTACTCCCACTTTAGCGCTGTCCCGTCTATAGTATTTTCATAGGGTTCACTTTTAATAATCATAATTACCCCCACCAGAGTGTGATATGCGTAAATCTGTTGTGTTGTTACTGGGAACGTTTGGTCTTTTTTCTGGATTTTCACATGCGGATTATGGCGGTGATGACACCATTAGCGCGAAAGAGCTAAAGACGCTTTTTTTCGGTCATGACGATCGCACGCGCGTCGCCGATCCCACTCAGGCCCCCTGGGATGCTATAGGTCAACTGGAAACCGCCAGCGGTAACTTATGTACTGCGACGTTGATCACCCCGCAGCTTGCCCTGACGGCAGGCCACTGTCTGTTAACGCCGCCAAACGGCAAGCCGGATAAAGCGGTTGCCCTGCGGTTTGTGTCGCAAAAAGGGACCTGGCGCTATGAAATCCACGGCATTGAAGGTCGGGTTGATCCCTCTCTTGGCAAACGCCTGAAACCGGATGGTGACGGCTGGATCGTGCCGCCGGGGGCTGCCTCATGGGACTTTGGCCTGATCGTTTTACGCTACCCGCCTTCAGGCATTACGCCGCTGCCGTTATTTGAGGGCGACAAAGCCGCACTCACCGCCGCGCTGAAAGCCACCGACCGGAAGGTGACGCAATCGGGCTATCCTGTCGATCATCTGGACACGCTTTATACGCATACCGACTGTATTGTGACGGGCTGGGCGCAAACCAGCGTGCTCTCCCATCAGTGCGATACGTTACCGGGCGATAGCGGCTCACCGCTGATGTTGAAAACGGAAAACGGCTGGCAGCTGATCGGTGTGCAGAGCTCTGCCCCGGCGGCGAAAGACCGCTGGCGCGCCGATAACCGGGCCTTGTCCGTGACCGGTTTTCGCGACAAGCTGGAAGCGCTGGCGCAACAGTAAATCAGCAGCGTCTAACCTTACGTAACGCTCTGATTGACTCAATCGGCATCGGCTGGCTGAACCAAAAACCCTGCAGTTGATCGCAGCCAGCCAGCCGCAGCAGTTTCATTTGCTTCTCGGTTTCCACCCCTTCTGCCACCACCGCCATGCCCAGCGCATTGGCGATCCGCACCGTGCCGCTCACCAGCGCGGCCGCCTGTTCATCGTGGTCCACCAGCCCGGCCAGGGATTTATCGATCTTGATGGTGTCGAAGTTAAAACGCCGCAAATAGCCAATGCTGGAATAACCGGTACCAAAATCATCCAGCGCCACCGCGGTGCCCAACGCTTTAAGATTGGCTATCGCCATGCGGGCACGCTCCGGGTTTTCCAGCACGTAGGACTCCGTGACCTCAAGCTGCAGTCGATGGGCCGGAAAACGGGTGGTCTCCAGCACGCTGGCCACTTTTTCTTCAAAGGCGGGATCGCGAAATTGCGCGGGGGAGATATTTACGGAGAGCTTTAAGTCGCCGTACGGCTGCAGATCCTGGCAGGCCCGCTGCAACACAAACTGGCCCAGCTTGTAAATCAGACCGCTGGTCTCCGCGATGGTGATAAAAATATCCGGCCCAAGCGGCCCGTCCGGACGACGCGGCCAGCGGACCAGCGCCTCGACACTGCTCATTGTCTGGCTGTGGGCGTCAATAATCGGCTGATACCAGACATCAAACTCATCGCGTTCCAGACCGTCACGAATCTGATTTTCAATCGCCAGCTTGCGTTCCCGGACGCTGTTCAACTCCGCATCATAGTGGGTAATACGCCCTTTCCCGCTCATTTTAGCGTGATACATGGCAATATCGGCGCGGCGAAACAGTTCTGAGCTGTTGCATTCAGTCAGGGTTCCGCTGGCGATACCGATACTGGCCCCGATATGGATGGTGCGTTCCCCCAGTTGAACCGGGGTGGTGAGAAAATCCAGCACCGAAACGGCAAAGGCGGTAGCCTGCGCCTCTGCATCATCACCGCCGATGGTCATGGCAAATTCATCCCCGCCCATCCGCGCCAGCATCCCGCCCGGCGGCACGCGTTCACTCAGCGTTTTCGCAATCGCCACGATGAGATCGTCCCCCACGCTGTGGCCGTAGATATCATTCACATCCTTAAAACCATCGAGATCGATAAACACCACGCTTTTGACGTCGGTATCACCGCGTAAACGCACCCGATCCAGCGCCTCGATGAGCGCACGCCGGTTAGGCAAGTGGCTTAGCCAGTCCGTTCTGGCAACCAGACGCGCCTGGCTTTCTCCTCGCGCAAGCTTGTACAGCCCCACGCTGCTCACCAGAATAAAGAGCAGGATCAGGGCCGATGCCAGCACCACAATCTGCCTGATATCAGAAGATGCCGCCTGGGCGGCCTGCGCCCCCGGAAGCCGCGCCTGCCAGTTAAGATAGCCCAGCAGCTCCCCAGCCGAACTGCGCAGCGGCATACTCAGCTCGTTAATTTTTTCCGGCGTAAAGTGAAGGTTATCGATCTGAAAGGTCGCTCCCAGGTCGGATAAGATTCTGGCGTTCAGATGACGGGTGATCACCAGATAGCGGCGTGTTCCGTCGGTAACCTGTAATCTTCCGACCATCGGGCGAATCAGCCCAATGCCCACAAAGGCGACGCCGCTGCGTGTTTTGCTGATCCCGGCATAGATATTTTTATCGCTTGATAAGTCGCGCGCGTGCTGAGTAATAAGGGCTTTCAGCCCCTTACCAAAAAAATCGAGATTCGTCTCCTGAAAAGGCTGACTTTTAAACGATCCCCAGATGACATTGAAATGCTCATCCAGCACGAAGGTCCCGTCATAGAGGTTATTGATTTTAAAGCCAGCACCCCAGGTGTTATACAACCAGTCCGTATCGAGCGTGGGACGGTAGGCCTCCCGCACCGCATCGTCCCAGACGGCGTTATCCAGCACCAGCGAGGAGACGCGATTAACCGAGGTCTGAATAGCCCCCTGCACGGAAAGCGCCGTACGGTGTTCATCAATTTCGTTGGTTTTGGTGCTGATAAGATGCAGGGAAAGATAGAGCAGTGCGATGATGGAGATGATTAAGCCGATCCCCGCCATGAAGACCATGGCAAACAACGTTCTCGCATTGGGAATATTGCGCCAGCTTAATGTGCGATACATCAGCCATCCTCTTCATGTTTTGCTTTTCTAAGCGTAATACAGGCAGCGAATTTCGCTGCCTGTAAATCATGGTTTGAGGTCTGTCAGGCAAGTTTTATCATGATCATGCCGGCAAGCAGCAAGATGAGCCCCATCCAGCCCTTGTTATTTAAACGCTGGCCGAAGAGCACCCAGCCTGCGGCCAGCGTGGCGGCGATACCAAAACCACCCCACAGCGCATAGGCCACCGAAAGATCGATCCCTTTTACCGCCTGGGACAGGGCGCTGAACGCCCCGAGAACCGCGGCAATCGACATCAGGCCGTAGAGTTTACGGCGAAAACCATCAGAGAATTTCAGCAGAACGTTCGCCAGGATTTCCAGCACAATGGCGAGCCCCAGCCAGGCCGCATGAACCCATTCAAACTGTTGCATGGTTCTGCTCCTTCTGCTGTTTGCCAGGTTTTCGGGTACCGGATTTAATCAGCACAATACCCGCGACCAGCGTCGTTAACCCGGCGACCTTCATTGGTGTTAATGTTTCGTCAAATATCAGCACGCTGAACAGCGTAATCAACAAAATACCGATCCCTTCCCACAGTGCATACGCGACGCCCAGCGCAATTTTTTTCACCGCAAACGAGAGGAAAATATAAGAAAGCGAAATCATCACCAGCATCAAAATAAAACCGGTGTTGCCATCGCTGATGCTTGCCCACTTCATAGACAGCGTGCCGGTAATTTCAGCGATAATTGCCAGCGCTAATAGGATCCAGTAAAACATGTTTTTCTCCTGCTTGAGAATATAATCCATCGTGGCCCGCTGCGTGCAGCAAACCAAAAAATACGAATTGAAATCAGACAGCTAAGCGCTTAGCGCCAGCTCAGGCAGAAGAAATGACTATAGTGCGGTGCGCCAGTGTTGCTCACCAGAAAGCAGGCAGAAGGAGGTGGAGTATACAGCGGTATTGTTTGAAGAGTACGTCCTGAACATATTGTCCATAAAATTACAATTATCCGCGTTGTTGCTTCTCGTCTTTGCGGATGAAAATTGTCCTCGGTAGTTAAACACACCAAATTTGTACCATAAGCCAGGATTTTACTCAAAGTCTTTGCAATTCTTTACCCATCCCGTTTGATTTTGGTTAGTTTATTGCAATGCCTTTCACCTTTATTATAAATAAAAAGATTATTCCGGAGTCACCATGGCTAAACCCATCATTACCCTGAACGGGTTAAAAATTGTCATCATGCTGGGCATGCTGGTGATCATATTGACAGGCGTTCGTTTTGCCGCCGACATTATTGTGCCTTTTATTCTGTCCCTGTTTGTTGCAGTGATCCTTAATCCACTGGTACAGCGCATGACACGGCTACGCATTCCGCGCGTGCTGGCCATCACGCTGCTTATCAGCATCATTATTGTGGCGATGGTCTTGCTGGTGGCGTATCTGGGGACCTCGCTAAACGAACTGGCGCGAACGCTGCCAAAATACCGCTCTTCGCTGGCGATACCGCTGCTGCAGCTTGAACCCTGGCTGCAGCGCGCGGGTATCGAAGTCTCGGTTGAGGAACTCCTGAAATATATCGACCCCAATGCGGCCATGACGATCGTCACCAGCCTGCTGGCACAGCTTTCCAATGCCATGACATCCATTTTCCTGCTGTTTTTAACGGTGGTGTTCATGCTGCTGGAGGTGCCGCAGCTTCCTGCAAAGCTGCAGCAGATGATGGTCCGTCCGGTTGAAGGGATGGGGGCGATTCAACGCGCGCTGGACAGCGTCTCCCGCTATCTGGTGCTGAAAACCGCCATTAGTCTGGTCACGGGCGGTGTCGTCTGGGTGATGCTTCTGGCGCTGGACGTTCGCTTTGCGTTTGTCTGGGGGTTGCTGGCGTTTGCGCTTAACTACATTCCCAACATCGGCTCCGTGCTGGCGGCGATCCCCCCTATCCTTCAGGTGCTGGTTTTCAGCGGGCTTTATGACGCGCTGATCCTGCTGGCCGGATACCTGGTCATCAATCTGGTATTCGGTAACATTCTTGAGCCACGCATGATGGGGCGAGGGCTGGGACTTTCCACGCTGGTGGTCTTTTTGTCCCTGATATTCTGGGGCTGGCTGCTCGGGCCCGTTGGGATGCTGCTCTCCGTCCCGCTGACCATCATCGTCAAGATTGGCCTGGAACAGACGGCGGGCGGGCAAAGTATCGCCGTGCTGCTGAGCGATATGAGCCATCAATAGCGGTCAGTCCGCCATCGACAGGAGGGGCTTGCGGGTCCTTCCACCTTCGCGATACGTACCGATCGCTCTCTGCCATTCCGCCAGTGGATACACCGTGACGTCGCTGTACCCACTGTTGGGCAAATTAAGCCAGATGCGGTCAAACTCGGCGCGCCACGCCTCAGCGCTGAGCGCATCCAGACCGTTTCGGATATGGAACCACGCCACGCGCGGCACGGGCCGTTGCTGTCTGAAGGTTTGCCCGGAGAGCAGGCCGTAGCAAACAAACATGCCCTGCTCGGGCATCACGCTGAGGATCGCTTCCGCAAGCGGCCCGCCGGTGGCATCGTAGACGACGTCGGTACGCGCCGCGACGGAGCCAATCTGCTGCGCGTCATGCTGCGCGACGGGAATGATGCCCATCGCCTCCAGCCGTTCAGCATGCACGGCAGAGCGGTGAATGCCATACACCGCTTCCGCCCCCGCCTGACGCGCCCACTGCCCCAGCAGGATGGCGCAATCCGATCCGGCAGCCGTGAGCAAGACCCGCTTTCCACGCGGCGGGTAGCGGGTCAGCATCATCTGCGCCGCCAGCGGGTTAATATAGGCCCGCGCGGCCAGATGTGCGTCGACGGTGTCCGGAACGGGTATCGCATACTCTGCCGGGCAATCCACATAGCGCTGCCAGGTGCCCTGACCGCGCAGCGGCAGGACGCGCTGCCCCACCAGATGCTTAAACGAGGCGGGCGCCTCGGTGACAACACCGACACCTTCATACCCCGCGACCGCCGGTAACGGGGTTCTGTGGCGATAGGCACCGGTGATGGGGATAAGATCGGACGCGTTGACCGGAGAAAACAGCATCCGCACGCGGAGCTGTCCCGGTGCAAGCGCGCCCGGCGGCGCGGTTTCAGGTTGCAGAACAGATTCTGGCTCGCCAAACCGGCGATACCAGAGGGCCAGATTTTCCATTACGATCTCAAGGCTGATAGCGGAACTACTCGCGCCAGCCCATTGCCGGTGCGACATGTTTGAGAATAGACTCAATCACGTGCGCATTATAATCCACACCCAGCTGGTTCGGCACGGTCAGTAAGAGCGTGTCCGCCTCGGCAATCGCCTCGTCCTTTTTCAGCTGTTCAACCAGCTTTTCCGGCTCCGCGGCATAGCTGCGCCCGAAGATGGCGCGCGTTTTCTCATCAAGATAACCCACGCTATCGCTGTCGTTGCGGCTGGCCCCGAAATACATCCGGTCACGGTCGTCCATCAGCGCAAAAATACTGCGGCTGACCGACACCCGCGGCTCACGCGTATGCCCTGCCTCTTTCCAGGCCTGACGGTAAGCCCGAATCTGTTTTGCCTGCTGAATATGGAACGGCTCACCGGTTTCATCGTCCTTCAGGGTTGAGCTTTGCAGGTTCATTCCCAGCGTTGCCGCCCATACGGCCGTCGCATTTGAACCGGCGCCCCACCAGATACGCTCGCGCAGCCCTTCAGAATACGGCTCCAGGCGCAGCAGCCCCGGCGGATTCGGGAACATTGGCTGCGGGTTCGGTTTGGCAAACCCTTCCCCGCGCAGCACCTCAAGCAGCACCTCGGTATGACGACGCGCCATATTCGACTCGTTTTCCCCTTCCTGCGGGACATAGCCGAAATGACGCCAGCCATCAATAACCTGCTCCGGGGAGCCACGGCTGATGCCCAACTGCAGGCGACCACCGGAAATCAGGTCCGCCGCGCCCGCATCTTCAGCCATGTACATCGGATTTTCATAGCGCATATCAATCACGCCGGTGCCGATTTCGATGGTCTTCGTTTTTGCGCCAATCGCGGCCAGCAGAGGGAACGGCGAGCTAAGCTGTCGCGCGAAGTGATGCACGCGGAAATAAGCGCCGTCTGCCCCCAACTCTTCAGCCGCCACGGCTAAATCGATGGACTGCAGCAGCGTGTCAGCCGCCGAGCGCGTGCCGGACTGCAGTGAAGGCGTCCAGTGACCAAAGGATAAAAACCCGATCTTTTTCATAACCATGTGTCCTGATAATGCGTTGCGTTCTGTCCACTTTACGCATTACCCGGTAAGAATAAATGCCGTTTATTTAACGGAATGATTCAAATAAATTGACAGAATTGAGCGGGGCGTCATTACGCGCCATAATGGGATATAATATCCCCCACTTTTTTCATGGCAGGTAAAACCGGCAATGGCTTTGATCCCCAAAAACTACGCGCGGCTGGAAAGCGGCTATCGCGAAAAAGCATTAAAAATCTATCCATGGGTGTGTGGACGCTGTTCGCGCGAGTTTGTCTAT
Source organism: Enterobacter sp. PL_is511 (assembly GCF_055816065.1). NCBI lineage: Bacteria > Pseudomonadati > Pseudomonadota > Gammaproteobacteria > Enterobacterales > Enterobacteriaceae > Enterobacter > Enterobacter sp. PL_is511. Next base: position 1,240,368 of record NZ_JBVPGP010000024.1, on the reverse strand, counting down.
TCTAATCTGCGTGAACTCACGGTTCACCATATCGATCACGACCATACCAACAACCCGGAAGATGGCAGCAACTGGGAGCTGTTGTGCCTGTTTTGCCACGATCACGAGCATTCGAAATACACCGAAGCAGATCAGTACGGCACCACCGTGGTGGCCGGGGAAGACGCGCAAAAAGACGTGGGCGTCGCCACGTTTAACCCGTTTGCCGATTTAAAGGCGATGATGGATAAGAAGAAGTAATCCTCTCGTCCCCTCGCTCACATCGTGCGGCGCGAATTTAAAATGTCCAGGTGATAGCGGCGGTTGCAGATCCCTCATTGCGCCGCATCACGATCGGGCTGTTATTCGCACGATCGCCAAGCCAGGTATAGTCCGCGCTGAGGACAGTTCCCCAGTGAGCATCGAACTGATGGCTCCAGGTCAGGCTGGTGTCGACGCCATAAAATCCACCCGGCGCTGAATAGCGGCGATATCCGGTGCGGCGGCTCTGCTGCTCGCTGACCCCATACCACGTATTCAGATAACGGCTGTCGCCAAACAGGGCCGCAGACTGCAAGGCGACCGTGTCCTGGTTATTTTGTAAAGGGATTAGCGTCACGGAGGCCTGATAGCTTACCCCCTGGCTGTCCGTTAACGGCAGCGTCGCTTTGCCTTCCATACTCAGCCATGGCGCGGCCTGCCAGCCTACGGCAAGGCCGGTATTCAGGGTGGCATCAATGTCCCCCATCCCTTTCAGATTGTTTGCCCCCTCACGCCAGCCGGAATTTTTCTCAGCCCTTCCGAAGTCGTAGCCCAGCGTTTGTTCGAAATACCAACCGCTGTCGTTTTGCAGGTCACATCCCACCCCTTTTTGCGCATCAATAAAGAAAGCGCCTTTACGACCCTGCAGTACCGGAACCACCTGCCACACCTGCTTGTCTGAGCCTGAGTAACGCGGGGCATACTGCCCTCCCAGCCCGACGGTTAAGGAATCGGACGCGGTGCCATCATCCGCCTGCACGCCGGACGTCACGACCATCAGAAGCTGGACGGACATATACAGGACTTTTTTTATCGCTATCATACTGCTCTCCATACAGACGCTGGCGTCTCCTGATTCAGGGGCGACCACACAATGTTGGCGCAGTATGATTTGGCTGAATCAATGAATCGTCGGGATAGTGTTAAGAAATGGTCAAGGTGAACGGATGTTGTCCAGAAGAGTGCTGATTATTGAAGATGACGCCGATGCGGCTGGCGTGCTCGAAGCCTATTTACGGCGTGAAAATTACGACGTGACCATTACCGGGGACGGTCTTTCCGGCCTGGATATGGCGCAGCGGTGGAAGCCCGACCTCATTCTGCTGGACGTAATGCTGCCGGGGCTTAACGGCACCGAGGTGCTGGCGGGCCTGCGTCGTAAAAGCGATGTGCCGGTGATTATGGTTACGGCCATGGGGGATACTCCCGATCGCATTGGCGCCCTGCGTTACGGTGCCGATGATTACGTTGTGAAGCCTTATCATCCGGGCGAAGTGGTGGCGCGGGTGCAGGCGGTGCTGCGGCGCAGCAGTAAAAAAGAGACAGACGAAGCGATCCTTCGCTGGCAAACGCTGGAGGTGGATGTCGCCGCCATTGTGGCGAGCGTGGATAACGGCGACGACGCCCCCGTGATGCTCGATCTTACGCCAACGGAATTCTCGCTTCTGGCAACGCTGCTGCGTTCTCCTGCGCACCCGTTCTCCCGCCAGTATTTACTGGAACACTGCTTGCCGGAAAGCGAGGCGCTGGAGCGCGTGGTGGACACCCATATTTATAACCTGCGTAAAAAACTCGAAGCGGCGGGTATTTCCGGCGTGCTGATCAACGTTCGCGGCGTGGGTTACAGGTTCAGACAGCCATGATAAAAAACCGACACGCCTCTCTGTGGCGCTGGATTTGCGCACGCATTTTAGCGCTGGCCATCGGCAGCGTGATCGTCATTGCCACCTGCATGTGGTTGCGCTATGCGGTACAAAACTACTGGATCATGGGCAAGATGCCGCCAGCGGTCCGGCAGGAGTTTCTTACGCTCAGCCAGAACCCGCAGGCCAATCCGGCCCGCTTCCACACGATTGTGGACACATGGTGGGGCCTGAGCTATTCCACGCCGTCTATCGCCTCAGCCGACTGGGTCACGGTAGCCCTGCTGGTGCTGGTAATGATCCCGTTTATTGTGGTAATGGGGCTAAAACACGCCCGCCCGCTGGCGCTACAGTTCAGCCGACTTCGCGATGCGGCAAAGGATGTCGCCGAAGGTCAGTTTGGCCGTCAGGCAGAGCTGATCAAAGATGCACCGGCAGAAATGGTCAGCTTTGCGACCGACTTTAACTCTATGACGGGACAACTTGCCCGCTATGAGAAAGAGCTCCGCGCCTCGCACGTCGCGATGGCGCATGAGCTGCGCTCGCCCCTGACGGCCGCCATCGGGCGTCTGCAGGGCATGTTAGACGGCGTGTTTGATGCCAGCCCGGCGCAACTGGGCATGGTGATGAAACAGCTCCAGCACCTCAACCGCCTCACCGATGAACTCCACCTCCTCTCCCTGGCCGACGCGGGTAACCTTGTGCTGGAGGACCAGCCGTTCTGTCTGGATGAGCTGATTCAGGAGCGGGTTGCCTGGATCATGCCCCAGGCTGATGCGCATCATTTCCGGATAACGCTGCGTAATCCGCGCACCTGTCCCTTCAGAGGCGATGCGTTCCGTCTGGGACAGGTCGTTACCATCCTCATGGAAAATGCGCTACGCTACGGGCGCGATGGCGGCCATCTTGAGGTGGCGCTGCACTACGCCAGCGGTCATTACACCCTCGAATTTACCGATGACGGGCCGGGCGTATCGCACCAGTTTTTACCGGAAATGTTTAAACGCTTTAGCCGCGAGGAGCAGTCCCGCGCGCGGCATTCCGGCGGCAGCGGCCTCGGATTGTCCATCGCCCGGGCGATTTGTCAGGCGCATGGGGGTGAGATTAGCGCGTCACTACCGGAAACCGGCGGCCTCGCGGTGTGCATTTTGTTGCCCTGGCATCCGTCCGATAATGAAAATCTCCACTCTTGATAAAGCCTTGACAGAACATCGAATCTTTCTCGACGTAGCGCACATTTAATAACGCCATTCCCTTTATGGAGCGGCGTTATGTCAGACGAATTTTTTCTCTCCCTCCGCCACTGCCTGCATCATTTGTACGGCGTGGCGCGCACCCTTTCCTGGCTGCATTTTCTTCCCCTGGCCCTGCTTGCGCTGGCGATTTTTCCGCTGACCGGCTGCGGTGATAAACACGAAAACAAACCCAACCCTGTGCGAACGGTACGCTGCGTCGTCGTTGGCACCGCCCACTCCCTTCCCGCGCTGGAAAGAACCGGTGAGATCCATGCCCACGATGAAACGACCCTGAGCTTTCGTACCGGGGGGCGGATACTGACGCGTAGCGTCGATATTGGTGACAGGGTCACCGCCGGACAGCTGCTGGCCACGCTTGACAATACGACCGGGCAAAACCAGCTCGACGGCGCTGAGGCCGATTATGAAAGCGCCAAAGCCTCAGCGCAGGTCGCCGCGCTTAACGTCAGTCGCATGCAAAAGCTCATGCCAACGGGTGCAATAGCCCGCACGCAGCTCGACAGCGCCCGTGCGGACTGGCTTGTCGCCCGCGCGCGCTTAAAAAGCAGCGAGGCCGCGTGGCGAAATGCCCGCGAAAGCCTCGGCTGGACGCACCTGTTCGCCCCACAAGCGGGCGTCATTACGGCCGTGAACGCCTCTGCGGGACAGGTTGTCAGCGACGGTCAGTCCGTGCTGACGCTGGCAACCGGGGAAGTCCGCGACGTGGTGTTTGATATTGCCGCGCCCGATACGATCCCGCCTCTGGATAAGGCGGTTTTGCAGGTTTCCCTGCTCAGCGCCCCGTCGGTACAGGCGTCTGCCCTACTGCGGGATATCACCCCGCAGGCCGATCCTCAGACCCGCACCTGGCGCGTCAGGGCCACCCTGCAAAACCCACCGGCGGCCATGGCGCTGGGTGCCAGCGTTACCGTCACGTTGCCATCGTCAGCCCCGCACGGGTACACCCTTCCCGCGTCCGCGCTGACCCGAGCCGGCGACAAACCGGCCGTTTTTGTGATTACCCCGCAGTCGCGGGCGCGGCTGCGCGTGGTGGTACCCGCGAGCTATACGGCCTCCTCCGTCATGATTGCCTCCGGCCTTGAGCCAGGCGATCGGGTGATTACGGCGGGCGTGAGCACATTGCGGTCCGGCGAGCCGGTGATGCCCGGAGAGGTTCAGCCATGAACACAGGACAGGAAGCCAAATTTAACCTCTCCGCCTGGGCGCTGAAGAACCAGCAGATGGTCAGCTTTTTCATGCTGCTGGTGATTGCGATGGGCGTGTTCTGCTATGAAAAGCTGCCGCGTAACGAAGATCCGGCATTCACCATTAAAACGGCCGTCGTCTCCGCGCAGTGGCCGGGAGCATCCGTGGCGAATACCACCCGACTGCTGACCGATACGCTTGAAAAAAAGCTGCAGGAAACGCCCTGGCTGGACTATCTCGAAAGTGAAACCCGGGCCGGACGCACCGTTATCCACGTCAACCTCCGTGACGATACGCCCCCGCAAAGCGTGCCCGATATCTGGTATCAGGTTCGCAAAAAAATGCAGGACATCGCGCCGTCCCTGCCCGAAGGGGTGCAGGGTCCTGCCGTGGATGACGAGTTTGACGACACGTTCGGCACAATTTACGCCTTTATTCCCGATGGTTTCACCCTGCGGGAGGTGCGGGTTCGCGCAGAGACAATACGGCGCGAGCTGATGTCCCTGTCGGATATGGGTAAAACCACCCTGCTGGGCGAACAGCAGGAGCAGTGGGTTCTCGCCTTTTCTCCGGCGCGCCTGGCCGGTATGGGGCTGGATATTCAGACGGTCGCCGACGCCCTCCGGGCGCAAAACGCCGTTGTCCCGGCAGGAACGATGCGTACCGGGCAGGAGAACATGGCGATAAAGGTCAGCGGTGCGCTCACGACCGAAGAGAGTTTACGCGCCGTCACGCTGCACGTTAACAATCGCTATATCCCGCTAACCGACATTGCCACCGTCACCCGGGAAATCGCCGAGCCACCGGCCCCGGCCTACCGGGTGAACGGCAAACCGGCTATCGGGCTGGCGGTCTCGATGGCGCCGACAGGCAACATGCTGCGTTTCGGTGCTGCGCTGAATGCAAAAATGGCGACCCTCAGCGCCGGGCTGCCGCACGGTATCGAGATGGTGAAAGTCGCCGATCAGTCAGCGGTGGTGAGTGATGCGGTAAGCGGGTTTATCCGGGTGCTTATCGAAGCCGTTGTTATCGTGCTGGCGGTCTCATTTGTCTCGCTGGGTTTACGGGCCGGACTGGTGGTGGCGACGGCCATCCCGCTGGTGCTCGCCATGACGTTTGCCGGCATGATGTTCGCAGGCATCGGCCTTCAGCGTATCTCGCTCGGGGCGCTGATCATTGCCCTGGGCCTGCTGGTGGATGACGCCATGATCGCCGTCGAAACGATGGTCTCCCGGCTGGAAGCCGGGGATTCCCGTCGGCATGCGGCCACCCATGCATTCAAAACGACGGCCTTCCCGATGCTCACCGGTACCCTGGTGATGATTGCTGGCTTTATTCCCGTTGGTTTTGCGGCCTCCAGCGCCGGTGAATACTGCTTTTCCCTGTTTGCGGTGGTGCTCATCGCCCTGCTCTGTTCCTGGGCTGTCGCGATCCTGTTTTCGCCGTTGACGGGTACGTGGCTGCTGCCGGAAAAAGTCAGACATCACGCGGCGGGCCCCGGAAAGATCGCGCGCGGGTACGGACGGCTTTTACGCCTGGCACTGCGTCACCGGGTCGCTACCGTGCTGCTCGCCCTTTCCGCGCTGGGGCTGTCCGTGTACGGCACGACGTTTATGCAGGGCGAGTTTTTCCCCGCCTCGGACCGGCCTGAGCTGCTGGTCAGCCTGACGCTTCCGGCCAACGCGTCGCAGGCGGAAACGTTAAGAGAGGTGGAAAAGCTGGAAAAGGCGTTGGTCGGCAACGGCAACATCGATCGCTACTCGACCTACGTCGGGTCGGGCGCCATCCGTTTTTACCTGCCGATGGACGTGCTGCTGGAAAATGAGAATATCGCCCAGATGGTTGTGGTGGCTAAAGACCTTGAGGCGCGGGATCGTCTGCATGCGCAGCTCAACAGGATCCTGGCGACGCAGTTTAGCGACATCATCACGCGGGTGTCGCCCCTTGAGCTGGGGCCGCCCGTCGGCTGGCCAATCAAATACCGGGTGAGCGGGCCCGATTATCTGCAGGTCCGGGCGTTTGCGAACCGTCTCACGGACGCGATTGGGCAGTCCCCGTACTCACGCGACGTTAACCAGACGGCCGGAGAGCCGGAGAGGGTCATCACCCTTGAGGTGAATCAGACGGCGGCCAGGGCGGCGGGAATATCGTCAGAAAGCCTCGCCCGCACGCTGAACACCGTCTGGTCCGGCAGCGTTGTCACGTCCATCAGGGATAACGACCGCCTTGTCGACGTAGTGCTCCGGGCCACGGACGATGAACGTCACAGCACCGCCACCCTCTCCTCGCTCACGATTCAGGGGAATGACGGTAAAAAAATTCCGCTCAGCGCCGTCGCGACGCCGGTCTGGGGCGTGGACGATCCGGTCATCTGGCGTCGGCAGCGCATACCCTTTATCACGGTGCAAACGGATCTTGCCCCGGGGCTGAAGGCTGAAGCGGTATCCGCGGCGCTGCGTCCGGCGGTGGATAAACTTCGCGCGAACCTGCCGGCAGGTTACGGCATTGAAGAAGGCGGCGCGGTTGCCGAATCGGATAAGGGGAACAACTCCGTCTTTACCGTTCTTCCGGTAACGCTGGTCATCATGCTGTTGCTGCTGATGCTTCAGCTGCGGCGATATTCCCGGATGCTGCTGGCCCTCCTGATGGCCCCGTTTGGTTTACCGGGGATCGTGCTGGCTATGCTGCCCGGCGGAACGCCGATGGGGTTTGTCGCGCTGCTGGGCGTTATCGCCCTGGCGGGGATGATCGTGCGGAACGCGGTGATATTGATTAGCGAGGTTGACAGCAATATTGCTCAGGGGATGACAAACGATGCCGCGATTATGGCGGCTGCGGAACACCGGGCCAGACCCATCTGTCTGACCGCCTGTGCCGCCATTCTGGGCATGATCCCCATTTCTCACCAGGTCTTCTGGGGTCCAATGGCCTATGCCATCATCGGCGGGCTGCTGGTTGCGACGCTGGTGACGCTGACCGTGTTACCCGCGTCGTTTAGCCTGCTGTTACAGTGGGGCGCTCAGCGCAAAGCCACAGAAGATGAACTGCGCTGAGGCTCCACCGTTTCCCGGCTGATTACGCGGCGGTCAGTGCAAAACGGTCTTTCAGGACCTGGTGGATTTCATCCTCCGCCAGCTGCCGCGTTTCAGTGCCGTTCGCGGTGATGGTTTTCAGCATATCGCCCAGTAAAATCTGACGTCCTTCCGGGCTGTGCTGCACCACCACCCGCTTCTGCACAAAGATCGCATCCGGATGCGTGGAGTTAAGGTAGTTGGCCGGGACGAAATCAATCCATTCCTGAGGCGTGAGATCAAAGCCGTATTGCCGGGCCCACTCTCCCTCCACCTTCGCCTCAAGCAGATATTCGCCCTCCGCACTGCGGCTTAGTCGGAACGTGTCGAAATCCTGCGTGATATCCACATCAAGCGTGTCCAGCGCCATCGGCGCACGAATGCCGTAGCTGCCGAACCCGAGGTCGCAAAGCCACTGTCGGCTCTCCACCTCGGCAATCAACGCCATATGGGTTTTCGGCCGCCGCGCGGGGTAGAACATCGGGCGCGCCGCCACGAAACGGTAAGGTATCCCTAACGCCGCCAGCGCCATGGCAAAAAGCCCGTTTACCTCATAGCAGTAGCCGCCGCGCCCCTGCGTTAACACCTTATCGGCAATGTCGTCTGGCGCCAGCGAGACAATTTTACCCGCCTGCACGTCCAGATTTTCAAAGGGAACGGAAAAGAGCTGATGACGCATCAGCGCATGCAGGGTGGCCGTATCGGCAGCCGCTGGTCCGGTGTAGTTTATGCGTTTGAAATAGGTGGAAATGTTGAAATTATCGCTGTGCATAATGCCTCCTTGTCCTGAACATGCCGGACACTATAGATGGCGCGCATCATTGGCTGTATAGTCAGTTTTATCGAAAATTAGCCTGAACAGATACCCATGTCTGCCCCGTCCCAGTCGTCCCCACACTATCGCCGAATTGCCGAGATGCTGCGCCTCACGCTGACGTCTGGCGCGCTGCGCGCCGGTGACAGGATGATCTCCGCGCGTAAACTGGCCGAGCGCGAGCACGTTAGCCTTCCGACGGCGCTGGAGGCCCTTCGCTGCCTCGAGGCTGAAGGGCTGATCGTTGCGCGCCCGCGTTCAGGTTACTACATCCGCCAGACCAACCTGTCACCGCGCGTGGAGCCCGCGCGCTCCTCACCCGGCCCGGTCCCCGTCACCCTATCCGCCGTGGCCCGGTCGCTGTTCAGCAGTGCAGAAGCCCGGCTTATCCCGCTGGGCGCCGCCCTGCCCGATCCCGCGTGGCTGCCAGGAGACGCGCTGCAGCGGGCGTTGCACTCCGCGGGCCGTCGTCTGGAAGCGCATGGACAGAGCTACAGCCTGCCCCCGGGAAGAGCAGACCTACGAAGTAAGATTGCCGCGCGCTCTGCGCAATGGGGAGCCCGGTTCAGCGCGGACGATCTCATTATCACCTCGGGCGCGACGCAGGCGCTGCGCCTGGCACTTCGGGCCGTGTGTCAGCCAGGTGATGTGGTGGCAATTGAGCAGCCCGCCTACTTTGGCACGCTCCTGCTGCTGGAGGATTTAGGCCTGAAGGCCTTAGAAATCCCCACCGATCCTGCTGAAGGCCTGCTGCTGGAACCGCTGGCTGACGCCATTCGCTGCCATCGCCCCGCTGCCGTCCTGGCCTCACCCACCGTGCAAAACCCGTTGGGTGCCAGCATGCCCGTCGCACGCAAGCAGGAACTGGTTGCCCTGCTTGAAGAGGCAGAAATTCCGTTGATTGAGGACGATGTTTACGGAGATCTGGTCGGTGAGGGGCAACGTCCTCCGGCCTGCAAGGCGTTCGACCAGAGCGGGAATGTGATTTACTGCAGCTCCCTGTCTAAAACGCTTGCGCCGGGGTGGCGAATCGGCTGGATTGCCGCCGGACGCTACCACACGCAGGTCTTGCAGGCCCGCATGGCCGGAGACTGGGCAGGTGCACCGCTGCTGGAAGCCGCGACGAGCGAGATGCTGGCAAGCGGCGACTACGACCGTCACCTGCGGCGGCTAAAGCGGCGTATCGCGGAGGGAATAGCCGCCGTCGTGGCGCGGGTCGAGGCCAGTTTTCCCCCCGGAACCCGCGTTAGTGTACCCGCAGCCGGTTTCCTGCTGTGGGTAGAACTGCCTCAGCAGGTCAACGCCCTGGAGGTGCATCGTCGCGCGCTGGCGCTGGGTATTGGCGTCAGCCCCGGTCCCCTGTTTTCTCCTGGCGCAGAACTCACGCACTTTCTGCGGCTAAACTGCGCAAACGAGCCGACGCCCTGCCTGCTCAATGCCGTAGGGCAGATTGGGGCCCTATGCCATGAACTGGCCACTTTCACACCAGACTCTCCAGCCACTCGGTAAATACCCGCACTTTGCGGGAGAGGTGACGGTGTGGGTAGAGCAGTGACAGCTTGCGGTCCGGCGAGCGATAGGCTGGCAGGACCTCAACCAGCAGGCCGCGGTCAATGTAAGGCTGGAGAAAGAGATTCATCCCCTGCATTACCCCGAGCCCGGCCAGGCCTGCCGCGATGTAGGCCTCGGAGTTATCCACCACCAGCTTACCGGGTAGCGCGATCTCCGCGACGCCCTCTGGCGTGGTAAACGTCCACGGCTGAATGTGCCTGCTGCTGTTGTTAATCCAGTTGATGGCCTGATGCTTGCGTAAATCATCCGGCGTTTCTGGCGTACCGTGTTTTGCCAGCCAGGCCGGGCTGGCGCAGGTCGTGATTTTAATGTTCCCGACTTTACGCGCGATATAATCGCCGTCGTCCAGCTCGCCCACCCGCAGCACGCAGTCCAGGCCATCCCGCAGCATATCCCGACGGCGGTCAGAGCTGCTCAGAATGATGTCGATCTCGGGATGCTGACGATAAAAATCAGGCAGATTGGGTATCACCCGCAGCGTGGCAAAAGAGACCGGCATATCCACACGCAGCTGACCGTGTATTGCCCGGTCCGTACCAAACGACTCCAGCAATTCGTCCGCCTGCGCCAGCAGGGGTTTACTCTGGCGATAGAACGCCTCCCCATCCGGCGTCAGGCTAATTCGACGCGTTGTGCGCTGCAGGAGCCGCGTGCCGCTGTGTTGCTCCAGAAGCTGTAACGCTTTGGTGACTGCAGGGCGATGGACCTGCAGATTCTCCGCCGCCTGGGTAAGACTACCTGACTCGACAATTTCAATAAAAATTCGAATAGATTCAAAGAGATTTATTTGCATAAAGGATTTCAAACCGCGAACGGGATATTGTTATTGATTTTATAACAGTGATGAATCTTTTGGGCTATTTTTCCTAACAATATTGCCCCCTACACTCTCCTCCATCCAAACGTAAGGGAGAGTCTGCTATGAAAAATAACCGTATCTGTCAGATCCTGGGTATCGAAAAGCCTGTTATTCAGGGGCCGTTATCCTGGCTTACCGATGCCCGTTTAGTTGCCGCGGTCAGCAATGCCGGCGGGCTCGGTGTGCTGGGACCCAATGCAGGCTTAACCGCCGACACCGCGGTCTCCACGCCGGAGGAGACCGCCGAAAAAATGCGCGAAGAAATTCGTAAAACCAAACGGCTGACCGAAAAACCGTTTGGCGTGAACCTGATCCCCACCGCCGTTAATGACGTCTGGACTGGACCAATTCTTAAGGTGGTAAAAGAGGAAGGCGTCAGGGCCGTGGTGTATACAGGCTATGGGGAAGGCAGCATTATTCCCTCGCTGTTCAGCGAGTTAAAAGAGGCAGGGATCGCTATTATCTACCGCGACATCAATCCCACGCCGGAAAACACCCGTCTCGCAGAAGATCTGGGGGCAGACATTATCGTCGCCACCGGTTTTGATGAGGGCGGAACGTTACCCGCAACGGCGCTTGGCACCTTTTCCATCGTGCCGCTGATTGCCGATGCCGTGAAGCACATCCCGGTGATGGCCGCGGGCGGTATTACCGATAATCGCACCGCCAGAGCAGCGCATGCGTTAGGTGCGGAAGGCGTGTTTGCCGGATCGGTCTTTATCAGTACCGAAGAAAGCCGCGTGCCGCAGGGGGTCAAAGAGAAAATTGTTGCCGCCAACGGCCTGGACTTGCTGCTTTTTCGCACCGTGCCCCATTACTACCGCGCGCTTCCCGGCAAGCTGGCGGAAAAACTGGCATCGATGGATAAAGCAGGCGCAAGCAACGACGCGCTGGGCAAGGCGATGGGAGGATTACGGGGCCTGCGTCTGGGCATGCTGGAAAATAACACCGATGAAGGCTATATCGCGCTCGGCACGGGGATTGGGAATATCCGCAGCGTGAAAAGCGTGGCCGAGATCGTCAATCTGTTAGCGGTTGAGTAAGCCCTCGGCGTCCTGATGGTTATCAGGACGCCCTGTGTTCTCAGGGAATAATCCGCGCGGCTCTCAGCTGCGCAAACAGGCGGAAAAACATCTCATCGGTCGCCTGCATTTGCGTAAAGCCCGCCCTGCGCAGCTTGCTCCCGTCACCGAACATGTCGTAATCCCAGCTAAAGACAAAATCGGCAAACCGCCCGTCGCTTAGCTGCAAAATATCCGCTTCCACCAGCCGCTCTTCGGCAAGCTCGCGCCATACGCCGCGATAGTCGTTAAACAGCTGATGAAATGACAACCTCACCGGCGGCGCAGAGTCCAGTTCAAACCAGCGTGCGATGCGCGGCCACAGCTCGCTCCAGCGCCAGATATCGCCATTGTTTACGTTGAAGGCCTGATTCTGTGCCGCAGGTGACGTGGCGGCCCACCGCGTTGCCTCGGCCAGCAGCCCGGCGTCGGTATGGTCAACAATGCTGCGCCAGGTCTGTTCTGAACCGGGAAAACGCAGCGGTAAACCCAGCGCCTTACACAGGGAGGCGTACAGAGCGATGCTCAGCGCAAGATTCATGGCATTGCCCGGCACCGCGCTCCCCACCACGCCCGGCCTGATGGCATTCCAGTGCCAGCCTTTCCCCCGCTGAAACTGGCTGAGCCACGTGAGCTGCGCGGCGTTAAATTCGGCACCCGCTACGCCGGGATCGCTTTCCCGCGCCGGGGTTTTAAACGGCCCCAGATGCGCACCGTAGACTTTGTAGCCCTGCATCAGGCTTACCGTCTGCAGCGGTGCCGCTGTTTCGAGGGTGCTGACCAGGTTACGCAGCATGGTGACGTTCGGCTCAACCATGTCTGCCCAGTTCGCCGCGTTCGCCCAGGCGCTGTAAAAGATGTGGGTGACTCCGTCCAGGGCGTGCAGCGCCCGTGCAGTGTCCTGCGCATCCAGTAAATCGACGTTCACCACGGGGATGCCGTCAGGATGAGATGCGGCATGGCGGCTAAGGCCGATCACCTCCCACTGATGGTGCAGGAGCGTGTTGACCAGCTGCCTGCCGACAATGCCGCTGGCGCCCGCGACCAGGGCGACGTTGTGTTGCTGCATCTTATTCATGATGTTTCTCCGGAAAGGGTGACAGACGCAGTGTGATATATTATTTTTTCTGTAGATATCCCATGAAACCGATGGCACTTATAAGCAGAATCATTAAATGAATAACAAGCTCAATGCCATTTCTACCTTTCTGCGCGTCGCTGAAGCGGGCTCGTTTTCAGCGGCCGCCCGTCAGACCGGTATTAAGCAGTCCGCCGTCAGTCAACAGATCGCGGCGCTTGAGGAATCACTGGGTGTGGTACTGCTGCACCGTACGACGCGTAAGATGAAGCTGACCGAACAGGGTGAACGTTACCGGCGTGATATGCAGCTTGTGCTGGACGCCATGGGAGAAGCGGAGAGGCGTTTACATCCTGTCGATCATAGCGTTCAGGGACGCGTCCATGTCCAGTTACCGAGCGGCCTGGGGCAGATTTTTTTGCCGCATCTGCTGGCGCTGCAGCGTCTGCATCCCGAGCTGCAGCTGATGCTTTCCCTGGATGACCGCCTTGCCGATCTGGTGACGGAGGGCGTGGATGTCGCGATACGGCTGAGCAGTGAGCCCCCGCAGGCGCATGCGGCGCGCGTGCTGGGGCGTATTGAAACCAGGCTGTTTGCCGCCCCCGGCTTTCAGGCGGTACGCGCCGTCAGCGAGCTGGCGACGCTGCCACACGTGCGGTTCAGCGGCATTCCGCTGGGTGCTCCCCTGCGCCTGATGTCTGACGAGGAGACGGTCGAGGTCAACGTGAATACTGTTTTCCGTGCCAACACCAGCGACGCGCTGCTGCAGGCGCTTGAGTCCGGCATTGGTATCGGCGGCATGCAGCAGCCGCTCGTGACACGCGCGCTGCAAACCGGCACGCTGGTACCGGTGCTGCCCGACTGGCGGTTACCCGATCGCTTCCTCTATGCCGTCTATCCTGACGCCCGCTTTATTCCGCAGCGCGTCAGAAAGGTCGTCAGCGTGATTGAGCAGTTACTGCCTGAAATAATAAAGAAAAACTGATTGTTTCCGCCGTAAATCACGTGCATTTTTTAATCGCAAAGAATAGAGTGTTTTTACCGTATTCCCTCTTTCTGGAGCACGTATGCCGGATTACTGTTTTTTCCAAAAAGGCCCGAACCTCATTGCGATTGAGAGCGCAAACACCGATGCGGCCGCTCAGCTCATCGCTCAGGGGTTTGAAAAACAGTTTGAGGAGATCGGCGCTGCGGATGAAAAAGAGGCGCTTACCCGCCTTGCGGATATCCGTAAAAATAATGAGATCGATCGCCATAACTTCCTGTCCGGAGCGGGCGAAATGCCGCTGATCGGCGTGCTGGCGGCTGCGGCAACCTGGTTGATGCAAAAGAAATTACGCAACCATCCTCTACCTCGCCACCGGCAAATCGGCGTACCGCGTCGTATAGGCCGGTGACAACATCTCACGCTTCATCGCCCACGGTTTCTCAATCCCCTGCCCGGCGAACCATATCTTCCCTTTGCCGGAGTGATTTACGCTGTCGATCATTTCCATCAGCGCCGCGCTGTTGGCGCGCAGACGATTATCGTCAAACAGGTTAAGCTGGGCGACGCCGCTGCTGAAAAAGTCCGCCAGCATGACCCCGGCCTTCATATAGCGATACCCGTCGAGCCATATCCGCCCCAGCCCCTCCGTGGCGGCGCGGATGATATCGCGCGAGTCATTGGTGGGCGTCATCAGGGTGACAGAAGCCTGATTGCCGTAATAAATTTCGTTGTCAGCGTGCGGGCTGGTGCGTACAAACACGCTGATAAAACGACAGTATTGATGCTCGCCGCGCAGTTTCTCTGCGGCGCGCTCCGCGTAGGCGCAAATCGCCTGATGCATCTCTTCGTATTGGGTAATGCGGTGTCCAAACGAACGGCTACAGATGATTTGCTGCTTCGTGGGGGTGTACTCTTCCAGGTCAAGGCAGGGCTCGCCGCGAAGCTCGCGCGCCGTGCGTTCCAGTACCACGTTGAAATGTTTGCGAATGACCCACGAGGAGGCCTCCGCCAGCTCCAGCGCCGTGGTAATCCCCATTGCGTTCAGTTTTTTCGTGATGCGCCGCCCTACCCCCCACACCTCCTCTACCGGCACCTTTGCCAGCAGTTTACGCTGCCGCTCCCGGTCTGAGAGATCGACCACGCCGCCGGTGCCCGCCCACCGCTTCGCCGCATAGTTGGCCAGCTTCGCCAGCGTTTTGGTCGGGGCAATACCGACGCCAACGGTTAAGCCCGTATTTTTATAGACCTGCGTGCGCATCTGGTGTCCGAACGCTTCCAGTGCAAGGCAGTTACCGATCCCTGAAACGTTCACGAACGCCTCGTCGATCGAGTAAATTTCTATGGCCGGAGCGAGATCCGTCAGCGTCTGCATCACCCGACTGCTGAGATCGGCATACAGCGCATAGTTCGAACTAAAGACGTAAACCCGCGACGGATAGCCCTTCTCTTTGAATTTAAAATAGGGCTCCCCCATTTTTATGCCGAACTGCTTTGCCTCCGGCGACAGTGAAATAATGCAGCCGTCGTTATTGGACACCACCACGATGGGCTTCCCCTGCAGATCGGGGCGAAATACCTTCTCGCAGGAGGCATAGAAGCTATTCACATCAACCAGCGCGAACATGTTTATGCGTTTTAAGCGTGTGGGTGACGACGCCGAAGATCTGCAGCTCCTCTTCGGACTGAAAGGTAATCGGCTGATAGCGGGCATTATGCGGCAGAAGTCTCAGAACCGGGCGGGTCTGTAACTCTTTCACCGTAAACTCACCGGCGACCGACGCCACGACGATGTCCCCATGTTCGGCATTTAACGAACGATCGACCACCAGCAGATCGCCGTCACCGATCCCCGCGCCAATCATGGAGTCTCCACTCACCTTGATAAAATAGGTCGCACTGGGGTGTCTCACTGCCAGCCGGTTAAGATCGAGACGATCTTCCACATAGTCCTGCGCCGGACTGGGGAAGCCACAGGCTACACGCTCTGCAAACAACGGTAATTCAATAGATTGGTTTGGATGATAAGAAAAGAGAGTGTCCATAATGCCTTTCTCGCCAGGTACTGTATATAAATACAGTATTACGGATTATGGCCAGGGATCAAGGTCATTTCCGGAGGCGAACCCAAACGCGTTGAAGTGTCAGAAGATTTAAAACGCGCAAAGCCCGGAAGCGCCCTTCCGGCTTTGCGCCTGTGACGATCAGTCCATCAGCGTATTCAATGTTTCCAGTGCGTCAGGCGGCAGCTGCAGTTCCCCTGCCGCGAGGTTTTGCCGCAGATGCGCCACGGAAGAGGTGCCCGGGATCAGCAGGATATTTGGGGAACGCTGCAGCAGCCATGCCAGCGCAACCTGCATTGGCGTTGCGCCCAGCGAGTCGGCGACAGCCTGCAGCCCGGAAGATTGCAGTGGCGTAAAGCCGCCCAGCGGGAAGAACGGCACATACGCAATCCCCTGCTGCGCCAGCAGATCCACCAGCGCGTCGTCACCCCGGTTCACAATGTTGTACATGTTCTGCACGCACACCACCGGCACCATCTTCTGCGCTTCCGCGACCTGGGTGGCCGTGACGTTGCTCAGGCCAATATGACGCACCAGCCCCTGCTGCTGTAATTCGGCCAGGGTGGAAAGCGGTTCAGCAATCGATCCTTCCGCCGGCCCGTGTGCGCTAAACATGATCCGCAGATTCACCACGTCCAGCACGTCCAGCTGCAGATTACGCAGGTTGTCATGCACCGCCTGCGTCAGTTCCTGCGCGGAAAAGGCCGGCAGCCAGGCGCCTTTGTCATCGCGACGGGCGCCGATCTTGGTGACAAGCGTCAGATCGTCCCGGTACGGGTGAAGCGCCTCGCGGATCAGCTGGTTAGTGACATGAGGGCCGTAAAAATCACTGGTATCAATGTGGTTCACCCCCGCCGCCACCGCTTCGCGCAGCACCTCCAGCGCGGCCTGCTTATCCTTCGGCGGCCCAAAGACGCCAGGCCCGGCCAGCTGCATCGCACCGTAGCCCAGCCGTTTCACCGTCCGCGTCCCGAGCGCGTACGTCCCGCTTTTATCAATGCTGCTCATGTTGACCTTCCTCATAAAAATGATCCGGATTTACAACAGGTTCCCTCAGGGAGCCCTTAGTTAAGCGCGAGTTAAATTAAAGTTTAAATTCTATACGACGATAGTATTGGTGTACCTCTGCATCCTTTCTAACGGACGACCGCTATGCTGAAAAATCTGCACGTGATTACCGGTATTATCTTTGCCCTCACCATATTCTGTCTGCTGCAAGTTGTCACGGGAGGGTTGTTCTACTCTGCCGTCAGCAACGATCGCCATAACTTCCAGAACTCCGGCGTGCTCAATGCCCAGCAGGAAAGCCTGAGCGACAGCGTGAACACGCTGGTGAAAACGCGCGTCACCGTCACCCGCGTGGCGATCCGCTATCTGAAAAACCAGCGTGACCCGGCTTCCCTGGCGGCGATCAATAAGCTGCTTGGCACCGCAGGCGACTCGCTGGCAAAAGCCGAAGCCTATAACAAAGAGTGGCAGAAACTGCCGCAGGTTAAGGGCCAGGAGGCGGCATTGACCGACGAGATGCAGAAATCATGGAACCAGATGCACGAAGTGATGCGCTTATCGATTGAGTATCTGCGTGCCGACAACTATCAGGCCTATGGGGATCTGGACGCGCAGCAGGCGCAGGACGACATGGAGGCGGTCTATAACCGCTGGCGCGCCGAAAACAACACCCTGCTGAAGGCCGCAACCGAAGAGAACCAGAGCAGCTTCACGCAGATGCAGTGGACCCTGGCGGCAATTCTGCTGGCCGTTATCGCGGTTCTGGTGGTCATCTGGCAGGGTTTACAGCACCTGCTGTTAAAACCACTCCATTCCATTATGAACCATATTCGCGCCATTGCAGGGGGCGACCTGACGCAGGATATCGCTGTCTCGGGTCGTAACGAGATGGGTCAGTTGGCCGCTGGCCTGCATGAGATGCAGCAGTCGCTGGTGACCACCGTCAGCGCCGTGCGCGGAAGCACCGATTCCATCTACACCGGCGCAGGCGAAATTGCTGCAGGAAGCAACGATCTGTCCGCCCGCACCGAGCAGCAGGCCGCTTCGCTGGAAGAGACTGCCGCCAGCATGGAAGAGCTGACTGCGACGGTTAAACAGAACTCCGATAACGCCCGTCAGGCCACGCTGTTGGCGAAAAACGCCTCTGAAACGGCCGCGCGCGGCGGTCACGTCGTGGATAACGTGGTTCGCACCATGAACGAAATCGCCGACAGTTCGCAGCAAATTGCGCATATTACCAGCGTGATCGACAGCATTGCGTTCCAGACGAACATTCTGGCGCTTAACGCCGCGGTGGAAGCGGCACGCGCCGGAGAACAGGGGCGTGGTTTTGCGGTTGTTGCTGGCGAAGTCCGTACGCTGGCGAGCCGCAGCGCGCAGGCGGCGAAAGAGATCAAAGGGCTTATCGAGAACTCCGTCAGCCGGGTGAATACCGGTTCCGAGCAGGTCAGCGAGGCGGGCACCACCATGAAGGAAATTGTCGCTGCCGTCACCCGCGTGACCGATATCATGGGTGAGATTTCATCGGCCTCTGACGAGCAGAGCCGCGGCATTGAGCAGGTGAGCCTGGCCGTTTCGCAAATGGACAGCGTGACGCAGCAAAACGCCGCGCTGGTGCAGGAGTCCGCCACGGCAGCAGCGGCGCTGGAAGATCAGTCCGAGCAGCTGCGTCAGGCGGTGGCCGCGTTTCGTCTGAACGGCAAAGAAAAAGCGGTCGCTCCACGCCCGGCCAATCTGAAAACGCCACAGCTGCTGCGCCCGGCAACGACAGCCGCCTCCACCGACAGCAACTGGGAAACGTTCTGAGTCTCAGGCGGGCGAGGATATCGCCCGCTAGCGGCTGCGCTTGGCGTGCCGCTCCCAGTTTTCCTGTTTTGCTTCATCGGATTTTCGCAGTGAAACGTAGCATGCCCCGCTGCCGCCGTGATGCGGCAGCGCCACGCAGAAGGCCTGTACATCCTCGAACTCGGTTAACCAGCGCGCCAGGTAGCTGCGCACCACATTCGGATGCGAGTTCTGCTCCCGCCCTTTCCCGTGAATAATAATCAGGTTACGTAACCCGTCACGTCTGGCCTGGCAGATAAAAGAAAACAGCATCTGACGGCAGCGTTCGGCAGGCTGACGCAGGAGGTTTAAGCTGGCCTGGCGGGCATATTTACCCGAGCGCAGCTTATCGATAACGCCCTGCTGCACCCCTTCGCGCTGGAACGCCAGCGGTTCTTCCAGGGGAAGAAGGTCAAGAAAATCGAGCGTCAGGAAGTTATCCAGCTGTTCACTATCCACCTCCTGTCGCGTCCGCGTATTGCGGCTGGGCTGCCAGTGAATATCCGGGCCACGCTTCAGCGGCTGGACATCTTCCATGGCGTCAAGAAAAAAGGATTTGTCGTCAGGGTTCATGGATATCCTCCGGCTACAACTGAGGACGGTACTATACCTGCGCCCGAGACAGGCCTCAATCACCGTTACAGGCCGTCGTGCGCAACAAATATTAACATGATGAATATATATAGTATTTATAAAATAAACTTAAATATGACTTAACTAAAATTTCAGCAAAGATGAAATAAGTGATTTGTGTTAAATTTTCGTAAAATCAAACACTCAATATCCTTTCATTTTGCGGGAAAGGTGTTATACCTAAATATACCTGCTTCATGGATATAATACTCAGGATTGGCGAAAGGACGCACTGCTGTGTGTACTGGAGGGTCTGTCAGATGTCGGACAGACCCTGTTTTTTTATGGTCGGCTTTTCACGCCACGACTATTTTCCTCGCTTCCCTTCTGAACTGTGTAATTAATGATTCGGCAAGGGGCGTCTGACGTGAATCACGGCGCTGAATTAAATAATATGCTGCTTTTGGAAGCGACTCGACAACCGACAGCATGACCAGGCGGTGCGCCAGCAGCGGGTCACACCCTAGCTCCTGCGGCAATATGCTTAGAAAATCACTTTGCGCAACCAGGCTAATACAGGAGGAAAAGGTTTCACAGACCACACCAATTCGCGGTATTTGCGAACGATCGCTAAATACCTCTTCTAACTGCTTATAATAACTTCCCCGCGGCGTCGGCATTGTCCAGTTATAATGCAGAAGTTCATTAATAGACGTTGCCCCCGTCGCCGGATGCCCTTCCCGACAAAATACCGCAAACGGTTTTTCGAAGAGCTTTTCAAACGTAAATTCCTGGTCGTAAGGCCCCTGATAATAGGTATTGATGGTGAAATCCAGTTCGCCCTGGCGTAATTCATTGATCATCGATACCAGCTGCCCTTCCATAATCCGCACCTTGACCTGCGGATGCTGCGCGTGAAAGCGGGTAATGACGGCGGGCATCAGGCTGCGTGAAACGCTGGCCCCCATCCCGATGTTGATCTGCCCGGCCAGCTCCCCCTGCCGCTGACGAATGTCATCCTGCGCCGCGCGCAGCTCTTCCAGAATCAACCTGGCACGCTGGTAAAAACCCTCACCGCATTCCGTCAACGCGACGCCCTTACTCCTGCGCACGAAAAGCTGCGCCGCCATGCCCTCCTCCAGCTCTTTGATGGATTTGGTCAGCGCCGGCTGGGAAAGATTCAGCGTCCTGCTGGCACCGCGAATGCTGCCCTGACGCGCAACCTCAACAAACGCCCGGATTTGATGAAATTTAATCTGAAATGACATAGCCCGACCGATAACCGTTGTTTATCAGAGTAAAGAAACTGTCATCTACTTTAATGGAAAGGGATGTGCGAGGGTAATTCCTGAACGGTTAAAACTGTGAAAAATCGGTTAGTGATAAGTAAAAACTATCACAGCGTGAAGCAGTTCACATATTTTAATGATGACAGGAACAGATATGGACACACTGGCGCAGTACATCCAGACGTTAACCCCGCAGCTGAGCGCATGGCGTCGTGATTTTCACCATTTCGCGGAATCCGGCTGGGTAGAGTTTCGTACCGCCGCGAAAGTCGCGGAAATCCTGGACTCGCTGGGTTACGCACTGGCGATGGGTCGCGACGTGGTCGATGCCGAAAGCCGGATGGGGCTGCCCGATGCCGCTACCCTGGCGCATGAGTTTGCCCGTGCGCGGGCGCAGGGCGCGCCTGAGAAATGGCTGGCGCCGTTTGAAGGCGGCTTTACCGGCATTGTGGCGACCCTGAATACCGGCCGCCCTGGCCCAACCCTGGCGTTTCGCGTGGACATGGACGCCCTTGATCTCAGCGAAGCGCTCGACGACAGCCATCGCCCGTTCCGCGACGGGTTTGCCTCCTGCAACGCAGGAATGATGCACGCCTGCGCGCACGACGGCCACACCACCATTGGTCTGGGGCTGGCGCAGGTGCTTAAGCAGAATGAAGCCCGGCTGAACGGCACCATCAAGCTGATCTTCCAGCCCGCCGAAGAAGGTACGCGCGGCGCGCGCGCCATGGTTGCCGCCGGGGCGCTGGACGACGTGGACTATTTCACGGCCATCCATATTGGTACCGGCGTGCCTGCCGGAACGGTGATCTGCGGCAGCGATAACTTTATGGCCACCACCAAGTTCGACGTGAGCTTCACCGGCGTGGCCGCACACGCGGGCGGTAAGCCGGAGGACGGTCGTAACGCCCTGCTCGCCGCCGCGCAGGCCACCCTCGCTCTGCACAGCATTGCCCCGCACAGCGGAGGTGCCTCCCGGGTGAACGTCGGGGTGATGCAGGCGGGCAGCGGACGCAACGTGGTGCCCGCGAATGCCCTGATGAAGGTTGAAACGCGCGGTGAAAGCGAAGCGATTAATCAGTACGTCTTTGAACGCGCGCAGGCGGTCATTACCGGCGCGGCGGCGCTCTACGGCGTGAGCGCCGAGGTGCGCCTGATGGGGGCTGCCACCTCCAGCGCACCGACGCCGGCCTGGGTGGATTATCTGCGCGAGCAGGCGAGCCAGGTTTCCGGGGTTGTTCACGCCATCGATAAGGTGAAGGCGCCAGCAGGCTCCGAAGACGCCACGCTGATGATGGCCCGCGTGCAGCAGAACGGCGGCATGGCATCCTATATGGTGTTTGGCACGGAGTTGAGCGCCGGACATCACAACGAAAAATTCGACTTCGATGAGCAGGTCATACCTGTCGCCATCGAAACGCTGGCGCGAACTGCGCTTAATTTCCCGTGGACGCGAGGTGTGTAATGCAGGAGAACTACGCTTTTATTGCCGATGCGATCGATACGCGATGTCGGACGTTAACCGATATTGCCGACGCGATCTGGGATCGTCCCGAGACCCGCTTTGAAGAGTTCTGGTCCGCCGAACGGCTGGCCAGCGAGCTGGAAGCAGAAGGCTTCACGCTGATCCGCGAGGCAGGCGGCATCCCCAACGCGTTTATCGCCAGCTTCGGCAGCGGGAAACCGGTTATCGCCCTGCTGGGCGAGTACGACGCGCTGGCCGGGTTAAGCCAGCAGGCACACTGCGCGACCGCGCAGACCGCCACGCCGGGAGCCAACGGCCACGGCTGCGGGCATAACCTCTTAGGCACCGCGGCGCTTGCGGGCGCAGTGGCGGTGAAAAGCTGGCTGGAGCAGCACGGCGGCAGCGGAACGGTGCGTTTTTACGGCTGTCCCGGCGAAGAAGGCGGCTCCGGGAAAACCTTTATGGTGCGCGAAGGGCTGTTTGATGACGTCGATGCTGCCGTCACCTGGCACCCGGAAGCCTTCGCCGGGATGTTTAACGTCAGCACGCTGGCGAATATTCAGGCCGCCTGGCGTTTTCATGGCGTGGCGGCGCACGCGGCCAACTCCCCTCACCTGGGACGCAGCGCGCTGGACGCCGTGACGCTGATGACCACCGGCACCAACTTCCTCAACGAACACATCATTGAGAAAGCGCGCGTCCATTACGCCATTACCGATACCGGCGGGATTTCGCCCAACGTGGTACAGGCGCAGGCCGAGGTGCTGTACCTGATCCGCGCCCCGGAGATGGCGGATGCGCAGCAGATCTACGAGCGCATCGAGAAAATTGCCCAGGGCGCGGCGCTGATGACCGAAACCACCGTCGAGTGCCGCTTTGATAAAGCCTGCTCCAGCTACCTGCCGAACCGCACGCTCGAGGCGGCGATGTATCGCGCCCTGCAGCACTACGGCACGCCGGAGTGGACCGACGAAGAGCGCGAGTTTGCCCGCAAGATCCGCGCCACCCTGACGCCCAACGATCTGCAAAACAGCCTCAAAAATATTGCCGCTACGGGAGGTGAAGCGGGGAAAGCCTTTGCCCGTCGTCATCAGGCGACGCTGCTGGTGGATGAAGTCGCGCCCTACGCTATTACCGACAACGTGCTGGCGGGCTCAACGGACGTGGGCGACGTCAGCTGGAAAATGCCGGTCGCCCAGTGCTTCAGCCCCTGCTTTACCGTCGGCACACCGCTGCACACCTGGCAGCTGGTGTCCCAGGGGCGTACTTCCATTGCTCACAAAGGCATGCTGCTGGCCGGAAAAGTGATGGGTGCGACCGCGCTCAATCTGCTGCTGGACGCAGCGCTGCTGAACAAATGCCGTGAAGAGTTCGAACAACAATTACAAGAAAAACCGTACGCGTGTCCGATCCCACAGGGCGTGACACCGTCACCTTTAAAATAAAAAAACACAACAACACAACACTCCCGAGGAACGCCCATGAGTATGTCATCCATACCTTCGCATTCCCCATCCGGTAAGCTCTATGGCTGGGTTGAAAGGATCGGCAATAAAGTGCCGCACCCTTTCCTGCTGTTTATCTATCTGATTGTGATTTTGATGGTCGCCACCGCCGTGCTCTCCGCCTTTGACGTGAGCGTGCGCAGCCCGGCTGACGGCAGCCTGGTGGCGGTAAAGAACCTGCTCAGCGTTGACGGGCTGCACTGGTTTTTACCTAACGTCATCAAAAACTTCAGCGGTTTCGCCCCGCTGGGCGCCATTCTGGCGCTGGTGCTGGGCGCCGGGCTGGCAGAACGCGTTGGCCTGCTGCCCGCATTAATGGTGAAGATGGCTTCCCACGTCAGCGCGCGGTACGCGAGCTACATGGTGCTGTTTATCGCCTTCTTCAGCCATATCTCCTCCGACGCCGCGCTGGTGATCATGCCGCCGATGGGGGCGCTGATTTTCCTCGCCGTCGGTCGTCATCCCGTGGCGGGCCTGCTGTCGGCGATTGCGGGGGTGGGCTGCGGATTCACCGCTAACCTGCTGATCGTCACCACCGACGTGCTGCTCTCGGGCATCAGCACGGAGGCGGCGAAGACCATCGATGCGTCCATGCACGTCAGCGTGATCGACAACTGGTACTTTATGGCCTGCTCGGTCATTGTCCTGACGATTGTCGGCGGGCTGATTACCGATAAGATCGTCGAGCCGCGCCTGGGTAAATGGGAAGGCCGTAGCGATGAAAAGCTGGAGACCCTGAGCAAAGAGCAGCGCTTCGGCCTGCGCGTGGCTGGCGTGGTCTCGCTGGCCTTTATCGCGCTGGTGGCGCTGATGGTGGTCCCGGAAAACGGCATATTGCGCGATCCGGTTAAACATACGGTCCTGCCGTCACCGTTTATTCAGGGCATTGTGCCGCTGATTATCCTCTTCTTCTTTGTCGTTTCGCTGGCCTACGGTATCGCTACCGGCAAAATCCGCCGTCAGGGCGATTTGCCGCAGCTGATGATCGAGCCGATGAAGGAGATGGCGGGCTTTATCGTGATGGTGTTCCCGCTGGCGCAGTTTGTGGCGATGTTTAACTGGAGCAACATGGGCAAGTTTATGGCCGTGGGCCTGACCGACGCGCTGGAGGCTGCCGGATTAAGCGGCGTACCGGCGTTTGTCGGCCTGGCGCTTCTGTCATCCCTGCTGTGCATGTTTATCGCCAGCGGTTCCGCCATCTGGTCGATTCTGGCCCCGATCTTCGTACCGATGTTTATGATGCTGGGGTTCCACCCGGCTTTCGCGCAGATCCTGTTCCGCATCGCGGACTCTTCGGTTATTCCGCTGGCGCCGGTTTCGCCGTTTGTTCCGCTGTTTTTAGGCTTCCTGCAGCGCTATAAACCCGAGGCCAAACTGGGTACCTACTATTCGCTGGTTTTACCCTACCCGCTTATCTTTTTAGGGGTATGGCTGGTGATGCTGGTGGCATGGTATCTTGTCGGCCTGCCGATTGGGCCGGGGATTTACCCGAGGCTGAACTAAAGGAATGAGGATGCTGAGATTACTCGAAGACAAGATTGCGACGCCGCTCGGGCCGCTGTGGGTGATCGCGGACGAGCAGTTCTGCCTGCGCGCCGTCGAATGGGAAGAGCACAGCGACCGCATGGAAGAACTGCTTGCGATTCACTACCGCTCACAGGGATATGAACGTATCCGCGCCACCAATCCGGGCGGGCTGAGCGACAAGCTTGCGGCGTACTTCGAAGGCGATCTCAGCATCATCGATACTCTGCCGACCGCCACGGCAGGCACTCTTTTTCAGCGCGAAGTGTGGCAGGCGCTACGTTCGATTCCGTGCGGGCAGGTCATGCATTACGGCCAGCTTGCGGAGCAGCTAGGCCGCGCAGGAGCAGCACGCGCGGTGGGTGCCGCGAACGGCTCTAACCCGGTGAGCATCGTGGTACCCTGCCATCGCGTCATTGGCCGTAACGGTACCATGACAGGCTATGCCGGTGGCGTGCAGCGAAAAGAGTGGCTGCTGCGTCACGAAGGGTATCTCTTGCTCTAGTTCCCAGGCTTTTTGTGCTTAATTTTCTACCGGTTAGGGTAAAAATCCATAATCAAGCTGTGGAATTTCAAGAAGATGGCGACACGTTGCCGTCTCTTGTCCTTATTGAGGGTTTGTCAGGCTTACGTACTTACCAAAAAGATGTTAAAATTGACCAATATCAATTAAGGCTTGAGCAAACCTATGATCCCGGAAAAGCGAATTATACGACGCATTCAGTCTGGCGGTTGTGCTATCCATTGCCAGGATTGCAGCATCAGCCAGCTCTGTATCCCGTTTACCCTGAATGAGCATGAACTCGATCAGCTTGATAATATCATCGAGCGCAAAAAGCCTATTCAGAAAGGGCAGACGCTGTTTAAAGCGGGAGACGAACTGAAATCGCTCTATGCTATCCGTTCTGGCACCATCAAGAGCTACACCATCACCGAACAGGGTGATGAGCAGATCACCGGCTTCCATCTGGCGGGCGATCTGGTGGGCTTTGATGCTATCGGCACGGGCCATCACCCGAGCTTTGCTCAGGCACTCGAAACCTCAATGGTTTGTGAAATCCCGTTTGAAACCCTGGACGATCTGTCCGGTAAGATGCCTAACCTGCGTCAGCAGATGATGCGTCTGATGAGCGGTGAGATCAAAGGCGATCAGGACATGATCCTGCTGCTTTCCAAAAAGAATGCAGAAGAGCGCCTGGCCGCGTTTATCTACAACCTCTCCCGCCGCTTCGCCGAGCGTGGCTTCTCGCCGCGTGAATTCCGTCTGACGATGACGCGTGGCGATATCGGTAACTACCTGGGTCTCACCGTGGAAACCATCAGCCGTCTGCTGGGTCGTTTCCAGAAAAGCGGGATGCTGGCCGTTAAAGGTAAATACATCACTATCGAAAACGGTGAAGCGCTGGCCGTTCTTGCCGGGCACGCCCGCAACGTGGCATAACTTTCCACCTGTTGATGACCAGACTGATAAATTCTTGTGAT
This sequence comes from Enterobacter sp. PL_is511, assembly GCF_055816065.1. Classification (NCBI taxonomy): domain Bacteria; kingdom Pseudomonadati; phylum Pseudomonadota; class Gammaproteobacteria; order Enterobacterales; family Enterobacteriaceae; genus Enterobacter; species Enterobacter sp. PL_is511. The sequence goes on along the minus strand of NZ_JBVPGP010000024.1, from coordinate 1,213,871 downwards.
TTATTGGTCTGGTATAATCACTTTCGTTTCAAGATATTTTCACCGTAGTAAGTCCCCACACAGCGCCCGAAAGGTTCTCGTTGAGGTTATGAATTGAGAGAAAGTTTGTTTTTCGTTTCAGTCGTGATCGCCTCAGTGACCTTTATCTTCATCTGGATCATGCTTGTCGGCCCAATGAAGGGGGAGGAAAAAACCTACGTTCAGGACTCCACGACCTTTGCGATAGCGGTGATGGTGCTGCTGTTTATTGCGTTTATCGCGGTGACGACCACGGTGCTTTTCCTCTGATAAATTTTCATGAATTATTGATCTGGCAAAACCTCCCCTCTGTTTCATTCAGGATATATAGGTTACTCTTTTAATTACAGACTGTGGTGACAGTAGTAAGGAGACCTGTATGGCCAAGTATCAAAACATGCTGGTAGCTATCGATCCGAATCAGGACGATCAGCCGGCATTACGACGTGCTGTGTATTTACATCAACGGATTGGTGGCAAAATCAAAGCGTTTTTGCCGATCTATGACTTCTCGTATGAGATGACCACCCTTCTGTCGCCTGACGAGCGCACCGCTATGCGTCAGGGCGTCATCAGCCAGCGTACCGCGTGGATCCGTGAACAGGCGAAGTATTACCTGGAAGCGGGTGTGCCCATTGATATTAAAGTGGTCTGGCATAACCGACCTTTCGAAGCCATCATCCAGGAGATTGTCGCCGGTGGGCACGACCTGCTGCTGAAGATGGCGCACCAGCACGACAAGCTGGAATCCGTGATCTTCACCCCGACCGACTGGCACTTGCTGCGTAAATGCCCTTGCCCGGTCTGGATGGTGAAAGACCAGCCGTGGCCTGAAGGCGGGAAAGCCGTTGTGGCGGTAAACCTCGCGAGCGAAGAGGATTACCACAATTCGCTGAACGAGAAGCTGGTGAAGGAGACCCTCCAGCTTGCCGATCAGGTGAATCATACCGAAGTGCATCTGGTGGGCGCCTATCCGGTCACCCCGATTAACATTGCCATTGAGCTGCCTGAATTTGACCCGAGCGTGTACAACGACGCGATCCGCGGTCAGCACCTGCTGGCCATGAAAGCGCTGCGCCAGAAATTCAGCATTGATGAGAAAATGACCCACGTGGAAAAAGGGCTGCCTGAAGAGGTGATCCCGGACCTGGCGGAACACCTGCAGGCGGGGATTGTGGTGCTGGGCACAATTGGCAGAACCGGTATTTCTGCCGCGTTCCTCGGCAATACCGCCGAACAGGTAATCGACCATCTGCGCTGCGACCTGCTGGTCATTAAGCCGGATGAGTACCAGACGCCGGTTGAGCTGGACGATCCGGAAGACGATTAACCAGCAAGATGAAAAAAAACCGTCGGGGAACCGGCGGTTTTTTTTTGCCGGCTGGCGGCTTCGCCTTACCAGGCCTACGGGTTTGGTAGGCCCGGTAAGCTTGCGCCACCGGGCTTTACCCTGTCAGAGTGATTTCAGAATCGCATCCACGCTGGCTTTGGCATCGCCAAACAGCATGTGGGTGTTCTCTTTGAAGAACAGCGGGTTCTGAACCCCGGCATAGCCGGTATTCATGGAGCGTTTAAACACAATCACGTTCTGCGCCTTCCACACTTCCAGAACCGGCATACCGGCGATTGGGCTACCCGGATCGTCCTGTGCAGCAGGGTTAACGGTATCGTTGGCGCCAATGACCAGCACGGTGTCGGTGTCGGCGAAATCATCGTTGATCTCATCCATTTCCAGCACGATGTCGTAAGGCACTTTCGCTTCCGCCAGCAGCACGTTCATATGGCCAGGCAGACGCCCTGCCACCGGGTGAATACCAAAGCGAACCTTAATGCCCCGCGCGCGCAGCTTCTCGGTGATTTCCGCCACCGGATACTGCGCCTGCGCCACCGCCATGCCGTATCCCGGAGTGATGATTACGGAATGCGAGTTTTTGAGCATGTCTGCGGTATCTTCCGCAGAAATTTCACGGTGCTCACCCACTTCTTCATCCGCACTGGAAGAAGACCCATCGGTCCCGAAACCACCGGCGATAACGCTGATGAACGAACGGTTCATCGCCTTACACATGATGTAAGACAGGATCGCACCGGAAGAACCCACCAGCGCACCGGTGACGATCAGCAGGTCGTTGCTCAGCATAAAGCCTGCCGCCGCTGCCGCCCAACCGGAGTAGGAGTTCAGCATCGAGACAACCACCGGCATATCCGCACCGCCGATGGACGCCACCAGGTGCCAGCCGAACGCCAGCGCGATGATGGTCATCACCAGCAACGCCAGCACCTGCAGACCGACGCTTTCGGTACGCACGAAGACCACCAGCAGTACAAACGACACGACCAGCGCCGCCAGGTTCAGCTTATGACGGTTTGGCAGCATCAGCGGTTTAGAGGAGATCTTCCCGCGGAGTTTGCCAAACGCGACAATAGAGCCGGTGAAGGTCACCGCACCGATGAAGATACCGAGGAACACTTCCGTCAGGTGGATGTTCACCAGAATCGGTTCCAGGCCCGGTTCGTGATACAGGTAGCTGTTGAAGCCCACCAGCACCGCCGCCAGACCCACGAAGCTGTGCAGAATAGCGACCAGCTCCGGCATCTCGGTCATTTCAACGCGTTTCGCGAGGCGAATACCAATCGCGCCGCCGATGATCATCGCTACCAGGATCCACGCCACGTTGCCGGTATCCGGCCCGAAGATGGTGGCAATCAGCGCAATCGCCATCCCGGCGATACCAAAGTTATTCCCCTGCTGAGACGTTTCGTGTTTGGAAAGCCCCGCCAGACTGAAAATAAACAGGATTGCAGCAACAATGTATGCGGCTGTCACTAATCCTCCAGACATATGCTACCCCTTAGCCTTTACGAAACATTTTCAGCATGCGCTGAGTCACGGTGAAACCACCGAAAATATTGATACTGGCGATCAGCACCGCGATAAAGCTCAGGAAGCTGATCCAGCCGCCGTGACCAATCTGCAGTAACGCCCCCACTACGATGATCCCGGAGATGGCGTTGGTTACCGACATCAGCGGCGTGTGCAGCGCATGGGAGACGTTCCATACCACGTAGTAGCCTACGACGCAGGAGAGCGCGAAGACGGTAAAGTGGCCGAGGAACTCTTTCGGCGCGACGTCAGCCAGCCAGCCGAACAGAATAATCACCAGCGCCATGATCGCGTATTTGCGCCACGGAGAAGCCGGTTTGGCGGGCTCTTTAGGCGCAGGCGCCGCTTTCGCTGCCGCCTGAGGCTGAGCAGAAACCTGAATAGGCGGCGCAGGCCAGGTAATTTCACCTTCACGGACCACGGTGACGCCGCGCACCACCACATCGTCAAAATCGACGGTGATGTTGCCGTCTTTCTCTTTGCAAAGCAGCTTCAGCAGGTTGACGAGGTTAGTGCCGTAGAGCTGAGAAGACTGCGTTGGCAGACGGCCCGGCAGGTCGGTATAACCGATCACCTTCACGCCGTTCGCGGTCGTGGTCACCTGATTCGGTACGGTATATTCACAGTTACCGCCGTTTTGGGCGGCCAGGTCGACAATCACGCTGCCCGATTTCATGGAGTCAACCATCTCACGGGTAATCAGCTTCGGTGCCGGTTTACCGGGGATAAGCGCGGTGGTGACAATAATGTCGACATCTTTCGCCTGGGCAGCGAAGAGTTCCATTTCGGCTTTGATAAAGGCTTCGGACATCACCTTCGCGTAACCATCACCGCTGCCTGCCTCTTCCTTAAAGTCCAGCTCAAGAAATTCGGCCCCCATACTCTGAACCTGTTCCTTTACTTCAGGACGGGTGTCAAAGGCGCGTACGATAGCGCCCAGGCTGTTTGCCGCACCGATGGCGGCAAGGCCCGCTACGCCCGCACCAATCACCATCACTTTCGCCGGAGGGACTTTACCCGCAGCGGTGATTTGTCCGGTAAAGAAGCGACCAAATTCGTGGGCCGCTTCAACAATGGCGCGGTAGCCGGCAATGTTTGCCATGGAGCTTAAGGCATCCAGCGACTGCGCGCGCGAAATGCGCGGCACGGAGTCCATCGCCATCACGGTCACGCCACGGGCCGCCAGCTTCTCCATCAGCTCGGGGTTTTGCGCAGGCCAGATGAAGCTCACCAGGGTCGTCCCCGGATTCAGCAGCGCAATTTCACTCTCTTCCGGTGCGTTGACCTTCAGAATTACCGGCGACTGCCAGACGTCAGCACCGTCGACCACTTCTGCGCCAGCCTGGATAAAGGCCTCGTCATCGAAACTCGCCAGTTTGCCTGCGCCGCTTTCGACCGCGACCGTAAAACCCAGTTTAAGCAGTTGCTCCACCGTTTTCGGTGTTGCCGCTACGCGGGTTTCATTGGCTAACCGTTCTTTTGGTACCCCAATACGCATAGTTTTCCCTTCCATCGGTTTTTGATGATGGTTTATCGATAAATGCCCGCGGTTTGTATCAATTTTCGCCATCGCGCGAGCGACGAGATATGATTAACCCCGGAAAATAAAACAGTAACAAACTGTCTATAACCTACTGAAAATAGCGCCCGTGATCTACCGCCAGAAAACACTATTTCTTACTTTATCTGTGAAAAATAAGCGATCGGCGTCACTGACAGTGATATTTACCTTAAATTCATCGCCAGAACCGATAAATCGCGCAAGCGAAGCGGTAAAAACATGATATAGCGCCATAAGAGAACAACTTATTAACATTAAATTAACTTGTAAAAGTCATATGCTTTATCAGTTTTACTTGTCAAACGCGTGTTTTTTCAACATATCACTAAATGTTATCGAATAAGGTGATTCAGTAAGCACGGGCAGTGAAAAATGGCGCAGACAGCGACGGGTTTTAAATGCCATAATCGGGACCGTCTCAAATTAACAACAATACCAGTACATGGTTTGCGCAAGGCGAAGGATCATTTTTATGAAGCTTAAGAACACACTCCTGGCGTCCGCACTTCTTTCCGCGACCGCCCTGTCTGCGAATGCCGCAACAGAGTTAACGCCGGAGCAAGCGGCAGCGTTAAAACCTTTTGACCATACGGTCATTGTGGGTCGTTATAATTCTATTGGCGACGCCGTCGCCGCGGCATCAAAAGCTGCTGATAAAAACGGGGCTGCCTCGTTTTATGTCGTTGACCAGTCCGATTACGGCAACAGCGGTAACCAGCGCGTGACCATTGCGCTGTTCAAAGACAATGCGCCAAAAGCTGACGCACCGAAAAACCGCGTGATCAACGGTGTTGTTGAACTGCCGAAAGATCAGGCGATTGAGCTGGAACCTTACGACACCGTCACCGTTCAGGGCTTCTATCGCAGCCAGCCTGAAGTGAACGATGCCATCACCAAAGCCGCGAAAGAGAAAGGGGCCTACTCGTTCTTCATCGTGCGTCAGGTCGATGCTAACCAGGGTGGCAACCAGCGTATTACCGCGTTCATCTATAAAAAAGATGCGAAAAAACGTGTTCTGCAGAGCCCGGATGCCATCCCGGCGAATTCAGAAGCAGGTCGCGCGGCAATAGCAAAAGGCGGCGAAGAAGCGAAGAAAGTTGAAATTCCAGGCGTAGCAACGACGGCTGCCCCAAGCGCTGAAGTGGGCCGTTTCTTCGAAACGCAGTCCACGAAAGGTGGCCGCTATTCCGTTACGCTGCCGGACGGTACCAAAATTGAAGAGTTGAACAACGCCACTGCAGCGCAGATGGTGCCGTTCGACAGCATCAAGTTTACCGGCAACTACGGCAACATGACGGAAGTCTCTTACCAGGTCGCGAAGCGTGCGGCGAAGAAAGGGGCGAAGTACTACCACATCACCCGCCAGTGGCAGGAGCGTGGTAACAACGTGACCATCAGCGCCGATCTGTACAAGTAACAAAATCGTTTACGAAAGGCGGCGCAATGCCGCCTTTTTTGTTACTTTTTTTGAATTTCTGCCACACGTCATTGCATGCTTTCGTTACACTCCGTAAAATCCCGCGCCTTAGTGTGATCCACCATTTTTATGCGCCTGAGCGAAATAATTATTCTGGATTTTGACCTTTCATAACAGGAAGCCAATGGAAAAGAAACTTGGCCTGAGTGCTCTGACTGCACTCGTTTTAAGCTCAATGCTGGGTGCAGGCGTATTCAGTTTGCCGCAAAATATGGCGGCCGTCGCGAGCCCTTCCGCGCTCATCATTGGCTGGGGCATTACCGGTGTCGGAATACTGCTGCTGGCCTTCGCCATGCTGCTCCTCACTCGCATTCGCCCGGATCTGGACGGCGGCATTTTCACCTATGCACGTGAAGGTTTCGGCGAGCTGATTGGCTTCTGTTCCGCATGGGGATACTGGCTGTGTGCCGTTATCGCCAACGTCTCCTATCTGGTGATCGTCTTCTCGGCGCTCAGTTTCTTTACCGATACGCCAGAGCTGCGTCTCTTTGGCGACGGGAATACCTGGCAGTCTATTGTGGGCGCCTCGGTGCTGCTGTGGTTCGTCCACTGGCTGGTATTACGCGGCGTACAAACGGCCGCCAGCATCAACCTGGTGGCGACGCTGGCGAAACTGGTTCCGCTCGGCCTGTTTATTGTTCTGGCCTTTATTGCGTTCCGTATGGACGTATTCAAGCTCGATTTCAGCGGCGTTGCGCTGGGCGTTCCCGTCTGGGAGCAGGTGAAAAACACGATGCTGATTACCCTGTGGGTGTTCATCGGTGTGGAAGGTGCGGTCGTGGTTTCTGCCCGTGCGCGGAATAAACGCGATGTGGGCCGCGCCACGCTGCTGGCCGTACTGGCCGCGCTCGGGGTCTATCTGCTGGTGACGCTGCTGTCGCTGGGCGTGGTGGCGCGTCCTGAGCTGGCGGAAATGCGTAACCCGTCAATGGCAGGCCTGATGGTGAAAATGCTCGGTCCCTGGGGCGATGTGGTGATTGCCGCAGGACTGATCGTCTCCGTCTGCGGCGCTTACCTGAGCTGGACCATCATGGCGGCTGAAGTGCCGTTCCTGGCCGCGACGCACAAGGCGTTTCCACGCCTGTTCGCCCGTCAAAACAAAAACAGCGCGCCATCGGCATCACTCTGGCTGACCAACATCAGCGTTCAGGTCTGCCTGGTGCTGATCTGGCTCACAGGCTCAGACTATAACACGCTGCTGACCATCGCCTCGGAGATGATTCTGGTACCCTATTTCTTAGTGGGTGCGTATCTGTTAAAAATTGCCACACGCCCGGCGCATTATGTCGTGGGTGTCGGAGCCTGTATTTACGGCCTGTGGTTGTTGTATGCTTCCGGGCCTATGCATCTGCTGCTGTCGGTAGTGCTGTACGCACCGGGTCTGCTGGTGTTTATCTACGCCCGCCGCACGCATCAGCTGGAGAATGCGCTGAAACGCCGTGAGATGGCATTAATTGGACTGCTACTGGTTGCTGCCCTGCCGGCAACCTGGATGTTAATGGGATAGCATCGCCTTTCCCATTGTTGAACTGTAAAGGAGAATACGATGGGAAATGCACCGCTTCGCCCAATACTGATTACCGGTGGAGGCCGCCGTATCGGCCTCGCTCTTGCCCATCACTTTCTCAACCTTCGCCATCCTGTCATTGTCAGCTACCGTACGGAATACCCGTCGATTGAAGGGTTACGCAAAGCCGGTGCTGTCTGCATTCAGGCTGATTTTTCAACCGATGAAGGCATTCTGGCTTTCGCGGAAGAGGTGAAGTCCACCACGACGGGGCTGCGCGCCGTGATCCATAACGCCAGCGCATGGCGTGCCGAAAAACCCGGTGCGTCACTCAGCGAAACGCTCTCCGCCATGTTGCAGATCCACGTTAATACCCCTTATCTGCTCAACCATGCTCTGCAGGATCTGCTGCGCGGCCATGGGCATGCTGCGGGCGACATCATTCACTTCACTGATTATGTGGTGGAGCGCGGAAGCGACAAGCACATCGCCTACGCGGCCAGTAAAGCCGCACTGGATAATATGACGCGCTCGTTTGCCCGCAAGCTTGCGCCCGAGGTGAAGGTGAACGCCATCGCCCCGGCGATGATTTTGTTTAACGAAAACGATGATGCGGAGTATCGCCAGCAGGCGCTGAATAAGTCGCTTATGAAAATCGCCCCTGGCGAGAAAGAGGTCATCGACCTCGTGGATTACCTGCTCACCAGCTGCTATGTCACCGGCAGAACCTTTGCCGTGGACGGCGGCCGTCCGCTGCGCTAGTGAAAGCGAATAACAGCCAGAATTACGGAACCGGCGTTAATTTTGAAAGATTAATGGAAGGTTAAGGTTCCGCGGTGTATGTTGGCTTTTTTCACGAAAACAGACGCTGTATGAATAAGATTGTTTATGTTGAAGACGAACCCGAAGTCGGGCAGTTGATCGCCGCCTATCTGGGTAAACATGATATGGACGTCATTGTTGAACCTCGCGGCGATCGTGCCGAAGAGGTGGTCGTCCGTGAAAACCCCGATCTGGTGCTGCTGGATATCATGTTGCCAGGCAAAGACGGCATGACGCTCTGCCGTGACCTGCGCGCCAGGTGGGAGGGCCCTATCGTCCTGCTCACCTCGCTGGACAGCGATATGAACCATATCTTGTCGCTGGAGATGGGTGCCAATGACTACATTCTGAAAACCACACCGCCTGCCGTCCTGCTTGCACGTCTGCGCCTCCATTTGCGCCAGCACGCCAGCATCGAACGCGAAGCGCCCGCGGCGTCTCTGACGCCGCACAAAGCGATGCGCTTCGGTACGCTGTCTATTGACCCCATTAACCGTCAGGTGCTGCTCTCTGGCGAGCTTATCGCCCTCTCCACCGCGGATTTTGACCTGCTGTGGGAGCTGGCAACGCACGCCGGGCAAATCATGGACCGCGACGCGCTGCTGAAAAACCTGCGTGGCGTGAGCTATGACGGAATGGACCGCAGCGTTGACGTGGCGATTTCGCGTCTGCGCAAAAAGCTGCAGGATAACGCTACCGAGCCCTACCGCATTAAAACCGTGCGTAATAAGGGTTACCTGTTTGCCCCCCACGCCTGGGAAACCTGATTCCGTTATCCGGTTAGCATAACATGCGCGAAATGAAGGCATTACACAGTGATGCCTTCATTTCGCGCCTTTATTTATCCGTTTGCGCAACAATTAACTTGCTAAGCACGAGAACTATCCCATAATTAAATCTTCTACTGTCCTTTCTTCAGCTGGCACTGACCCGGCTACAACGCTTTCTCACCGTGAAGCTCTCACGAAACCTCTCCCATAAAATCTTGATATGAGGATTTAAGCCCATGAAATATGTATAGCTACAGTCAGGTTGAAGCCATCAAAACCAATCTTGAATGGATTGTTAATCAGGCAGCGCTTAGCCATGCCTCTCCCTCACGCGCCGATCGGAAAGCGCTCTTTGATCTCCTTGAACTCATCCAGTCTTACGAAATACTTCTGGATTTAATTAACAAATTTGGAACCGATGTGATTGATGTGCACATTGCGGAAGGACTGGCCGTAACGGAAACACTCATCGCCAAGGTAAAAAACAGCGCGAAAGCCATGTAACACGCTTCACAGACATGAAAATATCGGCGGGTTTCATGTATATTCTGCACAAAGCGTTTCTTCGGTGAGATCCAATGAAAAAGCTGTTTGTGCAGTTTTATCTTTTGCTGTTTGTCTGCTTCCTGGTCATGACCATGCTGGTCGGGCTGGTCTATAAATTCACCGCCGAACGTGCAGGCAGGCAGTCGCTGGACGACCTGATGAAAAGCTCGCTCTATCTGATGCGCAGCGAGCTAAGAGAGATCCCGCCGCACGACTGGGCGAAAACCCTGAAAGAGCTGGATCTGAATCTCTCGTTCGATTTACGCATCGAGCCCTTAAAAAATTTTGAGCTGGACCCACCCGCCATGCAGCGTCTGCGCGACGGGGACATCGTCGCGCTGGATGAGAAATACACCTTTATCCAGCGTATCCCGCGCAGCCATTACGTGCTGGCCGTCGGCCCGGTTCCCTATCTCTATTATCTGCACCAGATGCGCCTGCTGGACATGGCGCTGATGGCCTTTATCGCCATCTCGCTCGCGTTTCCGGTCTTTATCTGGATGCGCCCGCACTGGCAGGACATGCTGAAGCTGGAATCCGCTGCGCAGCGTTTTGGCGAGGGGCATTTTACCGAGCGCATTCACTTCGACAGCGGTTCCAGCTTTGAACGTCTGGGCGTGGCCTTTAACCAGATGGCCGATAACATCAATGCCCTGATCGCCAGTAAGAAGCAGTTGATCGACGGAATTGCGCACGAGCTGCGCACGCCGCTGGTGCGCCTGCGCTATCGTCTGGAGATGAGCGAAAATCTGACGGAAGCGGAGTCTCAGGCGCTTAACCGCGACATTGGCCAGCTTGAGGCGCTGATTGAGGAACTGCTGACCTACGCGCGCCTCGATCGTCCGCAAAACGAGCTGAACCTCAGCACGCCAGATCTTCCTGCCTGGCTGCAAACCCACATTGATGACGTTCAGAGCGTGAACCCGCAGCGTACGCTGTTGACCCGCGTGACGCCGGGTGATTACGGCGCACTCGATATGCGCCTGATGGAACGCGTGCTGGATAACCTGATGAACAACGCCATGCGCTACAGCGAAAGTACGCTACAGATTGGGCTGGATTTGCAGGGCAGTCAGGCAAGCCTGACGGTGGAGGATGACGGGCCGGGAATAGCTCCGGAAGCGCGAGAAACCGTGTTTGAGCCGTTTGTCCGCCTCGACCCCAGCCGAGATCGCGCTACTGGCGGATGTGGCCTGGGGCTGGCGATTGTCTACTCTATCGCGCAGGCAATGGGCGGCACGGTGCATTGCGAGGAGAGCGAGCTTGGCGGCGCGCGCTTCTGCTTTAGCTGGCCGGTATACCATAACATCGCCCTTCCCGTTCCTGTCTGACCTAAACCGCACGCTGGCCTGACCCGGCGTGCTGTGCTATATGATAAGTATGTTGTAACTAATGAGAGTGTTTATGGCGACTTACGATCTCCTCGAACGGCTGAACAGCACGTTTCGGGAAATAGAACACGAGCTCCTGACCCTGACCGAACGTTTGCAGACCTGCCGTCTGCTGGCCGCGCGCGTCTTTACCCTGCCCGAGGTAGCTAAAGGGGCAGAACACGACCCGCTGGACACCATCGAGGTTGAACAGCACATCGGCAGCGCCGCCCTTGAGCTGGCGCTGAAACACTATCGTCGCCTGTTTATCCAGCAGCAGTCTGAAAACCGCAGCAGTAAGGCGGCCGTGCGTCTGCCCGGCGTGATCTGCCTGCAAACCGATGCGGCAACGCGCGAAGCGCTGGAAGACCAGATTACCCATATCAACAGCCTGAAAGCGGCATTTGAAAAGATCGTTACCGAAGAGTCCGGCCTCGCCCCTGCCGCCCGGTTTGAATGGGTGCACCGTCAGCTTCCTGGGTTAATTACCCTGAATGCCTATCGCACGCTGACGGTACTGCGTCACCCCGCCACGCTGCGCTTCGGCTGGGCGAATAAGCACATCATTAAAAACTTCACCCGGGATGAAATTCTGGCGCAGCTGGAAAAAAGCCTGAAGACGCCGCGCACCGTCGCGCCGTGGTCGCGTGAGCAGTGGATTGAGCGCCTGCAGCAGGAGTACCACAGCATCGCCTCGCTACCGGCGGATACGCGCCTCAAAATTAAGCGCCCGGTGAAGGTGCAGCCTATCGCCCGCGTCTGGTATTCCGGTCAGCAAAAACAGGTTCAGTATGCCTGTCCGACGCCGCTGATTGCACTCTTTGATGCCAATCAGGGGGCCATCGTGCCGGATATTGGTGAGCTTTTGAATTACGATGCGGACAATGTCCAGCACCGTTACAGGCCTCAGGCGCAGCCGCTGCAGCTGATTATTCCGCGGCTGCACCTGTATGTGGCGGGTTGATTATTTCAGGCTACCGACCATCGCTTCCGGGCGAACCCAGGCGTCGAACTCCGCCTCCGTCAGATAGCCCAGCGCCAGGGCGGAGGCTTTCAGCGTCAGTCCCTCTTTATGCGCTTTTTTAGCGATCTCGGCGGCCTTGTCGTAGCCGATATGGGTATTCAGCGCCGTCACCAGCATCAGGGATTCATTAAGCAACTGGCTGATACGCTCGCGATTCGGCTCAATCCCTACCGCACAGTGCTCGTTAAAGCTCTCCATCCCGTCCGCCAGCAGACGAATCGATTGCAGAACGTTGTGGATCACCATCGGGCGATAGACGTTCAGCTCGAAGTTGCCGGACGCGCCGCCCAGGTTGACGGCCACGTCGTTGCCCAGTACCTGACTGCAGAGCATAGTCATGGCTTCACACTGGGTCGGGTTGACTTTACCCGGCATGATGGAGCTGCCCGGCTCATTTTCCGGAATGCTGATTTCACCAATGCCGCAGCGCGGCCCCGAGGCAAGCCAGCGCACGTCGTTGGCGATTTTCATTAATGATGCCGCCAGCCCTTTCAGCGCGCCGTGGGTGTGGACCAGCGCGTCGCAGGTCGCCAGCGCTTCGAACTTGTTGGGCGCCGTGACGAACGGCTGCCCGGTGATGTTTGCCAGCTCTTTCGCCACGCGCACCGCGTATTCTGGATGGGTGTTTAACCCGGTCCCGACCGCCGTCCCGCCGAGCGCCAGCTCCGCCAGGTGCGGCAGGCTGTACTCAATATGCTTCAGGTTATGTTCCAGCATCGCCACCCAGCCGGAAATCTCCTGGCCGAGCGTCAGCGGCGTGGCGTCCTGCAGGTGCGTACGGCCAATTTTAACGATGTCGCGGAAGGCCTGCGCTTTCTCATTGAGCGTGGATTTCAGAACGTTGAGCTGCGGAATAAGCTGCTCGCGGATAGCAATCACCGCCGCCACGTGCATCGCCGTCGGGAAGACGTCGTTAGAGCTCTGGCTTTTGTTGACGTCATCGTTCGGATGAACCTTACGCTCCATGCCGCGCACGCCGCCCAGCAGTTCGCTTGCCCGGTTCGCCAGCACTTCGTTCATGTTCATGTTGCTTTGGGTGCCGGAACCGGTCTGCCAGATGGCGAGGGGGAATTCATCGGGATGCTTGCCCGCCAGCACTTCGTCGGCGGCGTTGATGATGGCGGTTGCCTTGTCTGCCGCCAGCAGGCCTAAATCCTGGTTCACTTTCGCAGCTGCACGTTTGGTGAGCGCCAGCGCCTGGATCAGCGAGACGGGCATTTTTTCAGTCGAGATACGGAAATGCTCCAGCGAACGCTGGGTTTGCGCGCCCCATAGCTTGTCGGCCGGGACGTCGATGGCGCCCATCGAATCTTTCTCATGGCGTACCGTGGTCATTACTTTCTCCTTGATAACAAAAGAGGGATTGCTCACATGCTTAAGGGATAAGTATTGATGACTTCTGAGAAACGTTATGGCGCTTTGTGCGCTCTTTTTGGTGTCGGGTGGCGGCTGCGCCTTACCCGACCTACGAGAATGCAGGCCGGGTAAGCGTCAGCGCCACCCGGCAATTTACAGAATTACTTCACACACGCCGAACACTGGGACGACTGGATCTGCTTGAAGAAGTCGTTGCCTTTGTCATCCACGAGGATAAACGCCGGGAAGTCTTCCACTTCAATTTTCCAGATCGCTTCCATACCCAGTTCCGGGTATTCCACGCACTCCAGGCTCTTGATGCTGCCCTGCGCCAGCACCGCTGCCGGGCCGCCGATACTGCCGAGGTAGAAGCCGCCGTGCTTGTGGCAGGCGTCCGTCACCTGCTGGCTGCGGTTACCTTTCGCCAGCATGATCATGCTGCCGCCGTTGGCCTGCAGCTGGTCGACATACGAGTCCATACGCCCTGCCGTGGTTGGGCCTAACGAGCCAGAGGCGTAGCCTTCAGGCGTTTTCGCCGGGCCAGCGTAGTAGATTGGGTGATCTTTAATGTACTGCGGCAGCCCTTCGCCATTGTCCAGACGCTCTTTCAGCTTCGCGTGCGCGATGTCGCGCCCCACGATAATCGTGCCGTTCAGGGAGAGACGGGTCGAGACCGGATACTGCGAAAGCTGCGCCAGAATTTCTTTCATCGGACGGTTCAGGTCAACGCGAACCGCTTCACCCTCACCCGCTTTACGCAGCTCTTCCGGAATGTACTTGCCCGGGTTGTTTTCCAGTTTTTCGATCCACACGCCTTCGCGGTTGATCTTGGCCTTGATGTTGCGATCCGCAGAGCAGGAGACACCCATACCGACCGGACAGGAGGCACCGTGACGCGGCAGACGGATCACGCGCACGTCGTGGGCAAAGTATTTGCCGCCAAACTGCGCGCCGAGACCCAGGTTACGCGCCTCTTCCAGCAGTTCCTGCTCAAGCTGTACGTCGCGGAACGCCTGGCCGTGCTCGTTACCTTCGGTAGGCAGGCCGTCATAGTATTTGGTTGAGGCCAGCTTGACGGTTTTCAGCGTACTTTCAGCCGACGTACCGCCAATCACAAACGCGATATGGTACGGCGGGCACGCCGCGGTGCCGAGGGTGCGCATCTTCTCAACCAGGTAGTTCTTCAGCTTGCCCGGGGTGAGCAGCGCTTTGGTTTCCTGGTAGAGATAGGTTTTGTTGGCTGAACCGCCGCCTTTGGCGATACAGAGGAATTTGTACTCATCACCGTCGACGCTGTAGAGGTCAATCTGTGCAGGCAGGTTGGTGCCGGTGTTGACCTCTTTGTACATGTCCAGCGCGGCGTTTTGCGAATAGCGCAGGTTATCTTCGGTGTAGGTGTTGTAGACGCCGTGCGCCAGCGCCGCTTCGTCACCGCCGCCGGTCCAGACGCGCTGGCCTTTTTTACCGACGATGATCGCCGTGCCGGTATCCTGACAGGTTGGCAGAATGCCTTTCGCCGCGATATCGGAGTTACGCAGGAACTGCAGGGCAACGTATTTATCGTTTTCGCTGGCCTGCGGGTCGCTCAGGATATCGGCCACCTGCTGCTGGTGCGCAGGGCGGAGCATAAACGAGGCGTCGTGGAAAGCGTGCTGCGCCAGCAGCGTCAGCGCCTGCGGATCGACTTTGAGGATCTCTTGTCCTTCAAACTCAGAAACGGAGACGTGATCGCGGGTTAACAGGTAATACTCGGTCTGATCCTTACTGAGGGGGAAAGGATCCTGATAATGGAAGGGTTTATTCGACATTGGTCTCTCACTTACTGCTTCGGTCTGTTTATTCAGGGCAGATGTTCCGCTGCCCGGCTTAAAAGCGAGTCAGCTTATCCTACACAATTTTTTAACAAAAACTGAGACTAGTACGACTTTTTACATCCACAGGTTACTTCCATGAAGTTTATTGCTTTAATACCCGGAGTTAATTCCACAATTGAATCAGGGCTTGATAATGCAAAAACTCATTAACTCAGTGCAAAACTACGCCTGGGGAAGTAAAACTGCGTTAACGGATCTCTACGGTATCGCGAACCCGAACAACCTGCCGATGGCAGAACTGTGGATGGGCGCGCACCCGAAGAGCAGCTCAAAAATTGAAGACGCCAGCGGTCAGGTACGCAGCCTGCGTGACGTAATAGAGGCCAACAAAGCCGCGCTGCTGGGCGACAAGGTGGCTCAGCGCTTTGGCGAACTGCCGTTCCTGTTTAAGGTGCTGTGCGCAGACCAGCCGCTCTCCATCCAGGTTCACCCGAACAAGCAAGCGTCTGAAATCGGCTTTGCGAAAGAGAACGCGGCAGGTATTCCGTTAGACGCCGCCGAGCGTAACTACAAAGATCCTAACCACAAGCCGGAGCTGGTGTTCGCGCTGACGCCGTTCCTGGCGATGAACGCATTCCGCGAGTTTTCAGAAATTATCTCCCTGCTGCAGCCGGTCGCGGGTGCCCATAACGCTATCGCGCATTTCCTTGAAAACCCGAATGCCGACGCGCTGAGCCAGCTGTTTGCCAGCCTGCTGAATATGCAGGGTGAAGAGAAGTCCCACGCGCTGGCGGTACTGAAAGCCGCCCTGGACAGCCAGCAAGGTGAACCGTGGGAGACCATCCGTCTGATTTCCGAATTCTATCCGGACGACAGCGGCCTGTTCTCCCCACTGCTGCTGAACGTGGTGAAGCTGAATCCGGGTGAAGCAATGTTCCTGTTCGCTGAAACCCCGCACGCCTACCTTCAGGGCGTGGCGCTGGAGGTGATGGCCAACTCCGATAACGTGCTGCGCGCGGGCCTGACGCCGAAATACATCGACATTCCTGAGCTGGTTGCCAACGTGAAGTTTGTGGCGAAACCTGCCGCGGAGCTGCTGACGCAGCCGGTGAAAAACGGCGCAGAGCTGGACTTCCCGATCCCGGTTGAGGATTTTGCCTTCTCCCTGCACGACCTGAGCAGCGCCGAAACGTCGGTGGCTCAGGAGAGTGCGGCGATTCTGTTCTGCGTTGAAGGCGAAGCGACGCTGCGCAAAGGCGAACAGCATCTGGTGCTTAAGCCCGGAGAGTCAGCATTCGTTGCAGCCAATGAGTCCCCGGTCAGCGTGAGCGGCACCGGTCGCCTCGCGCGCGTTTTCAATAAGCTATACCCTAAATAATTCGAGTTGCATGAAGGCGGCGACGCAGCGAATCCCCAGGAGCGTACATAAGTACGTGACTGGGGTGAGCGAGGAAAGCCAACGCACAGGCAACTTGAAGTATGACGGGTATTAGGGACTTACTGATTTTTTTAACAACTCTTGCTAAGCTAGTTGCAGGCTTAATATCTCCAGGCGGTTTTTACCGCCTGGTTTCATTTTAGGGATAGTCGCAATGAAAAAATCGGTCGTAGCGGTTGGAGTGATTGTAGCGTTAGGCGTGGTCTGGACGGGTGCCTCCTGGTTTACCGGGAAACAGCTGGAAGGCCGTCTGGCTGAGATGGTGGCGCAGGCTAACGGAGAGATTAAGCGCAGCGCGCCGGAAGCAGGTCTGGAACTGAGCTACCAGAACTATCACCGCGGTGTGTTTACCAGCCGTATGCAGCTGGTGGTGAAGCCGGTTGCCGGAGCTGAAAACGGCTGGCTGAAACCGGGCCAGAGCGTGGTGCTGGACGAGGTGGTGAGCCACGGTCCGCTGCCGCTGGCGCAGCTGAAGTCCTTTAACCTGATCCCGTCGATGGCGTCCGTTCATACCGTGCTGGTGAATAACGACGTCACCAAACCGCTGTTTGACCTGGCGAAGAATGAATCGCCTTTCGACATTAATATCCGAATTAGCTATGCCGGTGACACCAGTTCCGATATTGCGCTGAAAGCGCTGAACTACGAGAAAGAGAATGAAAAAGTCGCCTTCAGCGGCGGCCACTTCAAACTCGATGCTGACCGCGACGGAAACGTGTTCTCCCTGACGGGTGAAGCGGAGAGCGGCCTGGTCAATGCCATGAACGAATATAACCAAAAAGTTCAGCTCACCTTCAGCAACCTGAAAGCCGACGGCAACAGCCGAATGACCGATTTCCAGGAGCGTATCGGCGATCAAAAACTCTCTCTCGATAAAGTCGCCATTGCGGTTGAAGGGAAAGAGATGGCCGTGCTGGAAGGCATGGACGTCAACGGCAAATCCGACGTTTCCAAAGACGGGAAGAGCATCAATACCCAGCTGGATTACACGCTGAAGAGCCTGAAAGTACAGAATCAGGATCTGGGCACCGGCAAACTGTCGCTGAAGATCGGCAATATCGACGGCCAGGCGTGGCACGAATTCAGCCAGAAATACAGCAAAGAGAGCCAGGCGCTGCTGACCGATACCGCGCTGCAGCAGAACCCGGAAGTGTACCAGCAGCAGGCGATGGCGGTGCTGTTCAACAACCTGCCAATCCTGCTGAAAGGCGAGCCGGTAATAACCGTTGCGCCGCTGAGCTGGAAAAACAGCAAAGGCGAAACCAGCTTCAACCTGTCTCTGTTCCTGAAAGATCCGGCCACCGCAACGGGTGAACCGCAGACGCTGGCGCAGGAAGTGGATCGCAGCGTGAAGTCGCTCGACAGCAAGCTGACCATCCCGATGGATATGGCGACCGAGTTTATGACCCAGATTGCGAAGCTGGAAGGCTACGGCGATGAAGATGCCGGCAAGCTGGCGAACCAGCAGGTGAAAGGTCTGGCGGCAATGGGACAGATGTTCCGCCTCACCAAAGTGGAAAACAACACGATTTCCACCAGCCTGCAGTACGCCAACGGCCAGGTCACGCTTAACGGCGACAAAATGCCGCTGGAAGACTTCGTCGGTATGTTTGGTATGCCTGCTCTGGGGATGCCGGAACCGGCTGAACCGGCAGCGCCAGCCGAACCGGCGGCACCGCAGCAGTAAACGTCAAAACCCCTCGCATGAGGGGTTTTTTATTGCCCCCTAACTTTTCCATCCAGCCAGGAAATCCAGCAGAAGCGCATTCACTTTCTCTGGCTGCTCCTCCTGCGGCAGATGGCCGCACTCATCAATACCATACGCCCGCAGGTTTTCCGCCATTTCGGCCCAGACGCTTTTCATATCGAAAAGCTTGCCGACCGCATGAAAATCATTACCCCACAGCGACATTACCGGGCAGGTGATTTTCACCTCAGCGTCTGCCATATCCTGCGCCACATCCTCTGCGTTGGCGCGATAGTCAGCCATCGCGCCGCGCACGGCACCCGGCGCCTGATACGCCCGAACATAGGTGTCAAACGCCTCGCCGCTAATGGTAGACGGATCGTAGGTCCAGTCCGAGAAAAAGTGGTGCAGCCATACGTTTTCTCGACCTGCAATCAGGGCTTCCGGCAGGTCTGGTACAAGATGGAACAGGAAGAACCAGTATGCACGCGCAATCGACGCATTCAGATCGCGCGCCACAATACGGGTTGGTACGTTATCCATCACCACCAGACGATCGATTAACTCGGGATAATCTTTAGCAAAGCGGGTAGCAACCCGAGCTCCACGATCGTGCCCCTCCAGCGCCACTTTCTCCAGACCCAGCACTCGCATTAGTTCCCGGACGTCCCGCGCCATGTTTCGTTTATCATAACCGGAGACCGGTTTATCCGTTTCCCCATACCCGCGTAAATCTGGCGCAATCACACGATAGTGTCGGGACAAAACGGGTATCTGGTAGCGCCAGGCATAGTTTGTTTCTGGAAAACCATGCAGAAGAATAACCGGTGCGCCTTCACCCTCTTCTACGACGAACTGTCGGATACCGTTCGCCGTTACGGTGTAACTTCTCATGTTCGTAACCGCACTTTATTTCAGCAGAGGCACGTTGGCCGCACGTTGATAAGGACCGTAATTTACAGGATTCCAGCTATAGCCCTGCTGCCAGGAGGTGATATGCCCAATACCAGGGAAAGGCAGATGCGCTGCGGCCATCCACTCTCCGTCTTTCGCCAGCGCGTTAAACTCCTGCCCCCGGGATGAGATGGCTTTTTTCGGATCGACATCAAAGCGAATAGACACTTCAGGGTGCGGGAACTGGACGGCAGGAGCATGGATAAGATCCCCAATGAAGTTAATAGCCGTACCCTGAGACGCGAAGCGATAAACGGTACTGCCAGGCGTATGGCCAATGGCATATGTCGTCTGGACCTCCGGGATGGGTGAAGTTGGCGGGACGAAGGTTTTTAGGTGCCCGGTGGCTTTATACGCGGACAGCGCATTCCTGGCGATAGCGAAATACGCCTTCGCATTAGCCGGCGCGCTCGCTTCTTTTGCGGGGTCAAGCCAGTAGTCGGCCTCCCCCTGCGGTACGTAGACGGTAGCATTCGGGAACAGCGCCTTACCGTCTGCATCGCTCAGGCCACACACATGATCAAGATGCAGGTGGGTCAGGAAAACCGTATCGACCTGCTCAGGGCGATACCCTGATGCTTTCATATTGCCGATTAGCTGACCGGCCGTTTCTGACATGCAGTGGCCACCCCCGCTGTCAATCATGACCAGATGTTTACCGGTATTAACCAGAAACGCGTTGAAAGACGTCGGCATGCGTTCGGCATCGATTTTGTGTTGCGCCAACAGGTTGCGAACCTTGTCGGGTGAAAGCCCTTGCAATAGCGTTGGCGAAAGATCGTTATAGCCGTCGAACAGCGCCGTCACCTCGTATTCCCCTACCGCCAGACGATAATAGCCCGGGACCTGCTGTTTCACCTGCGCGGGAGCATCTGCCCACGATGTGCCAGCAAAGAGCAGGCCGCTGAACGCAAGAATCGTTTTCAACTTTTTCATCTTCACTCCAAATTCATGTTTATCAGGATGTGAAGAGACTATGGCAGCGTAACGACAAATAATGTAGATATGTAATTTGATAAGGCAGCATAACGAAAAACGATATAATGAGACTCGAAGATATTGAAGTGTTTGTCGAAGCCGTCAAAGCGGGTAGCCTCGCCGGTGCCGCGCGTCGGCTCTCAATGAGCGCAATGACAGCATCGCGCGCGCTAACTCATCTCGAAGCGGAACTGGGGGTTCGGCTGGTACACCGCACCACGCGTTCTCTCTCTCCCACCAGCGATGGGGACGTTTTTTTGCCGCATGCACAGGCATTGCTGGAAGATAAAAACAATGCGCTTGCCGATCTGTTTCCCGAGGGGACGCATCTTACCGGACGCCTGCGCATTACCGCCTCAGCGGGGTTTGGACGAAAGATCGTTGCTCCCATGCTGACCCGGTTCATGCAGCAACATCCTTCCCTGCAGGTCGATTTACTCGCCACCGACGAACAGGTTGATATTGTCGGAAAAGGCATAGACGTAGCGCTACGCATTGCGCCTCTGCGCGATAACAGGCTGGTTGCTCATCGCCTGTGTCACAACCCTCGCGATCTTTGCGCCAGCGCGACGTATCTTGCCGCAAAAGGCTATCCAAAATCGTTTAACGATCTGGCGGCACATAGCTGTCTGACCACGTCAGATACCGTCCACTGGTCATTCGAACAGGGCGAACAGCGCTACAAGCAAAAGGTGTCTGGCCGATTCTCCGCGAACTCTATTGAGGCAATTTACGAAGCCTGCCTGGGAGGGATGGGCATCGCCAATTTATCTCGCTGGTACGTAGAACCGGCGTTCAGAGAGGGTAAACTCGTGCGGGTCGTCCTGGAGGATGCCCAGCCGGAATCGCTGGCAGTATGGGCAGTTTACCCGACCTCCCGCCTGATCCCGGCAAAAGTACGAAAATTTGTGGAAGCACTTGAGGCCGAACTGTTGCTCAACCCGCTTACGCAGTACACCTGATATTACTTCACCGTCACCAGCCGCGCCGCCACAATCTGGTGCCCGGCCTGCACATCCGCATTGTCGATGCGCTGCATGATCCTGTCCGCCAGGGTGTAACCCATCTCCCGCGCTGGGGTGGTTGCCCAGACGATCGGCAGGTCGTCGAGGGCGTTTTCCCCGACGTCGGCGAACGCCCCCAGCGCCACCTGGTGGCCGAAGAAGGTTTCCACCCCGCCCTCGCCGCTCTGACGCCCGGCGCGGATCAGGCCAAACCAGGCGCCCATGGCGATCACATCGTTATAGCAAATCACGGCGCTGATCGTCGGGCTGCTTCGCAGCAGCGCGCCTATCGCTTCCGCCGCCATCTTCTGGCTGGATTCACACTCCACGACCCACTCGCTGTGGAACGGCAGGCCGAATTTAATCAGCGTCGCGCAGTAGCCGCCTACCCGCTCGGCGCGGGTCAGGGACGAGCTTTTACCGCCCAGCCAGGCAATGCGCTGATGCCCGCGACGAATAAGATGCTCGGTCAGCATTTGCGCGGCCTGCATGTTATCCGGGCGTAGCGTATCGGCTTCGTCGAGGTAGCTGGCGCGCGATGCAAACACCAGCGGCACGCCTTTTTCGGCGGCGCGCTCGCACAGTTCGCTGCCCACTCCCGATGCCCCGGCGACGATCACCCCGTCCACACCCTGATTCAGCAGCATATCGAGCCGGGAAAGCAGCTGATCGGCCTCGCGACCGCCGTGAAGCAGAAAGACCATCCGCCCCTGCGCTTCAAGCGCTTCGGTTAATCCAGCCGTCAGCTCCGCATAGAAAGGCGACGTCAGGTCACGGACAATCAGGCCAATCACCCCGCTTTGCCCGCCGCGCAACGCCGACGCCTGGCGGTTACGCACAAAGCCCAGCTGTTCAACCGCCTCGTTCACCCGCTGACCGGTGGCAGGAGAGATGCGCCCCTTCCCACTTAGCACCAGAGAAACGGTGCTGACGGAAACACCCGCCGCAAGCGCGACATCGTTGATGGTGATTTTTTTCGCTACAGCCATGTGTCGGCGTGACTCCCTGAAATGAGATCGGTAAAACGTTTTATCAATACGTTATCTTTATACTACCAGTCAAAGCCTGAGAATGTGATTTAGCGCGCACTAAACTTTGATAAAACGTTTTATCTTCTCGCAGCATTGAAGCAGACAAACTGATTTTAACAATAAAGGAGTCGTTTTATGACGGCGAAAGCAGCACAAAAAATATCGCTGTGGGAATTTTTCCAGCAACTGGGTAAAACCTTTATGCTGCCCGTGGCACTCCTCTCGTTCTGCGGGATCATGCTCGGGATCGGCAGCTCGCTAAGCAGTAAAGACGTCATCACGCTGATCCCGTTCCTCGGTACCCCCGTGCTGCAGGCGATTTTTATCTGGATGAGTAAAGTCGGCTCCTTTGCGTTTAGCTTCCTGCCCGTCATGTTCTGTATCGCTATCCCGCTGGGCCTGGCGCGCGAAAATAAAGGCGTCGCGGCGTTTGCCGGTTTTGTGGGTTACGCGGTGATGAACCTCGCGGTTAACTTCTGGCTGACCGCGAAAGGCATACTGCCGACCACCGACGCTGCCGTGCTGAAGGCCAACAACATTCAGAGCGTGATTGGCATCCAGTCTATTGATACCGGGATCCTCGGGGCGGTGATCGCCGGGGTGATTATCTGGATGCTGCACGAGCGCTTCCACAATATCCGTCTGCCGGATGCCCTGGCCTTCTTCGGCGGCACCCGCTTCGTGCCGATTATCACCCTGGTGGTGATGGGCCTGTTTGGTTTGATCATTCCGCTGATCTGGCCGGTCTTCGCGATGGGCATCAACGGCATTGGCCGCATCATCAACGGCGCGGGAGATTTCGGTCCGATGATCTTCGGCACCGGCGAGCGTCTGCTCCTGCCGTTTGGCCTGCAGCATATCCTGGTGGCCCTGATTCGCTTCACCGAAGCGGGCGGGACGATGGAGGTGTGCGGTCACGACGTGAGCGGTGCGCTGACCATCTTCCAGGCGCAGCTGAGCTGCCCGACCACCCACGGCTTCTCCGAAAGCGCCACCCGCTTCCTGTCTCAGGGTAAAATGCCTGCCTTCCTCGGCGGCCTGCCGGGTGCCGCACTGGCGATGTACCACTGCGCACGTCCGGAAAACCGTCATAAAATTAAAGGCCTGCTGATTTCCGGCGTGATCGCCTGCGTCGTAGGCGGTACCACCGAGCCAATCGAGTTCCTGTTCCTGTTCGTTGCGCCGGTGCTGTATCTGATTCACGCTGTACTGACCGGTCTGGGCTTTACCGTGATGGCGGTGCTGGGCGTCACTATCGGCAACACCGACGGCAACATCATCGACTTCGTGGTGTTCGGCATCCTGCACGGTCTCTCCACCAAGTGGTATCTGGTCCCGGTCGTGGCGGCAATCTGGTTCGTGGTGTACTACGGGATCTTCCGCTTCGCCATCACCCGCTTTAACCTGAAAACGCCAGGCCGCGATACCGATACGGCCACCAGCGTGGAACAGGCGGTTGCCGGTACCGTGGGCAAATCCGGCTATAACACCCCGGCCATTCTGGCGGCGCTGGGCGGTGCGGATAACATCACCTCGCTGGATAACTGCATTACCCGCCTGCGTTTGTCGGTGGCGGATATGTCAAAAGTGGATACCAACGCCCTGAAAGCCAACCGGGCCATTGGCGTGGTACAGTTAAATCAGCACAATTTGCAGGTGGTCATCGGCCCGCAGGTACAGTCGGTGAAGGATGAGCTGGCTACCCTGATGCGAACAGTAGAAGCCTGATGCCTCAGCCCCCTCTCATGAGGGGGTTTTACTTTAAGGATTAACGTCATGTTTGATTTCTCTACCGTCGTGGATCGACACGGCACCTGGTGTACGCAGTGGGACTACGTCGCCGACCGCTTTGGCGCAGCCGACCTGCTGCCCTTCACCATCTCGGATATGGATTTCGCCACCGCGCCCTGCATTACCGACGCGCTGCATCAGCGTATTAATCACGGCGTGTTGGGCTACAGCCGCTGGAAGAACGATGAGTTTCTCGCCGCCGTCGCGCACTGGTTCCAGCAGCGCTTTAACAGCCGGATTGAGACCGAATCGATCGTTTACGGTCCTTCCGTCATTTATATGGTCTCTGAATTGATTCGCCTCTGGTCAAACCCCGGCGACGGCGTGGTGGTTCACACCCCGGCATACGATGCGTTTTATAAAGCCATAGAGGGTAACGCGCGTCGTGTTGTTGCGGTTGAGATGGAAAAGCAGGCTGCAGGCTGGCAGGGCAATATGGTGGCCCTCGAAGCAGCGCTGGCGAAACCAGAAAACAAAATTTTGCTGCTGTGCAGCCCGCAAAACCCGACCGGTAAGGTCTGGACGCGGGATGAGCTGACGCAGATGGCGGAACTGTGCGCACGCTATGACGTGGCGGTTATCAGCGATGAAATCCATATGGACATGGTGTGGGGAGAACATCGTCACACGCCGTGGAACGCCGTGGCGCGGGGCAAATGGGCGCTTCTGACCTCCGGCTCGAAAAGCTTTAACATTCCGGCGCTGACGGGGGCTTACGGCCTGATCGGCGATGAAGAGAGCCGTAACGGCTATCTCAGCGCGCTAAAAGGACGGGACGGGCTCTCTTCCCCTTCCGTGCTGGCGCTGACGGCGCATATCGCCGCCTACCAGCAGGGGGAGCCGTGGCTGGATGCCCTGCGGGGTTATCTCGAAGGGAATTTGTCGTATATTGCGCAGGAAGTAAACCGCGCTTTTCCGAAACTGAACTGGCTGCCACCGGAAGCGACCTATCTGGCCTGGATCGATCTGCGCCCGCTGAACATTGACGATCGGGCGCTGCTAAAAGTGCTGATCGAGCAGCAAAAAGTCGCCATTATGCCGGGATATACCTACGGGAAAGAGGGAAATGGTTTCGTGCGCTTAAATGCGGGCTGCCCCCGCAGCAAGCTTGAGCAAGGAGTTCAACGCCTCATCGCCGGGATTAACACGCTCCTGTAATCAATTTGCGCAACGGAATATTCCCTTGCGCAAATAGCTTTTTACCCCGTTTTGTTTTTATAATATGGCGCACTTTAACCAGAAAAGAGTGCGACCATGATTGATACACGCCTGCCTTTAACTGATATTCATCGTCACCTTGACGGTAACATTCGTGCCCAAACCATCCTCGATCTTGGCCGCCAGTTCAATTTAACGCTTCCTGCTCAGACCCTTGAGTCCTTGATCCCTCACGTACAGGTGACCTCTAATGAACCGGACCTGGTCAGCTTCCTGAGCAAACTCGACTGGGGCGTGAAGATGCTGGCGTCGCTGGATGCCTGCCGCCGCGTGGCGTTTGAGAACATCGAAGATGCAGCCCGCAACGGCCTGCACTACGTCGAACTGCGCTTCTCGCCGGGCTATATGGCGATGACCCACAACCTGCCCGTTGCAGGCGTGGTGGAAGCCGTCATTGAAGGTGTGCGCGAAGGGTGTAAAACCTTCGACGTTCAGGCCCGCCTGATCGGCATCATGAGCCGTACGTTCGGTGAAGCCGCCTGCCTGCAGGAGCTGGAAGCGCTGCTGACCCATCGCGATGCCATCACCGCCGTCGACCTCGCCGGCGACGAGCTGGGCTTCCCGGGCAGCCTGTTCCTCTCCCACTTCAACCGCGCGCGCGATGCCGGCTGGCACATTACCGTGCATGCGGGTGAAGCGGCAGGCCCGGAAAGCATCTGGCAGGCCATCCGCGAGCTGGGCGCCGAGCGTATCGGTCACGGCGTGAAGGCGGTCGAAGATCGCGCCCTGATGGATTTCCTGGCGGAGCAGCGTATCGGGATTGAGTCGTGCCTGACGTCTAACATTCAGACCAGCACCGTGGCGACGCTGGCGCATCACCCGCTAAAAACGTTCCTCGAGCACGGCGTGCTGGCCTCGCTGAACACTGACGACCCGGCGGTTCAGGGCGTGGATATTATCCACGAGTACAACATCGCCGCACCGCAGGCGGGTCTGAGCCGCGAGCAGATCCGTCAGGCACAGATTAACGGGCTGGAAATTGCCTTCCTGACGCCTGCTGAGAAGCAGGCGCTGAAAGATAAAGTGGCTCGCGGTTAACACCGTTGCCGGGTGGCGCTGACGCTTACCCGGCCTACAAAATATTAAAAAACTATGCCAGGCAGAGCGTCGCGCGATGTTTGGCAGATTCGATGCCCAGCTCAATCAGCTCCATAATCTGTATCGCCTGGCTGGCCGGAACCGGGTTCTCCCCCGTGCCGTTTAGCGCATCGCGGATAGCGGCATAATACGCCGGATAGTTACCCGGTATCGTCAGCAAGGTCTCTTCGACCAGCTCCTCGCCTTCCACCCGCGTGACGACGCCGTCGCGCATATCATAGCCCCAGTCTTCCTGCGGCAGACGCTCACCGTTTTTCAGCCTGTCTTCCTGCGGGTCGAGACCAAACTTCACGTAGCTCCCGCGCGTGCCGTGAATAATATAGCGGGCAGATTCTGCAGCCGCGACCATCGTACCGTGCAGCACAATCCGCCGCTGCGGGTAACTGAGCACCGCGTGGAAGTAATCGGTTGTCTGTGCCCCGGGTCTGAGCTGGGCCAGATCGACCGTCATGCTCACCGGCAGGCCAAAAAGATTGACGGCCTGATCCAGCAGATGCGGGGCTAAATCATACCAGATGCCGCTGCCAGGGCCGGCCTGCTCGCGCCAGCGGTTTCGTACCTGCGGGCGAAAACGGTCAAAGTGGGATTCAAAAAAGAGGATCTCCCCTAACGCGCCTTCACTGAGAAGCCGTTTTACCGTCAGAAAATCGCTGTCCCAGCGGCGGTTATGAAACACCGACAGCAGCCTGCCCAGACTCTTTGCCAGCGCATCCAGCTCGCGCGCCTGTGACAGCGTCACGGTGAAGGGCTTATCGACCACTACGTGCTTACCGGCCTCCAGCGCGGTCTTTGCCAGCGGAAAGTGGGTGTCGTTCGGCGTGGGGATAACGATTAAATCAATATTCGGATCGTTGAAAAGATGTTTCGGCTCTGAGACAACCGGCACGGAAGGCCAGTCGGCATGGACTTTTGCAGCGTCGCTGCTGGATACCGCCGCCAGCGCCATCCCCGGCGTCCCGGCTATCAGAGGCGCATGAAACGTTTTGCTCGCGTACCCGTAGCCGATAAGCCCGACGCGGATATTATCACTCATAGTGCCATCCTCTTTTATGACATTCTTATTTCACACTGGCTAACCTGGCATGAGCACAGATTAATAATGTGCCCTATGACTTAAAATAGCAGGTTGTACGGGTTGTTTTTGTTACATAGTATTAACCTACTGATTTTGTTTAAGGGAACCGTTCCCAAAGCGCTTGCCGTCAGGGAGACGTCACTGTAACATTTGCGCCCTGTCTTTATGGATAAAGTACAATTACGCATTATGACGTCAATTATTAATCGAATCATTGAATTAGCGGGATGGATTGTCCTTGGAGTTTCGGTCATTTTGCTGGGCGTCGCCAGCCATATCGATAACTACCAGCCGCCGGAGCCTGTCACCATCGCCCAACCTAAGTAACCGGTTACTGCAATAAAGAGTGACATAATATGTCAGTTTCGTATTGCCAGCCCTGGTGAACACGGTTAACCTTCTCTTCCAGGCATCGTCTGATGCCTGAATTTCAGCAAAGAAAACTCCTAATTTCGTCGCGTTACCTGAGTGGGCTGTTTACGTCTTTATTAATCCGTTTATTATTCGACCGAATTACCTTAACTGGTATTACTCACTTTTATATGGAAACTTATTAATATGACAGTTCAGGACTATTTATTAAAATTTCGCAAGATCAATTCGCTTGAGAGCCTGGAAAAACTGTTTGACCATCTGAACTACACCCTGTCGGATAATCAGGACATCATTAATATGTATCGCGCCGCAGACCATCGCCGCGCGGAGCTGGTTTCCGGTGGTCGTTTGTTCAACGTCGGTGAAGTGCCTAAGTCTGTATGGCGTTACGTTTTATAAGAAAGTAGCCATCCGCGCGAAATGTTATATACTCTCCGCCCTGCAAACTGGCTGTACAACATTTCGCGCAGATTATGGGAGAGTTCATGACCGCAACGCCTGGAGAACGCATTGGAGGCTGGTTAATCGCCCCACTGGCATGGCTGCTGGTTGCCTTATTAAGCGCATCGCTTGCGCTGCTGCTGTATACCACCGCACTGATTACCCCTCACGCCATCCAGACCCTGATGTCGCAAAGCGTGCTGAATATTGCTTTGTGGTTTGTGTCGTTCGTTTTCGCGATTGGAATGTGGTACTACACGCTGTGGCTGACCATCGCCTTCTTTAAGCGCCGCAAGAGTGTGCCTAAGCACTACATTATCTGGCTGCTGATTTCGGTCCTGCTGGCAGTGAAAGCGTTTGCCTTTTCGCCCGTATCAGACGCGCTGGCCGTTCGTCAGCTGCTTTTCCCGTTGCTGGCTGCGGCGCTGCTGGTGCCCTATTTCAAACGTTCGACGCGGGTGAAAAACACCTTCGTGAACCCGTAATAACCCTACAGATAACCTGTTGTCGCCTGCGTCGGTTTGTCCGATAATAGGCGGCTTTTTTATTTCAGGCTAAATAATGACCGATTACTTACTGCTCTTTGTCGGCACCGTGCTGGTTAACAACTTCGTTCTGGTGAAGTTCCTTGGCCTGTGTCCGTTTATGGGCGTTTCCAAAAAGCTGGAAACAGCAATGGGTATGGGGCTGGCGACGACCTTCGTGATGACGCTGGCGTCCATCTGCGCGTGGTGGATCGATACCTGGATCCTCATCCCGCTGGGATTAACCTATCTTCGTACGCTGGCCTTTATTCTGGTTATCGCGGTGGTGGTGCAATTTACCGAAATGGTGGTGCGTAAAACCAGCCCGGCGCTTTATCGCCTGCTGGGTATCTTCCTGCCGCTGATCACCACCAACTGTGCGGTTCTCGGCGTAGCGCTGCTGAACATCAACCTTGGCCATAACTTTATGCAGTCGGCGCTGTATGGTTTCTCTGCGGCAGTCGGTTTCTCTCTGGTGATGGTGCTGTTCGCCTCCATTCGCGAGCGCCTGGCAGCAGCGGATATCCCTGCGCCCTTCCGCGGTAACGCGATTGCGCTGGTGACCGCAGGTTTAATGTCTCTGGCCTTTATGGGCTTTAGTGGTCTGGTGAAGTTGTAATGAATGCTATCTGGATTGCCATCGCCTCTATCAGCGTTCTGGGGTTGGTGTTTGGCCTTATCCTGGGCTACGCCTCCCGCCGTTTCGCGGTAGAGGACGATCCCGTTGTAGAAAAAATTGATGAGCTTCTGCCACAAAGCCAGTGCGGGCAGTGCGGCTACCCCGGCTGCCGCCCTTATGCCGAAGCGGTAGGGGTTCAGGGTGAAAAAATTAACCGCTGTGCGCCCGGTGGCGAAGCGGTGATGTTGAAAATTGCGGCCCTGCTTAACATTGACCCGCAGCCTGTTGACGGCGATGCGGACGTACAGGAGCCGGTCCGCGCGCTGGCCGTGATCGACGAAGCCAACTGTATCGGCTGCACCAAATGTATTCAGGCCTGCCCGGTTGACGCCATTGTGGGCGCAACCCGCGCCATGCACACCGTCGTGGCGGACCTCTGCACCGGCTGTAACCTCTGCGTGGCCCCCTGCCCGACGCAATGTATCGAGCTGCACCCGGTTGAAACGACTACCGAAAGCTGGAAGTGGGATCTTCAAGCCATTCCGGTTCGCAATATTCCTGTGGAACAACATGCTTAAGTTATTTTCTGCTTTCAGAAAAGAGAAGATTTGGGACTTTGACGGCGGTATTCATCCACCGGAAATGAAAACCCAGTCTAACGGCACGCCGCTGCGTCAAATTCCGCTGGCGACCCGTTTCGTTATGCCGCTCAAGCAGCACATCGGCGCGGAGGGTGAGCTGTGCGTGAAAGAAGGTGATACCGTCCTTCGCGGTCAGCCGCTGACCTTTGGTCGCGGACGTATGCTGCCGGTGCACGCCCCCACCTCCGGTAAGGTGGTCGCTATCGCCCCTCATACGGTGGCTCATCCGTCCGCGCTCTCAGAGCTGAGCGTGATTATTGAAGCCGATGGCGAAGACCGCTGGATTGACCGTGACGGCTGGAGCGATTACCGCGCCCACAGCCGCGAAGCGCTTATCGAGCGCATTCATCAGTTCGGCGTTGCTGGTCTGGGTGGTGCAGGCTTCCCGACCGGTGTTAAACTCCGCGGCGGTGGCGATAACATTCAGACGTTGATTATTAACGCCGCCGAGTGCGAGCCGTATATCACCGCCGACGATCGTCTGATGCAGGACTGCGCCGCCCAGGTGGTGGAAGGTATCCGCATCCTCGCGCACATTCTGCAGCCGCGGGAAGTGCTGATCGGTATCGAAGACAATAAACCGCAGGCTATTTCAATGCTGCGCGCCGTGCTGGCGGGCAGTCACGATATTAGCCTGCGCGTTATCCCGACCAAGTACCCTTCCGGCGGCGCAAAACAGCTGACGCAAATTCTCACCGGCAAGCAGGTCCCGCATGGCGGACGCTCTTCGGATATCGGCGTGCTGATGCAAAACGTCGGCACCGCGTATGCCGTGAAGCGCGCGGTGATTGACGGCGAACCGTTAACCGAGCGCGTGGTGACGCTGACCGGGGAATCAATTTCTCGTCCGGGCAACGTCTGGGCGCGTCTGGGTACGCCGGTGCGTCATCTGCTGGAACAGGCTGAGTTTTGCCCGGGCAGCGACCAGATGGTGATCATGGGCGGCCCGCTGATGGGCTTTACCCTGCCGTGGCTGGACGTTCCGGTAGTGAAAATCACCAACTGCCTGCTCGCGCCTTCTCCGACCGAGATGGGCGAGGAGCAGGAAGAGAAAGGCTGCATCCGCTGCAGCGCCTGTGCCGACGCCTGCCCGGCGGATCTGCTGCCGCAGCAGCTCTACTGGTACAGCAAAGGCCAGCTGCACGACAAGGCAAAAGCCCATAACCTGGCCGACTGCATTGAATGCGGTGCCTGCGCCTGGGTATGCCCTAGCAACATTCCTCTGGTGCAGTATTTCCGCCAGGAGAAGGCTGAAATTTATGCCATCTCCATGGAAGAAAAACGCGCGGCAGAAGCCAAAGCGCGCTTCGAAGCGCGTCAGGCGCGACTGGAACGCGAAAAAATCGCCCGTCAGGAGCGCCATAAGCAGGCCGCCGTTCAGCCTGCCGAGAAAGATCAGGATGCGATTAACGCCGCACTGGCGCGCGTTCGCGAGAAAAAAGCCACTGCAGCGCAGCCTGTGGTGATCCCGGCCGGCGAGAAGCCGGACAACAGCGAAGCGATTGCCGCGCGTGAAGCACGTAAGGCCGCAGCGCGCGCCCGTCAGGCTGAAAAAGCGCAAACGGACCAGGCAGAGGCGGAGATCGACCCGCGTAAAGCCGCCGTTGAAGCGGCGATTGCCCGGGCCAAAGCCCGCAAAGCCGGTGAGCAGAATGTAGTGGTCGAGCAGGAAGCCGTCGACCCTCGCAAAGCGGCCGTCGAAGCGGCGATTGCCCGTGCTAAAGCGCGCAAAGCGGCGCAGCAGACACAAACCGCAGAACCCGAAGCGCCGGTCGACCCGCGTAAAGCCGCCGTCGAAGCGGCGATTGCCCGCGCTAAAGCCCGTAAAGCGGCGCAGCAGGATGAGCAACCGCAGGCCGCCAACGATGACCCGCGCAAAGCCGCCGTCGCCGCCGCCATTGCGCGCGTTCAGGCAAAGAAAGCCGCACAGCAAGCAGTTAACGAGGATTAAATGGTTTTCAGAATCGCAAGCTCCCCTTACACCCACAATCAGCGCCAGACATCGCGCATCATGATGCTGGTCTGCCTGGCGGCGCTGCCGGGCATTGCCGTTCAGTGCTGGTTTTTCGGCTGGGGAACCCTGTTTCAGATAATCCTGGGCTGCGCCAGCGCCCTGGCGGCGGAAGCGCTTGTGCTTAAGCTGCGCAAGGCAGCGGTCTCCCGCATTCTTGCCGATAACTCCGCGTTGCTGACCGGCCTGCTGTTGGCGATCAGTATCCCGCCGTTTGCCCCATGGTGGATGGTGATCCTCGGCACCGTGTTTGCGGTGATCATTGCCAAACAGCTGTATGGTGGACTGGGCCATAACCCGTTTAACCCGGCGATGATTGGCTACGTGGTGCTGCTGATCTCCTTCCCGGTACAGATGACCTGTTGGCTGCCACCGCACGAGATTGCGGCCACGGTTCCGGGCTTCATGGATGCTCTGCACGTGATCTTTACCGGCCATACGGCACTCGGTGCCGATATGAACGCGCTGCGCATGGGCGTGGACGGTATCAGCCAGGCGACGCCGCTTGATACCTTTAAAACGTCCCTGCATGCCGGGCACAGCGTTGAGCAGATCATGAAATCGGCGATCTACAGCGGCGTGCTGGCGGGTGCAGGCTGGCAGTGGGTCAACCTGGCGTATCTGCTGGGCGGCCTGTTCCTGCTGCAGCAGAAAGCCATCCGCTGGCATATTCCGGTCAGCTTCCTCGTGACGCTGGCGGTCTGCGCCACGCTGGGCTGGGTATTCTCTCCTGAATCACTGGCCAGCCCGCAGATGCACCTGCTCTCCGGCGCGACCATGCTGGGTGCCTTCTTTATCCTGACGGATCCGGTAACGGCCTCAACGACTAACCGCGGACGCCTGATCTTCGGCGCACTGGCAGGCCTGCTGGTATGGCTCATCCGCAGCTTTGGCGGCTACCCGGACGGCGTGGCCTTTGCCGTCCTGCTTGCCAACATAACCGTTCCGCTCATCGACTATTACACGCGTCCACGCGTGTACGGTCATCGCTAAGGGTTTCGCCATGTTAAAAACGATGCAAAAACACGGCGTCACGCTGGCTGTCTTCGCCGCGGTCCTGACGGGGCTGACGGCACTGGTTAATGCGCTGACCAAAACGACCATCGAAGAACAGGCCTCGAAGCAGCAAAAGGCGCTGTTCGATCAGGTGATCCCGTCCGATTTCTACGATAATGACCTGCAAAAAAGCTGCTTTGTGGTAGACGCGCCGCAGCTTGGGAAAGGCCCACACCGCCTCTTTATCGCCCGCAAAGGGGATAAACCGGTCGGCGCAGTGATGGAAGCGACGGCGCCTGACGGCTATTCCGGCGCCATTCAGCTGCTTGTGGGCAGCGATTTCTCCGGCACCATACTGGGCACCCGCGTGACGGAGCACCATGAGACGCCGGGTCTTGGCGATAAAATTGAAACCCGTCTGAGCGACTGGATTTTGCACTTTGCCGGTAAAGTGATCCATGGCGAAGGTGACACCGCGTTTGCAGTGAAGAAAGATGGCGGCGAGTTCGACCAGTTCACCGGCGCGACCATCACCCCACGTGCGGTGGTGAACGCCGTAAAACGAGCCGGGCTGTATGCTGAAACGCTGCCCGCGCAAATCAACAATCTTCCGGCCTGTGAGGAGTAATCATGAGCCAGGTTAAAGAGGTTATTGTCCAGGGGTTGTGGAAAAACAACTCCGCGCTGGTTCAGCTTCTGGGCATGTGCCCACTGCTGGCGGTAACGTCCACCGCCACCAACGCGCTCGGTCTGGGTCTGGCAACCACGCTGGTATTGACCCTGACCAACCTCTCCATCTCTGCCCTGCGCCGCTGGACGCCGTCGGAAATTCGTATTCCGATTTACGTCATGATCATTGCGTCGGTGGTCAGTATCGTTCAGATGCTGATTAACGCCTACGCGTTTGGCCTGTACCAGTCGCTCGGGATCTTTATTCCCCTTATCGTCACCAACTGTATCGTTGTCGGGCGCGCGGAAGCCTTCGCGGTGAAAAACAGCCCCGCCATGTCGGCGCTGGATGGGTTTTCCATTGGCATGGGTGCCACATGCGCCATGTTCGTGCTGGGCTCGCTGCGCGAGATCCTCGGTAACGGTACGCTGTTTGACGGCGCAGATGCGCTGCTCGGCGGCTGGGCCAAAGCGCTGCGTGTTGAAGTGTTCCACACCGATACGCCATTCCTGCTGGCGATGCTGCCGCCTGGCGCATTTATTGGCCTTGGCATGATGCTGGCGATAAAATACCTGATTGATGAAAAACGTAAGCGCCGCGCGGCTGAGCGTAGCGTTCTGGAAGGGACACCCGAGAAGGCCTCATGAATAAAGAAAAGCGCATTGCGATCCTGACCCGTCTGCGGGACGAGAACCCGCACCCGACGACGGAGCTGAATTTTACCTCCCCGTTTGAGCTGCTGATCGCGGTGTTGCTTTCTGCACAGGCGACCGACGTGAGCGTCAATAAAGCCACTGCCCTGCTCTATCCGGTCGCCAATACGCCGAAGGCCATGCTGGAGCTGGGCGTGGAAGGCGTGAAGTCGTATATCAAAACCATCGGCCTGTTTAACAGCAAAGCCGAGAACGTCATCAAGACCTGCCGGATCCTGCTGGAACAGCACGGAGGCGAAGTGCCGGAGGACCGCGCTGCGCTGGAAGCCTTACCGGGCGTGGGGCGTAAGACCGCAAACGTGGTGCTTAACACTGCGTTTGGCTGGCCCACTATCGCCGTGGATACGCATATATTTCGCGTGTCTAACCGGACCAACTTCGCGCCCGGGAAAAACGTCGAGCAGGTCGAAGAGAAACTGCTGAAAGTGGTTCCGGCAGAATTTAAAGTGGATTGCCATCACTGGCTGATTCTGCACGGCCGATATACCTGTATTGCCCGCAAGCCTCGCTGCGGCTCCTGCATTATCGAAGATCTCTGCGAATACAAAGAAAAAGTGTATCCCTGATCGCCCCAATCCCATATTAAAGGAAGGGCTATCGAATGCTCTTCTTTTGGCCGTTACTTGTCCGTCTTTCGCTTACTCTGACCTGTCACTTGTTCGGTTGTTTAACGCTCAAACAGGTTAATACTTTTTTCATGGCCAAAAATTTCTATACATCTGTGATCGCGATCACCCTGATAACTTCATGTTGAATTTTTGTTGTCAAAATCGGCCTAAACCCTTTGTCTGACAAGATACTCACCTCCCATCACCGAAGATAAGACCATCTATTTTTCAGAATATGGGCTATATCACTGCGTAAAGCGACAAATAGCAGAACATATCGCCAAAAGCCGATCCGGACGGGTCATTACCAGTCGAAAAAACTACCTTTACTCATCGTATGAAATTTAACGCTGAATAACATTTGCATGAACCGACGATTATACCAGTCCAGATATATGTAACAGATTATTACAAACGTATTGCCAGACGGGGCAGGATAGTGAACATTACCCGCCGTTTCTCCTCCCAATATAACTATAAGGCGTATGGACTACGGCCATCACGCTATGAACACCCCCATTAATATGGGATGTAAAAAAAGAGGTATATGTGTCTACTGCAAACAATAAACCAACAGATGAAAGCGTGAGTCTTAACGCTTTTAAACAACCTAAAGCGTTCTATCTCATCTTCTCTATCGAGTTATGGGAGCGTTTTGGTTATTACGGCCTGCAAGGGATCATGGCGGTTTACCTGGTAAAACAGCTGGGTATGTCCGAAGCCGATTCCATCACGTTGTTCTCTTCCTTCAGTGCTCTGGTGTACGGTCTGGTCGCGATTGGCGGCTGGCTGGGCGATAAAGTCCTCGGGACTAAACGCGTCATCATGCTGGGCGCCATTGTCCTGGCGATTGGCTATGGTCTGGTTGCATGGTCAGGGCATGATGCCGCTGTCGTGTATATGGGTATGGCGACGATTGCCGTTGGTAATGGTCTGTTCAAAGCGAACCCGTCCTCTCTGCTTTCGACCTGCTACAACAAAGACGATCCGCGCCTGGACGGTGCATTTACCATGTACTACATGTCCATCAACATCGGTTCGTTCTTCTCTATGCTGGCAACCCCATGGCTCGCGGCGAAATTCGGCTGGAGCGTGGCATTTGCACTGAGCTTCGTGGGTATGTTGATCACCGTGGTGAACTTCCTGTTCTGCCGCAGCTGGGTTAAAGATTACGGTTCAAAACCTGACTTCGAGCCTGTGCATATGGGCAAACTGCTGGCCACCATCGTGGGCGTTGTTGTCCTCGCGGCCATCGCCACCTGGCTGCTGCACAACCAGGGTATCGCACGTGCCGTTCTGGGCGTGGTTGCGCTGGGTATCGTGGTCATCTTTGCAAAAGAAGCATTCGCCATGCAGGGTGCGGCCCGTCGCAAGATGATTGTGGCGTTCATTCTGATGCTGGAAGCGATTATCTTCTTCGTGCTGTACAGCCAGATGCCAACTTCACTGAACTTCTTCGCCATCCGTAACGTAGAGCACTCCATTCTGGGTATCGCGTTTGAACCTGAGCAGTTCCAGGCACTGAACCCGTTCTGGATCATGATTGGTTCCCCAATTCTGGCCGCTATCTATAACAAGATGGGTGACCGTCTGCCGATGCCGCACAAGTTTGCGCTGGGTATGGTGCTGTGTTCTGGTGCCTTCCTGGTACTGCCACTGGGTACCAAATTTGCGTCCGACGCAGGTATCGTTTCCGTTAACTGGCTGATCCTGAGCTACGCGCTGCAGTCTATCGGCGAGCTGATGATCTCCGGCCTGGGACTGGCCATGGTTGCGCAGCTGGTTCCTCAGCGTTTGATGGGCTTCATCATGGGTAGCTGGTTCCTGACCACTGCCGGTGCGGCAATCATCGCGGGTAAGATTGCTAACCTGATGGCTGTTCCGGAAAATGTAACCGATCCACTGCTTTCCCTGAACGTCTACGGTACCGTGTTCATGCAGATTGGTATCGCGACTGCGGTAATTGCCGCTCTGATGCTGCTGACCGCGCCGAAACTGAACCGTATGACTCAGGACGACGACAAGACCGCTAAAGCGACAAACACCGCTACCGCGTGATTTCCGTGAGAAACGACTGACCAGAAGCCGCTAATGCATTAGCGGCTTTTTTTTTATCCGTTTGCGCACTAACATAGCTGAAACCTCAGCAAAAAGGAGTTACCGATGAAACTGTTCTACAAACCGGGTGCGTGCTCTCTTGCTTCCCATATCACCCTGCGCGAGAGCGGCAAAGATTTCACGCTGGATGGCGTTGACCTGATGAAAAAACGTCTGGAAAACGGCGATGATTTTCTTGCCATCAACCCGAAAGGACAAGTTCCGGCGCTCTTGCTGGATGACGGTACTCTGCTGACCGAAGGCGTGGCGATTATGCAGTTCCTGGCCGATAGTGTACCCGATCGCCATCTGCTGGCACCGGTCAGTACCATTTCGCGTTATAAGACGCTGGAATGGCTGAACTACATTGCCACCGAGCTGCACAAAGGCTTTACCCCCCTGTTCCGCCCGGATACGCCGGAAGAGTTCAAACCGACCCTGCGCGCCCTTCTTGAGAAAAAGTTGCAGTACGTTAACGCGTCGCTGAAAGACGATCAGTGGATTGCAGGTTCGCGCTTCACGATTGCCGACGCATACCTGTTCACCGTGCTGCGCTGGGCGCGCGCGGTTAAGCTTAACCTGGAAGGGTTAGACCATATTGCAGCGTATATGAAACGCGTGGCAGAGCGTCCTGCGGTGGCTGCGGCGCTGAAAGCGGAAGGTCTTAGCTAATATTGCCCGGCGGCGCTTCGCTTGCACGGGCCTACGGGTTTTGTTGGCCGGGTAAGCGCAGCGCCACCCGGCATCGTTTAAAGCTGGGTTGCGCTGAAATAGTGCTCCGGCTTCGCGATACGATCCTGTGCCGCGACCACCTGCAGTTCATATTCCTGCATCTCTTTCGTCGCAATCATGATTTCGTACACCGCCGCAGTAACATGCTCGAGCGCGTCGCGCATTGTCGCCCCTTGCAGTAATTTCACCAGCAGCAGACCGCTGGTGACATCGCCGACCCCAACCGGCTGGCGCTGGCCAAAATCCACCAGCGGACGGCTGATATGCCAGGCGTCATCTTTCGTTACCAGCAGCATCTCAAAACGGTCCTGGCTCAGCCCTGCGCGCGCAAGGTGTTTTACCAGCACAACGTCAGGCCCCAGCGCGATAAGCTCGCGGGACGCGCTTACGGCCTCTTCTACGCTGTTAACCGGACGCTCGCAGAGAATTTCGAGTTCGACCAGGTTTGGCGCAATGATATCGCTGGCGGGCAGCGCGTGGCGGACGTGAAACTCTGCAACGCCTGGCGCCACGATGCAGCCTTTCTCCGGATGTCCCATGACGGGGTCGCAGAAGTATTTTGCCGACGGGTTTGCGGCTTTCACCTGACGCACGATGCCGAGGATATGCTCCCCCTGCTCCGCTGAGCCGAGGTAACCGCTCAGCACGGCGTCACAGCGTTTGAGCTGGTCGATATCGGCAATACCCTGCACTACCTCAGTGAGATGCGAAGGGGGCATCACGCAGCCGGTCCATTTGCCGTATTGCGTGTGGTTAGAGAACTGCACGGTATTAAGGGGCCAGACGTTGACGCCGAGGCGACGCATCGGGAATTCCGCGGCGCTATTGCCCGCGTGTCCAAAAACAACGTGGGACTGAATGGCGAGGATGTTCTTCATTTTTTTCTTACCAAACCCTGAAAAAACAAAAGGGGCGTGGTTTCCCACGCCCCTGAAGACTGTTAATTACTTCCAGCAGACAAGGCAGTAATTTTTCTTGCCGCGACGCAGCAGCGTGTAGCGACCATACAGACGATCGCCGTCAACGAAGGTGTATTCCGGGTCAGCCTGCTTCTCACCGTTGATGGTGATAGCGTTAGACGCGATGGTTTTACGCGCCTGACCGCGGGAAGGCTGGAGCTCGGAGTCCACCAGCGCCTGCATCAGGTCAGCCCCTTTTTCCATCTCAACCATCGGCACACCGTCCTGCGCCAGCTGTTCGAAGTCCGCTTCGCTCAGATCGCTCAGGGTACCGTTGAACAGGCTTGCGGTAATGCGTTTTGCCGCGGCCAGACCTTCTTCACCGTGAACCAGTTTGGTCACTTCGTCCGCCAGCACGTACTGAGCGCGCGGTGCTTTACCGCTGTTCTTGTCTTCTTCTTCCAGCGCGTTGATCTCTTCAATGTCCATAAAGGTGAAGAACTTCAGGAAGCGGTAAACATCGGCATCCGCCGTGTTGATCCAGAACTGGTAGAACTTGTACGGGCTGGTTTTCTTCGGATCGAGCCACACCGCGCCGCCTTCGGTTTTACCGAATTTGGTGCCATCTGCTTTGGTGATCAGCGGAACGGTCAGACCAAAGACCTGATTCTGGTGCAGGCGACGGGTCAGGTCGATACCGGAGGTGATGTTACCCCACTGATCGGAACCGCCAATCTGCAGGGAAACGCCGTGCAGTTTGTTCAGGCAGGCAAAGTCATACCCCTGCAGCAGGTTGTAGGAGAACTCGGTAAAGGAGATACCCTGGTCGTCGCGGTTCAGACGCTGCTTCACGGCCTCTTTGTTAATCATCTGGTTAACAGAGAAGTGCTTGCCGATATCACGCAGGAAGGTCAACACGTTCATGCTGCCAAACCAGTCGTAGTTGTTCGCGGCAATGGCGGCATTATCACCACAGTTGAAGTCGAGGAACGGTGCAACCTGTTTGCGGATCTTATCTACCCACTCCTGCACGGTATCTTCGGTATTCAGTTTACGCTCAGCGGCTTTAAAGCTTGGGTCACCAATCAGACCGGTCGCGCCGCCCACCAGGGCAACAGGCTTATGGCCCGCCATCTGGAAGCGTTTCAGGCATAACAATGGAACAAGATGCCCCAAATGCAAGCTGTCAGCGGTGGGATCGAAGCCGCAATAGAGCGCGATCGGGCCTTGCGCCAGTCGCTCTGCTAACGCTTCCTCATCCGTCACCTGGGCCACGAGACCCCGCTCTTGCAATTGTTTAATCAAGTTACTGCTTGCCATCAAATTCTCCATGTATAAACGACTGCACCTTTGCCGGTACACGACTTTTCGCCTGATGCGAAAGGACCATAGAATAAAGCGCAAGCGCGGTGTGCGCTAGCGCTTAAATCAACAAATTTCGGGGATTACGGTGCCAGTCTGTCGATTTTCCAGCCGCCATTCTCGCGCTGGTATAAAAAGCGGTCGTGCAGGCGGTGTTCGCCCCCCTGCCAGAACTCCATCTGCTCAATCGGGATACGGAAACCGCCCCAGAAACTTGGCAGGGGAATTTCACCCTGCTGGAACTTCTGTTTCAGCTCCAGGAATTTACTTTCCAGCACGCCACGGGCGGAAATTCGGCTGGACTGTTTTGATACCCAGGCGCCAATCTGGCTGTCACGCGGGCGGCTGTGGAAATACTTCACCACTTCCAGCGTCGAGAGACGTTCCGCTTTGCCGGTGACCATCACCTGACGCTCCAGCATATGCCACGGGAACAGCAGGCTGATGCGCGGATTATTTTCTAAATGGTGCGCTTTGCGACTGCCAAGGTTGGTATAGAACACCAGTCCTTTCTCGTCATAATGCTTGAGCAATACGATGCGCTGATACGGTTGACCGTTTTCATCTACCGTCGCGACAACCATGGCCGTTGGATCGGCGAGTTTCGCTTCGCAGGCCTGTTGCAGCCAGCGTTCAAAAAGCACGAGGGGTTCAGCGGGCAGATCCTGGCGACGCAGGCCGCCTTTGGTGTATTCACGGCGCAGATGCGCAATTTGCTGCAGTTCATCGTTATCTGACATGGCGTTAGCTGACATTGAGAGTGGGTGGCGCTATTGTGCGCCGCCCCTGTAAAAATCTCAACGCTTCGGGTTTTCGAGCTGGCAATTGTTCAGCACAATACGGTCGCGCTTGTAGACCGTGGCGCTGTCGCCTTTCGACCAGAAGACGTAGATACCGTCGGAGTAACGTGCGCCGGAGGCCGACATACCCTGCTTCAGCGTCAGCAATTTATTGTCGTAAACAAAGCTGGCTTCCTGACGTGGATTATTCAGCTTCACGGTCAGCGGTTTTTCGTCGCAGCGATACTCCAGCGTATCGGTCTGCATGCGCTCAAGGAACTGGTTATAGACGCTGCATCCTGACAGCAACAAAGGGGCGGCAATAAGAAGAAGTTTTTTCATGGGCGTATTCCGAAGACTTTCCTGGTCCTGGAGGGCATGGCTGCCCCCCTGTTTCGTTCCATTCTAACGACGACGCGCCGCGCTGAATTTCAGTTAACTCTGATTATGACGAGGATTGGCCGGGAAAATCGCCCCAAGGACGCTCGCCTCGCGCGCACCGGTTACCGACGGCAAGTTGCCCGGCAGTCCGGCAATGGTGCGCCAGGCGAGCCATGCGAAGGCCAGCGCCTCCAT
The DNA here is from genome assembly GCF_055816065.1 of Enterobacter sp. PL_is511. Lineage (NCBI taxonomy): Bacteria > Pseudomonadati > Pseudomonadota > Gammaproteobacteria > Enterobacterales > Enterobacteriaceae > Enterobacter > Enterobacter sp. PL_is511. The sequence goes on along the minus strand of NZ_JBVPGP010000024.1, from coordinate 1,172,405 downwards.
ATCATCACCGCTGATGCCGGCCTCATCGGTCGTGGTCACTTCGGTACCCGGCAGCAGCCCGGCAAGACGCGCCATCACCAGCGGGTTACGGCTTCCTCCGCCGCACACCAGCAGGCGCTCACACCCACCGCTGAGCAGAACCTGTTCGGAGATCGACACGGCCGTCAGCTCAGCAAGCGTCGCCTGGACATCCTGCGGCGCGAGCGCCGGGAATGGCGCCAGCTGACGCTCAAGCCAGCCCAGGTTGAAGTATTCACGCCCCGTGCTCTTAGGGGCCGGAAGGGCAAAATAAGGATCGCTTAGCATCGACTGCAGCAGCGGAAGAATCACTTTCCCCCCGCTCGCCCACTCCGCGTTTTTATCATACGCTTGGCCGCACTGACGCCAGATCCAGGCATCCATTAGCATATTGCCCGGGCCGGTATCGTAGCCGCGGACCGGCTGTCCCGGAATAAGCATCGACAGATTGGCGATCCCACCAATGTTAAGCACCATGCGCCGTTCTGAAGGGTGCGCCAGTAACGCCTGATGGAACGCGGGCACCAGCGGCGCGCCCTGTCCGCCAAGGGCGATGTCACGACGACGGAAATCGCCTACTACCGTCACGCCCGTCTTCGCCACAATCTGGTTGTTATCGCCGATTTGCAGAGTATGCGGGGCCTCTCCGATGGGCTCATGCCAGACCGTTTGTCCGTGACACCCGATGGCCACCACATCCTGCGGGCGAAGACGTTCTTTTTGCATCAAAGCCTGCACCGCATCCGCAAACAGCGCTCCCAGGCGGACATCCAGCTGTCCAAGCTGAGAGAGGGTCAGCTTCTGCCCCTGACAGATACTCAGAATATCCTCTTTCAGTGAAATGGGGATTGGCCAGGTCAGGCTCGCCTGCTGTGCCACCATGTTTTCGTCAATGGCGGCCAGAACGACATCTACCCCATCCAGACTGGTGCCTGACATCACACCAATGTAGCGACCCGATTTCATGCGCTTTCCTTACGTTGCGTGGGCTAAGGATATCCACTCAACCATAAACGGCGCCGCTTTGCCATCCGGCAATAATATTTTTTAACAATGTCAGACGGGTAACACAGGCGGACCCTGTTTATGTCTCGTTAAGTCAAATTCAAGTACAATTTTCCTATTGTTAATGCAAAGATATGAACTATGGCTCCTTATGCCATATAATTTAGCCATAACGGATGCCCTCAATCGGGCGTTTTTGGTGAACAGGAGATTCAAATGATTTTACGTGTACTGGGCGTTTCGCTGATTGGTTTAACTCTGGCTGGCTGTGTGAATGACAGTTCACTTTCTGGCGACGTTTACAGCGCTTCTGAAGCGAAACAGGTTCAGAACGTGACTTACGGTACCGTTGTTAACGCACGCTCTGTACAGATTCAGGGTGGCGATGAAAACAACGTGATGGGCGCAATTGGCGGTGCCGTCCTGGGTGGTTTCCTGGGTAATACCGTCGGCGGCGGCACGGGTCGCTCTCTGGCAACAGCCGCAGGTGCCGTTGCGGGTGGCGTAGCCGGCCAGGGCGTTCAGGGTGCGATGAACAAAACCCAGGGCGTAGAGCTGGAAATCCGTAAAGACGACGGCAGCACTATCATGGTTGTTCAGAAACAGGGCAGCACCCGCTTCTCTGCAGGCCAGCGCGTTGTGCTGGCGAGCAACGGAAGCCAGGTGACCGTTTCCCCACGTTAATTAAAAGTGGATGTGGTCCTCGGGCCACATCCATTTACAATATATATCACTCTCACAAATATAATTACAAAATACATTCACCTCATCCATTATTAATCACGCCTTATATTGTTTCTGCGCAAAGTATTTATTGCACTAATTGATTAGACTCTTCGCAACCACTTTCTCTTTATTCATTATAATTTGTAAAAACTCTATGCTTGCGAATCGTCGCGCTCTAACGAGCCGTTATATTACGTTCTGTCTCGGTTGCCTTGTTGTTATCGGGATATTACACGCGCTGTTTTTAAAACTCGTTGAATGGGTTCCGTCCTTTTCACCGCTTTTATTCCCTACGCTCACCATTTTTCTTCTGGTGTTTCACCTTTTTATTGCCTGTTTTATGGCGATGAAATACTGGTGTGACAAAAGACGGTTGTATCTGGTCGCAATCGCCTTTGCCTTTGCCGGGTCCGCACTGCTGATGGTCGGAACGCTGACCAGCTTCCCCGCCTGGCTGGATCTCTATCAGTTCAACGTCGTGAACTACAACGATGCGATGATCTACTATATGTTCCGCCACTTTTTAATGGCGGTGCTGTTTATCGTGGCAGCAATACTCTATCCCATGCGCGATTACCCTCTTTCACGGCTGGCGCATATCTCAATTGTGAGCGGCGCGTCTCTTTTTACCGCCTGTGCAGTGGGACTGGCCTGGATATATTCCAGCCACTCGCCCTTGTTATCCATTGACCTGGTTGATAATGAAACCCGGCAGTTTATGGTCCTCTGGAGCCATTGCATTAATATATCTTTAATTGTTTTCTGGGTGATAACATTAGTAGCGCTGATGTTTGTCACGCGCGTGCGCAATTTATTCTGGGTAGGCGGAAATTTTCTGTGCGTTTGCTATATCGTCACGCTTTCAATGCTGTTAGCGGGTGGACATGCCGAAGATATCTCCTGGTACCGCGCCCGGTTATTTGAAACTGTCGCCACGCTGCTGATTATTTTTGTTCTGCTTTACGATGTCTTCAGACTGTATCGCGACTCGCACGTAAAATATCAGCAGTCGTATCAGAACTCGATCCGCGACCCGCTCACGCGCCTTTATAACCGCAGCTATTTTTATGAATCGTTAAACCAGGCGCTGGATATCGCCAGACCCAATCGCCCCGTTTCCGTCATCGTCAGCGATCTCGATCGCTTCAAGCGTATTAACGACACCTACGGACATCTCCAGGGCGATAAAGTCCTGCAGTTTGTCGCCAACCTGCTAATGGATTCCGTGCGCCCGCAGGACATCGCGGCCCGTATCGGCGGTGAGGAGTTTGTGCTGATGCTGGCCAACACGTCGTCAGACTCCGCGTACCAGGTGGCCGAGCGCATACGCCTGAAGCTAAGCAGCTTTGATAAAACCAGCAGCGGCGGTCAGTTGCCGGAGCCCATCACCATCAGTATGGGGGTGTTTACGGCAACGTCATCAACGATAACCGCAGAAACGTGCGTGGAAAGTGCCGACAAGGCGATGTATGAAGCGAAGGAGACGGGTCGTAACCGTGTGGTCGTCTTTAAGTAAAAAAAGGCCTTGCTGCTGCAAGGCCTTATTGTTTGTCAGTCTCGCGACTGCAGCTCATGGATGTTTTGCTCAAGACGCCCAATGAGGCTGATGAGCATTTCCAGCTCCGCCGGTGAAACGCCTGACAGGATTTCACCGCGCGTCCTGGTAATCACGGCTTCCATTTCCGTGATGATAGGCGCAGCTTTTTCGGTGAGTTTAATCCGTTTCGCACGACGATCGCTCGCGCAGGTTTGCCGCGAGATCAACCCCTTCTCTTCCAGCTGGTCAAGCGTGCGCACCAGCGACGGTTGCTCAATGCCTATCGCTTTTGCCAGTTGAATTTGCGACTGATCGGGCGGCAGCTGATGAATGTTGTGCAGCGTGACCCAATGCGTCTGTGTGAGTTCCAGAGGTTTCAGGCGATGGTCAATCAGAGCACGCCAGACGCGTACCAACCTTGCCAGATCAGAACCTAATGGCGATTCCAATTTCATCTCCTTATAATTAGCTTGCTAAGTTATTATACTGATTTTAGAATAGTGTGCAGCATTTGTATTGCCAAAACAAATGCAATACTGCATTCATCGAACTTAAAAGTATGACTTACACTGAATTGTGATGCTTCATCATACTATGACAAGCCAACGCGGCATTCTGTTCACTGCAAAGGATTTCTGCCCGTGACGTTTTTTCATCGCTCAGAGGGGTTACCCCTTCAGGACCTGATCTTCGGTGCGTCAGTCTACTTTCCCCCCTTGTTTAAGGCCGTGCTGGTGGGCTTTATTCTCTGGCTCATCGCGCATCGTCTGCTTCGCGACTGGATGTATTCCGGCGAAATCTGGCATCCCATGCTGATGGATCTTTCCCTGTTTGCCCTCTCCGTATGTCTGGGCCTTGCTGTCTTGATGGTGTGGTGACTATGCCTCTGAAAACGCTGAAGTACTTTTCCACCCTGTTTGTCCTCGCCCTCGCGCTGGTTGCAGGCTGGTGGATGTGGAATTTTTATATGCAGTCGCCCTGGACGCGTGACGGTAAAGTTCGCGCTGAACAGGTCAGCATCACCCCTCAGGTGTCGGGAAGTATCACGACGCTACTGGTTAAGGATAACCAGTTCGTCAAAAAGGGAGATGTTTTATTCCGAATTGACGACACCCCGTACCACATTGCGATTCTGAACGCCGAGGCGCAGCTGGCGAAAGCCCAGTCTGACCTGGCTAAGGCCAACAACGAGGCCAACCGCCGCCGTCACCTGTCGCAAAACTACATCTCAGCGGAAGATTTAGACACCGCGAATATCAACGTTAAGGCCATGCAGGCGAGCGTCAACGTGGCGGAGGCGACGCTGAAGCAGGCGCAGTGGCAACTGACCCAAACCGTGATTACGGCACCGGTCGATGGATGGGTGACCAACCTCTCCGCCCGCGTGGGTAACTACGCCACTACCGGCCAGCCGGTTTTTGCCCTCGTCGACAGCCACTCCTTCTACGTCGTGGGCTATTTCGAAGAGACCAAGCTTCGCCATATCCGCGAGGGATCGCCCGCCGCGATTACGCTTTACAGCGGCTCGCAGAAGTTACAGGGTCACGTATCCAGCATAGGCCGCGCCATTTACGATCAAAGCGTTGAAACGGATTCCGGGCTGGTGCCGGACATTAAGCCGAACGTTCCCTGGGTGCGCCTGGCCCAGCGCGTTCCGGTTCGCGTAGAATTTGACCGTTTACCGGAGGACATTACCCTGGTCTCCGGCACCACCTGCACCGTCTCCATCGGAAACCGGTGATGAAGCTGCCGGCACTCTCCTGGCACAACACCCCGTGGATGAAAGCGACGCGTCCTCAGTGGCGCTACGCGCTGCGTAACGGCATTGCCATGTGCCTGGCGCTGACCGTCGCCTACTACCTGAACCTGGATGAACCCTACTGGGCGATGACGTCTGCCGCAGTGGTGAGTTTTCCTACAGTCGGCGGGGTGATCAGTAAGAGTCTTGGGCGCATCGCCGGCAGCCTGCTGGGTGCCACGGCGGCGTTAATTATCGCCGGCCATACGCTGAACGATCCGTGGATGTTCCTGCTGAGCATGGCGGCGTGGCTGGGGTGCTGTACCTGGGCCTGCGCCCATTTTACCAATAACGTCGCCTACGCTTTCCAGCTGGCGGGCTATACCGCCGCCATTATCGCCTTCCCGGTCGTCAACGTACTCGACACCACCGAGCTGTGGGATATCGCGCAGGCGCGCGTCTGCGAAGTCATTGTCGGGATCCTCAGCGGCGGCTTCATGATGATGATCCTCCCCAGCACCTCCGACGGCACCGCGCTCATCACCGCCCTCAAGACCATGCACACCCGGCTGCTTGAGCACGCGAGCCTGCTGTGGCAACCGGATACCAGCGATGAGATCCGCCTCGCGCATGAAAAGGTGATCGGGCAGATCCTGACCATGAATCTGTTGCGTATTCAGGCGTTCTGGAGCCACTACCGCTTTCGTCGTCAGAACACCCTGCTAAATTATTTACTGCACCAGCAGCTGCGTATGACCAGCGCCATCTCCAGCCTGCGCCGGATGCTGCTCAACTGGCCGACGCCGCCGGAAAACACCCGTGCCGTCATCGAAACGCTGCTCGCGGCCCTTGCGCGCCCGGATGCGGACATCTACACCGTTGCGAAGATCATCGCCCCGCTCGCCCCGGTTGATGAATACGACTATCGCCATCGCGCCTTCTGGCAGCGTCTGAATTACTTTTGCCGATTGTACCTGCGCAGCAGCCGCTGGATTAACGCGGTTGAGAATGCCACGCCGGTCACGGAGTTCAACGTGCCCGGGAGCCCGGCTCTCGCCCGCCATACCGACTACCTCGAAGCGCTGTGGAGCGGTTTTCGCACCTTCTGCGCGCTGATGTTGGTGGGGGCGTGGAGCATCACCACGCAGTGGGAGTCCGGTACGGCGGCCCTGACGCTTGCCGCCATCAGCTGCGTGCTTTACTCCGTCGCGGCCTCGCCGTTCAACTCGCTGACGCTGCTGCTGCGCACCCTGGTGCTGCTGTCATTGTTCAGTTTTGTGGTGAAGTTTGGCCTGATGGTGCAGATAAGCGATCTGTGGCAATTCCTGCTGTTTTTGTTTCCCCTGTTAACCACCATGCAGCTTCTTAAGCTGCAAATGCCAAAACAGGCGGGCCTCTGGGGACAGCTGATTGTCTTTATGGGCTCGTTTATCTCCGTGACCAATCCGCCGGTGTACGATTACGCCGATTTTCTCAATGACAACCTGGCGAAAATCCTTGGCGTGGGGCTGGCGTGGCTGGCTTTCGCGGTGTTGCGTCCCGGCTCCGATGCCCGCAAGAGCCGCAGGCATATCCGGGAGTTACGCCGGGGGTTTGTCGACCAGCTCAGCCGTAAACCGCATCTGGGTGAAAACGAGTATGAATCGCTGGTGTATCACCACGTCAGCCAGCTGAATAACAGCCAGGACGCGCTGTCCCGACGCTGGCTGCTGCGCTGGGGCGTGGTGCTATTGAACTGCTCGCACGTGGTCTGGCAGCTTCGCGCGTGGGAAACGCGTTCCGATCCGCTGTCGCAGGTTCGTGATGTGTGTATTTCCCTGCTGCGCGATGTAATGAGCGAGCGCGGTGTCCAGCAGCGGCCGCTGGCAGCCACGCTGAATGAACTGCAGCGGATCTGCGATACGCTTGCACGACATCATCTCCCCGCCGCCCGTGATTTGGCCTCGATAATCTGGCGGCTGCACTGCTCGCTGTCGCAGCTGGAGCAGGCACCACCGCCGGGTACCATTGGGGATCAGATCACGCCGCAGGCATAACGCGCCCCGCCGCCGCCAAGCGGTTTAGGCTGATCGGACATATTGTCGCCGCCGACATGAATCATCAGCGCTTTACCTTTGACTTCATCCAGCTTTTTCAGACGCGGCGCGACAACGGGATCGGTGGCTTTACCGTCGTTATTAACCACCAGCACGGGCAGATCGCCCAGGTGTCCCATTCCATCCGGGCCCTCATGCTTGCCGGTATGCTGGGGATCCAGGTGCCCCCCTGCCGCTTCCGCCGCTGACGCTTTACCCTCTTTTAATGCGGGCTGACAGCTTCCTTTGGCGTGAACATGGAAACCATGCTCACCGGGAGGGAGTGCTTTGAGGTTGGGAGCGAACTCCAGCCCTTTGTCGGTTTCCGTGATTTTCACCGTACCGATGGACTGACCCACACCCTGAGAGGTGACGAGATTCATTTCCACTTCGTCGCTGGCTGCCTGCGCCCCTGCGCAAACAACCAGCGCGACCATTGCCAGAGCAAAACGCTTCATATGACCTCCGCGGGTTATTTTTTGCCCCTTAAGTGTATACCAGGGGCAAAGATTTCACCGGAAGTCACCTTCTGGCGGTTTATGGCACGTCGTAACCCAGCGCGGCTTTGCGGATGCGGAACCACTGCTGGCGGGTCATCTGCAGCTCTTCAGCGGCCAGTGCAGAACGCACGCGTTCTATTTTGCCGGAACCAATAATGGGCAGCGGTTTTGACGGCAGACGCAGGATCCAGGCATAAACCACCTGTTCGATGCTCTCCGCGTTCAGCTCGCGGGCGATAGTGTCCAGTTCGTTGCGCAGCGGCTGGAATTCATCATCATTAAACAGGCGTCCGCCTCCCAGGCACGACCAGGCCATCGGGCGAATACGCAGTTGTTGCAGCTGGTCGAGGGTACCGTCCAGCAGCAGCGGCTGGTGTACCGGGGAGATCTCCACCTGGTTGGTGGCTAGGGTAAACGGCAGGCGAGACTGAAGCAGCGCAAACTGTGCCGGGGTAAAGTTGGAAACGCCAAAGTGACGCACTTTCCCACTCTGATGCAGGTTCAGGAAGGCTTCCGCCACCTCATCGGCATCCATCAGCGGATCCGGACGGTGGATTAACAGCAGGTCGATACGATCGGTCGCCAGATTGACCAGCGACTGCTCGGCGCTCTTGATGATATGCGCGCTGTCGGTGATGTAATGACCGATGGCGTGTTCTGGTTTTGCCGTGGTGGCAATTCCACACTTCGTGACGATCTCCATGCGATCGCGGAGTACCGGAACCAGCTTGAGCGCCTCGCCGAACGCGGCCTCGCACTGGTAACCGCCGTAAATATCCGCATGGTCGACCGTGGTGACGCCCAGATCGATATGCTCTTCAATAAAGCTCGCCAGCTGGAGGGGGGACATATTCCAGTCCATCAGGCGCCAGTAGCCCATCACAAAACGGGAGAATTCTGGCCCCTGGGGGGCAAGGGTAATTCGCTGAACCATAACATTTTCCTCAAGGACGTGATGTCATGAGTATACGCAATTACCGTGTTAAAAAAGTGAAGGTTGCTGGGGTTCTTCGGTCTCACCGGCTTTGTTTGCGCGTATTTTGCGCAGAAGACGCTGACGGCAGAGGCGTAATACCTCCTGCTTCTGCGTGTCGCTAAAGTTATGCCAGTTAAAACGCTCATCGCGGGTACGCATGCACCCGCGGCAATATCCGCGTTCATCCACCTGACAAATCCCCCGGCACGGGCTCTGGATGGGGAAAAACTCCAGCTGCTCTGCCACACTCACCTCCGGATAACCACTCTCACCTACAGTGAAGACGCTAAACGCACCACGTGCAAGGCCTGTACCACAGATTTGTGGCATTAAGGTTTCACTAATCTTCCCTCTTTATACTCGGCCCATCATGATAATGACAGGTTCATCGATCGATGTGGTTAATCAAAAAGTTACAATGTAACGACATTAAATTTACTCTGGGCTGTGCACTCTTCTTTACGCTAATCAACGGACTGTTTATCCAGCGCAGCTGGGCCATTATTGCCCCTGCGCACCTGCACGACATCCTCTTTGCCGCGTCCGTACCGCTGGTGCTGTTTTGCGGCTGGGTGATTGTATTTAGCCTGCTTAATATCCCCTATATCCGTAAGCCGCTGCTGATCGTCTTAACGATCGGTTGCGCCGCGGCAACCTACTTTATGTACACCTACGGCGCGGTGATCGATCAGAACATGATTGTGAACGTGTTCGAAACCAACTCTCAGGAAGCGACGGCCCTGGTGACCCCGCAGATGATTCTGTGGATTGTCATCGCTGGCCTCGTGCCTTCCGTGGTGCTGGCGTTGACCCGTATTCGTACCGGAAAATGGTGGTACGCGCTGCTGACGCGTGTGGCCGCGATGCTCGGCGCTCTGCTGGTGATTATCCTGATTGCCGCGCTGTTTTATAAAGACTACGCGTCGCTGTTCCGCAATAACAAAAGCATCGTCAAAATGGTCACCCCGGCGAACTATGTCAGCGCCGTGGTGAAGTACAGCAAAATGCGCTGGTTTGCTGGCGATCAAACTCTGGTGCGTATTGGTGAAGATGCCCACAAAGGGCCACTGATTACCGGTCAACAAAAGAAAACCGTTCTGGTACTGGTCGTTGGGGAAGCCTCTCGCGCTGCGAACTACTCCCTTAATGGTTATGATCGTGAAACGAACCCGGAGCTGAAAAAGCAGGATGTGATTAACTTCCCGCAGGCTTCCTCATGCGGCACCGAAACCGCGGTTTCCGTGCCGTGCATGTTCTCCGGCATGACGCGCAGCAAATACGATGCCGACCTGGCTCACCATCGCGAGGGGCTGCTCGACGTGCTCAAGCATGCGGGTGTCAACCTGCTGTGGCGCGACAACGACGGCGGCTGTAAAGGCGCCTGCGATCGCGTGCCCCATACCGACATGACACAGTGGAATCTGGATCAGTTCTGCAAAGACAAATCCTGTATTGATGATGTGAATTTCTACCGTCTGGACAACGTGCTGGATGGTCTGAAGCAGGACACGGTACTGGTTATCCACCTGATGGGAAGCCATGGTCCGGCGTACTATCGCCGTTACCCGGACAACTTCCGTAAATTCACCCCAACCTGCGACACCAATGAGATTCAGGATTGCGATCATCAGGCGCTGATGAATACCTATGACAACACTATCCTCTACACCGACAGCATGGTCAGCAAAACCATTGATGCGCTGAAAGCCCGTCAGGCGAGCATGAACACCGCGCTGATTTATCTCTCCGATCACGGTGAATCACTGGGTGAAAGCGGTATTTATCTGCACGGTACACCGTACATGCTGGCGCCGGAGCAGCAAACGCATATTCCATTTATGTTCTGGCTGTCACCGGATTACGCGAAAAACTTTGGCATCAACGAACAGTGTTTGCGTGACCATGCAGCAAAAAATGCGGTTTCTCAGGACAATTTGTTCTCGACCGTGCTGGGTATGATGGACGTGAAATCAACGGTTTATCAACAGCAGCTGGATATACTGAGCGCATGTCGTCAGTAAACTCGCTTGCATTAGACCGAACGGTCTATTAGAGTGCGGCCATGAGCAGAAATACTGAACACGATACCCGCGAACATCTACTGGCGACCGGCGAGCAACTTTGCATGCATCGCGGGTTTACCGGTATGGGGTTGAGCGAGTTATTAAAAACCGCTGAGGTACCGAAAGGGTCGTTTTATCACTACTTTCGGTCCAAAGAGGCCTTCGGCGTAGCGATGCTGGAGCGTCATTATGCTGGCTACCACCAGCGTCTGGCGACCCACTTTGCATCGGGTGAAGGTAACTACCGGGATCGTGTTCTGAACTACTATCAGGAAACGTTGAACCAGTTCTGTCAGCAGGGCATTATCAGCGGTTGCCTGACCGTTAAACTGTCTGCAGAAGTGTGCGATCTTTCTGAAGATATGCGCACAGCGATGGATAAAGGTGCCCGCGGCGTGATCGCCCTGCTGGCCCAGGCGCTGGAAAAAGGCCGCGACGAAAAAACGCTGGCCTTTTCCGGCAACCCCTTGATGCAGTCTCAGGTGCTCTATTCCCTCTGGTTAGGGGCCAACCTGCAGGCAAAAATTTCGCGCAGTGCCGTGCCGCTGGAAAGCGCGCTGGCACATGTGAAAAACAGTATTACTGCGCCTGGCGTATAACGGGCGCTTTTTATTTACCTTATTACTAGTCGACTGGTCTACTCAGGAGTCCTTATGTCAGCTGAAAAACTGTTTACCCCATTGAAAGTGGGTGCCGTCACGGCGCCAAACCGCGTGTTCATGGCTCCGCTGACCCGTCTGCGCAGCATTGAGCCGGGTGACATCCCAACCCCACTGATGGGTGAATACTATCGTCAGCGCGCAAGCTCTGGCCTGATCATCACCGAAGCCACGCAGATTTCTGCTCAGGCTAAGGGTTATGCGGGTGCGCCGGGTCTTCACAGCCCGGAACAGATCGCCGCATGGCAGAAAATCACCGCGGGCGTCCACGCTGAAGAGGGTCGCATTGCGGTCCAGCTGTGGCATACCGGTCGTATCTCTCACAGCAGCATTCAGCCTGGCGGCCAGGCACCGGTCTCCGCTTCGGCCCTTAGCGCCAATACCCGTACGTCCCTGCGCGATGAAAACGGCAATGCGATCCGCGTGGATACCTCTATGCCGCGTGCGCTGGAGCTGGACGAAATCCCGGGGATTGTTAACGACTTCCGCCAGGCCGTGGCCAACGCCCGTGAAGCCGGGTTTGACCTGATTGAGCTGCACTCCGCGCATGGCTATCTGCTGCACCAGTTCCTGTCGCCGTCGTCTAACCATCGCACCGACCAGTACGGCGGCAGCGTCGAAAACCGCGCCCGTCTGGTGCTGGAAGTGGTGGATGCGGTATGCAAGGAGTGGAGCCCGGACCGTATCGGGATCCGCGTTTCCCCAATCGGGTCTTTCCAGAACGTCGACAACGGCCCGAACGAGGAAGCGGATGCTCTGTACCTGATCGAAGAACTGGCTAAACGTGGCATCGCTTATCTGCACATGTCCGAACCTGACTGGGCCGGCGGTAAACCTTACACGGATGCTTTCCGTCAGAAAGTGCGCGAGCGCTTCCACGGCGTGATCATCGGTGCAGGCGCCTATACCCCGGAGAAAGCCGAAGACCTGATCGGCAAAGGGCTGATTGATGCTGTCGCGTTTGGCCGCGACTACATCGCCAACCCGGACCTGGTTGCTCGTCTGCAGAAAAAAGCAGCGCTCAACCCGCAGCGTCCGGAAAGCTTCTACGGCGGCGGCGCGGAAGGCTACACCGACTACCCTTCTTTGTAATCTCGCTATTGTTCATTGATAGCGGCGATGCTTCGCCGCTATACTAAAACATCGTTTCTGTTCAAAAAGACAGTCTATTTCATTGGTTAATGAGGAAATTATGCGCCTACTTCACACCATGCTGCGCGTTGGCGACCTGCAACGTTCTATCGATTTCTACACTAACGTCCTGGGCATGAAGCTGCTGCGCACCAGCGAAAACCCTGAATACAAATACTCGCTGGCGTTCGTGGGTTACGGCCCGGAAACGGATGAAGCGGTGATCGAGCTGACCTACAACTGGGGCGTTGACAGCTATGAGCTGGGCACGGCCTACGGCCACATCGCGCTGGAAGTGGACAACGCGGCCGAAGCGTGCGAGCGCATCCGCAGCAACGGCGGTAACGTCACGCGCGAAGCGGGTCCGGTAAAAGGTGGCACCACCGTGATTGCGTTTGTCGAAGATCCGGACGGTTACAAAATCGAGCTGATTGAAGCCAAAGACGCCGGTCGCGGTCTGGGCAACTGATCCCTCAGGGCGCAACGTGCGCCCGTAGTTTTACTGCATCCCCCCGCAAAATTTGCCATAATGCGCTCTGCTTTTTCCCCATGTAAGAGACCCTGATGTCCGATAACGCTCAATTTAGCGGTCTGTGCGACCGTTTTCGTGGTTTTTATCCCGTTGTCATTGATGTAGAAACAGCCGGATTTAACGCTAAAACCGATGCGCTGCTCGAAATTGCCGCCATCACGCTGAAGATGGATGAACAGGGCTGGCTTACACCGGACACCACGCTGCATTTCCACGTTGAACCTTTCGAAGGGGCAAACTTACAGCCGGAAGCGCTGGCGTTTAATGGTATCGATCCGCATAACCCGCTGCGTGGTGCAGTAAGTGAATATGACGCGCTGCACGCCATTTTTAAAATGGTGCGTAAAGGCATGAAAGAGAGTAACTGCAGCCGCGCCATTATGGTGGCCCATAACGCCACCTTCGATCACAGCTTTACCATGGCCGCCGCCGAGCGCGCGTCGCTTAAACGCAACCCCTTCCATCCTTTTGTCACCTTCGACACCGCCGCGCTGAGCGGCCTGGCGCTGGGACAAACGGTGCTATCAAAGGCCTGTATTACGGCGGGCATTCCGTTCGACGGCACGCAGGCGCACTCCGCGCTGTATGACACGGAGCGTACCGCAGAGCTGTTCTGTGAGATCGTCAACCGCTGGAAGCGTATGGGCGGCTGGCCGCTGCCGAAGGGTGATGAGGACGAGCACCAATCGTAGGTCGGGTAAGCGCAGCGCCACCCGACAAAAAAAAAGCGACCATATAGCGGGTCGCTTTTTTTATTTGCGCAGAGAAAATTACTCTGCGTCCGGCTCTTCCGTTTTGTACTTCGCTGCCGTCTCTTTGATCAGCTGCTGCAGTTCGCCGCGCTGATACATTTCAATCAGGATATCGCAGCCGCCAACCAGTTCACCGTCTACCCACAGCTGTGGGAACGTCGGCCAGTTCGCGTACTTCGGCAGTTCAGCGCGGATGTCAGGGTTCTGCAGGATATCAACGTAAGCAAAACGCTCACCACAGGCAGACAGCGCCTGAACCGCTTGCGCGGAGAAGCCGCAGCTTGGCAGCTTTGGAGAACCTTTCATATACAGCAGAATCGGGTTTTCAGCGATCTGGCGCTGGATTTTTTCAATAGTGGTGCTCATGTCTTGCTTCCTTTAACTTCTGTTACGGCATTCGTCTGACATTGTAGCGGTTCAGACTGGCATCGGAAAATAACATTTTTGTCACGTTTATACATTCTACTCCGAGTCAGGAAAAGTTGCATTGCAAATGGTGTTTACCCCTGCGGCGGTCAGGGTTTTGCTTAGGGAATGGGCAAATGAGCGACAGAACGATGAATTTTTTTGCACTTGCTTACGAAACACGATTGTAGATTGAAAAATGCTATTAACTTTCTGGCTTTTTATAGATTAGAATCGACGGGCTTTGTAAATCACACGCGGGTATTATTGATGACCTGCATTTATCAGGGGACTGCCCAGTGGCGCGGATAAATAAATTCTCGATCACGCTCTGTGCTTTACTGTTTACTTCACTCACTTTCACGCCAGTGGCAAACGCCTCTCAGCAGGCGCGGCATTCTGCTGTACAAAAAAACCATCTGGTGAAAGCCACAGAACGTAAGAAAAAAACCACCGCTAAGAACGACAAGAAAAAAACACCGGCTCAGACGAAACAGACCGCTTCCAGCAAGACGAAAACCAAACCTTCCCGTACTGCCCACTCCGCCAAAAGTAAAGCTTCGCAAACCGCCGCTAACCTTGTTACTGAAAAATGCATCACGCGTAAAGGCCACAAGGCGAAATGCACGAAGGTCACGAAAATAGCGGAAGTGCATAAGGTGCGCGTACAGAAAGCGCAAAAAACCGCGATGAACAAACTGATGGGGCAGATTGGCAAACCCTATCACTGGGGTGGCAGCTCGCCGCGTACCGGCTTTGACTGCAGCGGCCTCGTCTATTACGCCTATAAAGATCTGGTCAAGTTCCGCATTCCTCGTACCGCTAATGAGATGTACCACCTGCGCGATGCCTCACCGGTTGACCGCGGTGAGCTGGAAAACGGCGATCTGGTGTTCTTCCGCACTCAGGGTCGCGGCACGGCTGACCACGTCGGCGTCTATGTCGGTAACGGAAAATTCATCCAGTCACCGCGTAGCGGCCAGGATATTCAGATCACCTCTCTCAGTGAAGACTACTGGGTACGCCATTACGTCGGCGCACGTCGCGTGATGACGCCGAAAACCATTCGCTAACCCCTGCCCTGCCACACCCGTGGCAGGGTAAGTTCCTCTTTTGCATACCCTTTCAATTTGCTATCCTGTCCTTGTTGTCTGTGTGGTTATTGGCAACGCAAAATACAATAAGGAGAGAAGCAATGTCGTTCGAATTACCTGCACTACCGTATGCAAAAGACGCCCTGGCACCGCACATTTCTGCGGAAACCCTGGAATATCATTACGGCAAGCATCACCAGACGTACGTCACTAACCTGAACAATCTGATCAAGGGCACCGATTTTGAAGGCAAAACGCTGGAAGAGATCGTCCGCAGCTCAGAGGGTGGCGTATTCAACAACGCGGCTCAGGTGTGGAACCACACCTTCTACTGGCACTGCCTGGCGCCAAACGCCGGTGGCGAACCTGCCGGTGAACTGGCTACCGCTATCAACGCCGCCTTTGGCAGCTTCGCGGATTTCAAAGCGAAATTTACCGATGCAGCCATCAAGAACTTCGGTTCGGGCTGGACGTGGCTGGTTAAAGAGGCGGATGGCAAACTGGCTATCGTGTCCACCTCTAACGCAGGCACCCCGCTGACCACCAGCGCTAAGCCGCTGATGACCGTGGACGTATGGGAACACGCTTACTACATTGATTACCGCAACGCGCGCCCGAACTACCTGGAGCACTTCTGGGCACTGGTTAACTGGGACTTTGTCGCGAAGAACTTCGCCGCGTAAGAGACACGCAGAAGGGTTCGCCCTTCTGCGTTTTTGGTTTATTCCGCAGCGCAGGCTGCTTCAGGCTGTTTACGACCCGACATCATCACCAGCAGCAGGCCGAGCGCGGCAATAATCGCCCCCATCACCGGCACAAAGCTGTACCCCAGTCCCCCTGAAATCACGGCCCCACCGGCCGCCGCACCGAGCGCGTTGCCCAGGTTGAAGGCGCCGATGTTGACCGACGATGAGAGGCCCGGCGCTTCATGCGCGACGCGCATCACGCGCATCTGCAGCGGCGGCACCACGGCAAAGGTGGCGGCTCCCCAGACGACCATTGCGATCGCGGCCCCAAACTCATTACGCGCCAGCCACGGAATGGCAATCATGATGGCAATCAGCAGGGTTAAGAAGCCCTTCAGCGTGCCGCTCACGGAACGGTCGGCAAATTTCCCGCCGAGATAGTTGCCGATCGAGAAGCCCACGCCTATCAGTACCAGCATCGCGGTCACAAAGAGAGGCGTTGCGTGGGTGATGTCATGCAATACCGGTGAAATATAGGTGTAGAGGGTAAACATCGCCCCTGCCCCCAGCACGGTGGTGAGCAGCGCGGAGAGGACCTGCGGGCGCACCAGCACCGACAGCTCTCTGCGCACGTCAGGACGTTCACCCGCGCTGCCTTTCGGCAGGGAGAAGAACAGCGCCACCATCGCGACCACGCCCAGCCCGGCCGTTGCCAGGAAGGACATCCGCCAGCCGATCGCTTCCCCCAGCCAGGTTGCCGCAGGCACCCCGCCGATGTTGGCAATCGTTAGCCCCATAAACATGGTTGCTACGGCGCTGGCCTGCTTATGTTTTGGCACCACGCTGGCAGCCACGACCGATCCCAGCCCGAAGAACGCGCCGTGGTTAAGGCTGGTCAGAATACGAGACAGCATCAGCGTGGTGTAGTCCGGCGAAATGGCCGAAAGCACGTTACCCAGGGTGAAAATCGCCATCAGGAAAATCAGCGCATTGCGGCGCGCGCGGTGCGAAAGGAGAAGCGTCATCAGCGGCGCCCCCACCATCACGCCGATAGCATAGGCGCTGATTAACATCCCTGCCGCAGGGATCGAGACGTCCACGCCGCGGGCGATGACGGGCAGTAACCCCATCGGGGAGAATTCAGTGGTGCCAATCCCAAAAGCGCCAATCGCCAGGGCCAGCAGGGGAAAATTGATTTTCATGCGTCAACTCCGGATGCCGTGTCATGTGGTGACACAGAACAAAGAAGCGGAAAGCATGACATCAATCACAAAAAATGAGAAGTTAACAAAATGGCAAAAGATTTTTGCCAGAGAAGTAACAATCGGGTCGATCGGGAGGGAGAAGGCTCTCCCTCCGCGTAAATCAGTGCAGCGCAGCCGTCAGACCGGCCGCGACAATCAGAGCCAGCACAATAACGGTGGTGAACAGCGAAAACTTCAGATCGGAACTCATCAATTTTTCTCCTTTTAATCCCCCCACGAAAAGTGAGCCTGCTCATTTTTGCATAATTTACGTCAAAAATCTTCCTGGATTTAGGCTGATAAACACTTTACCTCTTCCCCTTTTCATCAAGATAGGACAAAATTCCACGCTAAATTTATTAGCGTACCGGCCATTGACCCCCTCCTGACGTCCCGTGTCGTTTTCCCGGCGTGCCGCAATTCAAGATTGCGTGATAAGGGTGAGAGAAGGCAAACGTTTACCTTCAAGTTTTTCAGGAGTTTAGGATATGGTCTGGAGTGACATTTAATGGCAACAATTAAAGACGTAGCAAAACGCGCAAACGTTTCCACTACAACCGTATCACATGTAATTAACAAAACCCGCTTCGTGGCGGAAGAGACGCGCAACGCCGTCTGGGCAGCGATCAAAGAGCTGCACTATTCGCCAAGTGCGGTTGCGCGCAGCCTCAAGGTTAATCACACCAAATCCATTGGATTGCTGGCCACTAGCAGTGAAGCGGCCTATTTTGCCGAGATCATTGAAGCGGTAGAGAAGAACTGCTTCCAGAAAGGCTATACCCTGATTCTGGGCAACGCATGGAACAGCATAGAAAAACAGCGTGCCTACCTGTCGATGATGGCGCAAAAGCGCGTTGATGGCCTGCTGGTAATGTGTTCCGAGTACCCGGAATCCGTGCTGTCGATGCTCGAAGAGTATCGCCATATTCCCATGGTGGTCATGGACTGGGGCGAAGCGCGCGCGGATTTCACTGATTCCGTTATCGATAATGCCTTTGAAGGCGGCTATATGGCCGGTCGTTATCTGATCGAACGCGGTCACCGCGAGATTGGCGTGATCCCCGGTCCGCTGGAGCGCAACACCGGCGCGGGCCGTCTGGCCGGTTTTATGAAAGCGATGGAAGAAGCGCTGATCAACGTGCCGGAAAACTGGATTGTGCAGGGCGACTTTGAGCCGGAGTCGGGCTACCGCGCAATGCAGCAGATCGTCTCCCAGCCACACCGTCCGACCGCCGTTTTCTGCGGGGGTGACATCATGGCTATGGGCGCGCTCTGCGCTGCCGACGAGCTGGGTCTGCGCGTACCGCAGGATATTTCCGTGATCGGGTATGACAACGTGCGTAACGCGCGTTTCTTCACGCCAGCGTTGACCACCATTCACCAGCCGAAAGATTCGCTGGGCGAAACGGCCTTCAATATGCTGATGGACAGGATCGTCAACAAACGTGAAGAGTCGCAGTCCATTGAAGTTCACCCGCGTCTTATCGAACGCCGTTCCGTTGCGGACGGTCCGTTCCGCGACTACCGTCGTTAATCGCTTTACGGGGCCAGCTATGCTGGCTCCCGTAACCATTCCCGGTTTAGCGTTTCGCTGTCTCCCAGATAATCCAGCAGCCAGGCCATCGCAGGCGAGACATCACTTTGCTGCCAGGTCAGGCAGCAGGCCGCATCCGGGAACGGATTCTCCAGCGTCAGCTCAACCCACTCTCCGGTATCGATGCGCGGACGCGCGAAATGAACGGGCACCATCGCGACGCACAGTCCGGCGCTGAGGCACGTCGCCGACGATTCCCAGTCAGGGGCCACCACCCGCCGCTGGTTGTCCAGAAGCCAGGTGATACGCTTCGGCAATGAACGGGAGGTATCCTCCAGCACCAGCGACGGCCAGTTGCGCAGCGTATCATCGCTGAGCGGCCCCTCCATCACCGCCAGCGGATGATCGCTTGCCACCACGCACTTCCAGCTCAGCATGCCCATATCGCGAAAGGCGTAACGTCCCCCGACCGGGATCGCCTGCGTGGCCCCGATTGCCATCTCTGCCCTGCCGTCCGCCAGCGCATCCCAGACGCCGTTGAACACCTCCTGCGAGACCCGCAGCTCGACATCTGAAAAATGACGATAGAAATCGACGATCATCTGCCGGGTACGTTCCGGCTTAACGATGTTATCCACCGCGATGGAAAGATGCCCCCGCCAGCCGTTAGCGATCTGCTGACACTGTTCGCGGGTGATCTGCATTTTTTTGATAACAGAACGCCCTTCCTTCAAAAACCACGCCCCTGCGGGCGTTAATTCCACATCACGATGGCGCCGCTCAAACAGCGGAACCGCCAGCCACTCCTCCAGCTGACGCACCGTGTAGCTGATGGCCGAAGGGACGCGGTGCAGCTCCTGCGCTGCACCGCTAAAGCTGCCGTTACGTGCAACAGCATCGACCACTTCAAGAGAATAATCTGACCACATTTTCTGCCTGCAAAAAATTTGAATGCACCCGCCAAATATTAGCGTTTCACAAGCCGCTTTGCACTCCCTACACTCTCCGCCAACGTACACCTGCCTCCTCAGGAGAATAAGAGAATGCAACCCAGGAAAGGATTTTTAGTCTGGCTCGGCGGCTTAAGCGTGCTGGGCTTTTTGGCCACCGACATGTACCTGCCCGCGTTTGCCGCGATGCAGGAAGACCTGCAAACCCCTGCGGCGGCCATCAGCGCCAGCCTGAGCCTGTTCCTTGCCGGTTTCGCTTTCGCGCAGCTGCTGTGGGGACCGCTCTCGGATCGCTTTGGTCGTAAACCGGTACTGCTGCTGGGTCTGGCCATTTTTGCCGTGGGCTGCCTGGGGATGCTGTGGGTGCGCGATGCCACCTGGCTGCTGGTGCTGCGCTTTATTCAGGCCGTGGGCGTCTGTGCTGCGGCGGTGACCTGGCAGGCGCTGGTGACCGACTACTATCCGGCTAACCGCACAAACCGTATTTTCGCCACCATTATGCCGCTGGTGGGTCTTTCCCCTGCCCTGGCTCCGCTGCTGGGCAGCTGGATCCTCGCGCACTTTGACTGGCAGGCCATTTTTGCCACGCTGTTTGCCATCACGCTGGTACTGATGCTGCCGGCGTTTGCCCTTAAGCCCGCGCATAAAAAAGAGGCGCATGCGGATGCGAAGCCGATTACCTTCACCTCCCTGCTGAGCGCCAAAGCGTATCGCGGCAATGTCCTGATTTACGCCGCCTGTTCGGCCAGCTTCTTCGCGTGGCTTACCGGCTCGCCGTTCATTCTGCACGATATGAGCTACAGCCCGGCGGCCATCGGTTTGAGCTATGTTCCGCAGACTATCGCCTTCCTGGTGGGCGGGTACGGCTGTCGCGCGGCGCTGCAAAAATGGGAAGGTCAGCAAATGCTGCCATGGCTGCTGGTGCTGTATGCGCTGAGCGTCATCGGCACCTGGGCCGTCGGGTTTATTCCGGGCGCGGGCCTGGCTGAAATTTTGATCCCCTTCTGCGTGATGGCCGTGGCGAACGGGGCGATTTACCCGATTGTTGTAGCCCAAGCGTTGCGTCCGTTCCCGCAGGCGACAGGCCGCGCCGCCGCGCTGCAAAATACCCTGCAGCTGGGTCTGTGCTTCCTGGCAAGTCTGGTGGTCTCGGCGCTGATTGCGACGCCACTGTTAACCACCACCAGCGTGATGCTGGTCACCGTTGCGCTGGCGGTGATGGGCTATCGCATGCAGGCCTCCGCGCAACGTGAGCAGGATAGCGGCGCTCAGGTGGAAACCTCGCATGCCTGATTGCGCCAGAAATCATGTTACATTTCAGTGATTAGGTTGCTAACAATTTTCTATTGAATCACCAAATTTTGAGGCCTATACTAAATTTGGTTCGATTAAATACGATAAATATTAAGTGTTAACGGGAGCCGGAGCGCTCCCGTTTTACCATGGAAGGCATTTCGGCAAGGGTTATCTCCCTTCCTCTGTTCTACGTCGGATATTAGCCTCGCGGTATTTACCGTGAGATTTCTCACAAACCAAAAAAAGCGTCTACGCTGTTTGAAGGTTCTGATCACATCAGGGTGATGGAGAAGCTATGAGTTCATCGTGTATAGAAGAAGTCAGCGTTCCGGACGATAACTGGTCCCGGATCGTCAGTGAACTGTTAGGTCGAGCAGGCATCACTATCAATGGATCATCGCCATCCGATCCTCAGGTTAAACATCCCGACTTTTTTAAACGCGTATTGCGGGAGGGATCGTTAGGCCTGGGAGAAAGCTATATGGACGGCTGGTGGGAGTGCGAACGTCTGGATACCTTTTTTGCCAGCGTGCTGCGTGCCGGTCTGGAAAACCAACTCCCACGCAATCTGAAAGACACCCTGCGTATCGCCTCTGCCCGACTGTTCAATCTGCAAAGTAAAAAACGCGCGTGGATTGTCGGCAAAGAGCATTACGATCTCGGCAATGACCTGTTCAGCCGCATGCTGGACCCGTTCATGCAGTACTCCTGCGCCTACTGGAAAGATGCGTCGACGCTTGAGGAAGCGCAGCAGGCAAAGCTGCGTCTGATTAGCGAGAAGCTGCAGCTACAGCCCGGCATGCGCGTGCTGGATATCGGCTGCGGCTGGGGTGGGCTGGCGTATTTTATGGCGAAGCACTATGGCGTCAGCGTAGTGGGCGTCACGATTTCAGCGGAACAGCAAAAAATGGCGCGGGAGCGCTGTCAGGGTCTCGATGTGGATATCCGGCTGCAGGATTACCGTGATCTGAATGAACAGTTTGACCGGGTCGTTTCCGTCGGCATGTTCGAGCACGTCGGGCCGAAAAACTACGACACCTATTTTGAGGTGGTGGATCGTAATCTGAAACCGGACGGCATCTTCCTGCTGCACACCATAGGCTCTAAGCGGACCGACAATAACGTTGACCCGTGGATCAATAAATACATCTTTCCGAATGGCTGTTTACCGTCCGTTCGCCAGATTGCCAACGCCAGTGAATCCCATTTTGTGATGGAAGACTGGCATAACTTTGGCGCGGATTACGACACCACGTTGATGGCATGGCATGCGCGTTTTCAGGAGACCTGGCCTGAGATTGCGGACAACTATTCTGAGCGATTCAAGCGGATGTTTAGCTATTATCTGAATGCCTGCGCGGGGGCGTTTCGCGCACGGGATATTCAGCTCTGGCAGGTGGTATTCAGCCGGGGGATTGAACACGGACTGCGTGTCGCACGCTAAAAAATAACCCCGGATATCCGGGGTTATTTTTTATTCTTCTTCAGTGGCCTTTATTATTGCGGCTTCTTTTGCTGCCAGCACGCGCTCAACCGTATCCACCACCGCCTGGGTTTGCGGATCGATTTCGATATTCACGCGATGCCCCAGTTTTTTGGCGCCCAGCGTGGTGCGCTGCAGCGTTTCAGGAATTAAATGCACGCAAAAACGCGTTGGCGTCACTTCCCCCACCGTCAGGCTAATCCCATCGATGCCAATAAATCCTTTATAGAGGATGTATTTCATTAATGACGGATCCTGCATTTTAAACCAGATTTGACGGTTATTTTCCGAGGTCACGATTTTTGCCACTTCAGCGGTGGTCATGATGTGGCCGGACATCAGGTGGCCGCCAATCTCATCGCTGAACTTCGCCGCGCGTTCAACGTTGACGGTATCGCCCACAGCCAGCTCGCCCAGGTTGGTGATGCGCAGCGTCTCTTTCATTAAATCAAAGCTAATCTGGTTGCCGTTAATTTCGGTCACGGTCAGGCAGCAGCCGTTATGCGCAATCGACGCACCGGTTTCAATGCCCTCAAGCATATATTCCGGCAGCTCAACAACATGAGTACGGAAATTAGGTTTTTCATCAATGGACACCACTTTGGCGGTGCCCTGCACAATACCAGTAAACATGCTTACAACTCCTGTTTTTTCCGGACGGTGATGACACCGTTTAATCCCTCCACAATAACAGTTGGAAAAACAGGTTGCCAGCGGAGCGCATTTTCTGGCGATTTTTTCACTAGATAAATAGCTAAAGCCCGCTACAATAGCTGGCACCCCCCTGCATTTTCTTCTTGCTGCCCGTTTCGGCGGCTTTTTTAGTCTCTCAAATAACTACAAAATAAAGGTGTTCACGTGCAGAAGTACATGAATGAAGCGCGCCAGCTATTGGCACTGGCTATACCAGTGATCGTCGCGCAAGTGGCCCAGACCGCAATGGGATTTGTGGATACGGTAATGGCAGGTGGCTACAGCGCCACCGACATGGCGGCCGTGGCTATCGGCACGTCAATCTGGCTTCCGGCCATCCTGTTCGGCCACGGTCTGCTGCTCGCGCTCACGCCTGTTATCGCTCAGCTCAATGGCTCGGGTCGTCGCGAGCGCATTGCCCATCAGGTCCGTCAGGGGTTCTGGCTGGCAGGGTTTGTCTCCGTGCTGATCATGGTCGTGCTCTGGAACGCGGGCCATATCATCCGCGCTATGCATAACATTGACCCGGCCCTGGCGGATAAAGCCGTGGGCTATCTGCGCGCGCTGCTCTGGGGCGCGCCGGGCTACCTCTTTTTCCAGGTGGCGCGTAACCAGTGTGAAGGCCTGGCGAAAACCAAGCCCGGGATGGTGATGGGTTTTATCGGGCTGCTGGTCAACATCCCGGTTAACTATATCTTTATCTACGGTCATTTCGGGATGCCGGAGCTGGGCGGCGTCGGCTGCGGCGTGGCGACAGCAGCCGTTTACTGGGTGATGTTCTTCTCGATGCTTACCTTCGTGAAGCACGCCCGCTCCATGCGCGACATTCGCAACGAGAACAGATTCAGCACGCCGGACTGGAGCATCATGACGCGTCTGGTGCAGTTAGGGTTGCCGATTGCCCTTGCGCTGTTCTTTGAGGTGACCCTGTTTGCCGTGGTTGCCCTGCTGGTCTCCCCGCTGGGCATTGTGAACGTGGCCGGGCACCAGATTGCGCTGAACTTCAGCTCCCTGATGTTCGTCCTGCCAATGTCGCTGGCCGCGGCGGTGACGATTCGCGTGGGCTTCCGCCTGGGACAAGGTTCGACGCTCGATGCGCAAACCGCCGCGCGGACCGGACTGGGCGTCGGCGTCTGCATGGCCATTTGCACAGCGCTTTTCACCGTGGCGCTGCGCGAGCAGATTGCCCTGCTCTATAACGACAATCCGGAAGTCGTTACGCTGGCATCGCACCTGATGCTGCTGGCTGCGATTTACCAGATTTCGGACTCCATCCAGGTGATTGGCAGCGGCGTGCTGCGCGGTTATAAAGACACGCGCTCCATTTTCTTTATCACTTTCATCGCCTACTGGGTGCTGGGTCTGCCGTGTGGTTATATTCTGGCCCTGACCGACCTTGTGGTTGACCGCATGGGACCGGCGGGGTTCTGGATGGGCTTTATCATCGGCCTGACGTCGGCGGCGATTATGATGATGATGCGCATGCGCTTCCTGCAGCGTCAGCCATCAACGATCATTTTGCAACGCGCTGCCCGTTAAATACGCATTAGCCGCCACCCGGCGGCTACTTTCTCTTCACTTTGCGCGGTAATACAGCAATCGCGTGAAATCAGAGAGAAAATTGCATTTTCCCTCTTGCCACCTCGGTGCTGTGCCGCTAATATTCGTCCCCGTTGTCACCGACAACACGTTGCGTTCATAGCTCAGTTGGTTAGAGCACCACCTTGACATGGTGGGGGTCGTTGGTTCGAGTCCAATTGAACGCACCATTCTGCGTCCGTAGCTCAGTTGGTTAGAGCACCACCTTGACATGGTGGGGGTCGGTGGTTCGAGTCCACTCGGACGCACCATTTCAGTCCTGAAATGGTGCAAATCCTCTTCTGATAGCCTGAATTTTCCTAATCCTTCATTTTCATTACTGTTCTCCTGCTACGCTTTTCTCATGGAAAAAAGAGAGGACAACCGTCGATGAAGAAAATCGCCATTATCGGTTCCGGCCCAACAGGGATTTATACCTTTTACGCCCTTCTTAAAAACCCGCAGCCGCTTTCGGTCTCCGTCTTTGAACAAAGTGATGAAGCGGGCGTGGGTATGCCCTATAACGACGACGATAACTCTCGTCTGATGCTGGCAAATATCGCAAGTATTGAAATCCCGCCCATTTTTATGACCTACCTCGACTGGCTCAAAGGCCAGAGCGAAGCCCATCTGGCACGCTTTAAGGTTGATAAAGCCCGCCTGCATGACCGACAGTTCCTGCCCCGGCTCCTGCTGGGTGAGTATTTCCGCGACAGCTTTCGGTCCATCGTAAAAGAGGCGGAAAAACGGGGATTTCAGGTTGATGTCCATAAATCCGCCCAGGTCACCGATATCGTGCCCTCGAAAGAAGGCGTTACGCTTTCCGTCAACGGCAGCGCCTTTCCTGAACGCTTCGACCTTGCGGTTATCGCCACCGGCCACGTCTGGCCAGAGGAGGATGAAGCCACGCGCACGTTCTTCCCCAGCCCGTGGTCCGGTCTGATGGACGCCAGTATTCCGCCCTGTCGCGTCGGTATTATGGGGACATCGTTAAGCGGTCTCGACGCGGCCATGGCGGTCGTAATGCAGCACGGTGCGTTTCGCGATGATAAATTTGTGCTAAATAAAGGCAGCGAGGCGCTGAAGATTGTCCTGATGTCCCGGACGGGCATTCTGCCGGAAGCCGATTTTTACTGCCCTATTCCTTACGAGCCGCTGTCGATATTGACCGAACGCGTGTTAGAAAGCGAGATTGCCAAAGGACCGGATGGCCTGCTCGATCGTATCTTTGTCCTGATGGTCAAAGAGCTTCAGCTTGCCGATCCGGCGTGGTGCGAAAAAATGTCTCTGCATACGCTGAATGCGGACACCCTTCGTGAGGCCTGGTTTGAGGATCGTAAACGGCACGGACCCTTTACCTGGGCGGAAGATAACCTGAAAGAAGTTGAGAAAAATAAACGCGAACGCCGTACCGTGGCCTGGCGCTATACCGTGCTTCGGCTGCATGAAGTGGTTCAGGAGATCGTTCCCCATCTCAGCGATCGAGACGTTGAACGCTTCAAACAGGGGCTGGCTCGGGTATTTATCGACAACTATGCCGCCATCCCTCCGCAGTCTATCCGCAGGCTGCTCGCACTTCGCGAAGCCGGCATCATCAGCGTGGCCGCGCTCGGTGACGACTACACGCTCGACGTTGGCAGCGATCGAACGGTGATAACCACACAAGAGACCGTTTACCGCTTCGACGTTTTTATTGATGCGCGCGGGCAAAGGCCGCTCAAAACGAAAGATCTGCCCTTCCCGACGCTGCGAAAACAGCTGGAAGCGACCGGCGATGAGATACCCGATATCGGCGAGGATTACACCTTAAAAGCGCCTGACACCGTTCGCGGGCGCATCACCTTCGGTGCGATACCTTGGCTGATGCACGATCGTCCCTTCGTTCAGGGGCTGGCGGAGTGTGCAGAGATTGCAGAGGCGATGGCGCAAGCGGCGGAAAAACCCGCGTCGGGGGTGCGGCGGAGATTGCCCTATTTTGAAAACTGACAGGGCATCCGTGCCCTGCTGTCGCGGATTACTCGAAGAAGACTTCCGGGTTTTCCGACAGCGAAACGAAGGTTTTCGTCTCTTTATTCAGGGCGAGGATTTCGCCGCTTTCAATGTCGTACACCCAGCCGTGCAGTCGGATGGAGTTATTACGCAGGCCCACCGCGACGGAAGGATGGGTCTTAATGTTGCTCAGTTGCGCAAACACGTTCTCCTGCACCATCGCATTGACCTTATCGATCGGCTTATCCCAGGTTTTTTTTTCCACCACGGCTTTCGCCGCGTCGGAATAGCGCAGCCAGTGTGACACGGCAGGCATCGGCTCCAGGTTCGCGTTATCGGCAATCGCCTTCATCGCGCCACAGTTGGAGTGACCACAAATCACGATATCCGTGACGCCCAGCGCCACGACGGCGTATTCGATGGTAGCGGACACACCGCCAGGCTCCGGTCCGAACGGCGGCACGATGTTGCCAGCATTACGAATGACAAAGAGTTGTCCTGGCTCTTGCTGGGTGACAAGTTCCGGGACCAGACGGCTGTCGGAGCATGAGATGAACAGCGCTTTGGGATTCTGGCTGGACGCTAAACTGCGGAAGAGTTCTTTACGTTGCGGGAAAATCTCTTTTTGAAAGCTGAGAAAACCTTCAATGATATGTTGCATAGCAATGTCTCTTTTATCTGTTTTAGTTTAGGTATGATCGAGATCACACTCGTAAAGTTTACCCATCGTGGTTTACTTCAGACAAGCAATATATTTCTGGCCCGAGCGCTGCACAATTTCGTCCGCGTTAGCGAGGATGTTCTGCCCTTCGAACGCGCCGTACAGACGTTCAAACGTTCTGCCTTCCAGATGATTCACGACCGACGCCACGGTGCGGGCCGGCAGCGGAAGATAGTTCGGGTAGCTCCACATAAACGAGACGGCGTCTTTACCCGGCGTGACCTGCAGAATATCGCCCGCCAGCAGTACCCCGTCCCCCTCCTGCCAGTGCAGCACCGTTCCCCCGGCAAAATGCCCCCCCAGACGCAGCAAGGTGACTGACGGGAAAATCTCCAGCGCATCCCCCTCCCAGAAATGAATGGCCGGGCTGTCGCGCATCACCCACTCGCTGTCGCTGGCGTGCAGGTACACCGGCGCATCAAACGCCGCAGCCCACTCCTGCATCGTGGTGTAATAGTGCGGATGTGAAATCGCAATCGCGCTGATGCCGCCGAGGGCGGTAATGAGCGTTTTGGTTGCGGGGTCGAGGTTGGCGATACAGTCCCAGAGAATATTGCCGTGGGGCGTTTGCAGCAGCAGCGCCCGCTGGTTGATCGCAAACGCCGGGACCGTTTTGATCCCAAACAATCGCGGCTCCAGCTGCTGCCATTTGTTGCTATGCGTGGCGGTGACGGTATCGAGATCGGTCCACGCCTGCCCCGTGCTGGGGACATACTGGCGTTCATCCTCGCAGATCGGGCATTTCTCAGGCTGTGTATCGTAAGCCGTTCCGCAGGTTTTACAGAGTGTAATCATGTGCTCTCCTCAGCGATAAAGCACTGAGTATGGCAGGGATTATCCTTATGTGCTGCGAGGTACATTGCTGGCTTTTTTTACCCTATACTGTGCCAGTATCGAAAACTGAACAGAGCAGGTGCAACATGGAAATTGATCTCGATAATTTAGTCTTTAACGGTCTGGATGAAGCAGAAGAGCGTAATGCGGAACGTCTGGACGACGCGGATAAAAAAGCGCAGGCGATTGTCGCCGACGACGACTGCGGCGACGCCTGCAAGATCTAATAAAAAAGCACCGGGAAACCGGTGCTTTTTTATTTCACTCGTTAAACGTCACGCACACCTCGTTCCAGTACGTTTCGCGCGTGCGGCGCAGTTCAGCGTGACGTTTTATCATGGAACCACTCCGGGTCAATGTTGGCAACGTCTACGCCATACAGGCTGGCGACAGGCAGTATTGACTCAAGAACACGTTGCGCGCTGTTCTCCGCATTCACTGGTCGGGTCGCAAAAAACCGCCGTAACGTGCTGATCCACTTTTTCATCGCCTTACCCTCTCTCGCCGTGTCTGACCTCAGTTAAGCACTCAAATGCCGCGCGGGTGAAATACCAAAATCCACTGTCCATGTGCAGGATTTGCAAATAGCCTCCCGTTCTTTTCACGCTTCATTAACACCTTGTTCACTAATGCTTTTTTGCTCAAAGCAAAGAACGATTTCTTATTTGGCGATAGCTTTCGCTTATGGGAGCGTAGCGGGGTAAAACAAAAACAACGGGATGGCGTATGACTATGGCAGCAAACATGAAAGGGTTTACCAAACGGACACTGGTTCTGGGATTACTGGCGGCGGGGAGCCTGCTTTCAGCGCAGGCACAGGCCGATCAGCTGGCGGATATTAAGGCCGCAGGGGTGGTGAAAGTGGCCACGTTTGACGCCAACCCGCCGTTTGGCTCGATTGATGCCAAAACGCACGAGATCGTGGGTTACGACGTGGACTTCGCCAAAGCGCTGGCAAAATCGCTCGGCGTGAAGCTTGAACTGGTTGCCACCAATCCGGCCAACCGTATTCCGCTGCTGCAGTCCGGGAAAGCAGACCTGATCGTGGCAGATATCACCATCACCCCGGAACGCGCGCAGGTGATTGATTTCTCGACGCCTTACTTCGTCACCGGCCAGCAGTTCCTCGTTCCGGTGAAATCCCCGGACAAGCTCGATGACTATAGCCGGGCGCGCATTGGCGCGGTCAAAGGCACGACGGGCGAGCAGGCGCTGCACCAGCGTTTCCCGCAGTCCCGCGTCCTCTCTTATGACGACATTCCCCTGGCGTTGACCGCACTGCGCAATGGTAACGTCCAGGCCATTACCCAGGACAGCACCATTCTGGCCGGTCTGCTGGCGCAGGCGCCGGACAAAGCGAACTTCAAAATCCTGCCCGACCTGCTGAGCAAAGAAGAGATTGGCGTTGGGGTGAAGAAAGGTGAAACGGCGCTGCTGAAGGCCGTTAACGACGAGCTGGTTAATCTCGAGAAGAACGGTCAGGCAGCAAAAATCTACGATGTCTGGTTTGGCCCAAACACGCCTGCCCCGCAGCCTCGCGCCTTTAAAATAGAAGCCAGATAATTATGCTCTCAGGTTTATTTTCACACTCCGCGGCCGGTGCCGCGGATTTTTCACATCTGGAACAGGCCAGCGTCGAGTTTCGTCATGTGGACAAACGCTACGGTGACCATCAGGTTTTAAACGACATTAATCTCACCATCACCCCCGGTGAAGTGGTCGCCATCCTCGGCCCGTCGGGTTCCGGTAAATCCACCCTGATTCGTCTCATCAACCAGCTTGAAACCCTTAGCGGCGGGGAGATTCTGGTCGATAACAAGCCTACCGGAAAGCTCTCCGGTACCGGGCTGCGTCAGCTGCGCAGCCGCGTGGGGTTTGTGTTCCAGCAGTTCAATCTTTACGCCCATCTCACCGCCAGCCAGAACATCACCCTGGCACTGGAGCACGTTCACGGCTGGAAGCCGCAGCCTGCCCAGGCGCGCGCGCTGGCCCTGTTGGAGAAGGTCGGAATGCTGGAAAAAGCCCACCATTTCCCGGCAGAGCTTTCCGGCGGGCAGCAGCAGCGCGTCGCGATTGCCCGTGCCCTGGCCTCTTCACCCCAAATCATCCTGTTCGATGAACCCACCTCGGCGCTGGATCCGGAGATGATTGGTGAAGTGCTGTTTGTGATGAAGGCCCTCGCCCACAGCGGGATCACGATGATTGTCGTAACCCATGAGATGCAGTTTGCCCGGGAGATAGCCGACAGAGTCGTCTTTATCGACGGGGGGCAAATTCTGGAAATTGCGCCGCCGGCGCAATTTTTCAGTCGGCCCTCGCATCCGCGCGCGCAGCGGTTCCTGCAAAAGGTGCTCAACCCGCTGCATCAGGAGCATCTGTAATGCCCGCGCTCGACTGGCAGGGGGTACTGACCGGACAGCCTCTGCAGTGGATACTCTCCGGATTCCTCACCACCCTGTGGGTAACGCTTGCCGGGATGATGCTGGCCAGCCTGCTCGCATTGCTCTTTATGCTTCTGCGCCTTTCCGGTGGACGCCTCGGGAACGCGGTCGTCAGCAGCTGGGTGTCGCTGTTTCGCAATACGCCGCTGCTGGTGCAGCTGCTGTTCTGGTATTTTGCCGCCTGGAACGGTCTACCGCAGGCGTTCCGCGACGCGGTGAACGCGGATCACAGCTGGTCAATTCTGCCCGGCAACGTCTGGTGGTTTACGCCCGAATTTTTATGTTCTGCCTGGGGGTTGGGTGTCTTTACCTCGGCGTTTTTAATTGAAGAGGTGGAGTCGGGCTTACGTTCCGTGCCTGCCGGACAGCGGGAGGCAGCGCTCGCTCAGGGATTCTCCGCGTGGCGCCTGTTTCGCTACATCCTGCTGCCGCAGGGGCTGGCCAACGCCTGGCAGCCGGTCGTTGGCCAGTACCTTAATCTGATGAAGCTCTCCTCGCTCGCCAGCGGGATTGGCTTCGCCGAGCTGACCTATCAGGTCAGGCAGATTGAGAGCTATAACGCGCACGCGCTGGAAGCATTTACCTTCGGAACCGCACTCTATCTGCTGACCGGCCTGGTCATGGGGATGGTGCTGGTTCGCATTGGACCTGAAGCGAAACGTAAACGCCCAAACGTCGCCACCTCAGGGAGTGAAAAACATGATTGCCGGACTTAATGTCATCACCGATAACCTCGATTATCTGCTGTGGGGACGCGCGGCAACGGGTGAACCGGGGGGCGTGTTGCTCTCGTTGATGATGGCGATTGGGGCCGCCGTCATTGCTCTGCCCGGTGGGATAGTGCTCGCGTGTCTGGCCTGGCGCTTTACCGGGCTCGTGCGCAAGACCCTCTTTTTGTGGGCAGAGCTGATTCGCGGTATCCCGCTCATCTTCGTAATTTTCTGGATGTGGTATCTCCTGCCGCTCATTACCGGGGGCGATCTGCCGGGGGCGCTGACCGTCACGCTGGCGCTGGCCTGGTTTACGGCGGCTACCGTAATGCACTCGGTACTGGCCGGACTTAATGCGCTACCGTCCGGGCAGTACGAAGCCGCACTGTCACAGGGATTCAGCACGCAGCAAACCCTGTGGCGCGTGCTGCTGCCGCAGGCGCTGAGGAACATTCTGCCGTCGCTGGTGGGGATTTTTATCAGCCTGCTGAAGGATACGTCGTTGGCGTTTATCGTGAACGTCCCGGAACTGACCACGGTGGCGGGACAGGTCAACAACCGGGTGCAAATCTACCCGGCGGCCATTTTTATCTTTACGGGCGTGGTCTACTACCTGCTCTGCTGCTCGCTTGAGCAGCTTGCGAAGCGCTGGCGTCTTACCCGGCCAGCGCTTTAACCACCGTTTCCATCGCTTCGGTAGTCAATTCACTGCGTTTCACGCGCTGGTTCGCCAGCGCGGTACGCAGGACTCCGGCAATGACAATATGCTTTGGCTCCTGCCCTAAATCACGCATCTCAAGTACCACCTTCCCGACCACCCGGCACATCTCCTGGTACAGCGCTTCATCTTTGGTCACGTTACCCATCGTCATCACTCCATTGCCTGTTAAACGTTGAGCTTAAATGATTCTCCAGCCGGATACAAAAAAGAAGCCCGGCGAGAGACTCGCCGGGCTTCATCTGTAAAATCAGTAAATTAGTTATTTACTGGAATGACCGCGCCTTTGTACTTGGTGCGGATCCAGTCCTGAATCTCTTTTGAGTGCAGCACGTTCACCAGCGCGACGATGTCTTTCTTCTTCTCGTCACCGCGATGCACGGTGATGATGTTGGCATACGGGTTGTTTTCACCGCTCTCAACCGCAATCGGGTCGTGAACCGGATCCAGACCCGCGTCAATCGCATAGTTGGCGTTAATCACCACCGCGTCGCCTTCGTTGTTGTTGTACATCTGCGGCAGCAGAGACGCTTCAACGTTAGGCGTGAACTTCAGCTTTTTCGGGTTCTCGACGATATCGCTGATGCGTGCGGTCACTTTATCGATGCCCGGCTTCAGCTTGATCACGCCCTCTTTTTCGAAGATAGAGAGAATACGCCCCTCTTCAGAAACCGCGTCACGCATGATGATTTTGCCGCCTTCCGGCAGGTCTTTCAGCGACTTGTATTTTTTGGAGTAGATGCCGATTGGCTCAATGTGGATCGCGCCCGCACTGACAAAATCGTAGTCTTTATCGCCCGCATGATCTTTCAGCACGCTGTTCAGGTAAGGAATGTGCTGGAAATAGTTCGCGTCGATGTCATGACCCGCCAGCGCGGTGTTCGGCAGAATGTAGTCCTGGAACGGTTTAATCTCCAGGTCGATCCCCTGCTTCGCCAGAATCGGCTTTGCCTGCTCCAGAATTTCGGCGTGCGGCGTGTTGGATGCGCCCACGGTCAGGGTGTCAGCCCAGGAAGCGAAGCTCAGGGCGCTCAGAGTTGCAGCGGCGATCAGTGTCAGTGTCTTTTTCATGATGTGGTTCCTGTGTGTATTTATTAGCGTTTATCTAACAGTGAAGTAATGACATCGCCGCAGAACTGGATAATGAAAACGATGATTAAAATGGTCACCGTTGCCACCAGCGTGACGTCACCATGGTTGCGCTGGAATCCTTCCAGATAAGCCAGATTTCCCAACCCACCGGCGCCAATCACCCCCGCCATTGCGCTGTAGCTCACCAGCGCAATGAGCGTCACCGTAATACCTGATACCAGTGCAGGTGATGATTCCGGCAGTAAAACCCGAAACACTAACGTGCTCAGTCGTGCGCCCATCGAGCGCGTTGCTTCTATAACGCCTTTATCCACTTCACGCAGGGCGATCTCCACCAGGCGTGCGTAGAACGGTGCGGCACCCACAATCAGCGCCGGCAGCGCCGCGTTGGCACCAAGGATGGTGCCGACGACGGTCTTGGTGAACGGGATCAGCAGGACAATCAGAATGATGAACGGAATCGAGCGGAACACGTTCACCACAATCGAAATGACGCTGTAGACCGTGCGGTTGTGGAACAGCCCGCCGCGTGCGGTTAAAAACAGCGCCAGACCCAGCACGATACCCAGTACAAAAGTCGCCACGCCGGACAGCGCGGTCATGTACAGCGTCTCCAGCGTCGCCGCCCAGAGCTGGTCCCACTTGAGATGCGGAAAGAGATCCTCAGCCATGTTTAATCACCTCGCCTTCAATATCGCTGTGCTTCAGGTCGGCGAGGATATTGTTCAGTTGTTCATCGGATGCCACTACATGTACCCAGAGCTGGCCAAACACGCCGTGGGCGGTTTGCGTCATTTTCCCGTGCAGGATGTTAAACGGCAGGCCATAGCGCAGGGTCAGTTCACCCACGATCGGCTTATGCGTGCTGTGCCCGGTAAAGGTCAGTCTGATGACCGTACCTTCCAGATCGTTTGCCAGTTCGGTATTGAACGTTTCTTCTTCAGCGTACTGGCTCACCTGACGGACAAACTGCTGCGTAATCGGCTGCTGCGGATGGGTAAAGACGCTCAGCACGTCGCCCTCTTCCACGACTTTACCGTTCTCCATCACCGCCACGCGGTCGCAGATTTTGCGCACCACATGCATCTCGTGCGTGATCAGCACGATGGTCAATTTGAACCGGCGGTTAATATCCAGCAGCAGATCGAGGATCTGATCGGTGGTCTGCGGGTCAAGCGCGGAGGTGGCTTCATCGCAGAGCAGCACGTCTGGGTTATTGGCCAGCGCGCGGGCGATGCCGACGCGCTGTTTCTGGCCGCCACTGAGCTGAGACGGGTAGGCATGCTCGCGACCTTTCAGGCCGACCAGCTCCACCAGCTCGGCGACGCGGGCGGTGATTTTTGCTTTCGGCACGCCGGCAATCTGCATCGAGAACGCAATATTCTCGCTGACCGTGCGCGACCACAGCAGGTTGAAGTGCTGAAACACCATGCTGATTTTCAGGCGCGCCTGACGCAGCGCTTCACCTTTTGCCGCCGAAATGTCCTGTCCATTAATGGTGACGCTACCGGCGCTGGGTTTTTCCAGGCCGTTGAGCAGACGAATCAGCGTGCTTTTACCTGCCCCGCTGTAACCGATAATCCCGTATATCTGTCCCTGTGCTATCGTCAAATTGACGTTATCAACGGCTGTGAGTGCCACCTTTCCGTTGTCAAAAACCTTCGAAATATTGCTCAGTACAATCATTCTTATTCGTTATCCGTGCCGCCCATGGCGGTTTAGCAGTATGGATGTCCAAACGATAGTAAACAGGCGTTATCAGCTTTTAAATGAACAAAAAAGAATTTGTTATAACTTTCGGAAATAAACAGCGGATTTACCGGGTAGGATGCATTTAGACCAATTTCAACAATGATTATCTGCCGGATGCATATCTGCTGGCGAATGCCTGCGAAAAACGGTCATTTTTTCAGCATTTCATGCCAATATAGCCATCCTCACATCCAGACAACTTTACGTCTTGCTGTCCTGACTTCCAAAAATGACATTTATATTCCTTTCTGATCTAAAGAGCAGTGAATGGTTCTTTATTGAGAAAATTTCACCGCCCTATCATCCCGTCATGACATCCAGAAAGGAAAACATCATGACGATTTATCACTCCGTCACTGAACTGATTGGTCGTACCCCGCTGATCCAGCTGCATAAGCTTGATACCGGTCCCTGCTCGCTGTTCCTGAAGCTGGAGAACCAGAATCCGGGCGGTTCGATTAAGGATCGCGTTGCGCTGTCGATGATTAACGAAGCGGAACGCACCGGGCAGCTGCAGCCGGGCGGCACGATTATTGAGGCCACGGCGGGCAATACCGGCCTCGGTCTGGCCCTGATCGCCGCCCAGAAAGGCTACTCGCTGATCCTGGTGGTGCCGGACAAAATGAGCCGCGAGAAGATTTTCCACCTGCGCGCGCTGGGTGCCCAGGTGGTACTGACCCGCTCCGACGTCAACAAGGGCCATCCTGCCTATTACCAGGATTACGCCCAGCGTCTGGCGAACGAACTGCCCGGCGCGTTTTACATCGACCAGTTCAATAACGAAGCCAACCCGCTGGCGCACCGCACCACCACGGCGCCGGAACTGTATGAGCAGCTTGACGGCAAAATCGATGCCATCGTGGTGGGCGTCGGCTCAGGCGGCACGCTGGGCGGCCTGCAGGCGTGGTTCGCCGAGCACTCTCCACACACGGAGTTTGTCCTGGCTGATCCGGCCGGTTCCGTTCTGGCCGACCAGGTGGAGACCGGACGCTACCACGATGCGGGCTCCTGGCTGGTTGAGGGTATTGGCGAAGACTTTATTCCGCCGCTGGCCCACATTGAAGGGGTGAATCGCGCCTGGCGTATCACCGACCGGGAAGCGTTTATCACCGCGCGCGAGCTGCTGAAAACGGAAGGCATTCTGGCGGGCT
Source organism: Enterobacter sp. PL_is511 (assembly GCF_055816065.1). NCBI lineage: Bacteria > Pseudomonadati > Pseudomonadota > Gammaproteobacteria > Enterobacterales > Enterobacteriaceae > Enterobacter > Enterobacter sp. PL_is511. The sequence goes on along the minus strand of NZ_JBVPGP010000024.1, from coordinate 1,136,322 downwards.
CCTCCAGCGGCACGCTGCTGGCGGCCGCGCTGAAGTATTGCCAGGCGCAGACCGCGCCGAAGCGCGTGGTGACCTTCGCCTGTGACAGCGGCAATAAATATCTCTCGAAGATGTTCAACGACGACTGGATGCGACAGCAGGGACTCATCACGCGCCCCCAGGCCGGCGATCTCTCTGACTACATTGCCCTGCGCCACGATGAAGGCGCCACCGTCACCGCCGCCCCGGACGACACGCTCTCCACCGTCCTGGCACGGATGCGCCTGTATGACATCTCCCAGTTGCCGGTGCTGGAGAACGGCAAGGTGGTGGGCATTATCGACGAGTGGGATCTCCTGCGGCACATCGGCGGCGACGGCGATCGCTTCGCGCTTCCGGTGACGGCAGCCATGACGCGTCAGGTGGAGTTCCTGGATAAACACGCCCCGGAAAGCGCCCTGAACGCCATCTTCGACCGCGGTCTGGTGGCCGTGATTAATGACAACGACCGTTTTCTCGGTCTGATTACGCGCAGCGACGTTCTGACCGCCTGGCGCAACCGTCTTCAGCAATAAAGGAATTAATGATGAAAAATCTGGCCACCCTCAGCGTCCACAGCGGCGAGTTTAACGACCAGCACGGCGCCGTCATGCCGCCGATTTACGCCACCTCGACTTTTGCGCAACCCGCGCCCGGGGAGCATACCGGATATGAGTACTCCCGCAGCGGCAACCCTACCCGCCATGCGCTGGAAACGGCGATTGCCGAACTGGAAGGCGGCACGCGCGGCTACGCCTTTGCCTCCGGTCTGGCGGCCATCTCCACGGTGCTCGAACTGCTGGATAAAGACAGCCACATCGTCGCTATTGATGATGTATACGGCGGCACATACCGTCTGATCGAGAACGTGCGCAAGCGCAGCACCGGCCTGCAGGTCAGCTGGGTTAAACCGGACGACTTAGCCGGGCTTGAGGCCGCCATTCGCCCGGACACCCGCATGGTGTGGGTCGAGACGCCAACCAACCCGCTGCTGAAGCTGGCGGATCTGGCGGCCATCGCGGCAATCGCCCGTCGTCATAACGTCATCAGCGTGGCGGATAACACCTTCGCGTCGCCGGTGATCCATCGTCCGCTGGAGTCGGGTTTCGACATTGTGGTGCACTCCGCCACCAAATACCTGAACGGCCATTCTGACGTGGTGGCCGGGCTGGCGATTGTCGGGGACAACAAGGAACTGGCGGATAAGCTGGGCTATCTGCAAAACGCGGTGGGCGGCGTACTGGATCCGTTCAGCAGCTTCCTGACGCTGCGCGGTATCCGCACGCTTGCGTTGAGGGTCGAAAAGCACAGCACCAACGCGCTGGCGATTGCGCAATGGCTCGATCAGCATCCTCTGGTCGAAAAGGTGTTCTATCCCGGCCTGGAATCACATCCGCAATATCAGCTTGCCCGTACGCAGATGGCCCTGCCCGGCGGGATGATTTCTGTCGTGGTCAAAGGCGATGCGCAACGCGCCACCGAGGTGATTCGCAACCTGAAGCTGTTTACCCTCGCGGAGAGCCTGGGCGGCGTGGAAAGTCTGGTGAGCCAACCTTACAGCATGACGCACGCCTCGATTCCGCTGGAGCAACGTCTGGCAAACGGCATTGTGCCGCAGCTGATCCGTCTGTCAGTCGGGATTGAAGATCCCAAAGACCTGATTGCCGACCTCAGCCAGGCGCTGCAGAAATAAGCAAATGGCGGCAGGTCCATCACCTGCCGCCACAAGTTGTCATCATGGCTTAACGCCTTGATAACAATATTATGAGAAACAGCACAGATTATTTCTGAAACACCGTTTCCATTTTCCTTTTATCTTAAAATCAGCGTATAATGCGCGCCAAATCCCTGGTGAATGGTTTCAGCGCTTGGAATACAAAAAACAACGTACAACTTCTCCACTCCTTCGTTGGGCTGTCACTCAGGCACACTTTCTTCTGCACGCTCATTTGATGTCTCCTATCCTTAGTGCGTGTCATATACTCTTTTGCAACACAGGTTTGACTCCGCGGCAGTGCGCCCCCGGAGCGAGATTTCCATATCCTTCCCAACTTAAAGACTAAGACTGTCATGAAAAAGACGAAAATTGTTTGTACTATCGGCCCGAAAACCGAATCTGAAGAGATGCTGACCAAAATGCTGGACGCCGGCATGAACGTGATGCGTCTGAACTTCTCCCACGGCGATTACGCAGAACACGGTCAACGTATCCAGAACTTGCGCAACGTAATGAGCAAGACCGGTAAAAAAGCCGCGATCCTGCTGGATACCAAAGGTCCAGAAATCCGTACCATCAAACTGGTAGGCGGTAACGACGTCTCTCTGAAAGCGGGCCAGACTTTCACCTTCACCACCGACAAATCCGTTGTCGGCAACAGCGAAATCGTTGCAGTGACCTACGAAGGCTTCACCAGCGATCTGTCCGTCGGTAACACCGTGCTGGTAGACGATGGTCTGATCGGTATGGAAGTCACCGCGATCGAAGGTAACAAGGTCATCTGTAAAGTGCTGAACAACGGCGACCTGGGCGAAAACAAAGGCGTTAACCTGCCGGGCGTTTCCATCGCACTGCCAGCCCTGGCTGAAAAAGACAAACAGGACCTGATCTTCGGTTGCGAGCAAGGCGTTGACTTCGTTGCTGCCTCCTTCATCCGTAAGCGCTCCGACGTGGTTGAAATTCGTGAGCACCTGAAAGCCCACGGCGGCGAGAAGATCCAGATCATCTCCAAAATTGAAAACCAGGAAGGCCTGAACAACTTCGACGAAATCCTCGAAGCGTCTGACGGCATCATGGTTGCACGTGGCGACCTGGGCGTAGAAATCCCGGTCGAAGAAGTGATCTTCGCGCAGAAGATGATGATCGAGAAATGCGTGCGCGCGCGTAAAGTGGTTATCACCGCAACGCAGATGCTGGACTCCATGATCAAAAACCCACGCCCAACCCGCGCTGAAGCAGGCGACGTGGCAAACGCCATCCTCGACGGTACTGATGCCGTTATGCTGTCCGGCGAATCCGCGAAAGGTAAATATCCGCTGGAAGCGGTGTCCATCATGGCCACCATCTGCGAACGTACCGACCGCGTTATGAAAAGCCGTCTGGACTACAACAACGACAGCCGCAAACTGCGCATCACCGAAGCAGTATGCCGCGGTGCTGTAGAAACGGCTGAGAAACTGGAAGCACCACTGATCGTGGTTGCCACCCAGGGCGGTAAATCTGCTCGCGCGGTGCGTAAATACTTCCCGGATGCGACTATCCTGGCACTGACCACCAACGAAACCACTGCCCGTCAGCTGGTGCTGAGCAAAGGCGTGATCCCTCACCTGGTGAAAGAGATCGCGTCTACGGATGATTTCTACCGTCTGGGTAAAGAAGTGGCGCTGGAGCTGGTGGATCGTGGTCTGGCACAGAAAGGTGACGTTGTGGTCATGGTTTCTGGTGCGCTGGTACCAAGCGGAACCACCAATACTGCATCTGTTCACGTGCTGTAATAATTCCCGAACGAATTAATTTTGATAAAAAGCGCCCGCCGGGCGCTTTTTTTATTCCTCGCATTAGCCAAAGTCATTCAAATTGCAAATCGGGTTTTTCTATTTAATTGCGAATTATCTAAGATGAATCCGATGATAAATGCCTTTTTTTACTTAGATTTTTGCCTGAAAAGGGCTGATTCGATGCTTCTTTGAGCGAACGATCAAAAATAGGTGTATTCCCATCAAAAAAATATTCTCAACCCAAAAAACTTTGTGTAATACTTGTAACGCTACATGGAGATTAACTCAATCTAGAGGGTATTAATAATGAATCGTACTAAACTGGTACTGGGCGCGGTAATCCTGGGTTCTACTCTGCTGGCTGGTTGCTCCAGCAACGCTAAAATCGATCAGCTGTCTTCTGACGTTCAGACTCTGAACGCTAAAGTTGACCAGCTGAGCAACGACGTGAACGCAATGCGTTCCGACGTTCAGGCTGCTAAAGACGACGCAGCTCGCGCTAACCAGCGTCTGGACAACCAGGCTACTAAATACCGTAAGTAATAGTACCTGTTAATAAAATGGCGCACATTGTGCGCCATTTTTTTTGCCTGCGTCAAACCACTACTGCGTCACCTTCTCCCCTTCATCTTCCGCTACCGCTGCGGACACCCGACTGTTCTGCACCGACAACACGCTATTGCTGGCTGACGGGCCGCTGCCTGACGACACGATAACCGGGATCCCGGCGCGGCGTGACAGGGCTTTATCAATCAGCGCCTTGTCGCTTCCCGTTTGAGAAACAAAGGTCGCAAAGTCTGCGGAATGGGTAATGGGCGAGACCTGCGGGTTTTCTCCCTCAGCCTGCGCCAGCGGGCGGTGGACTTCAATATAGCGTTTACCATCCGGCTCCACAGAGAACTTAACGGGTTCATTGATGATCTGTACCCGCGTGCCCACCCGCACCTGTTCGAACAGGGCTTTAATGTCCGGGGCATTCATCCGCATACAGCCAGAGCTGACCCGCAGGCCGACGCTGTCCGGTGCGCTGGTGCCGTGGATGAGATATTCCCCATTGCCCACGCCTAAACGCAGTGCGAAGCGTCCCAGGGGGTTATTGGGCCCGGCAGGCACCACCGGAGGTAATTTAATTCCCTGCTCCAGAGAGCGTGCTCTGATGCCCGGTGTGGGTGTCCAGGTAGGATTCGGGATTTTCTGGCTCACGCGCGTGGTCGTGACCGGTGTTTCCAGCCCCAGCTGTCCAATGCCGAGCGGAAAGACCTGAACGATGTTTTCTCCCGGCGGGAAGTAGTAAAGCCGAAGCTCTGCGAGGTTCACCACAATGCCCTCACGCGGCGTGTCCGGCAGCAGCATCTGCGACGGGATGGTAATCACGGTTCCCGGCGCAGGGTTAACCGGCGCAATGGTATTGTTCGTTTCCAGGATCACCTGTGCCGCCGTATTAAACCGACGGGCGATGGTCTGCAGCTTATTATCCCCTTCCTGTATCGTGTAGGTTTGATTTTGCCCAATCAGACGACTGCCTGCGGGCGGCAACGGATAGTCCATCGCGCGGGCCGAATTAAGGGCGCCGAGCGAACTGAGGAGTAATAGAGTTATTAGAGACGCGCGCTTCATGCTGAGATTCCTTATTCACTGACAGAACGCCAGAAAGCTGAAAAACCAGCGAGGCGGGAACCACCTCGCGAAACAGAATGAATGCTGTTCTGTAAGTCTAGCTAAGGATTGCAGCTTTGGCGCGGATGGCGCGAATCATCGCTTCCAGTCCCTGGGAACGAGACGGGGTGAGGTGTTGGGTCAAGGCCATTTTTTCAAACCACGGGCGGACATCAAACGCGACAATATCCTGCGCCGACATCCGGTGATAAAGAATAAAGACGACCGCAATAAGCCCTTTTACAATGGCCGCATCGCTGTCGCCGTGCAGTTCGATAGTGCCGTCATCCGACTGCGCCATCACAATCCACACCTGGCTCTGACAGCCCTGAATACTGTTCTCCGGAGTATGCGCCTCTTCGCTGAGCGGCGGCAAGCGCTGTCCCAGCTCAATGATATAGAGATACTTCTCTTCCCAGTTTGCGCAACGCGAGAAGTTACGCAGCAGTTTATCTTTGTCCGGCAGTTCTGCCATCTTTCGCCTCTCCGTTAGCCCAGCAGCTGATGAATGCGCTTAAGCCCCGCCACCAGCCTGTCGACCTCTTCCGTTGTGTTGTACATCACCAGCGACGCGCGGCACATTGCCGGTACCTGGTAAAACGCCATCAGCGGCATGGCGCAGTGGTGCCCGGTACGGACCGCCACGCCGTAGTTATCGAGGAAACTGCCCACGTCATAGGCGTGATGTTTCCCGAGATTGAACGCGATTACCCCTTGCCGGTCGGCAGGCCCGTAGAGGGTCAGATCCGGCACGCTGGCAAGCTCCTCAAGCGCATAGTGCATCAGCAGCTGTTCGTACTCCTGAATGCTATCAAGGCCGATTGAGGAGACATAAGAAATCGCCGCCCCTAAACCGATAATCCCACCGGTGTTGGGCGTGCCCGCCTCAAAACGCCACGGCGCGCGCGCATAGGTGGTGCCTTCCGTCAGGCTGACGGTGGCGATCATCGACCCGCCCCCTTCCCACGGCGGCATCGCCTGCAGGATATCTTCTTTCACATACAGCACGCCAATCCCGGTCGGCCCGTAGAGCTTGTGGCCTGAAAAGACGTAGAAATCGCAGTCCAGCGCCTGGACGTCAATCGCGTGATGCATCACCGCCTGGGCGCCGTCAATCAGCACCTTCGCGCCCGCCTGGTGGGCCTTTTCGACGATATCTGCCACCGGGTTTTCCGTCCCCAGCACGTTGGAGACCTGGGTAACCGCCACCAGCCGCGTTTTATCGTCAAGCAATGCGTCTAGCTGCTCGAGCTGCAGCGTCCCGTCGGCATTCAACGGGATTACCCGCAGCTGCGCACCCACGCGCTCGCAGAGCATCTGCCACGGCACGATATTGGCGTGGTGCTCCATCTGGGTGATGATGATGTTATCTCCCGCGTGGACCTGAGCGTTGCCCCAGCTGTTAGCGACAAGGTTAATCCCTTCGGTGGTCCCGCGAACAAAGACCAGTTCTTCCGGCGAGCGGGCGTTAAGGAAGGCGGCCAGCTGCGTACGCACGTTTTCCATCCGCTGGGTCGCCTCGGCGCTCAGGGTATGAATACCGCGATGCACGGCGGCGTAGCCGTGGCGATAAAACTCAGCTTCCGCATCCACCACCTGATTCGGCTTCTGCGCGCTGGCCGCGCTGTCCAGATAGGCCAGCGGCAGACCGTTTACTTCACGGGTCAGAACCGGGAAATCTGCCCGTACTTTCTCGACGGGAAAACTCATGCTTCGCCTCCAGGCAGGCGCTGACCGATCCGATCCAGCACCTGCAGTTTTAACTGACCATCGTGCAGCGCTTCCGTCAGTTCGGCGGCAAACGCGTAGATAATCATTTTCTGCGCCGCCTGCTGGTCGATGCCGCGCGAGCGCAGGTAGAACATCTGCTCGTCGTCGATTCGCCCGACCGTCGCACCGTGGCTGCATTTCACGTCGTCGGCGTAGATCTCCAGCTGCGGTTTGGTATCCACCTCCGCCAGGCGCCCTAACAGCAGATTATTGTTGGTCATCTGCCCGTCGGTTTTAATGGCGTGCTGCGCCACGTTAATCAGTCCGTTAAACACCGCGCGACCTCTGTCGCTGACGATGGTTTTGTGCAGCTGGCGGCTGTTGCAGTAGCCTTTGTTGTGCTCCAGCCAGGTGCGCGTGTCGCACACTTCCGATTTAACCGGCATCGCCAGGCTGTTGATGCGCAGCGTGGTGTTTTCACCGTTAAGCTGCGTGCTGGTGTTGTGGCGCAGCACCGCCCCGCCGAGCAGGAAGCTGTGGCTGTACGCTGCGGCATCCTGACCCAGGACAATGTCGTTATGGGCAAAGTGGTGGCTCTGCGCATTCTCAAACGCCAGCTTGACATGATGAAGCTGCGCATTCGCGGCAACATTCATCGTCAGACGCGATCCGGTAAAGTGACGCGTCTCATTGAGGCTGACGTAATGTTCGATGACCGTGGCCTCCGCCCCCTCCGCCAGCTCCAGATGGTGGCGATAGTGCGCGGTATTGATTTCATCGCCGTCCAGCCCCTGAGTGATGTGCATCAGCAGCAGCGGTTTTGCCGGACGCTGGTTACGCTTCACGCGGATGTGCGTCACGCTGCGGGCCAGACTCTCGGTCAGGTGCAGGAAGACCTCGGGCTGAACCGGGGCGCTCAGGCGCTGGCGATCGTCGTTTATCTCAATCTCAAAGCCGCTCTCCTGAACCGTGTCGCTCAGTTCCGGACGGAACTGACCGTCGACGAACACCAGGCGCAGGGCATCGACACGCAAGGCCAGCGCGTCGCGCTGTGCTGGGGTGAGATCCGCCAGACGGGTCACAAATTCGGCGTTCAGCAGACCCTCAAGCGGGGTGTATTTCCAGTTCTCGTGCTTACGCGTCGGCAACCCGAGACGCAGCATTTGCTGAAGATGCTGCTGCGCCTGCTCGGAGCGCGTGCCCCCCTGGGCTTCAAACAGCCGGTGCCACTGCTGGAGCGCATTACTGCTGTTCGGTAAGCCAGCCATAACCCTGCTCCTCCAGTTGTTTAACCAGCGTGAAATCACCGGATTTCACAATACGTCCCTGGTAAAGCACGTGGACGTAATCCGGCTTGATGTAGTCCAGAATGCGCTGGTAGTGGGTGACAATAATGAACGAACGCTTGCCGTCGCGCAGGGAGTTCACTCCGTCAGCGACAATCTTCAGGGCATCGATGTCCAGACCGGAGTCGGTCTCATCCAGAATGCACAGCTCGGGTTCCAGAACCGCCATCTGCAGAATATCGTTACGCTTTTTCTCACCGCCGGAAAAACCAACGTTCACCGAGCGGGTCAGCAGATCTTCCGGCATTTTCAGCAGCTTAATCTTCTCTTCCATCAGATCCTGGAAGTCGAAGCGGTCCAGCGCCTCCAGCCCGCGATACTTGCGCACCGCATTCAGCGCCGTCTGCAGGAAGAACTGGTTGCTGACTCCGGGGATTTCCACCGGGTACTGGAAGGCCATAAAGATGCCCTCGCCCGCACGGTCTTCCGGCGACATCTCCAGCAGATCTTTGCCGTTAAACTCGACCGAGCCGTGGGTCACCTCATAATCTTCGCGCCCCGCCAGCGTCGCAGAAAGCGTACTTTTCCCGGAACCGTTCGGCCCCATGATGGCGTGGACTTCCCCCGGCTTGACGTCAAAATTGAGGCCACGCAGGATGGCTTTGTCTTCTACGCTGACCTGTAAATCTTTAATGCTTAACATGTGCTTTCCTTAACCGACGCTGTGTTCAAGACTAATGGCGAGGAGTTTCTGGGCTTCAACGGCAAATTCCAGCGGCAGTTCAGAGAACACATCCTTACAGAAGCCGTTAACGATCATCGAGATGGCGTCTTCTTCGCTGATCCCGCGCTGCAGGCAGTAGAAGAGCTGATCTTCCCCTATCCGCGACGTGGTCGCCTCGTGTTCAAGCTGGGCCGTGTTATTACGGCATTCGACGTACGGGAAGGTATGCGCCCCGCAATCTGCGCCAATCAGCATCGAGTCACACTGGGTGAAGTTTCGCGCATTGGTGGCCGTCGGCATGATTTTCACCAGCCCGCGATAGCTGTTCTGGCTGTGACCGGCGGAGATGCCTTTCGAGATAATGGTCGATTTGGTGTTTTTACCAATGTGGATCATCTTGGTGCCGGTATCGGCCTGCTGATGGCCGCTGGTGAGCGCCACCGAGTAAAACTCGCCGATGGAGTTATCCCCGCGCAGAATGCAGCTCGGGTATTTCCAGGTGATGGCCGAGCCGGTTTCGGACTGGGTCCACGACATCTTGCTGTTTTCGCCTTCACAGAGCGCGCGCTTGGTGACGAAGTTCAGGATACCGCCGGTATTGCCGTCGCCCGGGAACCAGTTTTGCACCGTGGAGTATTTCACCTCGGCATCTTTGTGGATGATGACCTCCACCACCGCCGCATGCAGCTGGTAGCTGTCGCGGACCGGGGCGGAGCACCCTTCTATATAGCTGACGTAGCTGCCTTCATCTGCGACCAGAATCGTGCGTTCGAACTGGCCGGTTTTTTCGGCATTGATGCGGAAATAGGTGGAAAGCTCCATCGGACAGCGCACGCCTTTCGGCACGTAGATAAAGGTGCCATCCGAGGCCACCGCCGCGTTAAGCGCTGCAAAGAAGTTATCGTTTGAAGGCACTACGGTCCCGATGTACTTTTTCACCAGTTCCGGATGATCGTGAATCGCTTCGCCGAAGGAGCAGAAAATGATCCCCTGCTCTGCCAGCTTCTCGCGGTAGGTGGTCGCCACCGAGACGGAGTCGAAAATGGCGTCCACCGCCACCTCTTTCCCTTCACGAACAGGCACGCCAAGCTGATTAAAGGCTTCTTCCACCTCTTTGCTGAGGAAGCTGTTCTCCGCGCCGGTTTGCTGCACCGCACCCGGCTGCGAGGCGCAGGTATCGTCGCAGCTGCCGCAGGAGGGCGCGGAGTAGTAGCTGTAATCCTGATAGTTCAGCTTGTCATAATGCGCTTTCAGCCAATGCGGCTCTTCCATCTCCAGCCAGGCACGGAAGGCGCTCAGGCGAAACTCCAGCATCCACTCCGGCTCGTTACGTTTCGCCGAGATCGCCCGCACGACATCTTCATTGATGCCTTTTGCCAGCTCATCGGTCTGCAGCTGGGTGAAGAACCCCTCTTTATAGTTGAGGTGCCCACCGCTCCAGGTATTTACTTCACTCGTTGCTTCAGTATTACGAGACATAGTTCCGCCTATACCCCAAAGCTTTCGCCGCAGCCGCATTCATTCTGGGCTTTCGGGTTATGAAATTTGAATAACTGGTTTAAGCCTTCGCGGACGTAGTCCACTTCGGTGCCGTCGATAAACGGCATGGCCTGCAGCGCGACGTACAGTTTCGCGCCGTCGGTCTCGAATACCAGGTCATCTTTCTCGGGTTCGGTGACGGTATCGAGCACGTAACCAAAACCCGCGCAGCCGGTCTGTTTGACACCCAAACGCACGCCGAGGATCTCGGGCTTTTTCGCCACCAGCTCGTGAATATGTGCCGCCGCCGCTGGCGTGAGCGTTAACCCGCGCCAGGCAAAATCGGCTGGATTAAAGGTTTCTGAATGCAGTTCCATAGGTCCACCTCATCTGATAAGCCATCAGGGCATAACACCATGTTAGTGATAACGATTATCACTTCAACCCTCTGTCAGCAGGGGCATTCGGTTAAACCGCCCTTTTTGCCTACTTTTATTAAGCATAGACCCTGTGGCAGGATGCAGGCAGGATGGATTTAATTGTTCAATGCATTGATTAATAATGCATTTCGTTGTGGCATTTTTGACGGAGAGGAGAAAAGTAAAATATGCATCGGAAATGCCTATTTTTGAGATAGCCTCTTTGATTGTCGTGAACTCAGTCTAACAGATGCGATTTGGCGCACTAAAAGAAGGCCAGGGCTTCAGGTGCCCGGCCAGCAAGCGCTCCTCAGCAGTAGACAACCTGTTGATGCGAGTCTTTTTCTGAAAATCATACGCACACTCTGGAACACATTATTAATCACTGTAGCATTAACCACACTCTTGCAAAGGAAGTAAGGTGGCATATGGCGTTACAGGGGATGATGATTCATAACGCGCTAATGAGTACATCGCTTATTCAGGTTCCATGCATGCAGTCACTCATGGCGCGAGGATGGGTGGAGGTAGTAGCGGGTGGCTACATTAAAAAACCTTGCTCGTAGGGCAAGTAAAATTATTTACTTTCTCATTTTATTACTCGCTCTTGGTCATATGCTACCAGGCCCGGAGTTATATATTAACTATGATGTAGCCAGAACAACAGCAATCATTATCGCCGGAAATGAAAATGCAGAATCAATGTATGATGCCTATTCACTTATTGACTGGCTTACAATGCTAATTATCGCTACCCCTCTCTATATTTTAACAATGAAGTTAATCAAAAATTAAGGAGACAATAAAATGCCTATACCTCCCTATATGTGGCTTAAAGACGATGGCGGTGCAGATATCAAAGGATCTGTTGATGTACAAGATCGTGAAGGTAGTATTGAAATTATCGGTCTGAGCCACGGTATAAATTTACCCGTTGACAGCGCAAACGGCAAAATCACCGGCACCCGCCAGCACACATCCATGATGATCGAGAAAGAAGTTGATAGCTCTACGCCATATCTTTACAAGGCTGCAGCAACTGGGCAGACGCTGAAAAGCGCAGAAATAAGGTTTTATCACATCAATGATGCAGGTCAGGAGGTTTGCTACTACACCGTTCTTATGCAGAATGTGAAATTAACTGGAGTCCACTGTAGCGTCCCGAATATTAAGCTGGCGGGGAACGATAAAATGAATCACATAGAAAGTGTCAGCATTCAATATGAAAAAATCACCTGGAGAATTCTTGACGGTAATATTCAATTTTCAGATGCATGGAATGAGCGCCATACTCGCTGAGTATTAATAAGGGGGCACCGTCCCCTGTTGAACAAGTTGCCGACAGCAAAGCCCCCAGAAAAAAGCAGATGCCGTTTAAAATTAACCGGGTAAATCTCATCCGCAGGAATAATGCCTATTCTTAAGATAGCTTTTTGCAAGGAAAGTGACAAAGACAAAAAAAGGCCCTTAAGGCCTCTTACACTCAGTGATGAAATGAGACAGCAAACCCCTGCTCACGCCAGTGGTCAAGCTGTTCCTGCTGGCGAGGCGTTGGGGATTTCCCCGTCCAGACAAAGATTTTTTGCCCCGGGAAGAGTTCAGGACGCGGCGAGTCAATGGGCTCTGCCAGCACGTCAATGTGCCAGCCCTTTTGCGACAGGCGCGCGGCTTCCAGCCACAGGTGGGTGCGGTCATCACATTCCCAGCCAATCAGGAGCGCGTCTTTGCCGGCTTTTTTGCGGGACTCCGCCAGGCTTGCAATCGCAAACTCGATCAGTACGCCGTCAAACAGGCTCGCCATATGACGCACGGTATTTTGATCCTGGTTCATACGCTGACGGACCGGAGAGATAATATTGTCAATCAGCGCATCCATCGCGTGATCGCGGCGGAATTCACCTATTTTGGCCCGCAGCTTTGCAGGACTGGCGTAGCGCAGAACGGTCATCATCTCTTCCTGGAATGAGGCCCAGTTGCCCTGCGTCGGCACTTCCTTGTTTTCCAGCAAGGCTTTAACTTTTCCGACCGAAACGCCGCTTTTCATCAGGCGTTTGATCTCTTCAATGCGCAGGATATCTTCATCGTCAAACTGACGATGACCCCCTTCGCTGCGCTGCGGCTTCAATAATCCATAGCGGCGCTGCCAGGCACGCAGCGTAACGGGGTTGATACCGCATCGTTCGGCCACTTCGCCGATACTGTAATAGGCCATTAACTCCCTCACGCTCAGAACTTCCATACCTAACTGCACCAACCTTATCAGATTGTACACATCATTTGTATAACTAAGACCGCATTTTGAACGGGTGAACGGGCTTCTTTTCCATCCACCTGTTAATACATTGTTGTATAAAATTTGCCGTTCGTACAGTTAAGTCTGCCGGATTGTGTACAGCTTTATCCGAAGTCGAACTTTTTCTCCGGCCACGCAATCGCGGGAATACCCCCGTGTCTTGGGCTGGCAAAAAGATGTCCCTGGAACTGGGAAATCCCCGCGGACTCCAGCCACATCCACTCTTCCGCCCTCTCTACCCCCACCGCGCAGAACTGGATCTCAAGCGAGGAACAGCATTTGATAATCGCCTGAATAATGGCCTGACGAGGGCCACTTTTATGCACGTTCGCGACCAGATCGCGATTAATCTTAATTCTGTCCGGCTGGAACTGGGCCAGCAGCTGCAGCCCGGCAAAACCGGCACCAAAGTGATCAATCGTCACGCTGATACCCGCGCTTTTTAGCTGCCTGACCGAATCCGTGAATTCATCGAAACGAGATATAGCTTCGCTCTCGGTAAACTCCACCACGATTTGTTCGGGTACAAACCCATTTGCCTCAATCGCGGTGAGCAGGAAATCCACGGCGTTGGGAATGTTGACCAGCGTCATGGGCAGCAGGTTCAGGGATAACGTCTGGTCCTGTAGCCCCAGCGCGCTGGCCATAGAAAGTGCCACCTGCTTGCTTTGCAAATCTGACGTGTACACTTCGTCATGCGGGCGGCTGGCGAAATATGCCCCCGGCGAGTCACCGTCAGGAGTGCGCAGAAGCGCCTCCCAGGAGACGACCTGCTGCATAAACGGGTCGACTATCGGCTGGAACGCAAAGCTGCAATCCGCCCCTTTCGCGACCACCTCAGGCTGCGCGGACAGGCGCGTTTCTTCGCGAACGAATTCCCAGGAATCCGCAGGCGGCAGTTCAAAATAGTTCGCTTTTTCCGTGGCCTCAACAAAGGTGCGGAAAAACTGCAGCGGGCGGTCGTTATAGGTCAACTGGTAGCGTGTCGTCCCCTTATTGAGCACCTGTTGCAGCACCTCGTCCCTGTCGAAGTGGCGTAAGTCAAAAAGCTCCATGCCCACGTTGCCAAAACGCCGGACAGGGCCGTGATCGCGCATTAACTCGACCACGTTATGGTGGCGCGGGTCGTTGCAGATCTGCTCATAGATAGCAGAAACCTGCTCCACCGGCCCTTCAAGCAATTGAAAAAAGTGTGTGCCGTTAAACAGCAAGATCCCCGTGACATTGGATTGCCGATTTTTACGATTTGCAGCAGCGACCATTGATTCCAGCGCTTTCACCGGAACGTCCTCGCAGATATGACTGCGGTAAATGATGGTTGTGAGCATGCTTTTCCTGGGGTTAGGGTTTTGGCCACAGTAGACGTGGGTAATTTTTACTTATAGCACATTAATTGCCTGACAAATAATTTACATCTCAATCATTTACGGCAGTTGATGGGACCGTTCTTCTCGATTGTATAACTTACCAGCGCCCGACCTTTTTGTACAATATATCCTGTCACATTACCGATTCATGACAAGCCAGTAACACAATGAAAATAAAGTAATTTATAAAATATATCATAAAAACATTAAAAATCTGTACATTTTATATGTACAGATTTAGGAATTGTGTATACCTTAATTGTAACGTTAGTGATTACAAAATTTTACAGGAGCGAAACATGCAGCAGAAAGGTTACGCCACAGATTCCGCAGCAGCAATCGCACAGTACTTCGAAAAAGCCGCGCTCCCTACCCAGCAGGAGACGCTGGGCCAGGTGGTTGTAGAAATTCTCAGCGACGGGCGAAACCTAAATCGCAAATCGCTCTGTACCAAACTGCTCAGCCGCCTCGAAAAGGCCGATGGCCCGGAAGAGGAAGAGCATTACCACATGCTGCTTGGTCTGCTCTTCGAACGGTAACGTGATGAATAGCAGTGACGCAGACCGACTGATCGACACGCTTATCGGTGAAGCCGTTCTTTCTCTTCTGAAAGAGCGGGGGCCAGTGACAACCGAAGGATTGCTGCAGCGTCTGCGGGTAATGAAAGAGCATGAAAAGGATCCCCAGCGGCGGGAGACACTTGCGGTGGTGATTGCCGAGATCGGCTCAAACAGCATCGCCTTTACACGTCGCAGAACCGCGCAAGGACGAACGAACAGAGAGGGACCTCTCAACGATAACCGAGACAATGTAGTGCCGTTATTTGGAAGTGGAAAACCGTCCGACCCCAAAAAAATACATTGACTGCAATTTAACAGCTACGGTGAGAACAAATGAGACAAAATATTCAGCTTCAACCCGAATACCATTCTGCTTTTTTAGACAGTGCGCTGTCGGAATATTTCCGTCACGCAGGCGATCGTTTTGCTGAAGAGTCCGCTGTTTTTTCTACTGCAGTACGCTGTGTTCTGGCCTCCGAAGGTCATCTGTCCAATAAAGCGATCATCCTCTGGCTCATTCAGACGCTGGAAGCCACTAACGACGTGGTTCAGGCGGATGTGATTCGTAAGACGCTGGAAATCGTGGTGGGTTACACGATGGACGATCTCTAAGCTCCTGCTCGCTACGCCCCTAACGTGTCATCGTCAAAACTGACGATCGGCCTGACGATGACACGCGTCTTTCCCGCTTAACACCCTGTAAAACCAGCAAAGCCAACCTGGCACGGTTCCTGCTTAACACCGTTTACGGGACTGGGTTTTCCAGTCAACTTTGCTTCATTTCTTAACAGGTCTGTTATTGATGAAAAAGATCGCCAGCGTCTGCCCCTACTGCGGTGCAGGCTGTAAATTAAACCTTGTCGTTGAAAATAACCGTATCATCCGTGCCGAAGCGGCAGAGGGCGTCACAAACCAGGGCACCCTGTGTCTGAAAGGCTTTTACGGCTGGGACTTCCTTAACGATACCCGTCTGCTCACCCCGCGCCTCACTCAGCCGATGATCCGCTACCACAAAGGCGAGGCTTTCACCCCCGTTACCTGGGAAGAGGCAATCCGCTACACCGCCCACAGGCTCAGCAGCATTAAAGCGCAGCACGGGCCGCGGTCGATCATGACCACCGGCTCCTCCCGCGGAACCGGCAATGAAACAAACTATGTGATGCAAAAATTTGCCCGCGCGGTGCTGAACACCAACAACGTGGACTGCTGCGCGCGCGTCTGTCATGGTCCTTCCGTGGCCGGTTTACAGGAAACGCTCGGCAACGGCGCCATGAGCAACTCCATCAACGATATTGAAAACTCAAAATGTCTGCTGGTGTTTGGCTATAACTGCGCGGACTCCCACCCTATCGTCGCCCGGCGCGTGCTGAAAGCGCGTGAAAACGGCGCGAAAATTATCGTCTGCGATCCGCGGCGCATCGAAACGGCGCGCATCGCCGACCAGCATCTGCAGGTGAAAAACGGCAGCAACATGGCGCTGGTGAACGCCTTCGGCTACGTGCTGCTGGAAGAGGAGTTGTACGACAAAAGCTACGTGGCGCGCTTTACGGAGGGGCTTGAGGCCTACCGCCAGACGGTGAAAGACTATGCGCCGGAGAAGGTTGAGCATCTTACCGGCATTCCTGCCCGCGACGTTCGCCAGGCGATGCGCACCTTCGCGGCGGCCCCTTCCGCCACCGTGATGTGGGGTATGGGCGTGACCCAGTTTGGTCAGGCTGTGGATGTGGTCAGAGGGCTTTCCAGCCTGGCGCTGCTGACCGGGAACCTTGGCCGACCCGCCGTCGGCGTCGGGCCGGTACGCGGTCAAAATAACGTCCAGGGTGCCTGCGACATGGGCGTACTGCCGAATATGTTCCCCGGCTATCAGGATGTGACCGATCCGGCGGTCAGGCAGAAGTTCGCCGACGCCTGGGGGATTGACGTCAATAAAATGGACGATCGCGTCGGGACGCGCATTACCGAGGTGCCTCATCTGGCGCTGGAAGGCAAGGTCAAGGCCTACTACATCATGGGGGAAGATCCGCTTCAGACCGAGGCCGATCTCGGTCTCGTTCGCAGCGGTTTTGAGGCGCTCGACTTTGTTGTGGTTCAGGACATCTTTATGACCAAAACGGCAGAAGTGGCGGACGTTCTGCTCCCTGCCACTTCCTGGGGTGAACACGGCGGCGTCTTTACCTGTGCCGATCGCGGGTTCCAGCGTTTCGGCAAAGCCATTGAGGCCAGCGGCAACGTGAAGCGCGACTGGGAGATCATCAGCCTGCTCGCCACCGAGATGGGCTACCCGATGCATTATGACTCCGACCAGCAGATCTGGGATGAGATGCGCGAGCTGTGCCCGCTCTTCTTCGGCGTGACGTATGAAAAAATGGGCGAGATGGGCCACGTGCAGTGGCCGTGCCCGACGCTGGATCATCCGGGCACGCCTTACCTGTACAAAGACAATCAGTTCGATACCCCAACCGGTAAAGGACAGCTCTTTGCCGCACCGTGGCGCGCGCCGGCGGAAACCCCGGATGAAGATTTCCCGCTGGTGCTGTGTACGGTACGCGAGGTGGGACACTACTCCTGCCGCTCGATGACCGGGAACTGCGCTGCGCTGCAGAGCCTGGCCGACGAGCCGGGCCGGGTGCAAATGCACCCTGCCGATGCGGAAAAACTGGGCATCAAGGAGGGTCAACTGGTCTGGGTACGTTCACGTCGCGGCAAAGTGATTACCCGCGCCAGCATCAGCGAGCGTATCAACAAGGGCGCGGTTTATATGACCTATCAGTGGTGGATTGGCGCCTGCAACGAGCTGACCCAGGATAATCTCGATCCCATCTCCAAAACGCCGGAAACGAAGTACTGCGCGGTACAGCTGGAGGCGATTGAGGACCAGCGCTGGGCGGAGGATTTTGCAGCGTCGGCGTATCAGTCCATGAAGTCGCGGCTGATTAGTGCGGTGAATGTCTGAAGAAATGTCGGGTGGCGTCACTGCCACCCGGCAACTAAACGACTACAGTCCCACCGTCTCTTCCGCTCATCCGTCGAAACCGATCAGATGGTCACGCAATTTGTTCGGGTAGGCATTTTTTTCGACCATCCTGTGAATGAGCGCCATAAGCTCATAATCACTGCGCAGATCGAATTTTTGCATCAGCAAATACTTATGCGTAAATATCGTTTTATCACTCGTCCTGAGTACATCAGCAATCTGCCCTACCGAGAATCCTCTGTAAAAATTCACCGTGACGCGGATCTGCTGCGGCGAAAGTATTTTATGCTGGCACTCGAAACAGCCGTTATGCTGCCAGCGATATCCCGGCAGTTGCGTCCGGTACCATGCAATAAAAAGCATCTCGCTAACCTGACCAAGCGGGGCGCGGCGGGAGATAAAAATGATATCCTGAAAACAGGATGTAAAAGCGGAAAAACGCCGCTCATCGTCCACCAGCCCAATCACAATCCCTTTTTTTCGCGCTTTCAATTCAGGAACACAGGTCAGCGTTTCCCCGGGGCATAGAGCGAGAATAATAATATCCGCGGCACTGACGCTGTCATAAGTAAGCTCAGTGTCAAAATGAATGTGATGCCTGAAATTATGCAGGAAAAAATCCACAAGAAAATATTGCAGGCCATTTTTAAAAAAAGAATCCGGTTCTTTAATCAGGATATTCAACATATCAATTACCAACATCTGCATATCAATAAGGACAACCAACGCGCGTGCCGATCAGTTGTATTGCATCGTCATGACCACGACGGCACTGATGCTCCCCGGCGTCGCACCGCCGGTGACAGATTTGACTGATGCCTGCATGACCATCGTCGCGGTTCTGTCTGACGCAATAGTCTGCGTAATGCTTGTCCCTGTGCCCTTTAACGCACCGGTTGCGCCCTCGCTCATCGCAATCGCGACGTTCGTGGCCGAACCGCTGTTCATGTAGTAACTCGCCCCCGAGACGGGATCGGGGTTGCCGGTAAAGGAGACCGTAACGCTGCGCGTGCCTGCCGGACACTGGGTAAACGGCAGGCTAAAAAACACAGGATCGGATGTCGCCCCCGGCGTGGCCATATTGGATGCCTGAATATTGCCGAGGTTAATATCCAGACTGGTATTGCCCCCATTGAATACGCAGGGAGAGGCGATAATATTGCCGGCGACGCTGACGTTAACGCTATCCGCTGCAATAACATTGCCGCTTATTACTGCCGCGATGAACGCTGCCGTGCGCATTATATGCATCGTCATCCCCTTTACTGGTAGGTCAAATTTAAGGTTGCTGACGCATTTGCGGTACCGGGTTCTACCGTTGTTTGCGTCTGGTAATAACGCGCCGTTAATGGGAACGCTTCCTGCCCCCCTGCCGCAAGCTTCAGCGGCAAACGCGCATTGAGGGTGAGCGGTGTACCGTTATAGAGCAACTGAACGCCAACCCCTTTCGCCGTACCGGTATTACCCTGCCCCGTAAGCGCGAGCACGCTGGGTGTTGCAACGTCAGGATTCTGAATGCCGCTGAGTGATACGTTGACGTTAGCCCCCGCATCGCAGTTAAGCCCGAGATTTTGCGTATTTTGAGCGCCAGCCGGTGTGGTGCCTATCGTTGAGCCAAAAAGCGCGGCAGAAATATCGCCTATCGGAAATGTCAGTTGCGGTGTTGTAATATTGCAGGCCAGTACATTAATGGTTCCGCCCAGCAGGGTGGTCGTCAGGCCATCACGGTAAACGCCGTCACTGCCCTGCAGCATCACTACCCCCAGCACGCCCGGCGTCAGCGACCCCGACGAGACCGGTCCGGTAACGATAAGTTCTATTTTACCGCCCCACCATTCGACATAACTTGCCTGAGCATTATAGGAAAAGGTATTGGCCGGGTTTTCAAAATAATTACCCGACGAAAAACGCACGCCTATACCGTTTACATTCGTGTCATAAACATGATTACCGTAAGCACTCGGTGTCGCATTCAAATACCGCATGCTAAAACCCAGCATTAATGGATTGGCACACCCCGTTAAATAGGAACCGGTTATTGTCGCGTTTCGCGAAAATAATACGGTTCCAACTGCCACGTCACGTTGAACCGTAATTGTGCCGATGGACAAAGTTGATTCCTGCGGCGTAATCGTCGTGCAGGTTCCTGCATGAGCACTGTTCCAGCCTGCTGCGATATACAGCAGGAATATGATGTTAATTAAGCGCATGTTAAAAAACCCTAAAGACAATTGACGTTAATTTCGGTAATTCCACCCGCCGATGGCTGCGGGGAAAGCACGTAAGGTGCGCGGCATTGCCGTTCGCTTTCCGCTCCCCACGTGACGAAGACGGTTCCCTGAGTATCCAGGCCGGTGAGATAAGCCTGGCCTTTATCGCCAACAATAACGCTGCTGCCGTCGGCGCCCTTAAGGCTTGCCATCGCGCCAAAGGGAACAAACTGGCCGTTATGCAGTAAATTAAATAACACCCGCCGCCCCACCTTCGCCTTATAGTCGGCCAAAACGATCGCGCCACGCGTCGGCGTCACCGTCCGGGTATTAATATCCAGCTCAACATCATCCGGCAGACTTTCCGGGGCAAGGGTGATGTCATTTTTACGGTATACGGAGAGATTACTGACCACCGTATATCCGCGGTAATCCGTTTTAACGCCCGCCTGATTGCGGATATCGACACCGTGTGCGCCCGGCGCGCTAATCAAAACATTGGTCTCGCCCAGGGGTTGCGAAAGCGTGATCCCCTCTCTGTGAGCAAGAATGCCCCCTTGCAGGCCGTAGTTAAGGCGCTCGCTGTTTTTATCGTAGCTGTAGCCCGCCGTCGCTTCGCCGTAGGTTCCCTTATAATCACCGTCCAGATTGCCCGTGTAGCCGACGCCGTCCGACCCAAAGCCTTGCTGCACGTTCCAGTTCAGGGCGTGGTTTTCCAGCGCTACGCCGTTCAGGCCGATGTTGTGGGTGGTGCCGTTATTCTTGCTGGCGCTCACGCCATAGTTAGCCCAGGTCTGCGGCAAAAACGTCTCCAGCGGGATACTGACGTTAAAGGCCAGCAGCTGATCTTTGTCGTACCGTTTATTGTTATCATATGAACCCGCACTGCCGTTTTTACTGTAGGTCCAGGTGAGTCCGTAACTGATGTTGTGCCAGTAGTTGTTGTAGCCCAGGCTGTATGACGCAATTGTTTTACCCGAATTCCAGTAGTCTTCGCGGGCCGCGCTCAGCGTCAGCGAGCCAAGATCACCGCCCAGTGTCTGGCTCATCGTCAGCTCGGCGCGGTTTCGGCGTCGATCCTGAAGCGCGGAGCTGTCACCGTACGAATCAAGGATCTCCTGCATACCGTAGTAACCGCTGGTCGAGTAGCGGTAACCCGCAATCGAGAAATGGGTTCCGGTCCCCACAATGTTTTTGCTGTATCGCGCACGCCATGACTGACCGTTGGATTTCTCACCGCCCTGCGGGGTGGACCAGGCCTGAGTCATGTCCGCAGAAATGGCGCCGAAATCACCCATGTTTTTTCCAAGCCCGGTGGCGATCGACTGATATTTGCTCGACTCCTGCAGCCCGCCATACAGCGTTAGCCCATACGGCAGACCATAGATCCCGGTGATTTGCCCGAAAGGTGTCTTATCGACGCTGCCGTTATAAGAACGGTATTGCCCTCCGGTTACTGAATACTTGAGCCGTCCTTCGCGCTGTAAAACCGGTAATGACGCGTACGGGAGGGTGAAATGTTGCTCACTGCCATCAGCCTCTTTAACGGTGACGTCCAGATCCCCGGCGCCGCCCGTGGGGTACATATCGGTAATCTCAAAAGCGCCTGGCGCCACGTAGGTCTGATAAATCTGATAGCCGTTCTGCCGCACCACCACCTGGGCATTGGTGCGCGCGATCCCCCGCACCACGGGTGCATAGCCTTTCAGCGAATCCGGGAGCATGTCATCATCCGAAGCCAGCTGTCCGCCGCGAAACGGCATACTGTCGAACACGTCGGCTGGCGCGGAGCTATCCCCCAGGGTGAGCTGCGCTTTGAGCGGAATAATGGCCCGCTGCGCATAGGTGTAGACGGTATCCCATTTGTCCTGACCGGTTTCATCCCGCGACCAGGTGGTGTAATTTCGCAGTCGCCACGGTCCAACGTTGAGACCCGGGCGCAGGTTGGCATATTGACTGTTGCTGTTTTTACTGCCGTTTTGTTTTGCCCGGCTGTTTGCGCCGCTCAGGCTGTAATTCAACATGGCGGCGGCGATCCCTTCATCCCATAGCGCTGGCGAGACATACCCGCGTGCCGGCATATCAATGGCGGCCTGAGGAATGCTGACGATCAGTCGCTGCGCGGCAAACTGAAAATCCGTGCTGGCGTGAGGAATAGCCTGAAGGTTGACACAGGACGCGTCCTTACTGGCTAAGTCGGGAAAAAGCGCGGTTTTGACGCCCCATCTGTTGAGCTGTTCAATACTCAGACAAGGCTTAAGGCTATCGCCCTCTTCCCCACTTTTTACTGCGGTAAAATCAATATCGCTGGTCTCGATGAGTTGGTCGTCAAGGATGATGTCAACGTGGTATTTCCCTGGTGCCTGCGAACCTGATTCAAAAGCAGATAAATCAGCTTTACCCGTGCCCGGATTGTCCAGTTCAACCAGCTCGGTGTTGAACGAATCACGGGCATAAACAGTCTGCATTGCATTTACCAGCGCAAAGGCGATACAGATCGCCAGACGCGCAGGCTGCATTTTTTTAGTTTTCGTTGCCATCATCATTAACCTGACCTGCTATGAGGATCGCCGCTTTTGATGAATTAAAAGCTGGCCTGATACATTCTTCCGGGGCTGCCGTAATCATTAATGACTTTGAATGAAATGTGGTTATCATTGGCACCTGCGGGTAAGCTAAATACCGCCGTTGCACCCGGTGCCACCCAGGAGACCTCATCCAGTTTTTTATCACCGACGCTTATTTCATTAAAGTTGATGACATATTGCGTTGGATTGGTGACCATGAGCTTATTCCCGCTACGCGACCAGGTTAATTTATTCGCTTGTTCTTCCGGCGTTGATCCCTTCAGACCTGACGGGCGATAAATAAGCTTGATGCGCGTTTTGACAGCAATTTGCAGTGAGTTTTCCTGTTTTGAGGCAGACGGTATGGCTTTAATATTCAGCCAGAAAAGACTTTCTTTATCCTGGGGTAGTGAACCCGAGAGTAAAATACGTTCAATGTTTTGCTGCCCGCCATCCAGCCGATATAAAGGCGGCGTTACAATAAAAGGTGCTTTATTAGCATTCCCCTCTGGCATGTCAACCCAGGACTGGATTAAATAAGGCACGCTTTCAGCATTATTGATACTGATTGATGCCTCTTTTTTCCCACCATCAAAAATAACGCGGGTACCGCCAATAATGACCCCGGCATAAGCGTTCGAAAACGATGCTGTCAGGGCGGCCGATATGACCAGGGCCTTGCTAATAAAATGCATGTTACACCTCTTGAAACACGGGGGCAGAAACTGCCCCCACGCAGAACGTCACGGAACCGACTCGTGTTCTGCTTAATGACTAGTTATAAACAACGGAGAAATTTGCCACGGAGTTTGCAGGACCGGCCGTCACCGATGCCGCCGTTGAAATATACTGCGCGTAGAAATTCAGCGTATTATCGGCGGTGCTGCTTAGCACATAGCTATAGCTGTTACTGCCGTGCAACGGCAGATCCGCTTTATCAGCGGTCATCAAATTAATAGCAACACCCGTTGCCGCTCCGGCGACGGAGGTATCAATAGCAAGCAGATCGGCGTTAGTCAGATCGGGCGTACCGTCAAAACGGACTTTGGCACTGTTGACCGTAACCGGGCAGTTCTTCAGGACGATGTCGAATTTCGTTGCCGCAGTGCGGGATCCTGTTGCCGGAAATTCTGTTTTATTGTAATCGCCTAACACCACCACCTGATTTTGAGAAGCAACCGCGACATCGCAGGCAGAATCCAGGATGTTACCGTTAAAATTAACGGTTCCTGCAGCAGCGAGTGCATTGCTCATCATTAAGGCAGAACCTGTCGCAACCATCGCTAAAATAATGTTCTTTTTCATAATCTTCATTTTCCTGTTTACGGGATAACTTTATTTATTATTAAAACGTACGCAGCAGAAAGTTGATAAATAAATCACAGTGGATTCATCTTCTTTTTAATTAACGCTATAAGGTTTTTCTGACTGACTGATTAAAATTTATATAATCATTTTGGTGAATACAACTTTTTGATGGTCTAGCTGTAGACTCTGATTTAACGTAATTTCAACATTTCTTTCAGGATACGCTTACGTCTTATTTCCTGGTCTATTAGTAGACTTGATCGTCTTTATGTTTTCATTCAAGGTGTTAGATATCAGATGCTCAACGGTCTACTTTTGGACCTTACCGAAATATTCCCTGACTCCTTCATTTTTAAGATAATTCTCCAGGCAGATTAAAAAACGATCAGACCCGTAGTCGCTGTGAGGTATCTTATGAATACGCGTTTAACCACGCCATTGAATAACCACGAATCAACCGTTCTGGGTTTAAAACCGTTTATCCATATAGATGCCCTGATTAAATCAGTGCTACCTGCTGCGAACAGAATGGTCATCTGTCGGGGAGAAACCGTACATTATTATAAAGATGATGTGCGCCAGTGTTTTTTACTTCTCCAGGGAAGCGTGGCGCTTCATCGTCGCGGCGACGGCATTGTTTTAAACTCTGAATCAGCGCCTTTTATTCTTGGCGTCAGCAGTCAATTTTCTTCGGAGCATCTCTATGTCAGGGCCCTGGAGACGGCAGAAATCGCCCGCGTGTCGCTGGAGACGTTTAATCAGATTGTTGCGCAGCAGGATTTATGGGAGCACTTTTCAAAGCTGCTGATTTATACGGCCTCACGGGTGTATGAGCACTGCGCGCAAATATCGCAAATGTCTGCCTACGACATCATTCGCTTCCAGCTTGTTGAACTCATGCAGGAGCCCGATGCCATACGGAAAAATACGACGGCCGCCGCGTACATCAAAAGCAGGACCTATCTTTCACGTAGCGGAATTATGCGTATTCTGGCAGAACTGCGGAACGGGAAGTACATCACCATGGAACGTGGGGTGCTGCTTGACATTCATCATCTGCCGCGAAAATATTGATAGCCAGCGTGCCTGTACCCGGGAGAAGCGCTATAATTAGCCAGGTTATTTTTAAGGTTGTCGGCTGCCATGTCCCTTCCAGAAAAGTCTCAACGGGGTTCTCCCTACGCGCAAGAGCTTATTTCACACCTGTTGCCTGATTGCACAACGCGACATACCGCCCGCGGCGAGCGGCTGGACCTGCAAATTAACGGTCAGGGCATGTGCTATTTAATTCTCGAAGGAACCATCGCCATCTACAGAAGAAGCGATGACATGATGCTGTCTACGGCTCGCAGTCCGGCCGTATTCGGCCTCGCCAACCTGACCGACATCTATTTCAATGATTATATTAAGACCGTCAGCCCTTGTCTGATAGGGACGCTCACCACCGAGCGGGTGAATGAAATTATCAAAGAGAAGGCGCTATGGGGACTGCTTTCTAAGCAGCTCATCTTTGTGTATAGCCGTCTTTATAACAACGTGATGCCGCAGGGCGCGCCGACGGCGTATGAGATGATTCGCCAGCAGCTGGTCAAGCTGATGGAGGAAGATGAGAGTTATCGGCTCAGCGTGACGGCGGAAAGGTATATCAGAGAGAAAACCCAGCTCTCCCGCAGCGGCGTGATGCGCATTCTGGCGGATTTAAAAACCGGCGGATTCATCGAAATGGAAGAAGGCAGGCTCATCAAAATCAATAAACTCCCCGCCCGATACTGAATGTCAGACACAAAAAAGGCCGCATTCGCGGCCCTTTTATTCTCATGTACTCAATGGACGTGAACGCCCAACCGCCAGGCAAAGTAGATCTCTTCTTTCAACTCATTTGAAGAGAGCGCCAGCAAATCTGTAAATTCCAGCTCAAGCTGTTTCAGCTTTTTCAGGTACTGCGCCGGAGACAGGTTGCTCTTATCGCGACGTAAATATTCAATTGCCAGCTGTGTTGGGGTTATTTCAGTATCCATGATGTCCTCACTTATGTACAAAACCTGACCAGTATACCACAACGCGCTGGCTAGTTTTTGACCAAAGGCAAGACATCTGAAAACTTTACACAACCGCCGTGGTCAGCCGCGACGAGCAGCACAGGCGATCCTGCTCATCGAGAATATCTATTTGCCACACCTGATGGCGGCTTCCGGCGTGCAGCGCGCGGCAAACACCGCGCACGCGTCCGCTGCGCACCGAGCGAATATGGTTAGCATTCACCTCAAGTCCGACAACCTTCTGCTCCCCTTCGGTGCAGAGATACCCCGCCACCGAGCCCAGCGTTTCGGCCAGCACGACGGACGCTCCGCCGTGCAATAAACCAAACGGCTGGTGGGTGCGACTATCGACGGGCATGGTGGCCTCAATCTCATCGTCGCCAATGCGGATAAACTGGATATCCAGCAGCCCCACCATGTTCCCCTCGCCCATGGCGTTCAGCGCCTGCAGCGTCACGGCACGTTTCCAGATCATCCAATTATCTCCAGTAAAGCCTGCAATGGGTGACGTACACCGTTGCCTTCTACCCGTTTTACCTGGCTGCGGCAGGAGTAACCCGTCGCCAGACAGCGGTTTCGCGGCAAACGCTGCATCGCCTGATGCCAGGACAGCTCATAGATGCCGAGCGAGTTGGCGTGGTTTTTCACTTCGTGTCCGTAGGTACCGGCCATCCCGCAGCAGCCGACGCTGACGCTCTCCAGCTTCGCACCGAAGCGGGCAAAGACAGACGCCCACTGCGCGGGGGCACCCGGCAGCGCGGTCACTTCCGTGCAGTGACCGAACAGATACCACGGTTCACCGCTGACATCCTGAACAGCCTTATCTTCCAGCGCTATCGGCAGCCACTCGTGCACCAGCATCACGTTGAAATCGCCGCGCTTATCGCCCAGGGTCTGCTTGTATTCATCGCGATAGCACAGCACCAGCGCCGGATCGACGCCGACCATCGGTATCCCGAGTTGCGCCACGCGATTCAGGAAGTCAGACGTTTTCTGCGCGGTCTTCGCAAAGCGGTTCAGGAAACCTTTAATGTGCTGCGCCTTGCCATTCGGGGAGAACGGCAGCACAACCGGCTGGTAACCCACTTTCTCCGCCAGACGGACGAAATCGGCCACAACCTGCGCATCGTAGTAGCTGGTAAACGGATCCTGCACCACCAGCACCACCTTCGTTTTTTGCTCAGGCGTGAGTGCCTCCAGCTGCTCAAGGGTCATGTTCGCCGAGCGATGCCCGACGAGCTGGCGCTGCAGAGACGGTACCGACAGCAGCGGCAGATCGACCATGCCGATGTGTTTTTCGGAGAGCTTGCGCACCAGCGGCTGGTTGATAAAGAAGTTGAACGTCTTCGGCGCGCGCGCCATCAGCGGCGCGTAGCTTTCCACCGTCGCCACCAGATGGTCGCGCACCGGGCGGAGGTAGCGGGTGTGATAAAGCTGCAGGAAGCGCGAGCGGAATTCCGGCACGTCGATTTTAATCGGGCACTGGGTGGAGCAGGCTTTACAGGCCAGACAGCCGGACATCGCCTCTTTCACCTCATGGGAGAAATCATACTCGCCCTTGTTGGCATGCCAGCTGTTGCGGGTGCGCTCAATCAGCGAGCGCAGGCTGGCCCGTTTTTCCGGCAGCTCCTGCTCCAGCCTGAGCGGATCCACCCCGCGGTCGGCCAGCAGACGCAGCCACTCGCGCACCAGCGTCGCCCGCCCTTTTGGCGAGTGGATACGGTTGCTGGTGATTTTCATCGACGGACACATCGGGCTTTTCACATCAAAGTTAAAGCACAGGCCGTTGCCGTTGCACTCCATCGCGCCGCGCCAGGAGGAGCGCACCGCAATCGGGATCTGTCTGTCGTAGGTGCCGCGCTTGACGGCATCCACCTGCAGCATTGGCGCGTCCACGCCTTCAGGCGGGCAGATTTTACCCGGGTTGAGGCGGTTATGCGGGTCGAAAGCCGCTTTCACCTTGCGCAGCTCCGCGTAGAGCTGTTCGCCGAAGAATGCCGGGCTGTATTCCGCGCGGAACCCTTTCCCGTGCTCTCCCCAGAGCAGACCGCCGTATTTGGCGGTTAAGGCCACCACGTCGTCGGAGATCTGCTTCATCAGAATCTCCTGCTGCGGGTCGCACATATCCAGCGCCGGACGCACGTGCAGTACCCCGGCATCGACGTGGCCGAACATGCCATAGCTCAGGCCGTGGCTGTCCAGCAGGGCGCGAAACTCAACGATGTAATCCGCCAGATGCTCAGGCGGCACGCAGGTGTCTTCGGCAAAGGGAATGGGCTTCGCCGCCCCTTTTGCATTGCCGAGCAGGCCCACGGCTTTTTTACGCATCGCATAGATACGCTCAATCCCGGCCAGATCGTTACAGAGCTGCCAGCCGATCACGCCGCCCTGGCCCTGCGCAATCAACTCATCCAGACGCTGGCAGAGCGTGGTGACCTGGCGCTCAATCAGCTCCGCATCATCGCCGGCAAACTCCACGATATTGAGACCGAGCATCTCTTTATCCGGCACGTCGGTAATCAGCTCGCTGACGGAGTGCCAGACAATGTCTTCCCTGGCCAGATTAAGCACTTTGGAGTCGACCGTTTCCACCGACAGCGCTTTCGCTTCCACCATAAACGGCGCATTGCGCAGCGCGGAGTCGAAGGAGTCATACTTAACGTTCACCAGACGACGCACCTTCGGCAAGCGGGTGATATCCAGCCGCGCCTCGGTGATAAACGCCAGCGTCCCTTCGGAACCGGTCAGCACGCGGGTTAAATCAAACTGGGTCAGGTCGTCGTTAAAGACGTGACGCAGGTCATACCCGGTCAGGAAGCGGTTTAGTTTGGGGAACTTATCGAGAATAAGCTGGCGGTTGTCGCGGCAGCGTTCCAGCACGGTACGATAGATGCGTCCGCTGGCGGTGTTATCTTTACCCAGCGTTTCCGCCAGTTCGACCGGCATCGACTGGGTATCGAGGATATCGCCGCCCAGCAGAACGGCACGCACGCCCAGCACGTGATCGGAGGTTTTACCGTAGACCAGCGAGCCCTGACCGGAGGCATCCGTGTTGATCATCCCGCCAAGGGTCGCGCGGTTACTGGTGGAAAGCTCCGGGGCGAAAAAGTAGCCGTAAGGCTTGAGATACTGATTAAGCTGATCTTTGATAACGCCCGCTTCGACCCGCACCCACCCCTCTTCCGGGTTGATCTCAATGATGCGGTTCATATAGCGCGACATATCAACAATGATGCCCTGGTTCAGCGCCTGACCATTGGTCCCGGTGCCGCCGCCGCGCGGCGTAAAGACCAGTGAAGCAAAGCGCTCCTGCGTCGCCAGCCGGGCGATAAGCGCCACGTCGGCCGTTGAACGAGGGAAAACCACGGCATCGGGAAGAAGCTGGTAAATACTGTTATCGGTCGCCATCGTCAGCCTGTCGGCATAGTTCGTGGCGGTATCACCTGTAAAACCCTGTTGCTCCAGTGCCTGCAAAAAATTAAGCACCAGCTGAACGACGCCAGGTGCCTGAGAAATCTGTGGGATCATAACTGTCGACCCTAATTAGAGTTGTATATACACGTCATCCTTCGAGCTGCCTCTGCGTTGGCTGCGTCTGCTCACCCCAGTCACTTACTTCAGTAAGCTCCTGGGGATTCTCAGACTTGCCGCCTTGATGCAACTCGAATGATTTTGTGTATAAAATCGTTTGCGTTGTGTCTGGAAAGTTTTATCACATTTTTTTCTTATAATCTCTGCTGAATTACAGGCAAAATCCGCCTGTCAAAAACCGCCGAGATCATCAATGATTAGAGAGACGCGGTTTTCCGTTCCCGCCAGTCGTACTGGCGTTCTTTTAAGGAAAGTTTCATTTATGGTCAATCTTCGCCAGCCCAGGGATGTTGCGCAAATTTTACTGTCGGTGCTGTTTCTGGCCCTCATGATTATTGCGTGTCTGTGGATTGTTCAACCCTTTATTCTCGGCTTCGCCTGGGCCGCGACCGTGGTCGTGGCCACGTGGCCTCTGCTGCTGCGCTTGCAGAAGCTGCTGTTCGGCCGCCGCGGGTTAGCCGTGCTGGTCATGACGCTCCTGCTGTTCCTGCTGTTTATTATTCCGATTGCCCTGCTGGTGAATAGCCTGGTGGATTCCAGTGGCCCGGTTATTCGTGCCATTAGCAGCGGTGACCTGACGCTGCCGGATCTGGCCTGGCTGAACAGCATTCCGGTGGTGGGCGCCAAGCTCTACAGCGGCTGGCATAGCCTGCTGGAGATGGGCGGCAGCGCGCTGATGGCAAAAGTCCGCCCGTACATTGGCACCACAACCACCTGGTTTGTCGGTCAGGCGGCACATATCGGCCGGTTTATGATGCACTGTACCCTGATGCTGCTCTTCAGCGCCCTGCTCTACTGGCGCGGCGAGCAGGTCGCTTTAGGCGTTCGTCATTTTGCCACCCGCCTGGCGGGCAAACGCGGTGATGCTGCGGTACTGCTGGCTGCGCAGGCCGTGCGCGCGGTTGCGCTGGGCGTGGTGGTCACCGCGCTGGTGCAGGCGGTGCTGGGCGGTATCGGTCTGGCGATTTCTGGCGTACCGTACGCCACCGTATTTACCGTTGTCATGCTGATGACCTGTCTTGCGCAACTGGGGCCGCTGCTGGTGCTGGTTCCCTGCATTATCTGGCTGTACTGGACGGGTGACACCACGTGGGGAACGGTGCTGCTGGTCTGGAGCTGCGTGGTCGGCACCATGGATAACGTCATTCGTCCGATCCTCATCCGTATGGGTGCTGACCTGCCGCTGATCCTGATCCTCTCCGGCGTCATTGGCGGTCTGATTGCCTTTGGCATGATTGGCCTGTTTATTGGCCCGGTGCTGCTCGCCGTTACCTGGCGCCTGTTCTCCGCCTGGGTGCATGAAATTCCACCTCCGGGAACAGACCCGGACGTGATTCTGAGCGAACTGGAAGAGCTGGAAGAGAAGAACACGCATTAAGTTTTTTGCCGGGTGGCGCTAACGCTTACCCGGCCTACATTCCCCCTCACAATACTTTAACGCTGCTAAAGTATTTATTCGTTGAACACTGGTCAGACCCGCCGTTTGTGCATTAAACCCGCGATTAACCTCAAGAAATCTTTACGCATCTTTAACTATTGAGACGAATCTGATCGACGCTAAAGATCACAATGCCTACTATTAGCTCACGGTTATAAATCAACACCTTGATTTATAAGCATGGAAATCCCCTGAGTGAAACAACGAATTGCTGTGTGTAGTCTTTGCCCATCTCCCACGATGGGCTTTTTTTTATCCTGACTACGCGCGTGTCACGTTACAGGTACTGAGCATCCGCCACTCGGCGGGCAGCACGCGGGTTTCCCCGGTCACCCTGACCGTCACCCTCTCGCGGATATCCGCCGACGATGCGCCAACCTGCAGTTCAAACTCGCCCGGCTCAACGATGCGTTTCCCGTCCCGGCGGGTAAAGTTGAACATCTCAACCGATAGCGTAAAGCTGAGCGCGGCGGTTTCGCCCGGCGAGAGCGTGACGCGCTGGAAGGCCTTCAGCTCCTGGAGCGGCCGTACCTGGGTGGCGACCTTATCCCTGACGTAAACCTGCACCACCTCGCTGCCGCTGCGCTCTCCGGTATTGGTGATATCCACGCTCAGCGTCACCTCGCCGTCAACCGGCACGCTGGTTTCAGCTACGCGGACAGCCCCCCAGCTAAACGTCGTCCAGCCGAGGCCGAAGCCAAACGGGTAACGCGAACCAAAGTGGAACGCAAACGGCGTGCCGCCGCTTTTGAGCTTGTGATTGTAGTAATACGGCATTGCCCCGGCGCTTTTCGGCACGCTCACAACCAGACGCCCCTGCGGCTCCGCACGCCCGGTTAACACATCCGCAATCGCCCAGCCCCCTTCCTGCCCCGGCGCCCACGCCATTATTAGCGCCGCGACCTTATCTTCCAGCCCCTGAAGGTTGTACGGACGGCCGCCGGTCATCACGACAATCACCGGTTTGCCCGTCGCCACCAGAGCATCCAGCAGCTGTTGCTGCACGCCCGGCAGATTCAGGGAGTCGGTGTCGGAACCTTCCCCCACGGTGCCGCTCTGGAACAGCCCGGCGAGATCGCCCACGCAGGCGACCACCACGTCACTCTCCTGCGCCGCGTTCACGGCCTCGGGGATCAATGCGGTACTTTGCGAGACCGGCGACTGCTGCATCGGTTTGCTGCCGCTGTCGCCAGGGAAGACCGGCGCGCCCGCCATCCGTTTCTCGATGATGTGGCACCCTTTGGCATAGCGGACGTTCGATGCCCCGAGATACTGCTCCAGCGCCGCGCGCGGGGTCGTGACCTGCGAGGTCTCTTCCACCATATCGCTGATGATCAGATGCACCGGGAAGCTGTAGCCGCTGAGCAGCGCCAGCGGATCGTCTGCCGTCGGCCCCACCACCGCCACGCGGGGCTTACCGCCGAGCGGTAAAATACCGTTGTTTTCCAGCAGCGTGACCGATTTCGTCGCCACCTCCCGCGCAACCTGTCGGGTGGTGTCATTCTGCAGATCGATACCATTCTCATCCGCGTACGGGTTTTCAAACAGGCCCAGGCGGAATTTTTCGGTCAGCACGCGCGCCACGATCTCATCCACCCTGGTCATAGAAATCAGCCCGCGCTCAACGGCGTCCGCCAGATGGCGCGCGCAGTCGTCTTTCGGCAGCTCAACGTCCAGCCCGGCGTTGAACGCCAGCGCGGCGGATTCGGACGCATCGTGGGAAATCCCGTGATGCTGGTGCAGCAGGCTGACGCCGCCGTAGTCCGCCACAATAATCCCGTCGAATCCCCACTGTTCGCGCAGGACGGTAGTCAGCAGGAAGCTGTCGCTGTGCCCCGGCTGATTGTCGATATCGTGATAGGCGGGCATGACCGACCCGGCGTTTGCCAGCTTGACCGCCATTTCAAACGGCAGCAGGAAGGTATCGTTCAGCTCGCTGAACCCAAGGTGCACCGGGGCATGGTTGCGCGCGCCCTCGCTAAACGAGTGGCCAACGTAATGTTTTAGGGTCGCCAGCAGGTCGCGCTTATCGCCCTGTAAGCCCTTCACGTAGGCGGTCGCCATCACGCCCACCAGCCACGGATCCTCGCCGAAGGTCTCTTCGGTCCGCCCCCAGCGCACGTCGCGGGACACGTCCAGCACCGGGGCCAGCCCCTGCTGGCAGCCGACGGACCGTGCCTCTTTACCGATCTGCTCTGCCGCGCGCTGCACCAGTTCCGGATCCCAGGTAGAGCCGTAGTTCAGCGACGACGGGAACAGGGTGGCGTCTTTACACAGCAGCCCCACCAGACACTCTTCATGAAACAACGCCGGGATGCCGAGGCGCGTCTCTTCCATCATCATCCGCTGCAGGCGGTTCGCGGCGCGCACGCCGGTTTTCGCATCAACGATGTGGGTACCCAGCGGACGGGTGATCTGCCCGACGCCCAGCTTTAGCCGTTCGCTCAGCGCGGCCTGCTCGCTCACGCCGGCGAATTCATCGCTGAGATCGCTGCGCTCGCGGTGGTTGCCGTTTTCATCGAGGATCAGCCAGTACGCATGCATCTGGGCGAACTTCTCTTCCGGGGTCATACGCGCCAGTAAATCGGCGACGCGCTCGTGCACGGGACGTCCCGCGTCCTTATAGATAGCAGTCATATTTTACTCCTGTAGTGCGGAAGGGGTTACCGGGCTGAGCTGCCCCGCGTCGGGTCTTACCTCACGCTTGCTGGCCAGCTCCCGGGCGATGGAATCCACCAGCCGGCTGTTGAGCTTGTAGATGGCAAGCAGCGCGACCATGCAGAGGAACAGCGCGCACGGGATAAGGGTGAACAGCGCGTTAATCGTAGAGAGTACGTGGGGTGCCTGAGTTGCCTGTCCCGGGGCGTAATCCACCATGCCAAGCACCCAGCCGACCACCGCCCCACCCAGCGCCAGGCCGAATTTGATGGCAAACAGCGCGGTGGAGAAGACCAGCCCGTCCAGGCGACGACCGCTGCGGTGCTCTTCGTAGTCGACCACATCGGAGAACATGGTCCACTGCAGCGGCGTGGTCAGGTTTTGCACAAAGCTAAAGACGATGTTGAGGCCAAAAATCAGCCACACCTGTGAAGGCGGCAGGAAGAAAATCAGCGCGCCGAAAATCACGAAGGAAATAATGGTCCACTGATAGGCGCGTACGCGATCAAATTTCCCCAGCAGCCGTTCAGATAATAAAGCGCCGCTTAAGGAAGCGACCATTCCGGAAACAATAAAGGCAAAAACCAGATCCGGACGCAACAGCACGTAGTTCACGTAATACATCGTGGCGGAACCGCGCGTCACCACCGCCGTTAACAGCAAAATATTAAACAGGAACACAATACGCCACTGGCTGTTACCGGCCAGCAGTTTTAAATCGGTGAGCATGGAGCCGGAGGTATCATTGCGCGGCGAATAGCGCTCGCGGGTCATCAGGAAACAGCAGTAAAAAAGCACAATGCCCAGCAGCCCCATCAGGCTCATGGCATAGAAATAGCCTTTCTGCACGTTGCCCTGACCTAACAATGAAACCAGCGGCAGGGCGATGACCGTCACAATCAACCCGCCGATAAACGACAGGCCAAAACGCCACGACTGCAGGGAGTGACGCTCGCGCGGGTCTAACGTCAGCGCGCCAGGCATGGCGCAGTAAGGCACGTTAATGGCGGAGTAAATCAGGCTTAAGATCGCGTAGGTCAGGCAGGCATAAACGATTTTCGCCGTCGGTCCCACGTCCGGTACATAGAAAGTGATAAGGCAGCTTACGCCAAACGGAATGGCGAACCACAGCAGCCAGGGACGGAAACGACCGTGACGCGTCTGGGTGCGATCCACCAGGGCGCCAATGCACGGGTCGACAAACGCATCAACCACGCGCACCACTAAAAACATGGTGCCCATAATCGCGGCGGGCAGCCCAAAAACGTCCGTATAGAAATAGGCGAGAAATAACGTTGCCGTTTGCCAGACCAGCGCGCTGGCCATATCACCTAAGCCATAACCTATTTTATCTTTGGTACGCAATACAGAGGAGAGTGTCATTGTTATTTGCCTTTTTATCAGGTTAAAACGTATTTCAACCAGTTGCGCATCATCTGAAGGGAAATGCGCATGTAAGGCTCAAGTATTAGCAACGGTTTGCGCGCTAACAATTGTCTAAATTGACAGGCAAATTATGATATTTGGTTTTTTACTTTATTTGTGATGGGGAGCAAATAAGAGGGGGAAATAAAAAAGGCGAGGAATAATATCCTCGCCTTTTCGGGTCAGCGCGGCGTTACTTGTTCAGTTCCGCCAGGCTCAGCCAGGTTTGCACCACGGTGTCCGGGTTCAGGGACAGGCTATCAATCCCCTCTTCCATCAGCCATGCGGCAAAGTCTTCATGGTCGGATGGACCCTGACCACAAATCCCGACGTATTTACCCTGCTTCTTCGCCGCGCGGATGGACATGGAGAGCAGCGCTTTCACCGCCTCGTTACGCTCGTCGAACAGCTCGGAGACCACGCCGGAATCGCGGTCCAGACCCAGCGTCAGCTGCGTCATGTCGTTCGAACCGATAGAGAAGCCGTCGAAGTGCTCCAGGAACTGCTCGGCCAGCAGGGCGTTGGACGGAATTTCACACATCATGATGATCTTCAGCCCGTTCTCGCCGCGCTTCAGCCCCTGACGCGCCAGCTCGTCCACAACGGCTTTCGCCTGATCTACGGTACGCACGAACGGGATCATGATCTCCACGTTGGTCAGCCCCATGTCGTTGCGCACGCGCTTCACCGCTTCACACTCCAGCGCGAAGCAGTCGCGGAAGCTGTCGGACACGTAGCGTCCGGCCCCGCGGAAGCCCAGCATCGGGTTCTCTTCCTCCGGCTCGTAGCGCTCGCCGCCGACCAGGTTGGCGTATTCGTTAGACTTAAAGTCAGACAGACGCACGATCACGCGTTTCGGATAGAAGGCGGCGCCCAGCGTCGCGATCCCTTCGGTCAGACGGCCGACGTAGAACTCTCTCGGCGAGTCGTAGCCTTTCATCATCTCGCGGATTTCGTTCTGCAGCTTCGGATCCTGGTCGTCAAACTCCAGCAGCGCACGCGGGTGAACGCCGATCATACGGTTGATGATAAATTCCAGACGCGCCAGACCAACGCCTTCGTTCGGCAGGCAGGCGAAGTCAAACGCGCGGTCCGGGTTGCCGACGTTCATCATAATCTTCAGCGGCAGGTCCGGCATGGTATCCACGCTTGAGCTCTTCACGCTGAAGTCGAGGATATCGGCGTACACGTAGCCGGTATCGCCCTCGGCACAGGAGACGGTTACGTTCTGTCCGTCCTTCATGCGCTCGGTGGCGTCACCGCAGCCGACAACCGCAGGGATGCCCAGCTCGCGGGCAATGATCGCCGCGTGACAGGTACGACCGCCGCGGTTGGTGACGATAGCCGCCGCTTTCTTCATGATCGGTTCCCAGTCCGGGTCGGTCATGTCGGTCACCAGCACGTCGCCTGGCTCAATACGGTTCATTTCGCTAATGTCGTGGATCACTTTGACCGGACCGGCACCGATGCGGTGACCGATGGCACGGCCTTCCGCCACGATTTTGCCCTGGGCGTGCAGCGTATAACGCTCCATTACCTGACCGCGTGAGCGGACGGTTTCCGGACGCGCCTGCACGATAAACAGCTTGCCGGTGTTCCCGTCTTTCGCCCATTCGATATCCATCGGACGGCCGTAGTGTTTTTCAATCTGCACCGCCTGCTTCGCCAGCTCCTGCACTTCGGCGTCGGTCAGGGAGAAGCGGTCTCGCTGTTCCTGCGGTACATCTTCAATTTTAACCTGCTTGCCATGCTCCTGGGTCGGGGCATAGACCATGCGGATTTTTTTCGAGCCCATGGTGCGGCGCACCACCGACGGACGGCCAGCGGCCAGCGTAGGCTTATGGACATAGAATTCGTCAGGGTTTACCGCGCCCTGCACGACCATCTCACCCAGACCCCACGCGGAGGTGATAAACACCACCTGGTCGAAGCCGGATTCGGTATCAATGGAGAACATCACGCCGGATGAGCCCACGTCCGAGCGCACCATGCGCTGCACGCCAGCGGAGAGCGCGACGCCGCGATGGTCGTAGCCCTGGTGCACGCGATAGGAGATGGCACGGTCGTTGAACAGGGAAGCAAACACGTGCTTCACCGCCACCAGCACCGCATCGTAACCCTGGACGTTCAGGAAGGTTTCCTGCTGCCCGGCAAACGAGGCGTCCGGCATATCTTCTGCGGTCGCAGAGGAACGCACGGCAAAGGAGGCCTGCGCATCGTCAGCAGAGAGCTGGTTGTACGCGTCGTGAATGGCTTTTTCCAGTTCCGGCTGGAAAGGTGTGTCGATGATCCACTGGCGGATCTGCGCCCCGGCTTTGGCAAGCTCGGTAACGTCATCAATATCCGTTTTATCCAGCAGGTCGTAAATGCGCTGGTTAACACCGCTCTGGTCTAAAAACAGGTTAAAGGCATCGGCGGTGGTGGCAAACCCATTCGGTACGGAGACACCCATACCCGACAGATTTGTAATCATTTCACCCAGGGAGGCATTTTTGCCCCCAACTCTGTCTACATCATTCATGCCGAGTTGGTTATACCAAAGCACCAGCGGTGACGAGCCATTGTTGGACATCGAAACAATCCTTTTGTGATATTTGATCGGAGTAAGTAACACCTGACTACGTATTTATACTGGCATATTTATTAGCGCTAAAAAAACGGTGAATCGTGTAAGCAATTTAAAATTTCAACTTTTCGGATACTTTCCCACCAGGCATTAACCCGATGATTCCTATATTTTCAGCCAGAAACCCCAAAAATAAAGTCGCTATTTGAAAAATGAAATCCACTTTTCAGGAAAATCAAAAACGCCGTTTCATTTATAATTAAGATAAGTTCTTTGCTGTGTAATTTACTTTTTTAATTTATGCTTTCAGACAATTAGGTCTGATATTCAGGGTGAGTAAAATGGATAGTGCTGTCGATCGCCACGTTTTTTATATTTCTGATGGTACGGCGATCACCGCCGAGGTCCTGGGCCACGCGGTGATGTCGCAGTTTCCCGTTTCGATTAACAGCATCACGCTGCCGTTTGTCGAAAACGAGAGCCGCGCCAAAGCGGTGAAGGACCAGATTGACGCCATCTACCAGCAGACCGGCGTCCGCCCGCTGGTGTTCTACTCGATCGTGATCCCCGAGATTCGCTCCATCATTCTGCAGAGTGAAGGCTTCTGCCAGGATATCGTGCAGGCGCTGGTGGCTCCGCTGCAAAGCGAACTTAAGCTCGATCCGACGCCTATCGCCCACCGCACCCACGGGCTGAACCCCGGCAACCTGACCAAGTACGACGCGCGTATCGCCGCCATTGACTACACCCTTGCACATGATGACGGTATCTCTCTGCGTAATCTCGACCAGGCGCAGGTGATCCTGCTTGGCGTGTCGCGCTGCGGCAAAACCCCGACCAGCCTCTATCTGGCGATGCAGTTTGGCATTCGCGCCGCAAACTACCCGTTTATCGCTGATGACATGGATAACCTGGTGCTGCCTGCCGCCCTTAAGCCGCTGCAGCACAAGCTGTTCGGCCTGACGATCAACCCGGAACGCCTTGCAGCCATCCGCGAAGAGCGCCGCGAGAACAGTCGCTACGCCTCTATGCGGCAGTGCCGGATGGAGGTCTCCGAAGTGGAAGCGCTGTACCGCAAAAACCAGATCCCGTGGCTGAACAGCACCAACTATTCGGTTGAAGAAATTGCCACCAAAATTCTCGACATCATGGGGCTTAATCGCCGCATGTACTAATATGCTAGTACATTAGCTCAGATTCAGGTATCATCATCTGCAACCACGGGGCGGTGTCGCCCCGAACTTGAAATCAGCAGGGATTGGTTTAAGGTGATGCCCATCACTTCCCGGTAGTCTGCCGATGAAGCAAAAATTTTCTGAGACATTCCATGAATAAAACCGATGAACTCCGCACTGCGCGCATTGACAGCCTTGTCACGCCGGCTGAACTGGCCCAGCGGCATCCTGTTTCCGCCGCCGTCGCGGAACACGTGACGGCTTCCCGCCGCCGCATTGAAAAAATCCTCAATGGTGAAGACAAACGTCTTCTGGTGGTGATTGGGCCTTGCTCCATCCACGATCTGGATGCCGCGATGGATTATGCAAAACGACTTCAGGGACTGCGGGATAAGTACCAACATCGCCTTGAGATCGTCATGCGCACCTACTTTGAAAAACCGCGCACCGTGGTGGGCTGGAAAGGGCTGATTTCCGATCCTGACCTCAACGGCAGCTATCGCGTGAACCACGGTATCGAGCTGGCGCGGAAGCTGCTTTTACAGGTCAACGAGCTGGGCGTGCCGACGGCGACCGAGTTTCTCGATATGGTGACCGGGCAGTTTATCGCCGATCTGATCAGCTGGGGCGCGATTGGCGCACGCACCACCGAAAGCCAGATCCACCGTGAGATGGCCTCCGCCCTCTCCTGTCCGGTCGGCTTTAAAAACGGGACCGATGGCAACACCCGTATCGCGGTTGATGCCATCCGCGCAGCCCGTGCCAGCCACATGTTCCTGTCGCCGGACAAAAGCGGTCATATGACCATTTACCAGACCAGCGGTAACCCGTACGGGCACATCATTATGCGCGGCGGCAAGAAACCCAATTACCATGCCGAAGATATTGCGGCGGCCTGTGAAACGCTGGCCGAGTTCGACCTGCCGGAACATCTGGTGGTGGATTTCAGCCACGGCAACTGCCAGAAGCAGCATCGCCGCCAGCTGGACGTCTGCGACGAGATCTGCCAGCAGATCCGCAGAGGTTCAACCGCCGTTGCAGGGATTATGGCCGAGAGTTTTATCAAAGAAGGCACGCAGAAAATCGTTGCCGGACAGCAGATGGTGTACGGCCAGTCGATCACCGACCCGTGCCTGAGCTGGGAAGACAGCGAACTGCTGCTGGAGAAACTCGCAGCAGCCGTGGACACACGCTTTTAAAATCCAGTCCTTCTCCCTCTCCCTGTGGGAGAGGGTTGGGGTGAGGGCATCAGACCGCATCTCACCCCAAATTTGATCCCCTCACCCTTTTTTCACAAAAATGCTTGCCGTGAATTTGCAGTTTATTGATAATGATTATCATTGTTACATTGATTGTTATTTATAAACATTATGTCACGTACGGATAACAGCGCGGCAACGCCAGCAAAAACAGACACAGCACCAGCCCCTACCGAGCGTCGGATTGACAGCAAAACCCTGCTCGGCGATGAGGGCCGGGTCATTATCGAGCATGACGGTCAGCGCTATCTGCTGCGCCAGACCCATGCCGGAAAACTGATCCTCACAAAATAAACAACACAAAAAACTTCGCCAGCCACCCAGGTAACCCCCAGGCAGCCAGCGCTTTTCACTTCTTATGGAGAGTTGCTATGCCACACCTGCCTTCCGCATCTTTACGTCCGTCACTTCTGGCGCTGGCGATTGTCAGCACCCTGCCGGGCGTCGCGTTCGCCGCCACAGACGACATTACCGTCACCGCCACGGGCAACGCCCGCAGCGCCTTTGAAGCCCCCATGATGGTGAGCGTGATTGACGCCACCGCGCCGGAGAAACAAACCGCCAGCTCGGCGGCCGACCTGCTGCGTAACGTCCCCGGTCTGACGCTGGACGGCACCGGGCGCACCAACGGGCAGGACGTCAACCTGCGCGGCTATGACCGTCGCGGCGTGCTGGTGCTGGTTGACGGCGTTCGCCAGGGGACCGATACCGGCCACCTGAACAGCACCTTCCTCGATCCGGCGCTGATTAAACGTATCGAAGTGGTTCGCGGCCCGTCGGCACTGCTGTACGGCAGCGGCGCGCTGGGCGGCGTGATTTCCTATGACACCGCCGACGCCAACGATCTGCTCGAACCGGGTAATAACAGCGGCTACCGCGTGTTTGGAACAGGCGCGACGGGCGATCATAGCCTCGGGATGGGGGCCAGCGCCTACGGCCGCACCGACACCCTGGACGGTCTGGTGGCCTGGTCCAGCCGGGATCGCGGCGATATCCGCCAGAGCGACGGAGCAACCGCCCCTAACGACGAATCCATCAACAACATGCTGGCGAAAGGCAGCTGGAAACTCGACCCGGCCCAGACCCTGAGCGGCTCCCTGCGCTACTACAATAACGCCGCTCAGGAGCCGAAAAACCCGCAAACCACCGGGGCGGACAGCAGCAACCCGATGACCGCTCGCTCCACCATTCAGCGTGACGCGCAGGTGGGCTACCGCATCGCCCCGGAAGGTAACGACTGGCTGAACGCCGACGCGAAGGTCTACTGGTCCGAAGCGCGCATTAATGCCCAGAATATCGACAACAGCGGCGAGTTCCGCAAGCAGACCACCAAAGGCAGCAAGGTGGAAAACCGCACCCGCCTGTTCAGCGACACCGTTGCAGCACACCTTCTGACCTACGGCGGGGAATACTATCGTCAGGAGCAGCATCCGGGCGGGGCAACCACCGGCTTCCCGGACGCGAAAATCGACTTCAGCTCCGGCTGGCTGCAGGATGAGATCACCCTACGCGATCTGCCTGTTACCCTGCTGGGCGGCACGCGCTATGACAACTACCGCGGCAGCAGCGACGGCTACAACGATGTGGATGCCGATAAGTGGTCATCCCGCGCCGGGTTAACCGTCAGCCCGACCGACTGGCTGATGCTGTTTGGCTCTTACGCGCAGGCCTTCCGAGCGCCGACCATGGGCGAGATGTATAACGACGCCAAACACTTCTCCATTGGCCGCTTCTATACCAACTACTGGGTGCCCAACCCGAACCTGCGCCCGGAAACCAACGAAACGCAGGAGTTTGGTTTTGGCCTGCGCTTTGACGATCTGATGCTTGCCAACGATGCGCTGGAGTTTAAAGCCAGCTATTTCGATACCAAAGCCAAAGACTATATCTCCACCACCGTCGATTTCGCGGCGGCAACCACCATGTCTTATAACGTCCCGAACGCCAGAATCTGGGGCTGGGACATGATGGCAAAATACTCGGCCGACCTCTTCAGCCTCGACCTGGCCTATAACCGCACGCGCGGGAAAGACACCGATACGGGCGAGTACATCTCCAGCATCAACCCGGATACCGTCACCAGCAAGCTGGACGTTCCGGTGGCGCAAAGCGGGTTCTCCGTCGGCTGGATTGGGACCTTTGTCGATCGCTCAACGCATATCAGCAGCAGCTACAGCGAGCAGCCGGGCTATGCGGTCAACGACTTCTATGTCAGCTACAAAGGCCAGGAGCGACTCAAAGGCGTGACCACGACGCTGGTACTCGGCAACGCCTTCGACAAAGCGTACTGGTCACCTCAGGGCATTCCGCAGGACGGTCGTAACGGCAAGATTTTCGTAAGCTATCAGTGGTAATTCCCTTCGGGGCAACTTTTCAGAAGGAAGAGACAATGAATCACTACACGCGCTGGCTTGAGCTAAAAGAAGCCAATCCGGGTAAGTACGCGCGCGACGTCGCGGGGTTAATGAACATCAGTGAAGCAGAGCTGACCTTTGCCCGCGTGGGTCACGACGCCTGGCGACTGCGCGGTGACATCCGCGAGATCCTGGGCGCGCTGGAGGCGGTGGGCGAAACCAAATGTATCTGCCGCAACGAATACGCCGTTCACGAACAGGTCGGGAACTTCACCAACCAGCACCTGAACGGCCACGCCGGGCTGGTGCTGAACCCGCGCGCGCTGGATCTGCGCCTGTTCCTCAACCAGTGGGCGAGCGCGTTTCACATCAGTGAAGCCACCGCCCGCGGCGAGCGGCAGAGCATTCAGTTCTTCGACCACCAGGGCGATGCCCTTCTGAAGGTCTACGCCACGGATAACACCGACGTTTCCGCCTGGGGCGACGTGCTGACGCGCTTTATCTTTGCCGACAACCCGCCGCTGGCATTGAAGGTCCCCGATGCGCCTGCTCACGCGGAAAATGCGGAGGCTGCTCTCGTGGATAACGAGTGGCGCGCCATGACCGACGTTCATCAGTTCTTCAGCCTGCTCAAGCGCCATAACCTCAGCCGCAAGCAGGCGTTTCGCCTGGTGGGTGACGATCTGGCCTGCCGGGTAGAAAACACCGCGCTGGCGCAGCTGCTGGAAGCGGCGCGCCGGGACGGTAACGAAATCATGGTCTTCG
Source organism: Enterobacter sp. PL_is511 (assembly GCF_055816065.1). NCBI lineage: Bacteria > Pseudomonadati > Pseudomonadota > Gammaproteobacteria > Enterobacterales > Enterobacteriaceae > Enterobacter > Enterobacter sp. PL_is511. The sequence goes on along the minus strand of NZ_JBVPGP010000024.1, from coordinate 1,092,986 downwards.
TAGGCAACCGCGGCTGCGTGCAGATTTTCACCGGCGCGGTGGAAAAGCTGACGCCGATGAAAGGCTGGCTGAACATCTTTAACCCAACCTTTACCCTGCACCTGCTGGAAGACGCCATTGCGGAGACGTGGGTCACGCGCAAGCCGACGGCTGACGGGCATGTCACCAGCCTGGAGCTGTTTGCCGCCGATGGAACGCAAATCGCCCAGCTGTACGGCCAGCGTACGGAAGGCGAACCGGAGCAGAGCCAGTGGCGCAGCCAGATTGACGCCTTAACGGCGAAAGGGCTGGCGGCATGAAACGGTGGCTTGCCCTGCTCAGCGCCCTGCCCCTGCTGGCGTTTGCTGCGCCGCAGGAGAAAATCGTTACCCTCGGCGGCGACGTCACCGAGATCGTCTACGCCCTCGGCGCGGCGTCTTCGCTGGTGGCCCGCGACAGCACCAGCCAGTGGCCGCAGGCGGCGAACGACCTGCCTGACGTGGGCTATCTGCGCCAGCTCAATGCGGAGGGGATTTTGTCCATGCGCCCCACGCTGGTGCTGGCCAGCGCCCAGGCGCAGCCGTCTCTGGCGCTAAAGCAGGTTGAGCAAAGCCACGTCCGGGTAATCGCTATTCCTGCCGGTAACGACCTGAACGTCATTGACGAAAAGGTGCGGATCGTCGCTGAAGCGACGCACCGAGAGGCCGAGGGAGAGGTCCTGCGCAGCACGCTGCGCCAGGCGCTGTCGGCGCTTCCCACGTCACCGCTCAATAAGCGGGTGCTGTTTATTCTCAACCACGGCGGGATGACCGCCATGGCTGCCGGACAACAGACCGGCGCGGACGCGGCCATTCGTGCGGCGGGCCTGCAGAACGCCATGCAGGGGTTCACCCGCTATCAGCCGCTGTCTCAGGAGGGCACAATCGCCAGCCAGCCTGACCTTGTGGTGATTTCGCAGGACGGGATCAACGCCCTTGGCGGTGAAGCGAATCTGTGGAAACTGCCCGGCCTGGCGCAAACCCCGGCAGGACGGAACAGGCAGGTGCTGGCGATTGACGATATGGCGCTGCTGGGCTTCAGCGTGCGAACGCCGGAAGCCATCCGGCAGCTGCGTGCCAAAGCGGAGCAACTGCCCTGATGTCCCGGCGGATAGCCTTATCGTTATGGATGCTGACCGCGATCCTGACCGTCATGACGCTCGCAGCGACCGGGGTTGGGGCATTACACCTGCCGGCCAGCCTGCTGTGGGACGGTAGCGACGAGGCGCTGCGTCAGATCTGGCTGACGATCCGCCTGCCTCGCGTGCTGCTGGCGCTGGCGATCGGCGGTTCACTGGCGCTGGCAGGCTGCGTGATGCAAGGGCTGTTCCGCAACCCGCTGGCGGACCCGGGCCTGCTCGGCATCAGCAGCGGCGCGGCGCTCGCCGTTGCGCTATGGGTGGTGCTTCCGCTCTCGCTGCCTGCCCTGGTAATGCTGTATGCCCCGATGCTGGCGGCGTTTCTCGGCGCGCTGGCCGCCACCGTCGTGATTTTCCTGCTCAGCCGGCAGCGTGACGCTTCCCTGTCGCGCCTGCTGCTGGTAGGCATTGCCATCAACGCCCTGTGCGGCGCGGCCGTCGGCGTGCTGTCATGGCTCAGCAATGATGCCCAGCTTCGCCAGCTTTCCCTCTGGGGAATGGGCAGCCTCGGCCAAGCGCAGTGGTCAACGCTGCTGGCCGTCGCGTCGCTGATGCTCCCCACCGCGCTGGCGATCTGGCGTCTGGCAGGCGCCCTGAATTTGCTGCAGCTGGGCGACGAAGAGGCGCACTACCTCGGCGTGGAGGTTGCCGCCGTGCAGCGGATCCTGCTGCTGTGCAGCGCCCTGCTGGTGGCCGCCGCCGTGGCGGTCAGCGGCGTGATCGGCTTTGTCGGCCTGGTGGTGCCGCACCTGGTGCGCATGTGGCTGGGGGCCGACCACCGGGCCGTGCTCCCCGGCTCGGTGCTGGCCGGTGCGCTGCTCCTGCTGGTTGCCGATACGCTGGCGCGCAGCCTGGTCGCCCCGGCGGAAATGCCGGTTGGCTTATTGACCAGCCTTCTCGGCGCGCCGTGGTTCCTGTGGCTTATCTTTCGTCGCGGAGGTGCGCATGGCTGAGCGCTACTGTGCAGAAAACCTTGTTTTTCGCGCCGGACAACGCACGCTGATTAACGACGTGTCGCTGACCTTATCTCAGGGCGAGCTGGTGGCGCTGATTGGCCCCAACGGCGCCGGAAAATCAACGCTGTTGCGGCTGCTGACCGGCTACCTTAAGCCTGCGGGCGGACGGTGCAGCCTGGCGGGCACACCGCTTGCGGCCTGGCAGCCGGACAGGCTCTCCCGCTACCGGGCGGTGATGCGCCAGAACACGCAGCTCGGATTTGACTGGCCGGCTGAGGCGGTGGTCGGTATGGGGCGAGCGCCCTGGACCCGCACGCCAGAAGCGTCGGTTATTGAGGAGGTTATGGCCATCACCGGCTGTTTACCGCTGGCGGGCAGGCAGTTTGCCGCACTCTCCGGCGGCGAGCAGCAGCGCATTCAGCTCGCCCGCGCGCTGGCTCAGCTCTGGTGCGACGGTGCGCCGCGCGGCTGGCTGTTCCTTGATGAACCCACCTCTGCGCTGGATCTCTATCACCAGCAGCATCTCCTGCGCCTGCTGAAATCCCTGACCAGCCGGGGACATCTGCACGTTTGCGCGGTGCTGCACGACCTCAACCTGGCAGCGCTGTGGGCGGATCGCATCCTGCTCCTGCACAGCGGCAGGATCGTGTCTCAGGGAGCACCGGAAACCGTTTTGCAGGCCGATGCGCTGGCACGCTGGTACGGCGCACAGGTTCACGTCGGCAGGCACCCGGCTCACGCCGCGCCGCAGGTGTTTCTCGCCCCTTAATCGGGCTGGTAAAAATCCTTCAGCGTTTCCAGCAGGGCATGCGCCGCTTTTGAAAGCTGCGTGTGCCCGGGATGGATCACTCCGATACACTTTTCAATAGGCGGACTGTCCAGCGGAATACAGACCGCGCCCAGCGACGCCATCTGCGTCTTGCATAGCGCCGGGACGGCGCTGCCGCCCAGCCCGCTTGCGACCATCCGCCCGACCGTCACCAGCTGATGGCTCTCCAGCGCGACGTCCAGCTTTCTGCCGCTTCGCGCCAGCTCCTCTTCCATCATCAGACGCACCGCAGAGGGGCGCTGCAGGGTGATGAAATCCAGCGTCAGCAGCGCTTCCCATGTCAGGCGTTTTTTGCCCGCCAGCGGGGAATCTTTCGGCACAATGGCAACAAACCGGTCGAGGCCCAGCGGGGTAAACAGCAGGTTGTGCGTGGGCGCGGGTTCAAAGGCGATGCCCATCTCAACCCGCCCTTCCCGTACCATCTCAATCACCTGCTCGTTAATCACGTCATGCACGGTGACGTTGATCCCGGCATGGCGATCGCGAAACGCTTTTAGCACCTCGGGCAGAACATTCGCGGCAAACGACGGCATGGCCGCGACCGAGATTTTACCGCGCTGCAGGGTAAAGCACTGGTGCATCGCCTCTTCGACATTATCCCAGTCGGCAAGCAACTGCCGCGCCATCGGCAAAAACGTCTCGCCCTCCTGCGTCAGCGCGACCTTGCGCGTGCTCCGCTGCAGCAGCGGTCCGCCGAGCGCGTCCTCCAGCGCTTTAATCGTCAGGCTCAGGGCCGGCTGAGAGAGATTCAGACGTTCGCTGGCGTGGGCGAAATTCAGAGTGTGAGCTACCGCTAAAAACGCGCGTAACTGTTTGACACTCATTCTCATTTTTCATCCTGTTAACTAATTGAAAAAATTTAGTTAACAAGAAATTAATAAAAAAACCAAATGAGTGGGTCACAAATTCAAAATTAACAAATGAGTCGCCGCCCCTAATGATACCGCCACGGTTAAGAGGAGGAATGACGATGGCGGGACTGGATAAGCGCGTCGACAGCTATGCGCAGGCGCTGGATGGGCTGACGGACGGGATGACTTTGCTGGCGGGCGGCTTCGGCCTGTGCGGGATTCCGGAGAACCTGATTGCAGAGGTCAGACGCCGTCAGGTGAAAGATCTGACGGTGGTATCAAACAACTGCGGCGTGGACGGTTTCGGTCTCGGGCTCCTGCTCGAAACGCGGCAGGTTCGCAAAGTGGTGGCCTCTTACGTCGGCGAGAACGCGCTGTTCGAGCGGCAGGTGCTGAGCGGTGAACTGGAGATTGAACTCACGCCTCAGGGCACGCTGGCGGAAAAGGTGCGCGCGGGCGGCGCGGGCATTCCGGCATTTTACACGGCCACCGGCTATGGCACGCCCGTGGCTGCCGGCAAAGACGTGCGCCAGTTTGCCGGTAAGCACTACATCCTCGAAGAGGCCATTACCGGTGATTTCGCGCTGATCAAGGGCTGGAAAGCGGACTGGTACGGCAACGTCGTCTACCGGCATACCGCGCAAAACTTTAATCCGCTGATGGCAACGGCGGGCAGGATAACGGTCGTCGAGGTGGAAGAGATTGTTCCCCCGGGCGAGCTGCCCCCGTCGGCCATTCATACCCCGGGAATTTACGTCGACAGGCTGATTGTCGGCCAGTTTGAAAAACGCATTGAACAGCGCACGCTGCGCGCGGAAGGAGTGTGACGATGTTAACCCGTGAACAGATGGCCATGCGCGTCGCCCGCGAGCTGCGCGACGGGTATTACGTCAACCTGGGGATTGGTATCCCTACCCTGGTGGCGAACTACATTCCGGAAGGAATGGACGTGATGCTCCAGTCGGAAAACGGACTGCTGGGGATGGGGGCTTTTCCTGACGAGCAGAGCCTCGACGCCGACATGATCAACGCCGGTAAACAGACCGTGACCGCACGGACAGGCGCGGCCATTTTCGACTCGGCCCAGTCGTTTGCCATGATCCGCGGAGGCCATGTCGACCTGACCGTACTGGGCGCGTTTGAGGTGGACGTCGAGGGCAATATCGCCTCGTGGATGATCCCCGGAAAGATGGTGAAGGGCATGGGCGGCGCGATGGATCTTGTCGCCGGGGCGCAGAACATCATTGTGGTAATGACCCATGCGTCAAAAAACGGTGAATCAAAGCTGCTGTCGCGCTGCACGCTGCCGCTCACGGGCGCAGGCTGCATCCGCCGGGTCTTAACCGACCTCGCGCTGCTCGAGATCGCGGACGGCGCGTTCATCCTGCGGGAATACGCCCCCGGCGTCAGTATCGACGACATTGCGGCTAAGACCGCCGGGAAATTAATTGTGGCGGACGACGTTCGCGAGATGCGCTTCAGTTGAGGACTTACGATGAAAGAGGTCATGATTGTCGGGGCAACGCGAACCCCCATTGGCAGTTTTCGCGGATCGCTATCTTCCCTTTCAGCGGTTGAGCTGGGGGCCATAGCGGTGAGTCGTCTGCTGGAGAACAGCGGTCTTCCAGCTGAGACGATAGATGAGGTGATTTTCGGTCAGGTGCTGACGGCGGGATGCGGACAAAACCCTGCGCGCCAGACGGCCATCAACGCCGGATTGCCCGTCCGCACTCCAGCGACGACGGTCAACCTGGTCTGCGGTGCGGGCTTGAAAGCGGTGCAGCTCGCCGCGCAGGCGATCCGCTGCGGCGACGCGGATGTGGTTATCGCTGGCGGTCAGGAGAGCATGAGCAATGCCCCTTATCTGCTGGACGGCGCACGTTCAGGGCTGCGTTTTGGCCATACGGGCCTGCAGGACAGCATGATTACCGACGGTCTGTGGGACGCGTTCAACGATTACCACATGGGGATCACCGCTGAAAACGTCGCCCGTGAGAATGACATTTCCCGCGAGCAGCAGGACGCCTTTGCCGCCCGGTCGCAGCAAAAAGCGGCCGCCGCCATCGAAGCGGGTCGCTTTGACGCCGAGATAGCGCCGGTGACGGTGAAACAGGGTAAAAAACCGCCGCTTATCGTCAGCCGTGACGAACAGCCCCGGCCAGGGACCAGCGCTGAGCAGCTTGCGCAGCTGCGCCCCGCCTTTTTGCAGGAGGAAGGCACGGTCACGGCGGGAAATGCCTCCACGCTCAACGACGGCGCCGCTGCGGTGCTGCTGATGAGCGGCGAAAAGGCGCGGGAGAGCGGGTTGCCGATCCTCGGTCGCATCGTGAGTTACGCCGTGACGGGCGTTGACCCGTCGGTGATGGGCATCGGTCCGGTCAGCGCCTGTCAGACCGCGCTGGCGCGGGCGGGCTGGACGCTCGATGACGTGGACCTCATTGAAGCCAATGAAGCCTTTGCCGCCCAGGCGCTGGCGGTGGGCAAGCAGCTCGGCTGGGATGCGCAAAAGGTGAACGTTAACGGCGGCGCTATCGCCCTCGGTCATCCGATTGGCGCCTCCGGCTGCCGCATCCTCGTGACGCTGCTGCACGAAATGCAGCGCCGTGACGTTAAAAAAGGGCTCGTCACCCTGTGCGTAGGCGGCGGGCAAGGCATTGCCCTGACCGTTGAGCGTTAAACATCTCGTTGGTACCCGAATAATAATGACAGTGAGGAGTCGTGATGAGTGTATTAATTGCCCTGGCGGCGCTGGCGCTGCTGATGCTGGCGGCCTATCGCGGATACAGCGTGATTTTGTTTGCGCCGATTGCGGCGCTCGGCGCCGTGCTGCTGACCGACCCGGGCGCCGTCGGCCCGACGTTTACCGGCCTGTTTATGGAAAAAATGGTCGGCTTCGTCAAGCTCTACTTCCCGGTGTTCCTGCTGGGAGCGGTGTTTGGCAAACTGATTGAGCTTTCCGGTTTCTCACGGTCCATCGTCGCTGCGGCGATTCAGATCCTCGGCCGGCGCCACGCGATCCCGGTAATTGTTCTCGTGTGCGCGCTGTTAACCTACGGCGGCGTGTCGCTGTTCGTGGTGGCGTTTGCGGTTTATCCGTTCGCCGCGGAACTGTTCCGCCAGAGCGGCATCCCTAAACGGCTGATACCGGCCACCGTGGCGCTGGGGGCATTCTCATTTACCATGGATGCCCTGCCCGGCACGCCGCAGATCCAGAACATTATCCCCACCAGCTTCTTTGGTACCAACGCCTGGGCCGCGCCTTGGCTGGGGCTGATTGGCTCGCTGTTTATTATCTTTTTTGGCCTGCTCTGGCTGGAGCGCCAGCGTCGTAAGGCGCTCAGCAACAACGAGGGTTACGGCACGGAACTGAAAAATGAACCGGAAACGCCGGACAACATTAACCTCCCTCACCCACTGATTGCTATCTCCCCGCTGCTGGTAGTGGGCATACTGAACCTGCTGTTTACCCGCTGGATCCCCGGCTGGTACGGCACGACCCACGAGCTTACGCTTCCAGGTCTGGCGAAACCGATTGTGACCGAGGTGGGCAAGATCACCGCCATCTGGGCCGTGGAAGCGGCACTGATCTCAGGTATCGTGCTGGTGCTGATTTTTGGCTTTCGCAATATCCGGGGGCGTCTGGCTGAAGGCAGCCGGACCGCGGTGAGCGGTGCCATTCTGGCGGCGATGAATACCGCCTCGGAATACGGTTTCGGCGCGGTTATCGCCGCCCTGCCCGGTTTTCTGGTGTTATCTCACGCGCTGGCGGCCATTCCGAATCCGCTGCTGAATGAAGCCATCAGCGTGACGGTGCTTGCGGGGATCACCGGCTCGGCGTCCGGCGGGATGAGTATTGCCCTCGCCGCCATGGCCGACTCGTTTGTCGCCGCCGCCCACGCCGCCAATATCCCGCTTGAGGTGCTGCACCGCGTGGCCTCAATGGCGAGCGGCGGTATGGATACGCTGCCCCATAACGGCGCGGTGATTACCCTGCTGGCGATTACCGGCCTCAGCCATCGCCAGGCCTACGGCGGCATTTTCGCTATCACCATCATTAAAAGTCTGGCAGTGCTTTTTGTCATTGCCGTGTTCTATCTGACCGGCATTGTGTAAGGAGAGAAAGATGAATCTGAACGGTAAGACCGCACTGGTGACAGGCTCGACCAGCGGCATTGGTCTGGGGATCGCCCGCGTGCTGGCGAAGGCCGGGGCGCAGCTGATCCTCAACGGTTTCGGCGACAGCGAATCAGCACGAGAAGAGATTGCGCAACTGGGCAAAAAGCCGGGCTATCACGATGCAGACCTGCGTGACGTGCTGCAAATTGAAGCCATGATGCGCTACGCCGAATCGCAGTTTGGCGGCGTGGACATTCTTGTCAACAACGCCGGGATACAGTATGTCGCCCCGGTTGACGCGTTTCCGGTGGAGAAATGGAACGACATTATCGCCATTAATCTCTCCTCGGTGTTTCATACCAGCCGGCTGGCGCTGCCCGCCATGCGCGAGAAAAACTGGGGGCGCATCATTAATATCGCCTCCGTTCACGGACTGGTCGCGTCAAAAGAGAAGTCGGCTTACGTGGCCGCCAAGCATGGCGTAGTGGGCTTTACGAAATCGCTGGCGCTGGAAACCGCGCGCACCGGCATTACCGCCAATACGATCTGTCCCGGCTGGGTGCTGACGCCTCTGGTGCAGCAGCAGATCGACAAACGTATCGCTGAGGGCGTACCGCCGGAGCAGGCTCGCGATCTGCTCCTTGCAGAAAAACAGCCTTCGGGCGAGTTTGTCACCCCGGAGCAGCTGGGCGAACTGGCGCTGTTTTTGTGTAGCGACAGCGCCGTGAACGTTCGCGGCGCCGCGTGGAATATGGATGGCGGCTGGGTCGCGCAGTGATGTTCAGGCCGGGTTAGGCGACGCCGCCGCCCGGCAAAAATCGCTAGCTTGAGCAGCTGACCTCCAGCCGCTTGCCCCAGTCAGGCGGGCGGCTGACGTAGTCGTCGTCCCGATCGGCAAACGGCGTGCGCAACGCCACGTGCAGACGGTGTAACTCGTCGTACTCGCCCTGCTCTGCCTGCTCAATCGCCCGCTGCGCCAGCCAGTTGCGCAACACCATCGCGGGGTTCGTCGCGTTCATCTGCGTCTGGCGGGCGGCGTCATCCACCTGCTCCTGCTGCAGCCGCGTGCGGTAGGATGCAAACCAGTCGTCAAACGCCTGTCTGTCAATAAACTCATCGCGCAGCGGCGAGGCGGCGCTGTACTGCTCCGTCTGCCCCAGCATCCGGAAGGTGCGCGTGTAATCGCTGCCCTCGCGCGCCATCAGGGCAAACAGGCCATTGAGGATGTCGTTATCGCCCTTCTCCTGCGTCACCAGCCCCAGCTTGTTGCGCATCAGCGTGCCATATTCCCGCAGTAAGATCTCCTGATAGCTGTCGAGGGCATCATTCAGGGCATCAACGTCGATAAACGGCGACAGGGTTTGTGCAAGCCGCTGCAGGTTCCACAGGCCCACCGCGGGCTGATTGTCAAAACTGTAGCGCCCCTGATAGTCGGAGTGGTTGCAGATGTACCCAGGCTGATAATCATCCAGGAAGCCAAAAGGACCGTAGTCAAAGGTCAACCCGAGAAGCGACATGTTGTCCGTATTCATCACGCCATGGGCAAAGCCTACCGTTTGCCAGCGGGCAATCAGGGTTGCGGTACGAGCCACCACGTCCCTGAACCAGAGAACGTATTTATCCGCCTCGTCCTGCAAATGTGCCCAGTGGTGACGAATGGCAAAGTCAGCCAGCTGGCGCACCTTTTCCGGCTCGCGACGATAGTAAAAATGCTCAAAATGACCGAAGCGCAAATGGCTTTGCGCGATACGCATTAGCATTGCACCCTTTTCCACGGTTTCACGCACAACCGGGGTATCGCTGGTCACGATCGACAGCGCGCGGGTGGTGGGGATACCCAGGGCATGCATCGCCTCGGAGCCCAGGCACTCGCGAATCGTTGAACGCAGTACCGCGCGCCCGTCGCCCATCCGCGAATAGGGAGTCAGGCCGGCACCTTTCAGGTGCCAGTCAACCGTCTCCCCGTTTGGAAGCTGTTGTTCGCCGAGCAGGATCCCCCTGCCGTCGCCCAGTTGTCCCGCCCAGACGCCAAACTGATGTCCGCTATAGACCTGAGCCAGAGGCTGCATACCGGCAAGAAGCGTTTCACCGCCCCAGACGCCAGCGCCCTCTGAACGCTGAAACAGCTCAGGCGGAATAGCCAGTTCTTCAGCCAGCAAATCGTTATGCCAGATAAGGCGTGAATTGTGTATCGGTGTAGGTTTGAGTGCGGTGTAAAAGCCAGGCAACTCGTCATGCCAGTGAGCAGTAAAAGACAGGGTCATAGGTCCTCCTGCTTTTAGTGTAGAGGGTTTACCCGGACTTAAACACGGGCGAAAGCAAGGGTTATCGCTGCTGAACCAGCGTAGTGACGTGTTCTGCAGAGACGGCTGGCCAGAGAGCCCCCTGCATTGCACCAAAATTGAAGGACAAAACGCGTTGCAACAGGCCGTGGTCGTCAATGCCCGAGACAATCACTGACTGGCAGTGCGGCGTGATTTGCCAGAGGATTGCGCGCATAAAAGGCTCAAAAGAGAGCTCCAGGGCACGCTGCTGAATGAATCCTTTATCAAGAATGACCCGTTTAAATAATCCATCATAGACCGCTTTGAGCGAGGCGGCGCCTGCACCAAAGTTTGCCAGGACCAACGGGAAATGGATTGCCATTCTCGCCAGCTGCAGGTCGTCCTTTCCGTTATTTAAACCTGGATAATTCTCATTAACAGTAAACTCAAGAAACGGATAACGCTCAAGGATTGAAACAGCGTTTCCATTACTTAATAAAAATTCAACTATTGCAGGTGTAATATTGATCCATGCAATTAACTGATGCTGAATAAAAAACAGTTTACAGGTATCAAGCAATTGCAGTTTTTCGTCAAACAGCGCTAACTCTTCAGCCGCTGAAAGCCGAGGGATAACAAGCTCAGTGGGGATCCGCACATTGCTGCCGACGCCAGTAAAGTTAACCAGAATTTCTAAACCTTTCAGCTCACCTGCACTATTACGGGCAGGCAGAAGCAGCAGTTCAGACTGGTAAGCATTATCTAGCGTAATAATCATTGCACTCGCCCCGCATTAAAGATGAGAGAGGACATCCTGGAGCAATTGCCGACACAATTCCACTGTCTTGATTTTAATAAGATTAATTTCATTAGTTCCGTATTAATTTTCAGATTTATCCCTGAATCTAAAATAATTTTATCCTGGTTGCAGAATAATAGCCAGTTTTAGATAAAACAGACACATGCAGGATTCGCTAATTTTAGGTAAATTTAACTTTAAGCATCTTATTTGAGAAAAAACGGCATGATTTATTCTTACCATGCCGTCATAAGAGAAGTATCCGACAAAGACTATATACGTCGTGCCTGCCAGAAATTTTTACGCCAGTAAACATTATCAAGAGAGGAGCGCATCACCCCGCGACTGGTCGAGGCGTGAATGAACTGATTGTCTGTATCATATATGCCCACGTGAAGACCGCTTTCACCCGAACCAGTTTTGAAGAAAACCAGGTCTCCGGGGAGAAGATCGTCTTTATCAATTTCAGTGCCGATTTCTGCCTGCTTGCGCGTTTCGCGCGGAAGCTGTAAATCAAACTTATCGCGAAACGTCATCAGAACGAAGCCGGAGCAATCCACACCGCCGCGGCTCATGCCGCCGTAGCGATAAGGCGTGCCGCGCCAGTTGCTCAGCTGATCGTTAAGGCTGGCAATAACGGTGATCGAATCTGAAAGCCGTGGGTTAGGCGGCGGCGCACGATGGCTACTGCATCCCGCAAGAAAGAGTGTGGCCATCAGGAGAAACCAGAATCGCATTTTCAGACGAATCCTCTGCTTTTATTGTTCTTTTCGTAATTTAGCGTGCAATTGTGCTCACAGGCAAGAAACGGTTACGCCTGCCCGGTAGAAATCAGCATCTTATGTCCTTCTATATCCAGCCTGCGGAACGACATGTTGTATGCGCGGGCAAGATGGGGTGGCGTAAGAACCTGATCCCGCGCACCGCTGGCGATCATCTTTCCCTTCGAGAGCAGCCATACCCGGTGGGCATGACGCAGGGTGTGGTTGAGGTCATGGCTGCTCATCACCACGGCAATGCCTTTTCGGCTCAGGGTGCTTAACAGCGTATCCAGTGCCGCCTGCTGCGCCACGTCCAGACCGCTCATGGGCTCATCGAGAAGCAGCATCCGCCCGTGAGGATTGCCGGCCGGGTAGATCTGAAGGATGACAGCCGCCAGGCGAACCCGCTGCCACTCTCCGCCGGAAAGCTGGCTGGCGTGCCGGGACAGTTTATCTTCCAGCCCAAGAGCCGCGGCCACGTCCGTCAGTAGTGACGTTTGTTGTTTGTCGTGCAAATGCAGCATCAGATAGTGCCAGACCGGCATCGCAAAGGGCGGCATCTGCTGCTGCACGAGGTAACTGCGCCGATGCGCCAGCGAGACCGGCGACCAGTCGGCGAGCGTATGCTCCAGCAGCGTTATCTGCCCTTCTCCGTCGGTCATGCCTGCCATCCGTGCCAGCAGCGTACTCTTCCCCGCACCGTTTGGCCCGACGAGATGCAGAATTTCTCCCGCATTGACGGCACCGGATATCGCCTCCAGACGCCCCTTCTCGGCAACGTCCGTGAGCTGCATCAGCAATGACATTATTTCGCCAGCGCCAGCTTGATAGATTCCATGACGATCGGATCCTCAGGGGTCATATCCGGTGAAAAACGCTGAACGACCTGGCCGTCGCGACCAATCAGGAATTTTTCAAAATTCCACAGGATATCGTCCGGGTAAAGCGGCGCGCGGCCTTTGCTGGCCATGCGTTCATAAAAACCGCTTCCTTCCGGCGCAACGGCCTTCGGCGCGGCAGCAATAAGCTTCGCATACAGCGGATGGCGGTCTTCACCGTTGACATCGATTTTGCTGAACATCGGGAACGTCACGCCATAGGTGGTGCTGCAGAAGGTTTTGATCTCCTCTTCGCTGCCCGGCTCCTGGCCGAGGAACTGGTTGCACGGGAAGCCCAGTACGGTGAAACCGTCTTTCTCCCAGGCCTTCTGAATGTTTTCCAGCTGCTCGTACTGCGGCGTCAGGCCACATTTGGATGCCACGTTGACGACAAGCAACACGTTGCCTTTGTAGCCTTCCAGCGTGGTTTTCTCGCCGTCAATGGTGGTCACTTCAGTATTCAGGATAGTTGACTGCATAGCATTCCCTCAGGTTGTCTTACGGCTAGTTGATTTAACGTCCAGCTTTTAATAGTAGCCAGATAAAGACCGGCGCGCCCAGCGTGGCGGTCACCACGCCAATCGGCAGCTCTGCGGCCGTCAGGGCTAGCCGGGCGATGATATCGGCCACCAGCAGCGTGACGGCCCCGGCGACCGCCGAGGCCGGAAGCAGAGTCCTATGGTCCGTGAGGCCCCACAGACGCAGCATGTGCGGAATAACCAGCCCGATAAAACCGATCGCGCCCGCCAGAGCCACGCTGACGCCAACCAGCCAGCCAATGACGATCACCAGCACATTACGCCAGAACCCAATCGGCATGCCGAGCTGGCGGGCAGAGGTTTCACCCAGCGCGAGCATATTCAACGGCTGCGCCTGCAGGGCAGCCCACACGATGGCCGGTACCAGCAGCGCCATCAGCCAGCCCTGGTGCCAGTCAACGCCCCCAAAGCCGCCCATCATCCAGTACATCAGCTGACGCAGGTCAAAGGATGTTGAGAAGTAGACCGCCCAGGTCATCAACGCGCTACAGATGATCCCCAGCGCCACGCCGGCAAGCAGCAGACGGCTGGTCGATAAGTGCCGTCTGGCGAAGCGAAGAAGGATCGCTGTGATCAGTAATGCGCCGAGAATAGCGCTCAGGCTAATACTCCATCCGGAGAGTTCTCCCCCGCCCAGCATCACCGCTGCAATCAGCCCCACGCCTGCCCCGTTCGACACGCCAAGCAGCCCTGGCTCCGCCAGCGGGTTATCAAACAACGCCTGCATAATGGTGCCGCACAGCGCCAGCGCGGCACCCACCAGAACCACCGCGACGGTGCGCGGCAGGCGAATTTGCCAGACGAAGAGCTGCCCGTCCGGCCCCCACCAGCTTTCAGGCCCTATCCATCGGTCTCCGGCACAGAGGCTCACGGCCGCGGCGATAATGAGCAATAGCACCAGCAAAAGCAGGCGACGCTTATCGGAACGGTGCTGGCGATGGGCATAATCAAGCATGTGTACGGTTTTAGTAGCGTGAGATGTAATTGATTTTACGGCGGGTTTGCCGGAGAGCGCAAAGAAAAAAGGCCGCGTGGGCGGCCTTTTTAGTTAGTTCATATTACTCTGCTTTGGGCGTTGCGTTTTCGACACGGCTTTTTAACTTCTGGCCGGGTCTGAAGGTCACCACGCGGCGGGCTGTAATGGGAATATCTTCCCCCGTCTTCGGGTTGCGGCCCGGACGTTGGTTTTTGTCTCGCAAATCAAAATTGCCAAAACCGGAGAGTTTTACCTGCTCACCATTTTCCAGAGCACGACGGATCTCTTCGAAAAACAGCTCTACCAGCTCTTTGGCATCCCGTTTGCTAAGCCCAAGCTTATCAAACAGATATTCTGACATTTCAGCTTTTGTAAGCGCCATAGGTTCAATCCCTCAATGATGCCTGGAATCGCTCTTTTAATGCCTCTACACATTTGGCGACGGTAGCGGCAATCTCCTCTTCTTCGAGTGTACGGCTGGTATCCTGAAGGATAAGGCTAATAGCGAGGCTCTTGAAACCTTCTGCTACGCCCTTGCCGCGGTACACGTCAAATAAGTTTACGCCAACTACCTGATTTACGCCAACTTTCTTACATTCGGCCAAAATATCTGCTGCGGGCACATTTTCCGCGACCACAACCGCGATATCACGGCGGTTTGCCGGGAAGCGGGAGACGTCCTGAGCCTGAGGAATAACGCGGTCAGCCACCGGGTTCCATTCCAGCTCAAACACGATGGTACGGCCGTTCAGGTCCAGCTTGCGCTCCAGCTCAGGGTGAACAACCCCAATAAAACCAACGCGTTTGCCGTCTAAATAGATAGCTGCGCTCTGGCCCGGATGCAGTGCCGGGATGGCTTCTGCGCGGAATTCAATTTCAGATAATTTACCGGTCAGATCCAGAATTGCTTCCAGATCGCCCTTCATATCGTAGAAATCAACCGTGCCTTTTGCCAGGTCCCAGTGCTCTTCATAGCGGTTGCCGCTGATGGCGCCAGCCAGCATGAGATCCTGACGGATGCCTAAATTTGCCTGATTATCCGGTACAAAGCGCAAACCGCTTTCGAAAATTCGCACGCGGTTTTGCTGACGATTCTGGTTATAAACGACAGTGCCCAGCAGGCCCGTCCACAGAGACAGACGCATCGCGGACATTTCGCTGGAGATTGGGCTTGGCAGGATCAGCGCCTCCTGGCCCGGGTGGATCAGCTGCTGCAGCTTTGGATCCACAAAGCTGTAGGTGATCACTTCCTGGTAGCCTTTGTCATTCAGCATGGTTTTCACACGCTTCAGGGACAGGTCGGCTTCACGGTGGGTGCCCATCACCAGACCTGCCTGGACAGGCTCATCAGGGATGTTGTTATAGCCGTAAACGCGGGCCACTTCTTCCACCAGATCTTCTTCAATTTCCATGTCGAAACGCCATGATGGCGCAACGGCTTTCCACTCGTCCTGGCCTTCGGTCACTTCGCAACCCAGACGCGTCAGGATATCGGTCACCTGCGCATCGGCAACGTGGTGACCAATCAGGCGATCCAGCTTGCTGCGGCGCAGGGTGATGGTGGCACGCTTCGGCAGGGTCGCTTCGTGGGTGACGTCGATAACCGGGCCCGCTTCACCGCCGCAGATGTCGATCAGCAGGCGAGTCGCACGTTCCATCGCTTTGTACTGCAGCGCCGGGTCAACGCCGCGCTCGTAGCGGTGAGAGGCATCGGTGTGCAGGCCGTGACGGCGTGCGCGACCGGTGATAGAGAGCGGGCTGAAGAACGCGCATTCCAGCAGGACGTTTTGCGTCTCGTCGTTCACGCCTGAATGCTCGCCCCCGAAAATACCGCCCATTGCCAGCGCTTTGCTGTGGTCAGCAATCACCAGGGTGTCGGCGTTCAGTTTCGCTTCGCTGCCGTCCAGCAGAACCAGGGTTTCACCCTCTTTCGCCATGCGCACAACGATGCCGCCGTCGATACGATCTTTATCGAACGCGTGCATTGGCTGGCCCAGCTCCAGCAGAACGTAGTTAGTCACGTCAACCACGGCGTCGATAGAGCGGATACCGCAGCGGCGCAGCTTCTCTTTCATCCACCGCGGGGTTGGCGCTTTTACGTTAATGCCTTTCACCACGCGACCGAGGTAGCGCGGGCAGGCATCCGCAGCGTCAACCTGAATAGGCAGCACGTCACTGATGGTCGCTTCAACCGGCACAATGTCTGGCGCGTTCAGTTCGGTCTGGTTCAGCACGGCAACATCGCGCGCCACGCCGATGATCCCTAAGCAGTCGGCACGGTTTGGCGTGACGCTGATTTCGATGGTGTTGTCATCAAGCTTCAGGTACTCACGGATATCGGTGCCAATTGGCGCATCCAGCGGCAGCTCAATGATGCCGTTGTGGTCGTCAGAAATACCCAGCTCGGAGAAGGAGCACAGCATGCCTTCAGACGGCTCGCCGCGCAGCTTAGCCGCTTTAATTTTGAAATCGCCCGGCAGCACCGCACCGACGGTCGCCACCGCCACCTTCAGGCCCTGACGGCAGTTTGGCGCACCGCAGACGATATCCAGCAGACGGTCACCGCCCACGTTCACTTTTGTTACGCGCAGTTTGTCAGCGTTAGGGTGCTGGCCGCACTCTACCACTTCGCCGACGACCACGCCGTTGAAGGCACCGGAAACCGGCTCAACGCCGTCCACTTCCAGACCCGCCATGGTGATCTGGTTAGAAAGCGCTTCGCTGTCCAGCGTGGTGTTCACCCACTCGCGTAACCACAGTTCACTGAATTTCATTGTTCTGTCCTGCCCTTATTTAAACTGTTTGAGGAAACGCAGATCGTTTTCGAAGAATGCACGTAAGTCGGTCACGCCGTAACGCAGCATAGTCAGACGCTCCATGCCCATGCCGAAGGCAAAGCCGGAGTAAACTTCCGGATCGATACCCACGTTGCGCAGCACGTTTGGATGCACCATGCCGCAGCCCAGCACTTCCAGCCATTTGCCGTTTTTACCCATCACGTCAACTTCTGCAGACGGTTCGGTGAACGGGAAGTAGGACGGACGGAAACGAACCTGCAGATCTTCCTCAAAGAAGTTGTTCAGGAAATCGTGCAGCGTGCCCTTCAGGTTGGTGAAGCTGATGTTTTTATCAACGATCAGACCTTCCATCTGGTGGAACATTGGGGTGTGGGTCTGATCGTAGTCGTTACGATAGACGCGGCCCGGCGCGATAATGCGGATTGGCGGCTCCTGATCCTTCATGGTACGGATCTGAACGCCGGAGGTCTGGGTACGCAGCAGACGCGTAGCGTCGAACCAGAAAGTGTCGTGGTCAGCGCGTGCCGGATGATGGCCAGGAATGTTCAGGGCGTCGAAGTTATGGTAATCATCTTCGATTTCCGGGCCAGTCGCCACGGTAAAGCCGAGCTCACCGAAGAAACTTTCAATGCGATCGATGGTGCGGGTAACCGGGTGCAGACCGCCGTTTTCGATGCGGCGACCCGGCAGAGAAACGTCAATCGTCTCTGCGGCCAGACGCGCATTCAGCACCGCGCTTTCCAGCTCGGCTTTGCGCGCGTTCAGCGCCTGCTGTACCTGCTCTTTGGCTTCGTTAATCACCGCACCCGCAGCCGGGCGTTCTTCTGGCGGCAGCTCACGCAGGGTTGTCATTTGAAGGGTCAGATGCCCTTTCTTCCCAAGATATTCGACGCGGACATTGTCTAACGCGGCAACATCTGAGGCCTGATTAATGGCGGCTGTTGCACTGGCAACCAGCTCTGCGAGATGTGACATGATTTTCCTCATTATGTCGGTGCAGACACCGATTTGGTGGAGTTATTCTCTCAAATTCAGGCACAAAAAAAGCCTCCATCGGGAGGCTTATCTGGCGCTGTTTTTCGTTTCATCTTTCACGCGCTAGCCTCCTGAAGTCAGGTGCTAAAGTAAAAGAAGAAGCGGAAAATAGCAGCATTCATGCTTGCGTTACCTTGTTGGGTAAAAACCGTTAAGACCTTATTGAAAAGCCTGGACGGATAAATGTCAATCTTCTGATGGTGTTAAATGAAAAGAGGGAGCCAGGCCCCCTCTCTCAACTGGCTTATGCCAGTGCTGCTTTCGCTTTTTCGACCAGAGCGGTGAACGCTACTTTGTCGAATACTGCGATGTCAGCCAGGATCTTACGGTCGATTTCAACAGAGGCTTTTTTCAGGCCGTTGATGAATTTGCTGTAAGAAATACCGTTCTGACGTGCTGCTGCGTTGATACGCGCAATCCACAGTTGACGGAACTGACGCTTACGCTGACGACGGTCACGGTAAGCGTACTGACCTGCTTTGATAACAGCCTGGAAGGCAACGCGGTAAACGCGTGAACGCGCACCGTAGTAGCCTTTAGCTTGTTTCAAAATTTTCTTGTGACGTGCACGTGCAATTACACCACGTTTTACGCGAGCCATATGTGCTCTCCTGTATCTATATTCTTAGTAAAAAAATTAAACGTTAACGGCTTATGCGTACGGCAGGCACGCGATAACCAGACCCAGATCGCCTTTAGAAACGAGGCCTTTTGGACGCAGGTGACGTTTACGCTTAGTAGATTTTTTGGTCAGAATATGACGCAGGTTTGCGTGCTTACGCTTAAATCCACCACCACCGGTTTTTTTGAAGCGCTTAGCAGCACCGCGTACGGTCTTAATTTTTGGCATCTTAATAACTTCCACTTCGCATTGTTAAATAAACGAAACATAGGCGAACAAAACCTATGAAACCCGAAGGCTCCACAGATTTTGCTGCTTGAAGGCCTTACTGTTTCTTCTTAGGAGCGAGCACCATGATCATCTGGCGGCCTTCGATCTTCGTAGGGAAGGATTCGACTACTGCCAGTTCACTCAGATCGTCACGGACGCGGTTAAGCACTTCCATACCAATCTGTTGGTGGGCCATCTCACGACCGCGGAAACGCAGTGTGATCTTGGCCTTATCGCCATCTTCCAGAAAGCGAATCAGGCTGCGGAGTTTTACCTGATAATCGCCATCGTCGGTACCAGGACGGAATTTGATTTCCTTAACCTGGATAACTTTTTGCTTCTTCTTCTGTTCCTTAGAAGACTTACTCTTTTCATAAAGGAACTTGCCGTAGTCCATGATACGACAAACTGGCGGTTCGGCGTTAGGGCTGATTTCAACTAAATCTACTCCAGCTTCTTCAGCCTTTTCGATTGCTTCTCTCAGACTCACAATCCCCAGCTGCTCGCCTTCCAGACCTGTTAAGCGAACTTCCTGGGCGCGAATCTCGCCATTGATACGATTCGGACGTGCCGTTTGAACTCGTTTTCCGCCTTTAATACCTTATTCCTCCAGTTGTTGAAGACTGCGGCTGCGAATCTCTTGTTGCAGCTTCTCAATCACTTCACTTACGTCCAGGCTGCCCAGGTCTTTACCACGGCGGGTGCGAACGGCAACTTTGCCTGCTTCCACCTCTTTATCACCACAGACCAACATATACGGGACACGACGTAAAGTGTGCTCGCGGATTTTAAAGCCAATCTTCTCATTTCTCAAGTCTGCTTTTACGCGAATGCCCGCATTTTGTAGTTTCTGCGTCAATTCTTTAACGTAATCCGCCTGAGAATCGGTAATGTTCATCACCACGACCTGCACTGGCGCAAGCCAGGTTGGGAAGAAGCCAGCGAACTCTTCGGTCAGGATGCCGATGAAGCGCTCCAGAGAACCGAGAATTGCGCGGTGAATCATTACCGGTACCTGACGTTCGTTGTCTTCGCCAACATAAGAGGCGCTTAAACGCTGCGGCAGGGAGAAGTCCAGCTGTACAGTACCGCACTGCCATGCGCGATCGAGGCAGTCATACAGGGTAAATTCAATTTTCGGACCGTAGAATGCGCCCTCGCCCAACTGGTATTCGAACGGAATGCCGTTCTCTTCCAGCGCCACGGCGAGATCCGCTTCTGCGCGATCCCAGGTCTCATCGCTACCGATACGTTTTTCCGGACGCGTTGAGAGTTTGACCACGATCTTCTCGAAGCCAAAGGTGCTGTACATATCGTAGACCATACGAATACAGGCGTTAACTTCGTCACGGACCTGATCTTCAGTACAGAAGATATGCGCATCATCCTGCGTAAAGCCACGAACACGCATCAGACCGTGCAGCGCACCTGATGGCTCGTTACGGTGGCAGCTACCGAACTCCGCCATACGCAGCGGCAGGTCGCGGTAGGATTTCAGACCCTGGTTGAAGATCTGAACGTGGCCCGGGCAGTTCATTGGCTTGATGCAGTATTCACGGTTCTCAGACGAGGTGGTGAACATCGCATCTTTGTAGTTGTCCCAGTGGCCGGTTTTTTCCCACAGCACACGGTCCATCATGAACGGGCCTTTCACTTCCTGATACTGGTACTCTTTCAGCTTGGAGCGTACAAAAGTTTCCAGTTCACGGAAGATAGTCCACCCGTCGTTATGCCAGAACACCATACCCGGCGCTTCTTCCTGCATGTGGTACAGGTCAAGCTGCTTGCCGATTTTACGGTGGTCACGCTTCGCCGCCTCTTCCAGACGAAGCAGGTACGCGTTCAGGGCTTTTTTATCGGCCCACGCGGTACCATAAATACGCTGCAACATCTTGTTGTTGCTGTCGCCACGCCAGTAGGCGCCTGCGATCTTCATCAGCTTAAAGTGATGACAGAAGCGCATGTTCGGCACGTGCGGTCCACGGCACATGTCGACGTATTCTTCGTGATGGTACAAGCCAGGCTTGTCATCATGCGAAATGTTTTCGTCAAGAATAGAGACCTTGTAGCTCTCGCCGCGCTTCACGAAGGTTTCACGCGCTTCGTGCCAGCTGACTTTCTTCTTGATGACGTCATAGTTGGTTTCGGCGAGCTCGTGCATGCGTTTTTCGAGCGCGTCGATATCTTCCTGAGTCAGGGTGTGGTCGAGGTCAACGTCGTAGTAAAAACCGTTGTCGATAACCGGACCGATCGCCATTTTGGTGTTTGGCCACAGCTGTTTGATGGCATGGCCTAACAGGTGCGCGCAGGAGTGACGAATGATCTCCAGACCTTCTTCGTCTTTCGCGGTGATGATGGCGAGCGTCGCATCGTTTTCGATCAGATCGGAGGCATCCACCAGCTCACCGTTCACACGGCCAGCGATAGTCGCTTTCGCGAGACCAGGACCAATGTCCAGGGCAACATCCATTGGGCTAACAGCACGGTCGAAATGGCGTTGACTGCCATCAGGAAGAGTAATTACAGGCATTTTATATCCTTATTTGCAGTGATGCCCCACACATAAGAGCATATACAAAGAAAATAATCGTGATTTGACAATAGATTACGACACCATCTGACCAACAATCGTCAAATTGGTTCGTCATCATTCACCTGCCGAATTCAGATTAATGTGGATTTACGGCAAGCGACGTAATGTTAACACTAACGCAAAGGAGATTGCACCCTCTGCGGCCAGATTGATGGGCTGGCACTTTCGTACGAATTTGCGGGTTGCTTCTCCCCTGCGCTCGCATTTCGAAGATGCTGAGCTACTCTTGAACAGGTCCTTAAACCCAAAGGTGCATACCATGAACGTATCCAGCAGAACGGTTGTGATATTGAATGTCCTTTCCGCCACAGGTTTATTGTTGATTCTCGCCGAACGATTCCACTGGTTCTGAGCCGAACCCTATGCTGGCATAACCCAATCGATCCCGAGAAGGGGCATATTTCGGCCCTGTTTGGTAGACTGTGGGTATCAACGAACAAGGATTAGGTTATGCCAACAAAACGATTTGCCGTAAAACACTGGAAAATGGTGCTGGTGCTGATTGCCATCTGCGGCGCAATGCTGCTACTCCGTTGGGCGGCAATGATTTGGGGCTAGGGGCGAAGACAGGTCATCAGAAGGGACGTCAAATAGCCACAGACAATAAACGGGCCGACATCAACATCGGCCCGCTTTTATTACATTCTGTAACCCAGTGAAACCGTGGTTCTGCGGTCGGTATGATCCGGCGCGGTTTCTGGTGGTGAAGAGTTCCAGGTCACGTTGTAGGCCACTTTCAGACCAAAGTGTTCGTTGATAGCCACGTTCAGCGCCGTCTCAGAGTTCAGCGTCGTATCGTCGGCACCAAATACAGAAACACCCTGGGTAAATTTGGTGTTGTCAGTCATCTGCCAGGCATAGGTACCGGAAGCGTAACCGAGCGGTTGGGTTTTGGTATCGCCATTGGTGTACTCGTCATAACGCACACCCGGACCGAATTCAAAACGGAGGCTGTGTACCGGACCGTTCAGGAACTGGCGACCATAACCGGCGGTGAACACATCACGCTGGCGATAACCGTTGTAACGGTCGGTTAACCAGCTTGCCTGTCCAAACAGGTAGTCATAGTCGGTCATGTTGTAACGGCTACGTCCGCCTACCGCATATTTCTCGGAAGAACGTTCGTCATTAGCGGAAGTGTTGCTGGCATTACCCCACAGAGACCAGGCGGTGGTGTTGCCGTACCAGGTAAGCGTACTGTCCGCCGTCAGAGAAGAGCTTTTCGTGTTACCGGATTGTGCCAGGTACCCGGCGTTGAGGTTACCTTCAAACGGTTTTTTCGCGGTGGAAGGATCGTCCATGACAGTAAAAACGGTATCATCAGCGGTCGCGTTCATAGCCGCAAACACGCCACCCGCCAGCATCAGTGCAGCGGGCACTGTCTTTAAAAGCTTCATTTTATTAAGGAGTCCGTACAACAAAAAAAGAGACCACACGGTCCCGGAATCTTTCTTGAGGATCAATGACAAGGCGTCCAGAGAAAGGTAACAAATTATAAAAAGCCGCAAATAACATAGCAATGTTTTCTTATTTCATTTTTTGAATAAGAACGATCTCAAAAAGCGTTTTATTTTATATATCCCCCGCCTCACTTTTTGTCAGTATTCATATTTAAAATCATACTGTTATTTACATTGCCTTCCTGTCAAATGGTGCCAGGCTAATAAGAACCCATACTAAAAGGAGGTAATGATGGTTTCTATCTATACCCTGACGCTCTCCCCTTCCCTGGATTCCGCCACCCTGACGCCGCAGATTTACCCGGAAGGTAAATTGCGCTGTAGCGCCCCGGTATTTGAGCCCGGCGGCGGCGGGATCAACGTGGCGCGCGCTATTACCCACCTCGGCGGCAAAGCCACGGCAATTTTCCCCGCAGGCGGTGCCACCGGTGAACACCTGGTCTCTCTGCTGGCAGATGAACAGGTAGCCGTAGAGACCGTCGAGGCCAAAGACTGGACGCGGCAAAACCTGCATGTCCACGTGGAGTCCAGCGGCGAGCAGTACCGTTTTGTCATGCCGGGTGCGAAACTCAGCGATGACGAGTTTCGTCAGCTTGAAGAGAAAGTGCTGACGATAGAAAGCGGCGCGCTGCTGGTGGTAAGCGGCAGCCTGCCGCCCGGCGTCAGCACGGAAAAATTAACGGCGCTGATTCAGGCGGTACAGAAACGCGGCATCCGCTGCATTGTCGACAGCAGCGGCGAGGCCCTGCAGGCGGCTCTGGTGCCGGGCAATCTTGAACTGGTCAAACCCAACCAGAAAGAGTTAAGCGCGCTGGTCAACCGCGAACTGACGCAGCCTGATGATGTTCGCACCGCCGCGCAGGAGCTGGTACGCAGCGGCAAAGCGCGACGCGTAGTCGTTTCCCTTGGTCCTCAGGGGGCGCTGGCCGTCGATGAAACGTCGTCCGTTCAGGTTGTCCCACCGCCGATGAAGAGCCAGAGCACGGTTGGCGCGGGCGATAGCATGGTGGGCGCGATGACGCTTAAACTGGCGCAAGGTGCATCACTGCTTGAGATGACACGCTACGGCGTGGCGGCGGGTAGCGCCGCAACTATCAATCAGGGCACGCGTCTCTGCTCACTTGCCGATACGCAAAAAATCGTCGATTACCTGTCCCGAAATTAACGCCTTTCCCCTTCGTCTTTACGGAGGGGAATGTCCGCTCTGAGTCGCCAAACGCAAACTATCGACTATGCTAAGAAAACTTCCATGATAACAATGAGGTGAATTATGAGCAGTGGTGACATCACACGTTACGTCGTGACCATCAACCTTCATGAAGCATCGCTGACCGAGCTGAATGAGCTCAACAACGCCTTCACCCGGGCTAATTTTCTCCTCACGCTCACGGATGACGAGGGCAATATTCATGATTTAGGCACCCTGGCATTTGGTCTCATCGGCGCCCTGAGCCAGGAAGAGGTTCATGCGCTGGCCGCCAGTCTGGTAGAGAGCGTGACCGACAAGCCTGCCGAAATTGACGTGAATACCTGGGAAAGCTGGCGGAAAAAAGAACAATAAGTGCGCTGTATGAATTTAAACCGCTCAGGTGTGCGTTAGTTCGTATTTTTTTACCGCAGTTATGCGCTAACTTTATGATCTGGCAGACAACATGGGAGAGACAACATGTGGCAGGCTATCAGTCATCTTTTACGTGAGCAGCTGGGTGAAGGTGAAATTGAACTGCGTAACGAACTGCCAGGCGGTGAGATCCACGCCGCGTGGCATTTACGCTACGCAGGACGCGATCTTTTCGTTAAGTGCGATGAGCGAGAACTGCTTCCGATCTTTACCGCCGAAGCCGACCAGCTGGAGTTGCTGTCGCGCAGTAAAACGGTGACGGTCCCACAGGTGCTGGCCGTCGGTAGCGACCGCGATTACAGTTTTCTGGTCATGGAATATCTCCCCGCCCGACCGCTGGATGCCCATAATGCGTTTATCCTCGGCCAACAGCTAGCGCGCCTGCATCAATGGAGCGACCAGCCGCAGTTTGGTCTCGATTTTGACAACGATCTCTCTACCACGCCACAGCCCAATGCCTGGCAGCGTCGCTGGTCGACATTTTTTGCCGAGCAGCGCATTGGCTGGCAGCTTGAACTGGCCGCCGAGAAAGGGCTGGAATTTGGCAATATTGATGCCATCGTCGAGCACGTTCAACAGCGTCTGGCCTCCCACCAGCCCCAGGCGTCTCTGCTTCACGGCGATTTGTGGTCTGATAACTGCGCGCTGGGTCCCAACGGCCCCTACATCTTCGACCCGGCCTGCTACTGGGGTGACAGAGAGTGCGATCTTGCCATGCTGCCGCTTCATCCGGAGCAGCCGCCGCAAATATACGACGGATACCAGTCTGTTTCCCCCCTGCCGCCCGGTTTCCTCGACCGCCAGCCGGTGTATCAGCTTTATACGCTGATGAACCGTGCCATTCTTTTTGGCGGAGAACACCTGGTTAACGCCCAGCGGGCACTCGAGCGTATGCTTGCCGCCTGAGACGCGAACGGGTGGCCTTGCCGCCACCCTTATCGCTTACAGAAAACCGAGCAGTGAGAAGAAGAAGTATCCCGCCACAATGATGATCACGGGAAGGATATAGAGCGGGAAAATTTGCAGGAAAATGGTGTGACGCGGCACAACAATGCGGGATTCGATCTGCTCCCGACTCATGCCTTCCGGGCCTTTGGCCTGCTCCAGAATCAACTGATCCTCAACGCCTTCGCGTAAAAAGCGCGTCTGGCGGCTCATCCTCGCGCCAGAGGCCTGCAGTGCTAGCGCAACAAAGATCAGGGCGTATATCACCCAAAAGCCGATATTCAGCTGTTGATGAAAATCCGGGGTGGGTGAGTTAAACCAGAAAACATTCAAAAATGGCGTATTAAAACGCATCATCTCAATCATGACATGAGCGAAATCAAGCATTACCGCATTGATACCCGGCTGTTTTTCGCTGTGATCGTACATAAATTTGAGTACAGAAATCAGCGTAGAAATGACGGCAGGAATAAAAATCACCCAGCCAGCAATACGTTTTAAGACCGCAATGCGTCCAGCTTGTTGATACGTCATCAGTTCCTCTTCATAAAGACGCGTTATTTGTGCCTAAGTCTACCTGCTGGCCATCAATTTCGCCCGCTCTTTAAAAGCAATATGCTAAATTGCAGATTGTGCTTAGCACGTATCGTCTGTCGAACACCCTGGATAAGGAGACGTTGTGATGTCGACACCGCGCCAAATTCTTGCCGCAATTTTTGACATGGATGGATTACTGATCGATTCCGAACCGTTGTGGGATCGCGCCGAACTGGATGTGATGGCCAGTCTGGGCGTCGATATCAGCCGCCGTAATGAACTACCTGATACGCTGGGCCTGCGCATCGATATGGTGGTTGACCTGTGGTTTGCCCAACAGCCGTGGGTGGGTCCCGATCGCAATGAGGTGACCGCACGCATTATCAGCCGCGCCATCTCTCTGGTGGAAGAGAGCCGGCCGCTGCTGCCCGGCGTACGTGAGGCTGTCGCGCAGTGTAAAGCCCAGGGGCTGAAGGTTGGCCTGGCTTCCGCTTCACCGCTGCATATGCTGGAAAAAGTGCTCACGATGTTTGAACTGCGCGACAGTTTTGACGCGCTGGCGTCCGCTGAGAAATTGCCTTACAGCAAGCCGCACCCGCAGGTCTATCTGGACTGTGCCGCTAAGCTCGGCCTGGATCCCCTCAGCTGCGTTGCGCTGGAAGATTCCGTTAACGGCATGGTGGCCTCTAAAGCCGCGCGGATGCGCTCCATTGTGGTGCCTGCGGAAGAAGGCCGTCACGACCCCCGGTTTGCGCTTGCCGACGTGAAGCTTAATTCACTGGCAGAACTGACGGCGCATCATCTGCAGGGCGGTTAACGCCCTCCTTCGGTTTGTGACAAACAGTTACACCGTCACCTCTTCCGCCTACTGTATAAAAACCCTATACTGTATGAATTGACAGTTTCGTGGGTTTTATCATGACGGCGGAAGGCCACCTGCTTTTTTCTATTGCGTGCGCAGTATTTGCCAAAAACGCTGAACTTACCCCCGTGCTGGCACAGGGGGACTGGTGGCATATTGTCCCTTCCGCCGTATTGACCTGTCTGCTGCCCGACATCGACCACCCTAAATCCTTCCTCGGACAGCGTCTGAAATGGGTGTCGAAACCCATCGCACGCGCGTTCGGCCACCGGGGATTTACGCACAGCCTGCTGGCCGTGTTTGGCCTGCTGACGCTGTTCTATTTAAAAGTGCCTGAAAGCTGGATAGTCCCCGCCGATGCCATCCAGGGGATGGTGCTGGGCTATTTAAGCCATATTCTGGCCGATATGCTGACGCCTGCGGGCGTGCCGCTGCTATGGCCCTGCCGCTGGCGTTTCCGTTTTCCCATCCTCGCACCGCAGAAAGGTAACCAGCTTGAGCGGGTATTATGCATGGCGCTGTTTGCTTACGCCGTCTGGATGCCGCAAACCTTGCCCGAAAACAGTGCAGTTCGCTGGTCATCCCAGATGATTAATTCGCTGCAATTTCAGTTTAATCGCTTTATTCATCACCAGATTGAACAGTAAACCGACAAAATTATCCCATTTGTCATAACCCATTCCATTTGGATATAAGCGCTACATCACACTTCTGCTAACCTTCCGCCAACAGGATCGGTAAAAACCGACCCAATAATAAATCAGGAGAACGGGGATGAATTTTCCACTCATCGCGAACGTCGTTGTGTTCGTTATATTGCTATTGCTTCTCGCGCAGGCGCGCCACAAACAGTGGAGCCTGGCGAAAAAGGTGCTGGTTGGTCTGGCCATGGGTGTCGTATTTGGTCTGGCATTACAGGCAATTTATGGCTCCGATAATCCAGTTCTGAAAGATTCCATTCAGTGGTTCAACATTGTCGGTAACGGCTATGTCCAGCTGCTGCAGATGATCGTTATGCCGCTGGTGTTCGCCTCTATTCTGAGCGCCGTGGCCCGCCTGCATAACGCCACTCAGCTAGGAAAAATCAGTTTCCTGACCATTGGTACGCTGCTGTTCACCACGCTGATTGCCGCGCTGGTGGGTGTGCTGGTCACCAACCTGTTTGGCCTGACCGCAGAAGGTCTGGTTCAGGGTACCGCTGAAACGGCACGTCTTACCGCAATTCAGACCAACTATGTGGGTAAAGTAGCTGACCTGACCGTGCCGCAGATGGTGCTCTCCTTCATTCCGAAGAACCCGTTTGCTGACCTGACCGGTGCGAGCCCAACCTCGATCATCAGCGTGGTTATTTTCGCCGCGTTCCTGGGCGTCGCGGCGCTGAAGCTGCTGAAAGACGACGCGCCAAAAGGCGAACGCGTTCTGACCGCGATTGACACCCTGCAAAGCTGGGTGATGAAGCTGGTTCGTCTGGTTATGCAGCTCACCCCTTACGGCGTGCTGGCGCTGATGACCAAAGTGGTTGCCGGCTCTAACCTGCAGGACATCATTAAGCTGGGCAGCTTCGTTGTCGCCTCTTATCTGGGCCTGGGCATTATGTTCGTGGTGCACGGCATCCTGCTGGGCGTGAACGGCGTCAGCCCGCTGAAATACTTCCGTAAAGTCTGGCCGGTACTGACCTTTGCCTTCACCAGCCGTTCCAGCGCCGCGTCTATTCCGCTGAACGTTGAAGCGCAAACCCGTCGTCTGGGCGTGCCTGAATCCATCGCCAGCTTCTCTGCCTCCTTTGGTGCCACCATTGGTCAGAACGGCTGTGCGGGTCTGTACCCGGCGATGCTGGCCGTGATGGTCGCGCCGACGGTGGGTATCAACCCGCTGGATCCGGTATGGATCGCCACGCTGGTCGGGATTGTTACCGTAAGCTCCGCAGGCGTTGCGGGTGTTGGCGGTGGCGCAACCTTCGCCGCGCTGATTGTGCTGCCTGCGCTGGGTCTGCCCGTAACGCTGGTCGCCCTGCTGATCTCCGTTGAGCCGCTGATCGACATGGGTCGTACCGCGCTGAACGTGAGCGGCTCCATGACCGCCGGTACGCTGACCAGCCAGTGGCTGAAGCAGACCGACAAAACGATTCTGGAAAGTGAAGACGACGCCGAGCTGGCGCACCGTTAATCACGGTAGAAATAAAAAAACCGCCATCAGGCGGTTTTTTTATGGCTGTTATTCTTCAACCTCTTCATCCTGGCGGATCTGCATCGCCCACCGCTGTGCGGACTCCGGCACCGTAAACGTGGGAGAGCGACGGAAATGTTCGCCGATCAGCACAAAGGCCACGTATTTCCCCCGCAGCAGCCAGACATCACGAAAGCCCTCCACTTTCAGGGCATGGTCAGGCGGCGCGGGCTCAACGCGGGGCACATAGCTAATAACCTGGCGGTTTTGTTGACGAAGAGGTTTCATAAGCGACGGATTCACTAAAGCAAAATTCTTGAAGCAGGAAAATTCTATGATAGCCGATCCTGCTGCCTTCCGTCGCGCTCCGAGTGGGTGAGATGGCTCCTTTCGCTAATCACGGCATGTGAAAACTCTTAGTTCGCGAACCATGTCGCGACATTGTTCTATCCTTAATAGGGTTTTTAGCAATGGATAAAGGAGAAGCGTGCAATGTCGAACAAAGATAAAACACATCAATCACCGATTCATGGCACTGAAGAATCTCAACCGGGTATGGACTCTCTCGCCCCTGCAGACGGCTCTCACCGCCCCTCCCCTGGCCCCTCAGCACCGGGCGAACAGCCTACCGCACCGGGAAGCATGAAATCGCCGGACACGGGAAACGAGAAGCTGAAATCTCTTGAGCCACACCGTAAAGGCGGCGAGGGTTTTGCGCTCACCACCAATCAGGGCGTGCGTATTGCTGACGATCAGAACTCCCTTCGCGCAGACGTGCGCGGCCCAACCCTGCTGGAAGACTTTATCCTGCGGGAAAAAATCACCCATTTTGACCACGAGCGGATACCGGAACGCATCGTCCACGCACGCGGTTCCGCTGCGCACGGCTACTTCCAGCCCTATAAGAGTCTGAAAGCGATCACCAAAGCGGATTTCCTCTCCGACCCGGATAAAATTACCCCGGTGTTTGTGCGTTTCTCCACCGTGCAGGGCGGCGCGGGGTCGGCAGATACCGTCCGGGATATCCGCGGCTTTGCCACCAAGTTTTATACCGAAGAGGGTATTTTCGATCTGGTCGGCAATAACACCCCGGTGTTTTTCATTCAGGACGCGCATAAATTTCCTGACTTTGTCCATGCGGTAAAACCGGAGCCCCACTGGGCCATACCGCAGGGACAAAGTGCGCACGACACCTTCTGGGACTATGTTTCCCTGCAGCCTGAAACCTTACACAACGTGATGTGGGCGATGTCAGACCGCGGCATTCCGCGCAGCTATCGCACCATGGAGGGGTTTGGCATCCACACCTTCCGTCTGATCAACGCCGAGGGGAAAGCCACGTTTGTCCGCTTCCACTGGAAGCCTGTCGCGGGTAAAGCCTCGCTGGTGTGGGACGAGGCGCAGAAGCTGACGGGACGCGATCCGGACTTCCATCGTCGCGAGCTGTGGGAATCCATTGAAGCGGGCGACTTCCCGGAATACGAACTGGGCCTGCAGCTCATACCGGAAGAGGACGAATTTAAGTTCGATTTCGACCTGCTGGACCCGACGAAGCTGATCCCGGAAGAACTGGTGCCGGTGCAGCTGGTGGGTAAAATGGTGCTCAACCGCAACCCAGATAATTTCTTTGCCGAAAACGAGCAGGCCGCGTTCCACCCGGGGCATATCGTGCCGGGGCTGGACTTCACCAATGATCCGCTCCTGCAGGGACGCCTGTTCTCCTATACCGATACGCAGATTAGCCGACTCGGCGGGCCGAACTTCCACGAAATTCCGATTAACCGCCCAACCTGCCCGTATCACAACTTCCAGCGCGACGGGATGCA
Organism: Enterobacter sp. PL_is511; assembly: GCF_055816065.1. Taxonomy (NCBI): domain Bacteria; kingdom Pseudomonadati; phylum Pseudomonadota; class Gammaproteobacteria; order Enterobacterales; family Enterobacteriaceae; genus Enterobacter; species Enterobacter sp. PL_is511. The sequence goes on along the minus strand of NZ_JBVPGP010000024.1, from coordinate 1,062,126 downwards.
CCGTCAGGATATTGATACCAACCCGGCAAACTATGAGCCGAACTCCATTAACGATAACTGGCCGCGTGAAACGCCTCCCGGACCGAAACGCGGTGGATTCGAATCGTATCAGGAGCGTATCGATGGCAATAAAATTCGCGAGCGCAGCCCCTCGTTCGGTGAGTATTACGCCCACCCTCGCCTGTTCTGGAACAGCCAGACGCCGATTGAGCAACAGCACATCATCGGCGGCTTCAGCTTTGAGCTGAGTAAAGTGGTGCGCACCTACATTCGCGAGCGCGTGGTCGATCAGCTGGCGCATATTGATATTCAGCTTGCCCAGAGCGTCGCGGATAACCTGGGCATTACGCTGACCGACGAGCAGCGCAACCTTGCTCCGCCGAAAGAGGTTAACGGCGTGAAGAAAGATCCGTCGCTGAGCCTGTATGCCGTGCCGGGCGGCTCGATTAAAGGCCGCGTGGTCGCCATTCTGCTGAATGACAAAACCCGCGCCAGCGACGTGCTGGGGATTATGCAGGCGCTGAAAACTCAGGGCGTGCATGCCAAACTGCTCTATTCCCGCATGGGTGAAGTGACGGCTGACGATGGCTCAGTGCTGCCGGTGGCCGCAACCTTTGCCGGGGCGCCATCGCTGACCGTCGATGCGGTGATTGTGCCGTGCGGGGATATTGCCAGCCTGCTGACCAACGGGGACGCCGTCTATTATCTGCTGGAAGCCTATAAGCACCTGAAACCGATCGCGCTGTCCGGCGACGCGCGACAATTTAAAGCGCAGCTGAAGGTGACCGATCAGGGTGAAGACGGCATTGTCGAGGGAGATAACGTTGACGATGCCTTTATGACGAAGCTGTTTGATTTGCTCGCCGCGCACCGCGTCTGGTCGCGCAGCAGCAAGATCGATCAGATTCCGGCGTAAGAAAAGCCGGGTGGCGCTTGCGCTTACCCGGCCTACATTCGATTGGTTTTGTAGGCCCGGTAAGGCGAAGCCGCCACCGGGCTTTATCTCAAAGATCCCCAAACGTCCCCAACCGATACCCGCGCTCGGCAATCGCATACTTCAGCGACGCCGACGTCAGCACGTCCAGCTCCGCCAGGCGCGGCCAGCAGTAGGCGCTTTTCCGCACGGTGTTATCGACAAAAGCCGGATGCGCCATCACTTCTACCGACTTTTCCCCCCGCGCGGCGGAATCGTCCAGCACCTTCAGGAACAGCACTTCGTCGATCTCGTCGCCGTAAAATGCGCTGCTGAACCCCTCAGTGGTTGTCACGTCGCAGTCGGGCACGCCGCGCGCCTCCCTATCCACGCGCATCGCCACGCCTTTGCGCTGGGCAAACCCGGCGACAATCGGGAAAATCGCCGGGATCATATGCACGTGGTGATGGCTGTCGATATGCGTCGGCGCCTGACCAAACACATCAACGAAGCGGTTGAACTGACAGTCCAGCTCGCGGACAATCTCTTCGAGCGGCAGAGCATCCTGCTCCGCCAGTTCCCAAATCCACTTTCCAAGCTGTCCGTCGCGCGTCAGGCCCGGCATTGGCGAAAGCGGCATCCCGAGCGTCAGCACAAAATGCATGCCGACGCCCAGCGCCGGCACCTCGCGGCTCAGCTGCGCCGCGTGTTCAACCGCCTCACCATTCACCAGTGCCGTGGTAGAGGTCACAACCCCCCGGCGACAGGCTTCAATAATGCCGTAGTTCTGGCCTTTCGAGAGACCAAAGTCATCAGCATTAACGATCAGCAGGTTTTCCATTGTGCGTCCTCTTAGTGGTGTTTGAACTTCAGCTTCTCGATCGTGGCGGCAAAATTCGGCAACCATTTTTCATGTGCCAGGATCATCTCGCTGGCCAGCTGCTCCGCATCGCGGTCTGAATGCACCAGCGGGCTGAGGTTCAGCGCCAGCAGAACATCATTGAGCTCGCCGCTCAGCGCCGCGTTGCTTGCCGCCACTTCAAAGCCCTTAATGGTGTGGATCAGGCCCATGACCTTATCATCGAAGTGGGTGATGCGTGGATGCGGTTTAGCGCCCTCGCGCCCCAGGATGCAGGTCATCTCGACGGCCCAGTCCGCCGGGATATTGTCGATATGACCGTGATGCGGCACGTTGACATAGTGTTCCGCCTGCTTGTCGTTGTAGATGGCGTTGATCACTTCACACGCCGCATCGGAGTAGTAGGCCCCGCCGCGCTGCTCCAGTTCTTTCGGTTTGACGTTCAGGTTCGGGTCTTTATACAAATCGAACAGCTGCTTCTCGACCTTCTGAACGATCTGCGCGCGCGCGCCGCCCTTATAGTACTCGCCCATTTCGATGGCCAGCATCTCTTTCTGCTTGAAGTAGTAAAGCAGGTACGAGCACGGGAGCAGGTTCAGCGAGCGGATCAGCCCTTCGCTGAACGGCAGGTCAAAGATGTTTTTCACGGATGCCGCCGTCAGGCGACCGGAAGCCACGCCGTCGAGGAGCTCGGCAAAGCGCGATTTTCCGTTCACGATGACATCTTTAATAAACACCATGTGGTTCAGGCCGAACAGATCGATGGAGAGATCGTCGCTGTCGGTCAGCGCCAGCACGTCGCGGATAAACATCTTCATGCCGATCGGAATGTTACAGACGCCGATAAAACGTTTGAAGCCGGTATGACGATAGACCGCTTCAGTGACCATCCCGGCCGGGTTGGTGAAGTTAACCACCCACGCGTTCGGGCAGATCTCCTGCACGTCTTTGACGATGTCGAAAATGACCGGGATGGTGCGCAGACCTTTAAACAGGCCGCCTGCGCCGTTGGTCTCCTGCCCCAGATAGCCATGGCTCAGCGGAATACGCTCGTCCAGCTCGCGCGCCTTCAGCTGGCCAACGCGCAGTTGGGTGGTGACGAAATCCGCATCTTTCAGCGCCAGACGACGGTCCAGGGTTTTATGCACGGTCAAAGGCACGCCCGCTTTTTCCACCATGCGCTTGCACAGGTCGAAAATAATATTCAGCTTCTCCTGACCTTCCTCAACGTCCACCAGCCATAATTCGCTGACCGGTAATTCATGATAACGTTTCAGGAAACCTTCAAGTAATTCCGGGGTATAGCTGCTGCCGCCACCAATGGTTACGACTTTTAATTTCTTCTGCATAATATCTCCCTTAGCGTATCAGGTTAATCGCCTGCAAGGTATAGCGTACTCTTCCCGCTATTTGGGCAAGCCATTAAAGCAATATTTTTGGCGGGTAATCCGCCGAAAGTTAATTCATTACCGTTAAATTCTTCCGGTAACTGTTCGGTGTGAATGACGTCAATTTTTTAAAGGTCTTAATAAACAGGCTGGGACTGCTGTATCCTGACTCGTACGCAATATCGGTGACAGAATAGTTGGTAATTTCCAGCTGTTTTTTGGCAAAGTTAATGCGGATTTCATTAATAATTTGCACGGGCGTTTTACGATAATAGCGCTGCGTTGCACGGGTCAGATATTCCTGGGATTTGCCCGACAGCGACACCATATTTTCCAGCGCATTTTCGCTGAACTGGCCTTTATCGTGCATCAGCTCAACGGTGCCGCGCAGCCATTGCGGAATATCATCCGTCACCTGCTGCTCTTCACGATGGTGGCGCAGCCGGTTCATCACGTAGAAGGTCACCGTTTCAATAAACTCATCAAATTCATTGTCGCGGAAGTTAAGCGAAGCGATAACCGTCTCAATCCAGGTCATGAACTCGTTTTTGACCCGATAGACCTGGGAGGCAACGAAGCAGAACGGCACCAACGGCAGATAGTGCTTCTCGAAGAAACGTCTGCTGACGCCCACGTTCAGAATGCGGGTGGCACCAAATTCGTAAAAGCTCTGGTGATAAGACCCCATCGGCAGGAAGACAAAATCCCCTCGCTCAAGCAGGACGCGCTTACCGTTGATCTCCTGGTAGTAGCGACCGGTCAGAACAATCGTGAACTCGTAGTAGTCATGCTGGTGCAGACCACTGGCGCTCTCCGTTTTGTTGTAGATAACCACATGAAAATTTTTGCCATTAAACAGCTGCTGTTCAAGTGCGGTTTTAATTTCCATCGTGCTGACCTCCTGCTGCTCAGTCTGACTTACTGCATCTTCTCGTGAAGCTCAATGAGCTCCGCCACCAGCTCACGCGCCAGCATCGAGGTCATCAGGTGATCCTGCGCGTGGACCAGCACCAGGCTGACCTTCATCTTCCCTTCGCCCTGATCGCTTTCAATCAGCTTTGTCTGCACCAGGTGCGCTTCATTCAGCGCCGTGCGGGACTGCTCCATCATGGTTTTCGCGGCGGCGAAATCCCCCTGCTTGGCCTGCTTCAGTGCGGCATAGGCCAGGCTGCGGGCCTGTCCGGAGTTGATGATAAGCCCCATCACCACTTCTTCGAGATCGTTCTCGGCGGCTTCGTCTGCGACAATACTATCCAAATCTAACATGTTTAAGCTCCTTGTGGCTGGCGCGGGCTTCCCCGCGCCGGTCAATCTTAGAATTTCAGTGAGAGGGCAATATCCTCTTCGCTCTCTTCTTCATCAATGATGGTGGCGGCTTTGTTGGCAATCGCCACGAATGGCATGTACAGCAGGGTGGCAATCCCGAGGTTGAATATCGCCAGCAGGAAGGCTGCGACGCTGCCGTTGGTGTTGAAGAAGGCGCCCAGACCTGCTGGCATGGTCCACGGTGCAATGTTGGTAATCGGTGGAATGATGCCCATGTAATACGCCGTCAGGGTGATAGCGGCCAGCAGCGGCTGAATCAGGATGAACGGAATGAACATTACCGGGTTCATGATGATTGGCAGACCGAACAGAATCGGTTCGTTAATCTGGAAGATGCCTGATGGCAGCGCCAGCTTCGCGACCTGACGGTAATCAGCACGACGAGAGACAATAAAGACCGCGATGATCAGACCCAAGGTCGCCCCGGTACCGCCCAGGAAGATATAGGAGTCAAGCATCGGCTTCGCCCACACATGGAAGGTTTTACCGGCTGCCAGCGCCGCGTCAACGGAGCCGTACTGCTGGTAAAGCGCAACGTTTTCCAGTGCCCAGGGGGTCATAATCCCGCTGTCCAGCGCGGCCAGTGCCAGTGAACCATGCACGCCAAAGAACCACAGCAGAGAGGTGAAAATCACATACGCCCAACCGACCACGCCCCCCATCGACGCCAGCGGCGTAGAGATAGAGTCCATGATGATCTGGTGGAAGTTTGTGCCCCAGTGGGAGAGCGCCCAGGCGATAATCCCCATGATAGAGAGAATAATGAAGCCCGGAATCAACGCGGAAAATGAACGGGAAACGGAAGCCGGTACGCTATCCGGCAGGCGGATAACCCAGTTGCGACGGATAATAAAGGTGAACATTTCTGCCACCACCAGGCCGATAACAATACCGGAGATAATGTTGGCCCCACCCAGCCAGTTGGCGCCGACGGCATAGGCTTCACCCACGCTGTAAGGCGTGACGGTCATAAAGGCAGCAACGGATAATAACCCGGCGGCCAGCGGATCGACTTTACGCTCTTCTGCCAGTGCCATCCCAATAAAGAAAGGCGCCATCAGCGACATAATCCCCAACGTACCGTTATAGACGTTGCCGCCGATGGCTTTAAAACCATTAAGGGTTTCAATAGTGGAAGCGTCTAACCTAATCCCTAATGAATAAAAGAAGGAACCTTCACCAAAGCTCAGAAAAACGTTGTTAATTAAAACGAACATGGCCCCGGCCAGCGTCAACGGCATTAATTTAATAAAACCGTTTTTGATGGCATTAACGTGAGGCTGCTTTCCTATTTTAACAGCAAAAGGAAGGAGTACCTTTTCAAGTGAAGCGATGACTTTACTCATAGGAAAATACCCTTAAATGCCGTAACGCATGTTACGGCGTATTGTGTGTGAAATAACTCTTTGACGGGAAAAATAAAAATTAATTAGCAGCTTTTTTAATTGCTGCCACAGCAGCTTTAAGAACACCTAAACCATCAATCTTGCCGTACAGCCCCGAGTCGATCACTTCGACAGGTTTATTCGGTAACAGTCGTTGAATTTCGGGCAACATATAGGCAATTTGCGGCCCCAGTAAAACGACATCGGCTGTCTGGCCTTTTTCGCCCGCCAGCGTCTCTGGAAACGCTTCAATCACCACAGGGACTTCATACTTTTCAGCCTGCGCACGCATCTTTGACACCAGAAGCGAGGTTGACATGCCCGCTGAGCAGAACAGGTAGATATGTTTCTTTTCCATCGTGTTTTCCCTCTTGTATGACTACCTGCCATCGCGCTATCACTCGACTCGCTGTCCCGGCAGACAGGTAGCTTGCGTACTGTTGTTTATCGTTGGAGTGAGTATACGCAATGGTACAGACAGGGGATAATTCTGGATAGACTCAAATTGTCTCTCATTGACCTGGCTTGTTGACTCCCTTCACATTTCGGGCAAATAATTCGCGCAAAGAAATAAGATTTACGTATGCATAAAAAAACCGGCCCCTGGGCCGGTTTGTTAACATCCTCAGGCAAGGAGGGTTACTGCGCCTTAGGCGCCTGCGGATCGGTGTCGTATTCAGCACAGGTCTGATAGCCGGAGTTGATCACATGACCGGTATCATCCAGCGCGACAAAGTAGGTTTCTGCCTTACCATCACGTTGACCCAGGATATAGGTCTGGCAGGTCCCTTTCGCATGAATCATGGTCACTTCAGAAGAAGGTTTACCGGCAATCGCGGCCACCTGCGAACGGGTCATCCCTTTTTTAACGTCTTTTACTACGGGCTGCGTAAACTGATCCTTGGTGCGATCGTAAGCCGTACACCCTGCCAGCATAGTCAGTACCGCCGCTGCGCTAAGAATTCCTGCTACGTTCTTGTTCATATTCCGTCCTCTTGTTTATCAGCGTGTTATATAAGCATGGGATAAAAAGTACTATTGTTCAACTTTGTGAGTTACGCCAGACGAATTTCGGAAAATTCTAATAAAACAACGATAACCTGCTAAATCGGCGCAAATTAGCGCACTCGAAACTGTGATCCTTGTCGTTTCTCGCCCAAAGGGTTAGTTTTAACAGCTAACACATTCTGTTTATGTACTGCATATGGAGGGCGTGATGGCTCTGCAACAAGAGATTATTCAGGCACTGGGCGCGAAGCCCACGGTAGATGCACATGAAGAGATCCGCCGCAGCGTGGATTTTTTAAAATCGTACTTAAAAAAGAACGCTTTCCTGAAATCCCTGGTGCTGGGCATCAGTGGCGGCCAGGACTCTACCCTGACCGGTAAACTCTGCCAGATGGCAATTTCAGAGCTTCGCGAAGAGACGGGCGATGAGACGCTGCAGTTTATCGCGGTGCGTCTTCCTTATGGCGTGCAGGCGGACGAGCAGGATTGCCAGGATGCCATTACCTTCATTCAGCCTGACCGCGTGCTGACCGTAAATATTAAGGGCTCGGTGCTGGCAAGCGAGCAGGCGCTTCGCGAAGCGGGCATTGAGCTGAGCGATTTTGTTCGCGGCAACGAAAAAGCCCGCGAGCGCATGAAAGCGCAGTACAGCATCGCCGGGATGACCAAAGGCGTCGTCGTCGGCACCGACCATGCGGCAGAAGCGATCACCGGTTTCTTCACCAAATACGGCGACGGCGGCACCGACATTAACCCTATCTTCCGCCTCAACAAGCGTCAGGGTAAGCAGCTGCTGGCCGCGCTGGGCTGTCCTGAGCATCTGTATAAGAAAGCGCCGACAGCGGACCTTGAAGACGATCGCCCTTCCCTGCCGGATGAAGCGGCCCTTGGCGTTACCTATGACAACATTGATGACTATCTGGAAGGCAAAAAGCTGGATGAAGGTACCGCGAAAATCATCGAAGGCTGGTATCTGAAAACCGAGCACAAGCGCCACACGCCAATTACGGTGTTTGACGACTTCTGGAAGAAATAAAAGCAAAACGGTAACCCCAGGTTACCGTTTTTAGTGTTTGCGCCCTCTCCCGTGGGAGAGGGTTGGGGTGAGGGCATCAGGCCACCCGGCTCTTTTTTAACCACCACACTCCTGCTACACTGTATACCTGAACAGTATATGGAGCAGTATGTGAGCAGGCGTCAATCCCCCCCGCGTCTTGAGTTTGAAGCGGCGGCTATCTACGAATATCCCGAGCACCTTCGCCCCTGGCTTGAAGCATTGCCTAAACAGCCGGGCGTGTACATCTTTCACGGCGAAAGCGACACCCTGCCGCTCTACATAGGCAAGAGTGTTAACATCCGCAGTCGGGTGTTATCCCATCTTCGCACCCCGGACGAGGCCGCCATGCTGCGCCAGTCGCGACGCATTACCTGGTTCCAGACGGCCGGAGAAATGGGCGCGCTGTTGCTGGAGGCGCGGTTGATAAAAGAACAGCAGCCGCTGTTCAACAAGCGCCTGCGCCGCAACCGTCAGCTCTGCTCCCTGCAGATCAGCGAGGGCAAGCCGCAGGTCGTCTACGCGCGCGACGTTGATTTTTCTCATGCCCCGAATCTCTACGGGCTGTTCGCCAATAAACGAGCCGCACTTCAGGCGCTGCAGACGCTCGCGGACGAGCTCCAGCTTTGCTACAGCCTTTTAGGCCTGGAGGCGACCACCCGCGGACGCGCCTGTTTTCGATCCGCGCTGAAGCGCTGTGCCGGTGCCTGCTGTGAGAAAGAGAGCGTTGAGGCGCACCACGCACGGCTCCTCTCCGGTCTGGGGGCCATCAGCGTGAAGTGCTGGCCCTGGGAAAGCGCCGTTGCGCTCAAAGAGGTGGGCGAGGCGATGACCCAGTATCACATCGTCAATAACTGGCTCTGGCTGGGCGCTGTCGACGATATCAACGACGCGGCAACCCTGCTGCGCACGCCTGCCGGATTTGACCACGATGGCTACAAAATTCTCTGTAAACCGGTCCTGGCCGGTAAGTTTGAGATTATTGAACTCAATGGCCTGGCAGCCATGTGATTTCGCTGAACAATAAGGTACCCTGAGCCTCCAGCAGACGCAGCGTATGGGTACCCTCCTCCCAGCTGGCGCCCTGATCGGCCGTCAGCAATTTATCACCCAGTTGCCACGCCCCGCTTAACACAAACACCACGCCCCCGCGTGTGCCAAAGGTGGTAAAGGTACGGTCAGCCACGCGCACCTTCGCCCGGCAGCAGTCGCGACGGGTCATGATGTTGAAGTCCATCGCCATCCGCCCATCGGACAGCAGCGCTTTCACCGGCAGGTCGCCGGCAAAGCTATAGGGCTGATGGTGCTTCAGGGTATGGAAGAACGCCTGACCGGCATCCAGGGTCACCTCCCCGCCTTCCAGCAAGGTAATCACCCGATCGACGCCGGGAAACGAGGAGAATTCGCCGTTGCTGGCGATAGTCGCGATACTGGCACGCCAGTGAAAATCCCTCGTCGCGGGAGGGAAGCAGCAAATCTCACGCGTTTCGCCAGCACCATTGCGCCAGAGGCTGACCGGCATCTTACGGATATCAAAGAACTCCATCACCACTCCTGAATGGCACAACCCGTGCCAGGGCAAGGATATCGCTATCGTTGCTGTCTTGATTGTTATCGTTGGGTATTCACAGAAACAGTATCGGCAGCAGAGCGGGCAGGCCTTAGCGCAACGTTAAGAAAAATGCTAACGCCATGACTCTACGAACATTCTCTGAAGCGACTACAGGAGGATACCGCGCTGGCGGCGGCAGGCAAGAGGGCAGGAAAGAAAAACCGCCGGTCCTGTCCACAGCGATTGCGCTTTTGTGGACAGGATCCCGGCGGTCTTAAGAGTGTGAACCGATTATTCGGTTGGTGCTGGCATTTTACCTTCCATCGCCGGACGTTCTGTCAGACGCTTCTCAAAATTCGCATTAAATTGTTTTTTCTGTTCCGGGGTCAGAATGTTGTAGATCTTGTTCTGAGTTTCCATGTGAGCCAGCATGCGGGCTTTGTGCTGCGCGGCCATTTTGTCAATCTGCGCTTCGGCTTTCGCCTTGTCGAAGCTGTCGCTGGCGATGATGTCATGCATCGCACGACGCTCTTCAAGCGGAGGACGTTTCATCTGGTCGCGTTCACCTTTTCTGATGTCGCGGATCTGCTGCTTCTGTGCATCCGTCAGGTTGAGATCCTTAAACATCATCTTCTCGTTGTGCATACCCGGACCTTTATGATGCATCATCATTTTGCCTTCAGCAGGCGCGGCAGTAGTGGTGGTCGCAGTATCTGCAGCGAACGCCATGCTGGTAGCGCCCAGAGCCAGGGTAGAAGCAACAAACAGTGCAGTAAACTTACGCATAATTTATTTCCTTTCTTTCAGTTATTCTTCGGCGCTATGCCGTGTTGACGAGATTAACTTTACGGGGTTTATCGTCAATTAGTCAGAGCAACGGTAAAACAATGAAAGTGTAAAAAACAAATTTTCGCCAAATGTGGAGGAAATAAGGATAAAGCGTGGAGAGTTGCAACAAAAAATATTCAATGCGATGATTTTAAAGCGATTTAGCAGAATTATAACGGAGTGAAGGTGAATAATAAAGCAATTCACCAGGAATATTCTGCAAAACAAGCGCAAGCGCTTTAATCGTTAAGAAAAGTTTTTTACCTCCCCCTCCCGAATGATGAGAGGGGTAAGGTTCAGGATATTTTTTCCAGCATCAGCCCGGCCCGCAGGCCAAACGCGACGGTGGGGTTAGGGAATAAAACATACTCGGTGGTTTTCTGCACCTCGTAACGCTCCTCACCATCCTCAGCCAGCAGCGCCCCTTTGCGGAACGGCGTGAAGTTGAGGGTATGTGCGGCCATGTGGAGCAGGAAGGCATCGCTGCGGCGCGTGATCTGCTGTACGACCCGGTACCGCTCAACGGGCTGATGCGCGTGCTCGGGAGCCTTTCCTCCCAGCCGCGCCCGAAGGGCGAGATGCGTAGGCGCAAAGCGGGTGAGATCGTTCTGGCCAAACGGCAGCGCTTTCCCCAGCTCCAGCGTACAGGACAACGCACCAAAGTTCTCACAGGTGAAGTGCGTAAAGGTTCCGCCCGGCGACTGGTGAAAGACCAGCGCCTCCAGCCCGGCGTCTCCCAGCCAGCTCAGGAAATCTTCCTCCCACGGCTGATTGCGCTGCGGCAGAACGCCAAAGCGAACATGGTAAGACGCGCGGATTGCCGTATGCAGATCCAGATGCCAGCGCACGGGCCCCGCAGCGGCAAAAAACGTGGTCACGACGCTCTCCAGCCACGCTGCCCGCGCCGTTTCGTCACTCTGCGGAAACTGCGCCCAGCGCCCGCCGAACATGCGGTTAATGTCGCTGACCAGGTACCGTTTGTTTTGCGCCAGCGCAGGCGGATTGCCGAGCACCACCAGCACGCGGCACTTCAGGGCAATTTCATTGCGATACAGCGCGCGCAGCAGCAGATCGACAATCTCAACGGGTGCCGTTTCATTCCCGTGAATGCCCGTTGAAAGCAGCAGCGAGAGATCGCTTTTTGCGGTCGGCGTCAGCTCAAGCACCCCGCGCCCCAGCCACCGCCAGCGAAATGAGGGGCCGCCCCCCTCTTTCTGTTCCGGCGTCTCATCGGCCAGGGTCAGCGCCAGTAAATTTTCCATATCCACTCCTTTAGCGCTGGAACGGGTAAACCGATCCCAACTGCAGGATTGTCGATAATGCGTCCAGCGCCTCGCGTCCTTCACGCAGAAGCTGCGGGTCAACCAGATCCGCCTGCGTTAGCCGATCGCGATAGTAGCGATCGACCCAGTCATTCAGACGGGTAAAGAGCGTATCGTTCATCATGACCGCCGGATTAACCGCCTGCATTTCGTCCTGAGTCAAGACCACGCGCAGACGTAAACAGGCTGGACCACCGCCGTTAGCCATGCTTTCGCGCAGATCAAACACGCGCAGTTCGTCAATCGGGTTATCGGCCTTCACCAGCTCGGTCAGGTAGCGCCACACGCCCTGATGATCCCGGGACTCCTGCGGCAGGACCAGCATCATGCTGCCGTCATCGCGGCTCAGCAGCTGGCTATTGAACAGATACGTTTCGACCGCATCCTGCACGCTCACCGCCTCCGTTGGCACCTGAATTGGCGTGAAGCCGCGCACGCGCTCATGCAGCGTGGCGAGCAGCTTCTCCTGATGGGCAAACGCCTGCTCGTGGCAGAACAGCACCTGGCGGTTGGAAACGGCAATCACGTCGTTGTGGAACACGCCCTGATCGATCACATGCGGGTTTTGCTGGGCAAAAATCACCTGGGAAGGATTGACCTGGTTCAGGCGGGCAACCGCCTGGCTGGCCGCCAGCGTCTGACGCGCAGGATAACGGGTTGGCGCAGCGTGCCCCCCCTCTTCTCGTCCGTAGATAAACAGCTGCAGGCCCGGGTCGCCATAATCGCCCCCCAGGCGGTTATGGTTGGCCGCGCCTTCGTCGCCAAACATCGCCACCTGCGGCAGGGCCTGATGCACCTCAAAATGGGCGTCCTGGCTGAAAATGGCGCGCAGCACGCGCTCGGTGGTTTCCGCTTCGGTGGCGCGGTGGAATTTATTGTTCAGGTTCGCCACCGTCAGATGAACTTTGCCATCCAGCGTATCGGCTGACGGCGCGACGGTCGCGGCGTTGGCCACCCACATCGAAGAGGCCGAGCTTGCCGCCGAGAGGAGGTGTGGCGTCTGCGTACCCGCTTTTTCAACCACCTGCTCATCGGTGCCGCTAAAACCGAGCTGACGTAATACCGCCACGTTCGGACGCTCCTGCGGCGGGATCACCGCCTGCGGGAAACCGGCATCCGCCAGCGCCTTCATTTTTAGCAGCCCCTGCTTCGCCGCCAGCTTCGGGTTCGAGACCTGAAAGCGGTGCTTCGTCGAGGCTTCATTACCAAAAGAGAGACCGGCATAGTGGTGCGTCAGCCCCACCAGCCCGTCAAAGTTAACTTCACGCGCTTTCATGACGATCCCCTCCGGTAAAATCCAGCCCCGGATTAAGCGTCTCCGGCAGCGTCAACGCCGGGGTTTCCAGGCTCGCCATCGGCCACGCGCAGTAATCGGCGGCATACCACGCGCTGGCGCGATGGTTGCCCGACGCGCCCACGCCGCCGAACGGCGCGGTGCTCGCGGCCCCGGTCAGCGGTTTATTCCAGTTCACAATACCGGCGCGCGCTTCCAGCAGCAGCTGTTCAAACTTCTCGCGATGCGGTGAAATCAGCCCGCTCGACAGGCCGTAGCGGGTGTTATTCGCCATCGCAATGGCCGCATCGAAATCGTCATAGCGCCAGACGCACAGCAGCGGGCCAAAGACCTCTTCATCCGGCACGTTGCTCGCGCCGCTCATCTCAACGATGCCCGGCGTCAGCAACGAGGTACCCGGCTGAACCTGCTTCGGCTCGAGCAGGGTTTTCGCGCCGCGCGCGACATGGTCCTGCCAGACCTTCAGCACGTTCAGCGCAGCCTGTTCGGAAATCAGCCCGCCGATAAACGGCTGCGGATCGGCATTCCACGCGGCAGGCACCAGACGCGCGCTCACCTCTACCAGACGTTTGAGGAAGGTATCTCCCTGCGCGCCGCGCTTGACCAGCAGGCGGCGAGCACAGGTGCAGCGCTGTCCGGCGGTAATAAAAGCGGACTGAATCGTCAGGTGCACCGCAGCGTCGATATCATCAGGATCTTCCACAATCAGCGGGTTGTTGCCGCCCATCTCCAGCGCCAGAATTTTTTCCGGCTGCCCCGCCAGCTGGCGGTGCAGCTGATAGCCCGTCCCGGCGCTGCCGGTAAACAGCAGGCCGTCGATATCGCTCAGCGCGCTCAGCGCCTGGCCGGTTTCACGTCCGCCCTGCACCAGGTTCAGCACGCCCGGCGGCAGGCCGGCCTGTTCCCACAGCTTAACCACCGCCTCGCCGGTTAATGGCGTGAGCTCGCTCGGTTTGAAAATAACGGTATTGCCCGCCAGCAGCGCGGGCACAATGTGGCCATTCGGCAGATGCCCCGGGAAGTTGTACGGACCAAACACCGCCAGCACGCCGTGCGGACGGTGGCGCAGCGTGGCCGCGCCGTCCGGCATGTCGGTGCGCTGTTCGCCGGTACGGGTATGGTACGCCTTGACCGAAATGGCGATTTTATTGATCATCGCCGTCACTTCGGTTGTCGCTTCCCAGCGCGGTTTACTGGTTTCAGACGCGATGATGCGCGTCAGTTCAGCCTTGTTTGCCTCCAGCAGCCCGGCAAACTTTTCAACAATTGCCTGGCGCACGGCGAAAGGCTGTTTTGCCCACGCCGGAAACGCACGGCGAGCGGCATGGCAGGCCTGATCTACCTGCGCGGCGCTGGCGTCATGCCCCTTCCAGAGCACCTCTTTTCCAACCGGATTGGTCTTTACGCGCTGTTCGCCTTCACCCGTGACCCAGTCACCGTTAATCCATAATGTCATGCTGTTTTCTCCTCAGGGCAGAGACGCACCAGGCGAACCGTATCGCCGGCGTTACATTTCAGGGCATCGAGCTCAGCAGCCGTCAGCACCAGACGTTCACATTTCGGGTTGGTTCGCACCAGCATGGCGCGGAAGTTGGCGTAATTTTCGTTCGCCACCAGGCATGCGGGCCAGTCGCCCGGCGCGGGCTGGCCTTCAGAGACCTCAACCAGCCGGCTCTTACGGATCGCGCGCACGCGGTCGATATCGCACTCAAGCGTAGGCCCGCCGTCAAAGATGTCGACATAGTTGCGGTAGCGGAAGCCTTCTTTCTCCAGCACCGCGCGGGCGGGGGCGGTTTGCGGATGCACTTCGCCGATCACCGCCTGCGCTTCCGGACTGAGGAAATGGGTATAGATAGGATGCTTCGGCATCAGTTCGGCAATAAAGGCTTTCTGGCCGGTACCGCACAGGTAGTCCGCCCGGCTGAACTCCATCGAGAAGAAGCGCTCGCCCAGGCTCTCCCAGAACGGCGAGTAGCCGGTGTCGTCGATCACGCCGCGCATCTCTGCGACCACTTTTTCGTTAAAGCGATCGCGGAAGGCGGCCATAAACATAAAGCGCGATTTGGAGAGCAGATAGCCGTTGCCCTCTTTGCGCCACGCCGGATCGAGGAACAGCGTGCACAGCTCGCTGGCCCCCGTGTGGTCATTGCAGAGAAACAGCGTGGGCAGCGCGTTATAGACGTTCAGCTCTTTCGAGGCGTGAACCATGGTGCCGACGCGGTAGTTGTACCACGGGTCGTTAAGCCCGACGGCCACTTCAATGGCGCAGATCCCGGCCACGGTCCCCGTGTCGGTGTCTTCCAGCACGAACACATACCCCTGTTCGCTTTTTGGCAACGTCCCCTGCCAGGTATGCAGGGCGCGCTCGATGCGCGCCGACAGCGTTTTTTCATCGGCCGGAAGCGAGGTCAGCCCGCCTCCCGTCTTACCGGCAAGCTGCATGAGCCCGGCGAGATCGCCACGCTCAACGGGACGGATGACCATCATGATGACACCCCGGATTTCACTTTTTCACACGCCTGCGCAAAACGGTCCAGACCGGTTTGCACCTCTTCCTCGCTGACGATCAGCGCAGGCGCAAAACGCACCACGTTGGCACCGGCAATCAGCACCATCACGCCCACTTTTGCCGCTTCCTGTGAAATAAGTTTAGCTTTCCCGGCAAACTCAGCGGTGAGTTCGCAGCCGATTAACAGCCCCAGACCGCGAATTTCTTTAAACAGCCCCGTTTTGCTGTTGATGGCATTCAGACGCTCGACAAACCAGTCGTGACGTTGCTTAACGCCTTTCAGCACCTCAGGGGTGTTAATGATATCGAGAACCTGTCCGGCAACGGCGGTAGCCAGCGGGTTGCCGCCGTAGGTGGTGCCGTGGGTGCCCACGGTCATTACGCTGGCGAATTTATCGGTGGTCAGCATCGCCCCAATCGGGAAGCCGCCACCCAGCGCTTTGGCGGTCGAAAGCACGTCCGGCGTCACGCCGTAGTGCATATAGGCATACAGCTCGCCGGTGCGGCCCACGCCGGTCTGCACTTCGTCGAAAATCAGGACCGCATCGTGACGATCGCACAGCTCGCGCAGCCCCTGCAGGAAGGCTTTTTGCGCCGGAAGCACGCCGCCTTCGCCCTGCATCGGCTCGACGATCACCGCGCAGGTGGTGTCGTTAATCAGCTCGCTGGCGGACTGCAGATCGTTATAGATGCCGTGACGAATATCCGGCGGCAGCGGTGCGAAATCCTGCGAGTAGGAAGGCTGACCGCCCGCGCTGACGGTAAAGAGCGTGCGCCCGTGGAAGGCATTTTTAAACGCCACGATGCCGCTCTTGTGGGTACCAAATTTATCGTGCGCATATTTGCGCGCCAGCTTCAGCGCCGCCTCGTTGGCTTCCGCCCCCGAGTTACAGAAAAAGACTTTTTCGGCGAACGTCGCGTCGATCAGTTTTTTGGCCAGGCGCAGCGCAGGCTCGTTGGTAAAGCCGTTGCCGGTATGCCAGAACTTCGCCGCCTGGTCGTTCAGCGCCTGACGCAGCGCCGGGTGCGCATGACCCAGCGCGTTGACCGCAATCCCACCTGCAAAGTCGATATACTCTTTACCCTGCTGATCCCACAGGCGCGAGCCTTCCCCACGAACCGGAATAAAAGCCGCCGGAGCGTAAACCGGCATCATCCATTCATCGAAATTTTCACGCGTAATTGACAGAGACATAGCGACCTCATCCGGTAAATAAAAGGTTATTTGAATGTTAAATAATTGAGTGTTTGCACTGTGAATGTAGATTGCAGCCTTCGTGCCAGCCAGCGATAAAAATGCATAAACGGGTTGAGGTAACAGAATATCAACAAGTTACGACATGGAGTTATTCACTGTTAGTGCATAAAAAGTGAATATTTTTACGACAAGCGGCGCTTTGCCGCATGAAAATCAGAAAGAGTATGCACAGGCCAAATATAATTCTGGAATTGTGATCGCTCACGAAATTTATCGGTCATTTACGCCCTGTTTGGGGGCGAAGCGCGTCAGAATGGTGCAAATATTGCACCACCGGCATTATCTGTCGCAGTTATTGGTCGAACCCGGTAACAGTTGACGCAAATTCTGCTACCATCCATGCACTATTCACCTTGCACTGGCAGCGACTATGAAATTTGTCTCTTTTAATATCAACGGCCTGCGTGCCCGCCCTCATCAGCTTGAAGCTATCGTTGAGCAACATCAGCCAGATGTGATCGGCCTGCAGGAGACAAAGGTTCACGACGACATGTTCCCCCTCGAAGAGGTGGCGAAACTCGGCTACAACGTCTTCTATCACGGTCAGAAAGGACACTATGGGGTCGCGCTGCTCACCAAAGCACCGCCGGTTTCCGTGCGTCGCGGCTTCCCTGGCGACGGTGAAGAAGCGCAGCGCCGCATCATCATGGCGGAAGTGCCTTCTGCGCTCGGGAATATCACGGTCATTAACGGGTATTTCCCGCAGGGTGAAAGCCGTGACCATGAAACCAAATTCCCGGCCAAAGCGAAGTTTTATCAGGATCTGCAGGACTTCCTGACAACTGAACTCAAAAAAGAGAATCCGGTGCTGATCATGGGCGACATGAACATTAGCCCGACGGATCTCGATATCGGTATTGGCGAAGAGAACCGCAAACGCTGGCTGCGTACCGGCAAATGCTCCTTCCTGCCGGAAGAGCGTGAGTGGATGGAGCGCCTGCTGGGCTGGGGCCTGGTGGATACCTTCCGCAATGCCAACCCGGAAACGCAGGATCGCTTCTCCTGGTTTGACTACCGCTCAAAAGGCTTTGACGACAACCGTGGCCTGCGTATAGACCTGCTGCTGGCCAGTTCGCCGCTGGCCGAGCGCTGCATCGAAACCGGGATCGACTACGATATCCGCAGCATGGAAAAACCGTCTGACCACGCGCCGGTATGGGCTAAATTCAAGCTGTAATGACGCGTGAACATTCGAAAAATCGCTTTCCTGTGCGCCCTTCTGGGCGCATTTATTCTGACGTTTGTCATGCTTCCCCCGGGAACCCTCTCCCTGGAAGGGATTAAAACTCACCAGCAGGCGTTACTTTCCCATGTCAACCACGCGCCGCTGCGCAGCGCGCTGATCTTTTTTGCGCTCTATGTCGCGGTCTCCGCCCTGTCGATACCCGGCGCGGCGATCCTCACCCTGCTGGGCGGGGCGTTATTTCCCCTGTGGGAAGGCACCGCGCTGGTCTCGTTCGCCTCCACGCTCGGGGCCACGCTGGCCATGCTCGCCAGTCGTTATCTGCTGCGCGACGGGGTCCAGCGGCGGTTTGCTCAGCAGATGAAAACGGTGAACGCCGGTATGTCGCATGACGGCGCGGGCTATCTTTTTGCCCTGCGCCTGATGCCGCTGTTCCCGTTTTTTCTGGTGAATTTGCTGATGGGGCTGACCCGGATTGGCGTATTTCGCTACTGGTGGGTCAGCCAGGTCGCCATGCTGCCCGCGACGGTTGTCTTTCTGAACGCCGGGCGCGAGCTGGGAAAAGTGACCTCGCTGCGCGATATTTTGTCGCCGGGCATGATATTCGCCTTTACACTACTGGGGTTATTACCGCTGGTCACCCGCCGGCTGTTTTCCCGTTATCTCCCGTCTGCTAAAAAGTGAGGCATTATGCGCCGTGTGCGTTTTTGCGCGTTTCTGACCGGTCTGCTGCTGGCAGCCCCCCTCTCTGCCGCCGAAAGCTGGCACGCTATCCAACAACAGGCCAAAGGCCAGACCGTCTGGTTTAACGCCTGGGGCGGCGATCCGGCGGTCAACCGCTACCTTGAGTGGGTAAGCGGTGAGATGCAAACGCACTATGCCATTACCCTCAAAATCGTCCCGCTGGCGGATGCCGCCGACGCGGTAAAACGTATTCAGACCGAAGCCGCCGCGGGGCGTAAGGCCAACGGCTCGGTTGACCTGCTGTGGGTTAACGGCGAAAACTTCCGCACGTTAAAAGAAGCGAACCTGCTGCAAACCAGATGGGCGCAGACGCTGCCAAACTGGCGCTATGTCGATACCCGCAAGCCCGTTACGGAGGATTTTGCAATTCCCACAGACGGCGCGGAATCCCCGTGGGGCGGTGCGCAGCTGACCTTTATCGCCCGCAAAGCCAGCATGCCGACGCCGCCGGAGGATCCTCAGGCGCTGCTGGCTTACGCGCAGCAGCACCCGGGCAAGGTCAGCTATCCTCGCCCGCCCGATTTTACCGGCACGGCATTTCTTGAGCAGTTGCTTCTGACGCTCACCGATCGCCCTGAGGCGTTACAAAAAGCACCCGATGAAACGTTTGACCACGTTACCGCGCCGCTCTGGGCCTACCTCGATAAGCTGCACCCGCTGCTGTGGCGCGAAGGCAAAGACTTCCCCCCTTCACCCGCGCGCATGGACACCCTGCTTGCCCGCGGCAGTCTGAACCTGTCGCTGACCTTTAACCCGGCCCATGTGCAGCAGAAAGTGGCGAGCAGCGAACTGCCCGCCGACAGCTACAGCTTTGGTTTCCAGAGCGGGATGCTCGGCAACGTCCATTTTGTGGCGATTCCGGCCAATGCCAGCGCGAGCGCGGGGGCGAAAGTGGTCGCTAATTTCCTGCTGTCACCGCGGGCGCAAATCCGCAAGGCCGACCCGGTCATATGGGGAGACCCAAGCGTACTGGATGTGAAAACGCTGCCCGAGGGTGAAGCCAAACAGCTGCTCGCCCACACGCCGCAGGGGCTGCCGAAGGTGCTTGCAGAGCCGCAGTCCGCCTGGGTGAACGCGCTGGAGCAGGAATGGCTGCGTCGTTACGGCACCCGCTGAGCGGACTTGTCTGGCTGGCGATGGCGGTGATTTATCTGCCGGTCCTGCCCGCCGGCGCCATGCTGCTTGCCCCGGCGTTTTCGGTGACAAACTGGCAGCGGCTGCTGAACGATCCGCAGCTACCTCAGGCGACCGTTGCCACGCTGGTCTCAACGCTCATCGCCACGCTGGGGGCGTTGCTGATTGCCCTTTTCCTCGTCAGCCTTCTGTGGCCTGGTAAGCGCTGGCGACGTCTTACGACCCGCCTGCCGTGGCTACTGGCAATCCCCCATGTGGCGTTCGCCACCGGCGCGTTACTGCTGTTTGCCGAGGGCGGTCTGTATTATCAGATCTGCACCGTCTGTTCTCCGCCGTTTGACCGCTACGGCGTCGGTCTGGGCCTGACGCTCGCGGTCAAAGAGAGCGCGTTTGTCCTGTGGGCCATTTACGCCGTCCTGCCGGAAAAACGGCTCGCACTGCAGAAGATCGTCCTGCAAACCTTTGGCTATGGGCGTTTTCAGACGCTCAGCTGGCTGATCCTTCCGGCGATTGCGCCCGTTCTCGGCGCGGTGATGCTGGCGGTGCTGGCGTGGTCGCTGTCGGTCGTGGACGTGGCGATCGTGCTCGGGCCCGGAAACCCGCCTACCCTGGCCGTGTTGGCCTGGCAGTGGCTGAGCCAGGGCGACGCGCAGCAGCAGGCAAAAGGGACGCTGCTGTGCCTGCTTCTCCTCGTGCTGCTGGCCGCGCTTGCCGCACTTGGGTACGGTTTATGGAAGGCATGGCGCCGCAGGGTTCCGGACCTCAGCGGGACACGCCGCAGGTCTGAGCGCGTTCTGCCTGAACGTACACTCAGCGGCTTTCTGCCCGCATGTGGCATCCTGTGCGCCGCGGTGCTGCTGATACTGGCACAGCGGGACGACGTGGGTCCCGTGGGGACCAGCCTTTCCTTCGGGCTGCTTTCGAGCCTGATCGCCCTGCTCATCAGCGTTCTCTGGCTGGAATGGGGCCCGCAGCGCGGCACACTGTGGGTATGGTTACCGCTCGCCCTTCCGGCGCTGCCGCTCGTCACCGGGCAATACTTTATTGCTTTGCATCTGGGACTCGACGGGAACTATGCCGCCGTGCTCTGGAGCCACCTTCTGTGGGTATTACCGTGGACGCTGCTGGTGCTGCAACCCGCCTGGCGGCGGATCGATCCCCGACTTGTTCTTACCGCCAGAACGCTCGGCTGGCGACGGGAAAAAATATTCTTGCTGCTGAAATGCCCCCTGCTGGTGCGCCCTGCGCTGCTGGCCTTTGCCACCGGCTTTTCCGTCAGCATGGCACAATACATGCCGACGTTGTGGCTGGGCGCGGGGCGTTTCGCCACGCTGACCACCGAAACCGTCGCGCTCAGCAGCGGAGGCAGCATCCCGATTCTCGCTAACCGGGCGCTGGGATTACTGCTGGTCACGGGCACGGTGTTTGGTCTTGCCGCCCTGTTATCCCGGCTCGTGGGCCGCTACCGTCAAGGATTACGATAATGCTGAAGGTAAAAGATCTCACCATCGAACCGCTTTTCCGCGAGGTCAGTTTTTGCGTGCCTCGCGGGGAGATCGTCACCCTGATGGGGCCGTCCGGCAGCGGAAAATCGACCCTATTTGCGTGGATGGTCGGCGCGCTGTCAGACGATTTCCAGGCACGGGGCGAACTGTGGCTCGACGCGCGTCGCTGCGACGGACTTCCCGTGGAGTCCCGCGGGCTGGGTATTCTCTTTCAGGACGCGCTGCTGTTCGACCCGTTCAGCGTCGGGCAAAATTTGCTGCTGGCGCTGCCTGAGCGGATCGCCGGGCGCGCGCGTCGGGAAGCGGTCGAGCAGGCGCTGGATTCCGCCGGGCTGAGCGGTCATTACGCCAGCGATCCGGCCACTCTTTCCGGCGGGGAGCGCGCCCGGGTCAGCCTGCTGCGGGCCCTGCTCGCGGAGCCGCAGGCGCTGCTGCTGGACGAACCGTTCAGCCGCCTCGATAAAGCGTTGCGGGCCTCATTTCGGGCATGGGTGTTTGACGCCGTCCGCGCGCGCAATATTCCGGTGGTGCTGGTCACGCACGATGAAGACGATATTCCGCCCGGCGGCGAGCTGATTGAGATTTCTCGCTGGCAATAATGTGCTAACGCAATGTTTTCCGATTCGGGAGAGACGACAATGCCCCCTCTTTTACTGACGTCAGGTTATTCGATGAAACGTGTTTCTCAACTGACCGCGCTGGCCCTGCTCTGCGGCCTCGCTTCTTTTTCCTCGCTGGCGGCTGATATGCCCAACGCCATCACGCTGTCTCAGCTTCAGGCGCAGCACGGCACGCCTGTCGACACCCGCGCCAGCGCGTTTTACAACGGCTGGCCGCAGACGCTCAGCGGCCCCTCCGGGCATGAACCCGCCGCACTCAACCTTGCTGCCGCCTGGCTTAGCGCCATGAGCGACGAGCAGATTGCGCTTTGGGCAAAACAACATCAGCTTACACCTGCAACGGCCATCGCCCTGTACGGCGACGAGAACGATAACCAGGCGGTGAAAGCCCGCCTGGAGAAAGCAGGTTACCGCCACGTTTCGCTGCTCAGCGACGCACTGCAGACCCCAGACCGCCTTCAGCGCCTGCCTCATTTTGAACAGCTGGTTTACCCGCAGTGGATCCACCGCCTCCAGCAGGGTAAACCCGTGACCGCCGCGCCGTCGGGTGACTGGAAAGTGATCGAAGCCGCATGGGGCGCACCGAAGTTTTACCTGCTGAACCACATTCCCGGCGCGGGCTACATCGATACTAACGAAGTGGAAAGCGAGCCGCTGTGGAATAAAGTCTCCGACGACAAGCTGAAAGCGATGCTGGCGAAGCACGGGATCCGCCACGACACCACCGTCATCTTGTATGGTCGTGACGTTTACGCCGCCGCGCGCGTGGCGCAGATTATGCTGTATGCGGGCGTGAAGGATGTGCGTATTCTCGACGGCGGCTGGAAGGCGTGGTCAGATGCAGGCCTCCCGGTTGAGCGCGGCACGCCCGGCAAAGTGACGCCAGCCCCCGATTTCGGCGCGCCAATCCCCGGCCAGCCGCAGCTGATGGTCGATATGGAACAGGCGCGCGGGATGCTGCACCGTCAGGATGCCTCCCTGGTCAGCATTCGTTCGTGGCCGGAGTTCATCGGCGAAACAAGCGGCTACAGCTACATCAAGCCAAAAGGTGAAATAGCCGGTGCCCGCTGGGGTCATGCGGGCAGCGATGCTACCCACATGGAGGATTTCCATAACCCGGATGGCACCATGCGCAGTGCGGACGACATCGCCGCCCAGTGGAAGCGCTGGAATATTCTGCCGGAACAGCACGTCGCGTTTTACTGCGGCACCGGCTGGCGGGCGTCCGAAACCTTTATGTACGCCCGGTCGATGGGCTGGAAGAATATCGCCGTCTATGACGGCGGCTGGTACGAATGGAGCAGTCACCCGCAGAACCCGGTGACAACCGGTGAGCGCGGGCCAGAAAGCGCTCTCTAAGGGTTGAGTGACTTCAGCGTCACGTAGCCGCTCCAGACGCGCGTTGTGGTGGTCAGCCAGCACAGCGCGCCAAATACCCACGCGAAAAGCGTGAAGTGCGCCGGGAAAAGGCAGCACAGCACAAACAGCGCGATGGTCTCCGTCCCTTCCGTTAACCCGCCGATGTAATAAAACGACTTGTGCGCATAGCCGGGGTTGTCGATGTCGTGCTTCGCGGCCAGCGCCGCAAACGCCAGAAAACTGCTGCCGGTACCAATAAACGCAAACAGCAGCCAGGCGGCCGCCAGCGCATTCTCTGCGGGAGCAGCGAGCGCAAAGCCAAACGGCACCAGAGCGTAGAACAGAAAGTCGAGCGCGATATCGAGAAATCCTCCCGCATCGGTCAGCCCTCTGCGGCGCGCCAGCGCCCCGTCCAGACCGTCCAGCAGGCGGTTAAGCACGATGGCGACCAGCGCAGCAGGATACCAGCCGAGGGCCAGAAACGGCAGCGCCAGCACGCCAATCGCAAACCCGGAAAGGGTTAATCCGTCGGGCGTAATGCCCGGCCTGTCCAGCACGGAAACCAGACGATTCAGAACGGGCTTTACCCGCGGGTGCAGATGACGGTCAAGCATGTGGCGTCTCATTAAACGTGGCGCACAGCCCCTGAGCCGGAATATCCAGCGCGGCGTTAAAGCGGGCGGAGAGATTCTGAAAGGCAATGAGCGCCGTCATCTCGGTGATGGCGTCATCCGTAAAGTGGCGCTTCAGCGCCGTTCTGATGGCCTCATCCGCCCGGGGCGGCGTGGCGGTCACCGCCTCGGCGTAGGCCAGCGCCGCGCGCTCCTGCTCGGAGAACAAAGTGGAATCATGCCAGTTGCCCACAGCCTGAACCTTATCCAGCGCGCCGCAGCGCTCGGCCAGCCGCAGGCTGTTGGCATCAATACAGAAAGCGCAGTGGCAGAGCTGGGACACCCGCGTCATGAGCAGCGAACGAAGCACGGGCGTCAGGCGCGCGCGACGACGCTCCAGAAAACCGACGAACAGCGCTACCAGCCAGAACAGACGCGGCATGCGCCCCCACCAGCGCGTGGGATTCAGCACGGCGCCAAAATGCTTTTTCTGCATCACGGCAATGGGTTTAAGGCTGGCGGGAAGGGATTCGATAGGGGCAACCCAGGCGGTAGTCTCTTTCACCTGATTCTCCTGATAGCTGGACTCTGAGAAAGGGCACGATAATATGTCTTTTTTCGCTATCAATTATTGACGACCATGCTGAAAACACTCGATGTCGTTGCCGCCATCATCGAAAAAGACGACAAAATTTTACTTGCGCAGCGCCCTGCCCACGCCGACCAGCCGGGCATGTGGGAATTTGCAGGCGGTAAAGTCGAGGCCGGAGAAACCCAGACCGAGGCGCTTATCCGCGAGCTGCGTGAAGAGTTGGGTATTGAAGCGCTGCCTGCGCAATATGTAGCAAGCCACCAGCGCGAAGTCTCGCAGCGGTTAATCAACCTGCACGCCTGGCACGTTCCTGCGTTTAGCGGCGAGCTCACGGCGCACTACCACAGCGCGCTGGCGTGGTGTACGCCGGAAGAGGCGTTTGGCTACGCCCTGGCCCCCGCGGATATTCCGCTGCTGGAAGCGTTTATTGTTTTACGCGACGCCAGACCAGCGGATTCGTGCCGATAACGCGCTCGTCGCGCTGGCACTGCAACAGCACGCCGTCCGCTTTCACCACGGCCCCTTCCGAGTAGTTCTGATTCTGATAGATACAGCACTGATTGCAGGGCTGCACCGTTTGATTCTGACCGCTGGAGCTAAACACTTCCGGCGGCACATTCACCTCCACATCCGGACGAATGCGGTCAGCCTGCGCGCCAGCAGTGAAGATCAGACATAACGCGGTGAGTAGATAACGGTTCATAGACACATCTTCCTGTTGTTCCTTGATAATGACTATAACGGTAAACCAGAGCGGAACCTTTAATTTATCTCTTCATCGCTTTTGGTTATGACGCCTGCGCTCTCATTAATTTCCCTTTCGCCCTACATTTCTGCTTGCCACACAAAGCGGTACGGGTGATATAGTCAAAAAAACAACACAAATCGCATAAGTAATACACATAAAATACAATAAGAGGTTCTTATATCTATGGATCAGACACGCTCTCTGGAAAGTTTCCTTGCCCATGTTCAGCAGCGCGACCCGCACCAGAGCGAGTTCGCGCAGGCCGTGCGTGAAGTGATGACCACCCTGTGGCCCTTCCTTGAACAAAACCCGCGCTATCGCCAGATGTCTCTGCTTGAACGCCTTGTCGAGCCAGAGCGCGTGATCCAGTTCCGCGTGACGTGGGTGGACGATCGCAATCAGGTGCAGGTCAACCGCGCGTGGCGCGTGCAGTTTAACTCGGCCATTGGCCCGTTTAAGGGTGGCATGCGCTTCCACCCGTCCGTAAACCTGTCAATTCTGAAGTTCCTCGGCTTCGAGCAGACCTTTAAAAACGCCCTCACCACGCTCCCGATGGGCGGCGGGAAAGGCGGCAGTGATTTCGATCCGAAAGGCAAAAGCGAAGGCGAAGTGATGCGCTTCTGCCAGGCGCTGATGACCGAGCTCTACCGTCACCTCGGCCCGGATACCGACGTACCTGCCGGTGATATCGGCGTCGGCGGACGTGAAGTAGGCTTTATGGCCGGGATGATGAAAAAGCTCTCCAACAACAGCGCCTGCGTCTTTACCGGTAAAGGGCTGTCGTTTGGCGGGAGCCTGATCCGCCCGGAAGCGACCGGGTACGGCCTGGTTTACTTCACCGAGGCCATGCTCAAGCGCCACGGTTTAGGCTTTGAAGGCATGCGCGTCGCGGTGTCCGGCTCCGGTAACGTGGCGCAGTACGCGATTGAGAAAGCGATGCAGTTTGGCGCTCGCGTGGTAACCGCCTCTGACTCCAGCGGCACGGTGGTGGATGAAGCGGGCTTTACGGCAGAGAAGCTGGCGCGCCTGTGTGAAATCAAAGCCAGCCGCGATGGCCGCGTGGCGGATTACGCCCGGGAGTTTGGCCTGACCTACCTGGAAGGAAAACAGCCGTGGGGTGTGCCGGTGGATATCGCCCTGCCGTGCGCCACGCAGAACGAGCTGGACGTTGAAGCCGCGCGCACGTTGATTAGCAACGGCGTAAAAGCGGTGGCCGAAGGGGCGAACATGCCGACCACCATCGACGCCACGAACCTGTTCCTTGAGGCAGGCGTGCTGTTTGCACCGGGCAAGGCCGCTAACGCCGGTGGCGTGGCAACCTCCGGCCTCGAGATGGCACAAAACGCCGCACGTCTCGGCTGGAAGGCAGAAAAAGTGGATGCGCGCCTGCACCATATCATGCTGGATATTCACCACGCCTGCGTGGAGTACGGCGGTGAAGCGTCGCAAACCAACTACGTGCGCGGGGCGAATATCGCCGGGTTCGTGAAGGTGGCAGATGCCATGATTGGGCAGGGTGTGATTTAAGGTTTATATCGTGCGGCCGGGTGCCCTCACCCCAGCCCTCTCCCACAGGGAGAGGGAGAAAACCGGGCGTATCAGGCCGCGCTCTTCTTCTTTTTAAACGGTTTCTTCGCCCCCGCGCCTGGTGCAACCATCCCTCTGAAGCGCTTCACCGGCGTGCTGCGCGCCTGATCGATCAGCTGGTAAAGCGTCCCCACCAGCGGCTGCATAAAGTCCTGATAGCGGCACTGCTTCTCGCTGATCTGCGTCAGCACCGATTCCCAGTGCGCGGTCATGTCCGGCCTGGCGGCCAGCTCCGGCAGGGAATGAATCAGCGCGCGTCCCGGCTCGGTCGAATGGATATAGCGCCCCTTTTTCTCAAGAAAACCGCGCTTAAAGAGCAGCTCGATGATACCCGCGCGGGTTGCTTCCGTACCCAGACCGTCGGTGGCGCGCAGGATCTTCTTCAGATCTTTATCCTGCACAAAGCGGGCGATCCCGGTCATCGCCGACAGCAGCGTCGCATCGGTGAAATGGCGCGGCGGCTGAGTCTGACGCTCAACCACTTCGCCCTTCTCGCACAGCAGTTCGTCATCTTTAGCAACTACCGGCAGCGGCGTGCCGTCGTTCTCCTCGTCACGCTCTTTGTTCCCCAGCAGCGTGCGCCAGCCTGCTTCTGCAAGGAAACGGGCTTTCGCAATGAATTTCCCTTTCGCGATTTCCAGTTCGATTACGCATTTGCGGAACACCGCGTCCGGGCAGAACTGCATCAGGTACTGACGGGCGATCAGGTTATAGACCTTCGCTTCGTTATCGGTCAGGTTGACGCTGCTGGCACGCGCCGTCGGGATAATCGCGTGGTGGGCGTCCACCTTTTTATCGTCCCAGCAGCGGTTATGGGTGTCCGGGTTCACCACCGGCTGCGGCAGGAGATCCGGCGCGTGCACGCTAATGGCGTTCATCACAGAATGGCGTCCGGCAAAGTGCTCTTCCGGCAGATAACGGCTATCCGAACGCGGATAAGTGATCAGCTTGTGGGTTTCATAGAGCTTCTGGCAGATATCCAGCACGTTCTGCGCGCTGAGGCCAAAGCGCTTCGCGGCCTCAATCTGCAGGGCCGACAGCGAGAACGGCAGCGGCGCGGGTTCTGATTCCCGTTTATCGTTATAGCTGGTGACGATGGCCGGCTGTCCGGTAATACGGTTAACCACATGATCCGCCAGCGGGCGGTGCAGCAAACGCCCCTCTTCATCCTGATATGACTCGCAGGCATCGCTCGGCTGCCAGACGGCGGTAAAGCGCTCGTCTTTAGGCGTGACGATATGCGCTTTCACCTCAAAGAAATCTTTAGCGACGAAATTCTCAATCTCTTCGTCACGACGCACGACCAGCCCCAGCACCGGCGTCTGCACGCGCCCCACGGAGAGCACGCCCTGATAGCCCGCGTTGCGCCCGAGGATGGTGTAGGCGCGGGTCATGTTGATACCGTACAGCCAGTCGGCGCGGGCACGCGCGAGCGCCGAGACGCACAGCGGAATAAACTCGCTGTT
Organism: Enterobacter sp. PL_is511; assembly: GCF_055816065.1. NCBI lineage: Bacteria > Pseudomonadati > Pseudomonadota > Gammaproteobacteria > Enterobacterales > Enterobacteriaceae > Enterobacter > Enterobacter sp. PL_is511. The sequence continues at coordinate 1,033,881 of NZ_JBVPGP010000024.1, read as the reverse complement.
GGCGCGCAGGCGCGAAATGGCTCGCTCCACCGCCTGCGGGTTAAGGTCGTTGATCAGGCAGCGCTGCACCTGCTGGCGCTTTTCCGGCGCCAGCTCCAGATAGTCCAGCACCTCATCCACCAGCAGTTGCCCTTCCCTGTCCGGGTCACCCGCGTGCACGATTTCAGCGGCTTCATGCAGGAAGCGCTTGATAACGTTCAGCTGTTTGGTGACCGAAGGCCGGGGCTGCAGGCGCCATTTTTCCGGCACGATGGGCAGATCGTTTAAATTCCAGCGGGCATAGCGGCTGTCATAGACATCCGGCTGCGCCTGCTCAAGCAGGTGACCGATACACCAGGTGACCACCTGCCCGTTACCGCATTCGATAAAGCCGTCGCCTTTGCGATGCGGCTTAGGCAGCACGTCGGCGATGGCACGGGCCAGGCTCGGCTTTTCGGCAATAAACAACCGCATCGAATTAACGGATCTCAATCATCGGTCGGCCACCGCGCGCGGTCACCAGCTCGCCGAGCGCCGTCAGGGTGATGCCGAACTCGGCGGCCGTAGCCTGAACCTCGGCTTCTGACTCCGGCGTCACCGCCAGCAGCAGGCCGCCGGAGGTTTGCGGATCGCACAGCAGGTTGCGCCACTCCTCAGGCATTTCGCCCATCAGGTGACCGTAGCTGGCGAAGTTGCGCTGGGTACCGCCCGGGACCGCGCCCTGAGCAATATACTCCTCCACGCCCGGCAGCTTCGGCACGTCCTGATACCAGATCTGCGCCTGCACGCCCGCGCCCTGACAGACCTCAGAGAGGTGTCCCAGCAGACCAAAACCGGTGACGTCGGTCATCGCCTTCACGCCGTCGATATTGGCGAACGCCGCACCGGCGAGGTTCATCTGGCACATCACTTCCGTTGCCAGACCTTTGTGCTCGGGCTTCAGCAGGGACTTTTTCTCGGCGGTGGTCAGCACGCCAATGCCCAGCGGCTTGGTGAGGAACAGCTTGCAGCCCGCCTGCGCGGTGCTGTTGCGCTTCACGCGTTCGGTCGGCACCACGCCGGTGACGGCCAGGCCGAAGATCGGTTCAGGTGCATCAATAGAGTGACCACCGGCCAGCGCAATCCCCGCCTGCTGGCAGGCAAAACGGCCGCCATCAATCACTTCACGTGCCACTTCCGGCGGGATGGTGTTGATCGGCCAGCCCAGAATGGCAATCGCCATGATCGGCTTCCCCCCCATGGCGAAGATATCGCTGATGGCGTTGGTGGCCGCAATGCGACCGAAGTCGAACGGGTTGTCGACAATCGGCATAAAGAAGTCGGTGGTGCTGATAATGCTGGTGCCGTTACCTAAGTCATAAACTGCAGCATCGTCACGCGTTTCGTTGCCGACAAGCAGGTTCGGGTCGACAAACTTCGCCTGTTCACTGTGCAGGATGGTCTCCAGCACTTTCGGGGAAATTTTACAACCGCAACCGGCTCCGTGGCTGTACTGCGTTAAACGAATGGTTTGCTCGCTCATGGACGTCTCCTGTCATCTCAATCGCGCTATGGTAGCGCTCATTCCATAAAGAGGTAAGTATGACTGTCTGAATTCTGCGGCAGATGCTCAGAATCCAGACAGTTTAGCGTGCGTTATCAGAAACGGCTGACGAAAGGCGTGGTGTCCGGCACGCTGATGGTGCTGGAGGCTTTAAGCTGCGGGGTACCGAGGTAGAGGAAGCCGACAATTTTGTCATGCTCACCGCAGCCAAAACCGTCCCGGACCGCCGGGCTTTCGGTCAGCGGGCCGGTGCGCCAGATACCGTTGAAGCCTTGTGCGACAGCGGCCATTTGCATCGCCATCACCGCACAGCCTGCGGACATTTCCTGCTCCCAAACCGGCACCTTATGGTCGGCCTGGCATTTTGCCACGACGGTGACGATCATCGGCGCGCGGAACGGAGCATTGCGCGCCTTGTCGATCCCTTTCTCATCCTGCCCGGCGGCCACCGCCCCCTGCTCCAGCAGCAGACTGAAACGATCGCGGCCTTCGCCTTCAATTACAAAGAAGTGCCATGGCTGCAGTGTGCCATGATCGGGGGCACGCATGCCGGCACGCAGAATGTTCTCCAGCTGCTCGCCTGCCGGGGCAGGTTCGGCCAGACGGGAAGCGCTACGGCGGTTAACAAGCAGTTCGAGTGCGTCCATTGGTTAACTCCTTTCTTGAAATTTACTCACAAAATTAACACGGCGGCAGATTTTGTTACAGCCTGGCAGGCGATTCCTGCTGACAAGTGGCGGTTGGGTCATTACGATAACCCAACATTACCGTCCAGTGGCGACGGAAACAGTCATTTTCTGGTTAGGGAGAATACATGCGAACCCTTTGGCGAATCATTGCCGGTTTCTTTAAATGGACGTGGAGACTGCTCAACTTCGTCCGCAACCTGGTGATGAACATCTTCTTCATCTTCCTGGTTCTGGTTTGCGCGGGCATCTGGATGCATATCAGTAATGCGAATCAGGCGCAGCATTCAACGCGCGGCGCGCTATTACTCGATATCACCGGCGTTATCGTTGATAAGCCGTCCACCAGCAGTCGCCTGAGCGTGATTGGTCGCCAGCTGTTTGGCGCAACCTCAGATCGTCTGCAGGAAAACTCCCTGTTTGATATCGTCGATACCATCCGCCAGGCCAAAAACGACCGTAACATCACCGGGATCGTGCTGGATCTGAAAGATTTTGCCGGAGGCGATCAGCCTTCAATGCAGTACATCGGTAAAGCGCTGCGCGAATTCCGCGACAGCGGCAAGCCGGTGATTGCCGTGGGCGACAGCTACAGCCAGGGGCAATATTATCTGGCGAGCTTCGCCAATAAGATCTGGCTCTCCCCGCAGGGTACGGTAGATCTGCACGGCTTTGCCACCAACGGCCTGTACTACAAATCGCTGCTCGACAAGCTGAAGGTCACCACCCACGTCTTCCGCGTCGGTACCTATAAATCCGCCGTTGAGCCGTTTATCCGCGATGATATGTCCCCTGCCGCCCGCGAAGCGGACAGCCGCTGGATTGGCGAGCTGTGGCAGAACTATCTGGGCACCGTTGCCGCGAACCGTCAGATTACGCCTGAGCAGGCGTTCCCTGGCGCGCAGGGCGTGCTGGAAGGCCTGCGTAAGGTTGACGGCGATACCGCGAAATATGCGCTGGATAACAAACTGGTTGATGCCCTGGGCACCAGCGCCGAGATTGAAAAATCCCTGAGCAAGCAGTTTGGCTGGAGCAAAGAGGATAAAAACTACAGCGCCATCAGCATGTATGATTACTCGACGAAAAAGCCGGATGACAGCGGTGACAGCGTCGCGGTGGTCTTTGCCAACGGTGCGATCATGGACGGTCAGGAGACCCCGGGGAACGTGGGCGGCGATACTACCGCGTCACAAATCCGCGATGCGCGCCTGGATCCGAAAGTGAAAGCGATTGTCCTGCGGGTCAACAGCCCTGGCGGCAGCGTGAGCGCCTCCGAGGTGATCCGCGCTGAACTGGCTGCGGCGCGCGCCGCCGGTAAGCCGGTCGTCGTCTCAATGGGCGGAATGGCCGCCTCCGGAGGTTACTGGATCTCAACGCCAGCCAACTACATCGTGGCTAACCCAAGCACGCTGACCGGTTCGATTGGCATCTTCGGGGTGATCAACACCGTGGAGAACAGCCTGGATTCCCTGGGCGTGCATACCGATGGCGTAGCGACCTCTCCGCTGGCGGATGTGTCGGTGACCAAATCCCTGCCGCCGGAAGTCTCTGAGATGATGCAGCTCAGCATTGAGAACGGCTATAAACGCTTTATCACCCTGGTCGCAGACTCGCGTAAAAAGACGCCTGAGCAGATCGACCAGATTGCGCAGGGCCACGTCTGGACCGGTCAGGATGCGAAGAGCAACGGACTGGTGGACAGTCTGGGTGACTTCGATGACGCGGTGAAGAAAGCCGCCGAACTGGCGAAGCTGAAGCAGTGGCATATCGAGTATTACCAGGACGAACCGTCGTTCTTCGATATGGTCATGGACAGCATGTCCGGCTCGGTACGCGCCATGCTGCCGGAGGCGCTGCAGGCTTACCTGCCTGCGCCAGTCGCCACGGCGGCAAAAGCGATGAAGGCAGAAAGCGATAAGCTTGCGGCCTTTAACGATCCACAGAGTCGTTACGCGTTTTGCCTGACCTGCGCTAACGTCCGTTAAAAACCGTCCCCTCTTCCCGCGAAGAGGGGATTTTTTTCTTTTGAAGAACAAGAACTCACTACCATGCAGAAGAAATCGATTTATGTAGCCTACACTGGCGGTACCATCGGTATGCAGCGCTCCGAAAACGGCTATATCCCCGTCTCCGGCCACCTTCAGCGTCAGCTTGCGCTGATGCCTGAATTCCACCGTCCGGAAATGCCTGACTTCACCATCCACGAATACGAGCCGCTGATGGACTCCTCCGACATGACGCCGGAAGACTGGCAGCACATCGCGGATGACATTAAAGCCCATTACGACCAGTACGACGGCTTCGTGATCCTGCACGGTACCGACACCATGGCGTTTACCGCCTCGGCGCTCTCCTTCATGCTGGAGAACCTGAGCAAGCCGGTTATCGTCACCGGGTCGCAAATCCCGCTGGCGGAGCTGCGCTCCGACGGGCAGATCAACCTGCTGAACTCCCTGTACGTGGCGGCGAATTACCCGATCAACGAAGTGTCGCTGTTCTTTAATAACCGTCTGTATCGCGGCAACCGCACCACCAAAGCCCACGCAGACGGCTTTGACGCCTTTGCCTCCCCTAACCTGCAGCCGCTGCTGGAGGCCGGTATTCATATCCGTCGTCTGGGAACCCCTCCGGCGCCGAACACCGCCGGCGAGCTGATTGTGCATCCGATTACTCCGCAACCGATTGGCGTGGTCACCATCTATCCGGGCATCTCTGCCGACGTGGTGCGTAACTTCCTGCGCCAGCCGGTGAAGGCGCTGATCCTGCGCTCCTACGGCGTGGGCAATGCGCCGCAGAACGGTGAATTCCTGAAAGAGCTTCAGGAAGCCAGCGAGCGCGGAATTGTGGTGGTGAACCTGACCCAGTGCATGTCCGGTAAAGTGAATATGGGCGGCTATGCCACCGGCAACGCGCTGGCGCATGCGGGGGTCATCAGCGGCTTCGATATGACCGTTGAGGCAACGCTGACTAAACTTCACTATTTACTGAGTCAGGATCTGGACATTCAGTCCATTCGCAGCGCGATGATGCAAAACCTGCGCGGCGAGCTGACCCCGGACGAATAAGGAGTGCTCATGAAGCAACGCGCCCTGCTACTGGTCGATTTGCAAAATGATTTCTGCGCGGGCGGTGCGCTGGCCGTCGCCGAAGGTGACAGCACCGTTGACGTAGCAAACACGCTGATTGACTGGTGCAAAGCCCGCGGCGAAGCGGTTGTCGCAAGCCAGGACTGGCACCCGGCGAACCACGGCAGCTTTGCCAGCCAGCATAACGTCGAGCCCTTCACTCAGGGAGAGCTCGACGGGCTGGCGCAAACCTTCTGGCCGGATCACTGCGTACAGCAGACGGAAGGCGCGGCGCTGCATCCGCTCCTGAATCAGAGAGCCATCGACGCGGTGTTCCATAAAGGTGAAAACCCGGCTATCGACAGCTATAGCGCGTTTTTTGATAACGGGCATCGCCAGAAAACGGCGCTGGACGCGTGGTTACGTCATCACGAAATCACGGAGCTGATTGTGCTGGGGCTGGCGACGGACTACTGCGTGAAGTTCACCGTGCTGGATGCGCTCCAGTTAGGTTATACCGTCAGCGTCATCACCGACGGCTGCCGCGGGGTGAACATTCACCCGCAGGACAGCGCTCAGGCGTTTATGGATATGGCTGCGGAAGGCGCGACGCTGTATACGCTCGAAGACTGGCTGGAGACGCAGGCGTAAGCCTTTTAAGCCGGGTGGCGCTGACGCTTACCCGGCAATCCCCCCTCTCCGATCCCCCATAAAGTGAACTCCCTCGCATCCTCAGCGAAGCGGCAATGCTATTCTCTTTAGGCTGTTTTTTCGCCACGCCTTTTCCGTGGCGTGGTTAATTTTATTAAGTCAAAGAGGAACTTGTATGAAACGTTTGCCCTTGCTGGCAGCATTACCCTTGCTTTGCGCGTCAGTTGCCTCCGCCAGTTCCATGATGTCCGTGGGCTACTTTAACGGGGGTGGCGATGTCACCGCCGGACCGGGTGGCGATATCAATAAACTGGACGTTCGCCAGATCACCCATCTGAACTACTCGTTTGGTCTGGTCTATAACGACGAAAAAGACGAAACCAATGCCGCGCTGAAAGATCCGGCGAAGCTGCATCAAATCTGGCTATCGCCAAAAGTGGCGTCCGATCTGGCCTTAATCCCCACTCTGCGTAAGCAAAACCCGAACCTCAAAGTGCTGCTTTCCATCGGCGGCTGGGGGGGGCGCGGCTTCTCCGGCGCAGCGGCAACCCAAGAGACGCGCGCGGTGTTTATCCGCTCCGCGCAGGAGATTGTCGACAAATACGGCCTGGACGGGATCGATCTTGACTGGGAGTATCCGGTCAACGGCGCCTGGGGGCTGGTGGCAAGCCAGCCTGCCGACCGGGGTAACTTTACCGCCCTGCTGAAAGAGTTGCGCGACGCGTTCGGGCATAAAAAGCTGGTCACCATTGCGGTAGGCGCGAATGCGGAAAGTCCGAAAAGCTGGGTGGATGTGAAAGCCATTGCGCCCCTGCTCGACTACATCAACCTGATGACCTACGACATGGCGTACGGTACGCAGTATTTTAACGCCAACCTGTATGACTCCAGCGCCTGGCCGACGGTGGCCGCCGCGGACAAATACAGCGTGGACTTTGTGGTGAACAACTATCTGGCCGCCGGGCTGAAGCCGCAGCAGATGAATCTCGGGATTGGTTTCTATGGCCGCGTACCCAAACGCGCCGTAGAGCCGGGGATCGACTGGACCAAACCGGATGCGCAAAAAAATCCGGTTACCCAGCCCTACTTCGGGCCGCAGGAGATCGGGTTGTTCAAGTCACTCGGCTATGACCTGACCAAAGATACCTACGTGAAGTACAACGATATCGTGAAAAAGCTGTTGAACGATCCGCAGAAGCGCTTTACCGAGCACTGGGACGACCAGGCAAAGGTGCCGTGGCTCTCGGTGAAGGGTGCCGATGGCAACGCGCTGTTTGCGATTTCGTATGAGAACCCACGATCCGTGGCGATCAAAGCGGACTACATCAAAGAGAAAGGTCTTGCCGGGGCGATGTTCTGGGAGTACGGGGCTGATGACAACAATCAGTTAGCGAAACAGCTGGCGGAGTCGCTCGGGATCCCGCATAAGTAGTAAGACAATCAAGCCCTCTCCCCGTGGGAGAGGGTTGGGTGAGGGCATCAACCCGCACCGTTATTGCATTTTAATCGTCGCAATCGGCTTCGGCGTGATGCCAAAGTCTTCTTTCAGCTCACGCTTGCTCTTCATCACCATCTGGCCACGGGTGTCGATCGTCATGTGCTGTGCGTCGGTGTTATTGCGCGCCTGCCACAGCATCACCAGCTGCAGGCTGTTCTCTTTTTGCTCCGGGGTCAGCGCGACGCCATCGGGCCATTTTCCCAGCTCTACGGCGGTCACCAGACGCTGATAAATCTCCGGCGTCATACCGCTAATCATGTCATCAATATTCACAATCCCGCCCTTTTAAAGGAATAATTTGCTGAATCGTTTTTTCAACCCTTCACCTGGTCGCCGTTTTCGTCGTCAGTGAAGCTCATTGAGGCTGAATTCACGCAGAAACGCTCGCCCGTGGGCTGAGGGCCATCCGGGAAGACGTGCCCAAGGTGCGCATCGCAGTTGCCGCAGCGAATTTCCGTGCGCACCATGCCGTGCGACGAGTCGGTCAGGTAGCGGATGGCCTCATCGCTCACCGGCTCGTAAAAGCTCGGCCAGCCGCAGCCAGAATCAAATTTCGTTTGTGAATTAAACAGCGGCGCATCACAGACCAGGCAGTGGTAGACGCCGTCCCGCTTGTTGTGCAGTAAACGCCCGGTGAACGGCGGTTCCGTCCCGTGATTCTGCGTCACGTAAAACTGCATTTCTGTGAGGTTTTTTTTCAAATCTTCAGGGTTACGTTGGTTCGACATATGCTTACATCTCGCTGTAGAAACAGACATCTTTTAACCCGGATTCTAACAAAACATTAACACCCTTGCGTGCACTTTTGATCTAAACTTATGTGTCGCGAAAAGGCGGTCAGGCAATTGTGACCATGCTCACATTTTTATCCTGCGAGGCCTTTAAAATCCCGGCGCAGCCCCCATATGGGTGCAAGCTCAAAGGGAAAGTGAGGCGAGTCAGTCGCACAAACGTTAGTCACAGGATTGATTTGTCGCAATGATTGACACGATTCCGCTTGACGCTGCGTAAGGTTTTTGTAATTTTACAGGCAACCTTTTATTCACTAACAAATAGCTGGTGGAATATATGACTATCAAAGTAGGTATCAACGGTTTTGGCCGTATCGGCCGTATTGTTTTCCGTGCTGCTCAGAAACGTTCTGACATCGAAATCGTTGGTATCAACGATCTCCTGGACGCTGAATACATGGCGTACATGCTGAAGTACGACTCAACTCACGGTCGTTTCGACGGCACCGTTGAAGTGAAAGACGGCCACCTGGTTGTTAATGGCAAAACCATCCGCGTTACTGCTGAAAAAGACCCAGCTAACCTGAAATGGAACGAAATCGGTGTTGACGTTGTTGCTGAAGCAACCGGTATCTTCCTGACCGACGAAACTGCACGTAAACACATCACTGCGGGTGCGAAGAAAGTTGTTCTGACTGGTCCTTCCAAAGACAACACCCCAATGTTCGTTCGTGGTGCAAACTTCGAAACTTACGCTGGCCAGGATATCGTGTCTAACGCATCCTGCACCACCAACTGCCTGGCACCGCTGGCTAAAGTTATCAACGACAACTTCGGCATCATCGAAGGTCTGATGACTACCGTTCACGCAACCACCGCTACTCAGAAAACCGTTGATGGCCCGTCTCACAAAGACTGGCGCGGCGGCCGTGGCGCGGCTCAGAACATCATCCCATCCTCTACCGGTGCTGCTAAAGCTGTAGGTAAAGTACTGCCAGAACTGAATGGCAAACTGACTGGTATGGCGTTCCGCGTTCCAACTCCTAACGTATCCGTTGTTGACCTGACCGTTCGTCTGGAAAAAGCTGCTTCTTATGAAGAAATTAAGAAAGCAATCAAAGCTGCTTCCGAAGGCGCAATGAAAGGCGTTCTGGGCTACACCGAAGACGACGTTGTATCTACCGATTTCAACGGCGAAGTGTGCACTTCCGTGTTCGATGCTAAAGCGGGTATCGCACTGAACGACAACTTCGTTAAACTGGTATCCTGGTACGACAACGAAACTGGCTACTCTAACAAAGTACTGGACCTGATCGCTCACATCTCTAAATAAGTTGAGATGAGTGCTTGATCCAAAAAGGCGACTTCGGTCGCCTTTTTTATTTATAAGACAGAGGATTGCTTAATGATTAATAAAATTTTTGCACTTCCGGTAGTCGAACAACTTACCCCTGTGCTTTCCCGCCGTCAGATTGACGGTGCCGACGTTATCGTCGTTGACCATCCACGCGTTAAAGCCTCCGTGGCGCTGAACGGCGCCCACCTGCTCTCCTGGAAACCGGAAGGTGAAGCCGAAGGCTTATGGCTGAGCGATGCGACCTCCTTCAAAAAAGGGGCGGCTATTCGCGGTGGCGTACCGATCTGCTGGCCGTGGTTCGGCCCGTCCGCCCAGCAGGGTTTGCCTTCTCACGGTTTTGCCCGTAACCAGCAGTGGACGCTGAAAGCGCACAACGAAGACGACAACGGCGCCGTGCTGACCTTTGAGCTGCAGGCTAATGATGAAACCCGCGCCCTCTGGCCGCACGATTTCACCCTGTACGCCCGCTTTAAGCTGGGTAAAACCTGTGAAATCGAACTGGAAGCCCACGGTGAGTTTGAAACCACCGCAGCCCTGCACACCTACTTCAACGTGGGTGATATCGGCGCAGTGAAGGTGAGCGGCCTTGGCGATACCTTTATCGACAAAGTGGATAACGCCAAAGAAGGTAAACTGAGCGACGGCGTACAGACGTTCCCTGACCGTACCGACCGCGTCTACCTGCACCCGGAAGCGTGCAGCGTGATCCACGACGGCGCGCTGAACCGCGGCATTGAAGTGGTCCATCATCATCACAGCGACGTGGTGGGCTGGAACCCGGGCCCGGCGCTGTCCGTCAGCATGGCCGACATGACGGATGAAGGGTATAAAACGTTTGTCTGCGTGGAAACCGCCTGCGTGAGCACCCCGCAAAAAGCGAGCGACGAAAAACCGTCTCGTTTAAGGCAGACGATCCGCATTGTTAAGCGATAATTTTTCTGCACCACATCAAAGCAAACGGGGCGCGCGCGCCCCGTTTTAATGCATCAATTGCACGATATTAGTGCACAATCAGAACTTGTAGCTCACGCCGACAGAGAAAATACCTGCCCAGGATTTGTCGACCATCGGGCTATCCTTCACTTCGTCGCTCAGACGCTCATAGCGGCCGGTACCGTACACGCTCCAGTCGCCGAGGAAGTTATAGCTCGCGGTCAGCTCCAGGTACGGATCCCAGCCGTCATCTGCGCTGTAGCTCTTCAGACCACTGCGGCGGGACTCGTTTTTAGACACGCCATAGTAGTAGTCGTTGTAGTTCTCGCTGTTGTACTGCACACCAATACCCGGCGTCAGGGTCAGACCACCGTTGGTATAGCGGTACAGCCACGCCAGATCCCAGATAAAGCCGTTGCTGTTATCCAGCGTATCGCCTGCCAGGGCCGTACGCAGGAAGCCATACTGGGTGTTATGCACGTATGAGAGGCCGGCCATCATCGAGCTTTTGCGCTTGTCGAGCTGGCGAAGCGCGTGGCTGTCGCTGTCACCCGGCTTGAAGTGCGTCGGATCATAGTAGGCCATGATGGAGAGCTTATCGGCCGTATCGTTCCAGAGATAGTAGCCGCCGCCGAGCCCGCGGAACCAGACGTTATCGCCTTCATAGGTGATAACGGGAACAGGATAAACGTCACGGTCATACTGTTTGTACGGGCTGTTAATGACGCCAACACCCGCGCCAACCGTCCACTGACTTTCCGCCTGTGCGGTGTTCACTGCGGTCGCGGCAAGGATGCCTAATGCCAGAAGTTTGAGTTTGGTCACAATCCATTCTTTCCTGTAGTCAAATAATCAGCGGATGAAGTGTAACCGCCATTCCCGTACATCCCAAAATTTTTTGCCTGCTAATCAGTCTGATTAACCCATTATTTTTAACTTATCAGATGACAGCCTGCTTTCATTTATATGACCACTGAATGAAAAACGTGCATTTGTCTTATAACGACAGTGGAAATTTTTGGATGAGTTATTGATATGTCATTGAAAGTAGATTTTCTGGGCATGCAAGTTTTGCAAATGCCATCTACGCTTTAATTTAAGAAGAGTTTTCCTGAACACCTGCGGTTCTTAGCGTCTGACCTGGCACACAGGTTGCTGCTTTGGCAGTGAGGTGCGAGAGATTCTCTTCCGGGAGCCTCCACTACTCATACGAACGGCTCTTATCCTGTGCTAAAAAACGAAAGGACGGCATGCCATGAATATATTCGATCACTATCGCCAGCGCTATGAAGCTGCCAAGGACGAAGAGTTCACACTGCAGGAGTTTCTTACCATCTGTCGGCAAGATCGCAGTGCCTATGCCAATGCGGCAGAACGGCTATTGATGGCTATTGGTGAGCCAAACATGGTTGACACTGCCCTGGAGCCTCGGCTTTCCCGTCTCTTTTCGAATCGGGTGGTCGCCCGATATCCGGCGTTTGAAGAGTTCTATGGTATGGAAGATGCCATTGAACAGATTGTCTCCTATCTGAAGCATGCCGCTCAGGGTCTGGAAGAGAAGAAACAGATCCTCTATTTACTCGGCCCCGTGGGCGGCGGTAAATCCTCGCTGGCGGAACGCCTGAAGTCGCTGATGCAGCGCGTGCCTATCTATGTGCTGAGCGCCAACGGTGAACGCAGCCCGGTGAACGACCATCCGCTGTGCCTGTTCAATCCGCAGGAAGATGCGCAGATTCTGGACAAAGAGTATGGCATCCCGCGTCGCTATCTCGGCACCATCATGTCGCCGTGGGCGGCAAAACGCCTGCACGAGTTTGGTGGCGATATCACCAAATTCCGCGTGGTGAAAGTCTGGCCGTCTATCCTTGAACAGATCGCCATCGCCAAAACGGAACCTGGCGATGAGAACAACCAGGACATATCGGCGCTGGTGGGTAAAGTCGACATCCGTAAGCTGGAAAACTTCGCGCAAAACGATCCGGATGCCTACGGTTACTCGGGCGCGCTGTGCCGCGCGAACCAGGGGATTATGGAGTTCGTCGAGATGTTTAAAGCGCCAATCAAGGTGCTGCATCCGCTGCTGACGGCGACTCAGGAAGGCAACTACAACGGGACGGAAGGTATCTCCGCCCTGCCGTTTAACGGGATTATTCTCGCCCACTCGAACGAATCTGAATGGGTGACCTTCCGTAATAACAAAAACAATGAGGCCTTCCTTGACCGCGTGTACATCGTCAAGGTCCCTTATTGCCTGCGGATCTCCGAAGAGATCAAAATTTACGAGAAACTGCTTAACCACAGTGAGCTGGTGCATGCCCCCTGCGCGCCCGGCACGCTGGAAACGCTGTCACGCTTCTCCATCCTTTCGCGTCTGAAAGAGCCGGAAAACTCCAGCATCTATTCTAAAATGCGCGTCTATGACGGTGAAAGCCTGAAAGATACCGACCCGAAAGCGAAGTCGTATCAGGAATACCGCGACTATGCCGGGGTTGATGAGGGGATGAACGGTCTGTCCACGCGCTTCGCGTTTAAGATCCTCTCCCGCGTCTTTAACTTCGACCATGCGGAAGTGGCGGCCAACCCGGTTCATCTGTTCTACGTGCTGGAACAGCAAATCGAGCGCGAGCAGTTCCCGCAGGAGCAGGCTGAACGCTACCTTGAGTTCCTCAAAGGTTACCTGATCCCGAAATACGCCGAGTTCATTGGCAAAGAGATCCAGACGGCCTACCTGGAATCCTATTCAGAGTACGGGCAGAACATTTTCGACCGTTATGTCACCTACGCTGACTTCTGGATCCAGGATCAGGAGTACCGCGACCCGGATACCGGCCAGCTGTTTGACCGTGAATCCCTGAACGCGGAGCTGGAAAAAATCGAGAAGCCTGCCGGGATCAGCAACCCGAAAGACTTCCGTAACGAGATTGTGAACTTCGTCCTGCGCGCCAGAGCGCATAACAACGGGCGCAATCCGAACTGGACCAGCTACGAGAAACTGCGCACGGTCATTGAGAAGAAAATGTTCTCCAATACCGAAGAGCTGCTGCCGGTGATCTCGTTTAACGCCAAAACCTCAACCGATGAACAGAAAAAACACGACGATTTTGTCGACCGTATGATGGAAAAAGGCTACACCCGCAAACAGGTCCGCCTGCTCTGCGAATGGTACCTGCGCGTGCGTAAATCGTCTTAAAACAAGTGCCCGGCGGCGTTTAGCGCCTGCCGGGCCTACAAAATGCAAGTTGGCAAATGCAGTACGGGGGGTATATGACCTGGTTTATTGACCGGCGTCTTAACGGCAAAAACAAGAGCACGGTGAACCGCCAGCGCTTCTTGCGTCGTTATAAAGCGCAAATTAAACAGTCTATCTCCGAGGCCATCAACAAACGCTCGGTGACCGACGTCGACAGCGGCGAGTCTGTCTCCATCCCCACCGATGACATCAGCGAACCGATGTTTCATCAGGGGCGAGGCGGCCTGCGCCATCGCGTACACCCAGGTAATGACCATTTCGTTCAGAACGACAGAATTGAGCGCCCTCAGGGCGGCGGCGGTGGTTCAGGAAGCGGTCAGGGACAAGCCAGCCAGGACGGTGAAGGCCAGGACGAATTTGTCTTCCAGATTTCGAAAGATGAATATCTCGACCTGCTGTTTGAAGACCTGGCGCTGCCGAATCTGAAAAAGAATCAGCATCGTCAGCTTAATGAATATAAAACCCATCGCGCGGGCTATACCGCCAACGGCGTGCCCGCCAACATCAGCGTCGTGCGTTCGTTGCAGAACTCGCTGGCGCGACGCACGGCCATGACGGCAGGCAAGCGTCGCGAACTGCGCGAGCTGGAGAGCAGCCTGAAGGTGGTGGAAAACACGGAACCGGCGCAACTGCTGGAAGAGGAGCGCCTGCGTAAAGAGATTGCAGAGCTGAGGGCGAAGATCGAACGGGTACCGTTTATCGACACCTTCGACCTGCGCTACAAGAACTACGAAAAACGCCCTGAGCCCTCCAGCCAGGCGGTGATGTTCTGTCTGATGGACGTGTCCGGCTCGATGGATCAGGCAACCAAGGATATGGCGAAGCGTTTTTATATTCTGCTCTATCTGTTCCTGAGCAGAACCTATAAGAACGTGGAGGTGGTCTATATCCGCCACCACACTCAGGCGAAAGAAGTGGATGAGCATGAGTTCTTCTACTCGCAGGAGACCGGCGGGACCATCGTCTCAAGCGCCCTGAAGCTGATGGATGAAGTGGTGAAAGAGCGTTACGACCCGTCGCAGTGGAATATTTATGCCGCGCAGGCGTCGGACGGCGATAACTGGGCCGACGACTCACCGCTGTGTCACGAAATCCTGGCGAAGAAAATTCTGCCGGTGGTGCGTTACTACAGCTATATCGAAATCACCCGCCGTGCACACCAGACCCTGTGGCGGGAGTATGAACATCTGCAATCGATGTTCGATAATTTTGCCATGCAGCATATCCGTGACCAGGATGATATTTATCCTGTGTTCAGGGAGCTGTTCCACAAGCAATCTTCTACCAGCAACGCATAATCAAACAGCCAGCGAAAGCGCTGGCTGTTTTCTTTCGACCCCGTTCATCCCGTGCTAATGTAGAACGCTGCATACTGGATTATCACCGGGAAATCGTATGACTGACGACGTTATTGGGGCAGGAACCCACCAGCAACTGATTACCTTACTCACCGAGCAGGGCGCGCGGTTTCGCGTCATGGAGCACGAGGCGGTCGGGAAATGTGAAGCGGTAAGTGAAATTCGCGGAACCGATCTGCGGCAAGGCGCCAAAGCCCTGGTCTGCAAGGTGAAGGGAAACGGCGTAAAAAAACACGTTCTGGCGATCCTCGCCGCCGATCTGCAGGCTGACCTGAGCCAGCTTGCCAGTCATTTTGGCGGGCTAAAGGCCTCCCTCGCCAGCCCGGCCGAGGTCGATACCCTGACCGCCTGCGTTTTCGGCGCTATCCCGCCCTTTAGCTTCCATCCTGATTTGGCGCTGGTTGCCGACCCGCTGCTGTTCGAGCGTTTTGACGAAATCGCGTTTAACGCTGGCCTGCTGGAGAAATCCGTGATTATGGATACCCAGGATTACCTGCGCATCGCCCGTCCTGAGCTGGTAACTTTCCATAAAGCGTAACTACAATGGCTGACGCCCTGTCAGCCTTTTCGTTCCAGGAACAGCACGGAGGCGACGAGAATAACGGCAATAGCGAAAAACGATGAGGAGATAATCAGCGTTTCCACAAACATGTGATCGTTCATGATGGCGACCCCTTTTGCGATATCTGCCTCCGTTTTAATCCGCGTAAATGACAAGGTTATGACAACAATAAAATCTTTTTAAAACTGTCCTGCGTCGCGTTTGCGCGTACAGTAAGCAGGTTAATTATTCTGGCAAGGATTCCCTATGTTTGACCCTACTCTGCTCATTCTTCTGGCACTCGCCGCGCTCGGCTTTGTCAGCCATAACACCACCGTCGCCATCTCGATTCTGGTGCTTATTATTGTTCGCGTGACCCCGTTAAATACCTTTTTCCCGTGGATAGAAAAACAAGGCCTCACCATCGGGATAATCATTTTAACCATCGGGGTAATGGCGCCCATCGCCAGCGGTACGCTTCCTGCATCAACCCTGCTGCACTCGTTCGTAAACTGGAAATCGCTGGTGGCGATCGCGGTGGGGATTTTTGTGTCGTGGCTGGGCGGACGCGGCGTCACGCTAATGAGCAGCCAGCCCTCGCTGGTGGCGGGTCTGCTGGTGGGCACCGTGCTGGGCGTGGCGCTCTTCCGCGGCGTGCCGGTCGGCCCGCTGATTGCGGCAGGCCTTGTCTCGCTGTTTATCGGGAAGTCGTAGTCAGGCTGGCCATATAACGCGCCGGCGTCTGGCCCAGCCCCTTCCTGAACATGGTGATAAACGCGGTGGTCGAGTCATAGCCCAGTGACTGGGCCACCTGCTGTACCGATTTCCCACTAATCAAATGCTGTAACGCCACGATCAGCTGCAGCTGGTGACGCCAGCGGCGAAAGCTTAAACCGGTCTCTTTCACCACCAGCCGCGCCAGGCTGCGTTCGCTCATGGCAAAATGGCTCGCCCACTGCGCCAGCGTCTGCCAGGCGGCGGGCTCTTCCGCCATCTTCTCGCTCATCAGTCGAATTTTAGGATGGGGCGAGACGGGCAGCTGCAGGTGCTCCTGTCGCTGGAGCGGCAGCTCGTCAAACAGCACGTCCACCAGGCGCGACGTGGTCGCAAGAGGAAGCTGCTCACGCGATTTTTCCGCCAGGGATAAAATCAGCTCCCGCACCAGAGGAGAGATTTTCAGGGTACAGCAGCGTCCGGGCAAGCTTGCCGCCCCCGGCTCAATAAATAAAAAGCAGAGCTGCGCGCCCGGCGTGGCTCTGTTGCTGTGCGGCATCTGGCCGGGGATCCAGACTGCGTACTGGGGCGGAACCATCAGCATCGCATTTTCCACTTCGCAGGTGATTGCGCCGCCAAGGGCCAGAATCAGCTGCCCCTTACGGTGATGATGCCGGGGAATATATTGTTCCTCCGCCACCACCTGAATGCGAAATGCGACGGCCGCATCGTACTGGCTATCAGGATCGTAGCCCTCCAGTCCCAGACCAATCATCAGTTTGTCCGATATTAGCGATAAACTGTCATTTTAGCCTGATTTCAACCGCTGAGAAAATCGGTATTGTGTGCCCTCGCTTGAACGTATGAGAACATAATGACTACTGCTATTCGCACCTCAGGAAAACACGGCGCGCTGTTGATTGCAGGCATCCTGATGATTGCCACTACGCTTCGCGTCACCTTTACCGGCGCAGCGCCGCTGCTCGACACTATTCGTCTTGATTATGGCTTAAGCACGGCGCAAACCGGTCTGCTGACCACCTTGCCCCTGCTGGCTTTCGCCCTCGTCTCGCCGCTCGCCGCAGGCGTTGCCCGACGTATCGGCATGGAGCGCAGCCTGTTTATCGCCCTGCTGCTGATTTGCGCCGGAATTGCGGTTCGCTCTCTGCCTTCCGCCGCGCTGCTGTTCATCGGTACGGCAGTCATTGGCTGCGGTATTGCGCTCGGGAACGTGCTGTTACCCGGATTAATTAAGCGTGACTTTCCGGGCCAGGTGGCGAAGCTCACCGGTGCTTATTCCCTGACGATGGGCGTCTCGGCGGCGTTTGGATCAGCGATGATTGTTCCCCTGGCGCAGGGGAACGCGGGCTGGCATGGCGCCCTGCTGATGCTGATGGCGTTTCCGCTGGTCGCGCTGCTGCTCTGGTTACCCCAGTGGCGTCAGAAACACGTTGCAGCGGTGACGGGCGCTGGCGCGCTGCATAATCGCGCCATCTGGCGCTCGGCGCTCGCCTGGCAGGTGACGCTCTTTTTAGGGATTAACTCGCTGATTTACTACGTCATCATCGGCTGGCTGCCGGCGATACTGCTGAGCCACGGCTACAGCGAAGCGCAGGCCGGCTCGGTGCACGGTCTGCTGCAGCTGGCCACGGCCGTGCCGGGACTCGCCGTTCCGCTGATCCTCCACCGTCTGAAAGATCAGCGGGCCATTGCAGGCGCAGTGGCGCTGCTGTGCGCGATAAGCGCGGCGGGATTATGGTTTATGCCAGGCATGGCGGTGATGTGGACGCTGGTGTTTGGCTTTGGCACAGGAGCAACGATGATCCTCGGCCTGACGTTCATCGGTCTGCGCGCCAGCTCCGCGCACCAGGCTGCGGCGCTGTCCGGCATGGCGCAGTCGATTGGCTATCTGCTCGCCGCCTGCGGCCCTCCGCTGATGGGGAAAATTCACGATAGCGCAGGAGACTGGCGGATCCCGCTTCTGGGCTGCGCCCTGGCCGCGGTGATAATGGCCCTCTGCGGCATCTTAGCCGGGCGAGACCGGGAGATCGCGCCCCGTTAAACCGTGTGGCAGACCCTCGGGTCTGCCTTTTTTAACCGCGGGCCGCGCGCAGCATCGCCTGCACCAGCACGACCGGACGTCCTTCCAGCGCACCACGCTCGTGCTGGAATAAGGTGATCACGAAGAACGGGTGCGTGACCAGCTCCGCGGCGCGAATTTCTCCCTGGTCGTCCCAGCCCGTAACATGCATATAACCGCTTTCCAGCGCCTGCGCAAACGCCGGCGACACGCCATAGTTACAGTGATATCCCTCTTCAATTTCCGGCTTGCCGTACGCTTTGGCGATCAGCGTATTTTTGCGCAGTTCAATCGCATCGGTTTTTTCCACCAGCGAGCAGGTCAGCGGCGCAATCACCATGGTGCCTTCGGTATCCGTCTCAGCGTGTGCCGCATCAGCCCAGCCCAGCACGTTTCGGGCATACTCAATCAGCGCATGCTGGAACCCGCCGCAGGTGCCCAGGAACGGGATGCTGTTTTCACGGGCATAGCGCGCGGCGATAAAAGCGGCCTCGGTGTTTTTATAGGGGCTGGCGGGTACCAGCCAGATGGCATCGTAGCCCACCAGATCTTCAGGGCTTGTCAGCTCCGTGGTGGCAAGCCAGTCGTAATCGGCGGTGAGGTCAAGCACTGCGGCGGCGTCGTCGATGGCCAGCGGGATCGCCTGATGCGCAATTACACTGGGATTGTAATCGCCAACCAGCGCAATGCGCAGCGTCGTTTTAACCGGGAGGTGTTCCATGAAAGGTTCCTTATGCCAGAGTATTATCAGATAACATAAGGAACCTCAGACTACCGATCTTTTGCAATTATCACAATACCTTAAATTGGGAGGGTGGAATCATGATTCAATGCAAACGCGTGTACGAACAGGCAGGCCCTGACGACGGCTATCGGGTACTGGTGGACAGGCTGTGGCCGCGCGGTGTTAAGAAAACGGACCTCGCGTATGACGAATGGTGTAAAGCGCTCACGCCCTCAACTGAACTACGCAAGGCCTTTCATAGCGAAACCATTGATTTCGCCGCCTTCAGTCAGGCCTATCGGGAAGAGCTGGTGCAGCATGCTGACGAGGGCGTGCGTCTGGCAACGCTGGCGCACAGGCAGACCGTCACCCTGCTCTTTGCTGCCAAAAACACGGAGCAAAATCACGCCCTGGTCTTAGCCGACTGGCTGCGCCATCTGTGATCAGCCGATCGCCAGCTCATCGTGGATTTGCGGTGCTTCATCGGGGGTGAGCGGCATCAGATGTTCGGCGCGGACAAACGCAAAACCGTGCTGATTGTCAAAGGCGTAGACATCCCCCGTCACCAGCCAGAGCGCGCGATCGGCGGTGGTCGGTAATTGCGTCATCACGCCGTTGACCGGGTTAACGAAGCGCAGGCCAGGCTGGCACAGGCCAAACAGCTCAACAGATTTACCAATATTGCGACGGCCTGACGCCGTGCGGGCACCCACGATCATCGCCATGCTGCCCGGTTTTAGCTGAAACATACTTCTCTCGCGGAAACGAACGCCAGAAACTGGCTAAGATTAATCCTAAAGAGAAGTGTATCGCAGGCGGTATCCGTCTGTCACCTGGTGGGTTGCGGATGATCGCGACGATAGAGCGTCCATTCATCGATCACTTCGCCGCCCGGTAATTTGCACTCGGTGCGAACGCCCTGCGGACTTTGAACCGGGATCTGTTCCCCGCCTTTCTCCAGGCAGTAGACGGAGGCCGGGTTCGCCATACCGATAACGTGCGGCGGTTTCGGTGCATCGGGTGGCGTGGTTTTTGCGGTGCAGGCGGCCAGGGGAAGCGCCAGCGCCAGAAGCAGAAATCTCATCTCATTGATCCTTGTGACATCATGACAGCCTAAGGGTAACGGGTCATCGCCGCGTTCTCCATGATTTCTCCATTTTAACTGCACTTTTCAGCACTATAGTGTGGCATGTTCTCGATATGACCAGAGAACATCATTCCGTAATCAAGATGTCTTTGCCCCGGTCTCAACAACGGGGCTTTTTTTCTATCCAGCTGCCCGCTCCCTGCATATATTAAATTTTCTGTATTCATGTTTTACTATGCCTGAAGCCTAAAAACTCAGCATAACATGCAGATGCAGACGTCTTCTGCCTGGGAGTCATTCTACGTCATGTCGGATCTTATCCTCGCTCGCGTTTCAGAAACCCTTGCCACCGAGCAATCCCTTGAAAGCCTCGTTCGCCAGCTGCTGGAGATGCTGGAGATTGTCACCGACATGGAGTCGACCTACCTGACGAAGGTGGATATCGAGGCGCGGCTGCAGCACATCCTCTATGCCCGCAACAGCAAACAGATGACGATCCCGGAGGGGCTGAGCGTCCCATGGGATGAGACGCTGTGCAAACGCGCGCTGGACAGTGACACGATGTTCAGCAATGACGTGCCCGAACGCTGGCCCGAGTGTGAAGCTGCAAAAGCGCTTGGCATTACCACCTACATGAGTATTCCAGTCCATCTTGCGGATGGTTCACTTTACGGAACGCTCTGCGCCACCAGCACGGCCAGAAAGCCGCTGAGCGAGCGCGGTGAACAGGTTCTGAAGCTCTTCGCCGGGCTGATTGCCCAGTCCATTCAGAAAGAGTCGCTGGTGACCCAGCTTCGCGAAGCCAATGCGGCCCTCATCGCGCACTCCTATACGGATGCCCTTACCGGTTTACCCAACCGTCGCGCCATTTTTGAAGATCTGACCACCCTCTTTTCTCTGGCCCGGCACCTGAAGCGTAACGCCATCATCGCATTTATCGATCTGGATGATTTCAAGCTGATTAACGATCGTTACGGCCACGAGGCTGGCGACCAGTTCCTGATAGAAGTGGGCAAGCGTTTGACCGAAGAGAAACAGCAGGACGATATTATCGGTCGTCTGGGGGGTGATGAATTTCTGGTCGCGTCGCTGAGCCAGCCCCACCAGGATGGGGATAACGCGCAGCTTACGTTGCTCAAAACGCGCCTCAGCGCCTGCATCGCTGGCGAATACTGGCTGGGCAGCGTTCATATTATTTATCCGGGCGCCAGCTTCGGCGTTATCGAAGTGGACCCTGCCGCAACCGATCCTGACAGCGCGTTACGCGCCGCGGATGTGGCGATGTATCAGGATAAGAAAGGAAAAAGCAAAACACGCTTTCTCACTATGGATTAACCCCGTACACTCTACGGCGTTATTGAAACCGAAACAGGTGATGGTATGAGAATAGGGATCCTTTTCCCGGTCGTTATATTTATAACGGCGGTGGTTTTTTTAGCGTGGTTTTTTGTCGGCGGCTACGCGGCTCCGGGAGCATAAATGCGGAAGACAACCGTCATTATGCTGATCGTTGCCATTGCGGCGTTTGCCGGCACGCAGCTTGGCTGGTGGTAAACCCGATACGTAAAAAGGCCGCCATCCGGCAGCCTTTTTCATCGCTTTCAGAACTTAGCTTTTGATCTTTCTGTAGATAAACAGAACAACCAGCGCACCGATCACCGCGACGGCGAAACTGCCGAAGTTAAAGCCATCGACCTTGCCAAAACCGAACAGCGTACTGATCCAGCCGCCGACTACCGCGCCGACAATACCCAGTATTACGGTGACGATAAATCCACCGCCATCTTTGCCCGGCATGATCCACTTCGCCAGAATACCCGCAATAAGCCCAAAGATAATCCAGGATAAAATTCCCATAACTTTCCTCTCTGTATGGTTTTTGTCATTAAATCAACGACACAAAAAAGAATAGCACAGGATCTGAGAAAGGAAATTTGTGATAAGCATCACTCTATGTGGTTTTTCTCCTGTCATACCCCAACAAACGCGTACCGGTTACGTCCCGCGCGTTTTGCCTGATAGAGCGCCTGGTCAGCGGCGATAATGATATTCTGCTGGCTGCCCGCGATGTCGACGGCACGTGCGGTAGAAATTCCGACGCTGACCGTTACCCGCCCAAAGGGGCTAAAGGCATGGGCGATTTGCAGCGAGAACACGTTGCGAATAATCGTCTGGGCCAGACGAAGCGCTTCCTGGATGTCCGTATCAGGTAATATCAGCGCAAACTCCTCTCCGCCGTAGCGCGCCACGATCTGATTACCACGAGTAAGACTCTCCCTGAGACTGTTTCCCAGCAGCGCCAGACAGCGGTCCCCTTCCGGATGGCCGTAGTTATCGTTGTATTTTTTGAAGAAGTCCACGTCCACAATCAGTATCGAAATCGGTGCATCATGCGCGGCACAAAGCGCGATTTCCGAGAGGATTTTTTCATCAAAAATGCGACGGTTGTAAAGCCCGGTCAGCGCATCCTCAGAGGCGATAATCTTCAGCGCCTTGTTATCTCTGGTTTTTCTGGATAAGTCGGAATACAGGAAGTATGACGCGACGATGAGTATCGCCGTGAACACGAAAATGAGCACCGCCAGTTGAATCGCCTGCTTGCGCCAGGGCGCAAGGGCCTCATCAATGCTGACGGCCACGGTGGTGACCAGCCCGTAGCGTCTGTTTTTCTCATAGGCATAAATGCGTTCGATTTTATCAAACCGCGAAATGGAACTGGCTATCCCGGTATTTTGTACCTTGAGGTATTTCCTGAAGAGCGGTGAATCGGAAACAATCGTGCCAATATAGGTATTTTTAAAAGGATAACGGACCAGCAGCACGCCTGACTCTGTTGTTAAGCCAATGACGCCCGCGTGACCAATATTAATCTGCCCGTAGAGCGCGAGAAAATTCTCGATACCCAGGGTCACCACTACGACACCGTTAAATGCCCCGGTGTGGGTTTCAAGGCGCCGACTAATGGTGATGACCCATTTACCATTGGTTCTGCTGACTACGGGCTCGCCAATAAAAATCTGCTGATTTTTATTTTCCTTGTGATAGATAAAAAATGACCTGTCCGATCCTTTGCGTGGGCCCGTAAAAGTTTCGTGTAACGCGGTAAAGATATCGCCCTGAGCATCGTAAACAACCACATTATTAATCTGGGTAAGAAGATTATCCTGATTATTTATCATCCGCTGAATATGGGTCGCCTGCTGCGGGGTCATACCATAAATTTCGATTATGTCGGAAACGGTAGTAATTAACATTTCACTCTGGCGCATGATCCCCTCGGTGTAGACATCAAGGGTATGGCTCAGGTTAGCGACGCTGGTATTAATTTGCTGGATTGACTGCTGTCTGGACGTGGCAATTTGGACGGCAAGCGACAGCGAGATGATCAACGAGACAATGATGACGGTAATGGTTGTTGTGTAAAAAGTATTTTTCACATGCACGAGCTTTTCCACCTTATCACGCCTGACATCCCTGGCTGACAACTCTTGTCACTGTAACAAAGCTCAGGATAAGAGGAAAATGAATTGCACTTAAGCATGCAACAGAAGCTCGTCGTAATTTCGTTTTACAAACTTACCGTCTCCCGGGGCTTAGATAAAATGACTTTAATAAAATCGATATAGGAGACGGGCTTACCAAAATAATAACCCTGCAACAGCGTAATCTCATTACGGTTGAGATACTCCAGCTGCGCTTTCGTTTCTACGCCTTCAGCCACAATGCGTAATGAGAGTTTTTTCGCCAGGTCAATGACGCAGTCCAGCAGGATCGTTGAGTCTTTTTCATCTGAAACCCGGTTCACAAAGCTTTTATCAATTTTAATATAATCAATGGCAAGCGCATTAAGGCATGAAAGACCTGAATAGCCGGTACCAAAATCATCCAGTGCAATGACAAAACCGGCGTTATGCAGCATGTTAAGGTTTTCCACCAGGTGAGGATTATCGATCAGCGGCTCACGCTCGGTCACCTCGAGAACCAGTTTGACTTCTTTACCCTGGAACCCCTTCCCGAAGACGCGACAGTCACCGATGAAGGATGGCGCATTGATATGTCTGGCGCTGATGTTCACCCCGATATGAAACCCGTCCGGGAGCTTAGGCAAAAGCGGCTTAAGCTGCATCACCACTTTCGCCATCAACCCTTTGGTTAGCGGAATAATCAAACCGCTACGTTCGGCAATCGGAATAAAGACATCCGGTGGAATAAAGCCTGACTTTGGATGCTTCCATCTTGCCAGGACTTCAACGCCATACAGCCCGCCGGTATCACCGTTCACGATCGGCTGGTAATACGGCACGATCTCCCCCTGCAAAATGGCCTTACGTAAGTCGTCTTCAAATGAGGTGCTTTTCCCCTTGTAACGGCGGATCAAAATGCCCACCGCCACCGATAGCACGAGAATCAGTAATATCAGGCTCCATCCCTGTTGCAGTAGCCGCGTCAGGCTAAAAAAGGCAGGCGGTTGCCAGGCCAGACTAAAGGGGAATTGTGTAGATGCCGTAAGTAACCCCGTCCACGAGGCCGCTTTCCAGCCGGTGACATCACCGTTGCGCCCAAGCATGCTATTGCCGACAACCAACCCCAGATCAACGCCGTTTGATGCGTTCGCGATGACGTCCTGCAAATGTGCATCACTGACGCTGACGGTGACACGCCCTCCCGCGATGGGCATCTGGAAGACAAGCACCGGGACGCCGTTCACCAGTCGATTGCCGGGCAGCAGCATTAATTTATGTTCAGGTAACGTCTCCGGATGCACAATCAATACGCCATTCCCGGGAAGGGAAGTACAGATGATTTTACCCTGCTGCTGGATCATGATGGCGCGCAGATGTGGTTTTAGCGCGGCTTCTGTCCCCAGCGCCAGCTGTCCGCTGCTGGTACACCCCTGCTCCGCAACGCGCTTCGCCGTGCTGGCCGCACTGACTGCTTCCGCCAGGATATTTTCTATTTTCTGGGTGCTTGCCATGGCGGTATGACTATTATTAGCCTTCGCCATCTGCCATAGCTGCCAGTTAATAATCAGAATACCGCTCAGAAAAAGAAACAAGGCACTCAGAATAGGGATCATCACGTTGCGCACGATGTTTTCCTTAATAGAAAAAACAAGCATGGATGTTCTGGAAGAAGAGCCTGTACTTACCCGGTATTGCTTATAACAATGAAAATAGCTTAGCTGAGAATTGTCTTAAAAAACTGATACTTTCGTATGAGTTCACCTGCCCGAATTTGATCACCTGACGTGATTATCAGGCTTGTGCCTTGCCCTGGCTGTGTTAAGATTTGTCAAATCAGGGAGCAGACAGGATAACTGGAAAATGAAAAAACTCGTTGCCGTTGCGATCGTTTCAACGCTCCTGGTCATCCTGTCTCTTTATGCGGTCAATGCTGTTATCGTGGGGCAGCAGAAGAGCAAACAGCGTGAGATATCCCTTACCCTATTACATTATTCGGAAGACCTGTCCCAAAGCATAGCGCTGGCCCTTAAAAGCATTACTACGCAGGGATGTGATAAAACCAGTCTTGATAGTTACAGACAAATAACGCTGAATAACTATTATTTCGACGATATTGGTTTTATCGAGAAGGGAAAAATAGTCTGTACTGCTTTTTGGGGTAAACTTGCAACGCCCGTAGCGCTTCCTGCGGAACTGCATAAAACGCCGAGAGGCTTTCTTCTGGCGCAGTTTTCCAGAAAAGATTTTTTCACGGGCAATGCGGCAATTTATAATAATATTATTATCTTCACCACTCGCTATGCTTACGATAAATTCACCCCGGTTACGGCAAGCTATTCCCTGAGTACCACCACCAAAGACTTCGGCAGAACCTTTTTTACGACCTCCCCTGAGCTAACACAGCAGAGCTGGCTGCATTCGTCGTTGTTTACCCTGACCCTGACGCAGTGCAGCGCCTTCTGGGACCTGTGCGTCATCGTGAAGCATCACGATGCAGGGCTGGCCTCGTTACCCCTGTTTATCTTTTCGTTTCTCACGGTCATACTCTTTTTTATCTGGGTCGCGATAACGTTATTTATCTTCCGTATCTATGAAGACCGTTTTTCTCTGGAACGTACGCTGATCAAGGCCGTCCTGACCAATACCATCAGCGTTAACTACCAGCCTATTATCCGCATTCACGATCAAAAAATCGTGGGTGTAGAAGTTCTGTCGCGATGGCGCGACCAAAAGCATGGGGACGTCTCTCCGGAGCTGTTTATCCCATTAATAAAAAAAATCGGTCTGTATAAAAAATATTATAATAATATTATCGAAAAATCCCTCTCAGAAATTGCCCCGCTGGCGATTAAACATCAGCTGATCGTCTCCATTAACGTTGGGCGGAAGGAAATTGAAGATGGGCAGT
This sequence comes from Enterobacter sp. PL_is511, assembly GCF_055816065.1. Classification (NCBI taxonomy): domain Bacteria; kingdom Pseudomonadati; phylum Pseudomonadota; class Gammaproteobacteria; order Enterobacterales; family Enterobacteriaceae; genus Enterobacter; species Enterobacter sp. PL_is511. The sequence continues at coordinate 1,007,312 of NZ_JBVPGP010000024.1, read as the reverse complement.
TCATTAACATTTTGCGTCGAGCGTGTTTAGCCAATCACTTTCCCCTTTCTCTGATGAAGGTCGAACTTTCTGAGAAAGCCGTTTCCACGGCAGATATCCTCGAGGGGTTCTGTCAGGAGCTCAAGTCGCTCGGCGTTAAAATATCAATAGATGATTTTGGCGTGCAAAATTCAAACCTCGCCCGCCTGTCGTTGCTTGAATATGATGAGATTAAAATCGATAAGTCACTGGTGGATGGCATCAGCGAACATTATAAGCAAAACATCTTTGCTATCTTCAGCGATGCCCTCGCGAAGTTGAATAAAACGCTTGTTTTCGAGGGCGTGGAAAATGAAGTTCAGTATCGCTTTATTGCGAGCAGATATCCCGATGCGCTGATTCAGGGATGGTATTTTTCAAAAGCACTCACCCGGAGCGAGCTGGCGAAACGACTCACCGGTGTTGCACCGTAACCAGAAGCCTGGCATGACCTTTTTTTAGATTTGGCGTTTCCATTTTTTACGCAAAAACATATAGTCGTCACAATCAGATGGTAGATTCCCCGGAAACACACTCTTATTTTGGTTAAAAACGTGAAATTATCCTTACTTTTTCCAGTGGTACTCTTTTTTCTGACCGTGATTTTCGTGCTGTTTATCGACAAACCTGCTTCGCATATTCTGCGGAAAAAATGCATGTGGTCCGATAGCGTGATGCTGAGCTGTATCGCAAAGCATCAGCATAACGGTTTTTAAAGCAGACTATTCATTTCCCCATTGATTAAGGAAATTCGCAATATCATCAATACGACCCGCACGGATCCCGGCCTCAGCGGCCATCTCCTGCTGAGCCTCCTCACTGATCTCCTCATTATTCGATAAACGGGTGAGCAGCAGCTGGAAATAATGTGCCAGCGCGTCGAGTTCTGACTCCGCGACTTGCTCTGCGGCTTCCGTCGCATACTCCTCGGCAATGTCATAATATTTCAGTGGGATATCGTTATTCATAACAGTCTCGTCTCTGGCCTTTAAGGGTAACGTCACGAGTATATCGGACGCGTTATCTCAACCAAAGCATTGCTTCAGATAAGTAACGCAAGCAGCGCAGCGAGTGCGGGCACGGCCTGTACATACAAAATTTTTCGACTGGCGGTGGCCGCGCCAAAAAGTCCGGCAATCAACACGCAGGCCAGGAAGAAGATAGCCACCTGAATCCCCTTTTCGCCGAGCCAGAGGCTCCAGAGCAGGCCGGCCGCCAGAAAACCGTTATACAGCCCCTGATTTGCAGCCAGCACGCGGGTGTCGCGCGCAAAGTCGGGACGCAGATTAAAGGCCTTGTGCCCTGTTTTGGTATTCCACAGGAACATTTCCAGCACAAGAATGTAGAGATGGATGAGTGCAACGACAGCGATAAGGACAGTAGCTAGCATCGTGTTGTCTCCCGCAGGCAGAGGCAAAAAAAACGGGAACCCTCAGGCCCCCGCTCTTGTTTAACCCAGAAACTGGATTACATGTTCGCGATAATCGCGTCGCCAAACTCTGAACATTTCAGCAGCTTAGCGCCTTCCATCAGACGTTCGAAATCGTAAGTTACGGTTTTCGCGTTGATCGCGCCTTCCATACCTTTAACGATCAGGTCTGCGGCTTCGAACCATTCCATGTGGCGCAGCATCATCTCTGCGGACAGGATGATAGAGCCTGGGTTCACTTTGTCCTGACCTGCGTATTTTGGCGCAGTACCGTGGGTCGCTTCGAACAGGGCGCACTCGTCACCGATGTTCGCGCCAGGGGCGATACCGATACCGCCAACCTGTGCTGCCAGAGCGTCAGAGATGTAGTCACCGTTCAGGTTCATACAGGCAATCACGTCGTATTCTGCAGGACGCAGCAGGATCTGCTGCAGGAACGCATCGGCGATCACATCTTTAATGATGATCTCTTTGCCGGTGTTCGGGTTCTTGATCTTCTGCCATGGGCCGCCGTCGATCAGCTCACCGCCGAACTCTTCTTTCGCCAACTGGTAACCCCAGTCTTTGAACGCGCCTTCGGTGAACTTCATGATGTTGCCTTTGTGAACCAGGGTCACAGAGTCACGGTCGTTGGTGATTGCATATTCGATAGCTGCACGCACCAGACGCTTGGTCCCTTCTTCGGAGCACGGCTTAATGCCGATACCGCAATGCTCAGGGAAGCGAATTTTCTTCACGCCCATCTCTTCGCGCAGGAATTTAATCACTTTTTCTGCGTCAGCAGAGTCCGCTTTCCATTCGATACCCGCGTAGATGTCTTCTGAGTTTTCGCGGAAGATAACCATATCGGTCAGTTCAGGGTGCTTAACCGGGCTAGGGGTGCCCTGATAGTAACGAACCGGACGCAGACACACGTACAGGTCCAGCTCCTGACGCAGTGCCACGTTCAGGGAACGGATACCGCCGCCAACTGGCGTCGTCAGTGGGCCTTTAATAGCAACGCGGTAGTCGCGGATCAGGTCCAGCGTTTCTGCTGGCAGCCAGACGTCCTGGCCATAAACTTGAGTAGATTTTTCACCGGTGTAAATTTCCATCCAGGAAATTTTACGCTCGCCTTTGTAGGCTTTCTCAACAGCGGCATCAACCACTTTCAGCATTGCCGGGGTAACGTCTACACCGATACCGTCACCTTCGATGAACGGGATAATCGGATTGTGAGGAACGTTAATCTTGCCGTTTTGCAGGGTGATCTTTTTACCTTCCGCCGGAACAACTACTTTGCTTTCCATTAACCTCTCCTTCGAGCGCTTCTGGTTGTTACTGATCTTATGTTAATAAATTGTAATGAGCCCTTCGATAGTACCTGATTGTCCTGCGCCATGAAAGGTCTTCGTTATTAGGCTATAATGCGGCAATTGATAACGCCTGAAAATACCATGAAGAAAACTTCTTTTACAAAACACCGGGTTGAGCGATTCAGCTCGCGACAAGCCGCCAGAAGACCGCAGGAAACCCAGCCGAAGCGGGTTATTTTGTTCAATAAACCCTACGATGTTTTGCCGCAGTTTACCGATGAGGCCGGGCGCAGCACGCTGAAGGACTATATACCTGTTCAGGGCGTCTACGCCGCGGGCCGTCTGGACCGCGACAGCGAAGGCCTGCTGGTCTTAACCAACGACGGCGCCTTGCAGGCGAAGCTCACGCAGCCCGGGAAACGCACCGGTAAAATTTACTTCGTACAGGTCGAAGGCGAGCCGGACGAAGAAACGCTGGAAAAATTACGCAGCGGCGTGACGCTGAACGACGGCCTCACCCTGCCTGCAGGTATTGAACGCGTGAATGAACCAGAGTGGCTGTGGCCGCGCAACCCGCCGATTCGCGAACGCAAATCCATTCCGACAAGCTGGCTCAAAATTACCCTTTATGAAGGCCGCAACCGCCAGGTTCGCCGCATGACCGCGCACGTCGGCTTCCCTACCCTGCGTCTGATTCGCTACGCCATGGGCAGCTACACGCTGGAAACGCTGGCAAACGGCGAATGGCGAGACGTCACCCCTTAAGGAGTCACTATGTTTAAACCTCATGTCACGGTTGCCTGCGTGGTCCACGCTAAGGGTAAATTCCTTGTTGTCGAAGAGAGCATTAACGGCAAAGCGCTCTGGAACCAGCCTGCCGGGCATCTTGAAGCCAATGAGACCCTGCTGCAGGCCGCGAAACGCGAGCTGTGGGAAGAGACCGGCATTCACGCTGAACCCCAGCACTTCATCCGTATGCACCAGTGGATCGCGCCCGATCACACTCCGTTCCTGCGCTTTTTATTTGCCATTGAGCTTAGCGAAACGTGCGCCACAGAGCCGCAGGATGACGATATCGACCGCTGTCTGTGGGTCACTGCCGACGAGATCCTGAACGCGCCAAACCTGCGCTCGCCGCTGGTTGCGGAAAGCATTCGCTGCTGGCAGTCTGCTGGCCGCTTACCGCTGGATGTCATCGGCGCATTTAACTGGCCGTTTACAGAGGGTGCCAATGGTGGGGGGGCGTGATAGAATACGCCGCCTTGAAGTTCAATGTCGTGAGTATTCCATGTCAGATAATAGCCAGAAAAAAGTGATCGTCGGCATGTCCGGCGGTGTCGATTCCTCCGTTTCCGCCTACCTGTTACAGCAACAGGGCTATAAGGTGGAGGGCCTGTTCATGAAGAACTGGGAGGAAGATGATGGCGAGGAATACTGCACTGCCGCTGCGGATCTCGCCGACGCGCAGGCCGTATGCGATAAGCTCGGCATTGAACTGCACACCGTTAACTTTGCCGCAGAATACTGGGACAACGTTTTTGAACTGTTCCTCGAAGAGTACAAAGCGGGCCGCACGCCGAACCCGGATATTCTGTGCAACAAAGAGATCAAATTTAAGGCCTTCCTCGAATTCGCTGCAGAAGATCTGGGCGCAGACTACATCGCGACCGGTCACTACGTGCGTCGTGCAGACATGAATGGCAAAAGCCAGCTGCTGCGCGGTCTGGACGGCAATAAAGATCAAAGCTATTTCCTCTATACGCTGAGCCACGAGCAAATCACCCAGAGCCTGTTCCCGGTCGGCGAGCTGGAAAAGCCGCAGGTGCGTAAAATCGCCGAAGAGCTGGACCTGATCACCGCGAAGAAAAAAGACTCTACCGGCATCTGCTTCATCGGCGAGCGCAAATTCCGCGATTTCCTGGGACGTTACCTGCCCGCACAGCCGGGTAAAATTGTCACCGTCGACGGTGAAGAGATTGGCCAGCATCAGGGGCTGATGTACCACACGCTCGGCCAGCGTAAAGGCCTGGGTATCGGCGGGACCAAAGAAGGTAGCGAAGATCCGTGGTATGTTGTCGACAAAGACGTCGAAAACAATATTCTGGTTGTTGCCCAGGGTCACGATCATCCGCGTCTGATGTCCGTTGGCCTTATCGCCCAGCAGCTGCACTGGGTCGATCGTGAGCCGCTGAAAGGCACGCTGCGCTGCACGGTGAAAACCCGCTACCGCCAGACCGATATTCCTTGCACCATTACCGCGCTTGATGACGATCGCATTGACGTGCGCTTCGACGAGCCGGTCGCCGCCGTCACCCCGGGTCAGTCTGCTGTCTTCTACAGCGGTGAGATCTGCCTGGGCGGCGGGATCATTGAACAGCGCCTGCCGCTGCCTGCTGTTTAATACGATTGCACACATAAAGGAGACCGTGTGGCGAAGAACTACTATGACATCACCCTGGCACTGGCGGGAATTTGCCAGTCAGCCCGTCTGGTGCAACAGCTGGCGCATCAGGGTCATTGCGATGCTGACGCCCTGCACGTTTCACTCAACAGCGTTATCGATCTCAACCCCGGCTCGACCCTGGGTGTGTTCGGCGGCAGTGAAACCAATCTTCGTCTCGGTCTTGAAACCCTGCTTGGCGTGCTTAACGCCAGCAGCCGTCAGGGATTAAACGCGGAGCTGACCCGCTACACGTTGAGCCTGATGGTGCTGGAGCGTAAGCTGAGTGCAGCAAAAGGCGCGCTCAACACCCTGGGCGATCGTATTGCCGGGCTACAGCGTCAGCTCGACCATTTTGATCTGCAGTCCGACACGCTGCTCAGCGCCATGGCCGGCATTTATGTTGACGTCATCAGCCCGCTGGGCCCGCGTATTCAGGTCACCGGATCCCCTGCCGTGCTGCAAAGTCCGCAGGTACAGGCAAAAGTGCGTGCGTCCCTGCTGGCTGGGATCCGCGCCGCTGTGCTGTGGCACCAGGTTGGCGGTGGCCGCCTGCAGTTAATGTTTTCTCGTAATCGCCTGACCACTCAGGCAAAACAAATTCTTGCTCATTGTTAACCTCCCGGAGTTGCGAATTATGGAATTATCCTCACTGACCGCCGTATCCCCTGTCGATGGACGCTACGGCGATAAAGTCAGCGCGCTGCGCGGGATCTTCAGCGAATATGGTTTGCTGAAGTTCCGTGTTCAGGTTGAAGTACGCTGGCTGCAAAAGCTGGCCGCCCAGGCAGCAATCAAGGAAGTTCCTGCTTTTGACGAAAAGGCAAACGATTACCTTGATAAAATCGTTGCTGAGTTTAGCGAACAAGACGCCGCGCGCATTAAAACCATTGAACGCACTACCAACCACGACGTGAAAGCGGTTGAGTACTTCCTGAAAGAGAAAGTGGAAAGCGTCCCTGCGCTGCACGCCGTGTCTGAGTTCATTCACTTCGCCTGTACCTCTGAAGACATCAACAACCTGTCTCATGCGCTGATGCTCTCCACCGCGCGCAAAGAGGTGGTGCTGCCTTACTGGCGTAAAATCATCGACGCGGTAAAAGCGCTGTCCGTGGAATACCGCGACATTCCGCTGCTCTCCCGTACCCACGGCCAGCCAGCCACCCCATCCACGATGGGTAAAGAGATGGCGAACGTCGCCTACCGTATGGAACGCCAGTACCGTCAGCTGGAGCAGGTTGAGATCCTCGGCAAAATCAACGGGGCGGTCGGTAACTATAACGCCCACATCGCCGCTTACCCGGAAGTGGACTGGCACCAGTTCAGCGAAGAGTTCGTGACCTCTCTGGGCATTCAGTGGAACCCGTACACCACCCAGATTGAGCCGCACGACTATATCGCCGAGCTGTTTGACTGCATCGCGCGCTTCAACACCATCCTGATCGACTTCGATCGTGACGTGTGGGGCTACATCGCCCTGAACCACTTCAAGCAGAAAACCATCGCCGGTGAAATCGGCTCTTCCACCATGCCGCACAAAGTAAACCCAATCGACTTCGAAAACTCCGAAGGCAACCTGGGCCTGGCGAACGCCGTGCTGCAGCATATGGCGAGCAAACTGCCGGTATCCCGCTGGCAGCGCGACCTGACCGACTCCACCGTACTGCGTAACCTGGGCGTAGGCATTGGCTACGCGCTGATCGCGTATCAGTCCACCCTGAAAGGCGTGAGCAAGCTGGAAGTGAACCGTGACCGTCTGCTGGACGAGCTGGATCACAACTGGGAAGTGCTGGCGGAGCCGATTCAGACCGTGATGCGTCGTTATGGCATCGAAAAACCGTACGAAAAACTGAAAGAGCTGACCCGCGGCAAACGCGTTGACGCCGAAGGCATGAAGCAGTTTATCGACGGTCTGGCGCTGCCGGAAGAAGAGAAAACGCGCCTGAAGGCGATGACTCCGGCGAACTACATTGGCCGCGCCATCACCATGGTCGACGAGCTGAAGTAACGCCCCTCTCCCCCTTTTCGCCCGAAAAGGGGGATGCTTTTCCCCGGTTTACTCAATGTTTATCCCCACAACAACATAATCAGCGTTAAACTGCTTACCGAAAAGCACAACCATCACTAAAACAATAACTTATCTATTAATCAATAACTTATAATACTTTCATGGCAGACATTATCGGACAATAATGGGCATTTTATCGCCCCAAATCATGCCCCCCGGCACGATTTTGCCCCCAAATTTGCCCCCAAAATTCACGCTTTTACGTAGCTCCTTCCCGTTTCTTAACACACCGCTTTACACCCTCTCTACCTGATCAGCATAACCGCCACGAATCCGTTTGTAAGACTTAACCAGCGCGCTGATTTTTCTCCCTGCCCTATACTTTCAGTCTGACATCCGACTGGAGGTTTCTATGTGTGGACGTTTTGCACAAGCCCAAACCCGTGAAGAATATCTGGCATACCTGCCCGATAAAGCCGATCGTGACATTGCGTATGATCCGGAACCTATTGGCCGGTACAACGTGGCGCCTGGTACCAAAGTGCTGCTGCTGAGCGAACGCGACGAGCAGTTACATCTTGATCCTGTATTCTGGGGTTATGCCCCGGTATGGTGGGATAAAGCGCCCCTGATTAATACGCGCGTCGAAACGGCGGCCACCAGCAGAATGTTTAAACCTCTATGGCAGCATGGCCGGGCAATCTGCTTTGCTGATGGCTGGTTCGAATGGAAAAAGGAAGGAGACAAGAATCAGCCTTACTTCATTCATCGGGTCGACGGCCAGCCCATCTTCATGGCGGCGATTGGAAGCACGCCGTTCGAACGTGGTGACGAAGCAGAGGGTTTTCTCATCGTGACGTCTGCAGCTGATAAAGGTTTAGTCGACATTCACGACCGCCGGCCACTGGTCTTGTCACCTGAAGCGGCCCGTGAATGGATGCGCCAGAACATAGGCGGAAAAGAAGCTGAAGAGATTGCATCTAACGGCACTGTGCCAGCTGAGATGTTTATCTGGCATGCAGTGGCCCGTGATGTTGGAAATGTAAAAAATCAGGGGAGAAAATTGATAGAACAAACAGATATATAATCTACAGTACTTTTGATGCGCACTTTATTTTGGTTCAATATTATCATATTTTAAGAAAGAAATATATTTGCAGCCATCGGACCACTAAGTCCATTTATCCGATAGAATTCAACACGAACACCTGGTTTTAACGTTTGGCTTTCACTATTACTTAATGCCGAAACATGTAAAAAAACATCTTTTCTACCATCAGATGGGATAATCAATCCCTTTCCGCTCTTGAAGTCAAAACTTTTGACAATTCCTGTCATTTTACGAGACAAATATTTTCCTAATGGTAATCCAGATTTGACTATACAGGATTAGTTCATAATAGCTAACCCTATTTTAACGGCCCTCTGGAAGGCTAAAATAAAATTTGCTTTATCATTCAACCCGTGCCTTAATGGTATGGCTGATTCGTTGCGATGATGAATCTAACTTTTCCAAAAGCCGTTCTCATAACCAGGTGTTATCTCTGATACCTCCTCCTCTTGAGTCCATACATATACCAGCATACGTTTCTTATCATGAGCTTGCTTGTCAGTTTGAAATGTTCAAATGGAGTTTGTATGTCATCCAAAATCATTGGTCTTGTTAAGTGGTTTAACGAAGATAAGGGGTTTGGCTTTATCTCCCCACTCGATGGAAGTAAAGATGTTCTTGTTCACACTTCTTCCCTGCTGGGAGAAACATTTAATACTCTGTTTGAAGGACAAAAAGTCAAATTCGCTATCATAGCTGGAACTAAAGGTCCAATCGCTGCCAATGTAACACTTTGCGATAGATGATTTTTAGATGGTTTACTTAAGCCAGAATGACTTTATCAGTGCAAAGTAATTGTTCGGTTACGCACATCATTACAACAGGCCAGCATATTTACTTACCATCAAGTTTGCTGACCGATGTGATGAAATGCAGGACTGCTGCATGAACAGTCTCAAAGCAGAAGCTAACTGCTTATAAAATATTAAAGTGCGTAAGAGGTTAGGCAGCCTCTAAAAGCATCACTCTTATTTTTTATTAATTTTTTTAAAAGCGCTGGGAAGATTTGAATAAAGCACAGCAGTACGGGCACACCAATTGAGCACCCTTTTGTACACGATTGTAACTATGTTCGGAATCTTTTGAGCAGTTTGGACAAGGACATTTTACTAAATAATTTCGGCGGAATTGAGTGTTTTTACGTGCAGACATAGACTTCTCCAGTTCAAATGGACCGTTACAGTACACGTTAAGGCAGTATAATGCTTGTTTTAATTTCGAAAGAGGCAAAAAAATGGACAAACAGAACCCTTTCGAACACCTGCAGGGGCTAAAAACCCTCAAAATACATGGTGATATATGAAAAAAGTAATCATTTTTTTTAATGGTAAGCCAAGTAAAGTTATCACTGTGCTTAAAGGTGTGACATCAATACGAGAAGAATATCCTAATGGAGAAGTGATAAACCTTCAGATAATGTCAGCAGGCTTTCCCTCTTTAACAGGTGACCATGAAGTGGTCTATGTGGCTTCAGATCGAGAGCTTACCTCTCAGGAAATATTAGATGCGGCGCAGAAGTATCTTTGACGCTAGGGATTCAACGCCAACATTCATGAAATCATTATTATAACTACGTTTAATTATTATAGCCTGCTTAACGCAGGATTTTTTTACCACCACACAAACATTTATAATTAAGACGTGTACATCCAACACCATGGCAATATGATTTTATTGCTGAAGCAACCATAAGGCTTCCATGAAAATCCTACATTACACAGTATTAATAATTTTTGAAGCCCCATTCTCAGACAATAATATCAACCCTCTTATCTTGGGTCTCTTGCATGACCGAAACTATTCAAGTAAGTCAAACCGAGGCGTTAAACTTCCATCCCATGCATTCATTGGTTCAGAGGGTCAGGCAGTTTTAGAGTGGGAGTCTGAAAAAGATGGAGCAGAAAAACTAAAAAAAAGACTCTACCAGATGCTGCATGGAATTACACGTTTAGAAGAATCTCCCACAGCAATTTTTCTAATGATTTGCCCAGAAGATAAAACCTTAACCTTTGTTTCAAGACTTAAAGTAAAAAAGTGAACATCGATATTTTAACCTTCACCATCTGAAAATACCGTGTTCGTGAAAACTGCGAAAGAAAATCATGAGGCACATCATTAAATTTTGTATCATTTGCTAAGCATTGCTGTTACATTCGGTTTAATGATGAATCCTCCTCAGCGGCAGGGCTAACTAACCTGATGATTTGTATTTCAAGCGGCTCATCGTGAATTTCTGAAGCAGCGAGTCACGAGTGGTTAGCTCAATGACTCACCGGGAGGCACCCGGCATCATATCCATAAGCCCCTGTATAATTGCAGGGGCTTATTACATTACAAAAGCATAGTAGTAGACATATTACTCTTAATACTCATAGCCGATAATTAGGTTCGAATGAATATACCGTTTAAAGAATCATCTAACTTTTATTAGGTCTGAATACCTCGTAGTATATCGTGGAGATAACATATCCCGTTTCATCTGCCACTGCTGCTGTATGCCCTGCCCGGCAAAATAAAGCGTTCCCTTTCCATCTTTCGAGTTCAGATAATCCAAAACTTCCATCAACCTCTCGCTACCAGCACGCGGCGCGTTCTCGTCGAACAAGTTGAGCTGCGCCACACCATAGCTAAAGAAGTCACCCAGCATAATGCCGGCTTTCTGGTAACGGTGTCCGTCTTTCCAGATTTTGTCGAGGCACTTTACCGCGGCGTTAATGATGTCGCGTGAATCCTGAGTGGGAGTAAGAAGCTTCATTGATGCACTATTACCGTAGTATGGCTCGTTAAGTGCAAAGGGAGAGGTTTTCACGAATGCAGAAATAAAACGGCAATACTGATGCTCGCCGCGAAGTTTTTCGGCGCCACGCGCCGCATAGCTGCAAATAGCCTGTCGCATCTGCTCGTAGTCCGTGACGCGTTCGCCGAATGAACGGCTGCAGACAATTTCTTGCTTTGTCGGTGCAAATTCCTCCAGATCGAGGCATGGCTCGCCGCGCAGCTCCCGGACGGTTCGCTCGAGTACAACGTTAAAGTGCTTCCTGATTATCCATGTGCTCTGCTCCGATAGGTCGAGGGCAGTTTTAATGCCCATTGCGTTAAGCTTCTTACTGATGCGCCTGCCGACGCCCCAGACATCCTCTACAGGTACCAGGGCAAGGAGTCGTCGCTGGCGATCGATATTGGACAGGTCCACTACCCCGCCCGTCTGCCTCTGCCATTTCTTTGCGGCGTGGTTGGCGAGTTTAGCGAGTGTTTTTGTCTGGGCAATGCCAACGCCAACGGTGAGGTGCGTACGCTTCAGAACCGTAGCGCGGATCTCCTTGCCGAACCCAGTCAGGTCACGGCAGTTTCGCACTCCGGTAAGATCACAAAAAGCTTCATCGATACTGTAAATTTCGACGCGAGGGCTCATTTCCTCCAGCGTCGTCATTACCCGATTCGACATGTCAGCGTAGAGCTCGTAGTTACTGCTGAAGCAAACAACGCCAGCGCGCCGGAATAAATCCTTTTGCTTGAAAAATGGCTCCCCCATGGTAATTCCTGCCGCTTTGGCCTCTGCGCTACGGGCTATCACACAGCCATCGTTGTTCGACAGAACGACCACCGGCCGCCCATTAAGATCAGGTCTGAAGACTGTCTCGCATGATGCGTAGAACGAATTTACATCACACAGCGCAAACATGATCAGCTCGCAGATTTCACGATGAAAGTGACGACGCCGAAGACGTCCAGAGTATCCTCCCCTCCAACGATGATCGGCGAATACGCGCTATTCATCGGAATGAGCTGGACAGTGGGGCGTAGCTGCAGGCGCTTAACTGTAAACTCCCCTTCTACCGCGGCGATTACGATATCTCCATGTTCAGCAGTTCGTGAACTATCCACCACCAGCAAATCTCCGTCGCTGATCCCTGCTTCGATCATTGAATCACCCGCGGCTTTAACAAAATAGGTTGAGCTGGGATGAGCGACAAGTAACTCATTGAGATCGATGCGCTGCTCGACATAGTCGGCAGCCGGACTTGGGAATCCGCATTGCACAATGTCGCTGAAAAGCGGGAGAGCGATAATTTCGCGTAACTCTGCAGGTCTGAAGAACTCCATGGTGCTTACTCCAAGTACTGTTTTTATATACAGTAGTTTCATTTTGAAGCGTTCGCAAGACAGAGGATCTATCAGTATTGTTCAAAGCTTCGCCGTTTCGTTTCTAAGTTTCTATCCCGTTTAGAGTTGTGGTTTTTGTAAATTTTTCTACTATCGATCATCGTGCTCATAATTCACTCAGCCTGTTACAGAGTTGCGATTCACATACCTGAGTGAGTCATGCGGATGGCATTTCAGGCCATTCGATATCCGGTGCTGTTGATGTGTCTACACGATTAAGCTGTACCCGATACTTTTTCCATATAAGCAATTGCTCTTTTTCTGTATCAGTGGCTATCTCCAGATCAGCAGCATCCTGTAAGGGTGCAATGGCAGCATTAGCAATCTGCATCAGAGCGGCCTTTTTACTCTCCGCCGCTGCGATTAACTCACCTGGTGAATACCCTGGCTGCTCAATTAGAACCGGGCCATCAGGAGTATGGTTGATATATTTCCCCTGCTCCTGCCCCAGAAACAGTGCGGCGTGCTCTTCCTCGCTAAGTGGCTTCAGGTCAGGGGGAATATCATTTCCGTTTAACTCATTTTCGCCCAGCCAAAAAAAACCTTTTGCGGAATAGCTGTAATAATATTGCTCATTCATCATTAATACCCCAGTGCAAACCAAGAAATACCACACGCCGTGTCCTCTCCGCTGTTCGCTTTGCTGGCGAGACGAAATTGCGTTGTACTCACTGGATAACCATAGGCATTGTCAATAGCTCCAAGCTGGCCGTCTTTGTTAGTCGCGAAAACAGCAAAGCAGGTGTCGATAAATGCCCGCGGAAATGAGTATGTTCCGTTAGCTTTATCAACGTTGCCCCATTGCATAATCAGTCCCGTTGATTCGTCTCGACTCCAGCCTGAAAATCCCATTGTGGCCGTATTCTTTTTGTTAAAACTATTATTTACCCAGTCTGTCGTTGCGCGAGCTTTAATATTTTCATCGCGGGAGGCAAACTGACTGTTCAGCCAGTTTGTTAACTCTCCGCCCCAGACAGAGCCGGTAATATCTCCGTTTGTATGTAACGAGGCTCCCCCGGCTTTAATCGTTGCCGGGCTCCTGAACTCTCCGGTAGCAACATCAAGCACCCACAGCCGGTCATTTACGTCAAAATCTGTTTTCGCATGAATCACGACTTGGGGGAAATTAGGCTCTCCCGTGGTCATTAGCCCCACAGAGAATGCAACAGGATAGCCTGACGCTAAAGAAACTACCTGTTTGACGAGAGGGAAATAATTATTGTCATTATTCGGCCTGACGATTGCGGGGCTTAAAAAAGGTGCGCCGCTGGTAAGCTGCGCTCCAAGACCTCCCGCCCCCGCCGTCCCGTTATTATCTTCAATAATCTGGAAGATTTTTGTCAGTATTCTGGCACTATGCTGAAGCTCATCTTCATTAAAATACCCGGCTAAAACACTGTTGGCCATCAGTCCAATAATGCCGTCGCCATTGGACTTAAAGCCCGAGTCGTTATCCCCGATTGCAATGGAGCTGCCACCAATTGTGTTTTTGGTGCCCACACCGAATGAAGAGGTCTGGGTTAAACCAAGAGGCCCCTCCATACTGTCGCCGGATTTTAATATATATTCATCTTTGCTCTTTGTGGCGATACTACCGAGGCCGAGATGTACTTTGGCGGCATCAGCGTCGGTTAAATCAGAAAGGTTCTTTTCTTTCTGCAATGCATTAACGATGCGGCTGTCGTCACCGGCTGCGACAGTGTTCTGCGTTGTTCCGACATCCAGTATTGCCGCACCTTTCAGTCCAATATTTTTGCGCGATTCGACAACATCCTTCACATCACCCAGATTCGCATCCTGGCGAAGGAACAACCCGTCTCCGGTTGCAATCTTCAGCTCGATATCTGCCGTTTCTGACACGGCAAGCCGAAACTGGAGTTTGACGCTGATGCCACTTACCGGTTTCTCAATCGCGGCGCAGTTTGCCACAGCATAGAGTTCACCGGCATCGGTCAGTAACCCGACCTCGCGAACCACAAATCCGCCAACGTCAGCAGGCAGCACAATTTGCGCAAAAAACTGATTCGCCTGATCCGGTGAGACCTGTAATGCAGAAATTCCGGATCGATAAACCTCATGAACCAGGGTGGTTAACGCCGGGTCAGGTATGACGGACTGACCATTGCCATCACCCACCACAAAATCTTTAATAATGACGGGCTTCCCTGTGGCAGAGGACTGCGCCTCCAGCTCCTTGCCCCTGTTTGTCAGAATACTGTAATACTTCTCAGCCATGGTTATTCTCCGGCTTTAATATCAATATCAATCCAGGCGGTAACAGCGCCGCCGGTATAATAGGTTCCCTTAGCGCCTAGGTCGGCGATCACATCGATGGTGGTCAGCAGGCTGCGCAGGTTTTTGGCTTTATCCACCTGCCGCCGTATGCGCTGATATAACGCATCATCAACTTCCTGAAGGCTGTAAACCTCAACCCGAAACGTGTAGGGTGCCTGGCGGGGTTCATCCTCCCACCATTCCACAACGGTCGTCGGGAGACTGACGGCGCTCAGCGAGCGTCGGACGGCACCGGCAGTACCGCGATGCTGATGAACATAGGCGGCATCCTTAATCACCTGGCGCTTTTCCGCCTCAGTCCAGGCGTCCTCCCAGGAATCCACCGCATATTCCCAGGCAAGCCAGGGCAGCAGATGCGCCGGACAGGTATCAGCGTTTTTCACGTTACGCACCATGTCCGTATCCAGCGCGGTGATTTGCTCAGAGCTGGCCTGCTCCAGTGCCCGCTCAGGCTGAATGGCGGAGGGCGGCAGCAGGGAGCGGAATTTATCCACCGGAACCTCCTTTGCGGGTGACGTTTATCGCACTGCACCAGGGTGCCTGCCCTGCGGCCGCTTCAAGATCTGCGATCGGGTTTGTCAGTCTTACTCTGGAGACACCGGGCTGCTGGAGTGCAGCGTAAATTGCGGAAAGGGGCACAAGGGCGTTAATTCGGTGTGCAAGCAGGGTGTAGCTGGTCAGCGTGCTGATCGCATTTTCGAGTACCGTCTGTGCATCCGGCCCGTCGGGTATATCCAGTTCTGCGGTCACTTCATAGCTGGCGATGGTGGCACTTTTGACACTGACATAATCAGTCAGCGGCCTGACTTCATCTGCACTGAGCTTATTAACCACAGTGTCAATCAGGACAGCACTGGCCTCACCATTACCGGTTCGTGACAGAACATACACGTCCACCTCACCGGGGCGGTTATGGGTTTCAGGTCCATAAGCATCTGCATCCAGCACATCGTTATCTGCTGATTTGGCATGGAAACGGTACGCGTTGCGCGCTCCTGCCGTATTCAGCTGTGCCCACGATAGCTGTATTCGCTCACGGAAAGCGTCATCATCTTCATAGACAGGATCGACAGGCGGCACGGTATCCGGATCGCCGGGATTTATCACTAGGCGGGAAACGTTAAAGCCCGCGCCAATCTGGTCGAGATCGGCTTCTCTGGCGCTGGCAAGGAAAACTGCGCGTACCGCGTCATTGACGCGCTGAAACGCCAGGGTGAGCTGGTAGGCGTTGATTTCACCCTGTTTAAACGCCGGATCAGATTCCACCAGCGCATCAAATGCCGGATCCAGTTCGCGCAGGCGCGCCAGCCAGCGGGTAAAAATATCTGCAGCATCCGGTACCACGATGGCATCCGGCACCGCCAGGGCGGACAGGTTAATTATGTCGTAACTACTTGCCATAAATCTGTATGCCTCCGGTGCTGACGGGAAGATTGTTCTCTTTGTTGATCCCCTCGATATCCACGACGCAGCCCGTTCCATCTGCCGGGAAAGAGACGATCACACGTCTTACCTGCAGTCGTGGCTCCCAGCGCGCCAAGGCTGAGGCCGTGGCCGCGATAATCCGCAACCGGGTAAGATCGTCGCGAGGGTTGTCCACCAGCGAAAACAGGTCACTGCCGTAATCACGCACCAGAATGCGGCTGCCGAGCGGCGTGGAGAGGATATCGCTGACGGACTGGCGCAAATGATCGCTGCCGGACAGGCGTTTACCGGTCCGGCTGTTTACACCGTTCATAATGTTTTTCCGTATGAGGATCGCCAGGTGGCGGAGAGTTAACCGAAATAATCCGGGCCGGTTTTATCCTTGCTGCCGGATTTTTTAGAGGATTTCGCAGGCTTGCGGATATCAACTACCAGGTTATACGTGTAGCTGAAACCGGCAGGCGTGAGGGAATAGACCAGAGATTCCACCACCCAAGTACGATCTTCCCGCTCGCCAAAGCCGGACGTGGAGACGCCGGATTCTGCCGTAAGCGGGACATGTTTCGGGCGGCACGGTCCCGTCACCGTCATTTTCTGCTCATTGCGCCGGGCCTGCGTTTTTTTCGATTTGGCCTGCTGGTCAGCAGTGGTCTTTGCGGGCTGGGTATAGGGATTCGCCATCGAGGGGCCGTCATGGTCAACCGTGGTGGTTTTGGTCTTTCCGTCCGCTTCATCGTAATAGCGCACACCAATTTTGCCTGATGACTTACCGCTGCTGCCGGTTGCTTTCCCCGTGGAGCTCCCCCGCTCGCCCTCACTGTATGACCAGTTTGAAACTTCCTCCGGAGTGATAACCAGTTCCCCGGTCTGCTCACCTGAAGCCTTAGCCGTTGCGCCCTGCCGGAGAAAAAGCCAGTATCCGCCGGAGGGTTTGCTGACGGCGTTCCAGGTACGGGCCAGCCGGGTCAGCAGGTTGGCGTCAGACTCTGCCACCTGATCAACATGGTCAATATGGATATTCGCAAGCTCTGTGGCCACTTTCGGTACCAGACCGTTTTCGGTGGCCACGGTTTTAACCAGGTCGGCCAGCCGCAGATTATCCCAGCTTCGAGTTTTCTGGCTCAGCACATCGCCGGGCTGTTTCTGCGCGTTCATGGGGGCGGCCGTGGCATAAATATCCACGCGCCGTGGCGGACCACTGCTGCCGACGCCGGACACCACGAACCAGCCCTTATCCACCAGCTGGTCGTTGAAGCCCAGAGCCACGCGTAACCGCGCGCCTTTTGTCGGTAAAGGGAGGGTTTCTGAGAGTAACGTGATTTTCAGCTCGTCCGCTTTTGCCGTGGCGCCGCCGTAATCGGTCAGTGTCATCTCTGCCAAGCTCTGCTGCAGCCCGCGGGTGATATCCTTTCCTTCCGCGCTGACGCTGAACGCCGGCGCGTATTCCGGTTTAACAATCTGTTCAGTCATATTAATCCCACAGGCTGAAGGCGGAATCCTGAACCGGCGATGCCAGATCCGGCAGGGTGATAAAGAGGCCTGACGGGTAAACCGCGCCGGCATCAGCCAGCCCCGGATTCGCTTCAAGCACCTGTGTCACGATAAAAGACAGGTTTTCCGTGCCGTAATGCAACGCGCAGACAGCATCCAGTACATCACCGTCACGGGTTTGATATATCGTCGGCATAATGTTTCAGCGTCATCGTCCAGTTTTTATTTCGGTGGCCGCCACCGGGCAGGAAACGGTTTGTCGTGTCGGAAAAGTCGATCACTACCCACCAGCCCAGCACATCCCCTTCACCGCTAACCAGCTGCTGTGGCTTGTTCTGGTCGGCCAGATCGTAGAGATCGTTAACGGCATCCACCCCCTTACGGAAGAAGGCATGCGATTCCCCTTCAAGTCGGACGGTTCGCCCTGGCTTGCCGGTGTACTGCAGCAGGTCCTGTTTGCCGATACGCTCCTGCTCGCTCCATCGCCAGCTGGCCTCACGGGTCAGCTGGTTATACGCCGTGGTATCGATGGAAAAGGCGAAATCGCCCAGCATCATCATCACCCGGGCGGCCTGTGCACCACGCGCTGCGCTGGCACCTGCCTGCCCGAAATCTTCAAAGACAGGAATGATTTCACTCACCAGATTTGCCCTCCGTCCAGCATGCTGCTATTACCCGTAAAAGCCGGGCTGCTTTTCGTCACAGCCTCCACCTCATCAGCAATGCCCCGTTCGTCCTGCCCCGGTGCGCCGTGAATTTCAAACCGGTATTCGAACCGGCGGTTGTCTGTCAGTTGCCGTGGCGCGGGTGCGGCGTCCGCTGCATCGAGTTTCTGCAACAACATATCCCAGCGACCTTCCGCATCCGTACCGGCATTCCCCCGGCCGTCGTCAGCAGTACCGGAAAGCGGGACGGTACGCGGTACGGCAGTCTGCCGGGGTGTATCCTTCTCCGTTATACCCGGTACCACCTGCAGAGATGTTTCTGGCGGTAATGGCGCCAGCAGGGTCCGGGGGTAATTATCCCATACCGTCGGGCTGGTACCGGGCATGACAGGCTGCTGTACCGGCTTCATTAACCCATCCGGCCCGAACAATCCGCCGCTGTTCTCAGGGGGCAGATACTTATCGAGGGTGGTGTTGAATGTCTCCTCGTCATCACGGAAAAAGCCCCGCGTATCCCGGTAAGATTTTTTCACATCGTCAGGCAGGTCCGGCTTTTCCTTCAGCTGCTGTTCAAACCATTCTCCCTGGCCGTTTCGCTGCGCCGTCATCCGGGCAATATCGACCGAGCCGGTCATGGCCAGAGATTTAAGGACATCCCGCTGATCGCTTCGCTCATCCGGCAGCAGCCAGGACAGTTTTTTTGCCAGCGCGTACGCCACCTTCCCGACAAAGACAATTCCCTGCCCGAACGTCAGCACGCCCGGATAGAGATCATTGCGCAGGAAACTGACAATGCGCTTGATCCCACCGCCTTTAAACCACTCCGCCAGATCATCAGTAAGGCGGCGCACATCCGGTGCCAGTTCGTTACCCAGCTGGCCGGAGATTTCCGCCACCGCAGAGGAGAAGACGGTCTGCAGGTTGGTAATGGCGCGATTGCCTTCCATTGCACCTTCAGCGCCCTCTTTCGTGACCAGGTTATACCGGCGCTGCTCGTCTATCAGATCGCGGTAACTCTTCCCAGACTGCTTCAGCAGCATCAGCAGTTTGCTGGCCTCACCGCCAAACAGGGAATCCAGCGCAAAAGAGGCTTTCGATTCATCCTGCAGGCTGAGCGCACGCTCGACGATTTTCTCAAACTGCGCCATATCGCTGAGCCCGGCAAAATCACCCGCCTTAAAGCCCAGCGTTTCAAACGCGTCCTGCAGCGATCCCTGCTTGCCGTTCTGCTTGTACTCCCCCGCCTTGTGCAGATACTCCTCGAACAGATCGCCGATGTTCTCCCCGTTCATGTCGTACTGTTTTGCGAGCGTGTCCCAGGCATCAAACGTCGGAATATCCACGCCATAGCTTTTCGCCACGCCGGCACGCCGGGCCGTCTCCGCATTGGTGGCCGCCGGGGCAATCAGGGTGCCCAGTGCGGAAGCCACCACCCCGCCGCCGCCGATCGCCAGCCCCGGCGCCACCATGCCACCCAGCTGACCGGCGATACCCAATCCGCGGCGAAACAGCCCCTTACCGGCCCCCTTGAAGGCCGCCAGCCGCTGTGCCTTCTGCATCTGCTGGTTAAGTTTCTGCTGCTCGGCTTCGGTTTTGCGAATTTCACGGGATACGTCGCTGTAACGCCGTTTAAGCTCGCCAAGACTCTGCCCGGCGAGCTTTGCCCGCTTGATTTCCGCTGCCAGCTTCGCCTGGTCTTTCGTCAGCTTTTCTGACTGCTTCCCGACGTCCTTCAGGCTCTTTTGCAGGCCGTTCGCTGAACGGCTCCATGAACTGTCGATATTGCCGCCAAAGGTAATGACGGCCTTAAGGTTCTGGCTTAATCCGGCCACGATTTACCGCCTCCACTTCGTCGGTGAGAAAATCAGAAAACAAGCTGAACGGCATATCCAGGTATTCCGTCATTGAAAAATGCAGACGCCGCCCGAGAAAGCGTATCGCCCGGATCAGGCCTTTTTCGGTCGCTCCGCGGGCGGGAGCATAAAAACATTAAACGCGTCCAGCAGCTGCGCATAATCCGCCGCCGTCAGTTGCCAGATATCCTGCTCGCTGAGGTTGCACAGCAGCGCAATCATGCGCGCTTCTTTTTCTTCTTCACTGCCGCGGTCCTTGGAAAAGGTGATGCGGTCACGCACAAGCGGCTCACGCAGCGTCACCTGGTTGAGCGCACTGCCATTTTCAAGCGTGACGGGGGAATACAGTTTAATAACGCGGGTTTCACCTGGAAAAGACATGTTTATCTCCATAAAAAAACGGCCCGCAGGCCGTTGTCAGTTTTTTTAATTAAAGGCGGACTTTGGCCGCCAGGCCGGACAGAACATCCACGCCATTAACCCGCCGCGCGAATCGCTCAGTATCAATGGCAAAGAGTTCTCGGCCATCTTTCGTCTGGCGGTAATAGCTCACGGCGATATCCACCGTGACAGCGTTTTCCGAGAGGCTGTCCTTGCCCCGTGCATCCGGGGTGACGGTATGAACAAAGCCCTCGATCTCCTCGATGGTGCCCAGCGCGGTACCATTCGCCAGATACCCCTGATACGCCGTAAAGCGCGGACGGCTGCCACTGACAAAACCGAAGGCGGTCAGCATATCCACGTCCACCCCGTAAAATTTCAGCTGGCAGGTCAGTGCCTCCATACCATCATCCACGGGAGAAGGTGCATCCTGCGCGCCGGTGCGCAGATCTGTTTTGACAATAGACAGTGCCGGCGGCGTAAATTCATGCGCGCCCTGAATACGGATCCCCTCCCGGAAGAAGGTCCAGACGCGTAACGTGTTTTTCTCGCTCATGCTGCCAGCATCTCCTCAAGCGCATAGTTGTTATTCACCCGGACGCGCAGGCTGATAAGCTCAGTCGGCGATTTCGGACCGAAGTCATAGTTGATATACAGCACGCCCGCCGCCATGCTCTCAGCGGTGTTAAGCTCCTCATCGAGCCAGGCACGACCGCCGAAGATGGCACCGAGCCCGACCAGCTGGCGCATATAGGCGTTGATGGTGCCGATAATGTCGTCGGCATTTTCACGGTCAAGCGGACGGTCAACGTATTCCAGCATCGTTTCCTGAATGCTGTCCTCGATGACGTCAGCGGTACGGCGAACCGATTCGAAGCGCCACTGTGGGTTGGTGCCACACAGACGGTTGCCCCAGTGCTTAAACCCGGCCCGGCGGATGATGGTGGAGACGTTCTGCATGTTAAGCAGGTTGGCATCACAGTTTTCATCGCCGAGAATGAACTCGTCGATCTGCTCCACGCCGAGGATATTGTTAATGTCCTGGTTGGATTTGCTCCACCACCATCCCTTTTCGAAGTCGATACGGGCGCGCAGCCCTGCCGCAAACGCTGAATACGGGCGGTAGACCAGTTGGCCGTCGGCATTGCTGACCTGAACGCGCGGGCGCAGCAGCTCAGTGCGCATGCCATAGGACTGACGCCGCTGGACCACTTCCTGCAGCGTGGCGCCGGACTCACAGTCTACATACGACACTGCCCGCAGTTTGCCAGCAACGGTTTCCAGCGCCTTGCCCACGGCATCATCTTCACTGAAGCCCGGCGCGATGATGATACGGGGCTGGTACGTTGTGACCGATTTCGCCGATGACAGCGCGCCAATACCTGCCAGCACCGCAGCCCGCTGTTTCACGGCGTCAGCGTCTTCAGCAACACGCACCACTACCGTCAGGGCATTACGCTGATCGTTAATTTCGGTCAGCGCCGGCTTCAGCGAGCCCTTCTCACCCAGGCGGGAGAGCATCGTGGTACCGACAATTGCCACCGGCGTATTCAGCGGGAACGGCTCATCTTCACCACCAGACAACTGCAGGCTGAACGGCGTGACAATACCGCTGCCGGTACCCTTCGCGGTCACTTTCACATCCGCCACCGCACCCACGGCCGTAACTACCTCTGCTGGCGTTGCCGTCATCTTGCCGGACTCATCACAGCCCAGCGTGATGGTCAGCGTTAATGCTGTCGCATCCCAGGCGGCAGAAGTGTCAATCGCCACGGGATTTTCTTCATCAGGAATACCGGCTACCGCCTCAACCAGCAGAACATTGCCCGCCCTGCCGGCAATCGTTGCAGCAAACTCCACTACGTTATCCAGAATAGGCGTCCCGACGGTACCCGCTGCCGGCGTCCCGGCAGAGGCATCGGGCGCGGTACCCACCAGACCGATAATGGCCGTCTGGATTGTCGTGACCGCGACCGTACCGGATGACAGTTCGATCGTTTCCACACCATGTAAATTCGCCATTCATTTTCTCCAGGCATAAAAAAACCTGCCGCGGCAGGTCACATTTTTTGATTGGGGGGATTTGTGGTACCACCGCCGTCACCATTTTCTTTGTGGTCATGGCGGTTATAGGTTTCGCGGATCCCGCTCATTTTCCCGGTACCGTCTGAAATCTCCTGGGTTGCACCGATATTTCCGGCCACGTTCGTGTTGGCATTAATTTGCGTAACGCCCTGCACGGTAAGGGTATCGGTAATCTCCACCGGACCGTCCAGCGTGCCTTTTCCGATAATTTTGTAGCTCCCGCCCTCCGCCAGGGTGATGGTCAGGGCATGCGCGGCACGATCATAGCGGATCTCGGTACCGTCGCCGTAGCGGGTGATATGCTCGCTGTCGCTGCCCTCCGGCACCGGCAGACTGCCGGTATTCCAGCCGGGAAACACCCGGCCATTATTCAGCTCGCCCGCCTCCGACAGTACCGTGACCGCATCCCCGACCGCATACGGATTGGAGTCAGCCCGGTTAGTCCCCGAAAAGCCCTGGCAGAGCGGCAGCCAGGTGGTGGTGATGTCGCCCAGATCCACCCGGCACTTCGGTATGCCGTCATGCTTAACGGAATGAATAACCCCGCGCCGGACAATGTTTGCCAGGCGGCGCTGTAAATCGCCCTCGATATCACTCATCGGGTTTCGCCTCGTAAATCAGCTGATAATCATCCACGTGTGCCCGACCGATATCCGGTGCCTTACCAAGCCAGACCGCGCTCAGCGGGGCATTGTTCTGCGCAAACGGATCCGCGCCAAAGGCCGCTGACTGCGTATATGAAATGCGCCAGACCAGATAATCATCCATGCGCGGATCAAATTCATCGCGTGCCGCATCGATAAACACGGCCGGCTCCAGACTCGTCAGCCCGAACAGCTGGCCATCAATCCACTGGGTGATATCCGCGGCCGCCGTGCGCAGAAAAATCTCCGGCCGGCTGACGCCCGCGCCGGCCGCATCCACCACGACATACAAATCGCAGGACAGGGTGACGTTGAGCTGCCCCTCGTTGCCCCCGCCCTGCTCCCAGCCGTTAATGGAGAAATACACCGCCGGGGTTGTCAGCCCGGTAAAGCGGGGGACATTTTTTTCCGGATAGGCATCGGCGTCGCGCACCCAGGCAATATTTTTCAGCGCGCCGGTGACAGCATCGTGATACTGCCCCAGCAGCAATGGCTCAGCCATGGTTTACCTCAGACAGAAATACGGGCTTTCACACGCCCGCGCAGATCGGTTTCAAAGTGATGCATGAAAATCTCCATCGCCTCGGCAAAGGCGTTATCTTCGATGTAGTTCAGCATCGGCTCATAAATATCAATTTCCGCTTCGCGGGTCCGCCGGGTGTCAGGATCGCGAATGACCACCGTTCTCCTGTTTTCCCGACGGGATCGTGCCACCTCCCCGTTTTCATACGTGCGCGGTGAAAGCAGACTCCCTTTTGGCGTAAAGCCCGCGTTTTCTGCCTGGCGCCGCGCCTTAATAAACCGTCCGGTGGATTTATCCCGCCGGGTATGGTGAGGCCTTACCCGCCCGTTAATCCTGCCTTTCAGGTCTTTTACCTTGATGGCGTTCAGGCCGAACCAGAGCCGAAAGTTATCCAGTTTTGACAGAGAGGCGCGATCAAGACGAAAAGAAAGCAGACGCCGGCGGACCAAATTCAGACTGCGGGGTGCCAGCCCGTCTTTAAGGTCCGCCATGGCTTTTTTACGTAATGTGGCGGCGGTGCGTTTCAGCGCGCGGGAATACGCCGCCCGAAACTGCTTATGAGTGGCACCGATGTGCTCCGCAATCCGCCAGATGGCATCCACATCAATATCGACGGGCAAATCCCGTCGCAGTCTGGATTCACGCGCCATATCAGCTCCACTTATTGATTTCCGGCTGCGGTTTACCCGGTGCGCCATAAGCCAGGGTGACGCGGGTCCGCCCTTCTTCATCAGCACCAACGTGCGTTACGCGGTAAGCGGTACCGTTAATTTCCACCTCATGGTGCTTCTCAAGCCCCGCTATATCGGCGGTCATCGCGCTGAATGCCGGGGCCCGATCCTGAATCTGTCCCCCGCCGGGCACGTCAACCGGCGCATCCGGCGTTTCAAAAATCACGGTAACAGGACGCAGCTCACTGCCGATGGAGAGGACAGCAGGCACCTCTTCGGCAAATGCCCGGGAGATCCGGGCATCCGCTTTTAACAGGCGTTGACGAAAGCGGTTCATCAGAACCCCAGGCGCACGCGGGTTTCGGTTTCACCCGGGTTGTTGGTGATCCACGCGGTGCCCGCCACCACCAGTTCATCGTCGGCAGGCTTCACCGCCGTCAGCAGCCCGGTGTCGTTAAGGTACAGTTTTGTACCACGCTGCCAGGTTTCGGCCTCGACTTTAGGCAGCACAAAAACCCCCATGGTATGCAGAACGCCCTGACCGCCGTCCGGGATATCCCCGTGCGCCACGCCCATAAACTGCCCGACCGCCACCGGATCGCCGGATTTCACGTCCTTACCCGTGCTGTTGCTCCAGTCCATGGTGGTGCCATCCTGATAATAATTTTTCGCCATTGTTCATCTCCGCAAAGTTACGGGACGACACAGGCCGCCCCCGGATATAAAAAAACCGTCAGAAGACGGTTGTTATTTTTTGGTCACTTTCACCATGCCGCGGTGATCAAGCGCGGCCACCCCGGCATCGATGCGCACCTTGAAGGCGGCACCGTCAACGGTGAAGCCCTGCTGCTGCTCCAGATACGGGGTGTCGATGCCGTCGAGATAGGCCACCTCAATGGTGTCGCGCCCCTTCGCGGCTGCCAGGTAATAATCGGTCGGGCTGCTGTCATCCAGTCGCGCCTCAGACAGTACCGTGGCGAAGTTCTGGATCGGGTTGGAAATGCCGCTGTTGGCATCCGCACCTGGCACGCTGGCCGATTTGATCAACTGATTCGCGCGTGACTCAATCGCCACCGGCGTCAGCATAAAGGCCGGGCGAATGTTCAGGCGGCGATCGCCGGATTTCTGCAGCAGCATCGCCTGACGTGCGGAATCCAGCCCTTCGATACTCAGGTCAGCTGCCACCAGGTTTCCGTGATCGGCATGGAACAGCGGCTTGCCGTCCGACATTTTCGGGTTGCTGGTCAGCACCGCCCATACCAGATCACCGATGGTGGCGCGCGCCGCGCCGCCCATCGCCATCGGAATGCGGGTCAGCATGTCCAGGTCATCGTTGATGATGGTCTGTCGGTCAAGGCTGAACAGTTCGCCATAAGTTGCCAGGGCAATAGGTTCCCCGCGATCCTTCAGCGTGACATACTTATATTCCGCCCCGGCGCGCACCTTACGCAGGGTCGGGAAGGCTTCCAGGCCGACGCGGTGCGCGGTTTTGAAATCGGTCAGCGTGCCCTTGCGGGTCCACTGGTCAAAGGTTTCGCTGGCCTCATCCCAGCCCATCAGCGCGGCTTTATGCGCCACATCCATCAGGATATTGCCGAAATCGCTGCTGCTGTGGGTGAACGCCAGTCCGACCATCGCCAGCGGCGCCGCATGACCAGAAATGCCAATTCCACGATCCACCAGGGAGGCACGCGCCAGCTCACGCAGGGTATAGCCGTTGTAGGCGTTATCTTTTTCGGCCTGCGCATAACCCGCACGGGTCATGATAGCCGCACGGATGGAGTCACCGACCAGATTACCGTTGCCGGCGTGGAGGTGAATGGCCCCCGGACCGGCGCTCGGGGTGGTACCCGCCGCCAGCGCCTGCAGCAGTTTGTCACGGGCCTTTTCGGCGTTGCAGGTGAAGTCGGCAAGACATTCCGCCTTCAGCGTCGCGAAGGCCGGGAACGCCTCAAACACGGCTGAGACGGTATTCACGCGCTCCGCGTTCGCCGTCTGCATCTGCTGCTGCAGCTGCTGGGCCAGCGCGGTGATATCGATGTTTGTCATCTGCGGCGCGGGCTGTTGTGGCGCTGGCGGGTTCAGGTTTGCCTGTACCTGCGCGGGCTGCTGTACAGGGGCAGGCTGCTGTGGCTGATTCACCGGAGCTTCGGCGCGCGGCGCAAAAAGGGATTTAATCTGTTCTGGCATGTTCTGGTAATCCTTCAGTTTATTTTCATTCACACAGGCCGCGGCCTGCAGTTCAGGTTCAAGCGTGTCGGCGAAACCTTTTTCCACCGCTTCGGCACCGTTAAGCCAGGTCTCTGCTTTTAGCATCGCTTCCAGCTCCTCCTGTCCCAGTCCGGTTTTGTTCATGTAGGCGCTGAGCATCAGGGCTTCATTCCGGTCAAGCCAGGCGGCATAGTCGCGCATGTCGTCAGAGTCACCGGCAATGCCGCCCCACGGTTTATGCACCATAATCCAGGCGTTCTCCGGCATGTGCACCGTGGCGCCGGGCAGGCAGACAATCATCGAGGCCATACTGGCCGCCACGCCATCCACCCAGATATCCATCTTTGCTTTCAGCCGCGACAGGGTGTTGTAGATGGCAAATCCCTGCATGACATCGCCACCCGGGCTGTGGATATGCAAATCCACCGCGCTGGCCTCAAACACCCCCGCCTCCTTACAGTCAGAGACGAACTGCTGGGCAGTGATGCCCCAGCCGCCGATCACGTCATAAAGGAAGATTTCGACCCGTCCGGCAGCCAGCGCGCGGATTTCATACCAGCACTGGCCGTTTGCCGCATCGACACCCGCCAGGCTGGCGCGGGGGTTAATCATCATCGTCCGGCTCACGCCGGGTATCGTCTGGTTTTGCCGTTGCATCTGGCATCGCTCCTTTGTCATTGGCGGCGTCGGAATCAAACACCAGCCCGTGTTTACGGTTAAATTCAGTTTCACGCAGTCGCTGGCGCTTAACCTCCTGAGGGTTTTTTCCCCTGGCCCTCGCCCATTCCGCTTCAGTACCCGCGCCACCACGCACAATCGCTTTCCACGCGTTGGCCTCTTTACCCGGATCAATCCAGGGCATCACCGGCCCGAGATAAAGCGCGTTATAGAGAGAATTCGGATCCACATCCGTCGGGACTTTGATGCCGCTCAGTAACGCCATCGCCAGCCATGCGCGGTAAACGGGCCGACTGTGCTGACCCACAAACCACTGCTGCAGGACGTTGTAACCTTCGAAGCTTTCCACCAGCTCCTGACGCTGGGAGCTGTAGGTGCCGTTATAGTCCCGGGCAATGCTGGAATAACTGCCGCGTGTACCCGCGGCCACGGCCCGCATCTGCCCGTTTCTGAACTCGTAGAGGTGAACGTTCGGGCGGTTTGACTCCACCATGCCAAGGTCTTCGCCGGGGCGGAGTTCGTCGTAAATCATACCCGGCGCGATATCGTAGTGACGCTGACCCCCGGGCGTTGAAAACTCACCGTCATCGCCAAGAGACTGCGCATCGCCGCGCTTGATATAGAACCCCAGCGCGGCGGCAATACGGGCGGCCACGCGCTCGCTCTCTTCATAATCCTTGATGTCCGAAAGGCGGGTGATCACACCGTGGATCAGGCTGATACCGCGCAGCTGGTGCAGGCGCTTGCGCTGCGCCAGGTGAAGCATGTTGTCAGCGGAGACGGTTTTGAGTTCGGCGCTGAACCGCGTCATGTTTGCCGGGTGGTATTTATAAACCCGGTACCCGACAGGGCGCCCCCAGTCGTTCACAATAATGCCCTGGCGAACCTGCTTACCTGAGGTGCTGTTCAGGTTGAACGGCACAAAATCCGCCTCCAGCATTTCCAGCGAGAACGGTACGGAGGTGGCGTGCTGCAGGCCGGGTACGTTTCCCCTGACCAGTTGCGTGAACACTTCACCGTCGCGCAGTGCAGACCGTAAAAGCAGACGTTCAGCCTCCGGGCGGGTAAACATGCCGGTCACCTCAGGACGCACGGACCACTCCGCCCAGAGCGCCGAGAGCTGCCCGGCGAAATCTGAATGGAGGTTTCCCTCCAGATCGAGAGGCTGAGGCTCAACATGGATGCCGTGGGCACCAATCACCCGGTCTTCCATTTTGTCGAACAGCCCGATCACCAGGTCGTGGTTTTCGTCGAGCCACCGGGCCTGCTCCCGCAGGGACTGACCCGCCGCAAATACCGAGGTATCCGCTGACTGGCTTTGCTTTTTGGCCTTATGCAGCCTTGACGGGTTTGCCGCTTCATACGCATTAAGCCGGAGTCTGTCCCTCGCGCGCGCCGCAGCCCACCCGGGGGAAATCGCTCCCAGTGTTCTTTCAAGAATGCCCATAGAACGCCTTACAGAAAGTTAGCGAGTTTGTACGAACCGCCGCGGCAGTTGACCGCCCGCCAGCGCCGCTCCCAGTAATCAAGCTCTTCGCGCAACGCTTTCGGATCGTGGTTGGTAATGGCGCGACCGTTTACGCCTGTAAAGGAGATACTCTTGCCATCCAGCGAATCCTGGTAGGCCTGACGCACCATCAGCAGCGTTCTCCAGATATCGTCTTTCGTCACAGCCAGCCTCCCTTGCCGGAAGATCCCAGCCAGTTGCCGGACAGTTCGGTACCCTTTTCAGGCTCAGCCTTAACAGGCGTCTGAACGGGCTTTGTTTTTTTCACGGTTATCTCCCGGGGGCGTTCCCCTTCATGAATATTTGGATTCAGATCCTGCGGCTCAGCCCATGCCGGCGGCTTTTCCCAGTCACGGATTTTTTCGTAGCCGCGCAGGACCGCCACGGCGTGGGCATAGCAGAACAGGTCAAAGGCTTCGTTGGCGCCCTTACCGGGTTTTCGCCATTTGCCGTCCACGCCGCGCTCTTCATAGGTCAGTTCCTCGTAGAACCACTCCCCCAGCCAGTCGGGGAAATGGATATATCCCGCACCTGGCGTTTCGCGATCGAGGTTGTTGCTGAGCTGGTCCTTGAGCAGGTCGGTCTGCAGCAGATACACCGGCACCTCACCGCGCGCGTCGGCGCGACGGTCGCTGCGTTCGGTATTGTTCGGGTGGGTTTTGGTGATGATTTTCTGGCGCTTTATGCTGTCGCCCTTAACCAGGTAAACACGTTTACCCAGGCCATCGCGCCGGCACTGGCGCCAGAATTTATAGGCGTTGTCCGTCACGCCGTCTTCACCGCCGCTGTCGACGGCCATCGCCAGCACCGGCATACGCTGCGCCGGGTCAGACTGTAGCGTGTAGGTTTTTTCCAGCACATCGGAGACCAGCAGCTGCCAGTCCTCCGGATACGCGCCGGGGTGAACAGGCTCCGCTTCGCCATGCTCATTACAGCGCAGCGACTGGCGGATGTTGTAACGGTCCACCAGCCAGCGTTCACCGTTTTCGCCATAACCGATAATCTGCACGACGAAACGCCGCTTTTTGCCGCCCTGGACGTCCACGGCCGCCAGCAGGAAACGCACCTTAGGCGGGACCAGGCGTTTACCGTAATCCTCCGCCCGCTGCATCAGCACATCGGCGCGCCGCTGTTCGCTGGCTGCGCGCGGCAGGTACGGCAGACCCCAGTCGGTATTGATCACCGCCTTGAGGGTTTCTTCACTACCAGTGGCCTCATACTCCTGCTCAGCTGTCAGCAGCTTGTACACCAGCTGCGCCCAGGTCTGATACGCGGCTGCGGGTCCTTCCATCCAGAACGACGCAATGCGCGAACGGCGTGGCTCACCGGAAATATTGCCGTCACGGTCAATACGCTGACCTTCACGCAGCCAGACACCCACTCCGTTAAGCTCGCGCTTTTTATCTGCGGAGATAACGTTGTTACAGTGCGGACAAAGCAGATGAGCCGACTCACTGGCTTTTACCGGATCCGGTTCATCGCGGTAGCCAGTCATCGCTTCCATCGCCGGCTGGAAATATTCACCGCAATGCGGGCACGGCCAGTACCAGCGACGGCGATCGCCACGGTTGTACAGAGAAAGCGCGCCTGTTGTTGGTGGCGCTTCATGAGGAGACTTGCGGCGCCATTTGCTGTCGCGAATGTCCCGGCCTGGCGAACATTCCACCAGGGTCATCCCGGCGGACATAAACGTCGTGGTACGTTTGGAGGCCAGGGTAAAACCGTCACCCTCACCATCGATGTCCTCAGGGAAGCGGTCATAATCCGTCAGCGCTACACATTTGAAATCTGACGAGGACATAATGTTGATGGAAGGCCAGCCAATCTTGAGGTAGTTCCCCGCCAGAAAAGTACGATCATGCACGTTGTTATCGTTTCGCAACGGGCTCAGGCGTTTCGCCACTTCGGGACTGACACGGAAGGTTCGGGCCAGTCGCTTTTTTGAATGCTCGCGGGCTTTCTCTTCGGTCATCTGAACGACGAGCATATCGGACGGATCGCAGACAATGTTGTATACAACCCAGCCATCCACCAGACCGATCGTTTTCCCCGTTCGTGCCGGACCAACAAACACCACCGCATCGTATTCACGCATCGCGAGGCAGTTCATCGGCTCGATCACATAGGGAGCGACAGCAGGGTCCCAGGGTACCGAGTTACCGGCTCCCATAGGTACGCGCATAAATTTTTGAACCGCCTCAGCCACAGGCATACGGCGCGGGGCTTTGAGAATGACGGAAGCGTTACGCCTGACTTCCGCTGCCGTGGCCTGTCGCATGATTTACTCCTCTTCTGGCATATCCTCCTGTTCCGGTGAGTCGGCCTGCTCAACTTTGAGGGCTATCTGGTCGCGCAGATCGTCAATAACCTGCTGCACCCTGACAACTGCAGAAGGGGTCATGGCGCAGTCTCGTTCAAGAATGTCGGGTAACGTCTCCAGCACCTGAACCATCGCTTTTGCCATGGAGGAAAATTCTCTGGTCACTTCTGACGCGGGGATAAGTTCCCCTGTTTCCTGCTGAAACTTGAGCCGTTCACGCTCCGACTGAAACCAGGCTTTACGATCCGGGGGAAGCATTTTGTCGACGTCCACCAGCTCGGACGGTGTGGTGCTTGTCAGCAGCTCTCGCAAAATATCGGTGACGGCATAAAGCTTGAGTTTCGGATTGCTGCCGGGTGCGGGTTGCACATTTGACAGCTTGCCTGCGACCGTCTGGCGGTGCAGATCGGTAATGGCTGCCAGCTGAGTGATATTCAGCCGTAAATTTTTCAGTTCGTTATCCATGATGGTGAACAAAAAATAGTCATTTCGACATCCTGCAAATGCTCAGGACTGAAATATCAAGAGGTTAAACGGATGATGATGAAACCCATAAAATGCAAAAAACTAGCCGTTTTCCGCGTGTCGTCGCCCCCTCGGTGTTCAGGATCGCCAGGAGTACCTTTTTAAATGAGAGTAATTTTCAATTACTGCAGTACGTCCGCATGGTCAGGCTACCGTTCTTCGAAGCAGCTGCACGCCGTCAGGTCCTACCGCGGCCGGTTTCGAGCCATCATCTACAACCACCACCAGCGTACCGGCTGGTAGGTGCGTCATGTGCTGTTCGAGCGTTCGTTTCAGAACGTCGGCGCGCTGGTGTGTCGTTATTGCAATGCCAATCCGCGATGAAATGGTGCAGGCAGGTGCATACTGGACACCATCAATAGTGACATGCATTATTAACCTCTGATGAATGCATTGGTTTTTATAGACTTGTTTATATATTTTCCCGAAATGGTATTCCTAAAAAAACAAAACCCCACCAAGGTGGTGAGGCTAACATAAATCATTTTTCCCTTTTGGGGGACTGAATAAATTCCTTAATGAATGGTAGCGTAATAAGCACTTGATAGTTTTCTTTACAAAAATCCACTCTACCTTCTTTACTTGCTCTTATATGGCCCACTAAATAACCTAACTGGGCATGGAACTCACTAATTTCCATAGCTATTCTTTCAAGAGTTCCAAGTTCATATACGAATAATTTTTCTTTGAATTTAACACCATCAATACCAGCGGCATGCGCTATTGAAAAATTAAGAAAATCTGACTGTGATACCCAAACAATATGTTCAGGAATACTTACAGATACCCCAAAGCATCCATGCGCCAAGTCATTTCTTTCCTTCTCCAATGCAGCTTTTCTCTTGAGGAAAGCGTTAAATAGCTCTAAATCTTTTTGACTTAATGAAATTTCAGCTACAGCAATTAAAGCATCAGATTGTGAGCGACTGTTCCTTAATGATCCAAACACTGCAGCAGATTCTGGTATAGCAGTATTCATTAATACAGAAAGTAACCTTGCGCATTGAACTTCAATATCTGCCCAAGAAGTAATTATTTTCCCTACGAGTGCAGCCGCTTTAGGCCGGTCTTCAATATAACCAACACCCATCGTTACCTTCGCATAAGGATAGCTTCTGATGAGTGGTTTTCTTGAAGATTTCGAAATTGTAGCCCTAGATGGATAAGTTGAAGCTAGGTCTTCAGTAGAAGGAATACTTTTTATTTCTGTAAGTTCATATATGTCGTCATGGCTACATCTATTACATGGAATTGATAGTTTACCATCACCTACAAAAGGATTATCTGCCTTTCCTTTACTAGGATCGTCCAAAACGTAAATATATTGGCCGCATCCATGACATAAAACAGAGAAGTAATACTCTCCAGTTTTAATTGCGTCACGCCTATAGAATCGATATATCATTAAACATCTCCTTAAGAATTAAGGAGATGTTAGGGCAATTTATTATAAGATGCAAGATTATAATATAACCTTTAAAAGAACATCAAACTGATAATAGGGGTTTTATCTTAACTCCATAATTAAAATTTCAAAACTTTTATTGTTTTTTCTCTTCTACAGTTCGTCTGCCACGCTTTGTTATGCGCCAGGATGTCTTTCTTCGTCTGGCGGTCCTGAACATCGATATCGTGAACAGATAGATAACCTAGCACCTAACACCAATCTATCTACCTAAGTTAAATCTTAATCCTTTCCGCTTACGCTTGTTGATCTCTGGGTCCATGCCAGGATATCCAAGACTCTGATGCGGAGAATGCCAACTCCAGGGAAACATCGATAAAAAGAGCATGTGAAACTGAGACTCCGGTAGCCCTCCTCGTGGGGGCTTTTTTTCGGATTGATGCGCTTCGCTTGTTAAATATTAAGTCTTTTCTAGAATTTAAAGGTGCTTTGCTATGTCAGGTAAAGCCGTCGTTCAGAAATACCCGTGTGCTCAAGGACGAGCCATCCCTAGTTTTTCCTTTCCAGCTCTATCTGCCTTATACCTGCGAAGTTATTATTGCCCTTCTCAATCACGGCCAGTAGAGGCTTAATCCATAAGACTGCCTGGCAGTACGTCATTGAGCTGGCGGCAGCGGAACGATCATCGGCTGCGTCAGGTCTGCTGGTATCGGTGTGCATGGCGCTGGCACGTAAACGGTGCGCGTATTTGAGCAGCCCACCAGCGACATCAGCAGGAACAGGCAGATCACAGGTTTTTTCACGGCGGAGAATCTCCCGGTATTCGATTACGGTTTCTTCGGTGCTGGTGTCGATCAGGGAGTTAAGCTTATTGGCATGTTCTGCAACCTGATTGAACCGATTGAAGTTGAATGCCTGGGTGGCGATCACCTGCCCCTGCAAAGAGTTGTCACTTCGCAGAACGTCGTTATCGCTCTGAAGGTTACTGGCGTCCGAGCAACTCTTAACGAGGGCGACCGAAAGGACAGCAATAACGACAACGCCGATAAGACCTGGATTAATTTTCATTGGTCCAGCCCCCAGCATGCCAGCGCACTTTCTTGATCGCGCCGCTCGACCTGCCCATAGCAGCCATTCTTCTGGCCTTTGGTTAATCGGCAATCACGGCCACCGTCTTTAATCCACCAGCGAATAGCTTCACAGGCCCCTTTCCGGTCACCAGCATTGATGCGCTTATAGAACGTGGACGGGAAGCATTTACCCGGCCCTATGTTGTACGGGCAGAAAGATGCGATACCGGCTTTCTGCGGTTCGGTAAGCGGTACCGTAATATTGCGGTTAACCCACGCCAGAGCCTTATTGCGTTCGATGGCGTTCACCTGATTGCATTTGGCCTGTGTCAATTTCATGCCCTGCACAACCGGTTTACCATCAACCGTCGTGGCGCCGCGGCAAATAGTCCAGATACCACCGCCATCTTTGTACGCCGTGAGGCTGTTACCCTCTTTTTCATTCAGAAACTGATCGAGAATGACGGATGCTGGCGCACCAGCGAGTACCAGCCCCAAGACAGCAGCACTCAATTTTGCTCTGGTTCCCATCAGTCACCTTCCTTTTGTAATGCCTCAACGACCACGCTTGCAGTTGCGGGACGTTCGTGAAGGGGTTTGTCACCAACGCCTTTCAGATAGTCATTGACCATTTTTGTTCGCTTCTCATCCTCTTTACGCCTGCGGTGTGCATCTACACGCCCGTTGATGTAGGAGGCAAGCGAGATAAGCAAACCAGCAGCGCCAAAGAACATGAACACCAGATCCTGAGTGGTAAATCCAATGGCAGAAGCCAGAGCTGCTACCCACGCGAAGAACTGCGTGAAGATGTTCCCTGAATCATTCATTTTCATGGTCTCTCACCTCGCTGTGTGCGGGTGCTGTTACTAGAAATAAAAAAGACCGCCAAACGGCGGCCTTGTAGTGTTTGATACTTTCCGGAGCTTCTTTCCCCTAAGGAGTGCAATAAATTAAACAATCCTTAAGAAAAGCCAACTGATGCAAAAAATAATTAACTTTTCAAATAGTTTTTAGATGTTACCATTTCCCTAAGTCATGGCTTTACCTCTTTGTGGATAAAAGAAAGACAAACGGGCATGAGATGGAGTCGTTATTGCGGAGAGGAGTGATGTCGTTCTCCGCACTTTTTTGTGCTCAAATGAGCGAATAAAAGACTACCTGTCGCTTCAATAGTCGGGATCGGACTTTTAGCTCCCTCTTACTGCCGCGAGTCCTCTCAGAATGAGGGGGAACAAAAAAAGGCCACCTAATGGCAGCCTTGTAAAAATTATTATCGTCACTTACATCTGAACGCTTCAGGAATAGATGGGTTTTCTCCAGAACGACAAGAAGGACACCATGATTGAACGATATGCCTACCATCGCCCATATCCCTGTACCCAAAGTCTTCAGTTTTATAAAACACATGAACTCCAGCATCTGCTGAGCATTTTGGGCAAGACTTACAATCTACACCTTTATACACAGCTTCTTGTGAATCGTTCAAAGAACATTCACAGGCAGCACAAATACCCATACAGCTCCTCCTTGCGTTAGCTGAAGAACAGCAATAGCAAAGTACTGAGGATATATCTTTGATAGAGATCGCTTTTTGGGAGTAGAAAGAGGTGTTTAAGCCGATTTCGAAGAGACTACTCTTAACAGCTTACGATAGTTTTTGCGTACGCGTTAGTATTTTGTGTAGACTCAGTAACTAGAGGGTTTTAGCCATATTTTAATATGATTAAGGTGTAATTAATGCTTGAGCAAACTGTCAGAAACATCAATTCAAGGTTTGGCTGGAGAAACACAAGGAAATTGCTCGGCTCTTCCTTAGGCATTACAGCGGCTGGTTTAGCGCCATTCATTGAACGTATGAATCATGCGGTCCAACAGGATGCTGCACTGAAATTAGTGATTGATGAATTTTGGAAGGGCCTGATCTTCAGCGGCACAAGATTGCTTACTATGTACCGTCTTGAGGATAACGATGTCGCAAAGATTCAGTCAGCTTTTACCTTGTTAAAAAAAGACGAAAGTAGCTTTCTTAAAGCCTATCCGGCTCCTCTTTCAAAAGAAGAGCTTTTGGCCGCGGATACCGACATACATTTTGCTGAGTTAAAACTCGATATCATCAATGAAAAGCAAATTGAAACTGCAGTTCTGGTTTCCAAAGCATACTACACTGAGGTTATTGAGCTTGATCAGACCCATCTTAGCGATGCAGGAATGGAGTTGCGCGCCAACGGAGGGGAGATAAAATGCAAAACTCGACAAGTAACACAGTGTTTTAACAGCGTAATGCTCCTTCCATCCGAAAAGTTACTCATACAGACGGTTGATTTGTCAGTTTTGCCTCGCTCAGAATCCCAATATCAACAGCATTTAGTACATAAATTCGTGAAGGAGCATGCCGGAATAAATTTGAACAAACCCATAGAACTTTTTGGCTCCATACAGGATTTATACGAAAAGATTGATGGTCGTGTTTCTCACGTTTCGTTCATCACAGCCGATGGCAACACAAGCTCATTAAAGCTAAAGCCTAGCCAACAGTGTTTGCGACGTGACAGTTATCACCATGGAGGTGAAGCTGCCAGTCCGATTCTCACAAAGTTTAAGCTGGGTAAGATTTGGGATCTTAAGCAAAGCGCTTCACAAATCTTGTCTGTCGAACTAACATTACCCGGCAAGCGTACAATGCTTGACAACCCAAAACAGCGGTTGTATGAAGCTATTGCCAGCAATTGCAACAATATTGACTCCATTGTTTTTATTGTTGAAAGAATTCTGGAATCGGTTAAATCTTGTGAAGCTAAAAAGGCAAAGCAAGCAGGAGTAAAATGAAAAAGATAGAGATGTGCGACATTTTTAGGCAGATCGAACAGGATTTTAAAGATCCTGCTCGTTATGTTTGTCGCACGCTTTTTCTCTTTTTAACAAGTGAGGATGCTCGCAAGGTAAAACATTTTACTTATAAAACCCTAATTAATGGTACTGGGCTTGATATAACCACACCGGAAGAATATGTGCTTATAATTAAGGCTGCCGATTATTTTTCGAGTTATAAAGCTCATCTTTTGAATATGCACTTTCAGTATATTGATGATACATTGGAAGAGCCAATGGCTGTAGATGATGACTTAATTTCACATGCTTTAGATACGGGTAAATTTTACCACCCTGAAACGGGTGAGTTGGTCGATGATTTCAACCAATATCTTTACCCCTATTTCACTCCGTCCAATTTTTTGGAATCCCTCCATGGTTGAACATGATTTCAGCCTAGCTGATATTGAATCATTAATGAAATTCGATTCAGATTTTCGTGGAATGATTCAAAGAAAACTTGCAGCCACAAAAGAAATTTTTGTTAATCAGTTATATATTGATTTAGATGATGCCATTCAGGATTTAGAAAACAACAAACATTTTTACCAAGATAAAAAATGGGGGGAAGATGAACTAACCTCCTGTATTATAACATTTTTAAAAGGTCGCCTATACGATGCTGAGCATGATACACAACATGGTGGGCACGTTGATATTTTAGTGAAACATCAACGTGGTAAATTCGAATGGATCGGTGAAGCTAAACTATGGGATGGCCCAAAATATATCCATGATGGGTGGATACAGCTTACTGAGCGATATGGTACAGGTACATACCGAGATGACCATGGAGGAATGCTGATTTATATTAAAGCAGATAAATCTTCTGTTAAATTTAACGACTGGAAAAACTATCTCTCTGCGAATGTTCATGATGTTTCTCTGGAGGCAGAGACTACTCCACTTCGTTTTAAGTCAGTATCTAAACACCCCGCAACAGATCTACCATACTATGTCAGACATATGGGGGTGTCCTTGTATCATTATACTGGTAAAAAATTAGAAAAGTAGCATTGCAAGACACCCATCAATAAATCCAAGAGCTGTCTGTAATTCTTTCCTTATTGTCCCATCTGAACATTTCCTCTTCTTCGCTATAGCACGTAGCGAGATACCAATAACAAAGTGAGCAATAATCAGTTCATATTCTTCTGGCTTATACTTCCTGAGACGTGCGACACAGCCATCAATTAAAATTCCCTCATCATCGTCACATTGCAGGCGTGACTTCTTACCGTGCGTCAGTAGACCTTTAAAACCAGCAGCTATTGGTTGCCAGTCGACTCCACTACTATCAGCTGCAGCCCAGGCTCCCCAGCGGTCCATTACCTCGTACATGTCACGCATTTTTTTCTCCAATGTTTTCGATAATTATCATTCCGGTTTCGCCCCATATTTTTGATGTCCGGGCGTCCCAAATGTGGGAATCATCCTCAAACAAGGCGTCCAACAGTGATTTCGTTAAGTTGTCCAGATCGGGCTTTTGCTGGTGGGGCTGGCCGTCCATAGCCGCGCGCTTTTTCTTGCTCCAGCTCTGCGGCATCGGCAAAACGAAGGTGATATGGGCGCCGTTCTCCGGAACCCGGATTCCATGCAGGCGGGCTTCATCGCAAAACATTCGATAGCGCATCACCGGCGGACGCTGTTTCCACTTATCAGAGCGGGTCATGCGGGGTTTTCCGACAGGAGTGATGAGGTATTTAGGCATAGAACACCCCCAGCTCTAACTGGACCTGCTCCAGCAGCTGCAACTCGGTACCGAAGTTTTTCTCCCATTGCTTACGGCCAGCATGAATCGCCATACCATAACCGCCGTTGCGATGATGCATATGGCACAGGGGAATTGATTTTCGGTGGTCAGCGCGCTGGCTTGTGCCCTGTCCGGTTCGGATGTGGTGGATTTCCGCAGGCGTTTCGCCCAGGTTCTGGTTTCTGCACACGATGCAGCCCAGTGTGGCCACACGCGAAAGATGGAGGCTATCTGCTTTCTTCATGCTGGACCACCAGCACAAGCAGAAACACCGCGCGTAATCGTGCGGTGATGGTTATTTGGGGTAATGCTCTGCGCCATTTTGATTCCTCAGGTTGGCGCAGTAATCAGTGGGTGTTCAGCCCGTTTGATTATTATAAATCAACACCTACTGCTTGAGAACCTTAAGTGCTTCTGGCAGGGAGTTCAAATTGATAATCCGATCTTCATCGTCCAGAATCTGGGCTGAAAGCCCGCTTCCTTCCCGGCGAATCAGTGTGCGTAATGTCTTGCTGGTAACCAGGTAGTCTGTTATTTCACCATCAGTAAGACATAAAACAAGCATTCCGTCTTTGGTGAGACCGGCAGCAAATTCATTCAATTTCATGGGCAATTCCCTAAAAATGGATTTCCCCTTGCGGGGGCGGTCCTTTTCTCCCTGTGAACTGATTTCATTTAGGTTTCCGCTAACCAGATTTCTAATAGGTTAGAAAGATCAATTAACCATAATTGACCTGTCTAACCGATCTGCTTTCAAAACACAGTACTCAGGTCCGGCTTTTTAAATCACAGGCCGATCATCGGTATCTGTCACTCGATTCAGAAAGTACGTCACAACTCCCATTATGGTCGCGTCATCAAGTGAATCACCCTCTATAGCCTCGCCATCCTGAGTTATTAATGCCCTCCCCTGAACTTTTGCGAAGTCCAGACTACCGCAGTACGCAATTAAGATGGTGTCACCTATCTTCGGCTCTCTGGCAATGTTTATTATCACGTATCCAGCTGATGTTTCGATGGTTCGGCAGTTGTCGTCATTACCGTAAAGGTTGGTAATAGTGAGAATCTGCTCAGCGAGGTCTAATGCTGGTGATTGAAATCCCATGATAACCCCCTTAGCACTTAACTGTATATTTATACAGTATCACTAAAAAAATGAGGGTCAAGAATTTGGGTCAAAAAAACCCGCACACGCGGGTAAGTGGTTAATAAAAAAGCACTAAACACCATTCTCTAACTTAAGAGGAACAATACAAAATCATCTCTAACTAAAACTTTGCGTTAATGAACTACAACCAGGTGTGTTCGTGAATGTAATGTAGAAACTGGTACCGAAATGTTCTGTTATTGCTACTCACATCCTTCCTTCACAGCCATCAATGTAAGCTTCAGAGATAGCCTCACTCATGGCGTTTGAGGTGCGCAAGTGACGTGCATCGGCAACTTCGTTAACAAGGAAAACACAAACGCTAGTGAGGATTTTATATAAGTCATCTATTTTTATAAACTGCTTCCCTATCAGTAGCATAGCAGAATATTTTCCTTCCAGTTACACCCAAAAATCTGCCATTGACACTTGAAAAACTGCGGCGTAGTATTCACGAACTGTATATATTTACATGTTTATATATACAGTTATTTTTTAAATTTTACCGTCAAAGAGGAATCAAATTATGCCTGGATTTAATTATGGTGGTTATGGTGATGGAACCAGTTGGAGCAAAGAAAGGGGGAGCACACCGCCTGGAGGGGGTTCAACCGGAAACTCGGGGAACCATGATAACGGAGGCAGCAACAGCACCGTTAACCAAGGGACGGCTGAGCAACGGCAGATTAATACAATAAGAAACAACCCCGCCATCCGTCAGAAGCTGGCAGATATGATCCTCGCCGCTCGCCGGATTAATCCCTATGCGAAACTCACGATCCAGAGCATTTCAAAATCCGGGGTCATGTCGATATCAGTCACTGAGTTAAATGCAGATCAAGCCGTAGCGATTGGTCTGAGC
The DNA here is from genome assembly GCF_055816065.1 of Enterobacter sp. PL_is511. Lineage (NCBI taxonomy): Bacteria > Pseudomonadati > Pseudomonadota > Gammaproteobacteria > Enterobacterales > Enterobacteriaceae > Enterobacter > Enterobacter sp. PL_is511. The sequence goes on along the minus strand of NZ_JBVPGP010000024.1, from coordinate 966,468 downwards.
GGGCTGGTAATGGGCGTTGATGCTTCGGGCACTACACTGTCGATCGGGGATTTTCCAACTGGAGTCTATCGTGCTGACCAGAACCAGTTCTCTGGCCACCGGACTGCTCCTGCTCCGCTGGAAATTGCGACGACAGGCATCACCGATTTATTTACGTATGATCCTAAATCGGGTGCATACCGCTCCGGTTACGTTGAAAGCCTTAAAATTACAGGGCCTTATACTTACCGGTTGTATCTTGATGTGTACCCTAGCAAGCCCTTCGATATTACAGTAAATAATGGCGATCCCAATAATATCGACGTCCAGTTTAACAACTGGAAGGGGCCGAAGGATACCACCCGTAACCAAGTCAAAAAATTAATAAAAGATTTTATTAATTTTAAGCTTGACCAGGAAAGCAACTTACTGGCCCAGGCCAGCGATGTTATTGTGGCTGCAGGAAAGGATCTCAGTGAAGCTCTGGGTAATAAATACCAGAGCCTGGCAAATGAAATCGCGGCGGACATTAAAAACTTCCAGGGGAAACGCATCAGGAATATTGACGCGGCAATGGCTACCTTAAACCGGGTTCTATCCAATCCGAAAATGAAGGTCAGTGCTGGTGACAAAACTGCTCTGGAGAATGCCTGGCGTTACCTGAATGCTCAGGATATGGCTTACAAATACGGTTTCCTCGGTAAAGCTTTTTCCTCTGCTGATATCATCATGAAGATCGAGAAACTCAGACAAAAATCTCTGGTAGCAGTTGATACCGGTGACTGGAAACCGGTACTGCTTGAAGTTGAGTCCTGGGTGCTGAGTGGCTTTGCCACCGGTTTTGCCCTGAGCATACTTGCGTCGCTGTCCATGCTCCTTGCCTCGGTACCAGGCTTGCCAGTCACCGCGATCACTGTGCTGGGGATCATCGGGATTTCGCTGGCGGCATCACTGATTGATGACCAGTTTGCTGACAAGATCAATAACTGGCTGATTAGCCCGGCACATTAATGTAAAAAAAGCAGGCGTATTCCGCCTGCTTTTTTAATTCCGGAATTCGGAGTTTCTTTAACTATTACAATGAAGCTTTCCGTCCCTGACGGAATGACTTAAAGGTTGCCGCAAGGACAACTAAATAATAAGCGGTATAGGTATAGCAGACAGAGTATATTGCTATAAATAACGTCACCAGGAAGTAATCATTTTGCGACATGATCCTGTACAACTTCCCGGATTCTGTCATTTCTGCAGAGTGGAGAAGTAACATGTACATGATGGGCAGATACAGGGCTGAAAACAGCACAACTATCCTGAGCATCACACCAATGGTCTGTTCCCTGTTAATCTTGATATGTTTATAAGTAATGATAAACGCAACAACACCCCAGAACGGTGCTGTTTTACACCAGGCATTCATAACCGAACTCAGAAGTGGATTATTTGCAGAGTGCAGCACGGGTAAGCCACGGGTTACTTCAGACAGGTAAATCAGTAAGGATGAATCCGGGTTCCCAGAGTACACGACAAAAAGAATGATAAAGGGGATTATGGTGATTATCCATAATGTAATCACTATCTTTGTCATGATGCTATTGTCGGGCTTTTCACGGTTTCCAATCCTGCGCATAGTCTTATCCTTAATCAGAGGGTGCTCCTGCTTTCAGGATACATCATCCCTGCATGATAGTACGTATTTTTGAAGGTTGAGTGCTTCAATTTATATGTTCAATGGCCAAGAACATTAATCCATACCAAGAATATAGCGTGTTGGGTATCTACCAGCTGTAGATTTTCTCCCCCTGTCCGCAACTACTTTCTGGTTGCGCATTTCAGCCTCAACCACATGGAGCACATCTTTATCCACTTCAAGGCTTACCGCTGCTAACTCACGCGCAAAACTGTTCGGCTTTTTTGTTGCCCATATTTAACTCCAGGTTTCTAAGTTCCTTATTCCATGCTCTAACCATTAGGCCCATCATTGATTTAGACATCAGTGGGTTTAAGATATGCACTCATGCCACCACCTTACTATGCGAAAATCGCTTCAGGTCAAAATCGATGATCGCCCGCCCGTCACGGAATATACCGCAGCGACCGTAACGGATAAGCTCTCCACGCTGAACTGCGATCCGAATGTACTTCTCCGCCGTGGTTCGATGCAGGTCAAACATCGCGACGACGTCATTTGTTGTGATGCGCCCATGTTCTTTCACCAGTTCGATAATCCGGTTAATCATCACCGTTCGCTCTTCATGAGTTTTTGGTCGTGGCATCGTTGATTCCTCCCACAAGCTCTTTCCATTTTTCTTGAAGCAACAACCGGGCCGCTGCCTCACCATCAGGCGGGAACGAAAATCCCGCGCGGACGCCAGGGCAACCGTTCGAACAGCGGACCTCTGCCGAACCCCAGTTCATTCCCCGACTACGAACCCTCAGTGAAGGAGCCATGCCGCATTGAGGGCATTTCGGTAAATCAGTCATTCCCCAGCCCCTCCAGCAGATGCTTATGGCGGCGCAGCTCGCGAACAGCCCCCTGCAGACGCTGCAGGTTTGACAGCTTCGCTTTTGTCCGACGGATTTCACCGGCGATATAACGGGATGACGGAATAATCAGATCATCTGGGCGGGAAGTGAATGCCGGGATGGTCTCAATAATTTCTGCTGTTGTTTTTTCTGGCTGCGCAGCTTGTGCTGTAACGCCTGCGGCCTCGTCGGTTACAGGCAGAGACCATGTCACGCCCTTCCCCTTCCCATTTTTGATAACCACGCCCTGGCGCTCAAAAGACAGCATTACTGAGACCATGCCGCGGGCATTACGATTTACAGCTGCAGCCAGCGCCGCAGTGGTCATAGCGCCGCTCTTTCCAAGCAACTTGCGGATAGCCACAGCATCAACCGGTGCTGGTTCATCACCTTTCAGGCGCGGAGCCTGATGTGCTGGCACCGCTGCCTGCGGTTTGGTCGGCTGCCTGGCCTGCTCTTTCACGGTACCGAGAGACCATGCCCCATCGTAAAAATCACATAAACCCTGTTCTTTCTGCTCGCGCAGCATGTTCAGCGCTTCAACGGGCTCGATTTCCAGACGGGCAGCAACCTCGCGATATGTCGCTTTTTTCATGGCTTTCAGTGCATCAAGTACGGTTTCCATAAATATTCTCCTGATAAAATTCAGTTAGATCAGACCCTGAAGCCCGCTTTTGCCGCGGCCTCAATGTCGTTTTTGTAATATTCATCGTCAAAGGAACTGCGCATCACTCCACTGGGAGCGACAGGTGCCAGTTTCAGTACCAGGTCATCCCATTTTTCACGCAACTTCGCCGGGCTTAGCACGTTTCGGCACCAGAACGGGTCGCTCTGGACTCGCTTGAACATGTCGCAAATCTGGCGGTGTGTGCGCCCGTCGATAGTGCGCATCAGCCGGATCTCGTTTGCCCATGCGTTCCAGTTTGGTTCTCTGGGGCGAGCAACTTCACCATCGGTTTCGGCTGCCTGTTCATACAGAGTTCGGATCCTGGAAAATATCCAGCTTGCGCATTGATGATCTTCTGGTGTGCCCCATTTTTTCGTGGCCGGTATTTTTTTGGCTGAATCTTCGCCGTCTGGAGATTCGCCAGAATTTCCAGACGAAGAGATCTGTTTTAATGATGGATCTGTAGTTACTGACGGATCGTGTCCAGATTCTGAACCCTGAGAACCCTGTTTATTCGCGTTTTCTGAACGTTCGGGATTTGAACGTTCAGAACCTGAATGTTCAGAATCTGAATCATCAGGGTTGGCTAACCCCTTGTTTAATGGGTGTCCAGATTTTGAACGTTCAGAATCTGAACTCTGAAAATATGCTGCCGCCGTGCGTAATTTTTCAGCATTCAGCGTGTATAAATTAGTGCCGCTGCGCTGGCCGTTTCGACGTTCGGTACGGGTTAACCATCCGTCTGCCTCAAGCTGGGTTATCGCAGTTATCACGGTGCTGCGCCCGGCCCCAAGCTGGCGGGCAATGGTGGCAACAGACGGCCAGCACACCCCCTCATCCGAGCTAAAATCGGCCAGGCGAGCCATAACCAGCAGTTTTATGCCCTTGACACCCTGTGCGGCACAACCGTCCCACACCCAGGAAGATAATTTCACGCTCACGACTTCACCTCAGTGAACTTAATTTCAAACTCTCGGCGCCCTGTTTCACTGACGCCGGTGTGCCCCTCCCGGCGATATGACACGCGGAGCTGGGATGCACGTAAAACAGTCACCATGCGCCCGCGTTCGTCGCGGTACCGCTTCCCTGGAATGATTTCACCGCGGCGATCCACTGGCTCCTGAGCGGGTCGGTTATTCATCGCATTTTTCATGCGCTCTGCCAGTGCGCTCGCTAATTCCTGAGAAGTACGCATAGTTGCCTCCAGAATGTTATGCAGCCCGATGGCTGTTCATGATTTGAACCTTTACGCCCACCAGCTGCGCCAGCGCGTCTATCGCTTCCAGAGTCTCGCGGCGGATTACCGGTTGCGGTTTCCCAGTGAATACCGCGTTGGTGGCTTCGATACACTCTTTGTTAACCCTGGCAGCCCGGTAGAGCATGCAGTCTTTCTGCTCCAGTTCGTTATCAATGGCGGTGCGGATGGCATAGCTCAGGGCTTCGGCCTGTTTCAGGTAGTTAGGCGTATCGTTGCGGAATGCACGCTGGATAATCTGCTTGTTGTTGTGCAGTCGGCGCGCGTACTCGTCTGAGTCCGTCACGTTATCCAGTGGCTGAAGCAGATCGCCAAAGTGATGCGGGGTTATCAGCTGTGTAACCGTCTTCCAGCCCTTTTCCTGAGCCCAGGACTCCAGCTCACATGCTAGTTTTTTGATTTCCATCAGTCAGACTCCTTTGAATCTTTTGGGTTATCTTTGTGCTCATACAAAACTGAGTCGTACTTCAATGCACCACCCGTTATCTTTTCCAGTCGCGCGGCTCGTCGTTCAGGGACCAACTCCCCCCATTCACTGACAGAGGATCGAGCAATGTTGAGAGCTCTCGCCACATTGGCTTTTTTCCCAAAGTGTTTTATTACATCTTCGGTTTTCATTGGGTTCTCCTTGGTAAGTTTTCCTAACTTTATATGTTAAGGAAACAAGAGTCAATGCGCGTTAGGATTTCCGAACTATGAAAACGATCGGTCAGCGTATAAAAGAGCGACGCTCTGCCTTGAAATATACCCAGCGCAGCCTAGGTAAACAGGCTGGGGTTGCCCATGTCACAATCTCTCAGTGGGAACGTGATGAAACCTCACCGAGAGGCGATAACCTATTCAAACTAGCTGCAGCACTGAACGTAGAGCCGGGCTGGATTATTAAGGGTGATGAGGGGTATGAACCACCACCAGCCGAATCCTACAGATTGTTATCCCCACAGCAGCATCAGCTTCTAGAGCTCTTCGACAAGCTTCCTAATGCAGAGAAAGAACAACACATCATCAATTTGCGGGATAAGGTCAAGGACTATGATGAAACGTTCAATGACCTCATAAAAACCAAAAGCAAAGAAGAAATCCTGCAGATCCTCAAAAACCTCGACATCAAATAATTTTCACACTCATAGGCCGCTCCAACAGCGGCCTTTTTGCGTTTTCCGCACCCCTCCTGTTAGGTTTTGCTAAATTTATACTTGACGATTTGTTAGGTCTAAATAACAATCAGCGTTATCAAAACTTAACAGCAGTAATCAGTAAACGTTCCGCCTACCCGGCGATAAGGGTGATTAGCCAAGCAAAGCAGCAAACAGGGGTTCGAGATGGAAAAAGCATACGAAGAGTATTTCAACAGTCTGGCGGAGGGTGAAGAAGCACTGAGCTATTCCGAGTTCGTACAGGCAGTTTCTTGAATGTGGCGTAAGCCAAAGGCTTGAAGGCGGTTTTCTCAGGTTGCGCGCTAAAGCATAGCGGGGAGAACCTGGGGCGGAGAGCAAACCCCGCGATGCAGGACTTGAAATAACTGCACAGACCAATAAGCCGCATAGCAGCGTAACTGCCCTTTACATCTGCTCTGGCGAGGTGGCGCCGCTGAACCAGGGCAGATGAATCGTCCACAACATGTAAGCGCATTCCTCTTTTCACTGATGGGGATCGGTTTGTTAACTGGCGGAATGCGCTTCCAGTTGTGGGCAATCGAAATTGTAGATGGCTGTTAATAACCTTATAGGGGATTCATTATGACAGACTTTAATCGTCAACCATCGCGGCAACAGGCAGTCCGACTTAACTGGTTTGAAATAAAACTTCGAAAACTTTGTTATTTGCTTGCTCAAAAAGGCAACCCTGAACTCTGAAGGTTAATAGCGTCGATAAAACGCAATAACCTGACTGTCATTTAATTATACACGATTAAAAACCATGCCTTAAACGGCAGGGATTCTCTCAACCTAAAACAAGGTGTCTGAAATGAAATTAGAAGTAACAACCATTGAAATGGGTCTGGCAATAGTAAACAAAGAAATTGCGACATTTAATATTAACGGGATTATTTCAGGCGTGGTTCATTTGCCATCCTCTGGCCCTGTTACCGTTGTGCTTGATGGTGGCTATGTGTTGGGCGAGTTTCATTGTCCAGTATGCGCTGTTAAGCACATTAGCTTGCTGTCTGTGAAGTTCGCCGAAGCACAGAACGCCTGCGGTATGTCCTATTACGATCACAAACGCCAACTACTTAACTGATATGGATGACATCATTTGTCATTGCGCTGTTTGCTGCCGCGAATATAAAAAATCGGAAATGCACGAAAGGAAAACAGACATATATCCATTTAAGCGCACGATTTACTTATGTGAGCAATGCAATGAAAAAAGAGAGAGGCGTGACGCGTTAAAAACTGTAAAACGCGTTATTCGTAAACCATACCGCTAAACATCACCCCCCAAAAGATTTAAGAGGTAATTATGTCTATTGAATTAAAAACTTTCGGCGGTGCTTATTTCCCGAAGGATAAAGCATTAAAAAAACATTCGGATTTAAAACCGCTTGCCACAGCTGTTAATGCGGCCACAAAAACCATTGCTGAAGCCGTTATTTTCGGCAAGCTGGCAGCAGAACATCCAGAACACATTGATGATTTCTTCAAAGTAAAGATCTGGGAACACCGCGAAGGTTTACCGTGCCCTGAGCTTGATGTGTTCTCACCTGATTTTTTCGACACAGTGGCTATCTGGAATGTGAATGCAGGCGAACCAGCTGCGGCACCACAGCCTGAATCTGAAGAAAGGACGGAGTGGGAGAACAATAAGGTACAGGAAGAAATTAAAATCGTTGCGCAGCTCGACCAGGCATCCCGGGCAGCTTGTCTGGCATTGTTCGGCCCGGTCCCTGGAATCACTTCAGCGCAGTACGGCCAGATCGTCGATCTGAAGAATGATGATGAACCCAGCTTTGCCCGCGAGCTGGCCGAAGCACTATCCAAAGAAACACGATCGCTGGCCCTGGCACCGGAACGGCAGGAGCAATTACTCGCCTGGGTACGTGAGAACACAAAAGAATCTGCACAGTGGCCGGACATTAAAAAGCAGATCACTAAATGGATCGATACGCCGATTGATAAGCGACCTCAGCCTGCTAGCACTAACACCGAAGAAAACCGCACGGACACTGACTCCACTCTGGGCGGAGGAAACAAGACAGACCGTAGCCCGGTTCTGGCACACAACCTGTCTACGCTGAAGATCGAGGTTGCTGTTGCGATTCTGGGCATGTACGACGAGATCGATATTTACGGGATCCCGAATAGATTATTTATTCCGGCGAAAGCCATGGCCGAAGCAGAACAGGACCCCCGCTTTACTGCATGGTGGAAAAAACTGCGCGGCACCCCCGGTATTCTGGATTATTCCCGGGCAGCCATCATCGCCTTGATTAAATCGGCTCCGGAAGAACTCTGGATAGATCCTGTCGCGCTGCGCGAGTACATCAATCGCGAGTTGGTTGAATTTGACCACGCGCACCCAGATCAGAAAACGGTTGATGCGGCTTGCCGCCCAAAATCCCGCGCCACCTCTGAGGTAAACGAAAATGATAAAGCCAAACCGCCTGTACTTGGCGAAACTCAGCCACCAGCAGTTTGCCCTGCCAAAGCTGCGCAGCTCGACAAAGAACTCAATGAGGCATTCGCTCAGAGCTCAGCGCCAGTGCAGGAGCCCACGGACCAGCCGAAAGTTGAGAACCTGGGCGGAGGCGTCTTTTCTGTCGATGCACTGATAAATACCGCCCCCTCAAATGAAGTCGAAAAACAGGAAGTGCCACCAGCGCTAAGTGTTCGCGAGATTGAAATCGCCCATGCATTACACGAGCTGATGTCCGGGCGCACAAACATCGGTGACCAGGATGATATCGAAAATCTCATCACCACCACAGGTAAAGACATCAAGCATATTTTCCCGTTGCTGATTGCAGATATCACCACGACTGAACTCTGTCTGTCGCCTGATTTCAGTGATGAAGAAGTACAGGACGTTGCTACTACGATTCTTGAGCAGTGGTCTGACGATATCAGCGTTCGTCAGAAAATAGCGCTTGATGCGATCGTGGAATACCGCCGCCCGGCACCACCAAAATCTGTCGTGCTCGATCCGCCGGCAGTTACTGCAAAGCCGGATGCCGAGCCCGAACCGGTGGCTGAAACAAACGCGCCGCTTTCATTGATTACCTACCAGCAACAGCTGACCATTGCAGCGTTGCAGGGGTTATGTTCCAACCCGGCATATTGCAATCAGTATGAGGAATTACCGGCTATGGCCGCCGGGCTTGCCCGCAGCGTGATCAACCATCAGGAAGGTCTCAGTGCGTCTGATTAACCGTAGCAAGGGAGACAGCATCGGCGGGCCAGCATGCGCCGCCGCGCTCAAATGCCATTTTGAGAAATATGGCGAGCATGGTCGCAGCGACAAACAGACGTTTTACACCATCAGGATCCAGGGGAGAAAAATTACGGTTGAGGTTGTAAACCGCCCACGTAGTTACGTGGCCACGGCAATGACCCGGGCCCGACATCTGCAATGTCTCCCAGGGCTTGGCCGGTGATTTTTGGCAATCAATATACTATCTGCCGCTACGGTATCGTGGCGGTGTCATGGAGTTAAGCATGGCGCAAATCATTTTTGATGAAGAGTGGATGGTGGCGGGAAGGCTGACTGAGAAAACGGGGCTGGATGACAGGCAAATAAAAGCTTATCGCCTCGGAAGCTGGATTGAAGGGGTTCATTTTAAGCGAGTACCCGCGGTACCCGGTGGAGAAAGCAAACGCGCTTTGGTCTGGTACAACTTTCCGCTGATTAATAGATTTATTCAGGAAGCATGATGAACTTTCCAACCGGCGTTGAACTTCATAACGGAAAAATCAGAATCACGTTTACCTATCGCGGCATTCGCTGCCGCGAAGTTCTCCGTGGCTGGGTGGTTAACAGCAGCAACATCAAGAAGGCGGGAAACCTTCGCGCCGTCATCGTGAGTGAGATCCAGTTCGGCCAGTTCGACTACGCGGCGCGGTTCCCTGAATCAAAGGCTCTTAAAAAATTCTCATCAATAAAGCGGATCACGACATTTAAAGAGCTGAGCGATTTTTTCATTGATACAAAGGCACTGGAGGTCTCGGGGGCTACGCTGCATTCACTCACATCTGCCGTTAACACACTGAAACGTGTTGTGGGAGAAAATACTCCCCTGGCTGATATTCAGCACGCCGATATTCTGAATTACCGCAAAGAGCTGCTGACCGGCAGCGTATTAAACCCTTCAATGCCTAACCTGGTTAAAAAGGGACGCGCGCCCTCAACAGTCAATAAACAGATGGCGGTTTTATCAGAAATGCTGAAGCTTGCGAATCGAAGTCAGTTTATATTACACGCTCCTTATGAGGGCGTATCCCGGCTCAAGCTATCTAAGGCAGACCCCGATCCGCTTCTACTTCATGAGTACCAGGCACTGATTGCCGCCCTTCCCCGTAAACTGGCTTTGATCATCATTGTAGCCGTCCACACGGGAATGAGGCCCGGCGAGATCTGTGCCCTGGCGTGGGAGGATATCGATCTGAGAAAAGGTGAAATTCACGTATCAAGAAGCCTGACGAACAAGCGGGTGTTTGTGCCCCCTAAAACAGATGCTGGTATACGAACGATCACCCTGCTTAAGCCTGCACATGATGCGCTGCTGGAGCAGTTCGAAATCACAGGCAATAACCCAAGGCAGCAGATCATTTTCCATCACCGGGAAATCGGCAAAACAGAGCCACAAAATCTGCGGTTTGTGTTTTCCCCTGAAAAGAAATCTTCAGTGAATGAGAGCTTTTTTTCCAAAAACTCGATTTCGTATGGATGGAAACGGGGCACTAAACTTTCGGGAATACGTGAGAGAAATCCTTATCAGTCCCGACACACATACGCCTGCTGGACGCTTATGGCCGGTGCTAACCCTTCCTTTATCGCCAGCCAGATGGGCCATGAGGATGCGCGCATGGTGTATGAGGTTTATTCGAAGTGGATCGGCGATATGAACCAGGACCAGGTCAACATGCTGAACAACCAGATGCCGACAGCTTTGCCCCCAGGACGCCCCCAAGGTATTGGGAGTATTAAAAAAGTCATTTAATTTCATGACGCTGGTTTCAAACTCCATAATCAGCGTTAAACTATTCATACCAATTATTTAGGGAGAAGAGATGATGCGCGTACTGGTTGTTGAGGATAACGCATTGCTACGTCATCACCTGAAGGTTCAGCTTCAGGAGATGGGACATCAGGTGGACGATGCTGAAGATGCAAAAGAAGCCGATTATTATCTCAATGAACACCTGCCGGATATCGCCATTGTCGATTTAGGGTTGCCTGACGAAGACGGTCTGTCGTTAATTCGCCGCTGGCGCAGCCACGATGTCTCCCTGCCGGTTCTGGTTCTGACCGCCCGTGAAGGCTGGCAGGATAAGGTTGAAGTGCTCAGCGCGGGTGCGGATGATTACGTCACCAAGCCGTTCCATATTGAAGAGGTGGCGGCCCGCATGCAGGCGCTGTTACGTCGCAACAGCGGGCTGGCGTCTCAGGTTATTTCCATCCCGCCTTTCCAGGTCGATCTCTCCCGCCGGGAATTATCCATCAATGATGAAGTGATCAAGCTCACCGCCTTCGAATACACCATTATGGAAACGCTGATCCGTAACAATGGCAAAGTGGTGAGCAAAGATTCCTTAATGCTCCAGCTCTATCCTGATGCTGAGCTGCGCGAGAGCCATACTATTGACGTGTTGATGGGACGTTTACGTAAGAAAATTCAGGCGCAATATCCGCAGGATGTGATTACTACCGTCCGTGGCCAGGGCTACCTGTTCGAATTACGCTAAATGAGACGGATCTTGCGCCATATTTTGCCCCTCTCGCTGCGGGTGCGCTTTTTACTGGCAACGGCAGCCGTCGTGCTGGTGCTGTCGCTCTCCTACGGCATGGTGGCCCTGGTGGGCTACAGCGTCAGCTTTGATAAAACCACCTTTCGCCTGCTGCGTGGCGAAAGCAACCTGTTTTATACCCTGGCGAAGTGGGAAAACAATAAAATCATCGTCGAAATGCCGGAAAACCTCAATCAGCAGAGTCCCACGCTGGCCCTGATTTATAACGAAAAGGGGAAGCTACTGTGGGCGCAGCGGGACATCCCGTGGCTGGTCAAAAGCATTCGTCCGGACTGGCTCAAAACCAACGGTTTTCATGAAATTGAAGCCGATCTCAACATCACCAGCTCGCTGATCCGTGAAGATCGCTCCCTGCAGCAAAAGCTGAACGAGATCCGCGCCGACAACGCCGAAACGGAGATGACGCACTCCGTCGCGATTAACCTCTACCCGGCGACGCTGAACATGCCGCAGCTGACCATCGTGGTGATCGACACCATCCCGGTCGAGCTGAAGCGCTCTTATATGGTCTGGAGCTGGTTCATCTACGTTCTGGCTGCGAATCTCCTCCTGGTGATCCCGCTGCTGTGGGTAGCGGCGTGGTGGAGCTTGCGCCCCATTGAATCACTGGCGAAAGAGGTTCGCGAGCTGGAAGAACATCATCGCGAGAAGCTGAACCCGGAAACCACGCGTGAGCTCACCAGCCTGGTGCGTAACCTCAACCGCCTGCTGAAAAGTGAACGCGAACGCTACGATAAATACCGTACCACCCTTACCGACCTGACCCACAGCCTGAAAACCCCGCTGGCCGTGATGCAAAGTACCCTGCGTTCAATGCGCAGTTCGAAGCTGAGCGTTGATGATGCCGAGCCGGTGATGCTGGAACAAATCAGCCGTATTTCCCAGCAAATTGGCTATTATCTGCATCGCGCCAGCATGCGTTCCGGCAGCGCGCTGCTGAGCCGCGAGCTGCATCCGGTAGCGCCGCTTCTGGATAACCTCACGTCCGCCCTCAACAAGGTGTATCAGCGTAAAGGGGTGAACATCAGCCTCGATATCTCGCCAGAGATAAGCTTTGTGGGTGAAAAAAATGACTTCATGGAAGTCATGGGTAACCTGCTGGATAACGCCTGCAAATACTGTCTGGAGTTCGTGGAAGTGTCTGCACGTCAGACGGAAACCGAGCTGCATATCATCGTTGAGGATGATGGCCCGGGGATCCCGCGCAATAAACGTGACGTGGTGTTCGATCGCGGTCAGCGCGCCGATACGCTACGTCCAGGCCAGGGCGTAGGATTAGCCGTCGCGCGCGAGATTGTCGATCAGTACGACGGAAAAATCGAAACCAGCGAAAGCCTGCTGGGCGGCGCCAGAATGGAGGTCATTTTTGGTCGCCAGCAGCCCACATCGAACGATAGTTAACCCGTTATGTGAAAAATGCGAGGATCTCGCAGCCGGGGGGCTGAGCTTCCGTTATAATCCGAGTCAGTAAGAGCCTGCGGAATAAAAAAATTATGGATTATCACTTAACACTTAACTGGCCCGAGTTTATTGAACGTTACTGGCAGAAACGCCCGGTGGTTCTGAAGCGCGGGTTCAGCAACTTTGTCGACCCCATCTCGCCTGACGAACTGGCCGGCCTGGCCATGGAAAACGAAGTCGACAGCCGTCTGGTCAGCCACCAGGACGGGAAATGGCAGGTTAGCCACGGTCCTTTCGAAAGCTACGATCACCTCGGTGAAAACAACTGGTCTCTGCTGGTGCAGGCGGTCAACCACTGGCACGAACCGACGGCAGCCTTAATGCGCCCCTTCCGCGCCCTGCCCGACTGGCGCATGGACGATCTGATGATCTCCTTCTCCGTTCCTGGCGGTGGCGTCGGTCCGCATCTGGACCAGTACGACGTGTTTATTATTCAGGGTACGGGCCGCCGCCGCTGGCGCGTGGGCGAAAAAGTGCCAATGAAGCAGCACTGCCCGCATCCGGACCTGCTTCAGGTTGACCCGTTTGAAGGGATTATCGACGAAGAGCTGGAGCCGGGTGACATTCTCTACATTCCGCCGGGATTCCCTCACGAGGGCTACTCGCTGGAAAACTCACTCAACTACTCCGTAGGATTCCGCGCGCCAAGCGGCCGCGAGATGATCAGCGGATTTGCCGACTACGTTCTGCAACGCGAGCTGGGCAGCTATCGTTACAGCGACCCTGATGTGCCTGCGCGCGAGCATCCGGCCGATATCCTGCCCGCAGAGCTGGATAAGCTGCGCGGCATGATGCTGGATCTGATTAACGAGCCGGAGCACTTCAAACAGTGGTTTGGCGAGTTTATCAGCCAGTCGCGTCACGAGCTGGACGTTGCGCCACCGGAGCCGCCGTATCAGGCTGACGAGATTTATGATGCGCTCCAGCAGGGCGATAAGCTGGTACGTCTGGGCGGATTACGCGTGCTGCGCATTGGTGAGGACGTGTTCGTCAACGGCGAGAAGCTGGACTCACCGCACCGTCCGGCGCTGGAAGCCATTGCCAGCCATCTGGTGCTGACTGCCGACACCTTTGGTGATGCGCTGGAAGACCCATCCTTCCTCGCGATGCTTGCCGCGCTGGTCAACAGCGGGTACTGGTTCTTTGAGGACTGAGTCGCTGTAATGCCCGGTGGCGCTTCGCCACCGGGCTTTTTCTTACCGCTTCGCGGTCAACTCCGCGATCCGCACAATCACCTTCACCGCCTTTTCCATCCCTTCGAGCGTCACAAACTCATGCTTGCCGTGGTAGTTATAGCCACCGGTAAACAGGTTCGGGCACGGCAGCCCCATAAACGACAGCTGAGAACCGTCGGTGCCGCCGCGAATCGGCTTCAGCTGCGGTTCAATATCGCAGTCGCGCATCGCCTGCTGGGCGATATCGAGAATATGCGGATGCGCCATCACCTTCTCGCGCATGTTGTAATAGCTGTCTTCGATGATGAGTTCAATGTAGCAATCAGGGTGTAATCCTTTACCCACCTTCTTGGCGATCTCCATCATCTTACGCTTGCGCGCCTCAAAGGCTTTGCGTTCGAAATCGCGAATGATGTAGTGCATCTGCGCGCTGTCCACGGTGCCTTTGATGCTGGTCAGGTGATAGAAACCTTCATACCCTTCGGTCTGTTCAGGGCTCTCTTCCGCCGGGACTTCCGCATGAATTCTGGATGCCAGCGACAGCGCGTTCACCATGACGCCTTTCGCCGAACGGGGGTGAACGTTATTGCCGACAATTTTGATCGTGACGGACGCGGCATTGAAGTTTTCATACTCCAGTTCACCGACGCCGCCGCCGTCAACGGTATAGGCCCACTGCGCGTTAAAGGCCTCCACGTCGAAGTGCTTCGCCCCCTTGCCGACCTCTTCGTCCGGCGTAAAGGCCACGCGGATATCCCCGTGCGGAATGTTTTTATCCTTCAGCACCGCCAGCGCGGTCATGATTTCGGCAATGCCCGCTTTATCATCCGCCCCCAGCAGCGTTTTGCCGTCGGTGGTGATCAGCGTCTGGCCCAGCAGCTGGTGCAGCACCGGGAACATGACGGGCGAGAGCACTTCGTCGCCAATGCCCAGCGCAATGTCGCCGCCGCGGTAGTTTTCCACAATCTGCGGGTTCACATGTTTACCGCTAAAATCCGGAGAGGTGTCGACATGAGAGATAAAGCCAATCGCCGGAATGTCACCCGGGACATTCGCCGGCAGCGTTCCCATCACAGTGCCTTTCTCGCTTAACGTGACGTTGACCAGCCCCATGGCGTCAAGCTGCTCTTTGAGCAGATTTAATAACTTCCACTGGCCTTCGGTGCTCGGCACCTGGCGAACACCCGGCTTAGATTGGGTATCCAGCGAAACGTACTGTAAAAAACGCTCAAGTAATTTATCCATGCAGTCACCCTCACTTTTTGTGACAACATTATCAATAAGCATCAAAACGCAAATATTGCGTCAGGTCACTTTTATCCCGCAAACGAGAATATTTTCCGTTTATATCGTTATGCGTTAGTAAATGTAGCTTATGAATCAGTGACAAGGATTGGCGATTGCAGAGGATTGCCGTAGAATGTCCGCCCTCATTACGAGTCACCAAGGTGGTTACACACAAACCCCGCTTCAGTCTGCTGCCTGAGGCGTCTATATGGGACAGCGCAAAAATTGAATACACAAACCCGTTCACCGCTGGTGAAACTGGAACGAATTCGTAAAAGTTTTGATGGCAAAGACGTCATTTCCGACCTCACTCTCACCATCAATGACGGTGAGTTTCTGACGCTGCTTGGCCCCTCCGGCTGCGGCAAAACAACCGTACTGCGCCTTATCGCCGGGCTGGAAAGCGTCGATAACGGCCATATCCATCTTGAGAACCAGGACATCACCCGGGTTCCCGCCGAAGACCGCCACGTCAACACTGTCTTTCAGAGCTATGCCCTCTTCCCGCACATGACCGTGTTTGAAAACGTGGCGTTTGGCCTGCGGATGCAAAAAACCCCGGCGAATGATATCGAACCGCGCGTTACCGACGCCCTGCGCATGGTGCAGCTTGAGACGTTTGCTCAGCGTAAACCCCATCAGCTTTCCGGCGGCCAGCAGCAGCGCGTGGCCATCGCCCGCGCCGTGGTCAACAAGCCGCGTCTGCTCCTGCTGGATGAATCCCTCTCGGCGCTGGATTACAAGCTGCGCAAGCAGATGCAGAATGAGCTCAAAGCCCTGCAGCGCAAGCTCGGCATTACCTTTGTCTTCGTCACCCACGATCAGGAAGAGGCCCTGACCATGTCCGACCGCATCGTGGTGATGCGCGACGGCAAAATCGAGCAGGACGGCACGCCGCGTGAAATCTACGAAGAGCCGAAGAATCTGTTTGTCGCCAGCTTTATTGGCGAGATCAATATCTTCGACGCCACGGTGATTGAGCGTCTGGACGACCAGCGCGTGCGCGCCAGCGTCGAAGGACGCGAGTGCAATATCACGGTAAATTTCCCCGTCGAAAAGGGACAAAAGCTCAACGTTCTGCTGCGCCCGGAAGATCTGCGCGTCGATGAAATTCACGGCAATACCGAGGCCGAAGGGTTAATCGGCTATATACGCGAGCGCAACTACAAAGGGATGACGCTGGAGTCTGTCGTCGAGCTGGAGAACGGCAAAATGGTGATGGTTAGCGAGTTCTTTAACGAGGACGACCCTGACTTCGACCACTCTCTCGACCAGAAAATGGTTATCAACTGGGTAGAAAGCTGGGAGGTTGTGCTGGCTGATGAAGAACACAAGTAAATTCCAGAATGTGGTGATTGCCACGATCGTCGGTTGGCTTGTGTTGTTTGTCTTTTTACCCAACCTGATGATCATTGCCACCAGCTTCCTGACCCGCGACGACGCAAGCTTCGTTTCGCTGGTCTTTACGCTGGACAACTACGCGCGCCTGCTCGATCCGCTCTATTTTGACGTGCTGCTGCACTCGCTCAATATGGCGCTGATTGCCACTATTGCCTGCCTGGTACTGGGATATCCCTTCGCGTGGTTCCTCGCGGGCCTGCCGCAAAAGGTGCGCCCCCTGCTGCTGTTTTTACTGATTGTTCCCTTCTGGACGAACTCGCTCATCCGTATTTATGGTCTGAAGATTTTCCTCAGCACAAAGGGTTACCTGAATGAGTTTCTGCTGTGGCTGGGGGTGATTGATACGCCGATACGCATCATGTTTACCCCGAGCGCGGTGATTGTCGGCCTGGTCTATATCCTGCTGCCGTTTATGGTGATGCCGCTCTACTCCAGCATTGAGAAGCTGGATAAACCGCTGCTGGAAGCGGCAAAAGATCTGGGTGCCAGTAAGCTGCAGACCTTTATCCGTATCATTATTCCGCTGACGATGCCCGGTATTATTGCGGGCTGTTTGCTGGTGATGCTCCCGGCTATGGGCTTGTTCTACGTTTCTGACCTGATGGGCGGGGCGAAAAATCTGCTGATCGGTAACGTGATCAAGAGCCAGTTCCTGAACATTCGCGACTGGCCGTTCGGGTCCGCCACCAGCATCACGCTGACGGTGGTGATGGGTCTGATGCTGCTGGTCTACTGGCGCGCCTCACGGCTGCTGAATAAAAAGGTGGAACTCGAATGATCGGTCGACTGCTTCGCGGCGGTTTTATGACCGCCATTTACGCTTACCTGTATATCCCGATCATTATTTTGATCGTGAACTCGTTTAACAGCTCGCGCTTTGGGATTAACTGGCAGGGCTTTACCACCGACTGGTACAGCCTGCTGATGAACAATGACAGCCTGCTGCAGGCCGCTCAGCACTCTCTGACGATGGCGATCTTCTCCGCCACCTTCGCCACGCTGATTGGCTCGCTCACCGCCGTAGCGCTCTATCGCTATCGCTTTCGCGGTAAGCCGTTCGTCAGCGGCATGCTGTTTGTGGTGATGATGTCACCGGACATCGTGATGGCCATTTCGCTGCTGGTGCTGTTTATGCTGCTGGGCGTTCAGCTTGGCTTCTGGTCGCTGCTGTTTTCCCATATCACCTTCTGCCTGCCGTTTGTGGTGGTGACCGTCTTCGCGCGCCTGAAAGGGTTCGACGTACGCATGCTGGAGGCGGCGAAAGATCTTGGCGCCAGCGAGATGACCATCCTGCGCAAAATCATCCTGCCGCTGGCGATGCCCGCCGTGGCGGCCGGATGGCTGCTTAGCTTCACCCTGTCGATGGATGACGTGGTCGTGTCCTCCTTCGTGACCGGGCCGAGCTATGAAATTCTGCCGTTGAAGATCTATTCGATGGTGAAAGTCGGCGTCTCACCGGAGGTGAACGCGCTGGCGACCATTCTGCTGGTGTTTTCGCTGGTTCTGGTGATCGCCAGCCAGGTTATTGCTCGTGATAAAACAAAATCTCAGGGGACAATGAAATGAAAAAAATGCTCGCCGCTGCGGCGCTGGTGCTTGGCATGGGTGCCGCGCACGCTGATGACAGCAAAACGCTCTACTTCTACAACTGGACCGAGTATGTGCCGCCGGGCCTGCTGGAGCAGTTCACCAAAGAGACGGGCATCAAGGTGATCTACTCGACCTACGAGTCGAATGAAACCATGTATGCCAAGCTCAAAACCTACAAAGACGGCGCGTACGATCTGGTGGTTCCTTCCACCTACTTTGTCGACAAAATGCGCAAAGAGGGCATGATCCAGAAGATCGATAAAACAAAGCTAACTCATTTTTCAAACCTCGATCCGGAGATGCTCAACAAGCCGTTCGACCCGAATAACGACTACTCCATTCCGTATATCTGGGGGGCAACCGCGATTGGCGTTAACAGCGAGGCCGTCGATCCGAAAACGGTGACGAGCTGGGCCGACCTGTGGAAACCGGAGTACAAAGGCAGCCTGTTGTTAACCGACGACGCGCGTGAAGTGTTCCAGGTGGCGCTGCGCAAGCTGGGCTACTCGGGCAACACGACGGATCCAAAAGAGATTGAAGCGGCGTATACCGAGCTGAAAAAGCTGATGCCTAACGTGGCGGCGTTCAACTCTGATAACCCGGCTAACCCGTATATGGAAGGCGAAGTGAATCTGGGGATGGTGTGGAACGGCTCCGCGTATGTGGCCCGCCAGGCCGGTACGCCGCTTGAGGTGGTCTGGCCGAAAGAGGGCGGGATCTTCTGGATGGATAGTCTGTCGATTCCGGCCAACGCGAAAAACGTTGAAGGGGCGCTGAAGCTGATTAACTTCCTGCTGCGCCCGGACGTAGCGAAACAGGTTGCCGAGACGATTGGCTACCCGACGCCAAACCTCGCGGCACGCAAGCTGCTGAAGCCGGAAGTGGCTAACGATAAATCGCTCTACCCGGATGCTGAAACCATCAGCAAAGGTGAATGGCAGAACGATGTCGGTGACGCCAGCCGCCTCTACGAAGAGTATTATCAGAAATTAAAAGCGGGCCGATAAACGGTATCGCGTTCTTCCTCGCGCCGTCTGTACGACGTGAGGAAGGATTAACTGACCGCATTCTCTCCTGCCCAGATCGTCGCCTTTCTCATCGCCTCCACCACCTCCTCATCCGACAGACCCAGCGCCTGACGAACCCGGGTCGCCTCGTCCCACTGCTGCTGTTCATAGTAACGGCAAAGGCTCACCATATCGGCTAGCCGTCCCTCCTGGTCGCACAGCGCATTGCTCACGCTCTGCGGCACCGCAATTTGCTTCATTAACTCTGCCATCGGCAGCTCAAGGAGGGTATCGAGCAGAGAAAACAGGCCGCACATGAACGCATTTTCAGCCAGCGCCGGTTCTTTCATCGTCTCAGCTATCAGTTCACAGAACTTACCGCGCATCATACTCAACGGGTAAAGCTCGCTGACGGTATCATTGCCCGCACTGGCGAGGACCACGACGGCAACAAACCGCCTCAGCTGGTTTTCCCCGAGGTATCTGAGCACCTCGCTCAGGGTTAACTTGCTGAAATTACAGGCGCCCACATGCTTAAACGCCGTATGCTTCATGTAGCGCATGATTTTATAAGAGAGCGTGAGATCGGTTTTTATCAACGACTCGACGATCCGAAAATCAGGCTTATTGCGTCCGACCTCCATTTGCAGCCTAAAAATCGCCAGCTGATTTTGCGACAGCCGTTTATATTTAATGACCTCCGGACGGCAGAAAAAATAACCCTGAAACAGCGAGAATCCCTCCTCCTTGTATTGGTTGAATTCCTCTTTAGTCTCAATTTTTTCAGCAAGATATTTAATATGTCCGGTCAGGTGTTTACGCGCTTTCAGATACGCTTTAATTTGCGCTAAGGTGTAATTTCTGACGTCGAATTTCAGGATTGAAATATAGGGTAAAAATGCATCCCATTCTGGTGCAAGGGTAAAATCATCAAGCGCAAACTGATAGCCATGCGCATTCATCTCCCTGACGGCCTGCAGCAGCTCGGCCCCTGGCACAGCATCTTCAAGGATCTCAATGACCACGCTCTCTTTATCCAGCGCTTCACCACTGCGGTCAATGACCATTCGCGACGGGAAATTAATAAACGACGTATGCGCCCCGGCGATGCGCTGGGACGGCACGCATAAAAACTGATCGGATATCATTCTGGACGTGGCATATTCCGCCGACACATCCGGAAAACGATTTGTCATCCCGTCTCTGAAGAGCAGCTCATAGGCCACCGTCTTCATCTCAGGGTTAAAAATGGGTTGTCGCGCGATAAATCCGTACATATCCCATCCTCCTCTACCACTTTATATTTATTAGCATCCTCTTTCTACACCACGATAACGAGCATTATCGAGCGCTATTTTGATTGAATGCACAAAATAAAAGCATCCACACTAATTAACGGGATTTACTATTCTGGAATTTAAATTAAATATACCCGGCCCTCTACAGAAAGAAGGAAATATATCCGATAAGGAATATGTGCCTGCCCGACACGCACAACATTACGGGAGATGAGAATGAAAGACGCCATGGTCCGAAGATCTAAAATAAGAGTCAAGACGTTGATGCTATTGTCCATTTTCCTCACCGTGACGGTGGGCTTTACGGCAACGATCGGGTTTATGATGTGGCAGTGGATGGCGCAGCAGGAGGTGCTGGCCAAAAAACATATCCGCCAGATTGCCGAGGTGCAAGCTTTACAGGTCAGCAAACAGCTGGATTCTGCCCTGACTGCCGCCCGGGACATGGGCAACAGCGCGCTGGCGCTGCGCGAGGCGGGGGTATTCGATCGCCAGAGCCTGAACCAGCTACTCATCCACTATCTGTCGGCTCACCCGTCGTTTCTCTCCATGTCGATGGCCTTTGAGCCCAACGCGTTTGACGATAAAGATGCCGCCTTTGCCGGTCAGAGCGGTGAAGATCCTGCCGGGCGCTACGCCCGCTACGTCGACCGCGATGCCACCGGCAAACCGGCGTTGCACCTGCTGACGGACATCGAAACGCCCGGCAGCGGTGATTATTATCTGCTGCCGAAACAGCGGCATAAAGATGTGATCATCGAACCCTATATTTACCCCTACAACGGCGTGGACGTGATGCTCACCTCGATTGCCGCACCCATCATGCGTGACGGCCAGTTTCTGGGCTCGGTCACCTCTGACTTCTCGCTCGCCACGCTGCAGTCCACGATAGGCGCAATTAAACCGTGGAACGGTACAGGCTACGGCCTCCTCCTGTCTGCGGGCAATAACGTGGTGTCCAGCCCGGACAAACGGGCTGCAGGCAAGCCTTACGCGGGTCAGATTGCCGGTCATGACGTCACCCGGGTAAACGATCCGCTGCTGAAGGAAGAGGTGTTTATCACCTGGCAGGACATCGCCGTCGGCAACAGCCAGACGCCGTGGAAACTGGCTATTATCACCCCGGTCAGCGAAGTGATGGCCGAAGCGCGCGCATTTTTACTGAAAGCCATCGTCCTGATGGTGTTAAGCATCGTTGCGGTCAGCCTGGTGATGGCCCAGATCTTTACCCGCAAGGTTGACCGTCCGGTGGGGGGAGAACCTTCCGAGGCCGCCGGTATTGCCCTTGCCGTCGCCCGGGGGGAGCTGAACAACACCATCCCGGTGCGTTCCGGGGATACCCACAGCATTTTTTATGCCCTGCACACCATGCAGACGCAGCTCAAGCGCATCGTCGGCAACATCAGCGAAGCCAGCCATTCGGTGCACGGCGGGACCAGCGAAATTTCGGCGGGCAACCTTGATCTCGCCTCGCGAACCGAAGAACAGGCGGCGGCGATTGTTGAAACAGCTGCCAGCATGGAAGAGATTTCGGTTACGGTGAAGAATAACGCCGACAACGCCCACAAGGCCACCACGCTGACCGATCGCGCCGCGAGCCTCGCCGGGCATGGCGAAACGCTGGTGAACGACGTAGTCGTGGTGATTGGGGAGATTGACGAGAGCGCGCGTAAGATCGGTGAGATTAACAGCATCGTCGATGGCATCGCCTTCCAGACCAATATCCTGGCGCTAAATGCGGCCGTTGAAGCGGCGCGTGCAGGCGAACAGGGACGCGGTTTCGCGGTAGTCGCAGGTGAAGTGCGCAACCTTGCCCAGCGAAGCGCTAACGCGGCCAAAGAAATTTCCCAGCTGATTGCCGAGTCCTCAGGCCGCGTCAGCAAAGGCGTTGAGCTGGTCAATGAGACCGGCGTAATGATGAAACAGGTGATTGAGGCGGTGTCGCACGTGCATCTGGTCATCAACGACATTGTTCAGGCGCTGGACGAGCAGAACCGCGGGATTAGCCAGGTCAGCACTGCCGTTAACCAGATGGACAGCACCACCCAGCAGAACGCCTCTCTGGTTCAGCAGATCTCAGCGGCGGCGCTCTCGCTGGACGAGCAGGCTAAATCGCTGGAGAAGACGCTGGCGTTCTTTCATTCTTAAATAAAAAGGCACCCGTCCAGCGGGTGCCTTTTCACGCGATTCGCGTTACAGACCTTTCAGCAGCTTGTCGACAAATTCCGGAACAACCGTGCTGGCCAGACCGTAGTGTTTCTCTTCAAACTCGCTGCCCACCTGGCTTGGCTCAAGGTTGAGTTCAACCGTATGCGCACCGTGCAGTCGCGCTTCGTGGACAAACCCCGCCGCCGGATAAACGTGGCCGGATGTGCCGATGGCGATAAACACGTCGGCCATCGCCAGCGCGCTGTAGATCTCATCCATTCCCAGCGGCATTTCGCCGAACCAGACCACGTGCGGTCGCAGGCGCGACGGGAACTGGCAGCAGTGGCACTTATCCTCCGGCAGCACGTCTTCTTTCCAGTCAAGCACCTGACCGCTCCAGGCGCAGCGAACCTTGAGCAGCTCACCGTGCATATGGATGATGTTCTTGTTGCCGGCCCGCTCGTGCAGGTTGTCGATATTCTGCGTTACCAGCAGAAAACGATCGCCCAGCGCCTCTTCCAGCTTCGCCAGCGCCAGATGCGCCGCATTAGGCGCAACGTCAGGCTGCTGAAGCTGACGACGGCGGGCGTTGTAAAACGCCTGCACGAGATCCGGGTCGCGGGCAAAACCTTCCGGCGTGGCGACATCCTCCACGCGGTGCTCTTCCCACAGCCCGTCCGCCGCGCGGAAGGTTCGAATTCCTGACTCGGCGGAGATCCCCGCCCCGGTCAGCACCACCACTCTGGGTTTATCCATCGCTTCTGGCATTATTCTGTCTCTGAAAAAGATCCGCTGGCGCAAGCGCTCACGTAAGCGGCGTTTGTTTTTGCGAAAACGGCTGAGTCGACCCTGGCGACGCGACAGCATAGAAACCTCGTAAACTAATCGGTGAGATGAAGGAATGCGGCTCCGCGCATCCCTCCTGCGTCCCCGTGTCGCGCGCGTTCAATACGCGGCACGCGGGCAACCGGCAATAAATGTCTGGGCAAACGCCCGGACAACCGTTCCGTAATCGCGGTAAAGTTTGAGAGCCCTCCCCCGATCACCAGCAGATCCGGGTCGACGATGGTGAGAATATTTCCCAGACACACCGCCAGCAGATCCAGATAGCGCTCGACGTGCTCACGCGCCTGCGCATCCCCTTGCTCCCACAGGGTAATGATTTGAGGGGCCTCAAGTTTCTGATGATAGAAGTGTTCGTAAAGCCATGCAAACCCGCGGCCGGAAAGGTAGTTCTCAATACAGCCGTGCTGGCCACAGCCGCAGCGGGTCAGCGGGAAATCACGCCCCACCACCTCAAGAGCATCCACCGGCAGGCGGATATGGCCAAACTCGCCGGTAATGTAGCTGCGGCCGGTAATGGGCTTACCGTTGACGACGATTCCCCCGCCGACGCCGGTACCGAGGATCAGCCCCATCACCAGCGGGTAGCGACGGAATTCATCATCCCAGGCTTCAGAGAGCGCGAAGCAGTTGGCATCGTTATCTAAACGCACGTCGCGTTCAAGGAGGGCAGAGAGATCGGCGCGCAGCGGTTTACCGCTGGCGGCAGGCACGTTGGCCGCGTAAAGCGTACCGTCGTCGGTTTCGGGCATGCCCGGAATACCGATGCCGACGCTGCCTTTCACGCCGAAACGTTCATCCGCCTGCGCCACCAGCGCGGCAATGGCGGTTAAAAATTCGTCGTAGCTGTCGCGCGGCGTGGGAACGCGGGTTTCCCACTGCAGTTTGAGGTCTTTATCAAACGCGCCGAGCGCAATCTTGGTGCCGCCAATATCAAATCCATAATACATAACGCATTCCTCTTTCGATCTGGCGACCCGAAAGCCGCTAGATCATGACGTAATTACTGGCCACTTAATACCCTCGCCGGATCAATTCGGCTTGCGCGACGCGCCGGATACCAGCTTGCCAGCAGACTCAGTAAAAGTGCCGTAAGCAGCACATAAAAAACATCCAGCCAGTGCAGCTCAGACGGCAGGAAGTCAATAAAATAGATATCACCCGACAGGAACTGGTGACCAATAAGCTTTTCAATGCCGTTGATAATCGGCGTCAGCTGCAGGGAAACCACCACGCCAATCACCACGCCGCACAGGCTGCCGAACAGACCCGCCAGCAAACCGTACCAGACGAAGATGGCGCGAATAAGACCGTCTTTCGCCCCCAGCGTACGCAGCACGGCGATGTCGCCGCTCTTGTCCTTGACCGCCATCACCAGCGTCGAGACGATATTAAAGCACGCCACACCAATCACCAGCACCATCGCCAGATACATAATGGCGCGGATCATCTGGATGTCACGGTACATATACCCGTAAGTGCCGATCCAGCTTTTGATGTAGACATAGTTATTGGTCACGCTGCCCGCATCGCGTACCAGCTTGTTGGCGTTAAAGACGTCGTTCACCTTAATGGCAATGCCCGTCACGCTGTCGCCCATGTCGAGATACTGGCGCGCATCTTCCATCGGCACCATCGCAAAGCTGTGGTCAAGCTGGCCGCTCAGCTGAAGAATACCGGTAACGTGCAGGCGCACGCGCTTAGGCTGCTGCAGTTTATGATCGGCGCTGGCGTTGGGGATCATGATTGACACCCAGTCGCCCTGCTTCACCTTCAGGGCATCGGCCACGCCTTTACCCATGATGATCTGCTGCTCGCCCGCCCTGAAGTTGGCCCACGCGCCATTCTGCACATAGTTTGGCAGCGCGCTGAGGCGCGCTTCCTGGACGGGGTTGACCCCTTTAACCTGAATGGCGCGCAGGTTTACCCCACTCTCCACCAGCCCGGTAAAGTTAATATAGGGCGCGGCCGCGGCGATGCCCGGCACTTTTTCAACTTTGGCGAGCGCATCGCTCCAGTTCGTCCATGGCTGGTTAACCGGCTCGATCTCCCCGTGCGGCACGACCGCCAGAATGCGGTTATTCAGCTCGCGCTCGAAACCGTTCATCGCGCTTAAGCCGACAATCAGCACCGCCACGCCCAGCGCAATACCGATGGTCGAGATGACGGAGATCAGCGACACCATGCCGCCGCGACGGCGGCCGCGGCTAAAACGTAAACCGATGAGTAACGATAACGGTGACGCCATTACTCTGCTCCCATCAGGGTCAGTTCCGCGTTCAGATGGCCGTCGCGCATCTCAAGCTGACGCCCCATGCGTTTTGCCAGCTGCAGATCGTGGGTCACCACCAGAAACGCGGTGCCCTGCGAGGCGTTCAGCTCGCCCAGAAGCTGGAAAATACTGTCCGCATTGCGGGCATCCAGGTTACCGGTAGGCTCATCCGCCAGCACCAGACGCGGGTTGTTGACCAGCGCACGGGCAATCGCCACGCGCTGGCGCTCGCCGCCGGAAAGCTCAGAGGGACGATGGTTGCCGCGATGGCCCAGCCCTACCGCTTTCAGCATGTCGCTGGCGCGCGCGTTAATTTCTGCCGGTTTCTTTTTGCCAATCAGCAGCGGCATCGCCACGTTTTCCAGCGCCGTGAAATCCGGCAGCAGGTGGTGGAACTGGTAGATAAAGCCCAGCTCGCGGTTGCGCAGCTCGGCCTTCGCCGCTGAGGACATTTTGCTCATCGGCTGGCCGGAGAAAATCACGTCGCCGTTGGTTGGCGTATCCAGCCCGCCCAGCAGATGCAGCAGCGTACTTTTGCCCGAGCCGGAGCTGCCGACAATCGCCATCATCTCGCCTTCACCCACGCTAAAGCTCACATTGTGCAGCACGTCGGTTTGCACAGTGCCTTCCTGATAGCGTTTGGACAGGTTGTCGCATTGCAACAGGATCTTATTCATAACGTAAAGCCTCAGCGGGTTGAGTGGCGGCGGCGCGCCAGGAAGGATAAAGCGTAGAAAGCAGCGCAATGGCCATCGCGGCCAGCGCAATACCGACCACCTGCAGCGGCTCGATAGCCACCGGCAGCGCCGCGCCGTCAAGCAGCGCGCCGATAATCGGCATTAAGTTGTTGAGCTGGCTGGCAAGCAATGCCCCCAGCACGGCGCCGAGCAGCGCACCGATGATACCGGCGCTGGCCCCCTGCACCATAAACACCGCCATGATCTGGCGCGGCGTGAGCCCCTGGGTTTGCAGGATGGCGACTTCGCCCTGCTTCTCCATCACCATCAGGCCCAGCGAGGTAATGATGTTAAATGCGGCCACGGCCACGATCAGGCTCAGCAGCAGCCCCATCATGTTTTTTTCCATCCGCACGGCCTGGAACAATTCGCCTTTGCGCTCGCGCCAGTCCTGCCATTTGGTACCGTCCGGCAGTTTTTGCTGGCTGAGGGTATCGACCTTCAGCGGTGCGTCGAGCCACAGGCGCCAGCCGGTGATATTCCCCGCCGGGTAGCGCATCAGGCGTGACGCGTCCTGAATGTTCACCAGCATCTGGTAGCCATCGACTTCGCTGTTAGCGGCAAAGGTACCAATCACGTTGAACAGGCGCTGGCTTGGCAGGCGCCCCATCGGCGTAAACTGGCTGGCAGAAGGTACCATCACCCGCAGCTGGTCACCACGGTTGACGCCAAGCTGGCCGGCAAGCTGTTCACCCAGAATCACGTTGTATTTTCCGGCTTCCAGATCGGTCTGCTTCACGTTAACCAGATACGGCGTCAGCGGATCGTTTTGCGCCGGGTCGATACCCAGCATCACGCCGACCGCCACGCTGCGGGCGCTTTGCAGCACCACGTCACCGGTGGTCAACGGCGCAACGCGCGTGACGCCCTGTAACTTCGCCGCGCTTTCCGGCAGTTGCTGTGGGTTAACCGAACCGTTAGTCGATGAGAGAACGGCCTGCGGCATCAGCCCCAGGATGTTGTTTTGCAGCTCGCGCTCAAAGCCATTCATGACGGAAAGCACCGTCACCAGTGCCATCACGCCAAGCGTAATGCCAATAGTCGAAAGCCAGGAGACAAAGCGACCGAAGCGGTCCGCGGCGCGCCCACGCATGTAGCGTAAGCCTATGAAGAGTGCGACAGGTTGATACATGAAATCCGTCTGTTTGCTGATAGCAGACCCACGAGTATATAAGCGAATCCGTTAAGCGTAAATGACTGAAACAGTAAGCTTTGGTAATCATTTTTCCGAAAAATTCAGATAAATCAGGGTGCTATTGTCTGAATACTCACCTCGCAACCTCCACCTTTTCCGAAAAACCTCCTGATACAGACTGTTACCCATTACATCCTGGTGTCGTTTTACAACAATTGCTCGTTCGTTAATGGTAATAAGGTAGTGGCGAACAATGAAGCAAAAAGCATTATGGATTAACCAGATAAAAGGGCTTTGTATCTGCCTGGTGGTTATCTATCATTCGGTTATCACGTTTTATCCCCATCTGATAGGGCTGCAACACCCGCTCTCCGGCCTTCTCGCCAAATGCTGGGTCTATTTTAACCTCTATCTCGCACCGTTTCGTATGCCGGTCTTCTTCTTTATCTCCGGCTACCTGATCCGTCGTTATATCGACGAGGTGGACTGGCGAACCAGTCTCGACAAACGGATCTGGAGCATTGTCTGGGTGCTGGCGCTGTGGGGCGTCCTGCAATGGCAGGCGTTGACCCACCTGAACGCCTGGCTGGCGCCCGAGCGTGAGCTTGCCACCTCGTCGAACGCGGCCTACGCCGACTCGCTCTCAGGATTTGTGCAAGGCATGCTCACCGCCAGCACCAGCCTGTGGTATCTGTATGCTCTGGTAGTCTACTTCACGCTGTGTAAACTGCTGAGCCGCTGGAAGCTGCCGGTACTGGGGCTGCTGGCGCTGGCAAGCATCGCGATCAACTTCCTGCCGCTGCCGTGGTGGGGAATGAACAGCGTGGTACGCAACATGATCTACTACAGCCTCGGGGCGTGGTATGGCGCAGCGCTGATGGCGTGGATGAAAAGCGTCAACCTGCGCCGCATCTGGCTGGCAACCGGCGCTTTCGCCGCCGTCTCCGTGGTGCTGTGGTTTGCTAACGTTCCGCTGCTGCTCTCATTGCTGTCGATTGTGTTGATCATGAAGCTGTTCTATAGCCTTGAGCAGCACTATGCCGTTCACCCGAACAATCTGCTGAACGTGATTGGCTCAAACACCATTGCGATTTATACCACCCACCGCATCCTGATTGAGGCCTTTAGCCTGTTCCTGATCGGCGAGATGAATGCCGCTTACTGGCCGGTCTGGGCCGAGCTATCCCTAATTCTTGTCTATCCGTTTGCCAGCCTGCTGATCTGTACCCTGGCCGGACTCGGGGTGCGTAAGATCTCCACCGCGCTGTTTGGCGACGTTTTCTTCTCTCCTCCCTCTACGCTGACCCTGTCACCTTCAACGCGTTAATACCCTCTCCGCCCCCGTTTCGGGGGCGTTTAGCCCTGCCGTGCGGTTACGATTTGCTTATGTAAAACGATCGAGGATAATAAAGACATTGCGTATCAGTGATATGCCCCAATACTGTTGGTATATCCATAAGAGACTCTGACATAGCCATGCCTGAACACTATCGTTATTCCTTACCTGTCAAAGCGGGCGACCAGCGCCAGCTGGGTGAACTCACGGGCGCGGCGTGCGCCACGCTGGTGGCGGAAATCGCCGAGCGTCATCCAGGCCCGGTGATTCTGGTTGCCCCGGATATGCAAAACGCCCTGCGCCTGCACGACGAAATTCGCCAGTTCACCGATAATCTGGTGTTCAGCCTGGCCGACTGGGAAACGCTGCCGTATGACAGCTTCTCTCCGCATCAGGAGATTATCTCCTCGCGCCTGTCGACGCTCTATCAACTCCCGACCATGCAGCGCGGCGTGCTGATTGTGCCGGTGAACACCCTGATGCAGCGCGTCTGTCCGCACAGCTATCTTCACGGTCACGCGCTGGTGATGAAAAAAGGCCAGCGACTGTCCCGTGATGCCCTGCGCGCGCAGCTTGACGGGGCCGGCTATCGCCACGTCGACCAGGTGATGGAGCACGGGGAATACGCGACCCGCGGCGCGCTGCTCGACCTTTACCCGATGGGCAGCGATCAGCCGTATCGTCTGGACTTTTTCGATGATGAAATCGACAGCCTGCGCGTCTTCGACGCCGACACTCAGCGCACACTGGAAGAAGTGGAGTCCATCAATTTACTGCCCGCGCATGAGTTCCCCACGGACAAAACCGCTATCGAACTGTTTCGCAGCCAGTGGCGCGATAAGTTCGAGGTGAAGCGCGACGCGGAACATATTTATCAGCAGGTCAGTAAAGGCACGCTGCCTGCCGGGATCGAATACTGGCAGCCGCTGTTCTTCAACGAGCCGCTCCCTGCCCTGTTCAGCTACTTCCCGGCGAATACGCTGATTGTTAATACCGGTGATATCGACGCCAGCGCCAGCCGCTTTGAAAGCGAAACCCGCGCGCGCTTCGAAAACCGGGGCGTTGACCCGATGCGCCCGCTACTGCCGCCGGAAACGCTGTGGCTGCGTACCGACGAGCTCAACGCCGAGCTGAAGCGCTGGCCGCGCATGCAGCTGAAAACCGATTCGCTTGCCGACAAGGCCGCCAACACCAACCTCGCCTTCCGAACGCTGCCGGACCTGGCCGTTCAGGCGCAGCAGAAATCCCCGCTGGATAATCTACGCAAGTTTCTGGAGTCCTTTACCGGCCCGGTGGTGTTCTCCGTTGAGAGTGAAGGCCGCCGCGAAGCGTTAGGTGAGCTGCTGGGACGCATTAAGGTGGCGCCGAAGCGCATCCTGCGCCTGAGCGAAGCGACCGGAAACGGTCGTTACCTGATGATTGGCGCCGCCGAGCACGGTTTTATCGACACGCTCAACAACCTGGCGCTGATTTGCGAAAGCGACCTGCTGGGCGAGCGCGTCGCACGCCGCCGTCAGGACAGCCGTCGGACCATCAACCCGGACACGCTGATCCGTAACCTGGCCGAGCTGCACCCGGGCCAGCCGATCGTTCACCTGGAGCATGGCGTTGGACGCTATCAGGGGATGACCACGCTGGAAGCGGGCGGCATCAAAGGTGAATACCTGATGCTCACCTACGCCAACGACGCCAAACTGTATGTTCCGGTGTCGTCCCTGCATCTGATCAGCCGCTACGCCGGCGGTGCCGAAGAGAACGCGCCGCTGCACAAGCTGGGCGGCGATGCCTGGGCGCGCGCGCGCCAGAAGGCCGCGGAAAAAGTGCGCGACGTGGCCGCCGAACTGCTGGATATTTACGCCCAGCGCGCGGCCAAAGAGGGCTTCGCCTTTAAGCATGATAAAGAACAGTACCAGCTGTTCTGTGACAGCTTCCCGTTTGAAACCACGCCGGATCAGGCTCAGGCTATTAACGCCGTGCTGAGCGACATGTGCCAGCCGCTGGCAATGGACCGCTTAGTCTGCGGCGACGTTGGCTTCGGCAAAACCGAAGTGGCGATGCGGGCCGCCTTCCTTGCGGTGGAAAACAACAAGCAGGTGGCGGTACTGGTGCCGACCACCCTGCTCGCTCAGCAGCACTTCGACAACTTCCGCGACCGCTTCGCCAACTGGCCGGTTCGCATCGAGATGCTGTCGCGTTTTCGCAGCACCAAAGAACAGACCCAAATTCTGGAACAGGCCAGCGAAGGCAAGATCGATATTCTGATCGGCACCCACAAGCTGCTGCAAAGCGACGTGAAGTGGAAAGATCTGGGGCTGCTGATCGTCGACGAAGAGCACCGCTTCGGGGTGCGTCATAAAGAACGCATCAAAGCGATGCGCGCCGACGTCGACATCCTGACCCTGACCGCAACGCCAATCCCGCGAACCCTGAACATGGCGATGAGCGGCATGCGCGATCTGTCGATTATCGCCACGCCGCCGGCGCGCCGTCTGGCGGTAAAAACCTTCGTCCGCGAGTACGATAATCTGGTGGTGCGTGAGGCCATTCTGCGTGAAGTGCTTCGTGGGGGGCAGGTCTATTACCTCTACAACGACGTGGAAAATATCCAGAAAGCGGCGGACAGGCTGGCGGAACTGGTACCGGAAGCGCGTATCGCTATCGGTCACGGGCAGATGCGCGAGCGCGAGCTGGAACGGGTGATGAACGACTTCCACCACCAGCGCTTTAACGTGCTGGTGTGCACCACCATCATCGAAACCGGGATCGACATTCCGACGGCAAACACCATCATCATTGAACGCGCGGATCATTTTGGTCTGGCGCAGCTTCACCAGCTGCGCGGTCGCGTCGGACGTTCACACCATCAGGCCTACGCCTGGCTGCTGACGCCGCATCCGAAAGCGATGACCACCGACGCGCAAAAGCGTCTGGAAGCCATCGCCTCGCTGGAAGACCTCGGCGCAGGCTTTGCGCTGGCCACGCACGATCTCGAGATCCGCGGTGCCGGCGAACTGCTGGGTGAAGATCAAAGCGGCTCGATGGAAACCATCGGCTTCTCGCTCTATATGGAGCTGCTGGAGAACGCGGTTGATGCCCTGAAGGCCGGACGCGAGCCGTCGCTGGAAGACCTTACCAGCCAGCAGAACGAGGTCGAGCTGCGTATGCCTTCCCTGCTGCCTGATGATTTCATTCCGGACGTGAATACCCGTCTCTCATTCTACAAACGCATCGCCAGCGCGAAGAAGGAGAACGAGCTGGAAGAGATCAAGGTTGAGCTGATCGACCGCTTTGGTCTGCTGCCCGATGCGGCGAGAAATCTGCTGGATATCGCGAGACTGCGCCAGCAGGCGCAGAAGCTGGGGATTCGCAAGCTCGAAGGCAATGAAAAAGGCGGCGTGATCGAATTCGCCGAGAAGAACCACGTCAACCCGATGTGGCTCATCGGTCTGCTGCAAAAACAGCCGCAGCATTTCCGTCTGGATGGCCCAACCCGTCTGAAATTTACCCAAGAGCTGACGGAGCGCAAAACCCGTATGGACTGGGTGCGTAACTTTATGCGTCAGCTGGAAGAGAACGCGATCGCATAACCTCCTTTCCCCTCTTAACTGAGGAATTTCATGTAGTTTATTAACCGGAAGCGATGAAAGTTGCTTCCGGAAAATGAATAGCTTACAGCGACACCCTGGTCCGGCTGTAAATCGCTGAGGCGTTTGCCTTCCGGCCGGGGCGAGGCGCATGGATGCGCCGAGAGGGCGGGCTTTACAGGGATGTTACCTCCGCCCGTCCCCGAAAAGCCGGAAGGAATAAGCGGAAGGTACCGCGTAGCGGCGATTTACCGCCGGGAGCCCGGGTCGCCAGGGTGGTGGCGACTGAGCCACCCTGGCACGTTCACAGGTCATGTCGTTACAGAGTACTAAGGAACATAAAGTGAACGGAATGACCACCAGAGTCGTATGTTCCCCCTCACCCCAGCCCTCTCCCTCAAGGGAGAGGGGGTCGTCCGTGCAGGCATTATTTTATGGGGATCCCTTCCCCTGTTAGCCCAGCGCTAAGGGGGGACAATTTACAAACTCTTTGCACTTCACCCGATCTTCCCGACATACCCATTCGCCATAATTATGTTTAACGCCTTATAAAACAATAACCTTATCATTTGCATGGATTATGGTGATGATGACCTCTTCGCGTTTTACTCGCTGGATGACCCTGTTTGCGCTGGCAGCCACCGTCGCGGTTGCGCTTCCTGCTCGCGCAAACACCTGGCCCCTTCCCCCTCCCGGCAGCAAGGTGGTGGGTGAAAACCGCTTTCATGTGGTTGAAAATAATGGTGGTTCGCTGGAAGCGATTGCCAAAAAATATAACGTCGGTTTTCTGGCCCTGCTGCAGGCGAATCCCGGCGTCGACCCTTACGTCCCACGCGCGGGCAGCGTGTTGACTATCCCGCTACAGACGATCCTGCCGGACGCTCCGCGCGAGGGGATGGTGATAAACCTGGCCGAGCTGCGTCTGTACTATTACCCGCCGGGTAAAAACGAAGTGACGGTCTACCCGATTGGTATTGGTCAGCTGGGCGGTGACACGCTGACGCCGACGATGGTCACCACCGTCTCGGATAAACGCGCGAATCCAACCTGGACCCCGACGGCCAATATTCGTGCCCGCTATAAAGCTCAGGGCATTGATCTTCCAGCCGTGGTGCCGGCAGGCCCGGATAACCCAATGGGACACCACGCGATCCGCCTGGCAGCCTACGGTGGTGTTTACCTGCTGCACGGCACGAATGCGGACTTTGGCATCGGCATGCGCGTCAGCTCCGGCTGTATTCGACTGCGCGATGACGATATCAAAACGCTGTTTAACGTCGTTACGCCGGGTACCAAAGTGAATATTATCAATACGCCGATTAAGGTTTCTGAGGAACCGGGCGGCGTGCGGCTGGTCGAAATTCACCAGCCGCTATCGAAAAACATTGGCGACGATCCGCAGACGCTGCCCATTAACCTGAACGCCGCGATGGTAAGCTTCAAAACGAATGCGAATACCAGCAGCGTGGTGATGGAGCGCGCGATGGAGGCTCGGTCAGGCATGCCGACCGATGTCACCCGGCATCATGATGTCGCCCAGCAGTCGATGTAATTCAGAAAGAAAAACGCCCTGCACATGTGCAGTAATGCCGTTCACTTAAGGCTCGCGTGACTTAAAGCTGAACGGATATTCAGGAGGCACATAAAGCACTGAACGATCGTATCGTCGGTGCTTTCTTTTTTCTGGCAGGATAAAGGCTTTAACATTTTTCCTAATTCCTTTCAAATGCTTAGGGATGTTTCCCGTCGCACCTTTGCCACAGCCCCGTACCTGGGACACCAGGATATCCCGGGTTCACAGTAGGTGGCAACGAGCTGCTGCTTAAACTCAGGAGAATAATCAGGGCAGCCTTTACGCCTGCCGCGAATCACATTTTTCTGCATATCTGACATTTTGATTCCCACCACTTATTTGGTGCACACCACGTTGTCGGATGCATCAGATTATGACCAGAAGCGAGATCCCAAACAGGCAGAAGCCGCACTAACGCTGATTCAAAAAATATCAAAGAACTGAAAGTTATTCACTCTACTATTTCAGACATGTAAAGACAGCGGGCATAAAGCCCGCTACATCTATCAATGATATATAGCATAAGACATGGTTAAGACTGTACTCCCCAGATACATAGCCAATATCATTAAAAATGTCTTAAAGTCTGTAAAAAATTTCAGCGGCACACTAACAAAGTAATTCCGTCGAGAAGGGTTACGTATCGACATATATAACTGGTAGATTTCCGGAGAATCTTTCAATGACTGTAATTTATTGTGCGTACACCAGTGCTTTTTGTTTCTGTAATCAAAAGACAAATCAATATACACTGCCATTAACGCAAGCATCACACCTAAAGCCAAGCCATCATAATAAAATACAGCTTTGTGAGGTAAAATCAGAGCAATTAGTTCATTCATCATTACATTCCCATATGCTCACGAGCTTTATCACCATAAAACCAGGTAAAAAATGCCCCCACCACCAAAAACATAACTATACATAGAACAGCCATTATAATTAAAAACCAGCCGGATATAGATTTACCACCATCACCAAAACTGCCAATGGTTATCATAATTCCAAAAAAGAACATCAACCCGGCGATCCCACAAACTTCCCACGGTGTCGTGTATCTTTTCTCCTGGGGATAATCAGGTTGGCGAGTTAACCGGGACGACAAAGCCGTCATTGAAAACCTGTTCTTTTCGGAAGCAGCCACCAGCTGATCGCCCTGCGCATACGTTACCGCATCGGCCGCCAGAGCCAGCATCAGCCAAGGATACCCGGCAGAATGCTCACCGAGCGACATTTCAAGCTCCAGCCGGTCCGGCACAGCTTTTTTCTCATCCAGCATTTCCAGCAGCGGGTACTTTTCTGTACGTGAAAGCCCGGTATACCAGATCTGTTTGGGTTTACTGACCGCTTCCGCACGCAGATAAACAGGTACTGTTCTTTCAACGTCCGTGACACCCGTCATCGGCTGATAAAGGTAAACCGGTTTTTCTCCTTCCGTTTTAACGTAGTAATTCGTGAGGAAAAGCGCGGTGACATTTTCCATCTGCTTCGACTCTTCTTCGTCAGAATGCAGATCGACACAGATAAGCAGGCGTTCAACGACGTATCCGTTCGTCTGCTTTATCCACTCCGTGATTTTCGTATAGTCCGGGCATTCAGACAGAAATGTTATTTTCTTGGTAGCGATCGCTAAACGTTCAAGCACGCGCCTGAGCTCATCGCTACAGGATTCGTCCCCGTCTCGTACCCACACCAGCGCTTCAATCTGCCGGTACTGAGAAAGTTTTCCGACCATCGGCTCCAGGACGCGGATAATAGCCTGCCCGGCTCTCGTGAAATCGAAGGATTCTTCCAGTTCGATTTTCAACGGCATTTTAGCGGCCAGCGGAAACTCCCCCTCAAGTTTCAGCATACTCAGCGCCAGTTCCTTCGTTGCCTTTGGAGGCGTCAGTACAGACCAGCCAGCAAGGGTAATATTTCCCCTGGCGTAGCTGACAACCTTGTATTCCTGCTGGGCCGCAATCAGCAATCGCGTTTCCATGTAGTGCCTGAGCCCGTGATACACGGTAGAGAACACTTGTACGAACCCCGTCAGAAAAACAACCGGAATAACCACAGACTGGGCAAGAAAATCGAGATCGACATGCTTATTACCCGGCCATGTGACAGCCCGGACGCTCAGGCAGATAACCACGACGACCACATATAAGAGACATATCCACAGATAGGGGAAACGCTCTTCAAATTCATCCTGTTTGGAGAATAACCACCAGTTCATTAAACACCCCCCGCAGTGGGAAGCGTGGTGCGAATGGTACAGCCGCACGCCGCTTTACAACCATCCACGACCACACCCCGGCCGTTCATCGTCCAGGTTGGGTGACAATCGTTAATAGGGAACGTTCCTTTATGCTCAGGGCACGTCACCAGATCGTCTTTCAGGGCTACAGGCTTTCCCATAAAGTCTGCGCCGGACGCTTTAATCACTTTTCCGCCGCTCACCAGCGGGTCATTCAGTCGAATTACGCCATTCATCAGTTTCCCTTCCTTCCTGCGTCCATATCGCAGCGCATGTGATCCCAGCCGGTGTATCCCTTCACTTCCGGAACCTTATCGGGTTGATTCTGCCAATTGGTTTTAAGTTGCTCAGTAGAGCCTTCTAAACCTTGTTTGGTCATATACACCATTCCCCAAGGCCAGCCAGGTGAACGAGGTTCCACTTTCCCGCTTACCTTTTGCCCAGTTCCGTCGTCAACGGTATATTCAATCCCACGACCACCAGCGGCAAGGCGCGGGTCGTCAAACGGTTTGGACGACATATACAGTCGATGTTTGGTCTGCAAAAAACCCTGATCGTTGACGACAGTGAAAGAAAGAACGTCCTCATAAGGCGCGTAATCATCGCCGTTAGGTTCATTTTCCCCTGGTGCAAATTGTGCAAGTTTCCATGTTCGACCATAATCCTTCGAAACCCTAAATCCATCAGCCCCCCAAATAGGGATAGACATATATTTTTCTGAAGGATGAATAAATTTACGGGTGAAGATCCTATAAAACTGTAAATAAACTTGAGAATGGATAGCCCTTTGCGTATCGGTGTACCAAAGCTCTCCTTCGCAGTCCCAGCCTTTCAGTTCCAGATAGCGGTGATCATCAAAACGATAAACTACTTGCGTAGGCGGTTCTGAAGCCTTACACGCTGCCGCAAATAAAACGGAAATAGTAATAACTCCTACACATAGTCCTTTCATGTCTTATCCTTTAGCCAACTGGCTGTCGCTTTTAGGTTTCGGCATTTCCCATTGCAGCAGCTTTATTTCCTGGAAATATCCAGGCCTGACAGTTCCCGTCTCAATATCCATCAGGTTACGCGAGCGAGGCCGAACACCGGCATAATCATTTTCCACACCAAAATCGCCCTTCGGCAGCACATCCTCCGGTTTATTCATAAAATCCTTTGTTGGTGCTATTGGTAACTGGCCTGATTGGTAATATTTTTTTGCGGCCGGGAAGCCATTCTGCGGATCACGCCAGTCAGCACGATGTAACAAGCTTTCCCAGAATTTACCGGCTTTGTAGTCAAACGACTTACACTGACCAATTGCAAGGTCGAATGCCATCGCGTGCGATGGCGCGAACTCACTCATGACAATTGACGAATGCTGGCTGTAGCTTACCGGGTCAGTTTTTTTCCATTCTTTTTCAAGTTCTTCACGGGTTTTCAGCCAGGTAATGGACAACACAGGATATTCTTTAGAACCAGTAACTTCCCCGTGAATAACGGTATGCCCCCGGTCATG
Source organism: Enterobacter sp. PL_is511 (assembly GCF_055816065.1). Taxonomy (NCBI): domain Bacteria; kingdom Pseudomonadati; phylum Pseudomonadota; class Gammaproteobacteria; order Enterobacterales; family Enterobacteriaceae; genus Enterobacter; species Enterobacter sp. PL_is511. Next base: position 928,492 of record NZ_JBVPGP010000024.1, on the reverse strand, counting down.
GCTTTCTACATTCAGTTCATCTGGTGTTAAAACATGCCCAGGCTTCCAGCTAATACGCTGATAACTGTTAAGCATATACATCGCAGAATCCGTGCGCTTGATGGCACTGGCTTTAGCCGAATAGGATATGTAGGCATCCGGGCTATCCGGATCGATATAATACGTATACGGCTTGTCACTCGTTTTAGGGTCATTATCCGGATGGTTATCCTGACCCTGTAGTTTGAAAATAAAGGGTTCCGGCAATTCTTCACCGTTCACCACTACGTCATGGGTGCGGTAACTGGCATTCGGGAGAAATGAATATTTTGCATCCCTCTCTTTTCGTTGTGGCAACTCAAAGGGTTTAGTGTCAGGTGCTTTTCCTACTTCGCCGTGCTGATAAAAAACTCGCTGGAACAGGTTAGGAATGCCATCTGCAATTTTCTGAGGGATCCCACGCCAGCCAAATCCCTGTACATTTTCCAGCGATACAACGCCATCATTTGGACAGAAGTAGTTATACACTTTACCGTTATTGTTACGTCCATAGCGATCATCAGCCCGCAACGGATTATCAGAGGGTTTGCGCAGCGTACAGGAGGCTTCAAGGGCCAGTAATTCAGCCTCGCCTAATATCCCTCCCCCTTTCCACTGCGTATGCATCAGGCTACAGAAATTTTTGAATGTCTTCTGCCTGGCAGAATCAGTCTGTTGGTATCCTGGCTGAATATTTTCAGCCATGCGGGACTCCAGTGAATAAGGGGAATGATTCAGAATAACGCAGTTAACTGGATCATACCCCGCCTGCTTTACCAGCATATTTGCCAGCATGGTGATAATGGTGCCCTGGCTGTGAGCCACCACATTAATCACATCTTTCGTTGTAGTAGGTTCACTTCGAATCTGAATAATCAAATCTGCAAGACGCTGGGCAGCAAAAAACTGGTAAATACGGTGCGGGTTTTCATAAATGGGATGAGTGTAATCCCCGTCGTTCATATGCAGTGATGCAAATCCCGCCGCTGCCACGCCAATACCTCCAGCTCCAGGCCCCAGCATATCGGGAATGTTGGTGGTCGCATTCGCGAACGTTCCGCCACCTTTTGCAAAATTTGAATCAAGACCATTCTTGAGATTGTCATTCTGGTACTTAAATGAACCCTTACCGTCATTACCCAGCGCGGCCTTGTTTGTCTCATTATCTTCCTGATAGGCGTCATACGGCAGATGGGCACCGGAAGACAGTATTCCGACTTCATCCTTATACCGCTTCTGGTCTGCAACGTAATCAGCATGAGTGACCGGCTTGTACCCCCAGTAAAACGGGATAACAGGCGAACGGCCAGGATGCGCAATTCTGTACTCCCCCCACTCATGCGCGTAAAAATCCTGACGATTAAGACGCTTACTGAGGCCCGCAAGAATGCCTTTCTCCTGATTCTGGTATGCCTCACCCACGTCGTTTACGCCATGGACCAGAATCACAATTCCCGGCATCGGACGCGGCACGCCAACGCGACGGGTCTGGGCCACCTCACCCAAATCTTTGTGTACAGGAATATCCCCTTCTGATATGACCCTTGGAGCATACGGGCTTTGTCTGGCTTCCGTCATTCCATTAACTCCATTTTGTAGGTGTCCAGGTCATCAGCATCGAGTAACGATGAATGACCGTTGCTGTCCGTTATGCCTTCCACCACTTTTCCGGCCGAGCTGGTCAGCCGGAATTTTTTGTTTGCGAGAATTTGCTCCGGATCGTCTCCGGCATGCAGCTGGTAGCGGAGTTTAAATGCGCCCTGATTAAACGGCGGGACCGTGACCTGTGCGCTTTCCGGGCCGTCATACTTCAGACTGGGTCCTTTCAGTTCGATTCCCGTCGGCGAGAAGATGGTGACCAGTCCGTTCGGACTGACGCGTATCCCGCCTCCCCCACAGATCAGCTGTATGCCCTGTCTGGCGCTGCCGTTCAGCTGCCCGTCGGTACTCGCCATCGTGAAATCATTCTGCGAGAGCATATGCATGGCACCGCGCTGGGCCTGCGTCGTGATATCCCCGGCCCCAGCAATCATCTGAATGCCAAGCTTGCGGGCAAACAGAGAAAGTTTTTCCCCCACGGCCAGCGAGAATTTTTTCACCACGTTTACGCTGGTATCCTGGCCCGCCGTAACAATCACATCTTCCCCGGCAGACAGTTGCAGACTGTCCGGCGTGACGTGCGCCTGACCTTTGTCGGCATAGGTCAGCAGGCCCGCGCCGATAAGGTTAGTTAGTGTCTGGCGCAGTTGACTTTGCTGATCGGTTTCCACATTACTGGCCCCGGCTGTCAGTGCGCTTTGTTGCAGCGTCATTGCCAGCGACAACGCTTTATCCAGCTGCGCAATGGCGGCTGTCATATCCAGTTGCTTACCCGCAGCACGCGGTTGCGCCTCCGTGGTGATCATCACCCCTTTCGCAGCACGGAGCGCCATGTGATTGTCAGTGCGCGCTTCCACACCTTCGCCGCGCTGCTTTCCCTCTGCGTCAACGAGGTGGCCAGCGCTGACCTGACTCTTGCCGTATTCCGTGGAAATCTTGATGTGTTCCTGACCGCGGCGGTCCTCCAGGCGGATTTTGTTCGAAGCAGCAGTGCGGATCACGTTGCGGGTGTCGTTGCGATTTGTAACCAGATCAGGGTGCTTGCCGTCATGCATGACATGCGCAATAAAGGGCCGGTCCGGATCGCCGCCTTCAAAGGCTACAGCCACTTCTGTACCGTCCAGCAGCGGGAAATGAAAACCAAACACATCCCCGCCGTACGGTCTGCCCAGACGCATCAGCGCACTTTCAAAACCGTCACGTTTCTCGTCGAGGTCAAAATCAAACTTCACGCGGTATCGGCCCCGGGCATCGACTCCGGCATAAGTGTGATCCCGATTGATGGCCGCCACGCGACCGGGTACCGTACCGGCAATCACCGGTCGCGGCAGATATTCCGGACGATAGCTGTAGCCGTTCAGATAAGGGATCCCCTTCAGGATGGCGCGGTAGTGCTGTGCGCGACTGCCGGATAGCGTCATTGTGGTGACAAGAAAACCGTGTTTAAACCCTTCAGGAATATCCCCTGTTGGGTGGAACATCACACCCGGCAACAGTGCCGGGTCACTGGTTGTCCCTCCCAGCACACTCTGTTTGTTCAGCAGGCGCTCATAGCGCAGGCGTGCGCAGAACGTGGCTGTTTCCGCCTCTTCACCGTAAAAATCGCCGTCCTCCAGATAATGATCGGCATAGTGATACTGTTTTCCGCTGGTTATCCCGTCGGGAATATCATTATCGAAAATGGTTTTATCCGCCTGTGGCGAAAATGGATTGCGGTAGTTATACGTACGCACCAGTACGCTTTCGGGAATGAGTTCGTATTGTTCTTCAAGCTCGGTAATGTATTCTTTATGGCTGGTCATGCCGGAATGGCGAACGTACGGCAGCTTCTTATCGCTGAAGACATAGCGGCGGCCACCGTCACCAAAGACAACCACCGTATCGCCCTATACCTTGTCATGGTTTTCAAAGCGGAACCAGATCCCCACCTCGGCCAGCAGACGGCGGATAAACTGGAGATCGGTTTCCTTCCACTGAATAATCATTTCACGGCTGGGGTAGCTGTGGCTCAACTGATCAAAATCGATGTTGTAACCCTGAAAATGCCTGCTCTCCTTCATCAGCCTCGTGACGAGCTCCGGCACTGTCACATTCATGTATACGGCCGAACGGTAATTCCGGTCCAGCAGCGCCAGATCATGCTCCAGCACACACTCGTAAAGGGCTTCATCGGCAGATGACTTCAGACGGGCAAACGACGTGATCACCCCGTTAATCTGGCGCACCGGCAGCCAGGGCTCCTGATTGTGCCAGCCAGCTTTCGGATTCGGGGCACGAAGAATAAATTCCGCCCTCTGATTGAGGACATCGTTGACGGCAATGTTTGATGCCGGGCTGGTAAAGCGGATGGTGTAGCGATAGGGCTTACTGAGTTCTTCTTCCCCGGTAAAAGAGTGAACATCCGGTAAAACAGATTTGCCTCGTGGAATATACAGTAAATAACGGTTTAACGTATCCTGTTGCTGAACAATGCCTGACGGTCCTTTCATCGCAAAATATCCATAATAAAGAATGACTGTTTATTAAAAAACAATACCCTCACAGACCATTGAATAAAATGTCATTCCGTAACACATCACAGAATGTTACAAAATACATATCATTCAGCTTAAAGATAAATAAAACAAAAATATTCACACCATAAATAAAAGCCTAGGAATGATACCCGGCCCGTATATAACAATTCAGTCGATAAAACCAATATGAACGACGTGTTTTTCCTGTGAACGCATCATCAGACATTCAGAAACCGCCGCAGAAAGGTTACTCAGCCCTTTTTTCTGATATAAATCGTTCTTCCTTGGCGAACAGCAATAAATATTAAACCGGTTCGCCGCCTGATAAGAATTTACAGCAGTTTCCGTAAGCGGGGTTTTATCTGCCACCAGTATATGAGGATAAACTCCGTTCCGGTATCCCGGGTTCGCAGGAGGCGGCAAAGAGCCGCTGCTTAAACTCAGGAGAATAATCAGGACAGCCTTTTCGCCTGCCGCGAGTCACATTTTTCCTCATATCTGACACTTTGATACCCACCACTTATTTGGAGGACACTACGTTGTCGGAAGCATCAGATTATGACCTGACGGCTCTCGCCGGACGCATCCAGAGAACGGGAAAAAGTATTCAGTTCGAATGGGAAAACATCCGCAACGAAGTCCATATCGTGTCAGACGTAAAAAAATCCGGGTTCAGTGGGGCTGAACCCGGATTGTCTCTTACTGGCAGGATCGTTCAACTGTTCTTAAACGATCGGCATTACTTCACATGTGCAGGGCGTTTTTTATTGCAGTGGCATAAATGAGGGTTTATGCCCGGCTTATTTGTAGATGACAGCCGTGCCGTGCAGGGTGTTAGGACCGGTCACAGAGGTGATGCGGTAAGATTTTGCACCCATCTCTTGCGCTTTTTGCGCCAGCTGATCTTCCAGGGACCCCAGGTTAGTACCGGCAGACGCAGAGATCGTCCCGACTTTATGCTGATCGACCGGAGTGGACTGTACCTGTACAGCAGCAAAGCTTGCGAAAGAGAGTGAACTCAGGACAGCAGCAGCGATGAGGGTTTTTACGTTTTTCATGATGTTTACCTTTAGCAGATGAATTTGGAGGTCGTTATCTATTTAGTTAACGATCGATAGGTAAATCATAAATGTGATCCAGCTCACGCGTCAACATAATTTTATAACGACCATTAACTTAATTTTAAAGTCGTTATTTTTCATATAGATATGATTAATATATTTTTAAGCATTCAGCACTGGTGGTGGGTTGCGTTTATTTTTATAATGGTTATTCACCAAACCAACAGAGGACCAACGGCACATGACAACCGACGTCACGAGTTGTGCGAAGAAAAGCCGTGGCCGACCAAAAGTGTTTGACAGGGATGCAGCGCTTGATAAGGCCATGACTCTCTTCTGGCAACATGGGTATGAAGCAACCTCGCTTTCCGATCTAGTAGAAGCTACCGGAGCCAAAGCGCCGACGCTGTATGCCGAATTTACCAATAAAGAGGGGCTGTTCAGGGCGGTGCTGGACAGATACATTTCGCGCTTTGCGGCGAAACATGAAGCCCAGCTATTTTGTGAAGAGAAAAGCGTCGAACAGGCGCTTCGCGACTATTTCACCGCCGTCGCGACCTGCTTCACCAGTAAAGAGACGCCTGCAGGCTGCTTTATGATTAACACCTCTGCCACCCTCGCGGCGTCCTCGAAAGAGATTGCCAATACGGTGAAATCGCGGCATGCCATGCAGGAGGAGACGCTCAGCGCCTTTCTGGCTCAGCGCCAGCAGCGCGGTGAAATCCCTGCGCAATGCAACCCTCAGCTGCTGGCGCAATACCTGAGCTGTATTTTGCAGGGGATGTCGATCAGCGCCCGTGAAGGGGCTACGCTGGAAAAACTGCAGAATATTAGCGAAACCACGCTGCGACTGTGGCCTGAGCTACTGAAAATCTGAAGCAAAAAAAAGCTCCTCAGCCTGAGCGCATGAGGAGCTAAATTCAGAGAACATCTTTTTTACACTTTGTTATTCAGAACCAGCTGACCATTTCCATCCAGTGGAATTTGCGTGCCAGGGTCTTTGTCCATGCGGATTTTGCCCTGCTGATCGCCAATTTTGTACGTCACGTCATAGCCCAGCATTTTTTCCGACTTGTCATAGACGGTTTTGCAGCGTTGCTGAGTCGTGGTGTAGGTATCGTTATCCTGCATCGCGCCCTGTACCTGGTTACCGGCATAGCCGCCACCCAGCGCGCCGACCACGGTCGCCACATCTTTACCCCGGCCGCCGCCGAACTGGTGACCAATCACGCCACCCGCTACCGCGCCCAGAACAGAACCGGCAATGCGGTTTTCATCCTGCACCGGACGACGGTGCGTCACGGAGACGTTACGGCACTCCTGACGAGGCGTTTTTACCGTTTCTTTAATCGGTGTAGCAGAAACCACCTGCGCATACTGCGGGCCGCGATCTAATACGTTGAGACTGGCAACGGCAGCCACACCTAACGCAGCCGCGACGCCAATCCCTATACCCGCCAACATTGATTTATTCACGGGACTTCCTCCTTTGTTGCTATTGGTAACAATTTTGCAATGGAGGCACGGCTTCGCCAATAAGATAAAGGATCAAAAAAGGGGCGTTGAGAGGAGATATATTGTATTTAGGAGAACTCTTAAGCACTCAAACTGTGATCTACAGCATGAAATGCTAAAAACTCCCTCCGGAGGACCCGGAGGGAGTGAAAGATTAGTGCAGCTTCAGACGCGGACGGATCACGCGGTTGATTCTGCCCACCAGCATCATCAGCCCGGTTTTGAAGTAGCCGTGCAGCGCAATCTGGTGCATGCGGTACAGGGAGATATACACGAAGCGGGCAATGCGCCCTTCTACCATCATTGAGCCGCGCATCAGGTTGCCCATCAGGCTGCCGACGGTAGAGAAGTTTGACAGAGACACCAGAGAACCATGGTCTTTGTAGACATAGGCCTTCATTGGCTTGCCTTTGTACTGCGCCAGAATGTTGTGCAGCACCAGGCTTGCCATCTGGTGAGCGGCCTGCGCGCGCGGCGGCACGAATCCACCTTCAGGACGCGCGCAGGAGGCACAGTCACCGATAGCAAAGATTTCAGGGTCACGCGTGGTTTGCAGCGTTGGCTCGGTGACCAGCTGGTTAATGCGGTTCGTTTCCAGACCGCCGATCTCTTTCATAAAGTCAGGCGCTTTGATACCTGCCGCCCAGACCATCAGATCCGCTTTGATATACTCGCCGTCTTTGGTGTGCAGGCCGCCTTCGTCGGCGCTGGTCACCATGGTCTGCGTCAGCACCCGCACGCCCAGTTTGGTGAGCTCATTGTGCGCCGCACCGGAAATACGCGGAGGCAGCGCAGGCAGAATGCGTTCACCCGCTTCGACCAGCGTGACGTTCAGCGCTTCGTTAGTTAACCCTTTGTAACCGTAGCTGTGCAGCTGTTTCACTGCATTGTGCAGCTCCGCAGACAGCTCAACGCCCGTCGCACCACCGCCGACAATGGCGATATTCACCTTACCGTTCGCACCCATATTGCTGGTGTACTTCAGGAACAGGTTCAGCATTTCCTGATGGAAACGACGCGCCTGGTGCGGGTTATCGAGGAAGATACAGTGCTCTTTCACGCCCGGCGTGTTGAAGTCGTTGGAGGTACTGCCCAGCGCCATGACCAGCGTGTCGTACGGCAGCTTGCGCTCAGGAACCAGCAGCTCCCCTTTTTCATCGCGCAACTCTGCCAGGGTGATGGTTTTGCTTTCACGGTTGATGTCCACCACCGAGCCCAGCTGGAACTGGAAATGGTGGTTGCGCGCGTGCGCCAGGTAGCTGAGCGCGTCCACGCCCTCGTCCAGAGAACCGGTCGCCACTTCGTGCAGCAGCGGTTTCCACAGGTGGCTGTGGTTACGATCCACCAGCGTAATTTTGGCTTTTTTACCGCGACCCAGCTTCTTGCCCAGCTGTGTAGCCAGCTCCAGCCCGCCAGCACCACCGCCTACAATCACTATCTTTTTCAATGGCGTAGTCAACGTGACCCCCTCAAATTATTAACCAATTGTTAATTAAAAGTTATAAAAATAACCCTTAATTAACAACAGGTTACAGCACTGAAACCATTCAGGTGCATTGAGAATACCACGTCAGGCGCATTGGTCATACCAAAATTGATATGCATCAAGTTTTGATGGCTTAAAAGTAGACAATTCTGGTCAAAAAGAAAGCCCGGTACGCTTTCGCGGCCGGGCTTTGATGCCTGCGGATAAGGGATTAACCCAGCGTTTTAAACGCTTTGATACGCTGCAGATGCGGGGAGATGTTCTTGAACTTGTGGGTCTGTTCTTCGTCCCAGACGATCTCATAGTAATGATGCAGCAGTTCTGCTGCCCGATGGCTGTTGAGCGCTTCATCATTACGTGAAAGGATCACCAGGCAGCGGTCGCGGTTTTTCTCACGAAAATTGCTGACGCACTTGGTCGCAATATCGACATACTCTTCCGGGCGGTCAATTTTGCCTTCCATGTTCTCGTTCGGGAACAGGTTAGGATTGAACACCACCTGGCGAATGTCGCACAGGAAGCCAATCCGCTCCGCCCAGTAGCCACCCAGCCCCACGCCGCAAATCAGCGGGCGATCGTCGACGTTGAGCTGCAACATCTTGTCCACCTCTTTGAGCAGATGCTGCATATCATGCTTCGGATGGCGCGTGCTGTAGCTGATCAACCGTACATCCGGATCGATAAACTGCAGCTGCAGCACCTTCTCATGATTACCAGGACTGTTTGAGTCAAAACCGTGTAAATAGATGATCATCGTCTTCTCACCACGCTACGCCTTCCGGGAGGGTTTACAGGCTGGCTTTATGTGCCTGCCAGCGCTCATTCAGGTCTTCAAGCCGGGCGTTGACCGTCTTCCAGCGCGCCGAATCCATCAGCTCCTGACGGCTAAATGAACCTTTATGATACAATTGTGTAACACGCTCTGCATTGATCGGCGACAGGTTATCCAGCACGCTCACGGCACCTTTACGATTATTGCAGACCAGGATCATATCGCAACCTGCATCCAGCGACGCCTGACCGCGTTCAGCGTAGCTGCCCATAATCGCCGCCCCTTCCATCGATAAGTCGTCAGAGAAGATCACGCCATTGAACCCCAGCTCCTGACGCAGAACGGTTTTCAGCCAGTGCGGAGAGCCGCTGGCAGGGCGCGGGTCAACTTCGCTGTAAATCACGTGCGCAGGCATAATGGCATCAAGCTTGTTGTCGGTGATCAGCGACCTGAACACCGACATATCTTTGGCGCGAATTTCCGCTTCCGGGCGCGGATCGCGCGGGGTCTCTTTGTGTGAGTCCGCCGTCACCGCGCCGTGGCCCGGGAAGTGTTTCCCGGTGGTTTTCATTCCGGCATCGTGCATACCGTCGATAAACCGGGTCGCCATGGCCAGCGCAATACGCGGATCTTCATGGTATGAACGCTCGCCAATGGCGGCGCTGATATGCCCCACGTCCAGAACCGGGGCAAAACTGATGTCGATATCCATGGCGATCATTTCGCTGGCCATCAGCCAGCCGGCCTCCTGCGCCAGTTTTCCACCCTCTTCCGTGCCGAGCAGCGCGGCGAATGACTGGGCTGCCGGGAGACGGGTAAAACCGTCGCGAAAACGCTGCACGCGCCCGCCTTCCTGATCGACGGCGACCACCAGATGATTGCGCGACGCGGCGCGGATCTGACGCACCAGCTCACGCAGCTGCGCCGGATCGTGATAGTTGCGGGTAAACAGGATCAGACCACCCACCAGCGGATGCGCCAGAATTTCACGCTCCTCCGCATCCAGTTCAAACCCTTCTACATCCAACATGACTGGACCCACATCCACCTCTCTTATCCTTTCGTTTGTAACTGACGCCAGGCATCGTCTGCCAGCGCAATAAAGTGTTTGTCTCTGGACTGCTGATAGCGCATTTCAAACCAGCCAGCCATTAACATGACGACCCAGGGCCGCCAGCGTTTAACCTGACGCCTCAGCGCGTCGGCGTTGATATGTGCCGCCTCGGCGTAGTCCCTAATCAGCGTCTGCCGTGCGGCGTCACTCTCCGTCCAGACTGCCGCCAGCTCCAGCGCTACATCGCCATCTCCGGCATATTCCCAGTCGATAAGCCTGATGCCCGCTGGCGTATGCACAATATTTCCGGCATGAACATCCATGTGCAGCGGCGAGAGCCGAATCGGCTGCGGCTCGCCCGTTTTACGCAACCGCTTGAGATGCGCCAGCCACACTGGGGTGCGTCTGTCAGGCGCGGCCTGCTGCCAGTAGCGTTCCAGCAGCGGGTATAACGTGATTCGCCATCCCAGACGTGGCTGCCGGTGCAGATGATACAGCATCGCCGCGAGCGCCGGCGTGTCCGGCAGCGCGCTTTTCACGTCACCGTCCAGATAGTCGACGGCCATCCAGCTCTCTCTGAAAAAACGGGGGGCAGGCACGAGATCTGACGGAAGACGCCTCAGGGTGCGAAACTGACGACGGAAATGGGAGGCAGGCGCATAGGGGTCGTGATGTTGCCGCAAGACCAGACGTCGTTCGCCCTGCGCTATAATGCAACTCGCGCCGCCAAGCCCGGAGTGGGCCTGCGGCGCGATAAGGCGGTGCTGAGGAAAATAGCGCGTCAGAATCTCTTCACGCGTGCTGTCATTGTTGCGTAACCGCACCTTTACCTGACCAGATAATTTCGCCTGTCTGAACCAGCATCAGCTGCATCTGCAGGGCTGGGGTATTCACATTACCGGTGGCGTTAGAGTAAAGCACATACTGTGCGCCAACGTTACGGGCAATGCCGATCGCCTTGCTGCGTGTGCCGAGACTATCCTGCGGCGACAGGCCCAGCTGCTGTTTAGCTACCGCGAGCTGCTGAGCCGAGACCAGCGTAAACTTGCCGTTGTTAGCCAGAGCATTGCGCAGGGTTTCTGTCGCTTCGCCCGCGTTCAGTGAACCGTTGGTACGGTTGTTGACGCTGTCGACCAGCAATACGCTGCCCGCCGTCACGCCCTGCGCCTGCAGCATTTTACCGACCATCGGCTGCATTGCCCCGTTCCAGTCGTAGTGGCGCACGCGCGGTGCAGGCTGCGACGTCTGGTCCGGATGCTCAATCGGGCCAGGCTGCGCCGGTATAGACGGTACGGACGGCACGGTTGGCTGCGGCTGCGTTGGCTGCGTCGGCTGTTCTGTGCCCGGTTTCGCCTCTTCCACAGGCGCAGGCTGTTCAGTTCGGGTCACACACCCTGCCAGGAACAGCGCGAAAGCTGTCACGAGCGCATAGCGGCTCAAGTTTTTAATCAAGGTTCACTCCTCAGAGATAAAGATAAAGTCTCACCTTATGCGCACCCAGATAGTTGGCGCTGCCATAGAGCGTTACCGACGACCTGGCCGGAATGGTGACGCTGCGCGGCGCCTCCAGCGGATGCATTTCGAGACCTCTTACGTCATACCAGAAAAAACGGTAGTGGACCGTCACGGGTTCGTGTCTTTCATTAAAGAGCGTAGAGGAGGCAGATGAGTTGATTTCACTGATGGTCAGCGCGGGCTGTTGCGCCGTGATGCCCGCGGCAAGCACGGAGGATTCCATGACCAGCGTCTGTTCATCGTTCACGGGGATCGCCGGGCGCGTGCTGCACCCCACAATCATCATCGTCACTACCAGCGCTGCAATACGCCCCTTACGCATGTCAAAGACCTTTATGTGCCAGCATCGGCCCCAGAGGACGTCCACCCAGCAGATGCATGTGAATATGATACACTTCCTGGCCACCATGACGGTTGCAGTTCATGATCAGACGGTAACCGTCTTCTGCAATCCCTTCCTGTTCAGCGATTTTCGCGGCCACCGTCAGCATACGACCTAACGCCACTTCATGCTCGGTTTTTACGTCGTTTACAGTCGGAATCAGAATATTGGGAATGATAAGGATGTGCGTCGGGGCCTGAGGGGAAATGTCCCGGAAAGCCGTCACCAGTTCATCCTGATAGACGATATCCGACGGAATTTCGCGGCGGATAATTTTACTGAAAATCGTTTCTTCAGCCATGACCTTTTCCTTTTTTGTTTAATCTGGCGCAATGCGTCCGCTGTAAACACACTCCCGGGATCGGTGTGTGACACAATTCAAGAGTATGAGCGAGTTTCTCCTGTCCTTTCAACCTCCTCCCTCGATTTCTTTCCTGAATGTTCATCAGCTGAGTGAAGAGTGACCGCTTGCGCGTCTCAGTGGCGTTTTTTACGACACAAATAAAAAAGGCAGCCATTCGGCTGCCTTAGTCTCCCCAGGTCACAACTTAGTTGCTGCGGATGTACTCATCCATTTCGGTTTTCAGGTTATCGGATTTGGTACCGAAGATTGCCTGTACACCAGAACCTGCAACAACTACGCCCGCTGCGCCCAGTTTTTTCAGACCCGGCTGGTCTACTTTCGCGACGTCGGCAACGCTCACACGCAGACGAGTGATGCACGCGTCCAGGTTAGTGATGTTCTCTTTACCACCGAACGCGGCAACCAGTGCAGGAGCCATTTCGCTGGTCGCGCCAGCTTTGCTGTCTTCTGTCGCATCTTCACGGCCTGGGGTTTTCAGGTCCAGTGCTTTAATCAGCACGCGGAAGATGGTGTAGTACACAACCGCATAGCACGCACCGACGATTGGGAACAGCCACAGTTTGCTGCTGTTACCGGACAGAACGATGAAGTCGATCAGGCCGTGAGAGAAGGACGTACCGTCACGCATACCCAGCAGAATACAGATTGGGAACGCCAGGCCGGCCAGAATCGCGTGGATAACGTACAGGATCGGCGCAACGAACATGAAGGAGAACTCGATCGGCTCGGTGATACCGGTCAGGAACGAGGTCAGCGCTGCGGAGATCATGATACCGCCCACTTTTGCACGGTTCTCTGGCTTCGCAGAGTGCCAGATAGCAATCGCCGCTGCAGGCAGACCGTACATTTTGAACAGGAAGCCACCAGACAGTTTACCTGCAGTTGGGTCACCCGCCATGTAACGTGGGATATCGCCGTGGAATACCTGGCCTGCTGCGTTGGTGAATTCACCAATCTGCATCTGGAATGGAACGTTCCAGATGTGGTGCAGACCGAATGGCACCAGGCAACGCTCGATGAAGCCGTAGATACCAAACGCCACAACCGGGTTCTGGTAAGCAGCCCACTGAGAGAAGGTCTGGATAGCGGAGCCGATTGGTGGCCAGATGAAGGACAGGATCACGCCAGTGAAAATCGCTGCCAGACCAGAGATGATCGGAACGAAACGCTTGCCCGCGAAGAAGCCCAGATACTCAGGCAGCTTGATGCGATAGAAGCGGTTGAACATATACGCTGCAATCGCACCGGAGATGATACCGCCCAGAACACCGGTGTCCGCCAGGTGTTTCGCGGCAATCTCTTCTGCCGGTAAATGCAGAACCAGCGGCGCAACCACAGCCATGGTTTTCACCATGATGCCGTAGGCAACCACTGCAGCCAGCGCAGAAACGCCGTCGTTATTGGTGAAGCCCAGAGCCACACCGATCGCGAAGATCAGCGGCATGTTAGCAAAGACAGAACCGCCTGCTTCGGCCATCACGTGGGACACTACGGCTGGCAGCCAGCTGAAGTTAGCAGAACCGACACCCAGCAGGATACCTGCAATAGGCAGTACGGATACTGGCAGCATCAGCGATTTACCGACCTTTTGCAGGTTAGCAAATGCATTCTTAAACATAATTGAGAGTGCTCCTGAGTATTTGTGCTTTTTTTACGCTTTCACGCATTGGCCCGGGGGGAGTACCGTGCCGTGGACAGGACATCTAAGCGCCCTTTATTTATTACACAGAGTAAAATAATTCCCTCTGAGTTTGTTTGACGGCTATCACGTTTCAGCTTAAGGCGGTCGAAAAACTTTCAGTTATTTACAAAAAGCATGTCCGGATGTGTCTAAAAACACCCTCACCGCCCCAAATGAGGCGGTGAACTTTACTCGCTTTACTTATTAATTACGAGCCTAAAAAAAACAGGTGTATCAGACAGATTGCAGGCGGGCGGGGTCGATATGGAACAACGTGGAGAAGTTTTCCGTCGTCACGCGGGCCAGCTCATCAATGCTGACGCCCTTCAGTACGGCCATGTACTCAGCCACATCTCTCGTCATAGCGGGCTGGTTCTCTTTACCGCGATGCGGTACCGGTGCGAGATACGGAGAATCGGTCTCCACCAGAATACGATCGAGCGGAACATAACGTGCAGCATCACGCAACTGCTCAGCGTTACGGAACGTCACGATCCCCGAAAACGAGATATAAAACCCCAAATCAAGCAGCTTACCCGCCGTTTCTCTGTCTTCTGTGAAACAGTGTAGTACGCCACCGCAATCCGTCACGTTTTCTTCCCGGAGGATCGCCAGGGTATCCGCACGCGCGTCGCGGGTGTGGACGATAACCGGCTTGTTCAGCTCCCGGCCAATGCGAATATGGTTGCGGAAGGACTCCTGCTGACGCGGTTTGGTTTCCGGCGTGTAAAAATAGTCCAGCCCGGTTTCCCCCATCGCCACCACGCCCTCTTCTGCTGCCAGTTGGCGCAGATCCTCAACGTCGTACGCCTCGTCCTGATTCAGCGGATGCACGCCGCAGGAGAACATCACGTTATCGCGAACGCCCACCAGCTCACGCATGGAGCGGTAGCCCGGCAGCGTGGTTGCCACCGCAAGACAGAATTTCACATCGCGGGCAGCGGCTTTTGCCAGCACGTCATCCACGTTTTTATGCAGGGATTGATAATCCAGGCCATCAAGATGGCAGTGTGAGTCGACTAAAAACATAATGTCTCTCTCAGAGATGGGAAACAGGCGGTGTGACGCCGGGTTGCAGGTAATGTTCGATACGCAGTAACTGGTCGGTCAGTAAAAGCTCGCGATTAAGACCCGTCACGGTTAAAAGCTGTTCTCGGCTCTGGCAAATTTCATGAAGCATCGCATGAAGAATCGTCCCTGAGAGGCGGTTCGCCAGCGTATTCACCAGTGGCCACGCGTCCGGGTTGGTCAGCAGCGTTGCCCCTTGCTGAATTTTGAGTGCATCCAGCAGCAACGAGGCCAGCCAGTGCAGACGCTCAACGACCCGATCGCTGTTAAGCGCAGGCAATACGCTTAGCCAGTCGTGATTATTCAGTGCTGTTTCAACAGCCCGGCAGAGCGTTTCTCGCTCTGACCAGACGTCAGGCTGCAGTAATGCCAGCGCCGCCGCGGGCGCGCCGCTGCTCAGGCGCAAGGCGGTCAGCGCGCTCTCAGGTGACGTTGTCACCTCTCGTTCAAGCCAGCTCAGCGCCCACGATTCCTGGGGCACCGCAAGGTGATAAAGACGACAGCGGCTGCGCAGCGTCGCCAGTAATCGTCCCGGGTCACGACACGAGAGGAAAAACCACGTTTTAACCGGCGGCTCTTCCAGGGTTTTCAGCAGGGCGTTAGCCGCCGCCTCGGTAAGCTGTGTGGCGTCTTTGAGCCAGACCACTTTAGCGCCGCCCAGTCGCGCGTGCTCGTACAATTTTTCGCTGACTTCCCGCACAGCATCAATACCGAGCGCGCTTTTGCCCTTCTCAGGCTCGAGGGTGTAGTAGTCAGGATGCGTGCCCGCCTGCATCAGCTGACAGCCACGGCATTTACCACAGCTCTTGTGCCCTTCCGGCTGCTGACACATCAGAAAACGGGTGATGGCATAAATCAACGCATCATCACCCATCCCTGGCAATGCCTGAATCAGTAACGCATGATGCCCCCGACCCGCCTGATAGCTGCCGATCAGCTGTTCAAAGTGTGGGCGCAACCATGGATACCATTTCATGCCTGCTGCTCCTGCACCCACTGCGTAATGGTATGCTGAATGTCACGCGTGACGTCGTCCAGGGACTGCGTCGCATCGATGGTACAAATTGAGCTGTCCTGTGCGGCAAGTTCAAGATAGCGCGCACGGGTGCGGTTAAAGAAATCAAACGACTCTTGTTCAATGCGGTCCAGCTCGCCGCGAGCGCGGGCACGCTTGAGGCCCACTTCCGGGGTCACATCCAGATAGAGCGTCAGGTCGGGGCGAAAATCCCCCAGTACGGCATTACGCAGCGTGGCCAGCATGGTCTGGTCGATACCACGTCCTCCGCCCTGATACGCCTGAGTCGACAGATCGTGACGGTCACCGATCACCCACTTGCCGTCGGCCAAGGCAGGTTTGATAACCGTCTCAACCAGCTGAACGCGCGCCGCGTAGAACATCAGCACTTCGGCTTTGTCAGTGATAACTTCGTCACCGACGGATTTAATATCCAGCACCAGGCTGCGCAGCTTTTCAGCCAGCTGCGTGCCGCCCGGCTCGCGGGTAAATACCATGTCCGCCACGCCCAGCGCTTTTAGCGTATCCACCACCACGTTGCGGGCGGTAGTTTTACCCGCCCCTTCGAGTCCTTCAATGACAATGTATTTACTGCGCATTTTTTTCCTTAAGTGCCTTCAGATAGTCCTGAACAGAGCGATTGTGGCTGGCAAGGTTGGTGTTAAAGGTGTGTCCCCCTTTTCCATCAGCCACAAAATAGAGATACGGTGTTTTTGCCGGATGCGCGGCGGCTTTAAGCGACGCTTCGCTCGGCGTGGCAATCGGACCTGGCGGTAATCCGCTAATCACGTAGGTATTATACGCCGTTGGCGTCTCCAGATCTTTTCTTGAGATCTTGCCGGCATAGCTCTCGCCCATGCCGTAGATAACGGTAGGGTCGGTTTGCAGACGCATGCCGATGCGCAGACGGTTGATAAATACTGACGCCACTCGATCGCGCTCGGCGGCAACGGCGGTCTCTTTCTCGATAATTGAGGCCATGGTGACAAACTGGTTTTGATCTTTATACGGCAGCCCGTCCATTCGCCCTTCCCAGGCGGCATCCACGGCGGCGACCATTTTTTTGTGCGCCCGCTTAAGAATCGCCACATCAGTCGTGCCTGCGGTATACATCCAGGTGTCCGGCCAGAACCAGCCTTCCACCCACTCAGGATGCTCAAACTTGAGCACGTCGGCCACCGTCTGATAGCTGTCATCCTTCAGGGTATGCTTAATATACGGCGCATCGCGCAGCTGTTTGAGGTAATCGCTCAGGCGCATCCCTTCCACAAATCGCAGGGGGAACTGGGCTTCCTTGCCGCTTTCTAGCAGCTGCAGCATCTCTCTGACGGTCATTCCCGGCGTAAAGCGATAGGTACCGGCTTTGAAATGTGACAGCTCAGGCTCCACGCGCAATAACCACTGGAATACCCGTGGACGATTGATAATCTTGTCGCCATAGAGCTGTTCCCCAAGCGCCTGACGGCCGGTTCCCGCTTTCAGGGTAAAGATCGTTTCGTCTTTAACCAGGATCTTGCTGTCAGCCAGCTGGCGAACTTTCCATACGCCAGCTCCGCCAGCGACGCCCAGCGCAACGATGAGGATAAGGACAAAGCGCAACATTTTTTTCATGACTATCTGGTTTGCTCACATATCGGGGCTAAAAACTGAAACAGCTCGCGCGAAGACCAGCGTTGTTGGCCATACGCACGGACGGGTACAACAGGCATCAGCGCATTGCAGATGATGACTTCATCGGCAGTCTGTAGCGCGGCTTCTCCTGCGCTAACTTCGACAACGCGATAGCCAGAGCGTGCCAGCTGTTGCAGACAAAACTGACGCATTAACCCGTTTACGCCAGCGTGTTCCAGCGACGGAGTGAACACCTCTCCCCCCTGCCGCCAGAGTAAATTAGCCGCACAGCATTCCGTAATGAACCCTTCGCTGTCAAGAACCAGCGCCTCATCGGCGTTCGTCTGTTCAAGATGAGTACGAATGAGCACCTGCTCGAGGCGATTGAGATGCTTAAGCCCGGCCAGCATCGGGTTCCGTCCCAGTCGAACCGGGCTCAGCGTCAGCGTGACGCCGTCCTCTCGCCAGCGAGAATAATGCGCAGGATAAGCAGAAACGGAGAGAATACGCGTTGGGTTGATACACGATGCGGCGCTGTAACCCCGGCCACCACTGCCGCGGCTGATGATGACTTTGAGTACGCCGGTGTCCTTCCCGGTTGCCAGCAGGCACATTTCCTGGCGCAGTGTGTCCCAGTGCGTAAAGGGGATCATTAACTTTTCACAGCCATGCTGCAGACGTCGAATGTGCGCCTCCAGCAGGCAGACATCGCCATCCAGAATACGCGCCGTCGTAAAGCAACCATCACCGAACTGTATCGCCCTGTCGCTGGCAGGCAGCGTGTCCTGCTCAAGGCCATTGATTAAAAACATGGTGGCTCCTTATGCGTGGGCATTTAGTCTGGCAGGATGTCATGCAGCCGACAAGAAGATTAGGCTTAATAAAAAAGGCCCGGCAAGCGGACCTTTTTAAAAGCTATCGGGACGTCAGGATCAGATCTTTTTGAAGATCAGAGAACCGTTGGTACCGCCGAAGCCGAAGGAGTTACACAGGGTGTACTCCATACCGCTAACCTGACGCGCTTCGTGAGGAACGAAGTCCAGATCGCAACCTTCATCCGGGTTATCCAGGTTGATGGTTGGTGGAACAGCCTGATCGCGCAGCGCAAGGATGGAGTAGATTGACTCTACTGCACCCGCCGCACCCAACAGGTGACCGGTCATGGATTTCGTGGAGCTCACCATTACGCGGCTGGCAGATTCGCCGAAGATAGACTTAACCGCCTGAGCTTCCGCTTTATCGCCTGCTGGCGTAGAGGTGCCGTGCGCGTTCACGTAGCCAATTTGTGCTGGGGTAATACCCGCATCACGGATCGCGTTTTCCATCGCCAGCGCAGCACCCGCGCCGTTCTCAGGAGGAGACGTCATGTGATAAGCATCGCTGCTCATGCCGAAACCAACGATTTCAGCATAAATTTTCGCACCGCGTTTTTTCGCGTGTTCGTACTCTTCCAGTACGATCATGCCCGCCCCGTCGCCCAGCACGAAGCCGTCACGGTCTTTATCCCACGGACGGCTCGCCGCCTGCGGGTTATCATTACGGGTAGACAGCGCACGCGCCGCACCGAAACCGCCAACACCCAGCGGGGTACTGGCTTTTTCAGCACCGCCCGCAACCATAGCATCTGCATCGCCGTACGCAATAATGCGCGCGGCCTGGCCGATGTTATGTACGCCAGACGTACAGGCGGTGGCGATAGAAATGCTTGGCCCACGCAGGCCAAACATGATGGTCAGGTGACCTGCCACCATGTTAACAATCGTGGACGGAACGAAGAACGGGCTGATCTTACGCGGGCCGCCATTCATCAGAGATGTATGGTTTTCCTCGATCAGGCCAAGACCGCCAATCCCGGAGCCGATAGCGGCGCCGATACGGGTTGCGTTCTCTTCCGTAATCACAAGGCCAGAATCCTGCATGGCCTGAACGCCAGCGACAATTCCATATTGAATGAAGGCATCCATCTTGCGCTGTTCTTTGCGCGAGATGATCTCTTCACAGTTAAAATCCTTTACTAAGCCAGCAAATTTCGTTGCATAGGCGCTAGTATCGAAATGGTCGATTAGGCTGATGCCGCTCTGACCGGCAAGGAGAGCTTTCCAGGTGGACTCTACGGTATTGCCGACAGGAGACAACATGCCAAGTCCGGTCACAACTACACGACGCTTAGACACGTTTGTCCTCCAGGGAGGGATAAAAAAAGAGATTCGTGGGACTAAAAAAGATAAAACTCAGGCGGTCGAATGACCGCCTGGAGATGTTCACTTACGCCTGGTGACCGTTGATGTAATCAATGGCAGCCTGAACGGTGGTGATCTTCTCAGCTTCTTCGTCCGGAATCTCAGTATCAAACTCTTCTTCCAGAGCCATTACCAGCTCAACGGTGTCAAGAGAATCTGCGCCCAGGTCTTCAACGAAGGAAGCGGAGTTCACAACTTCTTCCTGCTTAACGCCCAGCTGTTCGCCGATAATTTTCTTAACGCGTTCTTCGATAGTGCTCATACTCTTAAATTTCCTATCAAAACTCGCTTTCGCGATGGTTTTCGTAGTGTATAAAATGTTGAAAAATTTGCAACTAAATCCCGGCAGTTCGTACCACGATTTTACGTTATTTTGAGGCCATTCGCCCTAATAACGCAAATATTTTTCATCGTGGTTAAACCATATACATCCCGCCGTTGACGTGGAGGGTTTCACCAGTGATGTAACCCGCTTCGTCAGAGGCTAAAAATGCAACCGCACTGGCGATTTCTTTAGGGTCGCCAAGACGACCCGCCGGAACTGCCGCCAGCGTACCCGCACGCTGCTCATCAGTCAGCACACGCGTCATGTCCGTTTCAATAAAGCCCGGAGCAACAACGTTTACCGTAATACCGCGGGACGCAACTTCACGCGCCAGCGACTTACTGAAACCAATCAGACCTGCTTTCGCCGCAGCGTAGTTAGCCTGACCAGCATTTCCCATGGTACCAACCACAGAACCGACAGTGATAATACGACCATGACGCTTTTTCATCATAGCGCGCATTACCGCTTTTGACAGACGGAATACAGATGACAGGTTGGTTTCGATGATATCGTTCCACTCGTCGTCTTTCATTCGCATTAACAGGTTATCGCGAGTGATCCCGGCATTGTTTACCAGAATATCCACTTCGCCAAACTCTGCGCGAATATTTTCCAGAACAGATTCGATAGATGCAGGTTCAGTCACATTCAGTACCAGACCTTTACCGTTTGCACCCAGATACTCGCTGATGGCCTGAGCGCCATTCTCGCTGGTTGCTGTTCCAATCACCTTCGCGCCGCGCGCAACCAGTGTTTCAGCAATTGCACGCCCGATACCGCGGCTTGCGCCAGTGACCAGGGCGATTTTTCCTTCAAAACTCATGGTATTCCTCTTTTATTGCGAGAGTGCCGCTGACATCGCTTCCGGCTCGTTAATCGCCGAGGCTGTCAGGGTGTCAACAATACGTTTTGTCAGACCGGTGAGGACTTTCCCTGGGCCGACTTCATACAGATGCTCAACGCCCTGAGAGGCCATAAACTCAACGGTTTTGGTCCACTGTACCGGGCTGTAGAGCTGGCGAACCAGTGCATCACGGATAGCTTCCGGCGTGGTTTCGCATTTCACATCGACGTTGTTCACAACGGAAATCGTCGGTGCGTTAAACGTAATTTTTTCCAGCTCAACCGCCAGCTTCTCGGCGGCAGGCTTCATCAGCGCACAGTGAGACGGCACGCTGACCGGCAGCGGCAGCGCACGTTTAGCACCCGCAGCTTTACAGGCCGCACCTGCACGTTCAACCGCTTCTTTATGGCCGGCAATAACCACCTGGCCCGGCGAGTTGAAGTTAACCGGAGAGACCACCTGGCCTTCAGCAGATTCTTCACATGCTTTTGCAATTGCAGCGTCATCCAGACCGATGATGGCAGACATACCGCCCGTGCCTTCCGGCACCGCTTCCTGCATGAATTTGCCGCGCAGTTCCACCAGACGTACCGCGTCAGCAAACGCGATCACACCGGCACACACCAGCGCAGAGTATTCGCCCAGGCTGTGACCCGCGAGCAGCGCGGGGGCTTTACCGCCCTGCTGCTGCCAGACACGCCACAGCGCAACGGACGCGGTCAGCAGCGCGGGCTGGGTCTGCCAGGTTTTGTTCAGCTCTTCGGCCGGCCCCTGCTGGGTCAGCGCCCATAAATCATAACCCAGTGCATCAGAAGCTTCACGGAAAGTCTCTTCAATGACCGGATAGGTTGCTGCCATTTCAGACAACATCCCAACGGTTTGAGAGCCCTGGCCCGGGAACACAAAAGCAAATTGCGTCATTTTTTATTCCTTATCCTAGAAACGAACCAGCGCGGAACCCCAGGTGAACCCGCCACCGAAGGCTTCAAGCAAGACCAGCTGGCCCCGTTTGATTCGTCCATCGCGTACCGCTTCATCAAATGCGCACGGTACCGACGCCGCAGAGGTGTTGCCGTGACGATCCAGCGTCACCACAACGTTATCCATCGACATGCCCAGCTTTTTCGCGGTCGCGCTGATGATACGCAGGTTCGCCTGATGCGGCACCAGCCAGTCGAGCGCGGAGCGTTCAAGGTTATTCGCTTCCAGCGTTTCATCAACGATGTGCGCAAGCTCAGTCACCGCCACCTTGAACACCTCGTTCCCTGCCATCGTCAGGTAAATCGAGTTGTCCGGATTAACGCGATCGGCGTTAGGCAGGGTCAACAGTTCGCCGTAGCTGCCATCAGCATGCAGATGCGTCGAGATGATACCCGGCTCTTCGGACTGCCCCAGCAGCACCGCGCCCGCACCATCACCAAAAATAATGATCGTTCCACGATCGGTAGGATCGCAGGTGCGCGCCAGCACGTCAGCACCGATCACCAGCGCATATTTAACGGCACCGGATTTCACGTACTGATCGGCAACGCTCAGCGCATAGGTGAAACCTGCGCACGCGGCAGCGACGTCAAACGCCGGACAGCCTTTAATGCCGAGCATATTTTGCACCTGGCACGCCGCGCTTGGGAAAGCGTGCGTGGCAGACGTCGTGGCGACCACGATCAAACCAATCTGTTCTTTATCAATGCCCGCCATTTCGATAGCACGCTGTGCGGCTTCGTAACCCATGGTCGACACGGTTTCGTCTGGCGCGGCAATACGACGTTCACGGATACCTGTGCGCGTGACAATCCACTCGTCAGACGTATCTACCATTTTTTCCAGATCGGCGTTGGTACGCACCTGTTTTGGCAGGTAGCTGCCGGTACCTAAAATCTTCGTATACATGTACGCTCAGTCACTTTTAGCTAATACAGATTCCAGGCGAGCGGCAATCCGCTGAGGGACTTGTCGCTGCACCGCCTGCACTGCCTGTTCAATCGCGACAGCAAATGCTCGCTGATTGGCGGCGCCATGACTCTTAATCACGATGCCGCGCAATCCTAACAGACAGGCGCCATTATACTGGTCGGGGTTGAGGTGACTGAATCGCCGCGTCAGGCTCTTTTGTAACCAACGCTTCAATAAAATCAGCCACCAGGCGCTTTTTTTGCCTTCTCCCTGAGATTTCAGCAGAGAAAGAAACATGCGCACGACCCCTTCCATGGTCTTCAACGTTACGTTTCCGGTGAAGCCATCGCACACCAGAACATCCGTTTTCCCCGTCAACAACTCATTGGCTTCGAGATAACCAATATAGTTGATGGAGGGAACCTGTTTGAGCAATTCAGCCGCTTCGCGAATGCTGTCCAGGCCTTTGGTCTCTTCTTCACCAATGTTCAGTAACGCAACACGGGGAGTGTTGATCCCGACGACTTCTTCTGCCAGCACCGATCCCATCACGGCAAACTGAGCCAGCATAGTACTATCACAATCGACGTTAGCGCCCAAATCGAGCACTACCGTTTTGCCCTTCTGCTGATGCGGTAACACCGTCACCAGCGCCGGACGCTCAATACCTTCTATAGGTTTGAGCAGTAATTTCGACAGCCCCATCAGCGCGCCGGTATTCCCCGCGCTGACGCAAGCCTGAGCTCGCCCTTCTTTCACCAGCTCCAGCGCTACCCGCATAGAGCTGCCACGACTATTGCGAATAGCCTGCGAAGGTCGGGCATCACTGGCAATAACTGACTGCGCAGGAATAATCTGCAGACGCGAACGTTGTTCAAAGTCAGCTTTTGCGAGTAATGGCGTGATTGCGTCGGGATTGCCGACTAAAAGAAGTGTGAGTTGCGAATTAGAATTCAGTGCCTGCAATGCTGCAGGCACTGTCACGGAAGGGCCAAAATCTCCCCCCATGACATCTAACGCCAGGGTTAGACGTGTCAAGGTATCGTCGCAGCCTGGTTCGGTAAATTCCCCGTTTGCACGGGGAAATCCTCACTAAGCCTAATCACGCTTGCGCGTGATTACTTAGTGATAACCTTGCGGCCGCGGTAGAAACCGTCAGCGGTGATGTGGTGACGCAGGTGTTTCTCACCAGAAGTCTTGTCTACAGACAGGCTGGTAACTGCAGTCAGCGCGTCATGGGAACGACGCATGCCACGTTTGGAACGGGTTGGTTTATTCTGTTGTACGGCCATGGACCTTACTCCTCAATTACTTACGCTTTAAGCTGGCTAATACGGCAAATGGGTTTGGTTTTTGCGCTTCATCAGGCAGTTCCCCAAAGACCATGTCCGCCTCGGACACTTCACAGTGTTCAGAATCATGCACCGGAACCACTGGCAAGGTGAGGATGATTTCATCTTCAACCAGAGCCAGAAGATCGATTTCACCGAATTCGTTAACCTCAATCGGCTCATACGCTTCCGGGAGTGCTTCAGCCTGTTCGTCAGAACGAACCGGACTGAAACAATACGTTGTGTGAACATGCTGTACAAACGGTTTCCCGCAACGCTGACACTCGAGCGTTACCGTCACCTTTGCATCACCGGTTAAAACGGCGAGACGCTGGTTATCGATAGCGAACGACATGGAGCATTCTACATCACTGTCCACACTGACTACGGATTCGGCAATACGCTCAGCCTGATCGGAAGTATAGATACCTTCGTAATCGAGGCGTTTTTGAGCCGTACGAACCGGATCAAGAGTCAGGGGTAATTTTACCTTTTGCATAGGGCGCGCATATTAACTTTGTAACGTCATAGAGTCAAAGAAAAAGGCAACCAGAGCTGCCTTTTGCCAATTATTCGCACACATTGCGGCCTGTAGTTTAAAATGGCTGGCATCGATACGCTATATCTGGTGATAAAAATATGCCAAATCTCGTCCTTGCTTCCACGTCTCCCTACCGCCGAATGCTGCTGGAAAAGCTCGGGATCCCGTTTGAATGCGCCGCGCCAGAGGTGGATGAGACGCCACAGCCGGGCGAGTCACCGCGCCATCTGGTGACGCGTCTTGCTAAAGAGAAAGCGCAGTCGCTGGCCACACGCTATCCTTCGCATTTGATTATAGGCTCCGATCAGGTTTGCGTGCTGGACGGCGAAATCACCGGCAAGCCCCATACGGAGGAGAACGCCTGCCAGCAGCTTCTGCGTGCGCGCGGTACTATCGTGACCTTCTATACGGGCCTGGCCCTCTTTAACTCCGCGTCAGGCCATCTGCAAACCGAGTGTGAGCCGTTCGACGTACACTTCCGCCATCTCAGCGAGCAAGAGATTGTGGATTATGTGCGTCGGGAACGTCCGCTGAACTGTGCGGGGAGCTTTAAAAGTGAAGGATTGGGGATTGCGCTGTTCGACAAGCTGGACGGTCGCGATCCCAACACGCTGGTGGGGTTACCGCTGATTGCCTTGTGTCAGATGTTAAGACGAGAAGAGTGTAATCCGTTGACGGTGTGACCTTCGCCGGGTGGCGCTGCTCTTACATGGGCCTACTACACTGCGGCCTGATGCCCTCTCCCACAGGGAGAGGGCGCAAACATTAAAAACGGCAACATTCGTTGCCGTTTTACGTTTACCTTAGCCGCGCAGAACCTTAAGACAGCGTTTCAACTGCTCGTCCAGCGGCGCCTCAATACGGATGACTTCACCGGTATTCGGATGGGTAAACTTCAGCGCTGCCGCATGCAGGAACAGACGCGACAGTCCCGTCCCCGCCAGCTGCTTATCAAACTCGCGGTCGCCATAGCGGTCATCAAAGGCGATGGGGTGCCCTGCAAACTGCGTATGCACGCGGATCTGGTGGGTACGACCGGTCACCGGACTGCAGCGCACCAGCGTGGCAAACTCATAGCGCTCTTCAACCTTAAAGCGCGTCTCAGACGGTTTCCCTTCCTGGCTCACGCGGACAATGCGTTCACCGCTTTGCAGGATGTTCTTCAGCAGCGGCGCCTGCACCACTTTTACATGGGACTGCCACTGGCCGCGTACCAGCGCCAGATAGTCTTTCTGCATCCCTTTTTCACGCAGCTGTTCATGCAGCGAACGCAGCGCGGAACGCTTTTTCGCCACCAGCAGTACGCCTGAAGTGTCACGGTCAAGACGGTGTACCAGCTCAAGGAAGCGCGCTTCCGGGCGCAGGGCACGCAGCCCTTCAATCACGCCGAAGCTCAGACCGCTACCGCCATGGACTGCCGTTCCTGACGGTTTATTGAGCACCAGAATGTGGTCATCTTCGTAAAGGATGACGTCGCTCAGGGCAGCCACTTTCTGCAGCTTTGGTGAAACGGTCTCTTCTTCACGCTCTGCCACGCGCACCGGCGGAATACGCACTTCGTCACCGGCTTCGAGTTTGTACTCGGGCTTCACGCGTTTTTTGTTAACCCGCACCTCGCCCTTACGCAGGATGCGATAAATCATACTCTTTGGCACACCTTTCAGCTGGGTGCGCAAAAAGTTATCGATACGTTGCCCCGCGTCATCTTCGGCGATGGCAACCATTTTTACGGCTGGAGTCTCTGTTTTCATGGGTGGCGATTCTAAATATCGTCAGCCATTAGCGCCACTCATTTTTCTATGCTTATATTTACTTTTATCCGGCCTGCTCCCCGTTTCGCGCAACCGATTTGGTGGTTATTAAACCAATCGCCATTCTGAAGTGAAGAAACTGTGAGTAACCGGGTGATAATTGGTAAAAGTCATCTTGCTATAACCCGGCGAGCAGTGGAATAATGAGGCTGTTTTCCGTGTTAAATCCTGGTTAAGTAAGGATGTTGACGGAATGACCAATTTTGTCTGACCGATCATCCACGCAGCAATGGCGTAAGACGTATTGATCTTTCAGGCAGTTAGCGGGCTGCGGGTTGCAGTACTTCCCGGTATAAGGATTGTTCTCTGGAGAGTTCTACCCAGGCAATTCCCCTGATAATTGCGCTGTGTTTCCGTATGAAATACAGGCAACCGACACTCTGCGCCTCTTAAGCGAGCGACAACCGTGAGGTTGGCGACGTGAACAGACACGAGGCCATCGGTTCATACCCCGGAAAGCGTCACCTTGCCCGCAGCTTTGTCGTCAATGTAAGAATAACGAGTAAGTTACGATGAAAAGAATGTTAATCAACGCAACTCAGCAAGAAGAGTTGCGTGTCGCCCTTGTGGATGGGCAGCGCCTGTACGATCTGGATATCGAAAGTCCTGGACACGAACAGAAAAAAGCGAACATTTACAAAGGTAAAATCACCCGCATTGAACCAAGCCTTGAAGCTGCATTTGTCGATTACGGTGCTGAGCGTCATGGTTTCCTCCCTCTGAAAGAAATCGCCCGCGAATATTTCCCTGCAAACTACAACGCCCATGGCCGACCAAACATCAAAGATGTTCTGCGTGAAGGTCAGGAAGTTATCGTTCAGATTGATAAAGAAGAGCGTGGCAACAAAGGTGCCGCACTGACCACCTTTATCAGCCTGGCAGGGAGCTATCTGGTGCTGATGCCTAACAACCCGCGTGCGGGTGGCATCTCTCGCCGTATCGAAGGTGATGACCGTACCGAGCTGAAAGAAGCGCTGGCAAGCCTTGAACTGCCTGATGGCATGGGGCTTATCGTGCGTACCGCGGGCGTGGGCAAATCAGCCGAAGCGCTGCAGTGGGACCTGAGCTTCCGTCTGAAGCACTGGGAAGCCATCCAGAAAGCAGCGGAAAGCCGCCCTGCTCCGTTCCTGATCCACCAGGAAAGCAACGTGATCGTGCGTGCCTTCCGTGACTATCTGCGTCAGGACATCGGTGAGATTCTGATCGATAACCCGAAAGTGCTTGAGCTGGCGCGCCAGCACATCGCCGCGCTGGGTCGTCCGGATTTCACCAGCAAAATTAAACTGTACACCGGTGAAATCCCGCTGTTCAGCCACTATCAGATCGAATCCCAGATTGAATCCGCCTTCCAGCGTGAAGTGCGTCTGCCGTCCGGCGGTTCTATCGTTATCGATACCACTGAAGCGCTGACCGCTATCGACATCAACTCCGCGCGTGCAACTCGCGGCGGCGATATCGAAGAGACCGCCTTCAACACCAACCTTGAAGCCGCTGATGAAATCGCCCGCCAGCTCCGCCTGCGCGACCTGGGTGGTCTGATTGTTATCGACTTCATCGACATGACCCCTGTTCGCCACCAGCGTGCGGTAGAAAACCGTCTGCGTGAAGCGGTGCGTCAGGACAGGGCGCGTATCCAGATTAGCCATATCTCACGCTTTGGCCTGCTGGAGATGTCCCGTCAGCGCCTGAGCCCGTCGCTGGGTGAGTCCAGCCATCACGTTTGCCCTCGCTGCTCCGGCACCGGTACCGTGCGTGATAACGAATCGCTGTCCCTCTCTATTCTGCGTCTGATTGAAGAAGAAGCGCTGAAAGAGAATACCAAAGAGGTTCACGCGATTGTTCCTGTGCCAATTGCCTCCTACCTGCTGAACGAAAAACGTGCTGCGGTAAGTGCTATTGAAGCGCGTCAGGGCGGCGTTCGCTGCATCATCGTGCCAAACGACCAGATGGAAACTCCGCACTATCACGTGCTGCGTGTCCGTAAAGGCGAAGAGACGTCCACGCTCAGCTACCTGCTGCCGAAGCTGCACGAAGAAGAGATGGCACTGCCTTCCGATGAAGAGCCAGCGGAGCGCAAACTGCCTGAGCAGCCTGCGTTAGCGACCTTTATCATGCCAGAAGCCCCACCGGAAGCGGCCCTGGAAAAACCTGCGGCTAAACCTGAAGCGCAGAAACCAGCAGCAGCGAAAGCCCAGCCGGCGCAGCCGGGTCTGCTGAGCCGCTTCTTTGGCGCGCTGAAGAAGATGTTTGCTGAAGAAGAAGCTCAGCCAGAACAGCCGAAGGAAGAGCCAAAAGCGGCCAAGCCTGAACGCCAGCAGGACCGCCGTAAGCGTCAGAACAACCGCCGCGATCGTAACGACCGTAGCGATCGTAATGACCGCAGCGAGCGTCGTGACAACCGCGACAACCGTTCTGAAAATAACGAAGGTCGTGAGCAACGCGAAGACAACCGTCGCAACCGTCGCGAGAAACAGCAGCAGAATGTTGAAGATCGTGAAATTCGCCAGCAGGCGGGCGATGAGTCTGAGAAGAGCAAACAGCGTGACGACCAGCAGCCGCGCCGTGAACGCAACCGTCGCCGTAACGACGAGAAGCGTCAGGCACAGCAGGAAGTCAAAAACCTGAACCGCGAAGAGCCTGTTGAACAGCAGGACGGCGAGCAGGAAGAACGTACTCAGGTTATGCCGCGCCGTAAGCAGCGCCAGCTTGCTCAGAAAGTCCGCTTCGCCTCCGAAGCAACCGAAGAGTCAGCCGTTGTCGCAGTTGAAACCCGCGAGAGCGCAACCGGCACGCAGCTGGCGAAAGTTGATCTGCCAGCGGTCGTTGAAAACAACGTTGAGCAGGATGAAAACGGTGAAAACCGTGATAACGCCGGAATGCCGCGCCGTTCACGCCGTTCCCCACGTCATCTGCGCGTCAGCGGCCAGCGCCGTCGTCGCTATCGTGACGAGCGTTACCCAACTCAGTCGCCAATGCCGCTGACCATTGCCTGTGCTTCGCCAGAAATGGCTTCCGGCAAAGTCTGGATCCGCTACCCGGTAGCGCGTCCGGAGCAGGTTGTTGAAGAACAGCCTGTAACCGAAGAGGTGATTGCACCTGCGGCAGCGGTAGAAGACGTTGTGACTGAAGCGGCAACCGTGGTTGAACCTCAGGTTGTTGAAACGGAAGCACCTCAGGCAGTTGAAGTCGAAACCACTCATCCGGAAGTAATTGCCGCGCCGGTTGATGCCGCACCGCAGCTTATTGCTGAAGAAGATGTCGTGGTGGCTGAGGAAGTTGCTGAAGAGGCTGAACCTGTAGCCGCAGTGGAAGACACCGCTGAAGCTATCGTTGAAACCACCACTGAAGAAGTCGTTCAGGACGTTGAGATTGAGGTTGAGGTTGAACCGGTTGTTGAAGAACCGAAAGCGCCTGAAGTGAAACCTGAACCGGTTGTCTCTGCGCCAGCCGCTGCCCACGTGGCGACAGCACCGATGACCCGCGCTCCGGCGCCGGATTACGTGCCAGAAGCTCCGCGTCACAGTGACTGGGTACGCCCGGCATTCAGCTTCGACGGTAAAGGCGCTGCTGGCGGCCACAGTGCAACGCATCAGGCGACTGCACCGGCAACGCGCCCGCAGTCTGTCGAATAACGACGCTGAAAGTAAAAAGCCGACCTTAGGGTCGGCTTTTTTTATGGCTGCTGCACGGGCCTTCTCATCCCGGAGACCTCCGGCATGACCTGCCGCATCAGCTCCAGAAAACGCCGCAAGCGTGCCGGATAATAACGGGACCAGGGGTAAACCAGATGCACCGGCAGCGCCGCTGGCTGCCACTCCGGCAGCAAATGCACCAACCGCCCTTCCCGAATATCATCCTGTACCGTCCAGCTGGATACCACCGCCACACCGAGACCGGTGAGCACCGTATTGCGTGCGACATACAGGCTGTCGGTGCTGAGGCGTGGCGTAATAGCAATCCGCGCGGTGGCGGGCGAGGCATCGTGAAAAAGCTCCACGTGGCGCTGGTAGAAAGAGCTGATCGCTATCCAGGGAAACTGCTGCAAATCTTCCGGCGTATTCACCGCCGGGAAGCGGGCCAGCAGTGCCGGAGAGGCGACTACCGAGCGCGGCACTTCCGCCAGCAGCACGGATACGGTCGCCGGATCGACCTCCACGCCCACCCGAATAGCGCAGTCAAGGTTGTCGCCGAGGAAGTCCGCCGAGCGATCGTTGAGCATCCACTCAATCGAAAGCTGCGGATAGCGTTGCAAAAATTCGGTTACGGGTTTCAGAAGCTGATCCTGACCAAACGCGTGGGGTGCCCGCACCCGCAGCACGCCTACGGGCTCATCTTCCATCTGCCCCACCTCATCTTCCAGCGCCAGCCAGCTGTCAATCACCCGACGAGCGTGCTGGTAGCAGCGTTCGCCATCATCCGTCAGCCGCGTCGTGTGGGTGGTGCGCAGTATCAGGCGCACCCCCAGCATGGTCTCCAGCGACTGTAGCCGTCTGCTCACCGTGGCCTGGGTGGTGGCCAGCTGCCGCGCCGCCGCAGAGAGGGAACCCGCCTCCACTATCCGGACAAACGTCCGCATTAGCTCCACCCTGTCTATACGCTCAGCTCTTTTCATTGCATTTTCACTTATACGTTCAACGTATAAGCGTTTTACCACCGGGCCCGCTACCTTCGCAAGGCGTACTGATAAAAAATAGCCGCACACGACGAATGAGGAACAACTTATGAACACAACAACGACTCCCCATGCTGTAAGCCGCTGGGTGATTTTTATGCTGGCTCTGGGGGCCGGTTTCAGCGTGGCATCAATCTATTACGCGCAGCCCCTGCTGCCGCTGATGGGTGCCGATCTGCATCTGAGCATTGAAGGTATGGGTCTGGTCCCAACGTTAACTCAGGCAGGCTATGCGCTCGGTATCCTGTTCCTGCTTCCCATGGGCGATCGCCACGACCGCAGGACGTTAATTCTGATTAAAAGCGCAGCGCTGGCGCTGTTTCTTCTCGGCTGTAGCCTGACCGGGCAGATCCATTCTCTGTTGCTGGCAAGCCTGCTCATCGGCATGGCCGCCACCATGGCACAGGATATTGTCCCTGCTGCGGCGATTCTTGCGCCAGAAGGTAAACAGGGGAAAACCGTGGGCACGGTAATGACCGGGCTGCTGATGGGTATCTTATTATCAAGAACCGTGAGCGGCGTAGTGGGCGAAGCGTTTGGCTGGCGCGTCATGTACCAGCTGGCGGCGGCGAGCATTGCGTTCATCGGGGTGATGATGTGGTTTGTGCTTCCCCGTTTTGCCATTCACTCCACGCTGAGCTATCCCGCGCTGATGCGTTCAATGGAACATCTGTGGCGTCGTTTTCCGGCGCTGCGCCGCGCGGCGCTGGCTCAGGGTTTTCTGTCGATTGCCTTCAGCGCCTTCTGGTCAACGCTCGCGGTCATGCTGCTGGAACGCTATCACCTTGGCAGTGCCGTAGCGGGTGGATTTGGTATTGCGGGTGCCGCCGGTGCATTAGCCGCCCCGCTGGCGGGTGGTCTGGCGGACAAACTGGGCGCAGGAAAAGTCACGCAGCTTGGTGCCGTCCTTGTGACCGTTTCATTCGCCCTGATGTTCCTGATGCCCGCGCTGAGCGTTCATGGACAGCTGATGCTGATCGCCGTCTCTGCCGTCGGGTTCGACCTGGGTCTGCAGTCCAGCCTGGTCGCTCACCAGAACCTGGTCTACAGCCTTGAACCGCAGGCGCGCGGTCGTCTCAATGCCCTGCTCTTTACGGTGGTCTTTATCGGGATGGCGCTGGGCTCCGCACTAGGCAGCAATATCTACTCGCTGGCTGGCTGGACGGGTGTGGTCGCGCTGGCGACAGTCAGTGGCGCCATTGCGCTGGCCATCCGTCTGATAGAAAGCGCGCGTGTCGCCTCCGTACCGGCAGAGGCCGCATAAAAAAAATGCCCAATCCAGACGGATTGGGCAGTAAAACATGCCCAGTTTCAAGACATGTTCCAAGAGGTCAAGATGTTATTTGTTCAGCTGGAACAGAGACATGCCCTGCATATCGCTAAACGCTTTATAAGACGCCTGCAAGGCCGCCTGCTGCATGGTGTAAGAGGAAATCGCTTCATTCCAGTCGACATCCACCAGATCACTCATCTGCTTAGTCTGACCCAGGGCGCGGTCATCTCCCAGCGTATCGAGTTTTTCCAGCTCGTTCATCTTGGTTCCCACATCCGCAACGACCGTCAGGACGTTGTTCTGGGCGTTTTTGATGCCGATCTGCGCATTGGCAATCACCTGGTTTTGCGCCGTTGCGGCAGCCGGATCGTTCTCAATCGGTGTCTTCAGGGACGCAATGGCAGAATCCAGGATTTTGAACATGTTGGTCTGGCCATATCCACCGCCCGGCAGCTGTTCCGCATTACTGGTAATGCTTTCGAAAATTTGCTGTCCGGTATGGCTAATGGTCATATTTCGCGCCGTATCAACCTGCTGCGAGATGGCCTCTGCGCCGCCGTTATAATCCCCGGTCACGGCATCAAACGGTGCGCTCTCGGTTTTGTATCCGGCGAAGATAAAGCGACCATTGCCATCCGTCGTGTTGGCCAGGTTCATCAGCTGATCGCGGATCCCCTGGATATCGGTCGCCAGAGAAAGACGGTCGTCATCGCTTAATGTGCCGTTGGACGCGTAAACTAACTTCTCGCGCACGCTTGAGATTGCGGTGTTCACCTGGGTTAACACGTTATCTTCCAGCGAGACCTTCTGCGTTGCAAAGGTACGCGCAAGCGCGAACTGGCTGTTTTGCGACTGAGATTGCGACAGAACGATGGCCTGCGACGCGGCGATAGGATCGTCCGAAGGACGGTTAACGCGCTTACCGGTGGACATTTGCTCACCGTAGCTCAGCCATCTGCTCTGGGAATCAGTGATCCCGCGCATGTTCTGCTCATACATCATCTGGGTGCTAATACGCATTATTCACCTCAACCTTAACGAATGTTGATAATTGCATCGAAGAGCGTACTGGCAGTCTGGAGAACCTGGGCGTTCGCCAGGTAATACTGCTGATAACGCTGCAAATTGCCATACTCTTCGTCGAGGTTTACCCCAGAGATGGTCTGCTGCTGCTTGATTAACTGCGTTTCCACATTGGCTTTCGTCTGGCTGCTCACCTTCAGTGACGCCGTGGTGCTACCGACGGTACTGACGAGAGAGGCATACGCATCGTTAAAGGTTTTATTTCCACCCACCACTTTGCCGTTTTGCAGATCGAGCAGTTTCTGGCCGTTACGGTTGTCACTTTCGCCGCCGTTCTGTACCGACGCCATCGCCAGTTTGGACTCGTCGCTGATCGCCAGATCCATGTTCATGATGACGTTGGAAACCGGCTTCACGGTGAAACTGTCTTTGGTATTTGCCGTACCGCTCACGTTGACGTTAAGGCCATCAAACGACAGATTACCGCTGGCATCCGGGCTCATCGTAAAGCTGGTTTTGTCTGATGTGCGGGTGACCGTCCAGTCAGTGCCGTTAAACTGCAGCTTATAGTCAGTCGCCTGGACCTGTTTGCTGTCCGCCACAGAGGCCGTAACAACCGCCGATCCGCCGTTCTTGCTGTTGGACAGCACCGCAGGAGAACCAAAGTTGAACAGCTTACCGCCCGCATCACCGTTTGCATCAAAACCAGCTTCATGCTGCGTGTTCATCGCATCGGCAAAGGCCAGCGCCATCTGGTTCAGAGTGTTACGCGCTTTATCCAGATCTTCATTACGGAAGGTCAGTAAACCGCCTAAAGAACCGGTGGTGATAAATTTCTCGGGGATCTCAATATTACCCGCCACGTCATCGACGTAGGCGACGGTCGTACGCGCCGGATCGGCGCTGGACTTCACGGCAGCCAGCTGGCTGGCTTTGCTGCCCTGCACCAGGCTGTAACCATTGCCGAGAGAGATATTAAACGTGCCGCTATCCTGTACGGAGACTTCCACGCCGACGATTTTGTTCAGTTCAGTCACAAGCTGATCGCGCTGGTCGAGCAGGTCGTTAGGCGAAGCCCCTGCGCCAACGCCGGTCAAACGAGAAATCTGATCGTTCAGATTCGCAATCTGCGTCGCGTAGTTGTTGATCTGAGATACGCTGCTTGAGATGGCGGTATTGACCTGCGTATCCTGGTCACGAAGATACTGATCGTTGGTTTTGAACTGATTGACCAGACCACCCGCTTTCCCCAGCACCGTCTGACGTGCAGCCGGGTCTTCCGCGTTGCTCACCAGGGTTTGCAGGCTTTTGAAGAAGTCCTGCAGCGTGGTGGAGAGCGAGTTGGTAGTATCGGAGAGCACATCGTCAATTTTTGACATCTGCTGATAGCGCGTCGTCAGGCCGCTGCTCTGCGTCTGCGCGGCGCGCAGCTGGTTGGTGATGAAGGCGTCATACTCACGCTGGACACCGGAGACATAGACCCCGTTACCCACCCAGCCACCGCCGGTCAGCGTGCTGTTAGATGCGCCCAGCACCGTGGTCTGGCGGGTGTAACCTGCCACGTTATAGCTTGAAATATTATTACTGACGGTATTGAGTGCCGACTGAGCAGCACTGAGGCCACTCATGGCGCTGTTAATCAAACTGGACATGGGGGTTCCTTTTATACGTTCAGACACGAGTCCTGATGAAGGTTATCGGCAACCTCCACCGGGACTTGAGAACTTTCAGAACAGATTTTCGATATCTGTGCTATAGGCTTTGCTGACCTTCTCGCCCATGGATTTCAGCTGCTGGATCATGCTGGTGAGCTTGCGTGCATAGTTCGGGTCAGTCGCGTAGCCCGCGTTTTGCAGCGCCTGAGCACCCTGCTCCGCCGTCGCCGCCTGCGTAACGGCGGTATAACGCGGATTTCGGCTCAGCAGGCCAACATAATCGGACAAGGCTTCCAGATAAGAGCTGTAGACGCGGAATTTGGCTTTGACCTTCACCGCCGCACCGTTCTCGTATTCGGTGGTCGTGATCTCCGTTGTCGGCCCCTTCCAGCTGGAGGTGGCCTTCACGCCGAAGATGTTGAAGCTCGGCTCGCCGTTTTCCTTGCGGATTTGACGCTGACCCCAGCCCGACTCCAGCGCGGCCTGCGCCAGAATCAGGTGATGCGGCACGCCGCTCTGTTCGCTGGCAAGGCGCGCAGGCAGAGAAAGCTGCGCCAGGAAGTCTTTGCTGTCACCGGAGAGCGGCTCATCGCCGCTGCCCGTGGCTTTTGGCATCGCTTTACGCACCAGCTGCGTCAGGGCCTGGTTCTGATAGCTGGTCACCGTTTCCAGGTCGAACTTCATCGGCACCTGCTGCGGCTGCTCCTGAGGCTGAATGCCCTGCGCGGCTTCGGTCTGTTTGACAATCATGTCAGCCAGACCGAGGCCTTTACCCGCAGTCATCTGCTGCGCAATCTGCTGGTCATACATGCTGGTGTAGAGACGCGTTGAATCACTGCTGAACATCCCGTCTTTCGGCAGGGTTTCGCGCATGCTTTTCAGCATCATCTGTACAAACATCCCTTCCACCTGGCGGGCGACCGGGCGGATATTCGCCGCCGGGTCTTTTCCTGCTTTGGTTTTCAGCTCGTTGAGCGACTGGGCGTCCCAGGCAGCACTGGTCAACAGTTTGCTATCGGTCAGCATTAGATGATTTCCAGTTTGGCGCGCAGGCAGCCCGCACTTTGCATCGATTGCAGGATGGACATCAGATCCATCGGCGTTGCCCCCAGGGCATTCAGGGCACGCACCACGCTGTTCAGGTTGGCGCTGGAGCGAACGCTTTGCAGTGACCCGCCGCTCTGACGCATATCAATCTGCGTTTGCGGCGTCACCACCGTCTGACCGCCACCAAATGGCGTAGTCGGCTGGCTCACGTTCGCGGAGCGGTTTACCGTCACGGAGAGGTTACCCTGCGCCACGGCACAGCTGTCGAGCGACACTTCCCGGTTCATCACCACCGAGCCGGTACGGGAGTTGATGATCACCTTCGCATCCTGGACCGGAACATTCACTTCCATATTCTGGATATCTGCCAGCATGCGCACCTGGTTGCTGCTGCCGGTAGAGGTACGGATCTGTACGGTGCGCGCATCAAGTGCCGTTGCGTTACCGTAGCCGCGGCTGCGGTTGATGGTATCGGCAATCTGCTGCGCCATCGTGAAGTCTTCATTATTGAGCTGCAGGTTGATGGTGTTGCCCGCGCCAAACTGGGTCGGCAGTTCACGCTCAATGATCGCCCCGTTGGTAATCCGTCCGCCGTTCAGCTGGTTCACCTGCACGCTGCTTCCGCCTGCGGATGCTCCCGCACCGCCGACCAGTATGTTCCCCTGCGCCAGCGCATAGACCTGGCTGTCGACGCCTTTCAGCGGGGTCATCAGCAGCGTACCGCCGCGCAGGCTTTTGGCGTTACCCATTGAGGAGACCACCACGTCAATGGTTTGTCCCTGGCGCGCAAACGCCGGGTAGGAGGCGGTGACCATTACCGCGGCCACGTTTTTCAGCTGCATGTTGGTTCCCGCCGGCACGGTAATACCGAGCTGGGAAAGCATGTTGTTCAGACTTTGGGTGGTGAACGGCGTCTGGGTCGTCTGGTCACCGGTACCATCCAGACCCACCACCAGGCCGTAGCCAATCAGGGAGTTTTCACGTACGCCCTGAACGCTGGTGAGGTCGCGAATACGGTCAGCCTGGGCAAACGTTGCCACCAGCGCGAGCGCCACGGCGAAGATCGATTTAAACATGGGTCACCTCGCTTACATCGGCGATAAATTAAGGAAGAAGCGCTGCAGCCAACCCATATTTTGCGCTTCATTGATATAGCCGTTGCCGACGTACTCAATGCGCGCATCCGCCACCTGGGTGGACGGAACGGTGTTGGTGCCGCTGATGGTGCGAGGGTTAACCACGCCCGAGAAGCGAATGAATTCAGTGCCCTGGTTGATGGCGATCTGTTTTTCACCCACAACGTGTAAGTTGCCGTTAACCAGTACCTGGTCAACCGTGACCGTCAGCGTACCGCTGAAGGTGTTGCTGGCGTTCGCGCCGCCTTTGCCGTTAAAGGTGTTGCCGCCGGACGCGTTCACATCAGCACGCGCGTTGCCGAACAGCCCTTCGAGATAGCGTGGCACGGTATCGAAGCCAAAATTGGTTTTGCCATCGCGGCTGGCATTCGCCGACGAGCTCTTGCTCGCGCTGACGTTTTCCTGCAGCACAATGGTCAATGTATCGCCGACGTTACGCGGGCGGCGATCTTCAAACAGCGGTTGATAGCCGTAATTAATCGGCTGCGCGGTCTGGAAAATGGAGCCGTTTACCACTGGCGCAGGGCCAGGAACGGGCTGGGCAGTCGTCGCACCCTGGACCAATGGTTTGGACGGGATCAAAGCACACCCGCTGAGGGTGACAGCCAGAACAGTCAGTATCGGATAACGAAACGCCGCGTTTTTTTGCATTGCCTTCATCTTCGAAAACAGGGAGCCGGCGCGGCGTTTACCGCACCGGGCTACACCTTAGAGTTGCGTCAGTTTCTGCAGCATCTGGTCGGTCGTCGACACTGCTTTACTGTTAATTTCATACGCGCGCTGAACCTGGATCATATTCACCAGCTCTTCCGCCACGTTCACGTTGGAGGTTTCAACATAGCCCTGGTACAGCAGGCCCGCACCGTTCAGGCCCGGGGTGCTCTCATTTGGCGTACCGGAGGATTGCGTTTCGGTGTAGAGGTTCTCACCAATGCTTTCCAGACCGGTATCGTTCATGAAGGTGGTCAGGTTGAGCTGCCCAACCTGAACCGGCGCGGCCTGTCCCTGCTGGGTCACGCTGACCACACCGTCACGCCCGATGGTGATGCTCAGGGCGTTGGCCGGGATGGTGATCGCAGGCTGGACCTGGAAACCGCCCGCCGTCACCAGCTGGCCGTTCTGATCGACCTGGAACGAACCGTCGCGGGTATAAGCAGAGGTACCGTCAGGCAGCTGCACCTGGAAGAAGCCCTGCCCTTTGATTGCCACGTCTTTACTGTTGTTGGTCTGAGACAGGTTGCCCTGACTGTGCAGACGCTCGGTGGCCACCGGGCGAACACCGGTACCGATCTGCAGGCCCGAAGGCAGCGTCGTCTGTTCAGAAGACTGCGCCCCCGGCTGGCGGATGGTTTGATAAAGCAAATCTTCGAAAACGGCGCGCTGACGCTTGAAACCATTGGTGCTCACGTTTGCCAGGTTGTTGGCAATCACGTCCATATTGGTTTGCTGGGCGTCCAGGCCTGTTTTCGCGATCCATAAAGAACTGATCATAAGGAGTCCTGTTAACTCATAGCCAGAAGTTGGTTAGCCTTGCCCGCGTTTTCATCCACGCTGCTGATGATCTTCATCTGCATTTCAAAGCGGCGGGCGCTGGCGATCATGTCGGTCATGGCTTCGACCGGCTTGACGTTACTGCCTTCCAGAACGCCGGACATCACGCGGATGCTCGGATCGGCCTGTAACGTGGCACCCCGCGTCGCCTGCGCCGCCTGGGTCAGACGGAACATGCCGTCATCGCCACGCTGCACCTCTTTGCCTTCCGCCTTAACCAGCTTCAGACGTCCGACGGGCGCAACGGTGTTGGCCGGGTCGCCCGGGTTCAGCGCCGAAATGGTGCCGTCCGCGGCGATAGTCAGCTCAGAGCCTTCCGGCACGGTCAGCGGACCCGCTTCCCCCATTACCGGATGCCCCTGAATCGTCAGCTGGCCCGTCGCGCTCACCTGGATGTTCCCGTTACGGGTATAGCCTTCGCTGCCGTCGGCCGTTTGCACCGCCAGCCAGCCGTCCTGCTGCAGGGCAACATCCAGCGGGCGTGAGGTATAGTCCATCTGCCC
The DNA here is from genome assembly GCF_055816065.1 of Enterobacter sp. PL_is511. NCBI lineage: Bacteria > Pseudomonadati > Pseudomonadota > Gammaproteobacteria > Enterobacterales > Enterobacteriaceae > Enterobacter > Enterobacter sp. PL_is511. Next base: position 888,987 of record NZ_JBVPGP010000024.1, on the reverse strand, counting down.
TGGCGTCATATCGGCGCCTGGGGTTGATGCCGTCACCAGCGTACGGGTTGGCAGGGAAAGCCCTTCTACCGGCACCGCGCGCAGCGCATTAAGCTGCGCGCGAAAGCCCGGCGTTGAGGCGTTTGCCAGGTTGCTGGCGGTAACGGCCTGCTGATTGAGCGTCTGGCTTGCAGCGCCCATCGCGGTATATATTGCGTGATCCATTGCGCTTTCCTGTTAGCCGCTTAACGCAGGTTAACCAGCGTGTTGAGGATCTGATCCTGGGTTTTGATGGTCTGCGCGTTCGACTGATAGTTACGCTGCGCGACGATCATGTTCACCAGTTCTTTACTCATATCCACGTTGGAGGCTTCCAGCGCGCCGTTGGTCAGCTTGCCGAAGTTACCGGTGCCTGCGGTACCCAGCAGCGCCACGCCGGAGGACTGAGAGGCAGACCAGACGTTGTCGCCTTCTGATTTCAGACCTTCGTTGTTGGCGAAGTTTGCCAGCACGATCTGACCCAGAACCTGAGACTGTTCGTTAGAGTAGCTTCCCACCACGGTGCCATCGTCGTTGATCTGGTAGCTCACCAGATCGCCTGGCTTGTAGCCGTTCTGATTGGTTGCCACCACGCTGTTCGCACCGGTGTTCTGCTGCATGGAGTTCAGGAAGCTCAGGGAGAAGGTCGCCGCCGTCGCACCGCTGACAGAACCCGTGGTGATGTTAATGGCCGGCGTGGCGTTTGGCGTTGCGCTCAGTACACCCGCAGCGTCGTAGTTATAGACACCCGCCAGGTTGCCGTTCGCATCAAAGTTCATCTGCGCCGCTTTCGCTGCTGTAGAACCTGCAACGCTGCCGTCCTGAGTGTAAAGATCCCATTTATTGTTGGCCGTCTTCACGTAGTAGACGTACATGTTATGGGCGTTACCCTGGCTGTCGAATACGGTCACGGTCCCTTTTTTGTTATAGGTGTCCGGGTTGGTCGCATCGAAAGGGGCAGTTTGAACAGGGTCGGTTGAGTTCAGGTTGATCTGCTGCGTCGCGGTGGTGGTCGATTTTGCCGCCATCAGGGTATTCGGGATAGTAATCGCCTGAGGGTTCGCACCGGTCTGAACGGTAGGCGGCGTACCCGCTACCGGGTAGCCCGTCAGCTGCATGCCCTGCATGTTCACCAGCGTACGGTTTTCATCCAGCTTGAACTGGCCGTTACGGCTGTAGAACACAGAGCCGTTGGAATCGACCATACGGAAGAAACCGTTCTGGCTGATGGCAACGTCCAGACCACGACCGGTGTTGGTGGTGGTGCCGTCGCTAAAGTCCTGAGTGATGCCCGCAACTTTCACGCCCAGACCCACTTTGGAACCGGCAAACATGTCTGCAAATGATGCAGAACCGGATTTAAAACCATAGGTCGCGGAGTTGGCGATGTTGTTGCCAATGACGTCCAGGTTGGTGGCCGCAGCATTCAGGCCGCTGACCGCTTGAGAAAAGGCCATGACTTACTCCTGATAAGTGATAAGGCTTAGATAATCTGCCGAACTTCGTCGAGTGTGGTGGAACCCGAGGTTCCCAAATCCAGTTTGTTGCCGTCGCTTCCTTTAATCACGCCCTGGACCAGCGCGAACTGCAGCGGCTGCGCTACCAGCTGGGTTGTCCCGTTGCTGGCGCTGATCGCTACTTTGTAGGAACCGTTTGGTGCTTTCGTGCCGTCGGTCAGGCTGCCATCCCACGTAAAGGTGTGAACGCCCGCCTTCAGCTCACCGATATCAATGGTGCGAACCACCACGTTATTGGCATCCATGATCGTTGCAGTCACCTTCTCAGCCGGCTGCTGGAGCTCAACGCCAAACGGCGTGGTCGTCGTGGTGGTATTGCCGTCGGTGGTGCTGGTGCCTGCCAGAATCGTGGTTCCCGGGATCATCACCCCGTGGCCAATCAGGCTTGCCGCCTGCAGAGACTGGGCGCTGTTAATCTGCCCAGAGACGGAACCGAGGGTGGTGTTCAGTTTCTCAATGCCGCTCACGGTACTGATCTGCGCAAGCTGCGTGGTCAGTTCGTTGTTCTGCATTGGGTTGGTGGGATCCTGGTTCTTAAGCTGCGCCACCAGCAGCGTCAGAAAGCTGCCCTGAAGATCGGCGGCGTTACTCCCCGTCAGGGAGTTAGAACCCGTCGTACTCTTGGTGTTGTTAACACCCGAGTTCGTAGGATCATTCACATTTACGGCGATGGACATGCATGTCTCCTTTACTGGCCGAGAGTGAGTGTTTTGAGCATCATGCTCTTCACGGTATTAAGCACTTCGACGTTGGCCTGGTAGCTACGGGAAGCCGACATGGAGTTCACCATCTCACCCACCACATCCACGTTTGGCATCTTCACGTATCCGCTGGCATCCGCGAGCGGGTTACCCGGCTCATACACCAGCCTGTCAGGCGCCTGGCTCTCTACCACATCAGACACCTTCACGCCGCCCGTCGCCGCGCCCGGCGCAGCATCGACCTGAAAGACAACCTGTTTGGCACGATAAGGCTGGCCGTCGGGTCCGGTGACGCTGTCGGCGTTTGCCAGGTTACTGGCAGCCACGTTCAGGCGTTTGGACTGCGCGGTTAACGCCGAACCGGCGATATCAAAAATATTCAACAAGGCCATCTATCAGTTCCCCCCCTGCAGGACGTTCATCATGCCTTTGATTTGTCCGCCGAGTACGGTCAGGCCCGTCTGGTATTTCAGGCTGTTATCGGCAAACTGCGTACGCTCCCGGTCCATATCCACGGTGTTACCGTCGAGTGAGGGCTGATCGGGAATGCGGTAAAGTAAATCGGTCGCTGGCGCGGTCATCGCCTGAGCAGGAATATGGCGAGAGGATGTCATGGCAAGTGCAACACCCGTTCCTTCGGCACGTCCACGCTCCATCACCTTTTTGAGTTCACTGGAAAAATCAATATCGCGCGCCTGAAACCCCGGGGTATCGGCGTTAGCGATGTTGGCGGCTAAAATCTCCTGCCGCTGGGCGCGTAAATTGAGCGCTTCCTGCTGAAAACGTAACGCGGCGTCGAGTTTATCGAGCATGTCTCCTCCGCTGATGGCAAAATTTCAGTTCACAGCTTAAATCTCACCCGGTCTCCCCTATCGACGGAATAAGCGCAAAATGCGTCGCTATTTATTGCGTTGATGCAAAACCACTGCAGGTAGAATTCATTCAACTCTGGAAACGGTGGAACTTGCGATGCAAACGTTAAAACGTGGCCTGATGGCAATTTTCTGGCTGTTTAGCCCGCTGGTGCAGGCTGAAGGCTTACAGGATCAGTTGACGGCTTTCTTTGCTGAGAAGCTGGCAGGCTTTAGCGATGACGTTACCGTTACCGTGCGCACGCCACCGAATCTGTACCCGACGTGTGACCAGCCTTCGTTCAGCGTGGTGGGGTTCACAAAGCTTTGGGGGAATGTAAACGTGCTGGCACGCTGCGCCAACGAAAAACGCTATTTACAGGTTGCAGTTCAGGCGACGGGCAATTATGTTGTCGCCGCCGTGCCCATTGCGCGCGGCAGCGTGCTGCAGACGAACAGCGTGACGTTAAAACGCGGTCGTCTGGATCAGCTGCCTCCACGCACCATGCTGGAAATAAACCAGGCACAGGACGCCGTCAGCCTGCGTGATGTTGCACCAGGCCAGCCGATACAGCTCTCAATGCTGCGCCAGGCATGGCGGATAAAAGCGGGCCAGCAGGTAATGGTGGTGGCCAACGGAGAGGGCTTTAGTATCAACAGTGAAGGGAAAGCGTTAAATAATGCCGCGGTGGCGCAAAACATCCGCGTCAGAATGTCCTCAGGCCAGGTGGTGAGCGGAACCGTCGATTCTGATGGGAATATTCTGATTAACCTATAATCTTTTTAAAGATTTCGCGGCGCGTGCCGATAAATATTCCACTAATGATGATGTCAGGCGCAAACGCCGCGAACCCTCGATGAGGACAACACTATGAGCATTGATCGTACATCAGCCCTGAAGCCGGTAAGCGCTGTACAACCTCGCGAAACGAATGACGCTCCTGCGCAAAAAACGCGTCTGGAAAAACCGTCAACGTCCAACAGCACCAGCGTGACCCTGAGCGATGCGCAGGCGAAACTGATGCAGCCAGGCACCAACGATATCAATATGGAACGTGTTGAAGCGCTGAAAACGGCTATTCGTAACGGTGAACTGAAAATGGATACCAGCAAGATCGCTGATGCCCTGATTCAGGAAGCACAGAGTTTCTTACAGAGTAACTAACCGTATGAGTCGACTGTCAGAAATACTGGATCAAATGACGGTTGTCCTGAACGACCTGAAAACGGTAATGGACGCTGAACAACAGCATCTCTCTTCCGGTCACATCAACGGCAGCGCGCTGCAGCGTATTACTGAAGATAAGAGTTCGCTTCTGGCGACGCTGGATTATCTGGAGCAACAACGCCGCGCTGAGCAGGATCCGAAGCGCAGCGCCAATGACGATATTATTGAGCGCTGGCAGACCATTACCGAAAAAACCCAGCACCTGCGCGATCTTAACCAGCATAACGGCTGGCTACTGGAAGGTCAGATTGAGCGTAATCAGCAGGCACTTGAGGTGTTGAAACCGCATAAAGAAACCGGACTGTACGGTGCGGATGGTCAGACAGCGACTGCGCGTATTGCGGGTGTGAAAAAGATTTCGATTTGACGCATCAGCGACAAATCATGCAGCGGGGAGCACCATAAGGTGAACTCCCCTTTTGGCGTTTATGCCGTCCGACGGGCAAACTCTTTCACTTTGAAGCCCAGCACCGCGAGCGTGGCAAAGTACGCCACCACCCCGACGCCTACCACGGCCATCAGCCGCATCAGACGGTAGGGCATGGTGCCCTGAGACCACTCCGGCATCACGTACATCATGCCGAGTAGCGCGGCAGACATCACCAGTACCGCCACGATCAGACGCACCAGGAAACTTCCCCAGCCCGGCTGCGGTGTAAAAATATCCTGCTTGCGCAGCTGCCAGTACAGCAGTCCGGCATTCAGACAGGCCGCCAGACCAATCGATAATGACAGGCCCGCATGCTTCAGCGGACCAATAAACGCCAGGTTCATCAGCTGCGTCATAATCAGCGTCACAATGGCAATTTTCACCGGCGTTTTGATATCCTGACGCGAGTAGAACCCGGGCGCCAGCACCTTAACGACGATCAGCCCCATCAATCCGACCGAGTAGGCAATCAGCGCGCGCTGGGTCATGGCGGCATCAAAGGCGGTGAATTTCCCGTACTGGAAGAGCGACACCGTCAGCGGTTTGGCCAGAATACCCAGCGCCACCGCGCTTGGCAGGGCCAGCAGGAAGCAGAGACGTAACCCCCAGTCCATCAGGCGGCAATACTCATCATGATTACCGCTGGCAAAACTTTTCGACAGCGACGGCAGCAGGATGGTCCCCAGCGCCACGCCCAGCACTCCGGACGGGAACTCCATCAGACGGTCGGCGTAGTACATCCAGGAAACCGAGCCGGACACGAGGAACGAGGCAAAGATGGTGTTGATAATCAGCGAGATCTGGCTGACGGAGACGCCGAGAATAGCGGGCCCCATCTGCTTGATGACGCGCATCGCCCCGGCATCTTTGAGATTGATGCGCGGCAGCACCAGCATGCCGATTTTTTTCAGATGCGGCAGCTGATACGCCAGCTGCAGCACGCCGCCCACGGTGACCGCCCAGGCCAGCGCCAGCACCGGCGGGTTGAAGTGCGGCGCAGCGAACAGGGCAAAGCCGATCATGCTGACGTTGAGAAACGTTGGCGCAAACGCCGGAACAGAGAAGCGGTTCCAGGTATTCAGGATCGCTCCCACCAGCGAGGCCAGCGAGATGAGCAGAATATAGGGGAAAGTAATGCGCAGCAGCTGCGAGGTCAGGGCAAACTTGTCGGCCGTATCGGCAAAACCGGGCGCGGTCACCATAATCACCCACGGCGCGGCCAGCATCCCGAGTACCGTCACCACCGCCAAAGCCAGCGTCAGCAGCCCGGAGACATAAGAGACAAAGACGCGCGTCGCGTCTTCACCCTGCTTGCTTTTATATTCCGCCAGGATAGGCACGAATGCCTGGGAAAACGCCCCTTCAGCAAAAATACGACGCAGCAGGTTCGGCAACTTGAACGCGACGAAAAAGGCGTCCGTGGCCATCCCTGCACCAAATACCCTTGCCACAATGGCGTCGCGCGCAAAACCCAGCACGCGGGAAAACATGGTCATCGAGCTGACGGCCGCCAGCGATTTTAATAAGTTCATTAACGTGAATTTCCAGAACCATACGGATTTGTAGGCCAGGTGAGCCTAAGCGCCACCCGGCAAAGCCAACAAGCGGCGCTTAGTCTAACCGGATTTCAACGAATTACTATCCGCAGATGTTACAGCGAGTTATTCGCTCATGGCCTCGCGCCAGAGCCTTTCCACAATGCGCTGCGCCATAATGGCCTGCTCACCGGACGTTTCAGGAACCGTCTGATTTTGCACGCTGGTGATAAAGTGGCGGGCACAACCGGCAAAACCGCGCTGTTCAAGCGTGCTCTGCCAGCCAGGGGCAGGCAGCGTCACCACGCCGCTGCCCTTCTCTTCCCGCCATTCACGCATGTCGGTTATGTCGTACAACGCGCCGTCGGTGACGGCCTGGACGGATTCACGCTGACTCCCCGCACGACGATGCATGCTGGTCGTGATCTGTAGATGGTCAATCGCGAAATGATGTTCGGCGTAGACCATTTCACCCTGCTCGTTCGTAAGTAGCGTGCCACTTTGCAGCTGTGCATTGCCGCTGGCGAGCCACAGCGCCGTATCCACAACGTGCAGATAGTCATCCAGCAGCGTGAAACGCAAATCGTTTGGCCCAATGCTGTCGGTACGGTGCTTATCCATCCGCAGCGAGGCGAGCGTGCCCGACTGCGCCTTCAGCTGTTGATAAAGCGGCGCAAAGCGGCGGTTGAAGCCCACCATCAGCGTCAGTTTTTTGCGCGCGGCCAGCTCAATCAGCCGTTCGGCATCCTGAACATTTTCAGCCAGCGGTTTATCCACGCAGACGTGAACCCCCAAATTGAGCAGCTCGCTCACCACCTGATAGTGGGTTGCCGTTGAGGTATGCACAAAAACCGCATCACACTCGCGGGCCAGATCCTGCAGGGAGGCAGCATACGGCATGCGCCAGGTTTCGCAGATACGTTCTGCCTTTTCTCGGGTGGGTGACCATGCCCCTTGCAGGGTCCAGTCCGTCGCCGCACCTAAAACAGGCAGCCAGGCTTTTTGCGCGATGCCGCCCAGCCCCACCACGCCTACGCGTAATTTTTTCACCGTCAGTCTCCTAAATGTGCCAGCAACGCATCCAGACGCTGTTTCAGCCCGGCGACCTCGTCTTCCAGCGCCTCTACGCGCGCGGCAAGGCTGTCATTGCTTGCTGAGGCTCCCGCGTCGCTCTCCACGGTAGCGACATCGACGTCACCGCTGAACAGATGCATATAGCGGCTTTCGCGTTTGCCCGGCTCGCGCGCCAGACGCACCACGTATGGACCGTCTTCGCGAGAAGCCAGCCCTTCCAGGGTCTGCTCGACCTCCTGCATATCGCTGAACTCATGCATACGGGAAGCGCGCGTGCGCAGTTCCCCCGGTGTCTGCGCCCCGCGCAGCAGCAGCGTGGTGATGACCGCCACTTCCGCACTGCTCAGCTTCAGGTCGCCAAATTCGGAGTTACAAAAGCGCTGTTCGTATTTGGTCACGCGGTTGCCGAAGCCGCTGACGGTGCGCAGATAGTGGCGTTTTACCAATGCATCGAGCACGTCCTGAACCTCATGCTCGCTGAGGTTCATCACCGGCTCGCGGTTGGTCTTCTGGTTGCAGGCCATGGTCACGGCGTTGACGGAGAGCGGATACTGCTCCGGCGTGGTGACCTGTTTTTCGAGTAAGCACCCAATCACGCGCGCTTCTGTACCGTTTAGCTGATACTTCATCATTTCTCCTTAACGACCTGCGGTCCAGTCCCGGGTGGTTAACGCCGTCAGAACGTGGTCGCGCCACTCTCCGTCTATCAGCAGATAGTCTTTGGCGTAACCCTCTTTCTCGAACCCTAAACGCGCCAGCAAATTGCCGCTGCGCTGATTATGCGGCATATAGTTCGCCATGATGCGATGGATATGCTGCGTGCGTTGCATATAGCGGATCGCCACCGTTAACGCCTCGTACATCAGCCCCTGCCCCTGCCATTTCTGGCCGATGGAGTAGCCAAGGTAGCAGGCGTGAAACGATCCCCGCACCACGTTTGAAAAATTGGCGATCCCGATAATCTCTTTCTCTTCAGGATCCAGCAGCGCGAAATAAAACGCGCTGCCCTGCTTGTGAAATTCCGTAATCATGCTGAGGCGCGCCTGCCAGCCGGAAGGGTAACAATGGCTCTCATCCCGAACGGGTTCCCAGGGTTTTAAAAACTGGCGATTCTCGGCGTAATAATCCGCCAGACGCCAGGCATCACGCTCATGCACCAGACGAACGACCAGCCTGTCCGTTGTCAGACGCACTTTTGGCACATTACTGCGATAGCCAAACATCGATACCACTCCTTCCCGTCACTTCTGCTTACCCATTAGCTTTACTATACCTGCGCCTGCGCCGTCTGTGAAAACAGTGACATACCATTTTGCCCTCTTTTCACACTTTTCGATGAGAACTCTCTATCAAAGCACCCTTTTGATAAAAAAATATTGTCGCGTTCAGGGGTGGGAAAAAACGCGGCGACACCGCAGAATGTTAGCGTGCTCACCATCTTATTTTCCCTGGAGGGAAAATGTCCCGCGTATCACAGGCCAGGAGCCTGGGTAAATATTTCCTGCTCGTCGATAACATGCTGGTCGTGCTCGGCTTTTTTGTCGTTTTCCCGCTGATATCGATTCGCTTTGTCGATCAAATGGGCTGGGCGGCATTAATGGTTGGCATTGCCCTGGGGTTACGCCAGTTTGTCCAGCAGGGGCTGGGCGTCTTTGGCGGGGCCATTGCCGACCGCTTTGGCGCTAAACCGATGATCGTGACCGGTATGCTGCTGCGCGCAGCAGGCTTTGCCACAATGGCGGTCGCCCAGGAGCCCTGGCTGCTCTGGTTCTCCTGTTTCCTCTCCGGTATCGGGGGCACGCTGTTCGATCCGCCACGCACCGCGCTGGTGGTGAAGCTTATTCGCCCGCAGCACCGCGGCCGTTTCTTCTCGATTCTGATGATGCAGGACAGCGCCGGGGCGGTTGTCGGCGCTCTGCTGGGAAGCTGGCTGCTGCAGTATGACTTCCGTCTGGTCTGCGCGGCTGGGGCGGTGCTCTTTATTCTGTGCGCGCTGTTTAATGGCCTGTTCCTGCCCGCCTGGAAACTGTCGACAGTCAAAGCACCTGTCCGGGAAGGGCTTGGCCGCGTCCTGCGCGACAAACGTTTTGTCACCTATGTGCTGACCCTGACGGGCTATTACATGCTGGCTGTGCAGGTCATGCTGATGCTGCCGATCATGGTTAACGACATTGCTGGCACGCCTGCTGCCGTTAAATGGATGTACGCCATCGAAGCCTGCCTGTCGTTAACGCTGCTTTATCCGATTGCCCGCTGGAGCGAACGGCGTTTTCGTCTGGAGCATCGCCTGATGGCCGGGCTGTTCCTGATGACGCTGAGCATGATGCCGATCGGCCTGGTGAACTCTCTCCAGCAGCTGTTTACCCTGATTTGCACCTTCTATATAGGGTCGATCATCGCCGAGCCTGCCCGTGAAACGCTGAGCGCCTCCCTTGCGGATGCGCGTGCGCGCGGCAGCTATATGGGTTTCAGCCGGCTGGGGCTGGCGCTTGGCGGCGCATTAGGTTACGCCGGGGGCGGCTGGTTGTTTGATGCCGGCAAAGCGTTAAACCAGCCCGAACTCCCGTGGATGATGCTCGGCGTGGTGGGCTTTATGACGCTCCTTGCCCTGTGGTGGCAGTTCAGCCAGAAACGCAGCGCGAGCGGCATGCTCGAGCCTGGCGCGTAGCCTTTCCCTCGGGCGGGAGTCCCTCCCGCCCCACTTCTCAGTTTTTTCTGCTGGTTTCTGCCCATTCACGCTGACATACTGGCGTAACAGGACAGAAGCGCCGATTTTTCGTTGAGGAACACTATGAAGAAAATTGTCTTAGCCGCGGCATTAGTTGTCAGCGGTCTGCTGGTTGGCTGTAACCAGCTCACGCAATATACCGTCAGTGAACAGGAAATTAATCAGGCGCTGGAAAAACATAACAATTTTTCTAAAGACATTGGCGTGCCGGGGCTGGCGGACGCGCATATCGTGCTCACGAATCTGACCAGCCAGATCGGACGTGAAGAGCCAAACAAAGTCACCCTGGCCGGTGACGCGGATCTTGATATGTCATCCCTGTTTGGCAATCAGAAAGCCAACATCAAGCTCAAGCTGAAGGCACTCCCCGTTTTTAACAAAGAGAAAGGGGCGATTTTCCTCCAGGAGATGGAAGTCGTCGATGCGCAGGTGTCGCCGGACAAGATGGCGCCGGTTCTGCAAACCCTGATGCCCTATCTCAACCAGTCGCTGCGTAATTATTTCAACCAGCAGCCCGCGTACGTCTTAAGCGAAGATAAAAGCAAGGGCGAAGCCTTGGCGAAAAAATACGCAAAAGGAATAGAGGTTAAGCCGGGTGAAATCATCATTCCTTTCACCGATTAACCTGAAGGGCGCTGCGGCGCCCTTTTTTTTACGGAAAAGTGTGCAAACGAAAACGTTTCCGCTTATGATTTGTGTCCGGCAAAAACAGCCATCCTTATGACTGATTCCTGACAAGCCGGAGCTTCCATGACTGCACAACCCCAGGTTCTTAAAATCCGCCGCCCTGACGACTGGCATATCCATCTGCGTGATGGCGATATGCTGAAAACCGTCGTGCCTTATACCAGCGAAATTTATGGCCGCGCGATTGTCATGCCTAACCTGGTTCCACCAGTCACCACCGTCGATGCCGCGATAGCCTATCGCCAGCGCATCCTGGATGCCGTGCCTGCGGGACACGATTTTACCCCGTTGATGACCTGCTATCTGACCGACTCGCTGGACCCTAACGAAGTGGAGCGTGGGTTTAACGAAGGCGTATTTACGGCGGCGAAACTCTATCCGGCAAATGCCACCACCAACTCCAGCCACGGCGTCACCAGCATTGATGCCATCATGCCGGTTCTGGAGCGCATGCAGAAACTGGGCATGCCGCTGCTGGTCCATGGTGAAGTCACGCATGCCGAGATTGACATCTTCGACCGTGAAGCCCGGTTTATCGAGACCGTGATGGAGCCTCTGCGCCAGCGCCTGCCCGCGCTTAAAGTGGTCTTTGAGCATATCACCACCAAAGACGCGGCAGAGTACGTGCGCGACGGCAACGATCTTATCGCCGCCACCATTACGCCGCAGCACCTGATGTTTAACCGTAACCACATGCTGGTGGGCGGGGTGCGCCCTCACCTGTACTGCCTGCCGATTCTCAAGCGCAACATCCACCAGCAGGCGCTGCGCGAGCTGGTTGCCAGCGGGTTCTCCCGCGCGTTCCTCGGCACCGACTCCGCGCCTCACGCCCGCCACCGTAAAGAGGCAAGCTGCGGCTGCGCAGGCTGCTTCAACGCCCCAACGGCGCTTGCCAGCTACGCGACCGTATTTGAAGAGATGAACGCGCTGGAACATTTCGAAGCGTTCTGCTCCCTTAACGGCCCGCGCTTCTACGGCCTGCCGGTCAACGACAGCTTCATCGAACTGGAGCGTAAAGCGAGCCACGTTGAGGAGTCCATTGCGCTGACGGATGACACGCTGATCCCCTTCCTGGCGGGCGAAACCGTTAACTGGACGGTAAAACGTTAAAAAATCAATGCCCCTTGTTGTCAAACCGATAATATACCTGTATAAATAAACAGTATATTACACAGGGGGCATTTATGCGTATTGAAGTCACCATAGCCAAAACAACTGTTCTGCCTGCCGGCGCGCTTGATGCACTGGCAGGCGAATTATCCCGCCGTATTAACAACACCTTTCCCGACAACGCGGGTGCCGTAACGGTGCGTTACGCCGCGGCGAACAACCTCTCCGTCATTGGTGCGGCGAAAGAAGATAAAGATCGCATCAGCGAAATCCTGCAGGAAACGTGGGAAAGCGCAGACGACTGGTTTATCACAGATTAATACTGCTCCCTCATTGTGTTTTTTTGCCGGGTCGCCCCGGCTTTTTTTTGTCTAAAAATACGGTAAGTTCAAATTAATTCGGCATCTTCTTTAAGAATCGTGAACAAGATGGTGTTTTATTGTTCGAACAATCCTAAAAAGCAGAAAAATGTGTTGCCACCTGTTTATTTTTCCCTTCGGAACCCTTATTACTTGGTATACTGAAGATGCTTTCAGAAAAACATGCATTGAACCTCAAAGCCGTTGTCTTCTAACACGCATTAAGGGGGTTATAATGGAAAAGAATAGTGAAGTGATCCAGACCCATCCACTTGTTGGCTGGGATATCAGTACCGTAGATAGCTACGATGCGCTGATGCTGCGTTTGCACTACCAGACCCCGAATCAACTCAACCGTGAAGAAGCGGAAGTTGGACAGACGCTGTGGCTAACAACAGACGTCGCCCGTCAGTTTATTTCTATTTTAGAGGCAGGTATTGCAAAAATAGAATCTGGCGACTATCAGGAAAATGAGTATAAACGGCACTAAGCTTATGCCCACTTTTCTCTCTACAGGCACCCTCGCGGTGCCTTATTTATTTCTCCCTTGTCTAACTCCGCGTTGTTAATTACTCTGCTAACAAAACGTCAGTTTATGAGATGCATATGAGATACGACTTAATCATTATTGGTAGCGGCTCCGTGGGTTCCGCTGCCGGTTATTACGCAACACAGGCAGGTCTGAAGGTCCTGATGATCGATGCCCACCTCCCTCCCCATGCGGAAGGCAGCCATCATGGCGATACCCGCCTCATGCGCCATGCGTATGGAGAAGGCGAGCGCTATGTCCCGCTGGTGCTTCGCGCCCAGACGCTGTGGGATGAACTGGCGAAGCAGACCGAAGAGCGTATTTTCGAGCGTACCGGGGTTATCAACCTTGGCCCGGCTCATTCGGAATTTCTTGCCGGCGTTGAGCGCAGCGCGAAAGCCTTTAATCTGGACGTTGAGAAGCTGGACGCAACGGGCATAACCGCGCGCTGGCCTGAAATTAGCGTCCCGGACGATTATATTGGCCTCTTTGAAGCCCACTCCGGCGTACTGCATTGTGAAACAGCGATCAAAACCTGGGTCGACCTTGCCGCGAAAGCCGGCTGTGCACAGCTGTTTAACTGTCCGGTGGAGGCCATCACCCATGACGAGAATGGCGTCACGGTAACGACCCTTGACGGCGACTATTCAGCCTCTCGCCTGCTCGTCAGCGCAGGAACCTGGGTCACTCGCCTGCTGCCGGAGCTGCCAATCCAGCCGGTGCGCAAGGTCTTCTCCTGGTTCCAGTCAGATGGGCGCTACAGCGCGCAGAATAAATTCCCGGCCTTCACCGGGGAATTACCGAATGGCGATCAGTTCTACGGTTTCCCTTCCGAGAAAGACGCGCTGAAAATTGGTAAACACAACGGGGGCCAGGCGATCACCTCCCCTGAAGAGCGTAAGCCTTTCGGCGCCTTTCCTCAGGATGGTTCGGAAGCCTTCTCATTCCTGCGGAATATTCTTCCGGGCGTCGGTGGCTTGCTGTATGGCGCAGCCTGTACCTACGACAACACACCGGATGAAGACTTCATCATTGATACGCTGCCCGGGCATGACAACACCCTGCTCATCACCGGGCTGAGCGGCCACGGCTTTAAATTCGCTTCCGTGCTAGGTGAAATCGCCGCGCAGTTTGCTCAGGGTATCACGCCGCAGTTTGATCTGACGCCCTTCTCACTCTCGCGTTTTAACGGATAATCCACACGGGCTCCGGACGTCCCGGGGCCCGGTTCACTCACACTGCATTACGGGGCGTTATGCGCAGGATCGTTAGCTTTCTGATGAATAATATTCGCGAGCATTTTATGCTCTATCTCTTATTGTGGGCGCTGTTGGCCATTATTGATTTTGTTTACATTGTATTTTACTGAAAAGCCTTACTGACAATAATTGACGTTAATTTATCTTTACTGAAACTCACCATTTCGCTTGCACGAAGAGATTGAATTAGCGTTAGCGATCCTTTTCAAAATTGCTGAAATAAATAAAATAAAAATCAATAGACAATTATTTCAGTTGCAATATCCCGCCTTCCCGTTCATTTTTACTTTCCGGTTAATTTGAAAATGGACATTCTGATGCAATTGCGTAACTCCTCCCGGCGCTACGGAATAATATCCATAGGTTTGCACTGGATATTTGCTCTTGCCGTCTACGGTATGTTTGGACTTGGGCTCTGGATGGTCACGCTCAGCTATTACGATGGCTGGTATCACCAGGCACCGGAGTTACATAAAAGCATTGGTGTCCTGCTGATGCTGGGCCTGGTTTTCCGCGTGATCTGGCGACATATTTCCCCACCGCCTGCCGCGCCGAAGACCCACAGCAAATTTACCCGCGTCAGTGCAGTCGCCGCGCATATTGCGCTCTATGCGCTGCTCTTCGCCATTCTGATTAGCGGATACCTTATCTCGACGGCGGACGGTAAGCCGATTAGCGTCTTTGGCCTTTTTGACGTCCCGGCAACGCTCAGCGATGCGGGCGCTCAGGCAGACACCGCAGGGGTCGTACACCTCTGGCTTGCGTGGAGCGTCGTGATCCTGTCCGTACTTCACGGGCTTGCCGCCCTCAAACACCATTTTATTGATAAAGACGATACGCTAAAGCGCATGCTTGGCCGCTCGTCAGTTGACTCTGGAGCATAAAATGAAAAAACACCTGCTGGGTATCGCCCTGGGTTCTCTGTTATTCACCGCCGGTTCCGCCGTGGCGGCTGATTATAAAATTGATAAAGAGGGCCAGCACGCTTTCGTCAATTTCCGTATTCAGCATCTGGGATACAGCTGGCTGTACGGTACCTTTAAGGATTTTGACGGCACATTCACCTTTGACGAGAAAAATCCTGCCGCCGACAAGGTCAACGTGACCATTAATACTAACAGCGTTGATACCAATCATGCTGAACGTGATAAACATCTGCGCAGTGGGGAATTCCTCAATGTCGGGAAATACCCACAGGCTACTTTCACCTCCACGGAAGTGAAAAAAGACGGTGATAAGCTGAATATTACCGGCAACCTGACGCTTAACGGCGTAACAAAACCGGTCACGCTTGATGCGAAATTACTGGGTCAGGGTGACGATCCGTGGGGCGGTAAACGTGCTGGTTTTGAAGCAGCGGGTAAAATTCACCTGAAAGATTTTAATATCACAACGGATTTAGGCCCGGCGTCTCAGGACGTGGAGCTGATTATTTCCGTTGAAGGTGTACAGCAGAAATCATAATAGATTCGCCCGGCAGGCTTTTGCCGTGCCGGGCGTTATTATCATTCCGGGTCAGGGATACCCAGTTTGGTATTCAGACGGCCGCGTGATTTATTGAAAATCTTGTTGCCGTTTTCACGTCCTGCACGACGGCGACGCTGTTCTTCTTCCGGCAGGATGCTCTCTTCGCTGCACAATTCGCTACAGCAGCCGTTAAACTTCTCGGCACAGGCCGGGCACTGAATAAACAGCAGATGGCACCCGTCGTTTTTGCAGTTGGTATGGGTATCGCACGGCGCGCCGCACTGGTGGCACTGGGCAATAACGTCTTCCGAGATACGCTCACCCATACGCTCGTCAAAGACAAAGTTTTTCCCGATAAAGCGTACCGGTAAACCCTGTTCACGGGCACGACGGGCGTACTCGATAATGCCGCCTTCAATATGCCAGACCTTATTAAAGCCGTTGTGCTTCATCCACGCGCTGGCTTTCTCACAGCGGATACCGCCGGTGCAGTACATAACGATCTTTTTATCTTTATGTTCCTGCATCATCTCAACCGCTTTGGGCAGCTGCTCGCGGAAGGTGTCGGCCGGGATTTCCATCGCGTTCTCGAAATGCCCCACTTCGTACTCATAGTGGTTACGCATATCAATGAACACGGCATCCGGATCGTCCAGCATCGCATTCACTTCCGCAGCCTTGAGATATTCGCCGACATCCGCCGGGTTAAACTCAGGATCGTCGATACCGTCCGCCACGATGCGTTCACGCACCTTCATGCGCAGCACCCAGAAGGATTTCCCGTCATCATCCAGGGCAATGTTCAGGCGTAAGCCGTCGAGGGCCGGATCGAAGTGATAAAGAACGTCGCGGAAAGCGCTGACTTTGCTTTCCGGTACGCTAATCTGCGCGTTGATGCCTTCACGGGCAAGGTAGACGCGTCCGAAGACGTTCAGGGCCGTGAACGCCTGATAAAGCGCATCGCGGGTTGCCTGCGGATCGTTGATCGTGAAGTATTTGTAGAAAGAGATGGTGGTGCGCGGTTCGGTTTCAGCCAACATACGCGCTTTTAACATCTCATTCGACACGCGGTTGTGTAACACTGGCATGGTGTACAGTCCTGGAATCGTTAGAGAGAATGAAAATCGGTCGGCATCATATAGCAAATAAAACTAATTTACATCCACACAATTTACGCTACATTTCACACACCCTGATTAATCAGGCTTAACAATTGCTGTATTCGTGCACGCTTCGAAAGCAGATATTTTGGCTACGTCTAAAAAAATGAGACACTAGCAAAACAGGACGTTTGAACACAGGAAAGACATGACCCAGTTACCAAAATTTACTGCCGCCCTTTTGCATCCCCGCTATTGGTTGACCTGGCTTGGCATTGGCTTTTTATGGCTCCTGGTACAGCTTCCCTACCCTGTAATTTTTCGGTTGGGTAAATTTCTGGGCCGTTTCGCGCAGCTGTTTATGAAGCGTCGCGCCAAAATCGCGTACCGCAATCTTGAGCTCTGTTTTCCGCAGATGAGCGAGACAGATCGTCACGATATGGTCTCGAAGAATTTCGAATCCGTCGGGATGGGGCTCATGGAAACCGGTATGGCGTGGTTCTGGCCAGACAAACGCATGGCCCGCTGGAGCGAGGTGACGGGAACCGGCATGGATCCGGTGCATACGCTTCAGGCCAACCAGACGGGCGTTCTGCTGATCGGCGTCCATTTTCTGACGCTGGAAATCGGGGCACGCATGTTCGGCATGCAGGCACCCGGCATTGGCGTTTATCGTCCTAACGATAACCCGGTCATCGATTTAATCCAGACCAACGGCCGCATGCGCTCCAACAAAAGCATGATCGACCGAAAAGATCTGAAGGGCATGATCCGCGCGCTGAAATCCGGTGAAGTGGTCTGGTATGCCCCCGACCACGACTATGGTCCGCAGGCCAGCGTATTTGTCCCCTTCTTCGCCGTTGACGAGGCCGCCACAACCACCGGCACCTGGATGCTGGCGCGGATGTCCAAAGCTGCCATCGTGCCTTTTGTTCCTCGCCGTAAACCGGATGGTTCAGGCTACGAGCTGATGATGCTGGAGCCGGAACTCGCGCCGCCGCTTGACGATGCAGAAACCACCGCGCGCTGGATGAACAGCGTTGTGGAGAAGTGCATCATGCTCGCCCCGGAGCAGTATATGTGGCTGCACCGCCGTTTTAAAACACGCCCACAAGGTACGCCGTCCCGCTATTAATCCTCATGCGGTCCTCAGGGCCGCATGCTGTTTTAGCTTTAAAAGCTCCCCCTCATTGCGGCAATCATAACCCAGGCGCATAATTAGCAGGCTTATTACTTCATGCTTCAGGTGCTCAGCACCTCATTATGCGGATTGTTATGTCACCCTCAGATGCCCCCATAAACTGGAAGCGTAACCTCACGGTTGCGTGGCTTGGCTGTTTTCTTACCGGCGCGGCGTTTAGCCTGGTCATGCCCTTCCTGCCGCTCTACGTCGAACAGCTGGGCGTGACGGGTCACAGCGCGCTCAATATGTGGTCCGGCCTGGTATTCAGCATCACGTTCCTGTTTTCTGCGATCGCTTCGCCCTTCTGGGGCAGCCTTGCCGATCGCAAGGGACGTAAAATCATGCTGCTGCGTTCGGCGCTGGGGATGGCCATTATCATGGCGCTGATGGGCGTGGCGCAAAACGTCTGGCAGTTCCTGATCCTCCGCGCGCTGCTGGGCCTGCTGGGGGGCTTTATTCCCAATGCCAATGCCCTGATTGCCACACAAATTCCCCGCCATAAGAGCGGCTGGGCGCTGGGCACGCTCTCAACCGGCGGCGTGAGCGGCGCCCTGCTGGGGCCACTGGCCGGCGGACTCCTGGCCGATAGCTATGGCCTGCGGCCAGTTTTCTTTATCACCGCCAGCGTGCTGTTCCTGTGCTTTATCGTCACCCTGCTCTGTATTCGGGAAAACTTCACGCCTGTCGCCAAAAAAGAGATGCTTCACGCCAGGGAGGTGCTGACCTCGCTTAAAAATCCCAGACTGGTGCTGAGCCTGTTCGTGACGACAATGATTATCCAGGTGGCTACCGGGTCGATTGCCCCTATTCTGACGCTGTACGTTCGCGACCTGGCGGGTAACGTCAGCAATATTGCGTTCATCAGCGGGCTGATCGCCTCCGTACCCGGCGTGGCGGCGCTGCTGAGTGCCCCGAGGCTGGGAAAACTGGGGGACCGGGTGGGTCCGGAAAAAATCCTGATCTGCGCGCTGGTGATTTCCGTCCTGCTGCTTATCCCGATGTCGATGGTGCAAACGCCATGGCAGCTGGGCGTCCTGCGCTTTTTGCTGGGTGCCGCCGACGGCGCGTTGCTGCCCGCCGTACAGACCCTGCTGGTCTACAACTCCACGAACCAGATTGCCGGGCGTATTTTCAGCTATAACCAGCCATTCCGGGATATTGGTAACGTCACCGGACCGCTGCTCGGGGCCGGGATCTCCGCCAGCTTCGGTTTTCGCGCCGTCTTTATCGTGACGGCGGGCGTCGTGTTGTTCAATGCCATTTATTCGTGGTTCAGTTTATCCCGCGCGTTACGGCCCGTGACGGAATAAGACGAACGCCTGAAGCTTATTTTCGCATTCATACTTGCAGAATCTTATATTCAGCTATTCTTTCCCTGAAACCTTCGGGAAAACAGGGAGACACTAATGACCATGTACGCTGACCTGCTCCTCGTTGATTAAGACACCGCGATGTAAGTAATGTCTTCATAAGCCACATGAGGACATCCCCATGAAGAAGCGTTTTTCCGACGAACAGATCATCAGTATCCTCCGCGAAGCTGAAGCAGGGGTCTCTGCCCGTGAGCTCTGCCGCAAGTACGCCATTTCCAACGCCACCTATTATACCTGGCGTAAGAAGCTGCTTGCCGAAGCCATGCTGGATAAGGAGGCTCTTCAGTGGCCCTGGGGCGAAAGTACTGACGACAGACCAGAAGCGGGAAGCCGTGGTATTGATGTGTGATGCGACCGGTCGCAGGATCAAGTGCCTGACCTGTGTGGACGACTTCACGAAGGAGTGCCTGACATTACCATCGCATTCGGGATTTCAGGCGTTCAGGTCACGCGTATTCTGGACAGCATTGCACTGTTTCGAGGCTATCCGGCGACGATAAGAACTGACCAGGGGCCGGAGTTCACCTGCCGTGCAATGGATCAATGGGCTTTTGAGCATGGTATTGAACTGCGCTTAATCCAGCCGGGCAAGCCAACGCAGAACGGATTTATTGAGAGCTTTAACGGGCGATTTCGCGATGAATGTCTGAATGAGCACAGGTTCAGTGATATCGTTCACGCAAGGAAAGTCATTAATGACTGGCGGCAGGATTATAACGATGTCGTCCACATTCAGCACTGAATTATCAGACGCCATCAGAGTTTGCAGCACGGTGGCGGAATGGAAAATGTGAAAGTAAACAAACCGACATTACTAACTGATGGTTGTATCTAATACGGGGGGCAGGTCAGGACGGTTATCGCATTGCCAATAACTTCATAAACAAAATCGTTAATAATATATTTTTCCATAAACTCACCTCATCTATTGTTGATGTATTTATTGTTATAGTCAGTAATTAAGTACCAAAAAACACCCTCACCATATACAGTGAGGGTACTTAATAAAATGAGGTATTAGCGATTGGCCTGAAACTTTCTTAGTACCAAACGTGTGAGCAAGAACAGTATGGTAGCGTAGATAAGTACCATCAGGATTAAGGCGATGAACCTTACCGGATCTGCATCAGCTTCATATGAACCACTCAGGCCGGAACCCAAAGTACTATAGGCGGTATCCATGACCCATTGCGTTAGTCCATTGAGAGGCTTACCGAAACTTGATAGCCACCATGCAAAGACAATACAGATACTGTATATGGCCGCATTCTTAACGAATCCTGCACTTCGCATAGTCGCTCCCCCCTTGCACATCAACATAACCATATGCCATCAATCCAGTCCTTGAACCTGGTACTTTAACCTTTTTAGTACGGAGCAACTGACTACGTACAGTATAGAAATCGGGTCGATTGACGAAAGTAATACACCCCTCAGAGAAACCAGAACCATCCGGCCTGAGTGGATGTAACCGGAAACTACCACGCGATACACCGTTAATCATTATGCTATCTGTCATGGTTTGAGCACTGAAGAGTGCAAACCATTCGGAGTGGTCATTACCTGTGATTGTATCAACGCCCCATGCCCGGATCTTATTCAATGTAGAGCCAGTTGGCCTATCAACTATCCAGTACCGTCCAGTAGGTATTGCACTGTTTGGTAAGTACGCACAGTTGGGATCATTGGTATATGGGTTTTGCCCACTGAATGCAGAGAAAGTTCCTATTCCATAGACGTGTAATTTGGCGTAGCCATTTTTATCAATGTCGTCGTATGTCATCCTCATTATTTGCATTTTGTTTTCCCTGCTGTTTGCATAGGGCGATTCTATCATGTGTCGAGTAATCGAACATCACCACTATAAGGTAGGTAAGTACGCGAAGGGATTCAACAGCCCGCAACCCTGACAAGGAGCAAGGCGACGCGTAATTACTCGCAAAGACTTTAGGTACGTAGTACCGACCCCAATCACTTTGATTCAGTACTATCATCTGTCGAGCAAAGTGAGTAATAACGCCTTGCGGGTTTTCGAGTACTGGCGTGACCTGCCTCCATCGGTAGATACATCTTGTTTATTATTCGGAGGTTTATTACTGTTATGTGGAATATGGATAGGGAGAAACATGGGAAGGATTCATGAGCTACAACTCGCTTATACTGAACAAACTTGATGCTGATCGCTACATGGCTAACCTGCTGGATAAAGCCTTGCTGGTGTTCAACAGCAAGCCGTACAACAGGCTCATTTAATATACTCTGGGGTGGAAAGGCTTTCGTGGTATAGCTCGTGCTTCCTCGACAACTACCAGGACGTATGTACACGTTTGAAGCAAGAAGATAAGAGGTTCTTGAAGGCTCTTGTAGTACTCGTAAAACATCATGACACTATAAGAGAGATGCTTGAAATCTATATCAACTATATGTTTGAAAATCTCTCAGACCAGCGCATCAGGAACATTACGTTAATCTTGTCTAAAGCAGGAGCTGGGTTTACAACTGCCACCCTTACCAAGTTTACCATTGCGTACACTATCGCTACGTTAGCGGCTTCAAGTCTTTCAATGCAAGTATCGATCTCCTCGGCACTCACCAAATGGTCAACGCGTGGTGTAGCTGCGGCGGGAATATATGGGTACGCACAGGTAGCTTCACAGGCTGCGGAACGTCTTTTATATAAACATAGTCGGTACTATAGAGATCTCTATAATCGTGATCTGGAAATGTTATACTTCCTGGTTGAACCAATAATTGATCGTGTTGACGTACACAACCAATACCAAAAAAGCGATAACGATATTGTTTCTGATATTCTTAGGATAGTACGATGAAAAAAATGTTTAGCGTGTGGTGGCAGGAATTAGTTAGGCTTGTTATGCAAGTTTATATACCTATTGGTTTAACTATTATTTTCGGTATGCTCGCCGTCACCTTTTGGGAAGATTATGCATTAATATCTACTGTTATATTCCTGATAGTTGCATTTATTGTCAGTGATCGTTTATTCAAACCAAAAAAGAAGCGTTGATATGGAATCAAGAAAAAGCCCCGCTTAATGGGCAATGCCGTTCAGTTAAGGAGCGGTTGACCGATTCTTTACCGCGGCACTATAACGGCTTCCACTACAGGGAGCCGTTTTCTTATGCCATTTCTCAACGACCTGCTCGTTTTCAGCGACGGTTCGCCCATGTCGTCTTCTGCCGCCATCGGAGATGTCAGTACTGGTGAATACCGTCAATCCAAAAACAATTAGAGCACATGTGTGGAGATCTGGAAGCGGTGTTCATAACAAAACGCCTCCAGCCATTAAGGCCGAGGGCAGTTAAGATGTCAAAAATCCGTTACGCGGTGAACTCTCGTGCCGCACCGCTTAAGTGGGCGGCATTGAATGCGTGACGTCTTATTTTCACATTCATACTTGCAGAATCTTATATTCAGCTATTCTTTCCCTGAAACCTTCTGGAAAACAGGGAGACACCAATGACCATGTACGCCACGCTGGAAGAAGCTATTGATGCCGCTCGTGAAGAGTTCCTCGCCGACAACCCCGGCGTTGAAGAAGAAGATGCTGACGTGCAACAGCTTAATATCCAAAAATACGTTCTGCAGGATGGGGATATTATGTGGCAGGCCGAATTCTTTGCCGATGAAGGTGAAGAAGGGGAATGTTTGCCGATATTGAGCGGTGAAGGTGCGCAGGCCGTCTTCGATGGCGACTATGACGAAATCGAACTTCGGCAGGAATGGCTGGAAGAGAACACCCTACACGAGTGGGATGAGGGCGAGTTTCAGCTCGAGCCACCGCTGGATACGGAAGAAGGTCAAACCGCAGCCGATGAGTGGGACGAGCGTTAATTTACGCTATTCGTAAGGGCCATGGCTGGCATCAATCGGCAGCAACAGCGTGTCGAAAATCAGCGAGAACGGCAGATCGAGCACGGTCAGGTAACGCCATGCGGAATCACGGAGATCCCATTTTACCCCCGGGTAATACTGATTACCGTGGCCTTGCCCTGGAATGGTGCGACTGATGATACTGCCGCAGCCGCTGAGCAGGCATGCCATCATGACGACGATGATTATTCTCATCTCTAACCTCTAAAAAAATACCGGCCTCGCAGCCGGTATTTTATCTGGCGGGTAGCGCTTCGCTACCCGCCCTGCTTAACGACTTACTTCGCCTTCAGTGCAAGCGGATTCAGCTTCACGCCCTTATAGTAGTTCACCCACGAAGAGTATTTCTCCGGAGCGGACCACACGCGGTAGTGAAGACGCGCCATGGTCACCGGGTCGCTCAACAGCACCAGTCGACGGTCGCGGTTGAGTTTTTCCGGGGTCTCGTTAAGCGCCTGCTCAACGTGACGATCGCGGGCAATCTCCAGCACCTGGCTGGCACGGTGGCGCGCAGTGGCCATCGCCGTTGCCAGAGCGTTGAATGACGGGTTAAACACGGCGTGCATAAAGCCATCATCCAGCGTGCGATTGCGGTTCTGCTCGAGATAACGATCGGTATCCACCAGAACCTGCGGCGGGGAATACTCTTCCGGGATCAGGAACAGTTTCCAGCGTTTGGTCCGCAGCCCCACCGTTGAACGGCTGGAGATCACGGAGACAAACGGCGACAGGATCAGCGAGAAGACAATCGGCGCCAGCCAGAACAGGAAGCGCAGATCCAGCCAGGCCATCCCGGCAGCCCACACCAGACCCAGCAGCAGCTGAGAACCGTGGCGCATAAAGGCTTCGCTCCACGGCGTGGAGTCGTCATCACGCTGCGGTGAGTTCCAGACCACTTCCCAGCCCAGGAACGCACTGACCACAAATACGGTGTGGAACAGCATACGCACCGGTGCCAGCAGCACGGAGAACAGCACTTCCAGCAGCAGTGAAAGGGTCACGCGGAAGAAACCGCCGTACTCTTTCGAGCCTTTGCACCAGATCAGGATGATACTGAGCAGCTTAGGCAGGAACAGCAGCACCATGGTGGAGGCAAACAGCGCAATCGCCAGCTCCGGACGCCACTGCGGCCACACCGGGAACAGCTGGCGCGGTTGCAGGAAGTATTGCGGCTCCGTCAGGGCATGGACCACCTGCAGCGCAGTGGAGAGCGCAAGGAACATAAACCACAGCGGTGCGGAGAGATAAGACATCACGCCCGTCAGGAACACCGCGCGGTGAACCGGGTGCATCCCTTTAACGAGGAACAGACGGAAGTTCATCAGATTACCGTGACACCAGCGGCGGTCACGCTTGAGCTCGTCCAGCAGGTTCGGCGGCAGCTCTTCGTACGATCCCGGCAGGTCGTAGGCAATCCAGACGCCCCAGCCAGCACGACGCATTAGCGCCGCTTCCACGAAGTCATGCGACAGAATAGAGCCTGCAAATGACCCCTCACCTGGCAGCGGCGCCAGCGCACAGTGCTCAATGAACGGCTTCACGCGGATAATGGCGTTGTGACCCCAGTAGTGCGACTCACCCAGCTGCCAGAAGTGCAGACCCGCGGTGAACAGCGGCCCGTAGACACGGGTGGCGAACTGCTGGCAGCGCGCATAAAGGGTGTCCATGCCGGACGCTTTTGGCGAGGACTGAATGATACCCGCGTTAGGGTTGGCTTCCATCAGACGCACCAGACCGCTCAGGCAGTCACCGCTCATGACCGAGTCCGCATCCAGCACGACCATATAGCTGTACTGATTACCCCAGCGACGGCAGAAGTCATCGATGTTACCGCTTTTACGCTTCACACGGCGGCGGCGGCGGCGGTAGAAGATCTGCCCTTCGCCCTGCACTTCTGCAATCAGCTCCATCCACGCTTTTTGTTCTGCAACGCAGATATCCGGGTTGTAGCTGTCGCTCAGGATGTAAACGTCAAAATGCTCCGCGTTGCCGGTCGCCTTTACGGACTCCCATGTCGCACGCAGGCCCGCAAATACGCGGTCAACGTCTTCGTTACAGATAGGCATAATCAGCGCAGTACGGTGCTCGGAATTGAGGGGTTCATCCCCGACCGTTGACGCCGAAATGCTGTATTTGTCACGCCCCATCAGCAGCTGCAGGAAGCCCATCAGCGCGGTCCAGAAACCGGCCGAGACCCAGCAGAAGAGAACCGCGAACAGCAGAAGGATGCCGCTCTGCAGAATATACGGCAGCAGCTGCATGAAGGAGACCCAGAGATCCTGGCCCATCATGTCCGTCGGGTTGATGAACGCCCAGCCCTGATAAGGCAGGATGGTTTTCATGTACCAGGTCGCGACGACCGTCTGCGCCAGCGTCAGAAGCAGCAGGATATAGCGACGGATGGTCCCCACGGTACGCCATTTCTGTTCGGACGCCTGCTCTTCTTTTGTCAGGCGCGACAGATAGCGCGGCGTCACATCACGCCCGCGCAGGCGATCCCAGAAGCGGCCCACCGGGTTGGTGCGCCATGGATCGGGGAACATTGAGGAACGCGTGGCCTTCGGCATCGCCTGCAGCTGATCGCGCCCTTCGTCGTCTTTAATCAACTGCCCTTCCGCCAGCGAGTCCGGCCAGGCCTGCTCCAGACGCGCCTTGACTGACCCGAGCGGCGTATCATCATCACGGGAAAACTGACGATGTTCACCATCCAGCGCGGTGTGAACCGCGCGGATGTCGCTCTTAGGCAGTGCCGCTTTTTCGATATCCGTCAGCGGCATGGCATCAATATATTCAGATGTATTATTCATTGGCAGGTAGCTGATAGCTCCAGGTTTCACTCAGCGGCTGATCGTTACTGACCAGCGCAGCACGCATTTCAGTGGTCTGTTTCGGATCTTTCACTTTCACGCGCAGGGTCAGACGCCAGCCTTTGGTTACCGGGTTGTAACGCACGGTATTCTCAACGATTTCACCGTTATCACCGATGCTGGCCTGAGCGGCAACGGCGGTGTCCGGCGACAGTTTCTTCATATCCTGGCCGGTGAAGTCCACGACAAACGCCACGGTCCCGTCAGGCTGACGGATAAGATTAGACTGCTTCACATCACCCGTTGAGCGGCGAGTCTGCATCACATACGCGTTATCCGGCGCATGCAGCTTATCTTCGTCGCGGCTGAAGGTAATGGTGTACTTGAAGTTCATCTCTTTACCGGCTTCCGGCAGCTGATCCGGTGTCCAGTAAGCGACGATGTTATCGTTGGTTTCATCGTTGGTTGGAATTTCTACCAGCTCGACTTTACCTTTACCCCAGTCACCGTTTGGCGTGACCCAGGCGCTTGGACGCTGGTCATAGCGATCGTCCAAATCTTCAAAGCGGGAGAACTGACGACCACGCTGCAGCAGGCCGAAACCTTGCGGGTTTTCCATTGCGAAGCTGCTCACCGCCAGATGTTTCGGGTTATTCAGCGGACGCCAGATCCACTCACCGTTACCGGCATGAATAGACAGACCGTTGGAGTCATGCAGTTCCGGGCGGAAGTTGGTTGCCGGTGACGGCTGGTTCGGCCCAAACAGGAACATGCTGGTCAGTGGCGCAACGCCCAGTTTGCCTACTTTGTCACGCAGGTAAACCTTGGACTGTACGTCAACCACCGTGTCACGACCCGGCATAATCACAAAGCGATAGGCGCCGGTTGCACGCGGGGAATCCAGCAGCGCATAAATGGTCAGACGTTTGTCCGTTGGTTTTGGACGCTCAATCCAGAACTCACGGAAACGTGGGAACTCTTCACCTGATGGCAGCGCGGTATCAATAGCCAGACCACGCGCAGAAAGCCCGTATACCTGCCCCGCGCCAATGACGCGGAAATAGCTGGCACCCAGCATGCTGACGATTTCGTCGTTTTTATCTTTGCTGTTGATCGGGTAAAGCACCTTGAAGCCTGCGAAGCCCAGGTCTTTCACCGTATCTTTATCGTGTTGCACATTGCCAAAATTGAAATAATCCGGGCTGTACTTAATCTTACGAACCGCTGTCGCCGTCACTTCATTGATGGCAACAGGCGTGTCGAAGTACATACCCTGATGATAAAATTCAAGCTTGAACGGGGTTTTGATATTGCTCCAGTACGCTTTATCGTGATTGAACTGGATCTGCTGATAGTCCGCATACTTCATGTCGCGGAAAACGGAGGGCAAGTTACTTTTCGGCGCTTCGTAGCTCTTGCCTGCCATCGATTTTGCCTGTTTTGCGACATCGTCGATGTTAAAGGCCAGTGCCGATGAGGTATACAGTGACAACACCACTGCAGCACCCAACCAACGCATTTTCATCATCTGTGGTTTATGTTTCATAATAAGTAAGCACTTCCCCCTTTGTGTGCTTATATCGATCCGATCCATTTTAATGGAAACTCAGGCAATCCGACAACATTATCACTGCTTTGTTCAGCTGCTGGCTCAGGGATTAAGCAAATGAAAGAACCCGCTATTCACTTTGCGTGCTTATCCTGGAGACAGGGTGTCGGTCTTGGTGTAGGGTTGCCTTCGAATGTAACCATTATGAGTCTTAGGGATAAGACGAAAAGTCTGAGAATGCACAACGTTATATGAGCACAACACCAACAGAACGTGAATATTTCCTCGACTCGATCCGGGCATGGCTGATGCTATTGGGGATCCCCTTTCACATTTCACTGATTTACTCCAGCCACACCTGGCACGTGAATAGCCAGATGCCCTCCTGGTGGCTGACGCTGTTTAATGACTTTATTCACGCCTTCCGTATGCAGGTGTTTTTCGTCATATCCGGCTATTTCTCTTACATGCTGTTTCTGCGATACCCGCTCAAGCGCTGGTGGAAAGTGCGCGTAGAGCGCGTGGGGATCCCCATGCTGACCGCCATTCCGCTGCTGACGCTGCCCCAGTTCATTATGTTGCAGTACGTGAAGGGTAAAGCGGAGAACTGGCCGAATCTGACGCTGTATGAAAAGTACAACACGCTGGTCTGGGAGCTGGTGTCTCACCTGTGGTTCCTGCTGGTCCTGGTGGTGCTCACCACGGTGAGTCTGTTGATTTTCAGCCGCCTGCGCCACCATCTAATTACGAAGGCCGACACCTTTTTCGCCAACGTTACGATGGGCAAACTGTCAGTGCTCTTCTTGCTGTTGGGGATTGCCTATGCCGCTGTGCGACGGACCCTGCTTATCGTCTACCCGCCGATTTTGAGCGACGGGTTATTTAATTTTGTGGTGATGCAGTCGCTGTTCTACATTCCGTTTTTTTTAATCGGCGCGCTGGCGTTTATTCATCCGAAGCTTAAATCGCTGTTTGTCACCCCGTCACCGTGGTGCGCGCTGGGAGCCACCCTCGCGTTCGCGGCCTATCTGCTGAATCAGCGCTACGGGAGCGGCGACGCCTGGATGTATGAAACGGAAAGCGTGATCACGATGCTGTTGGGCCTGTGGATGGTGAACGTAGTATTCGCGCTGGGCCACCGTTTGCTGAACTTTAAGTCCCACCGCGTGACCTACTTCGTTAATGCTTCGCTGTTTATCTATCTGGTGCATCACCCGTTGACGCTTTTCTTCGGGGCTTATATTACACCGCACATCGCCTCCAACACGCTGGGCTTCTTTACCGGGCTGGTGTTCGTTGTGGGGGTGGCGATCGTACTCTACGAAATCCATCTGCGGATCCCGCTGCTGCGTTTCCTCTTTTCAGGAAAACCGCAGGCGAAAGCCTCTTAGAACACGCGGCGCACCGGATGCGCCGCGTTTGTTTCAGCTTTCCAGC
This sequence comes from Enterobacter sp. PL_is511, assembly GCF_055816065.1. Lineage (NCBI taxonomy): Bacteria > Pseudomonadati > Pseudomonadota > Gammaproteobacteria > Enterobacterales > Enterobacteriaceae > Enterobacter > Enterobacter sp. PL_is511. The sequence continues at coordinate 860,151 of NZ_JBVPGP010000024.1, read as the reverse complement.
TCTTGTCTGCGCTGAGTTAGCAGCCGCTGATAAAGATGCGTGGTGTCGTCGTCGAAACAGACAAAAATCACCTTCTCCGGCAGCGGTTTTAACGACAGGTAGCGGTAAACGGTTTCTACGGCGATCGTTGCGGCGGCGGCCTTAGGGTAACCATACACGCCGGTGCTGATGGCCGGGAACGCCATCGTTTTATAGCCGTTGTCGGCGGCCAGCCGTAAACAGTTCCGGTAAGCCTCTTCCAGAATACTCGCTTCGTGCTGGTCCCCGCCATGCCAGACGGGCCCTACGGCATGAATAACCGCTCTGGCAGGCAGATTGCCCGCAAGCGTAATCACCGCGTGACCGGGAGGACATTCGCCCTGCTGTTGCCGCACGGTTTTACAGGCTTCCAGCAGCTGCGGTCCGGCAGCCCGGTGGATAGCCCCGTCCACGCCGCCTCCCCCCATCAGGGAGGGATTGGCCGCATTGACGATAACGTCGACGTGCATGGTCGTAATATCGCCATGAATAATGTCAATTTGCGGTTTCATAAAGCCCCTCTGCAACCCGCCTTTTTCTTAAGTGTATCGCAGAGGAGACCGGGAGAAAAAACTATCAGAAAAAATCCTCTTCCACCGCTGGGCGGGAGAGTGCGCATTAGCGATACTGGATTTCGACAACCGCGAGCGTTTTTTCAGGATTAAGGTATTTCATATTGAGCGTCGCCAGGTTTGAGTCACTCACTTTCCCGTTAAGCGCCTCTTCATAGCTCACCATACGCGTTTGCATACGGTTATTATCTGGACATGACATTGCAAACTGTTGCTTCTGGGGAGTGACTTCACAGGGGTCTGCGACAATGGCACCGCGAAAATGAATGACACCACCGTTCACAACTGTGGCCGAATAAGCCGGGATACTCAAAGCAGAAACGACCAGACCCAGACCTGCCGCGAGTCGAGCAAAATAGTTATTCATTATAGGTACTCCTCAATGAAAATCGTCCATGAGGGGTAAACGCGCTTCATTTATTACGGCAAACGAAGTCTCACGTTAAGGAACATAATGACCAGGTCCCTGATATCAGCATAGCTCAACGGCACAGACCCGCCACATTCGCAACATATTGATTTCATGAATATTTAGATCGAACTTCCCGCCGGTGACCACTGTTGTGATAAATGAAGCGATTTTCCATCTGAAACGGTGACCACGATTTTTACCGTGTCTCCTGCGTTAATATTTAAACTCAGGCGCATTAAATCAATCGTCTGATTAGCGGGTATAAAAAGGGTATTTTGCTGTCGGGACGAACTTTGTCCCCCCTGCCCTTCCCGAACAGAAACAATCTGAACCTGACAATTACATGATTGCGCCAGAGTGACCTGCGGAATAATGGTGGTCATGTTTTCCTGCTGCGACGTTTTGAACGTTATCTGGCTGGAAAGCGCGGCGAGTAGAATTAAGGTATTCATGATGAACTCCCGAAAAAAAACAGGGCTGATGCCCTGTTTTTTTGTAGCACAGATTTCAGTATCAGTACTGATGAGCTGTCGCGTGGTTACCAAAACCGATCTGGGTAACGTTAACAGTTGAGTTGGACGCAGTCTGGTCTACGAGTGCACCGTTAAAGCCGCCGGACTGGCTAACATTCATGACGGATTTTTTACTGTTCCACTGATCAAGTGTTGCACTGTTGCCAAACCCTTTTTGGGTCAGGTTGATTTTACTGTCATCAGAACCCTGACCAACGTCAGCGCCGTTACCGCCACCTGTCTGGCTAATATTCAGGACAGAATTTCTGGCGTCTGTTTGCAGAGCAACCGCGGAGTTACCGCCACCATTCTGATAAATATTCAGGGTTGAATTTGGGCCACCGTATCCGCCATGACCATGCCCATGACCCCAGCCATCCTGATTAATCAGACCAGCCATAGCACTACCAGAAACTACGATTGCTGCAAGCGCTGCCACTTTGAAAAATTTCATGGTAAACCCCCGTCGGATTGATTAAAGTCGTCGCGAAAGCGCTAATGTTGAATAACGTTAATCGCCATTTGCGACTGTTTCTGCACTACAACTGCGGTTTTCTGCGTACCGTACTGCGTAATATTTGCTCTATTACCCGACCCTTGCTGGATAATTTTCGCGCTATTACCGTATCCATCTTGCGTAATACCTGCATCATTCCCGTTACCGCTCTGATCGATCCAGGCTATATTGTAAGCCCCTGATTGATCGACTCTCGCTCTGTTGCCTGCCCCATCCTGGGAAACAATGGATAAGAGTTTTGAACCGTCCTGGCGAACCTGAGCGTCATTGAAAACGCCCCGTTGACCAATAATGGCTGCCTGATTTAGTGATGAAAGACTTAATTCGTTAACCGCAAAGTTATATTCAGCATTTGCCAAATCTGAATTAGCCGCGGTTACAAATCCAGGCGCACCCAGTAATGTAAACATCACAATTAACGATGTGTTTTTCATGTTGTCACCCTGGACCTGGCTATTTAATTACTCCATGTTTAAACGGCTCGTATGGTGTTAACGCGTCGTTACGGTGAAGAGTATGTCCGCTGAAACATTTTAAATATCTCACCCGCGCGGCTTATTTTTATTTTTCGGGTCACCACAAAGTCGTAATTTACAGTAAAAATCACTTTAATCAGGCCGGCTTATATTTTTTAATAAAGGTGTATTGTGAAAGAGTTGTACAACAAGACAAAGGCTGTCCACGCTTCCTCCCGGGTTGTTTAAACGTAACGGCAGGAAACATTTTTCTCAGTGCGTGACACGGAGCCTCTTTTCTTAAGCCAGACAGACGCTCATTCCTGGGCTTAGAAATCATCTGAAACTCATACTTAATTAGTGCTTTACAAAAATAACAAATATTCTTAATAATCATATCGTTAAAAATATTTGTATGATTTTTAAAATCTGTGCATCTCTATTTAGGTGTACAACTTTCTCATCAATTCTCACCATTCCAAACAATCAAATTTCACAAATTAATATTGATTTTTACGTTCTGTTACATGTTTAACACTTGCTTTAAACTTCGTAAAAGCTAGATTGAAATTAGATGTACGAAATTGGTTTTATATTTACCTCCCTGTGGAGGTTATGGTCTGATTCTACACACAGCAGTGCAACATCTGTCAGTACTTCTGGTGTCCTCTTTTAAACTGGAGGACAGCTGCCAGGTGCCAAAATAAAGTGGGGTTTCATCATGTATAATGAAGTCCATAGTTTACATGGTCATACATTACTGTTGATCACAAAACCTTCTTTGCAAGCGACAGCATTATTACAACATTTAAAGCAATCTTTATCACTGAGCGGGAAATTGCATAATATTCAACGTTCTTTTGATGATATTGCACCTGGCAGCATCATTCTTTTCGATATGATGGAAGCTGATAAAAAGCTTATCCATTACTGGCAGGATATTTTAAGCAGAAAAAACAATAATATCCGCGTGCTATTGTTGAATACGCCTGATGAATATCCTTTCAGAGATATTGAAAGCTGGCCGCATATCAATGGCGTGTTCTACGTCACGGAAGAAGAAGACCGGGTGGTAGAGGGGCTGCAAGGTATATTGCGCGGAGAGTGTTATTTTTCGCAAAAGCTTGCCAGCTATCTCATCACGCACTCCGGAAATTATCGCTATAACAGCTCAGAGTCAGCACTGCTCACGCACCGTGAGAAAGAGATCCTGAATAAGTTACGCATTGGTGCTTCAAATATTGAAATCGCCCGTTCGTTATTTATCAGCGAAAATACGGTAAAGACGCACCTTTATAATCTTTTCAAGAAGATAGCTGTGAAAAACCGAACTCAGGCGGTTTCGTGGGCAAACGATAACCTCAGGCGTTAATCACATGAAGCGCACGTTGAGTTGGATCGCCGCAGCGAGTTTCCTGCTCGCTGCTGGGAATCTGAAGGCCGTCGAGGTCGAAGTTCCCGGATTGTTAACAGACCACACTGTCTCATCGGTCGGGCACAGTTTTTACCGTGCCTTCAGTGACAAATGGGAAAGTACATACACGGGTAATATAACAATCAACGAGCGGCCCAGTGCACGATGGGGAAGTTGGATAACAATAACGGCTAATCAGTCCGTTATTTATCAAACGTTTTTATTCCCGACCAAAATGGACTTCGATAAAAACGTAGTCTTAGCACTGGCACAATCAGAAGACGCTATTAATCGCCTGCAAATAGATAAAGCCCTATTAAGCACCAGCGATTTAGCAAAAGACGAGTTCTAGCGAACCGATATGCGGAGGCTGTCATGCGTATTGCATATGCAGTTGTTTCGATAATGCTGATCACACCCATCAGCTGGGCCGGAAACATGACGTTTCAGTTCCGTAACCCTAACTTTGGCGGTAACCCTAACAACGGCGCGTTCCTGCTGAATGAAGCTCAGGCGCAAAACTCCTATAAGGATCCCAGCTTAAAGAATTTTAGCGTTGATACCCCGTCCGCACTGGATAACTTCACGCAGGCCATCCAGTCGCAGATTTTAGGTGGTTTGCTGACCAACATTAATACCGGTAAACCCGGGCGGATGGTGACCAACGACTTTATCGTTGATATCGCCAACACGGACGGACAGCTTCAGTTGAACGTGACCGATCGTAAAACCGGAAAAATCTCCACCATCCAGGTTTCCGGTCTACAAAACGATTCAACTAACTTCTGAACAACAACGAAATAAGGACAACAATCATGCAGCGCTTCCTGATATTTGTTGCAGTGTGCTTATTGAGCGGTTGTTTAACTGCTCCACCTAAAGAAGCTGCAAAACCAACATTAATGCCTCGGGCCCAGAGTTATCGTGATTTAACGCATTTACCTGCTCCAACGGGAAAAATATTTGTCTCCGTGTACAACATTCAGGATGAAACCGGGCAATTCAAACCTTACCCGGCAAGTAACTTCTCCACGGCAGTGCCGCAGAGCGCCACCGCGATGCTGGTTACCGCACTCAAGGATTCGCACTGGTTTATTCCGCTGGAACGTCAGGGGCTCCAGAACCTGTTGAATGAACGCAAAATCATTCGTGCCGCCCAGGAAAATGGCACCGTTGCGGACAATAACCGGACGCCTCTGCAATCTCTGGCGGCAGCGAACGTAATGATTGAAGGATCGATTATCGGCTACGAAAGTAACGTTAAATCGGGTGGTGCGGGAGCACGTTACTTCGGTATCGGTGCGGATACCCAGTATCAGCTCGACCAAATCGCCGTTAACCTGCGTGTGGTTAACGTCAGTACAGGCGAAGTGCTCTCTTCGGTGAACACCAGCAAAACCATTCTGTCTTATGAAGTTCAGGCAGGGGTATTCCGCTTCATCGATTACCAGCGTTTGCTGGAAGGTGAAATTGGCTACACCTCTAACGAGCCGGTCATGATGTGTCTGATGTCGGCCATTGAAACCGGCGTGATCTACTTAATTAACGACGGTATAGACCGCGGGCTGTGGGATCTGCAAAACAAAGCAGACGTGCAGAACCCGATACTGGTGAAATACCGCGATATGTCAGTCCCTCCGGAATCCTGACAGGAAGCGCATAAAAAAGGCGAGATGATTATCTCGCCTTTTTTTATTCACTCACTGCCGTGATGTTTTGCGCTTTTTCCCGCCGCGCCGCCAGCCATAGGCCGCTGTTTTTCATGGCATAGCCAAACAGCAGCCCCAGCGCCAGTGAAGGGACCACCAGCTTCCAGTCACCCTGCCCTGCAAAGGTCGCGCACGCCCCCATAAAGGTTCCCGGCACAAATGAAAGCAGCAGATGCTTAGCCTGGATGCACATTAAAAAGGCGACGACGCCCGTCATGACGTATCCCAGAATTTCCAGATGCGGCGCCAGCGCGCTGCCTTTCATGATCACCAGCGCCCAGATAACGCCGCTCATCAGCGTGCAGCCTGAGATAAAGAGCCCTTTTACGCCCCCCTGCGGACAGGCGAAATAGGCGGTACAGCCGAGGAATCCGGCCCAGCTGAGCAATCCGAGAGACACGGCTACCCATCCCCAGAGCCCGGAGAGAATACCTGTCGTTATTGCGATACAAAGTAATATGTTCATGGCGCGCATCTTAGCAGAAGCGCACCATAGAAATGAGATCATCAGCACATTACATGCAAAATGAATTGATGAGTTGCAGAATTTATGTGACTTAAATCACCCTTCGTTCTCTTCTTCCAGCTCATCCCACATTGCCGCGATAGCGTCGCGGGTCAGCGGCGCCAGCGTTCTCCAGAATGGCGAGGTGGCATGCGCTTCAACTTTACCCAGGAACGTCCCGACCCACGGCAGCAGGTACGTTTCGAACAAGGTTTCAATGGCTTCGTTCTCATCATCACCGGCGTTATCTTCAATCCAGGACGCTGCCAGCAGCAGCGTACCGATATGATCGGCTGGCGTATCGCTCAGCGGCATACCGCGGGTGGAGAGGAAAGCACGGACTTCCGCTTCCGTCGCCCCTTCCTGCCAGGCAGAACGGTATGGCGAAACGCGGCACTCATCGCCGACAAACAGAGCATTGTAGTCGGTCGCAATCTGCTGCATGTCGCAGCTTTTTTGCAGACGTTCCAGTAAATCATCCTGTTCCAGCGGCCAGTTCTGCGCCAGTTTACCTTCACGAATTAACGTAAAAAGTGGCACCAGCAGCGGGTCTTGCGGCTGGCGATAATAGAGCGTACCCAGCACGCGGCAGAGGATGGAAAACTCGTTCATTTTTTTTATTCCATTACACAATTAAAGATCGGCAAATTCGGCAATCGGTTCCATTCCGCGCGACTCAAGGAAATCGAGCATGCGGCGTGGGGTCACGTTCAGGATTTGCGCTTCCGGGAAGTTAACATCATTCAGCACTTTCAGGCACTCGCTGAAATCACCCAGCGTAAACGCGGTATGAGAGTCTGAGCCCAACGCCACCATGCCACCCGCATCACGCACGGCGGCCGCCACGGCGCGACAGTTGTCTTCGCTGCCCTTACGCGAGTGAACAAAGGAGGAGTTATTAATCTCCAGCGCCACGCGGTGTTTTGCTGCCGCCTGCGCGACAGCCTGAATATCAATCGGATACTTCGGGTTACCGGGGTGGCTGATAATGTGCACATTGCCGCTGGCAATAGTGGCAATCATCGCCGCGGTGTTGGTCTCTTTATCCTGAGGCGGGAAAACCGGCTCATGAAAACCGGCGAGGATAAGGTCCAGAGACGTCAGCATCGGGCCGGTGCAGTCGATCTCACCGTCGATATTTTTGATGTTCGCCTCAATGCCGCGCAGTATCCCAATGCCGTCCACCAGACGTGGCCAGATCCGCATATTCACAAAATGCCAGTAGTGCGGCGCATCCGCCATGTCCGGGCCATGATCGGTGATCGCGAACAGCTTAATACCTTTAAGCTTCGCCTGAGCGATATAATCATGGAGGTTGCTATACGCGTGGGTACTGGCGACGGTGTGCATATGCAGGTCAACGGGATACATCTCTTTCTCCTCTGCGGTTTTTCCAAAGGATAGCAGTTATCAGCGGCGAATATTAGCAAAAACCCGGCGAACGCCGGGTTTCTCTCAGTAGCCGCGCTTTCTGTCGACCTGCCCGGTGACCGCGTTGCCCTTTTCCATTTCGCAGATGGTATGGGATATATAGGCCACCGCTTCTGCCGGACGCGTCACGGCAGCCACGTGCGGGGTCATCGCGACGCGCGGGTGCTTCCACAGCGGGCTTTCCGCGGGCAGCGGTTCACGGCTATAGACATCCAGCATGGCGCCTTTTAGCTTTCCGCTGTCCAGGACCTTCAGCAGATCGCCTTCCACAACATGGACTCCGCGCGCCAGGTTCATCAGGTAGCTCTGATCGACGAGCTGATTGAGCAAGGTTTCATTGATGATCCCTACCGTTTCCGCCGTGTTTGGCAGCAGGTTGATCAGCACGCGCGTGCCGTTCAGAAAGGCCGGAAGCTCATCCGTTCCGGCAAAACTCTCGACGCCCGGATAGTCCTTGCGACTACGGCTCCAGCAGCGCAGGGGGAAGCCCCACGGAGCGAGTGCTTCTGCCACTTTTGAGCCCAGCACGCCCGCACCGAGGATGCCGATCGTAAAGTCTTCGCGACGGTACTCAGGCAGCGGCTCCCAGTGGGCCTGCTGTTTAAAGGCCTGATAGTCATCAAAGCGGCGGAACCAATGCAGCACCTGGCTCACGGCATATTCCTGCATTTGCTGGCCCATTCCGGTATCTTCGAGGCGGAACAGAGGGATCTCTTCCGGCAGCATTTCAGGGTGTGCCTTCAGTTTGCTCAGAATGGAATCCACCCCAGCTCCCAGGGCAAAAACGGCCTTCAGCTTGCGGCCCTGCAGCATCTCAACCGGCGGGTGCCAGACCAGCGCATAGTCGGCATGTTCATTATCGCCACGCTTCCACTCGCGAACGCGTGCGCCGGGCAGCGCCGCCGAAAGTGCGTCAATCCAGTAAGCGGTATCAAATGTAGGGTGATAGAAGAGAATATCCATAGTTATTCCTGCCTTTTATTGCGCTGTTTTGTTTTCATTTTCAAATGGATTGCCAGCATAACAAATTTATCAGGAAACCGCGTTGCTGATAAAAAAGACGCTTTCAGCACATTTAAGAATCATGTTGCCTGAAGTTTGTCTAAACGCGCTAAATTACTGAAAAAGTGGGTTGACGGCCGTTCGGCTTTTCCTTACATTAGCGCCCGTCCCGGCAACAACGGGATGACAATATGGTGAGGTGTCCGAGTGGCTGAAGGAGCACGCCTGGAAAGTGTGTATACGGCAACGTATCGGGGGTTCGAATCCCCCCCTCACCGCCATATTCGAGATGAGAGCTCGTACGAAAGTACGGGCTTTTTTCTTTTATATTCTCCGAAAGGGGGGATTCGAACCTTGAAACTCCCTGCGCTCTTTATGTCGGGTGGCGCTGCGCTTACCCGACCTACGAAAAGCTACTCTTCCACCATCTTCGCATACTCTTCAGTCAGAAAATCCACCAGCGTCCTGACCGATGGCAGCATGCCGCGCCGCGAAGGATAAACCGCGTGAATCACTTCCCGTCGGGGTTCCCACGCGTCCAGCACCCGTACCAGTTCCCCTGACGCAAGCTGATCCTTCACCATCAATATCGGCAACTGTACAACGCCCACGCCCGCCATCGCCGCTTCCCGCAGTGCCAGCATGTCGGTGGTAATAAAGCGCGGTGCGTAGTGGATCTCCGCTTTCGCCCCCTCTGGACCACTGAGCTCCCATTTATGCACCTGTTTACCGGCCCCCATACTTAATCCAGGCCATTCACTGAGCTCGGAAGGCATTCGCGGTTTACCCATACGTTCAATCAACTGCGGACTTGCCACCAGGCAATGCCCCCTGTCAGCCAGCACCCTTAAGACCAGATCGCTGTCATCAAACGGACGCGGACGCACGCGGATAGCGACATCAATACCTTCGCCAACAAGATCGACCCGACGATTGGTGGCCTCAAGCTGGAGATTAATCCCGGGGTAGCGCGCCATAAACCGTGCCAGCATCGGCCCCACGTGGACGTGCAGTAACGTGACGGGACAGGTGATCCTGACGACGCCGCGCGGCTCAGCCTGCAGCGCAGCAACGGCCTCCTCTGCCGCTTCTGCTTCTATCAGCATTGCCTTACAGTGCTGATAGAAAGTGTGCCCCACTTCCGTCACCGTAAACTGCCGCGTCGTACGCTGTATCAACCGTACGCCAAGCCGCTCCTCCAGCTGCGCGATCCTGCGGCTCAGTTTAGACTTGGGTTGGTCAAGCGCCCTTCCCGCCGCCGCAAACCCCCCGTAGTCCACCACCTTCACAAACCAGACGAAGTCATTGAGATCCTGCATAAGTCCTCATTGTTCTATTTTCGGAACAGTGAATGCCATTTTCACTATCTACCGGGATATTAACCCTGAATATAAGCTAATTACATCAACAGAACATCAGGAGTTAATCATGAAAAACGTAACAGGCGTTTATACCGCTCCTCGTCAGCACTGGGTTGGCGATGGTTTCCCGGTCCGTTCAATGTTCTCTTATCAAACCCACGGCGAGCCGCTGAGTCCGTTCCTGCTGCTGGACTACGCAGGCCCGTACACCTTTCCGGCAGATGGTGCGAAACGCGGCGTAGGCCAGCATCCTCACCGGGGTTTTGAAACGGTCACCATCGTTTATTCAGGTGAAGTGGAGCATCGCGACTCCACGGGTAAAGGCGGTGTGATTGGCCCCGGCGACGTGCAGTGGATGACCGCAGGCGCAGGTATTTTGCACGAGGAGTTCCACTCAAGCGCGTTCTCGCAGAAAGGCGGCGAACTGAAAATGATGCAGCTTTGGGTCAACCTCCCTGCGAAAGACAAGATGGCCGCACCGGGCTACCAGAGCATCACGAAAGCCGACATCCCGGTGGTGACGCTGCCTGACAACGGTGGAACGCTGCGGGTCATTGCCGGTCGCTACGACACGGTTACCGGCCCGGCGCACACCTTCTCACCGCTCAACGTCTGGGACATCGTGCTGAACCAGGGAAGTCATCTGGCGCTCAATCAGCCCGAAGGCTGGAGCACCGCGCTGGTGGTGCTTGAGGGCAACATCACGGTGAACGGTACCACTCAGGCAGGTGAAGCCCAGCTGGTCGTACTGAGTCAGGAAGGCGACAAACTGCACCTTGAGGCAAGCAGCGATGCAAAAGTGCTGCTGATGGCCGGCGAGCCGCTGAATGAACCCATCGTGGGCTATGGCCCGTTTGTGATGAACAGTAAAAGCGAAATCAACGAAGCCATTCGTGATTTCAACTCCGGCCGCTTCGGCCAGATCTGAACGTAATAAAGGAGAAGAAGATGTCTACACCTGCTAATTTTAATGGCTCCCGTCCGGTTATTGATGTGAACGATGCGGTGATGTTGCTTATCGATCACCAGAGCGGTCTGTTCCAGACCGTCGGAGATATGCCAATGCCAGAGTTGCGCGCTCGTGCGGCAGCGTTAGCGAAGATCGCGACCCTGGCGAAGATCCCGGTGATCACCACCGCGTCAGTTCCACAGGGACCGAACGGACCGCTTATCCCGGAGATCCACGCCAACGCACCGCATGCGCAATATGTTGCCCGTAAAGGTGAAATCAACGCCTGGGATAACCCGGAGTTCGTGGCCGCGGTAAAAGCCACCGGGCGCAAAACGTTGATTATCGCGGGCACTATCACCAGCGTCTGCATGGCCTTCCCGTCAATTAGCGCGGTGGCGGACGGGTACAAAGTATTTGCGGTGATTGATGCCTCCGGCACCTACAGCAAGATGGCGCAGGAGATCACCCTGGCGCGCGTGGTGCAGGCCGGTGTGGTTCCGATGGATACGGCGGCGGTGGCCTCTGAGATCCAGCGAACCTGGAACCGTGAGGACGCGGCTGAGTGGGCTGAGGTGTACACCCACATATTCCCGGCTTACCAGCTGCTGATCGAAAGTTACGGCAAAGCACAGGAAGTGGTTAAAAACAGCGAAGTGCTCGATTCTCAACGTTAATAACCCGTGCTGCGACAAGAGCTGATTAAGGCTTAACCGAACGCACACGAATACAGAAAATCTGCTTGACCGTTTTAGCGCAACTCCCTATAGTAGCGCCCCGTTGCCCCCCAAGCGGTCAGGCAGCAAAACAATATGGTGAGGTGTCCGAGTGGCTGAAGGAGCACGCCTGGAAAGTGTGTATACGGCAACGTATCGGGGGTTCGAATCCCCCCCTCACCGCCATATTTGAAGAAGAGCTCGCATGAAAATGCGGGCTTTTTTTTCACATGTTGCACGCCTGCGGGGGGATGAGAATCCCCGACCGGGGTTCGACAACTGGCGACAGCCAGTTGGACAGACTGAGAGCGTAGCGAACAGTCTGCCCGCAGGGCAAGCGAAGCGAGTCAATCCCCCCCTCACCGCCATATTTGAAGAAGAGCTCGCATGAAAATGCGGGCTTTTTTTTCACATGTTGCACGCCTGCGGGGGGATGAGAATCCCCCCGGTGCTATATGCAGCTCGATGCGGCCTGAGCCCCTCACCCTAGCCCTCTCCCCAAGGGAGAGGGGATAAAATGCACAAAAAACAAAGCCCGGTTTCCCGGGCCTTGAACACAACAGCAAACTCAATAATACGCTTGCAGCGTGCGCTGGCAGAGCGCCGAACGCACGCAGTCCTCTTTGGTGAAGCGTACCACCCCAATCATCTCATCTTCCTCAAAACGTGACATGGCGTCGCTCAGCCCGGATTTCACGCCGGATGGCAGGTCACACTGGGTAATATCGCCGTTAACGATAACCGTCACGTTCTCCCCGAGGCGCGTTAAGAACATCTTCATTTGCGCAGCGGTCACGTTCTGAGCCTCGTCAAGAATGACGACCGCATTTTCAAATGTACGTCCGCGCATATAGGCGAACGGCGCGATTTCCACCTTGCCAATCTCTGGTCGCAGGCAGTACTGCATGAAGGATGCACCCAGCCGCTTCACCAGCACGTCATAGACGGGCCTGAAGTACGGGGCAAACTTCTCCGAAATATCTCCGGGCAAGAAGCCGAGATCTTCATCAGCCTGCAGTACCGGACGGGTAACAATGATTCTTTCCACGTCCTTATGGATCAGCGCTTCCGCCGCTTTGGCTGCACTAATCCAGGTTTTCCCGCATCCGGCTTCACCGGTTGCAAAGATGAGCTGTTTACTCTCGATAGCATTCAGGTAGTGCGCCTGAGCCTCATTGCGCGCCACAATTGGAGAATTATCACGGCTGTCTCGGGCCATGCCAATTGCTTCTACGCCACTCATCTGCACAAGCGAGGTGACCGATTCTTCTTCACGCTGTTTATGGCTACGTGAATCCCGTCTCAGCACACGTTTTGCTTCGCGACGAGCTTTGATCACTGCTTTTTGTCTTCCCATGGATAGCACCTTGAGTTGTTGGTATTCATCACACGCGCCAGCTTCGGCACGATTATGCGCACGAACATCAGAGGGTTGGCTTCCTTGTAAGCCATTGCTTGCTTTATCGGATGACGATACGGAACAGCTACGCGCACCGTTCTGCACGTCGGTCGAATCAGATTCTTGAGGAAGGGGGGAGAATTTAGTGGTGAGGAAATCGCTGCCGGAGTCTGAGCCTCCGCGCCGGGTGCTGCGGTTGTTATGTTTACCTTGTCCAGTACAGGACGCAACCATTCGCGATCTCCATAGTGATTCAGCATCACTGCCGGGAACTACCGCTGTCTTATCTTAAGTACATCAGGAGTTATCACAAATGCAACATTTATTTTACCTGAATGCAACTTTTAAGACTGCACCTGCAGTGGATTCAGTCTTATATAGAAATATTACAGAAATATAACAACAAGATAGTCATATGAAAAAATAATGTCCCCGCGAACTATCGCAGGGACGATTATCAGGCTTCGATCAGCCCTTGAGCGAGGTACGCGTTACTGTCGCGCGCCCCTGGCAGGGCAAAGAAATAGCCGCCGCCGATAGGTTTAATGTACTCTTCCAGCGCTTCACCGTTGAGCCGCTTCTGCACGGTGAGAAAGCCCTTTTCCAGATCGTGCTGATAGCAGACGAACAGTAGCCCCATATCAAGCTGACCGGAGTTGGTCACGCCGAGCGAGTAGCTGTAGCCCCGACGCATCATCAGGCTCGACTGCGTCTCTTTGGTTCGCGGATTGGCAAGGCGAATATGGCTGTCGAGCGCAATTACATCGCCATTGGGATCGCGGGCGTAGTCAGGCACATCATGCTCGTTCTTCATACCGAGCGGTGCCCCGCTTTGCTTATCCCGACCAAAGATCGTCTGCTGCTCTTTCAGCGGCGTGCGGTCCCAGAACTCCACGTGGAACTGAATAATCCGCACCGCCTGATAGCTGCCGCCCACCGCCCATGCCGGTTCGCCCTGATCGGCAGTGACCCACACCACCTCCTTCATGAGCGCACCGTCGTGGCTGTCCGGGTTGGCCGTACCGTCCTTAAAGCCCAGCAGGTTCACCGGTGTCTCTTTTCCTTTGCTGCGGGCGGCGTGGTCCGAGATAAACCCTTCCCGCTTCCAGCGCACGCTCAGCAGATCCGGCGTGTGCTTGATGATGTCGCGCAGGGCGTGGATCACCGTGTCCTGGGTATTGGCGCAGATCTGCAGGAGCAGGTCGCCATGACACAGCGCCGCATCCAGGGAGTCATTCGGGAAGCGCGTCATTTTTTGCAGCGCCTTCGGCTTCTGTTTTGCCAGCCCATAGCGCGCGTCAAACAGCGATTCACCGAGCGAAACGGTAATGGTCAGGTTATCCGGGGCGATAAACGGCCCCAGAATGCCGGAGTCCATTGGCGGCAGACGCGGGTTCGGCGTATCGGGCGCCGGTCCACCGGCGGTAAGAAACGCGATGCGCGTCGTCAGCAGGCGGAACAGGCGTTCCAGATCGGCTTTATCGCTGGCCAGCGAATCAAAGGCCACCAGCATCATAGACGCCTGCTGCGGCGTCAGGATACCCGACTGATGCTCGCCATAAAACGGCTGCGTCTCCATGCGGGCATTGGGTGACAGCGTGCCGGGTGCGCTTTGCGGTTTCGCCGCATGCGCCACCGGACAACCACCGGCCAGAGCAAGCGCGCCCCCCAGCGCCCCTACTCCCTTTAACAACCGACGACGTGAAGGCTCAACCACGTCGTTCTCGCTATGCTTATTCATCGTGCTTAGTCCAGACCCAGTACGCCACGCAGCAGAGAGAGATCTTCCGCCAGGGCGGTGATCGGACCTTTCAGCGCGTTGCGGTCGGCATCGGTCAGCTTGTCGTAGGTCTCAAACCCGTCTTTGGTGCGGTACTTCGCCAGAATGGTGTCGACCTTTTTGAAGTTGGCATCCACTTTGGCCAGCAGCTCGCCGTTCTCTTTCTGCAGCTGAGGACGCAGCAGGTTAACAATTTTCTGCGCGCCGTCGACGTTGGCCTGGAAGTCCCACAGATCGGTATGGCTGTAGCGATCTTCTTCGCCGCTGATTTTGCTGGCGGCTACTTCTTCAATCAGCCCGGCCGCGCCGCCCACCACTTTTGACGGCGGGAAGGCCAGCTCGCTGATGCGCTTTTGCAGCTCCAGCACGTCGCTGTTCAGCTGGTCGGCATACTTCTCCATCCCTTTGGCAGAATTATCGCCGAACAGGGCTTTCTCCAGACGGTGGAAACCGGTGAATTTCGGATCGGCGGCTTTCTGCTCGAAATCATCTTCGCGGGCGTCAATGCTGCCATCAAGGTCAGAGAACAGCTCGGCGATCGGCTCGATGCGCTCGTAGTGCTGACGGGTTGGCGCATAGAGGGATTTCGCTTTTTCGATATCCCCGGCCTTCACCGCATCGGTAAAGGCTTTGGTTGCCGTCGCCAGGTCCGCCGTCTCTTTGGTAACGTAGGCTTTATACGCGGTAATCGCATCGCCCAGGCTCAGCACCGCAGCGCCTTTCGCCGCATCGGCCGTCGCTTCACCTTTGACGATCAGCTTCCCTTTAGGGTTGGTCAGCAGACCGCAGGTCATTTCATACTCGCCCGGCTGCAGGTTGGCGGTCATCTTCTGGCTGAAGCCAGGGGCGATATTTTCACGCTCTTCCACCACCAGAACGCCTTTCAGGATCTCCCACTCCAGCGCCTTCTGGCTGTGGTTCTGAATAATAAACTGGGTTTTACCACTGTTCACCGTGAGGGTCATCGGCTCACACTGCTTGTCGTTGACGGTGACCTTAACCTGTGGAACATCCGCGCCCCAGGCGGAGAATGCAGAAGCGAACAGCGCGGCAATGCCTGCGCATAACGCACTACGACGGAACTGAATTGCCATGACTCTTCCCTTTAAAAGTATGTTGTTACTCAATCAAAGATTACGGCGCAACGCGCGACGCCTGCGTGCCGGTACGCGGCGGCATTGCGAACAGCACCAGCGCCGGAACCAGATAGATAAAGTACATCGCCACTTCGCTGACGCTCGGCGTTTCCTGATAGCCGAAGATACCTTCGAGCAGGGTGCCGGTCAGAGAGTGCGTGGAGAGAACGTTGCTGAGGTCGAACGCCACGTCCTGGAAATGGTTCCACAGGCCCGCTTCATGGAAGGCGCGAATCGCCCCTGCCGCCAGACCCGCGGCTACCAGCAGAATAAACAGGCTGGTCCACTTGAAGAAGGCGCCCAGGTTCAGACGAATACCGCCCCAGTAGAGCAGGAAACCGAGCACCACGGCCGTGGCGAGGCCCAGCATGGCCCCCAGCGGCGGCCAAATCCCCACATCCTGCTGAAACGCCGCCAGCAGGAAGAAAACAGACTCCAGCCCTTCGCGCGCCACGGCGAAAAAGACCATCATAATGAGCGCCCAGCCGTGGTTGTTCCCCTTCTGTAGGGCGTTATCCACCGCCTGCTCCAGCTGCACCTTCACGTTACGGGAGACTTTACGCATCCAGAACACCATCCAGGTGAGGATCACCACCGCAATCACGGCGACGATACCTTCAAACAGCTCCTGCTCTTTCTGCGGAAACTCGCCGGTGGTTTCGTTGATGAGGACACCTAAGCCCAGGCAGAGCGCCGCGGCAAGGAAGACCCCGATCCACATGACGCCAATCCAGCGCCCGCGCTGGGTTCGCTTCAGATAACTGGCGATGAGGCTCACGATAAGGGCGGCTTCGAGCCCTTCACGTAACATAATGAGAAATGGAACAAACATGCCGACACCTTAAATGTTTATCGCGGTCAACTGATGCAAAGAAAGGTAAATTCCTGTGATAGTGATTATCATTACGGCAGAAAGAAACACAAGCGAAATGTGCGGTGTTTTGATAACGAGTTGTAAACGCCCAGCCTGATAATAGTTTCAGGTGTTATCGTTAAGTTTATAAGTTATAACGAAAATGCCCATTTACGCTGATTCAGGGCTGTGGCTAAATAACTGCCTCAAACACCTGGTGAAAATTAATTATGTTTAAGATTGTCCATTTCCTGCTGGCGCTGGTCATTATTCTCGCGCTTGCCTGGCTGGTGAGTTTCGACCGCCGAAAAATTCGCATTCGTTTTGTTTTACAGCTGATTGTCATAGAAATTGCTCTGGCGTTCTTTTTCCTGCACGCCGAAAGCGGTTTATTCCTGATTAAATACGTCTCAGGATTTTTTGAGTCGCTGCTCAAATTTGCCGGTGAAGGTACCAATTTCGTCTTTGGCGGCATGGGAGAAAAAGGGCTGGCGTTCATTTTCCTCGGCGTACTTTGCCCGATTATTTTTATTTCCGCGCTGATTGGTATTCTTCAGCACTGGCGGATCCTGCCGATTTTTATTCGGGTAATCGGTACGCTGCTGTCAAAACTGAACGGTATGGGCAAGCTGGAATCCTTTAACGCGGTGAGTTCGCTGATCCTCGGCCAGTCAGAAAACTTCATTGCCTACAAAGGCGTGCTGGGCGATCTCTCCTCTCGTCGTCTCTTCACCATGGCAGCCACGGCGATGTCGACGGTCTCCCTGTCAATTGTCGGCGCGTATATGACCATGCTCGACGCTAAATTTGTCGTCGCGGCGCTGATTCTGAACATGTTCAGCACCTTTATTATTCTCACGGTCATCAACCCGACGCGCCCGGAAGCGGAGCCGGATATCAAACTGGAAAAACTGCATGAATCGCAGAGCTTCTTCGAGATGCTTGGCGAGTATATTCTGGCCGGTTTTAAGGTGGCGATGATTATTCTGGCGATGCTGATTGGTTTTATCGCGCTTATTAGTGCCGTTAACGCCCTCTTCTCCAGCGTATTTGGCATGAGCTTCCAGCAGATCCTCGGCTATGTATTTTATCCCCTGGCATGGCTAGTGGGGATTCCGCTGAGCGATGCCTTAAACGCGGGCAGCATTATGGCAACCAAGCTGGTGGCGAATGAATTTGTGGCGATGATTGAGCTGCAAAAAATAGCGCACCAGATGTCCCCGCGCGGGCTGGGGATTTTATCCGTCTTCCTCGTCTCGTTCGCGAACTTCGCCTCCATCGGCATCGTGGCCGGGGCGATTAAGGGCCTGAACGAGCAGCAGGGTAACGTGGTATCGCGGTTTGGTCTGCGTCTGGTGTACGGCGCGACCCTGGTGAGCCTGCTGTCAGCGAGCTTTGCGGGGTTGGTGCTCTGATGCAATGCCGGGTGGCGCGCAGCGATCCCGGCCTGCAAAACAACAACGGCGGGAATTCCCGCCGTTTTCATTAAAACTGTACGCACACCGGCTGATCGACACGCATCACCGACTCCTGCGCGAAGCGTGATTTATAAATCCCGCGCAACGCTTCGATGTTCTTCTCGCTCTGCGCATCTTTACCGTGGATCAGCATCAACGCCTTGCTCGGTTCACGCGCCACTTTCCCGTCGTTCCCCAGCCACTGCCCGCGGGCATCAAACACCGTTAAGCCATCGCGGAAACGCGGCGTCACGTCCTGGTCAACAAACTGCTGCCATTCGTTGCTGGTGATCTGCGCCCCGGCAGGACGGTTTAAGCCGAAATAGAGCGTGGTTTGCTGCATCTGGTTATCCGCTTTGCAGGTTTCTACCGCCGCATGTTGCGATGGCGCGTTACAGCCCGCCAGCATCAATAATGCTGCCGCCATTAACCCTGTTTTGATTGTCATGCTTCGCTATCCTCATTGTTATAAGCACAGCGATATCAACGTAAATTGCAGAATTTAGCAAGAGAGGTTTATTCCCTCTCCCCTTTGGGGAGAGGGTTAGGGTGAGGGGAAAATTATTCCGGCTGCAGCTTAGACGGCGGTGCGGAGTGGTAGTGCGCGTCTGCTTCCGCAAAGCGTTTCTGCATGGAGGCAGACGGTGCTTTACCCAGCAGGCTGAAGACCACGATACCGATGCTGCCGAAGATGAAGCCCGGGATGATTTCGTACAGGCCCAGCCAGGCGAACTGTTTCCAGACGATAACGGTCACCGCACCGATAATCATCCCCGCCAGCGCGCCGTTACGGGTCATACGGGACCACATGACGGAGAACAGGACTACCGGACCAAACGCCGCACCAAAGCCCGCCCACGCGTAGCTCACGAGACCCAGCACGCGGTTTTCCGGGTTGGCCGCCAGCGCGATGGCAATCAGCGCCACCACCAGCACCATAAAGCGCCCTACCCACACCAGCTCTTTCTGGCTCGCGTTTTTACGCATGAAGGCTTTGTAGAGGTCTTCGGTGATCGCACTGGAGCAGACCAGCAGCTGGCAGCTCAGGGTGGACATCACCGCCGCCAGGATCGCGGAGAGCAGAATACCGGCAATCCACGGGTTAAACAGAATCTGCGCCAGCTCGATAAACACGCGCTCGGCGTTCTGGTTTACCGCGCCCGCCTGCGCCGGGTTATTGCTAAAGTAGGCAATACCGAAGAAGCCGACCGCACACGCGCCCGCCAGACACAGAATCATCCACGTCATACTGATGCGGCGCGCATGAACAATGGTGTGGTGAGAATCCGCCGCCATAAAGCGCGCCAGAATGTGCGGCTGACCGAAGTAGCCCAGACCCCAGCCCATCAGGGAGACGATAGCGACGAAGTTCAGCCCTTTCAGCATGTCGACGTTTTCGATGCTCTTCTGCTTGATCACTTCCAGCGAATCGCCAAAGCCGCCAACGGTGAAAATCACAATCACCGGGGTCAGGATCAGGGCGAAGATCATCAGGCTCGCCTGCACGGTGTCGGTCCAGCTGACGGCCAGGAAGCCGCCCACGAAGGTATAGAGGATGGTCGCCGCCGCACCGGCCCACAGGGCGGTTTCGTAGCTCATGCCGAAGGTGCTTTCGAACAGGCGCGCACCGGCCACGATGCCGGAGGCACAGTAGATGGTGAAGAAGACCAGGATCACCACCGCCGAGATAATACGCAGCACGCGGCTGTTATCTTCAAAGCGTCCGGTGAAGTAGTCAGGCAGCGTCAGGGCGTTGTTGTTGGCCTCGGTGTGCACGCGCAGGCGGCCTGCCACCAGCTTCCAGTTGATCCATGCACCGACGGTCAGACCGATGGCGATCCAGCTTTCAGAGATACCGGAGATGAAAATCGCGCCCGGCAGACCCATCAGCAGCCAGCCGCTCATGTCGGAAGCACCCGCAGAAAGCGCGGTCACCATTGGGCCTAAACTGCGTCCGCCCAGAATGTAGTCGTCAAAGTTTTTCGTTGAACGCCACGCCAAAAACCCTATCAGGATCATGCCAAATATATAAACGAGAAATGTCACCAGCATCGGTGTGCTAATAGCCATTCAAATTCTCCAAAAGTGTCGAGCGACAACCGTCCGGGTTGCCTTGTTATATGATCACCGGAACGTGGTGACGGTATCTTGTGTTTCGGTGAGGCGCGCTATCCTGCCGTATGCGCCCTCCGCTGACAAACGATTTAACACTGCATTTACATCAATTTCATCCCCGGCTTGATACGAGTTTCCTATAGGTTGCACTCGCTCACGCTTTTACGGGTTGCACCTTTTAAAAGTGTTAACTCCCGCATAAAAACAGGCTTCCCGGGACAAAGGCAGCACGTTTTTTCAGCTAACCATCCGTTAACAATTCATTCATTTCCGGGGTTGCAAACCAGGTCACATTTAACACGGTTGCACAAAGTTGCAACATGGTGGATATTTCACGCTAACGACCAAACACGATGAAAGCACAACAGGAGCTTTGGCATGGGTATGACCACCATGGGGGTTAAGCTGGATGACGCAACCCGCGAACGGATTAAGACCGCAGCAACCCGCATTGACCGCACGCCGCACTGGTTAATTAAGCAGGCGATTTTTAACTATCTCGAAAGACTCGAGAGCGACGAGGGGCTGCCGGAGCTGCCTGCCCTGCTGGCCGGTGCAGCGAACGAAAGCGAGGAAGCACCAGCCGCTGGCGACGAGAGCCATCAGCCGTTCCTCGAATTCGCCGAGCAGATCCTGCCGCAGTCCGTCAGCCGTGCCGCCATCACCGGCGCGTACCGTCGCGCCGAAACCGACGCCGTACCGATGCTGCTGGAGCAGGCTCGCCTGCCGGAAGCCGTTGCCGCCCAGGCGCACAGCCTGGCGTACCAGCTGGCTGACAAACTGCGTAACCAGAAGACCGCCACCGGCCGCGCCGGGATGGTTCAGGGTCTGCTGCAGGAATTTTCCCTCTCCTCACAGGAAGGCGTGGCGCTGATGTGCCTGGCAGAAGCGCTGCTGCGTATTCCGGATAAAGCCACCCGCGACGCGCTGATCCGCGACAAGATCAGCAACGGTAACTGGCATTCGCACATTGGCCGCAGCCCGTCGCTGTTCGTCAACGCCGCGACCTGGGGTCTGCTGTTTACCGGCAAGCTGGTCTCGACCCATAACGAAGCCAACCTGTCACGCTCCCTGAACCGCATCATCGGCAAGAGCGGCGAGCCGCTGATCCGCAAAGGTGTGGACATGGCGATGCGTCTGATGGGCGAGCAGTTCGTCACCGGGGAAACCATTGCCGAAGCGCTGGCGAACGCCCGCAAGCTGGAAGATAAAGGTTTCCGCTACTCGTACGACATGCTCGGCGAAGCGGCGCTGACCGCCGCCGACGCGCAGGCCTATATGGTCTCTTACCAGCAGGCGATCCACGCCATCGGTAAAGCGTCCAACGGTCGCGGTATTTATGAAGGCCCGGGCATCTCGATTAAGCTCTCCGCCCTGCACCCGCGCTACAGCCGCGCGCAGTACGACCGGGTGATGGAAGAGCTCTACCCGCGCCTGAAGTCCCTGACCCTGCTGGCGCGCCAGTATGACATCGGCATCAACATCGACGCCGAAGAGGCCGACCGTCTGGAGATCTCCCTCGACCTGCTGGAAAAACTGTGCTTCGAGCCGGAGCTGGCGGGCTGGAACGGCATCGGTTTCGTTATCCAGGCCTACCAGAAGCGCTGCCCGTTCGTCATTGATTACCTGATTGACCTGGCCAGCCGCAGCCGCCGTCGCCTGATGATCCGTCTGGTGAAAGGCGCCTACTGGGACAGCGAAATCAAACGCGCCCAGATGGAAGGGCTGGAAGGCTATCCGGTCTATACCCGCAAGGTCTACACCGACGTCTCTTACCTCGCCTGCGCGAAAAAGCTGCTCGGCGTGCCGAACCTGATCTATCCGCAGTTCGCCACCCACAACGCCCACACCCTGGCGGCAATCTACAGCCTGGCCGGGCAGAACTACTACCCGGGCCAGTACGAATTCCAGTGCCTGCACGGCATGGGTGAACCGCTGTATGAGCAGGTGACCGGTAAAGTGGCGGACGGCAAGCTGAACCGCCCGTGCCGTATCTATGCTCCGGTGGGTACCCACGAAACCCTGCTGGCATACCTGGTGCGTCGCCTGCTGGAAAACGGCGCGAACACCTCCTTCGTTAACCGCATCGCTGACACCACCCTGCCGCTGGACGAACTGGTGGCCGACCCGGTGCAGGCCGTAGAGAAGATGGCGGCCCAGGAAGGCCAGATTGGCCTGCCGCATCCGAAGATTGCCCTACCGCGCGAGCTGTACGGCAAAGGTCGCGTTAACTCGGCGGGCCTGGATCTCGCCAACGAACACCGTCTGGCATCCCTCTCCTCTGCCCTGCTCAACAGCGCATTGCAGAAGTGGCAGGCCAAACCGATGCTGGAGCAGCCCGCTGCTGACGGCGACATGCAGCCTGTTATCAACCCGGCAGAGCCAAAAGATATCGTCGGCTACGTGCGTGAAGCCACCGATGCGGAAGTGGATCAGGCGCTGGACAGCGCGGTGAACAACGCCCCTATCTGGTTCGCCACGCCGCCACAGGAGCGTGCCGCCATTCTGGAGCGCGCGGCGGTGCTGATGGAAGATCAGATGCAGTCGCTCATCGGTATTCTGGTGCGCGAAGCGGGTAAAACCTTCAGTAACGCCATCGCCGAAGTGCGCGAAGCGGTCGACTTCCTGCACTACTACGCCGGTCAGGTGCGCGATGATTTCGACAACGAAACCCACCGTCCGCTCGGTCCGGTCGTCTGTATCAGCCCGTGGAACTTCCCGCTGGCGATCTTCACCGGCCAGATTGCCGCCGCGCTTGCCGCAGGCAACAGCGTGCTGGCAAAACCGGCAGAGCAGACTCCGCTGATTGCCGCGCAGGGCATCAACATTCTTCTCGAAGCCGGCGTGCCGGCGGGCGTGGTCCAGCTGCTGCCGGGCCGCGGTGAAACCGTGGGCGCCAAACTGACCTCTGATAACCGCGTGCGCGGCGTGATGTTTACCGGTTCGACCGAAGTGGCCTCGCTGCTGCAGCGCAACATTGCCACCCGTCTGGATGCGCAGGGGCGTCCTACTCCGCTCATCGCGGAAACCGGCGGCATGAACGCCATGATCGTTGACTCCTCCGCCCTCACCGAGCAGGTGGTGGTCGACGTGCTGGCCTCCGCCTTCGACAGCGCAGGTCAGCGCTGCTCCGCCCTGCGCGTGCTGTGCCTGCAGGACGACGTGGCGGACCACACGCTGAAGATGCTGCGCGGCGCGATGGCCGAATGCCGTATGGGCAACCCGGGCCGTCTCACCACCGACATCGGGCCGGTGATCGACGCGGAAGCCAAAGCCAACATCGAAAACCACATTCAGACCATGCGCGCGAAAGGCCGTCCGGTGTTCCATGCGGTGCGTGAGAACAGCGAAGATACCCGCGAGTGGCGGACCGGCACCTTTGTGCCGCCTACGCTTATCGAGCTGGCGAGCTTCGACGAGCTGAAAAAAGAGGTCTTCGGTCCGGTACTGCACGTGGTGCGCTACAACCGTAACAACCTCAACGAGCTGGTTGAGCAGATCAACGCCTCCGGCTATGGCCTGACGCTCGGCGTACATACCCGTATCGACGAGACCATCGCGCAGGTAACCGGCAGCGCCAAAGTGGGCAACCTGTACGTTAACCGCAACATGGTTGGCGCGGTCGTGGGCGTGCAGCCGTTCGGCGGTGAAGGCCTCTCCGGCACCGGCCCGAAAGCGGGTGGTCCGCTCTACCTGTATCGTCTGCTGGCGAACCGTCCGGAGAACGCGCTGGGCGTCACCCTGGCACGTCAGGATGCGGAGTATCCGGTGGATGCACAGCTGAAAACCGTACTGACGCAGCCGCTGGAGGCCCTGATCGCCTGGGCGGAGAAACGTCCTGAGCTGCGTGCCGTTGCGCAGCAGTACGGCGAGCTGGCACAGGCCGGCACCCAGCGTCTGCTGCCGGGGCCGACCGGCGAGCGCAACACCTGGACGCTGATGCCGCGCGAACGCGTACTGTGCGTGGCCGATAACGAGCAGGACGCGCTGGTGCAGCTGGCTGCCGCGATGGCAACCGGGTGTGAAGTGCTGTGGCCGGACGATGCGCTGCATCGCGATCTCGCCAAACAGCTACCGAAAGCGGTCTCGGCCCGCATTCACTTCGCGAAAGCCGATGCGCTGCTGACGCAGCCGTTTGATGCCGTGATTTATCACGGTGATTCCGACCAGCTGCGCGAGCTCTGCGAGCAGGTGGCTGCCCGCAGCGGGCCGATTGTTTCGGTACAGGGCTTCGCCCGCGGGGAAACCAACCTGCTGCTGGAACGCCTGTATGTAGAACGCTCTCTCAGCGTCAATACCGCGGCGGCAGGCGGTAACGCCAGCCTGATGACAATCGGTTAATCGTGTAAACTTTCCCCGGTGGCGCTACGCTTACCGGGGCTACAAAACAACCGTAGGCCGGATAAGCGCAGCGCATCCGGCTTTTTTACACGGAGGGGATGATGAAAAGAGTATTTCTCGCAGGCGCAGCGCTGCTGCTGAGCGCCAGCGCGCTGGCCGACGAGTGCGACAAAGCGACCACCCAGCTTGAGCTGAATACCTGTAGCGCGCAGCAGTACCAGGCTGCCGACAAAAAGCTCAACCAGACCTATCAGGCCGCCATCAAGCGTGCGGCTGCCCCCCAGCGCGAGCTGCTGAAAAAGGCGCAGCAGGCGTGGATTGCCCTGCGCGACGCGGACTGCGCGTTTATCGGTTCGGGGACGGAAGGGGGAAGCGTTCAGCCGATGATCGTGAATCAGTGCCTGGCGGAAAAAACCGTGGAGCGCGAAGCGTTTCTGGCCTCGCTGATGCAGTGTGAAGAGGGCGACTTAAGCTGCCCTCTCCCACCGGGGAACTAACGCAGGCGGATCCCTTCAATAATCATCCGCTGCACGTTTTCCAGGGTGCTGTGGAAAAACGCTTCGTCCTGGAGCGTTTTTCCAGTCACCGCCTCGACCTGGGCCGCAAAGTCAGCGTAATGCTGGGTGGAGGCCCAAATCATAAAGATCAGATGATGCGGATCGACCGGGGCCAGTTTTCCGCTGGCCACCCATCCGGCGATAATGGCCGACTTATCGTCCACCAGCTGTTTTAAATCTCCGGTTAATTCCGCCTGCAACAGCGGCGCCCCCTGCAGCATCTCAAGACAAAACAGTCGTGAAGCCTGCGGGTAATCGCGCGACACCTCCAGCTTCAGGCGAATGTACTCCCTGATCGCCACCAGCGGGGCCAGCTCTTCGCGGAACGCTTTCAGCGGCGCCAGCCAGATATCGAGGATCTGCTGCATCACCGCGACATACAGCGCCTCTTTCGACGGGTAGTAGTAGAGCAGATTGGTTTTGGATACCCCGGACTGCTCCGCCACCTGCTCCAGGCGCGTGCCGTGAATACCAAACTGCGAAAAGGTCTCCAGCGCCGCGCTGAGGATCGCCTGTTTCTTAGCGCTCACCGCCTGCGAACGTTTACCTGGTGTTTTCACTGCGCCTTGTGTCATTCCCGCTCTCCTTATTCTGCGTTGCCCTCAGCATAGCAAAACCCCCGTCTCGCCACGACATCCTGCACTCCGATCGCGCATGAATGCCTGTTTTCTGTGCAATGTTTTTGACCAGTTAGTCCACATTTAATCGAATCAAACCACCAACTTCTGATTAACACATTAATAACAAAGCCATTTTCAAAACTGGCACTGCCTTTGCAAAAACACCGTTACACCTGCGACGTAATGAAGAGAGGTTCGTGATGAAAATTGGCGTATTTGTACCCATCGGCAACAACGGCTGGCTTATCTCGACCACTGCACCGCAATACATGCCGACCTTTGAGCTGAATAAAGCCATCGTGCAGAAAGCGGAGCACTACCATTTCGACTTTGCGCTTTCGATGATCAAGCTGCGCGGCTTCGGCGGCAAAACCGAATTCTGGGACCACAACCTGGAGTCCTTCACTCTGATGGCCGGGCTGGCCGCGGTCACCTCGCGGATCCAAATCTACGCCACCGCCGCCACGCTCACCCTGCCCCCGGCGATCGTGGCGCGCATGGCCTCCACCATCGACTCCATCTCCGGCGGGCGCTTTGGCGTCAACCTGGTCACGGGCTGGCAAAAACCGGAGTACGAGCAGATGGGGCTCTGGCCGGGGGACGATTACTTCTCGCGTCGCTACGACTACCTGACCGAGTACGTGCAGGTCCTGCGCGATCTGTGGGGTACCGGCAAAAGCGATTTCAAGGGTGACTTCTTCACCATGAACGACTGCCGCGTCAGCCCGCAGCCGTCGGTGCCGATGAAGGTGATTTGCGCAGGGCAGAGCGACGCGGGAATGGAATTCTCGGCGAAATACGCCGACTTTAACTTCTGCTTCGGTAAAGGTGTGAACACGCCTGCCGCCTTCGCCCCGACCGCCGCGCGCATGAAAGAAGCCGCCGACAAAACCGGGCGCGACGTGGGCTCCTACGTGCTGTTTATGGTGATTGCCGACGAAACCGACGACGCGGCGCGCGCGAAATGGGAGCGCTATAAGGACGGCGCCGACGAGGAAGCCCTGAGCTGGCTCACCGAGCAGAGCCAGAAGGATACCCGCTCCGGGGCGGATACCAACGTTCGTCAGATGGCCGACCCGACCTCCGCCGTCAATATCAACATGGGCACCCTGGTCGGCTCGTACGCCAGCGTTGCCAGAATGCTCGATGAAGTGGCGGCCGTTCCCGGGGCGGAAGGCGTCCTGCTGACCTTCGATGACTTCCTCACCGGCGTGGAGACCTTCGGCGAGCGCATCCAGCCGCTGATGCAGTGCCGCGCCCACATCCCTGCCGTCACGAAGGAGGTAGCGTAATGACAACCCTTAACGCACGCCCGGAATCCATCACCTTTGCGCCGGAGCAGAGCGCGCTGATCGTGGTGGACATGCAAAACGCCTACGCCAGCCAGGGCGGCTATCTGGATCTGGCGGGGTTCGACGTCTCCGCCACCCGACCGGTGATTGAGAACATTAAAACCGCCGTCGCCGCCGCGCGCGCTGCGGGGATGCTCATTATCTGGTTCCAGAACGGCTGGGACGACCAGTACGTTGAGGCAGGCGGCCCCGGCTCGCCCAACTTCCACAAGTCGAGCGCCCTGAAAACCATGCGTAAACGGCCCGAGCTGCAGGGCAAACTGCTGGCGAAGGGCGGCTGGGATTATCAGCTGGTGGATGAACTGGTCCCGCAGGCGGGTGATATCGTCCTGCCGAAACCGCGCTACAGCGGCTTTTTCAACACCCCGCTCGACAGCCTGCTGCGCAGCCGGGGCATTCGCCACCTGGTCTTCACCGGCATTGCCACCAACGTTTGCGTGGAGTCGACCCTGCGCGACGGCTTTTTCCTCGAGTATTTCGGCGTGGTGCTGGAAGACGCGACCCATCAGGCCGGGCCGGAATTTGCCCAGAAGGCGGCCCTGTTCAATATCGAAACCTTTTTTGGCTGGGTCAGCAGCGTCGCCGAGTTTTGCGATGCCCTGAATCCTCCGCTCGCCCGTATCGCCTGAGGAGACACACGATGCCGAAATCCGTAATTATCCCGCCGGGCACCAGCACGCCCATCGCCCCGTTTGTCCCCGGCACCCTTGCCGACGGCGTGGTGTATGTCTCCGGCACGCTGCCGTTTGATAAAGACAACAACGTGGTGTTTATCAACGACCCAAAGGCGCAAACCCGCCACGTGCTGGAGGCGATCAAAACCGTGATCGAAACGGCGGGTGGCACCATGGAGGATGTGACCTTCAACAGCATCTTTATCACCGACTGGAAAAACTACGCCGCGATTAACGAAATCTACGCGGAGTTCTTCCCCGGCGATAAGCCGGCCCGGTTCTGCATTCAGTGCGGGCTGGTAAAGCCGGAGGCGCTGGTTGAGATCGCCACCGTTGCGCACATCGCGAAGTGAGGCAGCCATGAAACTCTCCGTCTCACCGCCCCCGTATGAGGGTGCGCCCGTGGTGGTCCTTATTTCCGGTCTCGGCGGCAGCGGCAGCTACTGGCTGCCCCAGCTGGCCGCGCTGGAACCGGAGTATCAGGTGGTGTGCTATGACCAGCGCGGAACGGGCAATAACCCCGACGCCCTGCCGGAAGGGTACAGCCTGGCACAGATGGCGGACGAACTGGCCCAGGCGCTGGCTGAGGCCGGGATCGCGCGCTACAGCATCGTCGGCCACGCGCTGGGGGGGCTGGTCGGCCTGCAGCTGGCCCTCGACAGGCCCGACGCCCTCACCGCGCTGGTGTGCGTCAACGGCTGGCTGACCCTCAACGCCCACACCCGTCGCTGCTTTCAGATCCGCGAGCGCCTGCTGCATTACGGTGGCCCGCAGGCGTGGGTTGAGGCGCAGCCGCTGTTTCTCTACCCGGCAGACTGGATGGCCGCTCGCGCCCCCCGCCTGGAGGCCGAAGAGGCCCTGGCGCTGGCACATTTCCAGGGCAAAGCCAACCTGCTGCACCGGCTCAGCGCCCTGAAAAAGGCCGACTTCAGCCGCCACGCCGCACGCATCCGCTGCCCGGTCCAGATCATCTGTTCCGCCGACGACATGCTGGTGCCCTCTGTCTGCTCGTCTGAGCTGCAGGCAGCGATCCCGCACAGCCACAGCGCGGTGATGCGCCAGGGCGGACATGCCTGCAACGTCACCGAGCCGGACACCTTTAACACCCTGCTGCTGAACGGGCTGGCCAGCCTGCTGCACAGTCATGAACACGCTTTATAAGGAGCTGTAATGAGCGAAGCCATTAATCCCACCGCGCTGGAAACGCTGTTCACCGGCGCCCGCACCCATAACGGCTGGCAGGATATTGCCGTCAGCGACGAGACGCTGCGCGAAATCTACGACCTGATGAAATGGGGGCCAACCTCCGCCAACTGCTCCCCGGCGCGCATTGTGTTTGTGCGAAGCGCGGAGGGAAAAGAGAAGCTGCGCCCGGCGCTCTCCAGCGGCAACCTGGAGAAAACGCTCACCGCTCCGGTCACGGCGATTGTCGCCTGGGACAGTGAATTCTACGAGCGCCTGCCTGAACTGTTCCCGCACGGCGATGCCAGAAGCTGGTTTACCGCAAGCCCCGCGCTGGCGGAAGAGACGGCTTTTCGCAACAGCTCGCTGCAGGCCGGCTACCTGATTTTCGCCTGTCGCGCGCTGGGGCTGGATACCGGCCCGATGTCGGGCTTTGACAGACAAAGGGTCGACGAGGCCTTTTTCACCGGCACGACGCTTAAAAGCAATCTGCTGATCAACATTGGCTACGGCGACCCGGGCAAACTTTACGGCCGCCTGCCGCGCCTGACCTTCGACGATGCCTGCGGGCTGGCGTAAGGAGCGATGATGACGACACCGGATAAACAAACCTTTCGCGACGCCATGGCCTGCGTCGGCGCGGCGGTGAATATCATCACCACCGACGGTCCCGCGGGGATGGCAGGCTTCACCGCCAGCGCGGTGTGCAGCGTCACGGATTCCCCTCCCACCCTGCTGGTGTGCCTGAACCGCGGCGCGTCCGTCTGGCCGACGTTCAGCGAAAACCGCACGCTGTGCGTGAATACCCTGAGCGCCGGGCAGGAGCCGCTCTCAAACCTGTTTGGCGGCAAAACGCCGATGGAAGAACGCTTCGCCGCCGCCCGCTGGCAGACGGGCGACACCGGCTGCCCGCGTCTGGAGGATGCGCTGGCCTCGTTTGACTGCCGCATCAGCCAGGTGGTGAGCGTCGGTACCCATGACATTCTGTTTTGCGACATTGTTTCGATTATTCGCCACCCCGCGCCGCAAGGGCTGGTGTGGTTTGACCGCGGCTACCACGCGCTTATGCGCCCCGCCTGTTAACCCGCTCTAAGGAGACAGACCATGTTAGGATTTCCCCACTGGCAGTTGAAATCGACCTCCACAGAAGCAGGCGTGGTCGCGCCGGATGAACGCCTCCCGCTCGGGCAGACGATGGTGATGGGCGTCCAGCACGCGGTTGCGATGTTTGGCGCCACGGTGCTGATGCCGATGCTGATGGGGCTCGATCCCAACCTCTCTATTCTGATGTCGGGTATCGGCACCCTGCTGTTCTTTTTTGTCACCGGCGGGCGCGTGCCCAGCTATCTGGGATCCAGCGCCGCCTTTGTCGGCGTGGTTATCGCCACCACCGGGTTTAACGGCCAGGGGATCAACCCCAACCTGAGCGTGGCCCTCGGCGGCATCATCGCCTGCGGTCTGGTGTATACCCTGATTGGTCTGGTGGTGATGAAGATCGGCACGCGCTGGATCGAGCGCATGATGCCCCCGGTCGTAACGGGCGCCGTGGTGATGGCGATTGGCCTGAACCTCGCCCCGATTGCGGTCAGGAGCGTCTCCGCCTCGCCGTTTGAAAGCTGGATGGCGGTGATCACCGTGCTGTGTATCGGCCTGGTGGCGGTGTTCACGCGAGGCATGATCCAGCGGCTGCTGATTCTGGTCGGGCTGATTGTTGCCTGTCTGGTGTATGCCCTGCTGGCGAACGTTTTTGGTCTCGGCAAGCCGGTTGATTTTACCCTGCTGCATCAGGCCGCCTGGTTCGGCCTGCCGAAAGTGACCTCGCCCACCTTTAACGCTCAGGCGATGATGCTTATCGCCCCGGTGGCGGTGATCCTGGTGGCAGAGAACTTAGGTCACCTGAAGGCGGTCGCGGGAATGACCGGGCGCAGCATGGA
The DNA here is from genome assembly GCF_055816065.1 of Enterobacter sp. PL_is511. Taxonomy (NCBI): domain Bacteria; kingdom Pseudomonadati; phylum Pseudomonadota; class Gammaproteobacteria; order Enterobacterales; family Enterobacteriaceae; genus Enterobacter; species Enterobacter sp. PL_is511. The sequence goes on along the minus strand of NZ_JBVPGP010000024.1, from coordinate 829,178 downwards.
TCCGTACATGGGCCGCGCGTTCGTCGGTGACGGGCTGGCAACCATGCTCTCCGGTTCCGTGGGCGGCAGCGGCGTCACCACCTATGCCGAAAACATCGGCGTAATGGCGGTGACCAAAGTCTACTCGACGCTGGTCTTCGTGGCGGCGGCGGTGATGGCGATGCTGCTCGGCTTCTCACCGAAGTTCGGCGCGCTGATCCACACCATTCCGTCACCGGTTATCGGCGGGGCCTCAATCGTGGTGTTTGGGCTGATCGCCGTGGCCGGCGCGCGCATCTGGGTGCAGCATCGGGTCGATCTCAGCCAGAACGGCAACCTGATTATGGTGGCGGTCACGCTGGTGCTGGGCGCGGGCGATTTTGCCCTGACGCTGGGCGGCTTTACGATCGGCGGGATTGGCACGGCGACCTTCGGCGCGATCCTGCTTAACGCCCTGCTGAGCCGCCGGATGGCCGCTGCCCCGCAGGGCGAGGTGGTGCGTCAGGAGTCATGAAATCTCAATGTCGGGTGACGGCTATGCCTTACCCGACCTTTACGTTCCGTAAGAACACCCTAATGTCAGGAAATCACGCCTGCTCAAACAGTCGTTCGATAGATTTTGTAGGAAAGAAAAGAGAATGGCTGTTTTCACCCATCAGCGGAATAAAACCCTGCTTCAGATAAAATCGTTTTGCCCGGTCATTGAGTGCATCAACAAATATTCCGTGTACGCCCACCGCCTGCGATGCCAGATAGACAACCCGCATGGCATGCGTGACGAGCGTCGTTCCCCACTCCTGTCCCTGCAGGTCTTTATGTATCGCCAGACGTCCCAGCGTTACGCTCGGTACGTTGCTATAAGGGATCCGACGCTGCTGAGTCTTAGAAGGCAGCATCGCTTTTTCAAAACAGCTCCCAGACAACGTGTAATAGCCCAGGACTCGCGGACGATCGCGCTCTTTAAGCAGATAGCCTCGTAAAATACGCCCATTGTGCTGACGCACCAGATGTTCTGTGAGGAAGACATTTAGCGAGGGTTCGCCACAATCGAAATCCCTGAAATCATAATCTTTTCCCTCTGAAAACATTTCGACCGTGAGATTGTCCACGACGCTTCACTCCATGTTTCGAAGACGTTTTGCCGCTCGCTTCAGGCGTTCATTTGGCTCTGGCGGATTGTCGATGGCATCCATCACCGCATTCCATGATGCTTCGTTTAAGACGAGACGCCGATGCTGTTCGATGACCTCCGCAGCGCGCTCTGACGCACTGTTCACCATAAACTGGGTGATCGTTTGGTTCGTCATCGCCGCCGCTTCTTCAATCATTGTTTTGTCTTCGTCCGTTAAGCGAAGATCGATACGCTGTTTTTTAAGTGCTGGCATGATTTACTTCATCGTGTACGGTAATTATCCGTACACATCGTAGATAAACCCGTCTATTTTTTCAATCTAAACCTTCTTCAGCTGTCATATCGCTCACCTGGCTCCGACGTTTTCTGAGCTTCAACTCGCTCACCAGCACCCCGGCGACAATAAATGCCGCGCCCACCAGGGCCAGCAGCGGCAGACGTTCCCCGGCCAGTCGCCCGAAAATGCCCGCCCAGACCGGTTCACCGGTGTAAATGACCGTTGCCCGGGTCGGCGATACGCTGCGCTGCGCCCAGTTCATGGTGACCTGGATAATGGCGCTGAAAATACCCAGCCCCAGCGCCACCACGACCAGGCCGGTGGACATCGGCGGTATGGACTCGCCAGCCGGAACCATCGTCGCAAACGCCACCAGCGACGCGGTAGCGAGCTGCACCACCGTCACCCGCTTAACGTCCACCTTGCCCGCCCAGGCGCTGATCAGAATAATTTCCGCCGCAATCGCAACCGCCCCGACGAGGGTGATGATCTCGCCCGGCCCCAGCGCCAGGAGGTTGTTTTCCGGCCCGGCCAGCAAAATCAGACCGATAAACGCCAGCACGATGCCAATACAGGACATCAGACCGGGCAGCCGCCCCAGGCACAGCCACTGCAATAGCGGCACCAGCGGCACATACATCGCGGTGATAAACGCGGATTTGCTGCTGGAGATGGTCTGCAATCCCCACGTCTGCAGGCTGTAGCCCATCGCTATCGCGACACCAATGGCCACGCCGGCCTTCAGCTCTTTGAGCGTCAGACCCCGCAGCGTGTTAAGCGAAATCAGCCCTACGGCAAGCGCCGCCGTCGCAAAGCGCAGGCCAACGAAGAAGAACGGATCGCTGCGGGTCACCGCGTACTGAACGGCCAGAAACGTCCCGCCCCAGAACATGGTGATGAGAATGAGGATGGCTTCCTGCGGTTTTACGGAGAATTTAAAGCGTGAGACAGACATGCGGCACCAGCAAGTGAGAACAATTCTGTAGTGTGCGTTGCCTTTGGTTACAGTTCAATGTTGCAGAAATAAAAAAACCGCCGGGAGATCCCGGCGGCAGGGGTTCAACCCGGCGTGTTACTTACTGCTGCTGCCGTGGCTGTTTTTACCCCCTTTCTTGCCAGCTTCAGATGCGCGTTGCGGGTCATTCTTGAAGTTACCCCCGCTATGCTGGCCACCTTTACGGCCTGCTTCTGATGCTCTTTCACGGTCTTCTGCGAAATTACCTGAACCACCACGATGGTTTGCCATCTCTAACCTCCAGAATGTGAAACATTAGACATCATATTGCATTCAGTAAAAGAGGATTCTTTCACCTCGCAACACAAGGGCAGAGCCTTTATCTGTGCCGCGTGAAACTAAGCTTAGTGGAATGCCGCTATCCGGCAAGCCGCAGGTAATATTCTGCAACATGAACTCAGCCTTTCGGGTGAGATGACGCGACGGGGATGCATAAACCTTTCTTATCATTTTAAAAATCCGCACCGGGAAAGTTGTATCATTTTGCTACAAAGTCATTTTTCTACGCATGTTGTTATAAATCAAATAAATGGCGTTCATTTTTGCAGTCTGGCTGTGATGGCATATCTTTAAAAGAACGCAGCGATCCGCTGTCAGAAAAACCAACGAGGAGTGATGCAAAATGGCAAAAGTTCTGGTGCTCTATTATTCCATGTATGGACACATTGAAACCATGGCTCACGCGGTAGCAGAAGGTGCAAACAGGGTTGATGGCGTTGAGGTTGTGGTCAAACGCGTACCGGAAACCATGCAGGCGGAAGCCTTCCTGAAAGCCGGGGGTAAAACACAAAACGCCCCGGTCGCCACCCCGCAGGAGCTGGCGGATTATGATGCCATTATCTTCGGCACCCCGACCCGCTTCGGCAATATGTCGGGCCAGATGCGCACCTTCCTCGATCAAACCGGCGGACTTTGGGCATCCGGGGCGCTTTACGGCAAACTCGCGAGCGTATTCAGCTCTACCGGGACCGGCGGCGGCCAGGAGCAGACGATTACCTCAACCTGGACTACCCTTGCTCATCACGGGATGGTGATTGTGCCGATTGGCTACGGCGCACAGGAGCTGTTTGACGTTTCCCAGGTGCGCGGCGGTACGCCGTACGGCGCAACCACCATTGCCGGTGGGGATGGCTCACGTCAGCCAAGCAATGAAGAACTGTCTATTGCCCGCTATCAGGGTGAATATGTCGCGGGTCTGGCCAAAAAACTGAACGGCTAACACCCAACAGGAGGACAAGCATGCCAACTCAAGAATCCAAAGCTCACCACGTGGGCGAATGGGCAAGTTTACGCAACACCTCTCCGGAGATTGCCGAAGCTATCTTTGAAGTCGCGAAGTACGATGAAAAGCTGGCCGAGCAAATTTGGGAGGAAGGTAACGATGAGGTGCTGGTGCGCGCCTTCGAAAAAACGGACAAAGACTCGCTCTTCTGGGGCGAGCAAACCATCGAACGTAAAAACGTCTAAGCGTTTCCCCCCGCTATCACGCGGGGGGTTCTCCTTTACTTCGCCGCGTTATTCATCACCGCATTGAATTTGTCGACAGGACAGAAGCCGTTCGCATCTACCGGGCAGCCCTTCAGCTCCAGCGTCACGCGCTGTGCCGGAGACTGCAGCGAAAGCACGCTGGCGTTACGCAGTTGCTCTGAGCTCTGGTAGACATACTCAATTTTCATCAGCTCCTGGTTGGCATTTTTGTCGTGCCAGCGCTGGAAGACAATTTTGCCGCCAATCGGGGTGCGCTCCTGCTGATCGTGCAGCTGATAGGGTTTGAAATCCAGGGCGGTGAGCAGGGAAGCAATGTTCGAGTCATGCCCCACCAGCAGGGTGATCTTAGGTGCTTTCGCCTGGTCGGTGACCAGGGTTTTATCGATATATTTCACCAGCGGCTTCGCCACGTTTTGCGCCACCTCGGTGGAGGTAAACAGCGAATCCTGATAGCCGTTCTTCAGCTTCGACAGCACGCGCCACTGCTGGTCGGTTTTGATTTCACCCCAGGCGACCTGGTCGGCCGGGAAGCCTTCGTAATACTGCAGCGTGAACGCATCCACCAGCGAGTTGCCCACCTTCAGCGGCCCGGATACGCCAGGCTCTTTTTCATAGTCGGCGCTGAAGGTATCTTTCGCATCCGCCAGCGAGCAGACTTTTTTCTCCTTGCACGACGGCGAGTCGGCGTAGTTTGTCATCTGCTCCAGCAGCTTGTAGCTGTCTGCGAGCTGCATTTTCTGCCGCTCGGCCTCCATCGCCTTCAGCGCTTTTTCGCGGAATTCCGGTGAGTTGTCAGTAATCACCGGATTGAAGGTCGGATCCATGGTGCCCATTTTTTCCTGATGGTGCACGGGTACATCGCAGCCAGGGAACGCGCCGGTGATAAAGAACTGCGCGGTGGCGACGGTACGCTGCAGGCTGTTGGCATAAGCGTAAACGCTATCCGCCGCTGGACATTCTCCCGTCTTCACCATCCCCTGCTGCGCCAGCCACTCGCGCATGTAGTGGCCCATATACACTTCCAGCACGCCGCCTTTGGTGGTGAGCTGGCCGCCCGGCACTTCCCATTCCGGCCACTGCTTCGGCGTGGACTGCTCCAGCACGCTGCCGTTATTGGCGAGCGGCGCACGCAGGTTATGGCGACTCATGATTAAAACTTGCTCCAGCTGATACCCTTCCGGCGTCTCTTGCGCCTGCACGCCAAACGTTGCTGAAATGGAACCGGCGACTGCCAGCGCGAGTAGTGCTTTTCTCATCCCTAATTCCTCACTCGTTTTAAAATGTCGCGTTCAGTGTGACAGATTCGTCACAATTTTCCGGGAAGCATTTCTCAAACTGATGATTAACGTGCTTACGGTGTGTGCCAATTAGTTTTATAATAAAACCACACCCTGCCGGAGAATTCGCTGTGAAACGTACCCGCCTTGAAGAGAGCACCTGCCCCGTCGCCCGTTCGCTGGATATCATCGGCGACTGGTGGTCGCTGCTGATCGTCCGCGACGCGCTCCGCGGGATTAAACGCTTCGGCGAGTTTCAGAAAAGCCTCGGTATTGCGAAAAACATGCTGACCACGCGGCTGAAGCTGCTGGTTGATGAAGGCATTCTCCGGCTTCAGCCCGCGTCCGACGGCAGCGCCTGGCAGGAATACGTCCTGACCGAAAAGGGACGCGCCCTGCAAACCGTGCTGGTTGCCCTGTCCCAGTGGGGGAATGAATTTTTGTTTACTGAAAACGAATGCGGCACCGTGCTGGTCGATGCCGAACAGCGCAAACCCCTGCGCAAACTGGCGCTTATCGCCGACGATGGGCGCGAACTGACGCCTGAAGAGATCGTGGCTAAACTCCCCTCCTGACCGTCCCAACGGCAAAAGCACAAAATGATCGCCAATATGGTTGCATTATAAAACCAAATAGCAGAGAGTTAATTCAGTTTCATCTTGAAACCAAATAACCCACTTTGCTTTGAGGTAACACACGATGACTACGCAAATCACCACCGCCCTGATCACGGGCGCCTCCTCCGGGATTGGCGCCGTTTATGCCGATCGTCTTGCCGCGCGCGGTGCCAACCTGGTGCTGGTCGCTCGCCGCGAAGATCGCCTGAAAACCCTCGCCGCCGACCTGCGCGCACGCTATGGCGTGGCCGTCGATATTCTGGTGGCCGATCTTACCGATGAAGCCGGGATCCGCGCCGTGGAAGAGGAGCTGCGCAGCAATACCGCCATTGATACGCTCATCAACAACGCGGGCACCGCGCAGATGGCACCGTTCCTCGCGGGCGAGGTAGGGCAGCATCAGGCCATTAACACCCTGAACACCACGGCGCTGATGCGTTTGACCTACGCCATCCTGCCCCGTCTGGCGCAGAATAATCGCGGCACGCTGATCAATATCGCGTCCGTGCTGGCCCTGCACGTCCGGGCGGGAAGCGCGCTCTACAGCGCCACTAAGGCGTGGGTACTGAGCTTTACCCGTGGGTTACAGGAAGAATTTGCCGAGAGCAGCGTGCGCATTCAGGCCGTGCTGCCCGCCGCCACGGCGACGGAGATCTGGAGCCATTCAGGCGTCACGGTGGACGATCTGCCGGAAGGATCGGTAATGACCACCGACGATATGGTGGATGCGTCGCTGGCGGGTCTGGATCAGGGCGAACCGATCACCATCCCGCCGATGCATGATGCAGGCCTGTGGGAGCGCTACGAAGCGGCGCGCCTTGAGCTGTTTAGCAGCGCACGCACCGGCATTCCGGCACCGCGCTACGTAAAGCAGTAGCCTAACGCTGAAGCTGGTCGCCGTACTCGCTCATCCAGGCGGCCAGCGGCGAGAGCGCATCCTGCAGGGTTAACCCCAGCCCGGTGATCTGATACTCCACGCGCGGCGGGATCTCCGGGTAGACCGTCCGCGTCACCAGCCCGCGCTGTTCAAACAGGCGCAGCTGCTTCGTCAGCTCTTTCTGGGTGATGGGGGCAGCCGCCCGCAGCAGGTCGCCAAAGCGTACGGGCGTATTAAAGACAATCAGGCGATAGAGAATGGGGATCGCCCATTTGCCGGAAATCAGGTTCACAAACTGCGTCATCGGGCAGGTATACGCCTCAGATTTTTTTTCACAGCACTCCTCCAGCATTTCTGCCATAGCACACCTCTTGCCTCTTTAGTATCCATTTGGTACCTGGTTTCCTTTCGATACTAACGTTTCTATAGTGCTTTCTCCAGAGACATTTCAGGAGAAGAACATGGGTCGTTTAACCGATAAGTATACGTTGATTACCGGTGGCACCAGCGGCATCGGTCTTGCCACCGCGCAGGCGTTTATCGCCGAAGGGGCGCGCGTCGCCGTGACCGGACGCAACCCGGACACCCTCGCCGAAGCAGAGCGCATTCTGGGCGATAAGGCCTGGGTGATCCCAACCGATGCGGGCGATATCGCGTCGCAGAAAGCGCTGGCGGAAACCCTCGCCGCCCGCTGGCCGCGCCTCGACGCGGTGTTTCTCAACGCCGGCGACGTAACGCACGCGCCGCTGGAAGCCTGGCAGGAGGATGCGTGGGATCGCCTGATGGGCATCAACCTGAAGGGACCGTTCTTTTTAATCCAGGCGCTGCTGCCGCTGCTGAATAACCCGTCGTCGGTGATCCTCTGCGGCTCCGTGAGCGCGCGCATCGGCCTGCCCACCAGCAGCGTGTATGCCGCGAGCAAGGCCGCCCTGCTGTCGCTGGCGCGCACGCTGTCGGCGGAGCTGCTGCCGCGCGGGATCCGCGTCAACGGCCTGAGCCCCGGCCCGGTGGAAACCCCAGCCTTTACCAAAACGGGCTTAAGCGACGAGGCGCTTAACGCGATGATGGCGGACATCATCAAGCTGGTGCCGCTCGGCAGAATGGGCTCGACGACGGAGCTGGCAAAAGCCGCGCTCTATCTGGCCTCCGACGAGTCGAGCTACACGGTAGGAACGGAGCTGCTGGTGGGCGGCGGCATGGGGAGTTTGTAACTCAAAAGGCGCTGATGCCGGTGACGATGCCGACATACAGCGCCGCCCATACGCAGGCGGAAATCAGGCTGACGGCGTAGACCTTTGCTGCATTCAGCCTGAGCATCCCCGCCGCCAGCGGGACGATGTAACGCAACACCGCCAGAAATCGCGACGTAAAGAGCACGATGACACCGTTCTTTTGCAGCTGATGCTGTACCCGCAAGAACTTGTCGGCATGCTTTGAGGTAAAACGTGTGACCAGCCGGGTGTGCCCCATCAGCTGGCCGATATGGTAGTTCAGCACCGAGCCCGCCGTTGCCCCCAACACCACGGCCAGCCACGCCAGCGCAGGATGCATGCTCGCCTGGCTGACGGTCATGCCCGCCAGCAGCATCACCGAGGCGGGCGGCAGCACGGAGGAGATCAGCACCGTCGACTTGCTCAGCGCCATCATAAATAACAGCGCGAACAGATGTGCCGGATACAGCGCAAAATGATTCAGCAGATTATCAAACCACGCCATTTGCTTCTCCTCCGTTGATTATATAATCCTCCATTAGAAATGAATGACCTTAAATAAACCATCAACGCTTTATTAAATAAGATTCTCCTAAACCGTTCTTAAACATTATTTAATTTCCCGAGCGGCAATATCAAATAAGCGTATTATTTCCCTCGTTTTACAACGATCTCGTTATGGCGAGGCTCCTGTACAAATACACGTTATCGCTCTGGTAGGTTCGAGAGAATCGACACAGGGTAAAACAGGCACTGTCGAATCAAGGCTTTGTCAGTATAACTTCCCTCACGGGATACGGTGTACAGTGCTGAACCCAGGACGTGGGGATCTCCTCTTCGACATGCCCTGTCTTGCTCGCCCCTGAGAGATTTTATTATTCAAAGGGAATTCACTATGTCTTACGCTATTCACAACCAAAACCTGGCATTCAATGACAGCGCGATCGCGCAATATATGAATACCGATTTTATTGTCCTCGATATTTCATTATGCGTGGCGCTGGCGCGCGAGCAATTCTTCGAAAAATTAAAAGACGACGATATTCCGTCTCATATTTTTATTGAAGACAATGGCCGCCTGGCGGGCATGATTGCCGTGCGTAAATTGCTGCAGACCGCCGATACGGTACAGCCGGTGAAATCGCTGATGATTTCGCAGTTTTTGCAGGTCAAACCGGAGGATGAACGTGCCGACGTTGCCGGGCTGCTGGCGCACGGCGGCGCGGACGTGGTGCCCGTGGTCACCCACGGCAAGCTCGTCGGCTGTCTGACCGAGCGCGAAATCGCCCATCTGCTGGAAGATGACGTCACCGAGGATGCTCAGCTTCAGGGGGCGACGCTGCCGCTGGAGAAGCCCTATCTGGACACCAGCCCGTATAGCCTGTGGAAAAAACGCTCCGTCTGGCTGCTGCTGCTGTTTGTCGCGGAGGCCTACACCAGCTCGGTGATCCAGCATTTTGAAGAGGCGCTGGAGTCCGCCATCGCGCTGGCGTTTTTTATTCCGCTGCTGATCGGCACGGGCGGCAACAGCGGGACGCAGATCACCTCCACCCTGGTGCGCGCCATGGCGCTGGGGGAAGTGCGTCTGCGCGACGTTGGCCGCGTGCTGCGTAAAGAGATGACCACCTCGCTGATGATTGCCGCCACGCTCGGTATTGCCGGGTGCATTCGCGCCTGGATGATGGGGATTGGGCTGGAAATCACGCTTATCGTCAGCCTGACGCTGGTGTGCATTACGCTCTGGAGTGCGATTGTGTCGTCCGTCATTCCAATGGTGCTCAAGCGCTGCGGCATTGACCCGGCGGTCGTCTCCGCGCCGTTTATCGCGACGCTTATCGACGGTACCGGGCTGATTATCTACTTCAAAATTGCCCAGTACACGCTGGGGCTGGAGTAAGCTTGCGAGCACCTCATTCACGCACGTGATTGAGGTGCTCACTTCGCTACGCATCGCCGAGCTGATGCGCGATCTCACGCAGCTGCTGGGCAAGCGCCTGCAGGTTTTTCCCTTTCTCCCCTTTCGGCCCGGTGGACTGACGCACCACCAGACGGGCAGGTAAAATTGAGGACATGCGCTGGGCATTCTCTTCACCGCTGTCGAGAATGCGGCGCACCGCCTCTTTACCCTGCAGATCTAAATCCAGCGATACCGTCGTCAGCGCCGGGTAGAAGAATGAGCTTTCATAGGTGTCATCGTAGCCAATCACCGACTTCTCGCCCGGAATTGAAATCTGCTGCTGATGGAACGCGCTCAGCACGCCGAGCGCCATCTGGTCGTTCGCCACCAGCACGGCGGTAAACTGCGCCGTTTCCCGCAGCATTTGCAACGCTCCCGAATAACCGCTTTGCGCATCCCAGTTGCCGCGAATGACCGATGCTGGCTCCAGACCGTAGCCCTTCAGGGTCTCGATCCAGCTTTTCAGCCTCAGCTGCGCCGACACGGAAGACGCCGGCCCCGCCAGCAGGGCAATGTCGCGATGCCCCAGCTCGTAAAGATATTTGACGCTGGCGCGGGTGCCGTCCGCCGGATTAAACGAAACGTTAAACACGGAACTGTACGGGTCAACGTCGAGGAACAGGCAGACAATGTCGTCGTTGTCGGCGGCGATTTTCTGCGCCGCTTCAGCCTCCAGCGGCACGTTGATGATCACTTTGCTCACCAGCTGGGATTTCAGCTCGTTGATGGAGTCCTGGATGCTGTGGTTGACGTTCTCATCAATCATTGAGATCAGTACCTGGTAGCCTTCCACATTGGCATAGCGTTTCACCGCCGCCGCAACCTGCGAAGGCGCGTGCAGCGCCAGCGAAATGGTCACCAGCCCAACGGTCTGGCTCTGCTTGCCCACCAGCTGCTGAGCCAGTCGGTTGGGTACATACCGCAATAACTCTATGGATTTCTCCACCTTGATGCGCGTGGCGTCGGATACATTGGCAGATTTATTCAGTACCCTGGACACGGTCTGATAGGAGACGCCCGCATGGCGTGCCACGTCCTCTAACGTTGCGCTTTTCGACTTCATGGTCCGGTTCCTTATGTTGTTATGCGCTGATTGTAACAGGGGTGCTGAAAAAAAACGCTTACCACCCTCTCGCTGTGGGCATAACACCATCAAAAAGTATGACGCTCACAATGCCATAATTTGTGTCCGATCTCATTACTCGTAACAAAATTGTCTATTTTATTTGCAGTTAATCACACATTTCGGATCGCGCAATTGCCAGTTAACGGGTTTAGGCATTTTATGACAGCGGATTTGTGAACGTATTACAAAACAATAAGAGGGTTACAATGAACACGACGATCCGCTCTGTATCTGTTGCGTTGGCTGCCGCGCTGGCATCGCCTTCGCTGTTTGCAGCGTCTTCAGTACCGATTGATTTTCATGGATATCTTCGCTCCGGCGTGGGCGTCTCACGGGATGGTGGGATGGAGGAGTGGCAAAAAAACAAAATTGGCCGTCTCGGGAACGAGGCCGACACCTACGGCGAGCTGGAGCTGGGCTCCGAGGTATACAAAAAGAACGACGTCAGTTTCTATCTCGACAGCATGGTGAGCATGGTCTCAGACGGCTCCAACGACAATGAAACCACCTTAGATGACGATGCCCAGTTCGGCCTGCGCCAGCTTAACCTGCAGATCAAGGGGCTGATCCCCGGGGATCCCAATGCGGTGATTTGGGGCGGTAAGCGCTACTACCAGCGCCATGACCTGCACATCATTGATACCAAATACTGGAATATTTCCGGCTCCGGTGCGGGTATCGAGAACTACACGCTTGGCCCGGGCGCAGTCTCCGTTGCGTGGATCCGCGGCGATGCCAACGACGTGGACTACCGCGTGGATGGCGACAGCGACGTTAACATCAACTACATCGACCTTCGCTATGCGGGCTGGAAGCCGTGGGCGGGCGCGTGGACGGAAGTGGGTATTGATTACGCCATGCCAAACCCGACCAACAAGCAGAAAGAGTACGGCGGACTGTACGAGGCCGATAACGGCGTAATGGTCACCGGTGAGATCAGCCAGGATATGTTTGGCGGCTATAACAAGCTGGTGCTGCAGTACGCCAATAAAGGTCTGGCCCAGAACATGGTGTCACAGGGTGGGGGCTGGTACGACATGTGGAACTACGTGAACGACGCCACCGGCTACCGCGTGATTAACACCGGCTTAATTCCGATTACCGACAAGTTCTCCTTTAACCACGTTCTGACATGGGGCTCGGCAGACGACACCACGCAGTACACGGACAAATCACGCCTGGTATCGCTGGTGGGGCGCGCGCAGTATCAGTTCACCGAGTACGTGCGTCTGATTGGCGAAGTGGGCGGATTCTACCAGGAAGATACTTATACCGACGGCACTAAGTACAAGCAGAGCGGCGAGAAGTACACCCTCGCGCTGGGGCTGGCAGACGGACCTGATTTTATGTCGCGTCCTGAGCTGCGCGTCTTTGCCTCTTACCTGAATGACTCCGAAAAAGGGCAATCCTTCGAAGATGGCACCGCGAATAATACCTGGAACTTCGGTGTGCAGGTCGAGGCCTGGTGGTAAGTCGTAATTTATAATTTGCGTTAATCGTTATCGTATCTCCAGCAACCTGCAGTCTATTTTACTGCTTTGGGATAGCCATTACTTTGGCTATCCCTTTTTTATATTTACTGATTAAAATGTTCGTCTAATAATTTCCGTAATGTATCAGACTGCCTGCCGAATATAGCGTGCACCTGCTGGCCGATAATAATCACCCCCAGCGCCCCCTCATTCTGTATCGCCTGGGAATCGACCTTATTTAAATCTTTTACCGTCACGCGCAGGCGGGTAATACAGGCTTCGACGTGCTCGATATTATCGTCGCCGCCAAATGCCGGAATTAAACGCTGAGTAATTTGACTGTCCATAATACGCCTCTCTGTATGCAGATAAAAAAATGCCTGCTCGGGGAGCAGGCGTTTTGTGCCTTGTTGCCGGGTGGCGCTGCGCTTACCCGGCCTACGGGTTTTGTAGGCCCGTGCAAGCGCAGCGCCGCCGGGCGGTTCTTACGCTTTACGCCTGAGCACCCGACAGTCCCAGGGAAGCAGCACGATATCGCCCGCAGCGGCGGCATCGGTCATGCAGTCGGTATACCCCTGCGGCAGCGTGATGAGCTGCTGCTGGGCCGTGTAGTTCTGCACAAACACCCAGGCGGTTTCGCCATCCGTGCGCGCCGTCGCGACCACGCCCGGCGGGAAATCCCCCTCGACCGCGCGCGGCAGCGCCAGCTCGTCGATAATCCCGGCAAAGAAATCGCGCTGGAACGGCAGATCGTTACGCGACGCCACGTGCCACGCCTTGCCTTTGCCAAAGCGGTTGACCGTCACCGCAGGGCGACCTGCGTAGAAATCATCCCGGTAGGTCGCCAGCGCCTGCGCGGATTCAGTATGGATCAGCTCGCACAGATGCCTGACCTGATACGGCCCCTGCAGGCCCGCCGCATTGCCCGCCAGCCCCTGAACCAGGTTTCGCTCCCCCTCGCCCAGGCAGTCAATCTCTTCCGCCCAGATGCCGAGGAGCTTGCGCAGCGGGCCCGGGAAACCGCCGAGGTGGCAGAGATCGGTCTCATCCACTACCCCGCTCCAGTAGGTCGTCACCAGATGCCCGCCCGCGGCCACAAAGGCTTCCGCCCGCTCGGCGAAACCTTCGCGCACCATGTAGAGCATGGGGGCAATCACCAGCGCGTAGCGGCTCAGATCGCCGTCAGCGTCGATGACGTCGACCGCGATGCCCTTTTCCCAGAACGGACGATAGTGTTCGTTGACGGTTTTTTCGTACTCCAGCCCCATGTTGCGCGGGCCTTCGGCATCGTCCAGCGCCCAGCGGTTTTGCTGGTCAAAGATAATGGCCACGCGCGCGTCGGTGCGGCACCCCACCACCTCAGGCAGACGGGCCAGCATCTCCCCCAGACGCGTCACTTCGCGCCCGACGCGGGTATCAAGATGCCCCACGTGATCGATAATCGCACCGTGGAATTTCTCCACCGACCCGCGGCTCTTACGCCACTGGAAGTACTGCACCGAATCCGCCCCGTGCGCCACCGCCTGAACAGAGGAGAGAATATGCATCCCCGGCTTTTTCAGCTTGCTGGTCGGCTGCCAGTTGGTGGTGCTCGGCGTGGACTCCATCAGCACAAAGGGTTTACCGCCCTTCAGGCTGCGCATCATGTCGTGGTACATGGCGGTATAGCAGGCCAGCTGCGTTTCGTCTTTCTCCTTGTGCCACATCGGGTAGCTGTCCCAGGAGATGAAGTCGATCGCTTTCGCCAGCTGCCAGTAGTCATAATCGTAGAAATACTCCATAAAGTTGGTCGTTACCGGCAGGTCGGCATTGGCGGCCTTCAGCGGCGCCACTTCATGCTGGCAAAAATCGGTGACCTGCGCGGTATTGAAGCGGCGCCAGTCGAGATTCAGGCCGTGAATCGACACTTCCCCCTGCGGCGCGGGGGACTCAATTTGCGACCAGTCGGTGTAGGTATGGCTCCAGAAGGTGCTCCACCACGCATGGTTCAGCGCGTCGAGGGTTTTGTAGCGCGCCTTTAGCCAGTCGCGGAAGCGTTCCTGGCACAGGCTACAGTGGCATTCGCCGCCGTACTCATTGGAGATATGCCAGCCCAGCACCGCCGGATGATGCGAATAACGCGCCGCCAGCAGGCTGTTAATTTTCATCGTCTTTTCGCGGTAAACCGGAGACGACATGCAGTGGTTGTGACGCCCGCCGTGCAGCGCGGGGACGCGGTTGCGTCCGACGCGCAGCACTTCAGGATATTTTTGCGACATCCATGCCGGACGCGCGCCGCTCGGCGTAGCGAGAAATATATGAATGCCCGCCGCATAGAGTTTTTCAATAATGCTGTCCAGCCAGGCAAAATCATATTCCCCTTCCTGAGGCTCCAGTTTCGCCCAGCTAAATATCCCCACCGACATGACATTACATTTCGCCTGCTGCATCATGGCGATATCTTTTTCAATAATACCGGGGTAATTCTCCCATTGCTCCGGGTTATAGTCGGCGCCATGCAATAACGCCGCGACCTTTGGACTTAAAGGCGCAAATTTATTCATATTTAAAACGTCCTGAATGAAGATAAAAACTAGTTAAATACCGTGATTGACGGCAGCACTTTGCCCTGGCAATCAAATAACGCCTGATTCTCACGGGCATTACCCTCTTTCCACTCGTCATGGATATATTTCATGCCGGTTTTGGTGGCCCACGTGGTGCCCGGAACGGCAATCCAGGTCGGTTCCCAGTAAAAGATGCCCTTGCCGCGACGGTCAGGCACATCAATCACGGACTGCATTAAATCGTGAATATAGTCGTACTGACCCTGAACGGTGCCGGGATAGCCGCCGTCCTTTTCCTCTTTAGCCTGGAAGCTGTTCTCGGCGTTATCGCAGTTCTCCAGCGTATAGCCATAGGCCGCTTCCACCACAATCACGTCTTTGTTATAGCGCCTGCTGATGTCATCCATGTTGGTCTTCAGCGCGCTAATCGGGCCGTTCCAGTAGGTGTACATCGACAGGCCGATGATATCGAACGGCACGCCGCGCTTCGTGATTTCATCAAACCACCAGCGGAAGGTGTCATTTTTGGTGCCTTCAGCCAGATGCAGCATGATTTTCACCTGCTCGCCGTCGGTCAGGTTCTCCTTCAGTCCACCAATCGCGGCGTTGAGCAGCCCGGCCAGGCGGTCGAATTCGCCGCCGCCCTGCCCCCAGCTTTTCCCTTCCGGCCACAGCATGCCGCCGTTAATTTCGTTTCCTATCTGCACCATGTCCGGCAATACGCCCTCTTTCTTAAAGCGGGCAATCGTGTCGCGGGTGTAGTCATGAATTGCCGTTTTCAGCTGCGGGTAGCCCATCTTCTCCCAGGCTTTTGGCTTAAACTGTTTGCCCGGATCGGTCCAGAAGTCGCTGTAGTGGAAATCGAGCAGCAGCTTGAGGCCCTGCGCCTTTACGCGCTTCGCCAGCGCGAGGGTGTTTTCGAGATTATTACTGCCGCCGCCGTAGGTGTTGCCGTCGGCATCCTGCGGGTCAACCCACAGGCGCAGGCGCACGGTGTTCACCCCGTTAGCCTTCAGGATCGCAATCGCGTCCTGCTGCTGGCCGCTGTTGTTATAAAATTTGGCGCCGTGCTGTTCCGCTTCCAGCAGCGTCGAAATATCCGCGCCCTTGATAAAGTCCGCGGGCATGGCGTTAAAAGGACGCGTTTTCACCCCGTCCGCCGCAAACGCGCTCGCGGCAAGGCCGCAGGAGAGGCAAACGGCAAGTAAAGCAGGTTTGAGTCTTTTCATGATTATCCTTTGGTACTCCCGGAGGTCAGGCCGGAGACGAAGTATTTTTGTAATGCCAGATAGAGGATCGCTACCGGCACCGCAATCAACACCGCGCCTGCCGCGTAGGTGGTGTAGCTGGCACCCATTTTTTGCGCCACCAGGTTATAGAGCCCGATGGGTAAGGTGTATTTGTCCGGGGTGCGCAGAATCGTGCTGGAGAGGATGAAATCCCCCAGCGGCCCGGTGAAGGAGAACAGCGCCACCACCGCCACAATCGGCTTCGAAAGCGGCATGATAATTTCGATGAAAATCCGGAAATTACTGGCCCCGTCCATGCGCGCGGATTCATCCAGATCTTTCGGGATGGCGTCGAGGTAACCTTTCATCAGGTAGGTATTCATCGGGATCATGCCGCCCACGTAGATCAGCACCAGCGCCAGATGGCTGTTGATGAGGCCCAAAAGCTGCGACAGCACGAAAATGGCAATCAGCGCCGAGAACTGGGGGATCATCTGCAGGAGCAGGAACAGCATCAGCCCGTTCTGGCGTCCCTTAAAGCGAAAGCGCGAAAAGGCATAGGCGGTAAAGCTGACGCTGATGAGGGTCAGTACCATGGTCAGGAAGCTGATTTTCATCGAGTTCCAGTACCAGGTCATGTAGTTCACCTGGCCGTTAAACAGGTCGGCATAGTGCTGCACCGAAAAGTTCTCAGGAATAATTGAGGAGCTGAGCAGGCTATTACCCGCGTTAAACGACGCGCCGACCGTCCACACCAGCGGGTAGATGATAATCGTCGACACCAGCACGATAACCAGCCAGGAGAGCGAGAGGCGTACCCACTTCTCACGTTTAATACTTTGTGATTGAGCCATTGTTACGTCCCTTACGCCATGTCGTCGTTTTTGAAAGATTTGGTGGCGCGGAACTGCCACAGCGCCAGACCGACGACAAAGATCGACAGCAGGATAGTGATGGTCGCCGCAATCGCGTACTGCGACGACGACATGGTGAGCTTGTAGATCCACGACACCAGGATATCTGTCCCACCCGCATTGGACCCCACCACCGCTGGTCCGCCGTTATTGAACAGGTAGATGATGTTGAAGTTATTGAAGTTGAAGGTGTATTGGGTAATCAGTATTGGCGCAATGGAATAAAGCACCAGCGGCAGCGTGATGGTGCGCAGCTTGGTCGCACTGCTGGCCCCGTCCATGGTGGCGGCTTCGTACAGATCGTCAGGGATCGCCTGCAGCACGCCGGTGGTCATAGCAAAAACAAACGGGAAGCCGAGCCAGGTCTGCATCAGGATCAGCGCCGTTTTGGTCCAGAACGGATCGGTCATCCAGGCTTTCGGCGCAATGCCGAAGAAGGCCAGAATGGCGTTGTTTATCACACCGAAAGAGTCATTGAACATTCCGGCAAACACCAGAATGGTGACAAAACCCGGCACCGCCCACGGCAGAATGAAAATGGTGCGGATAAGCGGCTTAAAGCGCAGGTCTTTCTGGTTCACCAGGATAGCCAGCAGCACGCCCACGGTACATTGCAGCGTGGTGGCGAGCAGCGTCCAAACCACCGTCCACTGCAGGACGTCGAAGAAGGTTGAGCGCCAGATGGAGAGCGTGAAAATATTGACGAAGTTCTTAAACCCAACCCAATCCACCAGCTTAGCCGGCGGCGTGTGGTAAAGATTGTAGTTAGTAAAGGCGATGGCAAAACCGAACAGGATCGGGAAAACCACCACAAACACCAGCAGAATAAAGCCCGGCGTGATCATCAGATACGGAAAGCCGTCGCTTAGCAGCATCTGATACTGCTTACGCACGCTGTTTAGCCCCAGCCCTTCATCACGTTTTCGACCGTTAACCCAGGCATCGCGCATCGACAGGTAATACACCATCACGCCAAAGGCGGCGATCAGTACGCTAATGATCCCTTCTGCCAGCAGGAAGATGGAGTTATCCCGCGGCACTTCCTCCCCCAGCGTCACCAGCCCCCAAAGCCCTTCGCGCAGGAAATCGGCAAAAACGCCGATAAAACTGGCCAGCAGCACCAGGAAGATAACGCCCTTCAGCCACTGGCGGTGATAGAACTGGCCGAAGCCGGGGATGACCGCCAGCAGCAGGCCGGTCCAGGCGTGACGCCCGGCCCCGTGCGGTCTGGCAAAATTTTCCGGGATGATACTCACAGACAACTCCTTTCAATAAAACGGGAGAGTGGCCTCCCGTTCTGCGACGTCAGAAAATTACTGGTTGCTGGCCTGCATGGCTTCGATTTGCATCTGGACCTGTTTCTCTGCGCCGTCCAGCGCGGCTTTGGGATCCTGTTTGCCGGTCAGGCTCAGCTCCAGCGCGGCGTTGGCCGGCCCCCAGACTTCGCCCATTTCAGGGATACCCGGCATGGCGGTGGCTCGCGCGGCCTGCACCGCAACGGCGCTCGCCTTCTCGTCGTTCTTGATTACCGGATCGTCGATCATTGCGGTCAGCGGCGGGATCTCCCGCGTGGCCACGTAGCGGGTTTTCACGTACTGCGGCTTGTTGATGAATTCGATAAATTTCTGCGCCAGCGCTTTGTCCTTGCTCCAGGTGGAAACGACGTAGCCTTTCACGCCGAGGAAGGAGCTCATTGGCTTGCCGTCCGGCAGCGTGGGCAGCGGCGCCACGCCGTAGTTGATGCCTGCCGCTTCATAAGGCTGGAACGCCCACGGGCCGTTGATGACGGCTGCCGCTTTCTTTTCGGTAAACAGGGAGTCGATTGCGTTCAGGCCGTTGTCGCCGACTATCCCGGCAGGGAAAATCTCGTCAGCGTAGAATTTTTTCAGGTACGTCACGGCTTCTACCGCGCCCGGCTTGTTCAGGCCGACGTCGCTGGCGTTATAGCCGCCTTTATCGTTTTGACCGAAGATGTAGCCTCCCATCGGGGAGATCGCGCCCCAGCTGTAGTAAATCTGATCGAACTTGGCGAGCAGACCGTACTGGTTTTTTGCGCGCTGCTGTTTAGAAAAGTCATACCAGTCCTGCAGCGAGTTGAGCGGCTTGTCGATGAGATCTTTGTTGTAGATCAGCACCAGCGTCTCAACCGCTTTCGGCACGCCGTAGAGGGCGTTATCCATTTTGAAGGCGTTAATCGAGGCCGGGGTGTACTGTTCGGTCTGCTTATTGTCCAGATTCAGGGGGGTCAATAACCCTTGTACGACGGCGCCGCCCAGCTGATCGTTAGGAATGACCAGCACGTCCGGGCCAATGCCTGCCGGGCCGTCCAGGCGCAGTTTTTCCAGCTGCTGTGCGTAAGGGGTTTCCTGCACGTTGACCTTAACGTCGTACTGTTTTTCAAAGTCCGCGACCGCATCTTTAATACCGGACGACTTCTTGATGTCTTCCCAGACGTTAAGCTGCGCGGTAGCGTGAGCCTGAACCGCGAGCGTAGAGAGGATCAGAGCAGCGAGTATGTTCTTTTTCATTATCAACCTCATGTGAAGGTATAACAATTTTATGGTTGTTATTGCATCTGACGCCCTACAAACCCCGCTATACATCCTGTTAAAACTGGCGCTGTACGTATGACATCAAATGCCTTTGGTTGGCTATACGCTACCCTTCACATCATGATAACTCTACATAAAACTGCAAGTTGTGTGATCGTCATAACATTAATGGAATATCTGTATAGGGCGCATGAATGCTGGAAGTTATAGTCAAGGCAGACAAATTGCACCGTCCGGCCACGTTGAACGTGATTGTTATACGTAAAACATACCCGGCGGTTTACCTGGGGAACACTGATGTCGAACATACAATTGAGGAATGTCACCAAGCGCTTTGGCGACACCGTCACGCTCCACAACGTTAATCTTGATATAGAGGACGGTGAGTTTGCCGTATTCGTCGGGCCTTCCGGCTGTGGCAAATCCACGATGCTGCGCATGATTGCCGGGCTGGAGGAGATAAGCGAGGGTGAAGTGCTGATCGGTAACGAGGTGATGAACGACATTGCCCCTTCCCACCGGGGGGTGGCGATGGTCTTTCAGTCCTACGCGCTCTATCCGCACATGACGGTGGCCGAAAACATGGGCTACGGGCTGAAGGTGAATAAAGTGCCGAAAGATCAGATCCGCCATCAGGTCGAGATGGTCGCCAAAACGCTGCAGCTTTCTCACCTGCTGGACCGCAAGCCCAAACAGCTCTCCGGCGGCCAGCGCCAGCGCGTCGCGATTGGCCGCGCTATCGTGCGTAACCCGCGCGTCTTTATGTTCGATGAGCCGCTTTCCAACCTGGATGCCGAACTGCGCGTGGAGATGCGCCTGCACCTCGCTCGCCTGCACCAGGAGCTGAAAACCACCATGGTGTATGTCACCCACGACCAGATTGAGGCCATGACGCTGGCCGATAAAATTGTGGTCATGAACTACGGCAAAGTGGAGCAGATGGGCGCCCCGATGGATCTCTATTACAAACCGGCGAATAAGTTTGTCGCCGGGTTTATCGGTTCTCCGAAGATGAACTTTCTGCCGGCGACCGTTGAGGCCTGGCAGCCGGGCAAGTTCACCGTCAGGTTGTCGCAGCAGAAGTCGCTCACGCTCGCGATAACCACCACACCGCTGCAGCCGGGCAGCCAGGTTACGCTGGGCATCCGTCCGGAACATTTAACCACTGACCTTCACCGCGGCACGCGGCTGGAATTTAGCTGTGAAGTAGTGGAGCGGCTGGGGAACAATACTTACCTGTTTGGACAATGCTACGGCCATGACAACGTGAAGATCTTGCTGCCGGGCGACGTGAAGTTCGCGCCCTGGCAGAAGATAGACGTGGCCTTCGACGATCGCCACTGCATGGTCTTTGACGAGCAGGATGTCCGGGTGAGCGCGGATATCGAAGATGCGGTGCGTTCGGTGGCTTAACGCGCGCCACCGTCAGCCAGCTTTCTCACCGCCCGCCCAAACGCCTCAATCGCCAGGGCAACATCCTCAGCCATCACCGATTCCGCCGGATGGTGGCTGATGCCCCCTTTGCAGCGCACAAACAGCATGCCGACCGGCCAGCGTTCTGCCAGGGCGATGGTGTCATGCCCGGCGCCGCTCGGCAGCGATAATGAGCGCCCCTGCACCGACTCAACGGCCTGTCCCAGCAGATCCTGCAAACGCGCATCGCACGGCGTGGCGGCGATCCGGTAAAACTCCTCGGCGCTGAAGCGCAGACCGCGACGCGCGGCAATCGCCTGCGCCTGCGCCAACAGTTCAGCGAGCAGCGCGTCAAGCGGGGCATCCTGCGGGCCGCGAATATCCAGCGAGAGCGCAACCTCGCCGGGGATCACGTTGACCGCGCCGGGCACGCAGCGCAGCTCACCGACCGTCGCCACCCGGTTGCCGCCCTGCTGTCGGGTGGTGTTTTCGATCAGCACCATCCACTCGGCGGCGGCGGCCAGGGCATCCTTGCGGTGATTCATCGGCACGGTACCCGCATGCCCGGCCTCGCCGGTGAAGCGGCAGCTGAGGCGGCGCGCGCCGTTAATGGCTTCCACCACGCCCAGCGCCAGCCCTTCCTGCTCCAGACACGGCCCCTGTTCGATGTGCAGTTCCAGACAGGCGCTGAAATCGTCCTGATGACGTGCCGCGAGCGCCACGCGGGCAGGATCGAGCCCCGCCTGCACCATCGCCTGCGCCACGCTGATGCCATGAGCATCGCACGTCTCCAGCCAGCCCTGCGGCCAGGTGCCGGTGATGCCCCGGCTGCCTAACAGGGTGATCCCAAAACGGGTTCCCTCTTCGTCGCCAAAGCCGACAATTTCTATGGCCTGCGCCAGATGCAGACCCTGCTGGTGCAGGCTGTCCACCACTTCGATGGCGGTGAGCACCCCGAGCATGCCGTCGTAGCGCCCGGCGTTGCGCACGGTATCCAGATGCGAGCCGAGCAGCACCGCCTGCGCCCCTTCCTGCGCGCCTTCATAGCGTCCGCAAATGTTGCCCACGCTGTCCTGCCAGACGGTCATGCCCGCCTGGCGCATCCACTCCCCGACCAGCTGGTTGGCCTGCAGATGCTGCGTGGAGAGATAGACCCGTGTCAGCGCATCCGGGGTTTCGCTGATGGCGGCCAGCGCGTCGGCGCGCGCCATCACCCGCTCTGCCGCCGGGCTCATTGCGGCGTCTCGCGGCTATAGTGGTCCCACGCGGCCTGCATGGCGGCCCCCTGCGTGGTGGTGAATTTGAGGTAGTTCAGCACCGACTCCAGCGCGCTCAGGGTGGTCATCACGCAGTCCTTGCGCGCGTTATAGCCCATGGTGCCAATGCGCCACACTTTGCCGTGCAGCGGGCCAAACGAGGTGCCGATTTCAATCCCAAAATCCTCCAGCATCAGCTTACGCACCTGGTCACCGTTGACGCCCTGCGGGATCACCACGCCCAGCACGTTGTTCATCTTGTGCTTCAGGTCGCCGAAGGTCTCCAGCCCCATCGCCTGAATGCCCTTCAGCAGCGCATCGCCGTGCAGCCTGTGGCGGGCGATGCCGTTATCCAGCCCTTCCTGCAGGATCAGCCGCGCGCATTCGCGGGCGCCAAACAGCGCGGTAGTGGCTTCGGTGTGGTGGTTCAGGCGTTCCGGCCCCCAGTAGTCCATCACCATGCCGAGATCGAAGTAGTTGGAGTAGATCATCTCCTCGTCGCCGTCGCGGTGGGCGTCGGTGCGAATGCCCTCTTCCACGCACTTGCGGCGGCGGATCGCCTCTTCCATCCGCGCGCTAAGCGTGATCGGCGACGTGCCCGACGGGCCGCCGAGGCACTTCTGCATCCCGGCCGAGACGGCGTCCAGCCCCCAGGCGTCGGTCTCCAGCGCGTTACCGCCGAGCGACGCGGTGGCGTCGGTATAAAACAGCACGTCATAGCGGCGGCAGATGGCACCCAGCTCCGCGAGCGGCTGCAGCATGGTGGTGGAGGTGTCGCCCTGCACGGTCAGCAGCAGGCGCGGACGAATACGCTTAACCGCATCCTCGACCTGGTCCGGGGTAAACACCTCGCCCCACGGCACCTCGATGGTATGCACCTCCGCGCGGCAGCGGCGGGCAATTTCGCACAGCAAGTGGCCAAAGCGGCCAAAGACCGGCACCAGCACCTTATCTCCCGGGCGAATGGCGGAGACCAGAATGGCCTCAATTCCCGCACGGGAGGTGCCGTCCACCAGCATCGTCCAGCGGTTTTCGGTGCGGAACACCCCGCGGTAGAGCGCCATCACCTCGTTCATGTAGTGGGTCATGGCCGGATCGTACTGGCCGATCAGCTGGCTCGACATGGCGCGCAGCACGCGCGGGTCGGCGTTGATCGGGCCCGGCCCCATCAGCAGGCGCTGGGGCGGATTGATTTGCGGAAATTGTGCGATATCCATTGTTCAGTCCTTATCAGTTGAGGCCGCGCACGGAGGAGATGAACTGCTTCAGTTCCGTGGTTTGCGGGTTGGCGAACAGCGTTTTGCTGTCGCCCTGCTCCCAGACTTTCCCCTGGTGCATAAACACCACGCGGTCGCCCACTTCGCGGGCAAAATTCATTTCATGGGTAACCAGTATGAGCGTCATCCCCTCGGCCGCCAGCTGCTCCAGCACTTTGAGCACTTCGCCCACCAGCTCCGGATCCAGCGCGGAGGTGATCTCGTCGCAGAGTAACACTTTCGGCGACATCGCCAGCGCGCGGGCAATCGCCACGCGCTGCTGCTGGCCGCCGGAGAGGCTCGACGGGTAGTAATCCAGACGATCGCCGAGGCCAACCTTCTCCAGCATCTGCTGCGCCAGCGCCCGGCATTCGGCGGCGCTTTTTTTCAGCACCCGACGCGGGGCGAGCATCACGTTCTCCAGCGCCGTCATGTGAGGGAACAGGTTGAAGCTCTGGAACACCATCCCGACCGAGCGGCT
Organism: Enterobacter sp. PL_is511; assembly: GCF_055816065.1. NCBI lineage: Bacteria > Pseudomonadati > Pseudomonadota > Gammaproteobacteria > Enterobacterales > Enterobacteriaceae > Enterobacter > Enterobacter sp. PL_is511. The sequence goes on along the minus strand of NZ_JBVPGP010000024.1, from coordinate 805,103 downwards.
GATTTCACGCGCCTGGGAATCCCGGTCGGTAATGGTCATGCCGCCCAGCTTGATGCTGCCGTCCTGATACCCTTCCAGGCCGTTGATGCAGCGCAGCAGCGTGCTTTTGCCCGATCCGCTGCGCCCGATGATGGAGATCACCTGGCCCATGTCGATATCCAGATCGACGCCCTTGAGCACGTGGTTATCGCCGTAGTACTTCTGCACCTGATTAATGGTGATGAGAGGCATTGAATTTCGTCTCCAGATAGCGGCTGTAGCGCGACAGCGGATAGCACAGAATAAAGTAGCCGAGCGCCACCAGCGCAAAGACCTTAAACGGCTGATAGGTTACGTTGGTCAGCATAGTCCCGGCCTTGGTCAGCTCGATAAAGCCGATAATCGACGCCAGCGCGGTGCCCTTGATCACCTGCACGGCAAAGCCGACCGTCGGCGCAATGCCGATGCGCAGCGCCTGCGGGGCGACCACGCGAAACAGGGTCTGGCCGAAGGTCAGCCCCAGACAGCGCGAGGCTTCCCACTGCCCTTTCGGCAGGGCGCGAATGCTGCCGTTCCAGATATCGAGCAGAAACGCGCTGGTGTAGAACGTCAGCGCCAGCGAGGCGGCGGTCCACGGCGAGACGTCGATGCCGAACAGCGCCACGCCAAAGAAGGCCAGGAACAGCTGCATCAGCAGCGGCGTGCCCTGAAACAGCTCAATATAGCCGCGGATGATGCGCTTCACCGCGCGCCCGCCGGTGAGGCGCAGCAGCAGGAGCGGCAGCGTCACCGCCGCCCCGCCGACGAACGCCACCAGCGACAGCAGCACCGTCCAGCGTCCGGCCAGCAGCAGGTTGCGAATAATGTCCCAGTCGGTAAAGGTGGTCATCATGCCTGCACCCCCAGCCATTTCCGTCCTGCCGCCATCATCAGCTGGCGCAGGGTAATCGACAGCGCTAAGTAAATCCCGGTTGTCACCAGATAAACCTCAAAGCTTAAAAACGTTCTGGACTGGATCAGGTTGGCGGCGAAGGTCAGCTCTTCATAGGAGACCTGCGATACCACCGACGAGCCGAGCATCACGATGATGCACTGGCTCACCAGCGCCGGGTAAATGCGCTGCAGCGCGGGCGGCAGCACCACGCGAATAAAGGTCTGCAGGCGGGTCAGCCCCAGCACGCGACCGGCCTCCCACTGCCCTTTCGGCGTGACCTGAATGCCCGCGCGGATAATCTCGGTGCTGTAGGCGCCCAGGTTCACCACCATGGCCAGCAGCGCCGCTTCCCCCGCCGTCATCTTCAGCCCCAGATTCGGCAGGCCGAAGACGATGAAAAATAGCTGCACCACAAACGGCGTGTTGCGGATGATTTCCACGTACGCGCCCCAGATGCGGCTGAACCAGGTGGTGCGTCCGCTGCGGATTGCCGCCCCGAAAATCCCCGTCGCCAGCCCGCCGACGGTGGCCATCACCGTCAGCTGAATAGTGACCCACAGTCCGGCCAGCAGCTCCGGCCAGTGCGGCCAGAGGGCTGAAAAATCAAGTTGCTCCGTCATCGGCTCAGGCGCCAAGGTTTGCCGGCAGCGGGGCCTTCAGCCATTGCTCAGACAGGCCGTTCAGCGTGCCGTCCTTGATGCCCTGCTCGATCAGCGCATCCACTTTTGCCTTCAGGGCCGGTTCGTTCTTCTTCAGGCCAATAAAGCACGGCGAGTCTTTCAGCATAAAGCTCGGCACCGGGGCTTTCGCCGCGTTCTGGCGCGAAATGGCTGCCACCACGAGGTTGCCGGTCGCCACGTACTGCACCTGTCCGGAGAGGTAAGCGGAGAGCGTAGTGTTGTTGTCTTCGTAGCGCTTCACGTCCGCGTCTTTCGGCGCCAGGCCGGTCAGCACCATGTCCTCCACCGCCCCGCGCGTCACGCCGATGGTTTTTCCGCTCAGCGCGGCGGCGTCCTTCAGCTCGGCGCCTTTCGGACCAAACACGCCGAGGAAGAACGGCGCATAGGCGCGGCTGAAGTCGATTACCTTCTCGCGCTCCGGGTTTTTACCGAGGCTGGAAATGACCAGGTCCACCTTGTCGGTTTGCAGGTACGGCACGCGGTTGGCGCTGGTCACCGGCACCAGCTGCAGCTTGAGCTTCATCTGTTTAGCCAGGTAGCGCGCCATGTCGATGTCGTAGCCCTGCGGCTGCAGATCGGTCCCCACCGAGCCAAACGGCGGGAAGTCCTGCGGCACGGCAATGCGAATGGTGCCGCGCTTCTCGATATCCTGAAGCTGGTCAGCCTTTGCCGGCAGCTGTGTGAAGAGGCATGCGGCCCCGGCCAGTGCAATCAACAATTTTTTCATGGTGCTTCCCCGTAACGTTAACATGAAACAAAAGATTCTTTTAGTGTGATTTTGCAACTAATGTGCCAGATAAGGCGAAGCGGGGAATTTTCTCTTAAAGCCTGATAAAACGTGGACGGGGCGAAAATACTCTCTATTTTCGCCCCGTTCAATTGCACCATTTCAATGCAAAGCACCAGCCTGATGCCCCATTATCGCTGTTCGAGTTCGTCCAGCTGCTGGTAGAGGGAGGCAATCTCGTGAATGCGCGGACGGCCTTTATCGAGAATTTCATGCAGGAAGGCGTTCGCCAGCAGGTTGATCAGACTGTTGACCGAGGAGTAGCTGTCATAGGCCGAGACGCTGTCCAGCGGGGCGCAGAGCTGCCAGCTCGCCAGCGGGAACAGGCTGTGCGCCTGCGGCTCGCACATCAGCAGCACCGGAATACCGCTGCTCTGAAGCTGCTGCATCAGCGGGCGGATAATGCGCGGGCGGCGGCGGAAGGCCATCATCACCACCAGATCGTCCGGCGTTAAATCCACCAGCTCCTCGCCCAGGCTCTGCCCCGGCTGCGGCAGGACCAGCACCTGACCGCGCGCCTGCAGCAGCTGCTGGCGCAGGTGCAGCGCCGCCGGATAGGCGTTACGCATGCCGATAATGACGATGCGCCGCGCCTTAACCATGCAGGCCATGGCGTCGGCAAACTGCTGCGCGTCGAGGGCATTGACCCACTGGGTCAGGTTCGCCATCTCCTGCTTATAGTGACGCGCCAGCAGCGTATTGCCCTGCACCGCATCGCGGTTATCGGTGAGCGGCATCCCGCTCTGGCGCAGGGTGCGCAGCTCGTCGCGCATGTCTTTATATTTCTCATAGCCCAGACGCTTAAACAGACGGCTGACCGTGGCTTTCGACACCCCGCTCAGCTGCGCCAGCTCGGCGCTGTTGTAGCTAATGAGATCGTCAAAATGGTCGAAAATAAAATCCGCCACCCGCTGCTCCTGCGGCGACAGCGACGGGTACTGTGCTTTCAGACGTTCATCCAGTTGTTCCATAGCGCCTCTGTAACTTTTGTTTCATCACATTTTGCCTTTCATTCTACCTTTCATTATACGTGCCAGTTTACTGAAACTTTTCTTTCAGAACTGGAACAGCTTTTGCAGCACCTTGTGACCTTCAGGGTTACGAGGACTCCTCATGCAAAGTAATGTCTCCACACACGGTATGGCGGTTGCGCCCCACCACCTCGCCAGCCAGAGCGCGCTGGCCGTGCTGCGCGAAGGCGGCAGCGCGATAGAGGCAATGGTCGCCGCGGCGGCCACCATTGCCGTGGTTTATCCGCACATGAACGGGCTGGGCGGCGATGGCTTCTGGCTTATCGTGCCGCCGGAAGGCGAACCTGTCGCCATTGATGCCAGCGGTGCGGCGGGATCGCGCGCGACGCTGGCCGCCTACGACGGGCTCACGCAGATCCCCCATCGCGGCCCCCGTGCGGCGCTAACCGTCGCTGGCACGGTGAGCGGATGGGACGAGGCGCTGAAGGTCTCGCGCGAGATGACCGACAGGGCGCTGCCGCTGGCTCGCCTGCTGGCCGACGCCATTGACTATGCGCAAAACGGCACGCCGGTCACAGCCTCTCAGGCCCACGCCACGGCCAGTAAATTCGACGAGCTGAAGGACGTTCCCGGCTTCGCGGAAACCTGGCTGGTGGACGGCAAGCCGCCGCAGGTCGGGAGCCGTTTTTATCAGCCCGCCATGGCCACGACCCTCACGCGCCTGGTGGAGGACGGCCTGGACAGCTTTTATCGCGGCCCGCTGGCGGAAGTCCTGGCGCGCGGCATGGAGACGCTGGATCTCCCCGTGACGCTGGCCGATCTCAACGCTCACGCCGCCCGACGCACCGCGCCGCTGAAGCTGCAGCATCAGCAGGGGGAGATCTTTAACCACGCCCCGCCGACGCAGGGGCTGGTCTCGCTGGCGATACTCGGCATTACCGACCGCCTGAACATGGCGGAAGCCGACGACGCCGAAACCCTTCACCGCATTGTTGAAGCCACCAAGCTGGCCTTTGGCCTGAGGGATGCCTACATCACCGACCCGCGCGCGCTGAAAACCGATATTCAGGGTCTGCTGGATCCCGCCGCCCTGCAGGCGCTTGCCGACAGGGTTGACGACGGCCGCGCCGCGCCGTGGGGAGCCGGCAAAGGCCCCGGCGATACGGTGTGGATGGGGGTAATGGATAAAAGCGGGCTCGCCGTGTCGTTTATCCAGAGTATCTATCACGAGTTCGGCAGCGGCGTGGTGCTGCCCGATACCGGCATCGTCTGGCAGAACCGGGGCGCATCGTTCAGTCTCGATCCCACCCATCTTCTGGCCCTCGCGCCGGGCAAACAGCCGTTCCACACCCTGAACCCGGCGGCGGCGCGTTTGAAGGACGGTCGCGTGATGGTCTACGGTTCGATGGGCGGCGACGGGCAGCCGCAAACCCAGGCCGCGCTCTTTACCCGCTACGTTGTTCAGGGCGTCCCCCTGCAGGAGAGCATCACCCGCCCGCGCTGGCTGCTGGGACGTACCTGGGGACAAACCTCGGACACCTTAAAGCTTGAAGGGCGTTTTTCACCCGAGACGGTCGCGCGCCTGCAGGCCCTCGGTCACGAGGTGGAGCTCTTCCCTGACTTTAGTGAAGCCATGGGCCACGCGGGTGCCATTGTTCGCCACCCCAACGGGCTGTTCGAAGGGGCATTTGACCCGCGCAGCAACGGCGCGACCGCCGGATTCTGAGGAGAAAAAATGACGACACCACAACCCGACTGGCAGGCGTATCTGGCGCAAATGGAAACCGTGCTCGGTGTGACGCTGGACGACGCCCGCCGCGCCGAGCTGCAGCTGCAGTTCAGCCGCATTGCCAGCATGGCCGCCCCGCTGATGGCGCTGCCGCTCGACGACCGTCTGGAGATCGCAGGAGTGTATAAAGCATGAGGCTACACGAGATGAGTATCGGCGCGATCCAGCATGCGCTGAACGCAGGCGAGCTGAGCGCGAGCGAGATTGCCCGCCAGACGCTGGAGGGGATTGCGCGCGTTAACCCGCAGATCAACGCCTGGACCGCCGTGACGGAAGCACGCATGCTCGCCGAAGCCGAGAACATCGACACTCTGCGCCGCGAGAAGCGCCCTCTGCCGCCGCTGGCGGGCGTGCCCTACGCGGTGAAAAACCTGTTCGACGTTGCAGGCCATACCACCCTCGCCGGGGCCGAGCTGTTCAGCCAGCGCCCCGCCGCGGCCGCTGACAGCTTCGCGGTGCGCCAGCTGCGCAGCGCGGGCGGGCTGCTGACCGGGATGGTGAATATGGACGCCTACGCCTACGGCTTTACCACCGAAAACAGCCACTACGGCACGACGCGTAACCCGCACGACCTGGCGCGCATTGCGGGCGGTTCGTCCGGCGGCTCAGCCGCCGCCGTGGCCGCCGGGCTGGTGCACTTCTCGCTCGGCACCGACACCAACGGGTCGATTCGCGTTCCGGCCTCCCTGTGCGGCATCTACGGCCTGAAGCCCACCTTTGGCCGCCTGTCGCGATCCGGCAGCCATCCGTTTGTCGCAAGCCTGGATCATATCGGCCCCTTTGCCCGCCGCGTGTGCGACCTGGCGTCCGTGTACGACGCGCTGCAGGGGCGGGACAGCAGCGACGGTTTTCAGGCAGAGAGCTCCCGCGAGCAGACGCGCCCCCTGCTCGATCGCGGGCTTGACGGCCTGCGCTGCGCGGTGCTCGGCGGCTACTTCACCACCTGGTGCGACACGGACGCCAGAGACGCCGTGGCGCGGGTGGCGAAGGCGCTCGACGTGCAGGATGAGCTGCAGTTCCCGGACGCCGAGCTGGCGCGCTCTGCGGCGTTTATCATCAGCGCCTCGGAAGGGGGAAACCAGTACCTGCCCGCGCTTCGCCGCGAGCCCGAGCGCTTTGAGCCGCACTCCCGCGAACGCCTGCTGGCCGGGGCGATGATCCCCTCCGCCTGGTACATTCAGGCCCAGCGGTTTCGCGCGCACGCCCGGCAGGCGTTTAAAACCTTATTTGCGCAGGCCGACGTGCTGATCGCCCCGGCCACTCCGCGCAGCGCCACGCTGGCGGGCGAGCAGACCATGGAGATTAACGGTCAGCCACTTCCCATTCGCGCCAGCATGGGGATGCTGACTCAGCCGATATCATTTTTGGGCCTGCCCGTGACCACCGTTCCGCTGCGTACCGCGCAGGGTGCGCCTATCGGCCTGCAGCTGATTGCCGCGCCGTTTAACGAGCAGGCCTGCCTGCGCGTCGCGCGGGTTCTGGAGGAGAGCGGCATCACCGATGCCCGTCCGGCGGAGATAGCAGCATGATGAATCACGATGATATTAACCTCCCGTGGGTGGTTGCCGAGGTGACGGCCGCGTTTTACCGCTATGAGGACGCGCTGGTGAGCAACAACGTTGCGGTGCTGGACGAGCTGTTCTGGCACGACAAAAACACGGTGCGGCTGGGGGCGGGTGAAAACCTGTACGGGATTGATGAAATCCGCGCCTTTCGCGCGGCGCGCCCCGCCGCCGGGCTGCAGCGGACGCTGCGCCACACCGTCATCACCACCTTCGGAGAGGATTATGCCGTGTGCAGCACCGAGTTTACGCGGGAGGGCACAGAACGTATTGGCCGCCAGCAGCAGACGTGGGTACGGTTTGCCTATGGGTGGCGGATCGTGGCGGCGCAGGTGAGTTTGATGGTGTAACGCTGAAAAACCTGCCCGGTGGCGCTGCGCTTACCGGGCCTACGATGTCCCGTATGCCCTGTGGGCCCTGTAGGCCGGGTAAGGCGCAGCCGCCACCCGGCAAAACACGGCTCAATTACTTCTGAAACGGATGCACCTCCCGCCAGTGGTCTGCAATCTGCTGGCGGGTACAGACCCACACCCGCTCGTGCTGCTGCACATAATCCAGGAACCGCTGCAGCGCGCGAAAACGCCCCGGTCGCCCCAGCAGGCGGCAGTGCATGCCGATGGACATCATCTTCGGCGCGCTTTCCCCCTCTTCGTACAGCACGTCAAAACTGTCCTTCAGATAAGTATAAAACTGCTCGGCGGTGTTAAACCCCTGCGCGGTGGCGAAGCGCATGTCGTTCGCATCCAGCGTATAGGGCACAATCAGGTGCGGTTTGCGGGCGCCGTCGCCGCAGGCCACTTCCGTCCAGAAGGGCAAATCGTCGCCGTAGTAGTCGCTGTCGTAGTCGAAGCCGCCGTGCTCCACCACCAGCTGGCGGGTGTTGGGGCTGTCGCGCCCGGTGTACCAGCCCGTTGGCGGCTTGCCAAACAGGTCGGTCAGAACATGCACCGCCTTGTGCAGGTGTTCGCGCTCCTGGCTGATGTCCATATTCTGGTAGTGGATCCAGCGCCAGCCGTGGCTGACCACGTCGTAATCCGCGGCTTTGATTGCCTCGACTATCTCCGGATGACGCGCCAGCGCCATCGCCACGCCGAAGACCGTCAGCGGCAGGCCGCGTTTCTCAAATTCATTGTGGATCCGCCAGAACCCGGCGCGGCTGCCGTATTCGTAGAGGGAGTCCATCGACATGTGTCTGTCCGGGTAGCTGGCCGCGCCGATGATGTCCGACAGGAACTGCTCGGAACCGGCATCGCCGTGCAGAACGTGGTTTTCCGCCCCTTCTTCGTAATTGAGCACAAACTGCACGGCGATGCGCGCCTGATTCGGCCACCGCGCGTGCGGCGGGTTGCCCGCGTAGCCGCGCAGATCCCGCGGATAATCCTGTTCGAAAAGCCCCATTGCCACCCCCAAAAATTAAAATGAATTCAATGCCTGAAAATGCCCGCTTAACGCTTTGTTCTCCGGGAACGCCAGATCCCCGTGCTTGCTGGTCGACAGCCCCAGCGCCACCAGCGATTCCACCATCTTCACCGCCGCGCTGACGCCGTCGATCACCGGCACGCGCAGCTCACGGGTCAGCTCCTGCGCCAGCATCGCCATGCCGCCGCAGCCCAGCACGATGGCGCCACAGCCATCCTCTTTCAGCGCCTGTATACAGCGCGCGCGCACTTTCTCCTGCGCCAGACCGCTGCCGTCTTCCAGCGCCAGCACCGGAAGGTCGATGGCGTGCAGCGCCGCACAATGGTCCTGAAAGCCATACTGGTGCAGCAGATGACGGGCAATGATCAGCGTGCGCGGAAGCGTGGTGACCACCGAAAAGCGCGTCGCGACCAGCGTCGCCATATGCATGGCGGCTTCGGCGATGCCGATTACCGGCCCCTGCGCCAGCTCGCGCGCCGCCAGCAGGCCCGGATCGCCAAAGCAGGCGATCACGTGACCGTCCACGCCCTGCTCCCTGCCTTTTTTGATCTGCTCCAGGACACCAACGGCGGCGATGGCCTCATCAAAGTGGCCTTCTATCGACGGCACGCCCGCGCTCGGGCAGACCGCGAGGATCTCCGTTCCCGGTGCCGCCACCGCACGGGCTGCCGCGCCGATGGTTTCCGTCATCGCGAGGCTGGTGTTGGGGTTGATCACTTGTATACAGACAGACATTACGACTCCTTGTGGCCGGCAAACAGCCGGGCAAAATCAGGCAGGCACTCGCCCGCCCGCTCGAAGCAGAGGCTGGCGACGATATGTTCAAAATGGTGCATTAAGGCATCGCTGAGCGGCTCAAGCGCCTTCTGGCGCAGCAGATCCACCAGCTGCTCGTGATCGTTGCAGCGGCAGCCCTGACGCCACGGCGCTCCCCAGGTGGCAATCACCAGCGAAGAACGCTGGCTCAGGCTGGTCACCATCTCAGTGAGCACCTGGTTGCCGGAGATGGCCTGCAGCTGAATGTGGAAATTGGCGGAGTGGCGAATCGCCGCCGGGCCGTCATAGGCCTCGTGCGCCTGCTGCTCCTGGCGAATAATGGCCTCCAGCGCGACAAGATGCGGCGGCTGGCAGTGCGCCAGCACGTCCGGCAGGTTGGCGACCTCCAGCAGGGCGCGGGTGCGGAAGATGTGCCTCGCCTCTTCCACCGTCGGGCTGGCAACGTGTGCACCACGCTTGGGCGTCAGGGTGACCATTTGCACAGCGGCGAGTCGTTGAAGCACCTTGCGGATGCCCGTGCGGCTCACGCCAAAGACCTCGGCCAGCGCCTCTTCCGGCAGTTTGCTCCCCGGCAGCAGCTGGTGTTCGACAATTGCGGTCATCAGCGCCTGAAAGATCGATTCGTCTTTGTCATGCAGGTCTGGCGCGGTCTGCAGGGCGTTTATGTTGTTCATCTACCACTCCGAATTTTACTTTCCGTTATCGAATCGTATACATAAAAATAAAATATTGCATACAAGATTTATTATTTTGGCCTGGATCCTGCAACACCGTTTGCACTCCCACTCAACGGGTTTTCATTCACAGGAGCAGGTTTCATGCCAAACAGTCAAAACGCGCAGCAGGGTACGGCCGCTGATTCCGGTGCGGTTTACAGCCCACGTCTTTGCAATGAGGATCTGGCACCGACGCGTGACCAGAACTGGAGCTGGTACAACATCTTTTCGTTCTGGATGTCGGACGTTCACAGCATGGGGGGTTATGTTGTCGCCGCGAGCTTCTTTACGCTCGGGCTGGCAAGCTGGCAGGTGCTGCTCTGCCTGCTGGTGGGGATTTGCATCGTGCAGCTGTGCGCCAACCTGGTGGCCAAACCGAGCCAGATGGCGGGCGTGCCCTATGCGGTGATCAGCCGTCAGGCGTTTGGCGTCTTCGGGGCCAATATTCCAGCGGTGATCCGCGGGCTTATCGCCTTTGCGTGGTACGGCATTCAGACCTATCTCGCCGCCAACGCGCTGATGCTGGTGGCGCTGAAGTTCTGGCCGTCGCTCTCTTCGCTCACTACCGGCGCGTTCCTGGGCCTGTCGCATCTGGGCTGGATCTGCTTTGCCATTATGTGGGTCCTGCAGGCGATGGTCTTCTGGCACGGCATGAGCGCCATCAAGCGCTTTATTGATATCGCCGGCCCGGCGGTCTATGTGGTGATGCTGGCCCTCGCCGGCTGGATTGTATACAAGACCGGCTTTGACGGGATCTCCTTCACCCTTGCCAGCAAATCCCTGAGCGCGGGCGAGCAGACCTGGCAGATGATCACCGCGACCGCGCTGGTGGTCTCCTACTTCTCCGGCCCGCTGCTCAACTTTGGCGACTTCTCCCGCTACGGCAAAAGCATGGGCGAGATCCGCCGCGGCAACCGCTGGGGCCTGCCGTTTAACTTCCTGCTGTTCTCCATCGTCACCGTGGTGATTGTGTCCGGCACCCAGTCGCTGTTTGGCCGCATGATCACCGACCCGATTGAGACCGTCAGCCGCGTGGGCAACGATCTGGCCGTGGCGATTGGCCTGCTGACGATGATCACCGCCACCATCGGGATCAACATCGTGGCGAACTTCGTCTCCCCGGCGTTTGATTTCTCGAACTGCTCGCCGCAGAAGATCAGCTTCCGCACCGGGGGCATGATTGCCGCCGTCGGCTCGATCCTGCTCACCCCGTGGAACCTGTTCAACTCGCCGGAACTTATCCACTACACCCTGGACGTGCTCGGGGCGTTTATCGGCCCGCTGTTCGGCATTCTGATTGCCGACTTCTACCTGATTAAACGCGGCAAGGTGTCGGTCGACGATCTGTTCGACGACACGCCAAAGGGCAAATACTGGTACCGCAACGGCTTTAACCCGAAAGCCATTGGGGCGCTGATCCCGTCCGTTGCCGTGGGCCTGGTCATTAGCTTTATTCCGGCCCTGCATGAGGTGGCGAACTTCAGCTGGTTTATTGGCGTCTTCCTCGGCGGCGTGACCTACCGCTGGCTGGCGCGGGAAGAGCGCGAAACGGCAGGCGCGACGTCGTTCGGTTCCCGCGTGGCGACGCAAAAAGAGTAACCCCTCCCTCCGGCCGCAGCGTATCTGCGGCCCGTTCATTCTGGCACCGTTCTTGCTGAGCCTTCTTACCCCCGCTACGCAAACACGAAGGCAGGAACCATGATGGAATACCAGACTGCGATACGCGGTGCTTTTTTTGATATTGCCCGGGTCTGCGACAGCGCAGACGCCATTGCCCAACACGCGCGCTACCTTGAGGACGGCCTGCTGTTTATCCAGAACGGAAAAATTCTGGCACAGATGCCGTGGCATGAGGGCGAGCAGTATCTTGACCCGCACAAAGGCTATACCGACCTGCGCGGCAGGCTGCTGCTGCCCGGTTTTGTTGACACCCACGTCCACTATCCGCAAACGGAGATGATCGGCGCCTTTGGCGAACAGCTGCTGGAGTGGCTGACCACCTACACCTTCCCGGTGGAGAGCCAGTTTTCCGATGAGGCCTACGCGAAAGAGATCGCCGAATTTTTCATACAGCAGCTGGTGAGCAACGGCACCACCACCGCGCTGGTGTTTTGCACGCTGCATCCGGAATCGGTCGAGGCGCTGTTTACCGAGGCCCTGCGCCTGAACATGCGCCTTATCGCCGGAAAGGTGATGATGGACAGACACACGCCGGACTACCTGAGCGAAGACGCGAAGCAGAGCTACCGACAGACGCGGGCGCTGATCCAGCGCTGGCATCACCGTGGACGCCTGGGCTACGCCATTACGCCGCGCTTTGCCCCGACCTCATCCCCCGAGCTGCTTGCGGCGGTCAGCCTGCTCAGAGAGGAGTTTCCGGACACCTGGCTGCAGACCCACCTGAGCGAAAACCCCAACGAAGTGGCCTGGGTAAGCGACCTCTGGCCGGAGCACGAGCGCTATCTGGACGTGTATCACCACTACGGCCTGACCGGCGAGCGCAGCGTGTTTGCCCACGCGATTCACCTTCACCACAGCGAGTGGCAGTGCCTGCATGACACCGGTTCGGCGGTGGCGTTTTGCCCCACCTCGAACCTGTTTCTCGGCAGCGGGCTGTTTCGCCTGCCCGCCTGCTGGCAGCACAGGGTGCGGATGGGCATCGGCACCGACGTCGGTGCAGGCACCACCTTCAGCATGCTGCGCACCCTGGGGGAAGCCTACAAGGTGGGCCAGCTTCAGAGCTACCGCCTGCGCGCCAGCGAGGCGTTTTATCACGCCACGCTGGGCGGCGCGCACGCCCTCCGGCTGGACGATAAGATTGGCAACTTCGCGCCCGGCAAAGAGGCGGATTTCGTGGTTATCGATCCTGACGTAACGCCGCTGCAGCGCCTGCGCAATCGCCGCTGTCAGAATATCTACGAGCAGCTCTTTGTGCTGATGACCCTGGGCGACGAGCGCAACATCAGTGAGACCTGGGTCAACGGCGAGCGGGTGTGGTCAACTGCCCCGGTAGGTTGACCACCCGCCGGGCGCAATCACAAACGGCAGATGGAAATGCTCGTCTGCCGTTTCTCCCGTCACAAAATCAATTTGCGCACAGGGGTAGAGCGTGTCGCGACCGGTTTCGCGAAACCACGCGCCGATCTCCGCCACCAGTTGGTAACGGCCCGCGGGCAGAGAGGGAACGAACGCGGCGATGCGCCCCTGGGCGTTGGTCACCCCCGTGGCCAGCGTCTTCCCGCCCTGTTGCAGATGAACCGTTACGCCCTCTGCGGGTTTGCCCGTCGAAATATCAAGAATATGGGTGCTGAGTGTGCTCATTCGCTAATGACTCCTTCCAGCCGTAGCAGCGTAATTTCCCGCAGCTGTTCCAGCGCGGCACGGATTTCCTGCGCGTCGCTGTTTTCCAGCCTCGCGTGCAGGGCCTGTAATATCTCCTCGCCGCTGCGGCCCTTCGCGCGGATCAGAAAGACGCGCCCAAAGCGGGCCTCGTAGCGGGCATTGCCTTCACGCAGCGCCTGCGCAAGGGCGGCATCGCGATCGTTCACCGCTCCCTGCTCCTGCCGCGACAGCGCCGCCTGCGCGCCCGCGGGCTTTTCCCCGATGCGCGGATGGGCGCTCAATGCTTGCGTTAATGCCGCTTCGTCCCAGCGTTGCGCCAGGGCCTGCGCCGCAATGAACAAGGCTTCCCGGCTCGAATAAGGCCGTCCGTCAACCAATGCGTCGGCCCAGCCGGGTATCGCCACGCAGGGCTGAAGCAGCGTAAGAGCGTCTTTCTCAGGAAGCTGATTGAAGTCGTGCAGTGCGATCATAGGTTCTCCTTGATTATCCTCCTTCAGGTTATTGCACAAACCACGCCACTCTTGAGGCAGATGTGAAACAGTCGATTCCGGATGGCTGACCAGGAAATTTTTGATTCAAAAAAAGGCACGCTCACCGCGTTTGCGCACCTTAGCAGTGCAAACCTCTCACTCACAACGCCGTTTTCGCCACTCTGCAGCCTGGTACGCAAATTGCTGAATGTCTTTACACCCTGCAAAAGGAGAGAAGCATGAGAGCAATCGTTATTGGTGCGGGTATTGGCGGCCTGAGCGCCGCCGTCGCGCTGAAAAAAGCGGGCATCGACTGTACCGTATTTGAAGCCGTAAAGGAGATCAGGCCCGTCGGGGCGGCCATCTCCATCTGGCCTAACGGCGTGAAATGCATGCAGCACCTCGGCATGGGCGACATCATCGAGACCTACGGCGGACCGATGCGTTTTATGGCGTATAAGGATTACCGGCGCGGCGATACCCTGACCCGCTTTAGCCTTGCTCCGCTGGTTGAGCGTACCGGCGGGCGTCCCTGCCCCGTCTCGCGCGCTGAGCTTCAGCGCGAAATGCTGGACTTCTGGGGGCGCGACAAAGTGCAGTTCGGCAAGCGCGTCGAACGCGTCCATGAAGACGACTCGGGCGTGAGTGTGACCTTCACCGACGGCACCACGGCATCCGGCGATTTCCTGATTGCCGCCGACGGCAGCCACTCGGCGGTTCGCCCGTACGTGCTGGGGTATACCCCCGAGCGCCGCTACGCGGGCTACGTGAACTGGAACGGGCTGGTGAAGATTGACGAAGAGATCGCCCCGGCGCACCAGTGGACCACCTTCGTTGGCGAAGGCAAACGCGTGTCGCTGATGCCCGTCTCCGGCGGGCGCTTCTACTTCTTTTTTGACGTGCCGCTCCCTGCGGGCCTGGCGGAGGATCGCACCACCCTGCGCGCAGACCTCACGGGCTACTTCCGCGGCTGGGCGCCGCCGGTGCAGAGGCTTATCGCCGCGCTGGATCCTGACACCACCAATCGCATTGAGATCCACGACATCGAGCCGTTCGACAGCCTGGTGCGCGGCAACGTCGCGCTGCTCGGCGATGCCGCTCACAGCACCACGCCGGATATCGGCCAGGGCGGCTGCGCAGCGATGGAAGACGCCGTGGTGCTAGGGGAATGCCTGCGTGAAAACCACAGCATCACGCTGGCGCTGCGGCAGTACGAGGCGCTGCGCTGCGACCGGGTGCGCGACCTGGTGCTGAAGGCGCGTAAGCGCTGCGACGTCACCCACGGGAAAGACATGGCGTTGACGCAGGCCTGGTATCAGGAGCTTCGAGAGGAGACCGGAGAGCGCATCATCAACGGTCTGTGCGAGACCATTCAGGGCGGCCCGTTAGGCTGAACGTAAGAGGGATAATGATGAAAAGAGAACCGACTCCACCCGCCCACTGCACGTTTGAGCCAGAGGACTGGCTGCGCCTGGCGAAATGCTGGCATCCGGTCGCGCGCGCCTGCGACGTCGGTCCGGCGCCGGTCAAGGCGACGCTGCTGGATGAACAGCTGGTGATTTACCGGATTAACGACCAGGTCGTGGTCGCCCGTGACGTCTGCCCGCACCGCGGCGTGCCGCTGACGCTCGGCTTTCACGACGAGCACGGAATCGTCTGCCCCTACCACGGCCTCCGCTTTGGGGAGGACGGGCGCTGCAACCGCATTCCCTCCAGCCCCGACCAGCCCGTTCCGGCGAAGCTTAACCTGATTAACTACGCCGTGGAGGAGCGGTTCGGGCTCATCTGGACCTGCCTGGCGTTTGATCCGGAAAACCCCGCGCCGCTGCCCACCATGCCGCACTGGGATGACGCCGGATTTCAGCAGATTAACTGCCCGGCGTTTGAGGTCAACGGCTTTGCCGGACGTCAGGTAGAGGGGTTTCTGGACGTGGCGCACTTCGCCTGGATCCACACCGATACCTTTGCGGACCCCAATAACCCGCTGGTGCCCCACTATCAGCCGCAGGAGACGCCGTTTGGCTTCGTGGCGGATTACTGGAGCTCCGTGAGCAACTATCCCGCCAGTTCCCCCGTGCAGGCTCCGGAAGGGTTCCAGTGGTTGCGCCATTTTGAGATGCACCTGCCGTTCACCGCCACCCTGACGATTCATTTTCCGGGTGAATCGAGACTGGTCATTATGAACGCCGCGTCGCCCGTGTCATCGCGCGTGACCCGCATGTTCGCCCCTATCGCCCGCAATTTTGACCTGCATATTCCGGTGGAGGACGTGCATGCCTTCAATTTGCGCATTTTTGAAGAGGACCGTCTGATGGTGGAAACCCAGCGCCCGGAAAGCCTGCCGCTGGACCTGACCCTGGAAGCCCATATTCCCGCCGATAAAAGCTCAATTGCCTACCGTCGGGGACTGAAGAAGATGGGCTTTGGCGAATTTTTCCTGGTATGACGGAGGCCGCTATGCTGAGCGTAATTGTTGACGGGCTGTGGCGCGAGGGCGACAAAAGCCTCGCCGTCAGGCTGGTGGCTGAAGACGGCGAAGTGCTGCCGCCGTGGCAGCCCGGCGCGCACATTGATGTCCACCTGCCCTGCGGCGTGGTGCGCCAGTATTCCCTGACCGGGGCCTGTGAGGAAGAGAGCTATCTTATCTGCGTGGGGCGGGAAACCGCCTCGCGCGGCGGATCGCGCTACGTTCACGAAACACTGCGTCCGGGGCAGAAGCTGCTAATTTCAGCCCCGCGCAATCTGTTTCCGCTGGTTCAGGCAGAACGGGTTTTATTGCTGGCGGCGGGGATTGGCATTACGCCGCTGTATGCGATGGCCCTGCAGCTGAAGGCCGCCGGCACGTCGTTTTCGCTGCACTATTACGTCAGGAAGCGCGAAAGCGCGGCGTTTGCGCGCGAACTTTCGCAGTGCGGTGAGTGCATCATTCATACTATCAGCCCGCGCACAGCGCTGGCAGAGCATCTCCCCATGCCTGAAGCGGGTTTGCGAGCCTGGGTCTGCGGACCTGCGGGGTTTATGGAAAAAGTGCGTGAAGTCGCCAAGGCGAAGGGATGGGATGACGCCCATCTTCACAGCGAGGCGTTTCAGCCCGCCGCCCCTGCCGCAGGCGGTGTCGCGGGCGAGATCTTTACGGTCAAGCTGGCCTCCACCGGGGAGCGCTGGCCGGTGCCTGCGGACAAAACCATTGCCCAGGTGCTGCAGGCAAACGGCGTGGACGTTCCGCTGTCCTGCGAAATGGGGATCTGCGGCGCCTGCCTGACGCCGGTGATTGACGGCGTGGTGGATCACCGGGATAGCGTGCAGTCGGAGGCGGAAAAAAGCGCAGCGGACCAGCAGGTGGCGCTGTGCTGTTCGCGGAGCCATTCGGGAGAGCTGGTGATCGGGCTGTAAACCGTCTGCACACGCTTTCTTGCCGGGTGGCGCTGCGCTTACCCGGCCTACAATCCGTAACAATATCAATATATTGCACTATTCATTGTAGGCCCGTGCAAGCGTAGCGCCGGCGGGCGAAACGCACAAGCGCTTAAGGATTACCAGTACGGGTGCCAAATCTGTCGCAGCCGCGCCAGCAGCTCAAGATAGAAATAGTCCCCCCAGCTACAGCACTGATCGACCCCCTTACCGCTGCCCATATGATAAACCGAGTGCTGCAGTAGCCCTTCAGTCGGATCGTCGTCATGAGCAAGGTAGTTATCGGTCAGCGACAGCGCGATACGCAGCGCCATCTCTTCATAATATGCACGGTTTGCGTCGAGCGTCGGCAGCGCCTTAACCAGCTCCAGCAGGCCACAGGCGGCAATCGCCGCCGCTGAACTGTCGCGCACGGCGTCGGTACCGAGCAGCGCCAGATCCCAGTGGCAAACATCATCTTCCGGCAGACGGTTGAGGAAGTAATGCGCCAGGCTGCGCGACAGCTCAACCATCTGCTTATCGCCGGTGTGCTGATAGCTGAGCAGGAAGCCGTAAATGCCCCATGCCTGGCCGCGCGACCAGCACGAGGTATCGCTGTAGCCCTGATGGGTGTTGCCAAAGCGCGGCTCGCCCGTTTGCACGTCCATATAGTAAGTGTGATAGGTCGAGGCATCTTCACGCACGATATAGGCCGCGGCCTGTCCTGCGTGCGCCGTCGCCGCCTGCGCATAGCGCGGATCCCCGGTCTGTTCGCTGGCCCAGTACAGCAGCGGCAGGTTCATATTGCAGTCGATGATCATTCTCCCCTGCTGCTCCGGGTCGTTTAAATCACCCCACGCCTGAATAATGTTGGCCGTCGGGTTAAAACGCTCCATCAGGTGCTCGGCAGCCAGCAGCGCCGACTGACGAGCGGCTTCGTTGCCGGTGAGCCGCCAGGCGCTGATGCAGGAGAGCGAATAGAGGAACCCGAGATCGTGCGTGGCGGTGTCGATGCGCTGCTCAATACGCCGGGCGAACGACGGTAAATAGCGCTCGGCAGCTTTGCGATAGTGCGCTTTGCCGGTCATCTCCCACGCCAGCCACAGCTGGCCAGGCCAGAAGCTGGTGGTCCACTCCACGTTATCGGTGCGCGGCCAGACCCCCTTCTCACAGGCCTCTCCGGGGAACTTATCGCCGAAGGCAACAATATTTTTGTCGAGCTTGCGCGTGACGCGGGTTAACGCCGCCTCCAGCTTCTGGCTCAGTGCCAGGCGATCGACCTGATGCAGTTCGATTGGCCGCAGCGCTTCGGTGATAACAGATTTGGTCATAACAACTCCTGAATTAATGTTTGGCCGGTTCAACCGGGGCGGTATCTAAAGCCGGAGCAAAGGATCGTGAGTCATCGCGCGTCGACTGGCAGCGCGACAGCGTAAAGGCGGAAATCAGCGTAAATACCAGGGCGCAGCAGCCCATCAGCAGATAGGTATGCTCAAAGCCAATCCTGTCGTACAGATAGCCGGCAGGTGGGGCGACCACAATCGAACCCACGTAAATCATCGCCTGGTAGCCCAGCAGGTACATCGTGGCGTTAACCCGACTATGGAAATGCTCCGCGATGTATTTGAAGACCGAGATGAGCAGCAGCGCGATCTCGACGCCATAAAACGGTTTGATGATGGAGATAACAATCGGGTCGCTGGTCAGCCCGGAGGCGATCAGCCGCGCTCCGACCACACAGCCGCAGAACAGCAGGCCGCGCTTGGCGCCGTAGTGATTCACCAGCCACGGGATAAACATCATCATCACGAATTCCATCCCCGACTGGACGGTACTCAGGTAGCCGTACCAGGCATTCCCCTGCTCTTTGGTGGAGAAGAACGACACGAAGTAGCGCGGGAACTGCTGTTCGGCGATAAACATCATCCACGCCACCCCGGCGACGTAGAGGCTGAACATCCAGAATTTGCGGTTTTTCAGGAGCATCAGCACGTCGGCGAAGACGATCTTATTTGCGGAAATAACGCTGTTATTGCGCAGCTGCTCGTCGCCGATTTTGAGGCTAATCAGCACCAGCAGCATCAGTACCGAGGTCCCGCTGCTAAGCAGAAAGTTGGCCAGCGGGGTGACGTTAAACAACAGCCCGGAGACCGACGCCGCCATCGCCCAGCCCAGTGAACCCCACATTCTGATGCGGCCAAACTCCAGCCCGTACAGGCGGCTAAAGCGGTCGGCGTAAGATTCAGACGCCGCCACGCCGGCGTACCAGCCCAGGCTCAGATACAGCGCGCCGATGATAATCCCCGCCATCGCATGGCTTTGCAGCAGCGGCTGGTACACCAGCGCGAAGAATGGCGCCATCAGCGCGGAAATGGCGCAGACAAAATAGAGCAGCCACTTGCTCATGCCGATTTTGTCCATGATGTAGCCGTACACCGGCTTCAGAACCACCGCGAAGACACCGTTGATGGCGAACACGCTGCCGATGGTGACGCTATCGAGGCCCACTTTCTGGCTCAGCCACAGGGCGTACAGGCCAAAGCTGGATGACCACGTGAAGAAGTAAAGGAAAATAAAGGTACTCATTTTGTACTGCGCGGCGCGTACGGACGATGATGTGCTCATAGCGATGCCTCCGAAGCCAGAACGAGCGTCGTTTCTTGTCGTGCCGTCACGAAGCGTACCGCGTCATCGCTAATGAAGGCCTGCGGGCAATGTTGCGGTTCGAAGTCGGCGGCATTTCCCGCCCACACCGCGCTGATTAACATATGCGTGCCGGGGTCAAGCTCGCCGCGCAGCACCGGCACCGCCGCGCGCTCGGCGAACAGCAGATTACTGTTTGGCGGCGTCACCACCGTCTCGCCGCGGCGAGCGTGCGGATGTAAACAGAAAATGGAGGAGACATCCCGGGCACTGCGTAACCAGCAGGCACCGTTACTCTCGTGTACCTGCGGCTGCGGGCGGTTCGCCAGGCTAAAGCCACCCTCCGCGCAGTCCAGCGCGCGCCGGGTATTGATGCGATGGACGCGTAGCTGCCAGTCGCCCAGCGCCAGCAGCCAGCTCTCAATCTCCACGTCGCGCCACGGCAGCCAGCGGCTGTAAATGGTGCCGTCAGCGGTGACCACGTGCTGGCATTCGCGGCGGCCACGCCAGTAGTTATCCTTTTCGGCCAGCAGCAGCATCGAATCGGGCGAGGCATGATTCAGGCCGTAGCGCCCGCGTTCGATGGTGAAGCCAAAGCGGGTGGAATAGGCAAATTTGCAGTATTTCGCTTCGGTGTTCACGAAGTTGTTCAGCTCCAGCTGGCCGGACGTCAGCATCCACAGGTGATCGTCCTGATGCACCACCACCTGATCCGCGTGGGCTATCGTGTGCTGCGCGGGCAGCGGCGGCAGCGGCAGCTCGGCCGCCTGCCAGAAAGCATCGCCCTCATCTAATGCCAGCACCAGCAGGGTCTTCAGGCCCCAGTACGGCGACCCCGGCGCGTTGTAGTCTTCCGCCATCGCCAGATTCGGGTAGCTGTAACCGACGCTCAGCACGCCGTCGCGGTCGAATATCGGCTGCTTTAGCCACCAGCGCAGATGACGCAGAACGATGCCCTTAATCGCGCCGGGCGAAAAGACCTCCAGCCCGGCGAAGGCCGCCGCACTCCAGAACGCCGCCTCGGCAAAGCGGTAGGTCAGGCTACGGCCAAACGGGATCGCCGCGCCGTCTTCGGCAAAGAAATGGATGAAGTCAGAGGAGAAACGCGCGGCCCGGTCACGCAGCGTTGCACAGCGCTGTGGATCGACCCCGGCCATGAGCTTCGCGTAAATCAGGCCATAGAAATGGAAGCCCATCGAGATGTAATAGTCGCGCGGCCGTCCCGGACCATCGGCGTACCAGCCATCGCCGAGGTAGTAGTGCTCCATGGCAGCAAAATGATCTTCCAGCGCCTGGGGGTTGGTCGGCATGCCGCAATAATGGAAGCCGACCTGCACCAGAATCGGGAAGAAGTGCCAGTTGTTATCGGGGATTTCCCGGGTCTCGCACTGCTTTAGCCAGCGCCATAAATTCTCTTTCTCCGTCTCGGTGAAGTGTGCCAGTACGGTTTCACCCGCCAGCGCCAGCAGCAGCCCGTAGGCCGCCATCTCGACGATTCGCTGATCGTAAGGCCCGACGTCGCCCCAGTAATCGGCATGCTGCGGATCGGTGCCGTTTTTTATCGCCTGTAAATAGAATGAGAAGTGCTGCGGCTCGCTGCCGCCAGCCAACAGCGGCGTCACGCCCCACAGCAGGCGGGAAAACGTTTCCATGTTCGCCACCTGCTGGCCGTAGTGAGCGGTAAAGTTCGCTAAATCAATGCGGCTGGCGTCTTTTTTAAACCAGGGCGACACCGCGTTCAGCATGTCGTTAACCAGCCGTAGCACCTCTTCCCGGCTTGTCAGTGGGTTATCCAGATGAATATTTTCAGGTTGCACAGGGTCCTCCCGCATTACACGAGGGTAGAGATAAGTTATTGTTATTAGGCTTTTTAAAGCCACGAGTGCGACGTCTGAATGAAGAGTAACTGCTTTTATTCCCGGCGCTGAGTGAGCAGAATCACAAAATTAAACCGCCATTTCATTTTTTCTGGATTTTGTCGAACGCGAGGGGGATAAATTACAAATGATGGCCTAAAAATTTAAATCTGTTGTCCTGGAGGTAATATGGGTGAAACGCAGCTGCTGGAACGAATTACGCTCGATCGGCAGGCCATTTCTTTTAACCGCATGTCCACCACCAGCGCGATTTACTACCACTGGCATCAATGCGTTGAATTGCTCTATATATCCAGCGGCTACGGCATCGTGGTGGTGGATAATCAGCACTACACCGCCCGTCCGGGGCGATTATTTATCTTCCCGCCCTTCCGTTTGCACAAAGTGCAGGTCGATCATAGCGATAAGAATCCCTATCACCGCACCACCATGCACATTGAGCAATCGGTGGTCGAAAGTGCGCTCGGCGCCTTCCCGCGCCATCAGGCCCGGTTCGCCGCGCTGGCCGCCAGCAATCTTCCGGCGCAAATCTACGATCTCAGCGAGCACGCAGCGTTTATCGAAAGGATCCTAGAACAGTTTCAGCGCCTGGAGGGCAACGAGCAGACCGAGGCCTGCGAGGTGGCCTTTCTGATGATGCAGCTCATGACGTTTCTGCCCGAGCAGCCGCAACCCTACCCGCCGCGCCAGCAGACCGTCGCCTCGCGGATTATGAGCTGGGTCGAAGCCCACTATGCCAGCAAGTTTTCGCTCGACCAGCTAGCCCACGACCTGGGGCTTTCGCGCAGCTATACCTCACGCATTTTCCGCCAGCAGACCGGCGGTAGCATCCACGAATATTTGCTGACCCGGCGGATAAAAAGCAGCTGCGAGCTGTTGCGGTACAGCGAAGAGCCAATTGACGCTATTGCGCTGGCAGTCGGGTTTAGCGAGGTGACCTATTTCATTACCTGCTTTAAAAAAATGATGCGTCAGACGCCGCTGCAGTATCGGCGCAGTATCCGCTGCACCAGAATGCCCTGATAAGGGGGTCTTGACCGCTGGCCCAAAGCTGGACGCTTTCCGGCGTCCAGCCTGGCTGGTGGTTTTTGCCTTTCCGTCATGCCGGAACGGGCAACTCAATGCCGCTTTGCGCCAGTTGCCCCATCTCGCAGTACATTGCGCAGGCCGCGCTGACGATAGACATTGCCAGCGCGGCACCGCTCCCTTCGCCAAGACGCATGTCAAGATGGATAAACGGCGCCAGCCCAAGGTGCTCCAGCGCGCGCCTGGCCCCCTTTTCGGCGGAAAAATGAGAGGGAATACAGTAGTTCTTCACTTCTGGCGCAATCTGACAGGCGGCGATGGCGGCGGCATACGAGAGAAAACCGTCTAACACAACGGGCAGTCCGCATGCGCCAGCGCCCAATATCACCCCGGTCATGCCCACCAGGTCATAGCCGCCGACTTTGGCCAGCACATCAACCGCATCGCGCGCATCCGGCTGGTTTATGCGTATCGCCTGCCGGACTATGGTTTCCTTATGCTGCACCCGGTCCTGCGGCAAATTGGCTCCAATCCCCACCACATCATGCGGATCGCTGTCGGTCAGCACGCTGATGATTGCCGAGGCTGGCGTGGTATTGGCAATACCCAGCTCGCCTACGCCAAAGACGGAGATCCCCTCCTGCGCGCGTTTTTTAACGAGGCTGGCACTCGCCAGCAGCAGGTGCTCGGCATCCTGACGGCTCATCGCCGGACCCTGAGCGATATTCCCGCAGCCACGCGAGAGTTTAAGGCTGAGCATATTGTCGATAGGCTCGCCGTCAATACCGATGTCAACGGGCAGTACAGACGTCTGGCTATTGCGGGCCAGCACGCACACTCCGGTCAACCCCTTTTGCATATTGACGGCCTGAAGCCAGGTCACCACTTTCGGCGTCACGGCCACGCCTTCATCAAACACGCCATGGTCGGCGCACATGACGATAATCTCTTTTTGCAGATTATCGAGCCTGTCGATGCCCCACATTCCCGAAAGCTGTATTGCCAGACTTTCCAGCCGACCCAGGCTGTTTGTCGGCTTTATTAAGCCATCAACATGCCTTGAGGCCGCCTGAATCTTCTGTTTATCAAGCGGTCTGATGGCCGCCGCCAGCGCCTTCACTGTCCCCATCCTCATCACCCTCACTCTTCTGTTTGCCAAACGCTTCCGCCATTAAATACCCGTAACACCCAATGCCCGCCCCGATTTTCAACGACCGTGTAGGCATCGTGACTGAACGGGAAATGCCACATCGCCGCCACGGGCATCCCTAACCAGGTTGCCAGCAGCAGGCTCAACACGCCCTGATGCGCCACAATGAGCATGTCTTCGCGCTGCTGCAGCTGACTCATCTCATCCGCCGCCGCCCTGACGCGCGCGGCGAAATGCGGGAAGGCTTCGCCGCCGTCTGGCGTTGCGTTTTGCCAGTCATCCATCCAGTGCTGCCACGACGCGGGACTTTCTTTTTCGATGTCGCTGAAGTGACGCATCTCCCATTCGCCAAAATCCAGCTCGTTAAGCCGCGCATCGACGTGGACATCATGGGCTGTCGGCACGATAAGCCGCGCCGTTTGCTGCGAACGCTGCAGCGCGCTGACGCGCGCGTGCCCGAACGCGACCCCGGACAGGTACCCGGCAACACGCTGGCTTTGGGCAATGCCCTGCGGTGAGAGCGCCAGATCGGTACTCCCGTAAAATACGCCGCTGATGTTAGCGGCTGTTTGACCGTGACGAACCAGAAAAAGACGCATACATCAGACCCACAGTAGCGACAGCAGGAAGACCATTTCACCGATCTCCTCCATCGCGCCCAGGGTATCCCCCGTCAGCCCGTTCAGTCGGCGGCTTAAAAAGGTCTTTACCGCGTTGACGACAATCCAGGTGATGACGCTGGCGATAAGCCCGTGCGCCCCGGCCAATAGCCCCACGAGCGCCACGCCGATGCAGAGGGTGATGACCGTCTCTTTGCCGCTGATATGGCCAAGATAGGCGTTTGCCATTCCAGCCCCTTCGCGCGCATAGCGCTGCCGGTACATGGCCAACACCATTGCCGTTCGCCCGACGATCGGCGCGCAGACCAGCAGCGCAAACAGGGTATTAACCGGAAGGTGGGCCAGGGAAATTACCGCAGCGACTTTGATAAGGATGCAGAATACGATGGCCAGACCGCCATAGGTTCCCAACCGGCTATCGCGCATAATCTCCAGCATCCGTTCGCGGGTGCGGGCAGAAAAGACGCCATCGCAGGTGTCCGCCAGACCGTCCAGATGAAACCCGCCGGTCAGCAGCACCAGCGCCAGAACCCAGGCGACCGCGCCGATATAGATCCCCCCGCCGGTCTGGCTCACCGCCAGATAGCCCAGGGCAGCCAGCACGCCAACGATCAGACCCACTACCGGGAACCAGGGGACGCCACGGCCATACTGCGAAAATTCAACGCCGTCGCTCCACTTTTGCGGCACCGGAATGCGGGTAATGAATCCCAGCGTCGCCCACAACATTTTTAACGGCATTTAATCTTTACTCCAATTCCCGAGACAACCAGCCACACTTCCTGCGCCGCCTGCGCCAGCCTTTGGTTCGCGCGCCCGGCAATATCAACAAAATGACGCGCCAGCCGATTCTCTGGCGTGATGCTCATGCCCAGCTCATTGGTCACAATATAAACCGGCGCCGCCGACTGCTGGCAGGCCGCAATCAGGTCGTCCACCTGCTGTTGCAGCACCGCCTCAAGCGCGGAAAAATCGAGGGTCTCCGGCGACGCGCCGCCGCTGGCGTCATAGAGCAGGTTCGACAGCAGGGTGGTGACGCATTCCAGAACCACGCCTTCGCCCGGCTGCACCTGGTGGCGAATCACGTCGCCCAGATCGCGATACCCTTCCCAGGTTCGCCAGTGCGCAGGACGCTGGGCGCGGTGCTTGTCAACGCGCAGCGCCATCTCTTCATCGGTAATCACCGACGTCGCGATATACAGCACGCGCTCGCACTGCTGCGCCGCCAGCTGCTCGACGTGCGCACTTTTCCCGCTGCGCGCGCCTCCGGTGACCAAAATCATGCGCCTTCCTCCTGATGCTCCCGCATTATTTGATAGATCTTTTTAATATCAATATGTTCTCTCATCGCGCTCGCCAGGATATCAAACTGTTGCGCTTTCCAGGCGGCGTAATCTACCGCAACGTCTAAGGGCGCCAGTCCTTTGCGCTGGCGCAAGCCGTCCACCATCGCGCGCGTGAAGGCATCGTTATCGAATAGCCCGTGTAGATAGGTCCCTATCACCTGCCCGTCAGCGCTGATGGCACCGTCCGCGATGCGCTCGCCCTCTTTTTCCAGAAACAGCGCCGGGCTACCGTCGGATGTCAGTTGGGTCTCTCCCATATGGATCTCGTAGCCCTGCACCTTAATGCCCGCTGCCGACTTAAGCCACGCCGGGAGCGCCGACGCCATCTGCGCCGAGACCTGCGTCGTGGTTTTTCGCTGCGCGAAGCGGGTCACGGTATGGAGCAGACCCAGCCCCGGCTGGGTTCCCAGCCCCGACTCCACCTCATCAATGATGGTATCGCCAAGCATCTGGTAGCCGCCGCAAATGCCCATGACGGGCACGTTCTGCTGGTGGGTCTGGAGCACCGCGTGCGCCATGCCGCTTTCCCGCAGCCAGGCCAGATCGCCCAGCGTATTTTTACTGCCGGGGAGAATCACGAGATCGGCCCCCGCCAGCTCCTGGGGATAACGGACATAGCGCACGCGAACATCGGGCTGCGCCGCCAGGGCGTTAAAATCGGTGAAGTTGGAGATATGCGGTACCTGCACCACGGCAATGTCGATATCGCGCTGGGCGGTTCGCAGGTATTTTCCCTTTTGCAGCGCCACGCCGTCTTCATCTTCCAGATCCACATCCAGCCATGGCATCACGCCCAGCACCGGCACACCGGTCAGGTTTTCTATCTGCTCAATACCCGAGTAAAGCAGCGCAACATCGCCACGAAATTTATTGATGATGACCCCTTTCACCCGCGCCCGCTCGCGATCGTGCAAAAGCGCCAGCGTGCCGTAGATGGCGGCAAACACGCCGCCTCTGTCAATGTCCGCCACGAGGATCACCGGGCACTGCGCCATTTCGGCCATCCCCATGTTGACGATATCGCGATCGCGCAGGTTAATCTCCGCCGGGCTGCCCGCGCCTTCCAGCACCACCACGTCATACTCTCCGGCCAGGCTGTTATAGACATCGCGGATCTGCTCCCGCAGGCGCGGTTTGTACTCGTGGTAGCTGACCGCGTCCATATCGGTTGCCACCTGCCCCATCAGCACCACCTGCGCTTTACGATCGCTGGTCGGCTTTAACAGCACCGGATTCATCCGTACGTCCGGCGTTATCCCCGCCGCCTGAGCCTGAAATATCTGCGCGCGGCCCATCTCTTTTCCCTCCGGCGTAATACCGGAGTTGAGCGCCATATTCTGCGACTTAAACGGTGCGGTACGCAGGCCATCCTGATAAAAAATCCGGCACATCCCCGCCACCAGGACGCTTTTACCCACGTCAGAAGCGGTGCCCTGCAACATAATTGCCTGCGTCATGAGGCCTCCTTCATTACGTTTTTTTGTCGCATACGGCTGAAAAATTCATCTTCGGTTTTACATAACGGCAGGCCAAGCTGCGCGTGCAGCTTGACGAGCCAGGGCTGCGTTAATCCGGCCCGTTCAATCAGTTCGTCGCGGGCAAAGACCTCACCCGGCGCGCCGTGCGCCAGCACTTCTCCCTGACGCAGCACGTAGACGGCATCGCTCACTTCGTATATCAGGTCAATATCATGACTGGAGATCACCACGTGGTTCCCCTGCGCCACAATGCGCCTGATAATCTCGATCATCTGCGTGCGTCCTGAAGGATCAAGCCCGGCCGTGGGCTCGTCCAGCAGAAGATAGCGGGCGCCCAGCACCAGCGCCCCGGCAATGGCGACGCGCTTCTTTTGCCCGTGGCTCAGGCACTGGATCGGCTGCTGGCGAAAACGCTGCGCGTCAACCAGCGTCAGCGCATCGTCGACGCGCCGTGCAATCTCCGGTTCCGCCACGCCCAGATTGCGCAGGCTGAAGGCGATGTCGCTATCAATATCGGTATAAAAGATCTGCTGATCGGGATCCTGAAACACCGTTGCCACCTGCTGACGGAGCGCCAGCAGTCCGCGCTTGCTGTAGTCCAGCGGCTTCCCCTGCCACAGCACCGCACCCTGCTGCGGCTTCAGCAGGCCGCTCAGATTCATAAATAACGTCGACTTTCCGCAGCCGTTAGCTCCGACCAGCCCGGTGACGGGATGGGCCGAAAAATCCAGCGTCAGCCCTTTGAGCACCTGCGCCTCCTGATAGCGAAACCAGAGATCGGCGGTGGTAAGCATGGCGCGATTCCTTACAGGGGAAAATCACCCTGGTAGAGTTTAATATCCAGCGTGGTCGCCATCTGCTGATAGCGAATCAGCACCCGGGTAAACAGCAAACCAACCAGCATCGCCAGCGAGCGATAGCCCTTTGGCAGGCTACGATAGCCAAAACGCAGCGTCTGCGCGCGGTGAATTGCCAGCGCTTCGTCTAACAGAATAAAAATAAAGCGCCAGGTCAGCAGGATCTGCTCGGTAAGCAGGCGCGGCACGCGCGCCCGCTTAAGCAGCACAATCAGCTGCGGAAACGGCAGGTTCAGCACCAGCCAGAAGGTCGCCGCCAGCGCGGCAAGGCTGCGCCAGAAGGTTTCATTGGCGGCAGTCAGCCCGGACGCGGTTATCCCCAGCCAGTAGTGCCCCACCGGGACGCCTGCCGCCAGCGTGTTCGGGTCACGGGTGACGCTAAAGAGGATCGTCAGCACGCCGACCAGCAGAAAGCCAAACGGCAGCGCCATCCAGCGGCACCAGCGCCAGAAGGTCATCCGCAGCAGCCAGCAGGTCAGTCCCGCCGTCAACGCCAGGACGATCCCCTGCCCCAGCGGCGGCAGCGCAAACGCCAGCGTCATCAGCGCCAGCCAGAGCAGAAACTTGCGTTCCGGCGCCACGTGAGCCCAGCGGCTCTGATAGCTTAGCCTGTCAAGCCCGGTCATCACGGCGCTGTCTGCCTTTGGTGTAGCCCAAAATATAGAAAATCACCGCTGCGCCAATGGAGCCCTGGAGCGTAAACAGCAGGCTTTCAATTTCGCCGCTGGCGGGTTCATAGAGCGGCGTGAACCACGGCGTGTAATGCGGCGCCACAACCTGAATTTGATTTTCGGCTTCACCATCCGAGCCGCCAAACTCCCCCCCGTGATCGATAAAAAATGGTAGTACGATCAGAGCAACCACCATCGCCAACAGCATCAGCGTCTTTTTCATCTCAGTGTCCTTGTGCGGTAATCAGCTGACGTTTGGTCAACTGGTCATAAATCATGA
Organism: Enterobacter sp. PL_is511; assembly: GCF_055816065.1. NCBI lineage: Bacteria > Pseudomonadati > Pseudomonadota > Gammaproteobacteria > Enterobacterales > Enterobacteriaceae > Enterobacter > Enterobacter sp. PL_is511. The sequence goes on along the minus strand of NZ_JBVPGP010000024.1, from coordinate 776,336 downwards.
CGGTTAACAGTCCCTCCGCGATGGCGATGGGGATCTGCGTCAGGCAGAAAATGCCCATGAATTTCACAATCGACCCCGTTGCACCTGTCGCCGGGTCCGGGAACGCCGCGCCAAGCTGGACTGAGGTGACAAAATAGGTCACCAGATCCGCCAGCATCGCGCACAAAAATACCCCGACATCACGACGGAGCCCGGCACGGCAGGCCATTTTCCACACCATGTACCCGACAACCGGCCCAATCACCGCCATCGACATGCCGTTCGCGCCAAGCGTGGTTAACCCGCCGTGCGCCAGCAGCAGCGCCTGAAACAGCAGCACGATGGCGCCGAGAATAGCGACGACGCCCGGCCCGAACAGAATCACGGCGAGCCCGACGCCGGTCGGATGCGAGCAACTGCCGGTCACCGAGGGGATCTTCAGCGCCGACAGCACGAAAATAAACGCCCCGCACAGCGCCAGCAGGACTTTCTGGTGGCTATCCTCCTGCACGATACGGCGCAGGCGCACCAGTCCATACCACAGACACGGTAAGAAGATCAGCCACCACGCCAGCGCCCACATGGGCGGTAAAAAGCCTTCCATGATGTGCATCGCGAACGCCTGCTCCGGCACCACCATCAGCAATAGCGCCGCCGCCAGGCCACTTAATGACAGCTGTTTAAGCTGTTGTTCGAGTTTCATTGCGCATACTCCCACTGTTTGTTGACCAGAATGGTCGAGAAATAGGGTAACGGCTGGTCGTCAGCAACCTCATCCAGATGCCGCCAGCACTGCTCGCCGGGGAGCGTGGCCTCTGACATCATCAGCGCGCAGTTCAGCAGCCCGGCCTGCGTCAGCAGCGCTTTGATGCGCGCAAACCGGCCATAGACCTTCATCAGCACCAGGCTGTCGTGCTGCTGCAGCGCCTGCGCAATCTCCGCTTCCGGCGCGGTGCATGCGATCACCGCCAGCGACTGCTGTTCCATCGCCAGCGGCGTTTTGGACCGCGCGGCAATCGCGGCAAACGACGTCACGCCGGGCACAATTTCCAGCCAGTCCGGGCTGCCGATGCGCTGAAGTAAGAACACCCAGGTACTGAACAGCATGGCGTCGCCCAGGGTGATAAAGCCAACCTGTTTTCCGTCGTTCACCTCCGTTACTAACGCGTCGGCCACCGCATCCCACACCGCCTCCTTTTCAGCGCTGTCGGCGCTCATGGGAAAGTGGCAGCAGCGGATTTCAGTCTGCTCGCCGACATATTCACGAACGATAGAAAGCGCCAGACTGTCGCCCCCTTTTCGTCCCGCCGGGGCGTAGAGAATATCGAGCGAACCGAGGATCCGTGAGGCGCGCACGGTGATAAGGTCCGACGCGCCCGGCCCGGTACTGAGGGCGTACAGTTTGCCGCTCATGCTGCCTCCTCCATCGCCACGCTCAGCGCCTGCTGAAGATGGGCGACGAACATCGCGCGCACCGCCGGGTTTTCGCCCAGCCCGCTCAGCCACGGCGTTGCCGGGATCCCGGCAGCGTTAAACAGCGTCTTCCAGGAGTCCTCGTCATCAGAGGCCATATCGTTAATGGCGTGATCGCCCGCCACCAGCATCAGAGGCATCAGATGCACGGCGGTGACGCCTTGTTTACCAAGGCTCTCAATCAGGATGTCGACTTCCGGATAGCTCTCCACCGCGCCGACGCGGGCCGGGAAGCCCTGGACCATCATCATGTGGTCGAGACAGGCATAGGCCGCAAAGGCGTGATGGCTGGCGCCGTGGCCCATAAACACCACTTTTTCCGTGGCCCCAAGCGTCGGCATCTGCTGTTGCAAGGCGCACATCAGCTGCGCGTAATCGTCGTGGCTGCTCAGCAGCGGTACCCCCAGCGTCAGGCGGGTAAAGAGCGGGCGCAGGCTCTGCACTTCACGGACGATTTTCTCGTACTCATCGCCGTTGATGATGTGCAGGGACTGGATCGCCACGTCCTGATATCCCTGAGCCGCAAGCTTTTTCAGCGCCTGCAGCGGCGTATCGATCTCAATGCCGTCACGCTGTTTGAGCTTGCGAATGATCATCCCGGAGGTGAATGCCCGAAACAGCTCGCGGTCAGGGCAGCTTTCCGCCAGCGCACGCTCGCAGGCCACAATGTTTTTCTCGCAGGTATCGTGGTAGCTGGTACCAAAGCTGACCACCAGAAGCGCCTTTTTCATCTCTAACTCCTTAAGCAGCGGCCAGCCAGCGGGCTAAGCGCCCGGCGAATGCGGCCTGACTTTCCAGTAACTCTTCTCCCGTCACCAGCGGCGCCGGGCGTGTAATCACGATGCAGGGGATGCCCGCATCCAGACAGGGTTGAACCTTTTCCCGATAGCCGCCTTCCGCACCGGACGCTTTGGTGATCATCACGTCAGCCCGGCACTGGCGATAAAACGCCGCGTTAAACTCAGCGCTGAATGGCCCGCACATCGCGAAGATCTCGGTAACGCCAAAGCCAAGCCCGGCGCATTGCTCAAGGACCTCGGGCACCGGCAGCACCCGGGCCAGCAGCGTTTTCTCCGGCAGCCCGGCGCGCCAGCGCGCCAGATCTTTACTGCCGGTGGTCAACAGCACGCGTTCGCCCAGCCGCCGCGCGATGTCGCAGGCCTCTTCTATGCCCGGCACGCTGTAGAGCAGCGGATGCGTCAGCTCGCTGAGCTGTTCGGGGCGCTGATAGCGGCTAAGCAACACGCCCACCGTTTCACAGGCCGCCAGGATGTTGCGGCTGACCACCTCAGCGTAGGGATGCGATGCGTCAATCACCCAGCGGGTCCTGTTTTGCGCAAGCCAGTCAACCATCTGCTGCGGCTCCAGGCGGCCACAGCGCACCCGGCCGTTAATGTCGCCCGCCAGCCGCTGCCCGGTGGCCGTCGCCACCGACAGGGTGTAGGCCACGCCGGCCGCATCCAGCTGCTGGCAGATCGCGCGGGCATCGCTGGTGCCGCCCATGACCAGCACGTCGCCATAGTTCACAGCACATAGCCCCGGGGTGTGATCATCAGCCCCTCCTGCACATAGGTGGCCTTATTTCCGACGATCACCAGGCTTGTCATATCGACCGGCTCAAAGTCCATGTCGCCCAGCGTGGTCAGCCACTTCTCCTGCTTTTTGCGCCCGGCAGACTTCACTACCCCTACCGGCGTTTGCGGGCTTTTGCTGGCGGACAGCAGCTCAAACGCCCGTGCCAGATGGCCCTCGCGACCCCGGCTGCGCGGGTTATAGAAGCAGATGACGAAGTCCGCTTCTCCCGCAGCAACAATGCGTTTTTCAATGACCGGCCACGGCGTCAGCAGATCGCTTAAGCTGATGTGGCAAAAATCGTGCATCAGCGGCGCGCCAAGCAGAGACGCGGCGGCGATACTGGCCGTCATCCCGGGGATCAGGCGAACCTCAACGTCCAGCTTCTGTTTGCTGACCAGTTCCAGCACCAGCCCCGCCATGCCATAAATACCGGCGTCGCCGCTGCTGATAAGCGCGACGTTATGCCCGGCCTGCGCCAGCTCGATCGCCGCCTGACAGCGTTCAATCTCTTTGCACATCCCGGTTTTGATCACCTGTTTGTCGCCGGTGAAGGCCTTCACCAGATGGGTATAGGTTTTGTAGCCAACGATGATTTCTGCCGCCTGCAGCGCGTCTACGGCTTCCATGGTCATCATGGCCTGCGAGCCCGGGCCGATTCCAATTACGGTTAACATCAGTGTGAAACTCCCAAAGTGATAGTGACGCCCTGTTCGCGCAGGGTTTCTCCTCGTAGTTGCCCATGGCTCAGCAGCCACGCTGCCGGTCCCGAGACGCTCCCCACCCCAACCGTCTGGCGTACAAACGGTGAAGTCGGAAAGCGGTGTTCGTGCTCACGCAGCGCGTCAGCGGTAAAGGTTTCAAACGGCACACCCCAGCAGGCGGCAAGCTGAAGCAGGCCCGCTTCGTCTTTTTTAAGGGAGACGCTGCCAATCGCTTTCAGCGCCAGCGGATCGAACTGCTGCGCCGCAAGCTGGCGCATCAACAGGGTCGCCAGCAGCGGATACGGCGTGTCGCGTCGACAGCCGATGCCCGCCACGACCCGCTGGGGAACCAGCGTCCAGTGCGGTAACGGCAGTTCCGGCAGCGCGTTGCGCAGCGTAATGCACACCAGCGCATCCAGTTCCGGGAGGTGCTGCAGGTCGCTCACGGTGATAAACCCGCGCCGATCGCACCGGCTGACGTCGTCGTCGAGTTCCGCATCCCACCACAGCCCTACCCGCTGATGGCTCACCAGCATCTGGTTGACGATTTTCACCGTCGTTCGGAAATCGCGCATTCGGGCATTCAGCTGGAAGGCAAGGGTATCCAGCGCGGCCATCTCGTTGACGTCCGTGGCGGTGGTAATCACCGGATCCGCCCCCAGCATTTCCGCCAGATAGCGGGTCAGCGCATTCGCCCCGCCAGCATGGCCGGAAAGCAGGCTAATCACGTGCTGCCCACGCTCGTCGATCACCACCACCGCCGGGTCGCTCAGCTTGTCGTGGATGAGGGGTGCCAGAACGCGCACCGCAATGCCGGTGGCGCCGATAAAAATCAGCGCCGGGTAGCGCGTGAACGCCTCGCGCACCGCCGGGGCAAAGCCGCCGTCGAAGGAGATAAAGCCCTCTTCCCGCAGGCCCTCGCTGGTAAAGCAGGTGACCGGCAGCATTGCCGCCAGACGCTTCGCCAGCCGCACGCCGCCCGGCGTCAGGCAAAACAGCGCGATGGGCTCAGGCTTTACGGTATTCATGGCTAAAATCCGCGGCATAGAGTTTTGAGTAGTGATACTCCTCGCCCAGGAACTTCCCGACCAGAATGAGCGCCGTTTTGCGGATCCCCGCCTCGCGTACTTTGTCGGCGATATCCGCCAGCGTGCCGCGTACGGTGTGGCTTTCCGGCCAGGTCGCTTTATAAATGACGGCAACGGGCGTGGTGGCCGGATAACCGCCTTCAATCAGGCGTTCCGCCACCCGGTGAATACGCTGGACCGAGAGATAAATCGCCATGGAGGTCTGATGGCTGGCAAATGACTCCAGCTGTTCACGTTCCGGCACCGGCGTGCGGCCTTCGAGGCGGGTAATAATCAGGCTCTGCGAGACTTCAGGCACGGTGTATTCCACCCCAAGCTCCGCCGCGGCGCCGAGGAAAGCGCTGACGCCGGGCACCACCTGCCAGGCAATGCCGCGTTTGGTCAGCTCTTCGCCCTGCTCGCGAACGGAGCCGTAGAGCGAGACATCGCCGGTCTGTAAACGTACCACCGTTTTTCCGGCCTTCACGCCCGCCGCCATCAGGTCGATTATCTGTTCTAAATGGAGTTCCGCGCTGTCGTGGCATTCGGCTCCCTGCGGGCAATACGCCAGCAGCTCGGTATTGATCAGCGAACCGGCATAGATAACCACCTGCGCCTGCTGCAGCAGCCGGTAGCCCTTGAGCGTGATGAGCTCACGGTCACCAGGACCGGCACCGACAAACCACACGCAACGGGAATCAAACGTCTCAGACATGGTGTTCTTCCTTCTGACAGGCGATAACAAAAACGGGATTATTCGGTTTGAAATAGTGACCGCTGCCGAGCGGGGTCAGCGCGGAGACCTGCATTTGCAGGCAATCAATGTTCTGGACGCCGATCTGCTGCAGATGGGCCAGTGCGGTAGTGAGGTTTTCCTGCAGGATAAACGTCATCACCAGACGTCCACCCGGATGTAGCTGGCGCAGGGACCAGTCGATAAGCGAGGTCAGATGGCCGCCGCTGCCGCCCATAAAGACCGCATCGGCCTTATCCGCCACGGGTAAGGGCGCAACGCCCGGCAAAATCGCGATATTGCGACAGGCAAAATGCTGGCGATTTTCCGCAAGCAGCTGCAGAGCTGCAGGGTTACGCTCTATGGCCGTCACGTGCAGCGAGGGAAACAGCAGCGCCGCCTCTATCGACACGCTCCCGGTTCCCGCACCGACGTCAATCAGGTGGCTGGCGCGATGCAGCTCGAGCTTCGTGAGGGCCAGCGCGCGTACCGCCTCTTTGGTCATCGGCACCGTTTCGCCGCGCAGAAACAGTTCATCTTTCATCGAGGATCACCACCGCATTCATCTCATAGTCGGCACTGACCTCACTGACGGGCAGCCAGTGGATCCGTTCATTTTCCATCGCCAGGTTTTCACCAATCACCATCCAGCGATGGCCCTTCCCGCGCGCCACCAGCTGCGCGGCAATCTCTTTCGGCCCATACTGGCTATCGGTGACCATCGCCACTTTGCGATGCCGTGCCAGCTCGTCAACGTTCACGTTGCGGCCATGGCTGCTGGTGAGCCACATCTCATTCATATCAATGCCCGCCTGCGCGCACAGGTACTGCACCGCGCTGATACCGGGAATAATGCGCACGCGCGCCATACCGAAATGCGCCACCATCCGCGATCCGATGCCGTAAAAGAGCGGATCGCCGGAGGCCACAATCACCACCTTTTTCTCCTGACGCGCCTCAACCCAGGCCAGCAGCGCCGGAATGTTGGCCCCCAGGACAAACGTCTCGCCGCAAAACGCCGGGAACTGCAGCAGATGGCGTTTTCCGCCGACCAGCGCATCGGCGCGATCGATAGCTTCACGCGCGGCGGGCGTCATCAGGCGCAATCCCGCAGGCCCCATTCCCACGACCGTTAACATTGCAGCGCCCGGGCAATCGCCTCGACCGGGCGGTTGCTGCCCAGCACCTGGTTATCAAAGGAAAACAGAATGGCGTCACAGGTCGGCGGATTTTTGGTAAAGCGCAGCATCTGCATTACGCGCAGGCAGATCCGTTCGGCGAGATGGCTGTAAAGCGCCTGAAAACCCCAGGTGTCGATGTGTTCCATCGCCGCTTCGGTGGTATCGCACTCGCTGACGACGGTGAGTAATTCCAGCGGCGCACCGAGCAGCGCCAGATGCGCCACCAGCGTTTCCATGCGCGCATCGGCGATATGGCTGTGGGTGTGGAATATCCCGGCGGCAATTTTGATGAGCTTGCCGGGATGGCCGACCAGCACTATCTGGCGAAACCCCAGCCGCACCGCCTCTTCGATCATGTAGCCGACAAAGTTGCTCATGGTGACCACGACATCTTTATCGATACCCATCTGCTCGCGCACAAAGCGCTCGCCATGATTGCCCGGCACCAGCACGACCCGCTCCAGCCCGGCCGCGCGTTTAATCTCCAGCTCCAGAGAAAGCGAGCGTTTCCAGCTCTCCTCTGACATCGGCGTGACAATGCCGGTGGTGCCGATGATCGAAATACCGCCCAGGATCCCGAGGCGTGAGTTGTAGGTTTTCTGCGCCCGCTCTTCGCCTTCAGGGGCGAAGATTTCCACGTCGGCCCCGCGCGTCGGGCCAATCGCCTCGCGCACGGCGGACTCAATGGTGTGACGCGGCGTGCGGTTGATCGCCGCGCTGCCGATGGGCAGGCCGATGCCTTTGCGCGTCACGGTCCCCACGCCCTCGCCGCCCGCCAACGTAATCTCGCCGCTGTCGTTGAGCGTCACACGGGCGAAAATCAGCATGCCGTGGGTGGCGTCAACGTCATCACCGCCGTCTTTGCGGATGGCCGCAATCGCCTGCTGCCCTTCAATGTGCGGCGATTCCACGTTCAGACACAGCGTGACGCCGGAGGGTGTCACAATGGAGACCTGATGAATGAGGTGCTGGCGCAGCACCATCAGTGCGGCGACTTTCGCTGCCGCGGTCGCGCAGGAGCCGGTGGTGTAGCCTTTACGTAATGCCTTCCCGTTATGCCATACCGGGGCATCGAAGGTGGAATCGCTCATTGCGCCCCCTGCAGGTAATAGAGCATGGCGTTCACAATCGCCGCCGCCACATTGCTGCCGCCTTTGCGCCCGAGTGCCGCAATCGCGGGCAGATGGCTGTGCGTCAGCGCCTCTTTCGATTCCGCCGCCCCCACAAACCCCACCGGGACGCCCACCACGCCGCTGACGGCAACATCATGCTCAAGCAGGCGAAACAGCGCCGTGGGCGCATTGCCAAAGACAAAGATCTTCTCGCTCTCTTCCGTCACGGCGATATCCACGGCCGCCATCGAGCGGGTGATTCCCTGGGCCTTTGCCTGCGCCACCACCCTCGGGTCGCTGATATAGCAGCGACATTCGCCCCCGAACGTGGCCAGCAGCGTTTTGTTGATCCCGGAGAGCGCCATCGTGGTATCGGTATAGATAACGGACGGGCGACGGAGCGCCGCGCAAAGCTGTTCCAGCGCGTCATCTGAAAACCAGAGAATATCCAGCCAGTCGAAATCTGCGGTGGTATGGATCACCCGCTTGACGATCGCCTCATGCAGCGGGCTGGCGAACCGGTACTCCGGCCGCGTTTCGCGAACGATCTCGCCAATGATGTCGAAACTTTTGGCTTCAATCGCCTGGGGTTGCTGGATGTATTGCATTGTCTTTTGTCCTCAGGCCGCGCCAGCCATCAGCCAGCGTGCTGCGATAAACAGCGCCAGCGCCAGGGTGGAGGAAACCCACATCAGTCGAATCGTTCGGGAAATGTCGTCTACCGCAATCGGGCGCAGGGCGTCGCCGATCCACGGCTTTTCCACGCGCTGGCCAAAATAGGTGTTGGGTCCGCCAAGCCGGATGCCCAGCGCACCGGCAACCGTTGCTTCAGACCACGCGCAGTTGGGGCTGCTGTGGTTATAGCGGTCGCGCCAGCCGACGCGCAGCGCGCGGGAGGGCTCCTCGCGGCATAGCCACGCCGCAACGCTCAGCAAGAGCCAGCTCAGGCGCGCGGGGATAGCGTTCGCCACGTCATCCATACGGGCGCTGATCATGCCGATCGCGCGGTATTTTTCATGCTTGTAGCCCACCATTGAATCGAGGGTATTCACCGCCTTATAGGCCATCACCAGCGGCGCGCCGCCCAGCAGGAGGAAGAACAGCGGGGCGATAACGCCGTCGACCGTGTTCTCCGCGACGGTCTCCACCACCGCCCGGTTGATCTGTTCCGGCTGAAGCTGAGAGGTATCGCGCCCCACTATCCAGGAGAGCTTTTCGCGGCTTTCATCAAGGTCGCCTGCCCGCAGCGGGCGTTCAACGTCCCGCGCGGCGTTTGCCAGACTGCGCCCGGCCAGCACGGTAAATATCATCCACACCTCAATCGCCCAGCCCAGCCAGGGATGCACCCACCGTCCGAACGCCAGCACGCCCCAGGCTATGCCCCAGGTCAGCCCCACGACGGCCAGCCACATGACGCCGCCGCCAATGCGTAACGCCGCGTCGCTATGGCAGCAGCGGCGAACACCCCGCTGCACCGCATTGATCAGGTTGCCTATCCAGCGCACCGGATGCGGCCAGCGTTGCGGGTCGCCGATGATGACATCGAGCAGCCACGCGACGCACCATGCCATCAGGGTCATAGCGCCCCCCTCGCCGCCGTCAGCCAGCGGCTGAGCATCGTGGGGCGTTGGGCAAAGTGGAGGTGCAGGTAGCTTGCGAACGTGTTGCCAACCTGCCAGCCCCCCGCCCATTCCTGCATCGTCACGCCATCACGCACTTTGCGGCACGCCAGTACCGCAGGGGTTTGGGGGGAGAAGTCGGAATAGTGAAACTCATGCCCACGCAGCACCTCCCCGCTATCGGCCAGCAGCGTGGGCTGGCGCGCCTGCGCCTCACAATAGCCAAAACGGGTCAGCCGTTTACCCATCCTGCTGTGGCCGGGGATAATATTGGCCATCCGGTGGGTAACCCCCTCGCTATCTTCCAGCGTGCTGCCGAGGTACATCAGCCCACCGCATTCGGCGTAGATCGCCACCCCGCGACGATGCGCCTCCCGCAGGCTGGCGAGCATCGCGGTGTTTTCCGCAAGCCGTGCCGCATGCAGCTCCGGGTAACCGCCCCCGAGCCAGACCATCTGGCAGTCAGGTAAGCGGCTATCGCGCAGCGGGCTAAAGCGGATAATGTCGACCCCGGTACGTTCAAGCAGCGTGATGTTATCCGGGTAATAGAAATTGAAGGCCTCGTCATCGGCCATCGCGAGCGTTAACCCGCGCCCGGCGTCCCCGTCAGGGCGCGCGGGCCAGGCGCCCTGCGGTAGCGACGCCATCTGGCTGAGCGCGAGAAGTTGTTCGATATCCAGCGTACGTTCGAGAATGGCGGCAAAATTTTGCCAGGTCTGCGGGTCCGCGGCCGACTCCCGGGCGGTGACCAACCCAAGATGGCGTTCGGGCAACCCGACGCCCTCAACGTGCGGCACATAGCCCAGGACGGGTAGCGTGCAGTAGTGCTCAATGGCCGTTTTGAGCAGCTGATAATGTGATTCGCTGTTGACGCGATTGACAATCACCCCGGCAATATTGAGGGTAGAATCGAACCGCTGAAAGCCCATTACGGTCGCGGCAATCGACGTAGAAACCGCCTTGCCGTCCACCAGCAGAACCACCGGACAGCCCAGCTGTTTTGCCATCGCGGCGGTGCTGCAATAGTTCGGATCGGTGCCGTAGCCGTCATACAGCCCCATCACGCCTTCAATGACCGCGATATCCGCCTGCTGCATATGCTCGCAAAACAGCGCGTTGAGTATTGGCTCAGGAAGCATGAAGCTGTCGAGGTTGCGGGAGGAGGTGCCGCTGACTTTGGTATGCCAGCCGGTATCAAGATAGTCAGGGCCCACTTTATACGGCTGGACGCGTAACCCACGCTGTTTTAACAGACTCAACAGGCCAAGCGTCACCGTGGTTTTACCACAACCGCTTCCGGTACCTGCCAGAACAAACGCGTACTGCTTTGCCGCCATGACCCCGATCCTGTCCAGGGTGGTTGGGAGGTATAGATACACGTCGTCCCAGTCTTTCGACTGTATGATGCATCAGTACAACCCACTTCCCACCGAAGTTGTTGAACGTTCCCGACAGGCAGGTCTTCTGGCTTAGCGTCCTCCTCGCCCGTCCTTCCCAATCTCGCGATCAGTGGTCATTACGGGGTCGTCAGCATCACAGCAGCGGGGGCTGCGGGGGATTGTCACCCCCTTCCCTGCCACAAATGTGGCAAAACCTGTCGGCTTACATTATGAGAAAGAGTTCGTTCTCAAAACAGCAATGCTATTTACGGCGTTTCAATTCACCTTAGGCAATTACTTAACCGCAAATGAAAACCATGCTGAGTAAAACGTGGCGCCAGAATAATTGACGCCTTTCTCAATAACTCAACGTTTTATCACAAAAAATAAAAAGCAAAGATAATCACGCTTAAAATCTCAATATTTATTGTTCTATGACAAGTTATTGCACTACTTGATATTTTTTCATTTTATTGTGATCAAAATTCATCAGGATATTAAAGCCCGGCAAAAACATAATATTGCTGCCCAACGTAAGTCAGTGTGATTTCATTGATGCATTACGCGTTCAGCAGGATCGCAAAATAATATGGAGACTATCCAGGTCGGAATTTGCGGTATATCAAGGTAAGAGGAATATCCTCATGACACTATGCTCCAGAAATTTCTGACCAGTAAGGTGGAAACGTGGCTGTTGCGCAATGCCCCGCGTCGTGCGGTGAGCTTATCCAGGGCTGGATTTTGGGCAGTGAGAAGCTGGTCTCCTGCCCTGTCGAATGGTACAGCACCGTTGAGGTGAGCCACGGCTCACCCGTGGCGGATGAACGCCCGCTTTCGCGCGCGATGGTCGAGCGATTGTTGCAGCACTGGCATTATCCGGCGCAGCTAAGCCAGGATATCCGCATTGACGTGCACTCGACCATCCCGGTTGCCAAAGGGATGGCCAGCAGCACCGCGGATATCGCCGCCACCGCCGTCGCCACCGCCCACCATCTGGGGCGTCAGCTCGACGAAAGCACGCTGGCAACGCTTTGCGTTTCGCTCGAACCCACCGACAGCACCGTGTTTCGCCAGTTGACCCTTTTCGATCATAACGACGCTTCCACGCAGATCGCCTGCAACGCCCAGCCCGCTCTCGACCTGCTCGTTCTTGAAAGTCCGCAAACGCTGCGTACGGCAGATTACCACCGCATCCCGCGTCAGGCGGGGCTACTGGCCGGTGCGCCAGCGCTGGAACGCGCGTGGGAAAAAGTCCAGGAGTCCTGCATAACGCAAAACCCTTATCGGATGGGCGAAGCGGCCACCCTCAGCGCCATTGCCAGCCAGACGCTGTTGCCTAAACCGGATTTTGACGCACTGCTCTCACTGGTGGAGGAGTGCGATATTTACGGGGTGAACGTGGCGCACAGCGGCAGCGTCGTGGGTCTGATGCTGGACAGAAATAAAGACGATGTCGATTATGTGAAATGGCTGCTGGTAAAAAAACAGCTCACCCGCCACTGGCCTGAACAACACCTTCTGCGGATGGTAAAAGGCGGCGTGACGCTACTCTGACAGCAGCCTGTGCTGAATGAGCCACTCGACCTGCTGCCTGACCTCTTGCTCGTGCTCCTGCGCTAAAGCCTGCTGCAGCGGAGCATGCCGGAAGAACGCGGCCCAAAATGCACGCTTGCGCTCCCGGTCACCGCATGCGCGATTAATCCGTTCACGCAGCGTCCCCGCCAGCCGCACGCTTTCCCGCATGCCCGGAGGAAGGTGGGCGGCGACATGCGCTTTGAGGATCTTGCTGTACACCGGCGCGTTGCCCCCGCAGCTCAGCGCAATAATGACCGGCGAATGGTCGATTATGGCCGGTGAGATAAAGGTGGCAGCAGAAGGGTCGTCCGTGACATTGCAAAAGATACGCTCCGCGCTGGCGGCCGCGGCGACCTGACGATTCACCTGCGGATCGCTGGTCGCGGCAATGACCAGCCAGCACGACTGCAGATACTGCGGCGAAAACGTCGCCGGAAACCACTCGATGTCACCGCTCGCGTGCAGGCTGGCGAGTTCCGGCGTCAGGGTGGGCGCAACCAGATGCAGCACCGCCCCGGCCGCCAGCAGCCCCTTTGCCTTATGCGTCGCCACCTGCCCGCCACCGACGATCAGGCAGCGTTTCCCCTTCAGGTTGCAAAAAATCGGGAAATAGTCCATCGCCTTAGCCTTGTAAAACGTGAGTCAGCGCGGCAATAAACCGGCGGTTCTCCGCCTCGGTACGCACGGCAATCCGGTAGTAGTCGCGATCGAGCCCTGGATAGTTTTCGCAGTGGCGGATAAGGATGTGATGGCCGAGCAGCGCCGCCTTCAGGTCGAAACCCGGACGCAGACAGCGGAAGAAAATAAAGTTGGCCTGCGGCTTCCAGACCGCCAGCGATGAAAAGCGCGCCATCGCCTGCCACAGGAAATCCCGCTCCCGGGCGATAAAGGCGTGGCTGCGAGCAATATAGTCCTCATCCGACAGCAAATATTGCCCCACAAGCGCCGAGAAGGCATTCACGGACCAGGGCTCACGGGTGCGTTTCAGCTGGTGAATGGTTTGCGTATTGCCGCTCAGCAGATACCCAAGACGCAGCCCGGGAATAGCAAAAAACTTGGTCAGGGATCGCAGCAGGTAAAGATAGCGTGACTCCGCCAGCCGCGGCGCCAGCGTGGAGCCCTGCGGCAGAAAATCGATGAACGCCTCATCCACAATCAGCGCAATCTGCAGCGATTCGCACAGCGAGGCCAGCCGGTCGAGAAGACCGGCATCAGGCATGAGTCCGGTAGGGTTGTTTGGCGTCGCGATAAACAGGCAATCGGGCCTGTGCGCGCGAACGGCGTCCAGTATGGAAACATCCACCTGGAACCCGTTCTGCTCACTCAGCGCATAGTCAATTATCTCGCAACCCTGCTGCTGTAATGCCCGGCGATATTCGGCGAAGCCCGGTACCAGCAGCATCGCCCGGCGAGGGGCAAGCGTTCGCACCAGGCCATAGATCAGCTCCGTTTCGCCATTCCCGGCAATCGTCTGGTCATAGTCACACCGGCTGGCGGTGGCCAGCGCCTGATGAAGATGGCGGTATTCAACGTCCGGGTACTGCATGATGATATCCAGGTGGGACACAATGAGCGACCTGACGCGATCGGGCAGCCCTAACGGATTGATGTTCGCGCTAAAGTCCACCAGCAGCTCGGGAGCGATCCCCAACTGCAGCCCCGTTTCCAGAACGTTACCACCATGCTCACTCATTCGTTTCACTCGTCCATTTCGAAAATGTCAGGATAACATCAGACCACAACCTGATTCAGCGCGATATGTGATGCGGTAAACGCCAGTATCTCCTGCAGACTGACCACCTCACCGATGACGATAAGCGCCGGAGCATGCAGTTTTTGACGTTCAACCTCGAGGTGGATATCGGTCAGCGTACCTTTGGCGATCTGCTGACGAGACTGGCTGGCATACATCACCACCGCCACCGGCGTTTCAGCGGACATGCCTCCCTCGATGAGCTGCTGGCAGATTTCCGTCAGCCGCGTCATTCCCATCAGAACGATCAGCGTTCCGTTGATTTGCGCCAGGGCATGCCAGTTTTGCGGGTCGTTCCCCTGGCACATATGACCGGTCACAATATGAAAGCTGGAGGCGTAATGACGGTGCGTGACCGGGATCCCGGCATAGGCCAGTCCGCCAATTGCGGAACTGATCCCCGGCACAATTTCGAACGTCAGGCCGGCTTTCGCCAGCTGCTCGGCCTCTTCGCCCCCGCGGCCAAAAACGTAGGGGTCCCCGCCTTTCAGGCGCACCACCTGGCGCCCTTCCCCGGCATGCTTGACCAGCAGGGCATTGATTTGTTCCTGAGGCACCGGATGATGGCTTGGGGTTTTACCGACATCAATAATCAGACAGCCTGCCGGAGCCTGAGCCAGAAGTTCAGGGTTTACCAGGCGATCGTGAACAATCACCTCCGCATGGCGGATACAGTGCAAACCTTTTACCGTAATCAAAGACGCATCGCCAGGCCCTGCCCCTACAAGCCAAACCTTCCCTTTACTCATCGTTATATCCTCAGATTAAATATTTAAAGACGCAAGAAAGCGGGTAATTAAAATTAGTGCTGAATTATACATCCCCTCCACACGTCAAAAATTTGATGTATTTATCACTCTTTCTTAATTTTACGAATGGCGTTTATGACCAATATCAATAAAACAGTGAATACCGCCTTCCCTCTGCCATTACGACATTATTGCTTTGGTCATCATGCTTAAAAAAACATATAAATCGCCTTCAGCAATAAAACAGGCGCGCGATCACAAATATTAAAATGGTTTTGTCAGCGACGTTTACAGATAAATATCAACCCTAAAATAAAGCGCACACAAGTAACTGATATAAATCATTTTTCAATGCAACATCATTACCATCATCATTTTTGGAAGGATTTTTTGAAAATAGATCAATTGCATCCCTTTCGTCTTCAAAACACACTCCAACACCATCAACAGACCCAATGTACATTAATCGTTTTTAATACCCATTTTATTTTTACTATCAGCCCTACAGAGGATTACCCATGAAGAAATCAACACTTGTTATTGGCGTCATTGGTGCTGACTGCCATGCGGTAGGCAATAAAGTTCTGGATCGTGTTTTTACTTCCCATGATTTTCACGTCATCAATCTTGGTGTGATGGTGAGCCAGGATGAATATATTGATGCGGCCATCGAAACGGGTGCTGATGCTATTGTCGTTTCATCCATCTACGGCCATGGCGACATCGACTGCCTGGGGCTGCGCGAGCGCTGCATCGAACGCGGTATCGGCGACATTCTGCTTTTTGTTGGCGGTAACCTGGTCGTGGGTAAGCACGATTTCGCCGATGTCGAAGCCAAATTCAAAGAGATGGGTTTCAACCGCGTGTTCGCTCCGAGCCACGACCTGGAGGACGTCTGTCAGCTGATGGCGAACGATATACAACAGCGTCAGCGCGTTGAAGAGCTCTGTCTTGAAGAGGGCTTCTGATGCAAATCGTCTCAGTCGACATTGGCTCGACGTGGACCAAAGCCGCACTCTTCACGCCGGAGGGTGATGCGCTAACGTTGGTCAACCACGTTCTGACCCCGACGACGACCCACCATCTGGCGGAGGGTTTCTTTACCAGCCTGAACCAGGTGCTAAACGTTGCCGATGCGCGACCGTTGCTGAACAGCGGGGACGTTACGCTGAAATACTCGTCGTCGGCAAAAGGCGGGCTCGCCGTTGCCGCAATGGGTCTGGTGCCGTCAATAACCCTGGAATCAGCCAAAGTCACCGCCCATTCAGCGGGTGCCAAAATCGCCCAGTACTACTCGTACAAACTGAACCGTCACGATATCCAGGCGCTGGAGGACTCCCCGCCGGACATTCTGCTGTTCACGGGCGGTACGGACGGCGGCGAAGAGAGCTACGGACTGGCCAATGCCCGCGCGCTGGCTGCATCAACGCTGGACTGCGCCATTATTTACGCCGGAAATCGCGATATTCAGGACGACGTGCAGGCCATTCTTGGCCACAAAGATCTGATCGTGGTCGACAACGTTTTGCCTGACCTCGATCACCCGAATCCGTATGCCGCCCGCAAGGCTATCTGCGATGTCTTTCTCTCCCGCATCGTGAAGGGGAAAGGGCTGGACGTTATCGTCGGGGAAACCGGCGAAGAGCCGATGCCCACGCCGTGGACCGTCTACGAGCTGGTGAAAGCGATAAGCGACATCGACAGCGCGTGGAAAGAATTCATGCTGATCGACATGGGCGGAGCCACCACCGACGTCTATTCCGCCAGCGCCAACATGCTCTCCCCGGATACCGTCCTGCACGGCGTGCCTGAGCCGTTTGTGAAACGCACCGTAGAGGGCGACCTCGGCATGCGCGTCTCGGCGGTGGTGGTTGGCGAAAGTACACAGGAACTGGTGAACGCGGTGTTCGCCCACCAGCCTCAGCGCAGGGAAGCGTTCTATGGCTATCTGCGCCATCTGGTCGCGCATCCGGACTACCTCCCTGCTACCGAAGAAGAAAAGCATTTCGACACGCTGCTGGCCGGGCTGTGCGTGGGGTACGCCAGCGAGCGCCATGCCGGCACCAAAAAACAGGTCTGTACCTGCGTAGGCAACGTCGATTTGCAGATGGGGCGCGATCTGACCACCGTGCGCAAAGTGGTGGGTTCCGGGGGATGGCTCTCCCGCGCCAGCCAGTTCGATATTCACCGCTGGCTGAAGTACCGCGAGCTGGACGACAGCAGCAGACGCGTTCTTTTACCCGGGCAGTTTGACTATTACCGCGATGCAAAAGGTCTGCTTCCTCTGCTGGCGAACGTCGCCAGGCTGGACCCGCAGGCGGCGGCTCGCACCAGTATTCAATGTTTAACCCTATAAAACCTAAGGCAGCAACGAATGGAACTTCGAAATAAAAAGCTAACCCATGACGAATTCATGACTGAGCGGCAACAGGTCTTGCAGACCTGGCAAACCGGCAAGGACGTTGAGAACTTCGAAGATGGCGTGAAGTACCAGCAAACCATTCCTGAGCAAAAACGCTTTTCTCACGCCCTACTGAAGGCGGACCAGGAAGGTAAAACCCTGAGCCAGCCGCGCGCAGGCGTAGCGCTGATGGATGAACATATCGCCCTGCTCAAAACGCTGCAGGAAGATTGCGATTTGCTGCCCAGTACCATCGATGCCTACACCCGTCTGAATCGCTATGAAGAGGCGGCGGTAGGGATTCAAAAATCCATCGAAGCGGGCACCTCCAAACTTAACGGCTTACCGGTCGTCAACCACGGCGTCGCCGCCTGCCGCCGCATGACTGAAGCGCTGGAGAAACCGATTCAGGTACGTCACGGCACGCCGGATGCGCGCCTGCTGGCGGAGATCGCGATGGCCAGCGGCTTTACCAGCTATGAAGGCGGCGGTATCTCCTACAACATTCCGTACGCCAAGCGCGTCACTCTGGAAAAATCTATCCGCGACTGGCAGTACTGCGACCGCCTGATGGGCCTGTACGAGGAGAACGGCATTCGCATTAACCGTGAACCGTTTGGCCCGCTGACCGGCACCCTGATCCCGCCGTTTGTGTCCCACTCGGTGGCGATTATCGAAGGTCTGCTGGCGCTGGAACAGGGCGTGAAGTCAATTACCGTCGGCTACGGCCAGGTCGGTAGCCTGACGCAGGATATCGCCGCGATTCAGGCTCTGCGCGAGCTGTCCCACGAATATTTCCATAACCACGGCTTTGACGATTACGAGCTGAGTACTGTCTTCCACCAGTGGATGGGCGGCTTCCCGGAAGATGAGTCGAAAGCGTTTGCCATTATCTCCTGGGGCGCAGCGGTTGCCGGTATGTCCGGGGCGACCAAAGTGATCACCAAGAGCCCGCACGAGGCGTTCGGTATTCCGACCGCTGCCGCAAACGCCCAGGGGCTGAAAGCCTCGCGTCAGATGCTCAACATGGTCAGCGATCAGAAATTCCCGCCGTGCGCCGCCGTCGAGCAGGAAGTCGAGCTCATTAAGAGCGAAGTCCGCGCCGTGCTGAAGAAAGTCTTCGAACTGGGCAACGGCGATGTCGCACGCGGGACGGTGCTGGCGTTTGAAGCGGGCGTGCTGGACGTACCGTTCGCCCCTGCCTCCTGCAACGCAGGCAAAATTCTGCCGGTGCGTGATAACGCCGGTGCCATTCGCGTGCTGGAAGCCGGTGCGGTTCCGCTGCCGAAAGATATCCTCGCCCTGCATCACGATTACGTCGCCGAGCGCGCGCGTTTTGAAGGCCGTAAGCCCTCATTCCAGATGGTTGTTGATGACATCAACGCGGTATCCCACAGTAAATTAATAGGAAGACCATAATGAAAATTAAGCAGGCCCTTTTCACCGCAGGCTACTCCTCGTTCTATTTCGACGATCAGCAGGCCATCAAAAACGGCGCCGGTCATGACGGGTTTATCTATACCGGCAATCCGGTAACGCCTGGATTTACGTCCGTTCGTCAGGCGGGTGAATGCGTATCCGTACAGCTGATTCTGGAAAACGGCGCGGTGGCGGTGGGCGATTGTGCAGCGGTGCAATATTCAGGGGCAGGCGGTCGTGATCCGCTGTTCCTGGCTGAACACTTCATTCCGTTTCTCAACGATCACATCAAGCCGCTGCTGGAAGGCCGTGACGTTGACCGGTTCCTGACGAATGCCCGTTTCTTTGACGAACTGCGTATAGACGGCCATCTGCTGCATACCGCCGTACGCTATGGTCTGTCGCAGGCGCTGCTCGACGCGGCGGCACTGGCGACCGGCCGCCTGAAAACGGAAGTCGTGTGTGATGAATGGCAGCTGCCGTGCGTTCCGGAGGCCATTCCGTTATTTGGTCAGAGCGGCGACGACCGCTATATCGCCGTCGACAAGATGATCCTCAAAGGCGTTGACGTACTGCCACACGCGCTTATCAACAACGTGGAAGAGAAGCTGGGCCTGAAAGGGGAAAAACTGCGGGAGTATGTGCGCTGGTTATCCGACCGCATCCTGAGCCTGCGCACCAGCTCGCGCTATCGCCCGACGCTGCACATTGACGTGTACGGCACCATCGGTCTGATTTTCGATATGGATCCGGTACGTTGCGCCGCCTATATCGCCAGCCTCGAAAAAGAGGCCCAGGGCCTGCCGCTGTACATTGAAGGGCCGGTGGATGCGGGTAACAAGCCGGATCAGATCCGCCTGCTGACCGCCATCACCCACGAGCTGATGCGTCTGGGTTCCGGCGTGAAAATCGTTGCCGATGAGTGGTGTAACACCTATCAGGACATTGTGGACTTCACCGATGCGGGCAGCTGCCACATGGTGCAGATTAAAACCCCGGACCTGGGCGGTATTCACAACATCGTTGATGCGGTGCTGTATTGCAACAAGCACGGCATGGAAGCCTATCAGGGCGGTACCTGTAACGAAACGGAAATCAGCGCCCGCACCTGCGTGCACGTGGCCCTCGCCGCTCGCCCGATGCGCATGCTGATCAAACCGGGCATGGGCTTCGATGAAGGTCTTAACATCGTGTTTAACGAAATGAACCGCACCATCGCACTGTTGCAGACTAAGGATTAAAAGATGGCACGTACATTTAAGATCTTATCGCCAACGGCTATCCTGGGCTATGGCTTCCCGGAAGAGAGCTTTCGGAAGGCCATGGAAGCGTCGCCGGATCTTATTGCGGTCGACGCAGGCTCTTCCGACCCTGGCCCGCACTACCTGGGGGCAGGTAAGCCTTTCACCGACCGGGCGGGGGTAAAACGCGATCTGCGCTATATGATCGTGGCTGGCGTTAAGCACAACATTCCGGTGGTGATCGGTACCGCCGGTGGGTCCGGCGCCGCGCCTCATCTGGAGTGGTGCCGCCAGATAATCCTTGAGATTGCTCAGGAAGAGAAACTCTCATTCTCCATGGCGCTGATCCCGTCGGATGTCGATAAAGCCACCGTGCATCAGGCGCTGGATAACGGGAAAATCACCGCCCTGGATTTCGTCCCGGAACTGACCCACGAGGCTATCGAAGAGAGCACCTATATCGTGGCGCAGATGGGTATCGAGCCTTTCCAGCGGGCGCTGGCGGCCGGGGCGCAGGTGGTGCTGGGCGGACGGGCGTACGATCCGGCCTGCTTTGCCGCGCTGCCCATCATGCAGGGCTTCGATGAAGGTCTGGCGCTGCACTGCGGTAAGATCCTCGAGTGCGCGGCGATTGCCGCTACGCCGGGGTCCGGCTCCGACTGCGCGATGGGCATCATTGACGATAACGGCTTTACGCTGAAAACGTTTAACCCGAAGCGTAAATTCACCGAAACGTCGGCGGCGGCGCACACCCTGTACGAGAAATCTGATCCGTACTTCCTGCCGGGGCCGGGCGGCGTCCTGAACCTGAAAGGGTGCAGCTTCAAAGCGGTCAATGAGGGCGAAGTGTACGTCAGCGGTTCCCGCCACGAAGAAACGCCGTACGCGCTGAAGCTGGAAGGCGCACGCCGGGTCGGCTTCCGCTGCCTGACCATTGCCGGTACGCGCGACCCGATCATGATTGCCGGGATCGATAATATCCTCGAAGAAGTGCAGGTCAGCGTGAAGCGCAACCTCTCGCTGAATGACGACAGCATCCGCATGACGTTCCACCTGTACGGAAAGAATGGCGTGATGGGCAACCATGAGCCGATGCACTCCGCCGGGCACGAACTGGGTATTTTGCTGGACGTAGTGGCCCCCACCCAGGATATCGCCAACAGCGTCTGTTCGCTGGTGCGCTCTACCCTGCTGCACTACGGCTATGAAAACCGGATCGCAACAGCGGGCAACCTCGCGTTCCCGTTCTCCCCTTCCGACATTCAGAGCGGCCCGGTGTATGAGTTCTCAATCTACCACCTGATCGAAGCGAGCGACGCGCTGCGTTTTGATTTCCACCTCGAGCAGGTCACGCCAGAAGGAGTTCAGTTATGAAAAAGGGTATTTGCTCACTGGCGCAGGTCATTCGTTCTAAAAACGCCGGACCGTATGAGCTGGTTCTGGATATTTTATTTAAAACGCGTGAAGACTATCAGCGGGTAAAAGCCTCGGAGCAATTAACGCCGCAGCTTATTGCCCGTTTATATAATGTTAAGCCTGACTTTATTCATCGCATTATCTGGTTCGATCCGGCCAATGCGGTCAAAATCGTCATGCCTCGCGATATTATCTCCGGAAACGTCGGTGATAATGATGTCTATGGTGCCCAGCAGCATGCACCGTTATTAAGTATCGAGTTTGATCTGTAACACTACAAATACAACAACGTCCATTGGGATATAGATATTTGCTGTATCACTGTATTCCAGATAATTCATGCGGTTGGTCACAACAAACGTGCGTCCGAGCGGTTCATCAGGGCTCAGGCGCACGCGACCCTACACATTAACCAACCTTTATCCGATGGAGTAAACATGAAAAAAATAAGCTTAACGAAAATGATCATATTAGGTTTGATACTCGGCATGATTGCCGGGGTGGTCATTAATAATATGGCATCAGCAGATACAGCAAAAACGTACGCACAGGATATCTCTATTTTCACTACCATATTCTTACGCATGGTGAAAATGATTATCGCCCCACTGGTCATTTCCACCCTGGTGGTCGGCATAGCCAAAATGGGTGATGCTAAAACGCTTGGCCGTATATTCTCCAAAACCTTTTTCCTCTTTATTTGCGCCTCGCTGCTGTCCATCGCCCTGGGGCTGGTTATCGTCAACATCTTCCAGCCTGGCGCAGGCATTAACTTTGTTCCCCATGACGCCGGGGCCGTTGCGGCCGTTCAGTCCGAGCCGTTCACGCTGAAAGTGTTTATTTCTCACGCGGTACCGACCAGCATCGTTGATGCGATGGCCCGCAACGAGATTCTGCAAATCGTGGTGTTCTCGATTTTCCTCGGCTGCAGCCTGGCAGCCATTGGTGAGAAAGCCGACCCCATCATTAAGGTGCTCGACTCTCTGGTGCATGTGATGCTGAAGCTGACGGGTTACGTCATGCTGTTTGCCCCGCTGACCGTATTTGCCGCGATCTCCGGACTGATTGCCGAACGCGGTCTGGGCGTGATGGTCAGCGCCGGTATTTTCATGGGCGAGTTCTACATGACGCTCGGCCTGCTGTGGGCGATTCTGATTGGCCTGTCCACGATGATTGTCGGTCCGTGCATCAGTCGTCTGACTAAAGCGATTCTCGAACCTGCGCTGCTGGCCTTTACGACCTCAAGTTCAGAAGCGGCTTTCCCGGGCACGCTGAACAAACTGGAAAAATTCGGCGTCTCCTCCAGGATTGCCAGCTTTGTCCTGCCCATCGGCTACTCCTTTAACCTGGTCGGCTCAATGGCCTACTGTTCGTTTGCGACCGTGTTTATCGCCCAGGCTTGCAACATCGAACTGAGCATTGGCGAGCAGATCACTATGCTGCTGATCCTGATGCTGACCTCTAAAGGGATGGCGGGCGTGCCGCGCGCATCGATGGTGGTTATTGCCGCCACCCTCAACCAGTTCAACATTCCGGAAGCGGGTCTGATTCTGCTGATGGGCGTCGATCCGTTCCTCGACATGGGCCGTTCCGCTACCAACGTGATGAGTAACGCAATGGGTGCCGCTATCGTCGGTCGCTGGGAAGGCGAGCACTTCGGCGCCGGCTGCCGCGGCAAGGTTCCGGCCAAAGAAAGCACTGCTTCAGAAACTGAAATCGCCATGTATTGATTACAAAGGCCAACCGTGGTTGGCCTTTCGTCTTCAGATGTACAGGAAAGCCCCATGAAGATAAACATTTTCGGCGTCAGCCTTTTATCCGTCAGCCTGATGTTTAGCGCTGCCACGCTGGCGCAAACCGCGCCGGACTATGCGCAGCTGCTTGAACAGGCTCACCAAAAATTCAAAGGTAATCATGAGGGGAAGGTCGCCGACTACATCCCTGCCCTGGCGACCTATAGCCCCGACAATTTCGCCATCACCCTCGCCACGGTCGACGGCAAGATTTACCAGGTTGGCGACGTGAAAAAAGCGTTTCCAATGGAGTCGCTGAGCAAGGTTTTCACCCTGGCGCTGGCGATGGAGCAGCGCGGTCCGCAGGAGGTGCTGGATAAACTCGGCGCCAGTGCGACCGGTCTGCCCTTCAACTCCGGTTTAGCCATTGAACTGAACAAAGGTGCGCCGGAAAACCCGCTGGTGAATGCGGGGGCGATGAGCACGGTTAGCCTGATTGAGGCGAAAGATAAGACCGACCGCTGGAACACGATCCTCAATAACCTGAACGCGTGGGCGGATGCCTCGCTGACCGTCAACGAGCCGGTGTTCAAATCGGAAATGGAAACCAATCAGCATAACCAGGCGCTGGCGATGCTGATGGCCTCCTATAACAGCTTTTATGGCGATACCCGTGAAGCCGTCGAAATCTACACCCGCCAGTGTTCCGTAGACATCACCGTTGAGCAGCTCGCCAAAATGGGCGCGGTGCTGGCGAACAAGGGCAAATCGCCTTTCAACGGTAAGCAACTGCTGAATGAACGCTACGTGCCGCAGGTTCTGGCGGAAATGGCGATTGCCGGGCTGTACGACGGCAGCGGCAAATGGCTGTACACCGTTGGGATCCCGGCGAAGAGCGGCGTCGGCGGCGGCATGGTTGCCATCGTGCCCGGTCAATACGCCATCGCGGTCTACTCGCCACCGCTGGATGCCGCCGGGAATAGCGTCCGCGCCCAGCAGACGATTGCGTATGTTGCCGGGGCGACGCAGGCCAGCCTCTTTTTAGCCCATTGACTGTGATTTTGTCAGCCGGGCGCGGCAGCTGCGCCAGCGCCCGGCAAAAACAACCACAAAGTGAGAAGTACTATGTCTAAACCATTTGTCTGGCAGGAACTGTTTGTTCAGAGTAACGATACGACGGAATATGAACTCCTCAGCACGCAACACGTTACGGTGACGGAGTTAGAGGGCGAAGAGGTCATTAAGGTGGCGCCTGAGGCATTGACCCTGTTGGCCCAGCAGGCCTTTTATGAAGCCTCATTTTTCCTGCGCGCCGGACATTTAACGCAGATAGCCAGCATTCTGCACGACCCGCAGGCCAGCAATAACGATAAGTATGTCGCCCTGCAGCTGCTGCGCAACGCCGAAGTGTCGGCAAAAGGCGTCCTGCCAAACTGTCAGGATACCGGCACGGCCACCGTTGTGGCGAGCAAAGGCCAGCACGTCTGGACCGGCGGTGATGATGCCGAAGCGCTGAGCAAAGGGATTTATACCACCTTTAGCGAGTGTAACCTGCGCTACTCGCAAAACGCACCGCTGGACATGTATACCGAGGTTAATACCCAAACCAACCTGCCGGCGCAGATAGACATCAGCGCGACGCCGGGGAGCGAATATCGCTTCCTGTTTGTCAATAAAGGCGGCGGATCGGCTAACAAAGCCGCGCTGTTCCAGGAAACGAAATCGATTCTGCAGCCGGAGAAGCTCACCGCGTTCCTGATCGAGAAGATGAAGTCGCTCGGTACCGCGGCCTGTCCACCGTATCACATTGCCTTTGTGGTCGGCGGCCTCTCTGCCGACCAGGCGCTGAAGGTGGCGAAGCTGGCCTCAACAAAATATTATGACAACCTGCCCACCAGCGGGAACGAGCTGGGCCAGGCGTTCCGCGATACGGCGCTGGAAGCCACGCTGCTCAACGCCAGCCGCGAATTCGGCATCGGTGCCCAGTTTGGCGGCAAGTATTTCGCGCACGATATTCGCGTCATCCGCCTGCCGCGTCACGGCGGCTCCTGCCCTGTCGCCATGGCGCTTTCCTGCTCCGCCGACCGCAATATCAAAGCGAAAATCAACAAGCACGGTATCTGGCTGGAGAAGCTGGAACATAACCCAGGGAAATACATCCCCGACGCCAGCCGTGAGGAACACGACGCCAGAACCGTACAGATCAACCTGAACCGCCCGCTGCGCGAGATCCTGCGCGATATGTCTGCCCTGCCGATCGGCACCCGGCTGTCGTTAAGCGGCCCGATCGTGGTCGCACGCGATATTGTTCACGCAAAAATCAAAGCCCGGCTGGATAACGGCGAGCCGATGCCGGAGTACATGAAAAACCATATCGTCTATTACGCCGGTCCGGCGAAAACACCGGAGAATCAGGCCTGCGGCTCCCTCGGTCCGACCACCGGCGGGCGCATGGACGGCTACGTCGATGCTTTCCAGGCCGCAGGCGGAAGCCTGATCATGCTTTCCAAGGGCAACCGCAGCCAGAAGGTTACCGATGCCTGCCATAAGCACGGCGGCTTCAACCTCGGCAGCATCGGCGGTGCGGCGGCGCTGCTGGCGCAGCAGTATGTGAAAAGCCTGCGCTGCCTTGAGTATCCCGAACTGGGCATGGAGGCGGTATGGATGATGGAGGTCGAGAATCTGCCCGCCTTTGTGCTGGTTGACGACAAAGGGAATAATTTCTTCAGCCAGTTTGAGCAGCAGCATCGCTGTGCATCCTGCCCTGCCGGACATTAAGGAGCCACTATGGAAGCGCGAGCTAACGCAGAAAAACACCGCCAACGACAGCAAAAGCGCAAAGAGCAGGTTGATATCCGCGTGGCGGCGGCAACAGAGAAGAAAGGCATTCTGATCGTCTTCACCGGCAACGGAAAAGGCAAGTCCACCGCCGCCTTCGGTACGGCGACGCGTGCCGTCGGCCACGGTAAAACCGTTGGCGTCGCGCAGTTTATTAAAGGCCAGTGGGATAATGGTGAATACAACACCCTGCATCCGCTCGGAGTCGAGTTTCACATTATGGGCACCGGCTTTACCTGGGAGACACAAAACCGGGAGACGGATATTCAGGCCGCAGCGGCGGTGTGGCAGGAGAGCAAGCGCATGCTGGCTGACCCGAGCTACGACCTGGTGGTTCTGGATGAGCTCACCTATATGCTGGCTTATCACTATCTGGATACTCAGGAGGTGATCGCGGCAGTTGAGAACCGTCCGGTGCAGCAGACCGTAATCGTCACCGGACGCGGCTGTCACTCGCAGTTACTGGCGCTTGCCGACACGGTCAGCGAAATGCGCCCGGTAAAACACGCATTTGACAGCGGTATTCAGGCGCAGGAGGGCATTGACTGGTAAGCGTGTCGGTACCGGATGGCGCGCCGCACTGCCGCCATCCGGTGTTATTACGCGGCCGGCGATACCACTGATTTTTGTAATAGCCACTCGCGGAAGGTTTGTAACGGCAGGGACTGAGCCTTTTCCTCCCGCCACGTCATGATGAAGCGGTTGCCGGTGCGGATAGGAACATCACAGGGGATCACCATCTCGCCGCAGTCCAGGTCATGCTGGATGGCGAAGCGGGGAAGCAGCGCGACCCCAAGATTCGATCGTACTGCGGCAATCAGCATCGAGAGGAGGTCAAAACGCGGGCCAAGATTCACGTCCGGACTGGTGATACCGGACAGCGCAAACCACTCCTGCCAGCCATTGATGCGAGTGCTTTGGTGTAACAGCGGAAACTCACTGAGCAGCTCCTCAACCCCCAGCTTCTGCTCCGCGCTGGGGAGCAAGCTTCGGCTGCAGACCGGCAGGATCTCCTCTTCAAATAAATAATCGACTTCCGACCACGGGGGACAAAAATCGGCGCGCATAATAGCCGCATCGTATTCGCGATTTAAAAAATCGCCGATATTGGCCAGCGAGTGAATGTTAACAATAATATCAGGATTTAATTTATTAAACTCCCATAAATTAGGGATCAGCCAATGCGTACTGAAGGTGGGATTTACCGCCAGCTCCACAACCTGAACGGCAGGCTGCCAGGACATTATCATATTTGTATCGCGTTCCAGCTTATTAAGCGTCTCTTTGACGATATTCAAATAATGCTTGCCTGCTGCATTCAGAAAAATCCGCTTTTTGGCATGATTGAATAATGAGGTGTGTAAAAACTCCTCCAGGGCCGTCACCTGTCTGAACACTGCACTCTGCGTTAACGCCAGCTCTTCTGCCGCGCGGGTATAGCTTTCGTGACGCGCCACAACTTCGAACGTCACCAGCAACTCGCTCTTGGGGATTTTTCCTCTCATCATGTCTTCCATTCATGGTGGGTAACAGTAATTTTTTGAAGCGAATAAACCCTGCTTCAGAACGATACCGCCATTATATTTTAGTTATGCTCTGTCGGCAGTGATCCACACCATGATTTAATGAGTTTTGCGCGTCAGGCCAAACTACTTGCAGAAAATGAAATGAAACATGAAAGATTATTAAGAACCTGTTCTCTTTTGTGCCTCGTGTAATGGAGACAGCGTCTTATTATATGAAAAATCATATGGCCATTAAAAACAGGAATAGCATAGGGCTGGACGTTAAAAAATATAAAACAAAACGTTGTGCTAAAAATAGAACAGGGTTCTGTGTACGTCTTTTGATCAGCGGCGCACCCGCGTGACGGATGCCAGAGCACCGTTCCAGCGCCTCTTCAGCACGCAAGCAGAAACCGGCTCAAAACAAAAAACCCAGATCGCATAACGATCTGGGTTTCGAATTTGGCGGAAGCGTAGAGATTCGAACTCTAGAACCCTTTCGGGTCGCCGGTTTTCAAGACCGGTGCCTTCAACCGCTCGGCCACGCTTCCAAAGTGAGGCGCACTATAAACATCTATTAGCGCCTTGTAAAGCAGGAATTTTTCTATTTTTAGCCACCGGCGTTTGACTGCGCAAAAATCACCCAGACGCTTGCCGCGCATCGGTCTCTGCTCCCTTGTACATACCGTTACACAGCAACGCTCATCCTTTTAAATCGCTCTGGTATAGAATGCCACAAAAATAGACGGCCATTTGTTGTGTAATTGTTATAAATCTGAGTACCGACAGATTTTAGAAATTACTGCCATGCAGTGTTACTGGTTGATGATGAAAATCAAAAATACGCTTTGCTTACATATCCTGATGGCGACCCTGGCCATTTTGTTCCTGTGTGTTCACCCGCTGGTGACGAGCTTCGATCCGCCCCTCACCTTCCAGCCGCTGATTAAATCAATGGAGGGCACGCCGAAAGAACAAGCGGAAAAAATTGCGACTATTTCCCATGCCTTACAAGGTAATGCGATTTTCTTCATTGGCGCGTCTGAGGTTGCCACCTCAGAAGATGAACATTACGCTGTATATAATTACTTTAATAAGCAATTGCACACACCCGTTGTGGCGTATGGCGATGCGTTTGTCGATGACGAAACGCAGTTTTTACTGTTCTCGCGTTTTAAAAATAGCCTTAACGCAAACAGTAAAGTTGTTTTACTTCTGGCACCTGACAGCTTTTACTCAAAAGGGCTGCCACCGGCTATCTATGCCGATAATTTCCCCGGTTCTATTTTTAATCCGCTGATGAAGGACCCGCAGGCGCGCCCGCTGCTGGTTAATTATTTAAAGCATATTAATAGTAAAGAGATAAGCCATTTAACCTTTGGCCAAATGCGCGTCTTTGGCTGGCACCCCGATCTGATGTGGGAGGAGCTGAGCTTCCAGTTTGCGAACGTCTGCACAATGATAAAAAACGACTGGCTGGCGCTGCTCAACGTCACGCCCCAGACGGTACAGCCGTGGCCGCAGCAGCCCAGCGCCCACATTACCCCTGACTGGGATAAAGAGCTGGCGAACGCGCGCGAGTTAAATAAAAAACGCCAGCAGAGCGCGGCCACGCTGTGGATGGACAAAACGATTTACGAAGAGGACGGTAAGCCGCAACAGTGGGATGACACGCCGGTCGTGCCTGCGCAAATCGCTGCGTTCAGTAAAACCGTCCAGCTGCTGAAGGAACGTCACGTGCAGGTAATTGCTATCGTCGACCCGGTTAACCCCTGGGCGCTTTACAATACCGATACCTTCCGCCCGGTTGATAAGCAAATTAAAACCATTCTGGAAAAGAACCAGATCCCTTATTTAGATATGTACGCCATGCCTTATCAGAATGGCTGGAACTGGGATCGTTTGCACCCTTCCGAACTGGCCTGGGTTCCTATGATTCGCTTTATTGCACAGAGCTTTAAATAATGAAAATCGCGATCCGTCTTTTTTTCCTTTATCTCCTGCTGGCGATCACTATCGTCGCGTGGACCTCTGTCGATGACAGCATGAGTATGCAGCTGCATTTTGAATATCAAAAGTTCTGAGGCCGAATGATGTATAGCTCAGGAATGTTTTTTGTCTATTTGTTTTCATCCGCTCTGGTGTTTGCGCTGGTCAATCGCGTATTACGTCATCGCCTGACTTATTTATCGGCCTTATCTGTCCTGGCGGCATTAGGCTGGGGCTATATTTTTCAGGGTGATTACCGTGTTCCCGCGGTCGTTTTTATCAGTTTTTACCTTGTCGCCGCGTTAAAAGAAAAAGGATGGTTAAAAACCTGGCAAGCTATTGTATTAACGCTGCTTCCTTTATTTTTAGTGAAATTACACGTTAATCATCATCTCGGCATGATCGGCCTCTCTTTTATGACGTTCCGCGCAGTGGACGTGCTGCTTTATCGCAGTAAAAAAGAAGGCCAGAATTTCCTGCACTATTTCTGCTATCTGTTTATGCCCTTTATCATCCTGGCAGGCCCCATGTACCGCTGGCGGACATGGATGAGTGACGTCAGCAAGCCCGTGTTTGCCCTTAACCGTGAACAGTTTTTAGTCGCGTTAGAGCAAATCATTACCGGCATTATCCAGAAGTTCCTGTTTGCCATGCTGGTTGATTCACTTGTCGTGCAGCCCTGGAGCCATAAGCCGTTTACGCTGACCGTGGGCGTGGTGATGTCGATTGCCTATAGCGCCTACCTCTACTTTGATTTTGCGGGCTACAGCAATATGGCCATCGGTGCGGGCCGCCTGTTTGGGTTGAACATTCCGGCAAACTTCAATATGCCCCTTCTGGCAAAGAACCCGCAGGACTTCTGGCGCCGCTTCCACATCAGTTTGTCTGAATGGCTGCGCGATGTAGTCTTTATGCCCGTCTATATGAACCTGATGAAGTTCAACTTTTTCCGTCAGAACAAAACGCTGGCGCAAAATATCGGTATTTTTTGCACCCTGTTCTGCATGGGGGCATGGAATGGCCTGGAACGCCATTACGTCATCAGCGGCGCGCTGTTTGGCGCGATTTCCGTTACTCATAACATGCTGCTGTGGTCAGCCAAGCGCAGCCCGGCATTGCACCGCGGTTTGCAGTATCCGGCCGTTGCGTTTTTAGGGAGAATTCTGACGCTGGGAAGCGCCGCGGGATCCCTTTACATCTTTAGTGGAATGTCACCTCTATGAAAAATCACTCCGATCTTCAGGAACTGCAGGATTTCTTACGTGCGGCATTATGCGATCCCGCCTCCCCGCAGCAACTGGCCATCAGCGGCAGCGACGAAGCCTTAAGCTGGCTACAGCTTTCTGCTGCCGTGACGGACTGGGCACAGCGCTATCAGCGTTGCCAGCCTGTTGCCGGTACGCCGGTCGTCTTGTACGGACACCAGCAGGCCGAGTTCGCCGTGGCGATTTATAGCTGTCTGCTGCACAACATTCCGTACATCCCGGTGGACTGCATCTACCCACAGGAGCGCCTGCGGGAGATCTGCCATCTGGCCAATGCCCCTTACTATTACGACGTTGCGACCCGGCAGTTCATCGCCACGGGTGAACCGGGCAAGGTGCTGGAGGAGAAGGATCTGGCCTATATCATGTTTACCTCAGGCAGCACCGGCAAGCCTAAAGGGGTGCAGATTGGGCGTGAAAGCGTATGGCACTTCATGAAATGGGTCAGCCAGGACTTTTCGCTGCCGGAAAAACCGGTGCTGATGAACCACGCGGTGTTCAGTTTTGACCTCTCCCTGATCCCTTTGCTGGCGAATCTGGCGATGGGCGGACACATTGTGCTGAACGCCAAAGACGATATTCAGAAAGAGAACTGGCTGGAGCGACTGAAAAGCAACGCGGTCTCCGCCTGGGTTTCCACCCCCTCTTTTGCATACCAGCAGCTGCTTTCCCCGCAGTTCAACAGCGAGTATTTGCCTGCGCTCAACGTCTTTATCTTCATTGGTGAAGTGTTAAATAAGGCGCTGGTTAAACAGCTCCGCCGCCGTTTCCCGCAGGCCAAAATCATCAACTCCTATGGCCCGACGGAAGCGACCATCGCGACGACCGTGGTTGAAATCACGGATGAGATCCTGAACAGCGACAGCGCCGTGCTGCCGGTGGGGGTCATGATGCCTGAGAGCAGAATGGAAATTTCCTCTGAGGGCGAGCTGATTATCTGGGGTAAAAACGTCATGCGCGGCTACCTCGGCCTGCCGCAGGAGAATGCAGAAAAATTACTCCGTCGGGAAAATGAAGCATTTCGCGGCTACCGGACAGGCGATCTGGGCTATGAAGCGGGGCTTATCTATTGCCAGGGCCGCAACGATAGCCAGGTCAAACTGAATGGCTACCGTATTGAAATCAATGAGATTGAAAACCGCCTGCTGGCGATGTCCGGCATCAACGAAGCGGTGGTTCTGCCGCTGATGAAATCCTGCGGCAGCGTGCTGCGCATTGCCGCATTCTGCGTGACGGAGTTGGCGCCGGATACCATCAAAACCTCGCTGTCAAAGGTGGTTCCCCACTATATGGTGCCTTCACAAATTATCGTAAAAGACGCTTTGCCGCTGAATCCTAACGGCAAAATTGACCGCAAGCTGCTGGACGCTTACGCCCGCACAAATTAATGACCCCAGGAAAAATTATGGAACAAGAAATTCTCGCCCTGTTCGAAAAAGTGTTATCCCGCAAGGTGGGCTTTCACGATGAACTGATTGAATCCGACATTCTCGACTCCATCCTGGCAGTCGATATGGTGCTGGAAGTTCAGGACGTTTATGGCTGTATGATCCCGCCAACTGACGTGGCGACGGTGCTGAAGACCCCGGCGGACCTGGCCCGCTATATTGAAGAAAACCGCTAAACGCCCCTGCTGTTAATCCTGTCCTGAAGGCTCTGGCGCATCGCGCCAGAGCCCAGACGCAAAATGAATATCCATCACCGGAATTAAACCAACCGCTTTTGTGATTTCTCCTACACTTTAGGGGTCGTGTTGTTCTTAACAGAGGAGTCTGCGGTATGGCATTCGTAACCACGAAAGACGGCGTCAATATTTACTACAAAGACTGGGGCCCAAAAGAGGCCCAGCCCATTGTCTTCCACCACGGCTGGCCGTTGAGTGCCGATGACTGGGATAACCAGATGCTCTTCTTCCTTGCAGAAGGCTTTCGCGTTATCGCTATCGATCGCCGCGGACATGGTCGATCGGACCAGGTGAGTGAAGGCCACGATATGGATCATTATGCGGCCGATGCGTCAGCCGTGGTTGAAAGCCTGGATCTGCACAATGCCGTGCACGTCGGTCACTCCACCGGCGGCGGCCAGGTCGCCCGCTATGTTGCGCGGTATGGACAACCACAGGGGCGCGTCGCCAAAGCGGTGCTCGTGAGCGCCGTCCCGCCTCTGATGGTCAAAACCGAAACTAACCCCGGCGGCACGCCCATTGAGGTTTTCGACGGCTTCCGCAAAGCGCTGGCGGCTAACCGCGCCCAGTTTTACCTCGACGTTGCCAGCGGTCCTTTCTACGGCTTTAATCGCGATGGCGCGGACGTTTCACAGGGCACGATCCAGAACTGGTGGCGTCAGGGGATGATCGGGAGCGCTAAGGCCCACTACGAGGGGATTAAGGCGTTTTCAGAGACCGACCAGACGGAAGATTTGAAAACCATCACGGTTCCCGTTCTGGTGTTGCAGGGCGATGACGATCAGGTCGTGCCTTATAAAAATGCTGCCCTGCTGCAGGACAAGCTGCTGGCGAACAGCGTGCTGAAAATTTATCCGGGCTTCCCGCACGGGATGCATACCACTCATGCGGATACCATCAACGCGGACATTCTGGCTTTTATTCGCTCATAACGCCGCGTTTCTTGCCGGGTGGCGCTGCGCTTACCCGGCCTACATTCCGCCACGATATCCCGTTCAATGCATGAACGCCACCCGAGGGTGGCGTTGTTTATTCTGCTCAGCGATTATCCAGCTGGGCGCGAACGTTGTTCAGCCCGGTGGTGTTGATGCGGTAAGGCTGCCCGTTCACGGAACGGATCAGCTTTTTGGTGCGGAGTTTTTTAAAGACGCTGAGCGTACAGTCGCTCAGCACCAGCCCTTCACGGGTATAGCACTCAACGGACGTGACGCGGCCAGAACTGTCGCGGACGTGCACAATACGTCCACCTTTGGCGAGAACGTGTAAGGTACGTTGTTCCTGACGGGATAAATTCATACTGGAAAACCTGTGTAATCATCATGCGTAAAAACGAGCCCACACCCGCAGGTGCGTGCGTAAGGTTTAAGCGCAGCGATAACCAGTCCGTCCTGAAAAGGGCGGGAAGCTGATTATCTGATGAAAACATTCTCCAGCATCAAAGCCTCGGTAAGAGATGAAAAGGTATTTATGGGGTGAATGATAACGCGAGTTTTTTACAGGGGAATAGCGGGAAGTTAAAAGTGTGAACGGGAGCGGTCCGTAAAATCGTCTTTCGTCAATTTTACTGCCAGACTGAAACCCTTTCCTGAACACCGACTGGAGCTCCTCTTATGCCTGATAACTATACCGTGGTTGAAACCGTCCCCACTGCAGAAGCGTTTTGCCGGCTGCGCGAAATCTCGGGTCTTAGCCCTCGCCCGCTGGAAGCGGCACAAAAAGCGCTGCCCGGCAGCTGCTATGGCATGCATATAGTGTTTCAGGGAAAACCGGTCGGTATGGGGCGCATCGTGGGGGATGGTGCGTTGAATTTTGATATTGTCGACGTCGCGGTTGATCCGCTTCATCAGGGGAAAGGGCTGGGCAGAATCATTATGGAAACGCTTGTTGCCTGGCTGGATAACCACGCCTGTAAAGGAGCGTACGTTTGCTTAATGGCCGATGTTCCTGAGCTTTATGCAAAATTTGGTTTTACGCTCGTTCGCCCGGCAAGCGAAGGGATGGCCAGAGTCTGGTGAAGGGCAAATCCGCGTTAAGACAAAAAGAAAAACCCCAGGTTAACAAGTAACCTGGGGTTTATATCTGGCGGAAGCGCAGAGATTCGAACTCTGGAACCCTTTCGGGTCGCCGGTTTTCAAGACCGGTGCCTTCAACCGCTCGGCCACACTTCCTAAGTGAGGCGAACTATAAACACCTCACCGCGTGCTGTAAAGAGTGGTGGCACTCGTTCGCTGTAAAAATAGTCAAAACGTGTTTAATCGGTTGAACTGACGACACATCGACGATTTTATCAGCACAGGCTTAGTGTTTTTTGATGTACATGTCTTTCGTGTAATAGTACCCGAGCTTATCCGGCGTAAATCCACCGACCCACGGTTTAACCAGGTGCGTGCGGACATAGTGATAAACCGGAATGGCAGGCACATCACGACCCAGCAGATCTTCCGCCTGCTGGTAGTACTTACCCCGCTCTTCCGCAGTTTTGGCTTTTGCGGCATTGAGCAGCGCCTGGTCGTATTCCGGATTGCTGTACTGACTGGTGTTTTCGCTGTCGCCGGTGCGGAAGTTGTTCAGGAAGGTCGCCGCATCGTCGTAATCGGCAATCCACGCGTACCGCACCGCGTCAAAATTGTGGGTGTGCATGGTATCCAGCATGGTTTTCCACTCCTGATTTTGCAGCTTCGCGTCCACGCCGAGGTTTTTCTTCCACATGGAGCTGGCCGCAATCGCGATGCGCTGGTGCGATTCAGAGGTGTTATAGAGCAGGTTGAAGCTCAGAGGATGGCTGGCATTATATCCGGCCTCGTTCAGCAGCTTTTTCGCCTCCGCGATGCGCTTGTCCAGCGGCCAGCTGGCGTAATCCGGGTTCTGGAGCTTAACGCCGCCAATATCCGGCTGGCTGATGAGCCACGCCGGGCGCTGCCCCTGCCCTAATACTTTTCCGGCAATGATGTCTTTATCGAGCGCCATGTTCAGCGCCTTGCGCACGCGCGCGTCGTTGAACGGCGGACGGGTGGTATTGAATTCGTAGTAATAGGTCGCAAGCTGAGGTGAAACGTCAAGTTGGCTGCCCAGGGTTTTCTTGAGCTGGGCAAACTGGTTAATCGGCACCGTGTAGACAATGTCAATTTCGCCCGCTTTATAGCGGTTCACATCCGCGGCCTCGGAGGTGATAGGCAGATAGGTGACCTTATTAATCACGGTATGCGCGTTATCCCAGTAGCGCGGGTTACGCTCCGCCACGATGCGTTCGTTGACAACCCACTGGGATAGCTTATAGGCCCCACTGGTGACGATATGTTCAGGCTTGGTCCACTTGTCGCCAAAGCGGCCAATCAGCACTTTATCCACTGGCACCAGCGACGGGTGCGCCAGCATCGCGAGGAACGCCGCGTTAGGCTGCGTCAATGTCACTTCCAGGGTGGTGTCGTTAATGGCTTTCACGCCCAGCGTATCGGGGGCTTTTTTCCCCTGCGCGATGTCCGCACCATTTACGATGTGCATGTTGCCTGGATAGCTGGCATACGGTGAAGCGGTTTTAGGATCAACCAGACGCTGCCAGCTCCAGACCACATCTTCCGCGGTAATGGCAGTGCCGTCGCTCCAGGTGATGCCCGGACGCAAATGGAACGTCCAGACGGTGTTGTCCTTGTTCTCCCATTTTTCCGCCAGCCGTGGCTGAATGTCCCCCGACGGGGAAACGCTGACCAGTCCGTCGAATAAATCACTGATAATATTGAATTCGACGTCGCTTTCGACTTTATGCGGGTCGAGCGAAGCGGGCTCATTACCGTTGTTCCTGACCAGTTCCTGCTTATCGGCCAGCTGCGTTCCTGCCGGCACGTTAGCCGCCCAGGCTGTCGTGCTGGCGCACAGGATCCCGGCGGTTAACAAAGAGAGCGTAAAGCGCGTGCGTGTTTGTGGTTTCATTTCCTTCGCCTTATTGTCTGTTTTTGTGACGATCCGGAAATAACTCTTAGCGGCCTTAGGGTAATAACGCAATAATTTTCAGTAACCTATAAGAGGTTGATCTGATTAATCGTGTCAAACCGCTGTTCATACTGGTGAAACGTATTTATGCAGAAGAAACAACCAGCTCCCGCGCTAACCTGCTGAGTAAAGATGGGTAAAACCACTTTGAGAGTGACGCGCCGTTTCCTATTCTTTCCGTTAATTACATCTGTCATAAGAGAGTGACTCATGGATCGTATAATTACTTCCTCACGCGACCGCACATCGCTACTCAGCACCCACAAGGTGCTGCGCAATACCTATTTCATGCTCAGCCTGACGCTGGCGTTTTCCGCGATCACCGCCACCGCCAGCACCGTGCTGATGCTGCCGTCTCCGGGGCTGATCCTGACCCTGGTGGGTATGTATGGTTTGATGTTCCTGACCTACAAAACCGCTGACAAACCGGTCGGTATTCTGTCCGCGTTTGCCTTCACCGGCTTCCTGGGCTACATCCTGGGGCCGATGCTGAACGCATATCTGTCTGCCGGTATGGGCGATCTTATCGGCATGGCGCTGGGCGGTACTGCACTGGTGTTCTTCTGCTGTTCGGCCTACGTGCTGACCACCCGTAAGGACATGTCCTTCCTCGGCGGCATGCTGATGGCGGGTGTTGTGGTGGTGCTGGTGGGTATGGTGGCCAACATCTTCCTGCAACTGCCTGCCCTGCATCTGGCGATCAGCGCCGTGTTTATTCTGATTTCTTCCGGCGCGATCCTGTTTGAAACCAGCAACATCATTCGCGGCGGTGAGACGAACTATATTCGCGCCACCGTGAGCCTGTATGTGTCGCTGTACAACATCTTCGTCAGCCTGTTGAGCATCCTGGGCTTCGCCAGCCGCGATTAAGCCGACCTGCTGAAAGAAAAAGGAGAATGCCCCTGGCATTCTCCTTTTTTTATGCCTTAATCTTCGCGGCAAATATAGGTGGGATAAAGTCGATCCTGAATAAGCCACACAGAAGGGGAAAGTTTAGAGAGGGTAATATAGTAACGCGCTCCCGGACGCGCAAAGCTTCCCCACAGCGCATCGGGCGTATTGTCATTATGTCGACGCAAAGTGTTCTTATAGGTTAACATAATAACATGGTCATTCGTTCGACGCTTCCAGGTAAAATTCACGTCGCGATCCACAATCATCTCTTTCCCTTTTATCTTTGAAGCGCCTTTATAGGTTGTTAAGCCGGTACCATCCGCGCGTACATAGAACTGAGCTATGGCATTTACCTTCACTTCGCTTGGTTTTCCCTCATTTCGGGTAAAATTAAATTCGGTAGTACAAGCCAGGACATCTTGCGTATCGTTTTGGGAAGGAGAGAAAGCCACCACCATTAAGCTTCCGACCATAGCCCCCCCGAGCCCAAACAGGAGTTTTATTTTCATTCTTCGGGACCACTTTTATAACGAATACTTTTGCACGGGCTGCTTTTATTTACCGGACACGCCCCAATAAAAATCTCATCCGCAGCAGAAAGTGTAAGTCGTTCACTAAAATAATAAATATCGTATTCCTCCTGTTGGCACATGACATTATTTTCCTCAAGC
Source organism: Enterobacter sp. PL_is511 (assembly GCF_055816065.1). Classification (NCBI taxonomy): domain Bacteria; kingdom Pseudomonadati; phylum Pseudomonadota; class Gammaproteobacteria; order Enterobacterales; family Enterobacteriaceae; genus Enterobacter; species Enterobacter sp. PL_is511. The sequence continues at coordinate 738,397 of NZ_JBVPGP010000024.1, read as the reverse complement.
ATCCTTGATATTTTTGACATTTTTAATGGCCGATCCTGTTCGTTGATAAACCAGAATCTACAGCTTCCGATTTTTTCATTAATTGCTTTAAGTTCTACGGGCGCGATGACGTAATGTAAACGATATAATAAAAACCCAATTCCTATAGTTGCAGCAGTGAGCACGAAAAGACCTGCCCGTCTTGTGAGACGAGCCCGATTCCATATTTTCGATATTTTACTGTTGAACGATACGGGAACCGGTGTAGGCTCCGGGTTGGGTTCGCAAAAAAGCAGCTTTGGGTGGCTAACAACTTCCGCATCAAAACGAAAACCAAAACGAGGCAAGGTAACGATCATCTCCTGACACTCACCCAAAACCTGAAAACTCTTACGTAGTTCACTCACCGCCTTATTAAGATTATTGCCTGATGGGGTAAAGCCATATGCTTCCCAGACACGTGTGATTAACACCTCCCGGCTGAGATCGCATCCTTTATTACGAATGAACTCCTGTAAAAGCCGGGCAGCGGGAGCCGAGAGAGTTAATACCGACTCTGGTTGTCCGACCAGGCTAATTGCATGTGTCTCTGGATTAAATAATAACGAATTATTGCATATAAAAAACATATTTAGTTCTCAGGTTATGCCACCTGTCTTTGTTCCACTCGAAAGTACAAAAGACATAAAAACAGCCCTGATTCGATTAATTTTTGAGCAGGTGCGTTTTTTTCCAATATTCACGATGGCGGCATTTAATATTAACTATACATCCTTTAGACCAGAAAATCAGGATAAAAAACTGTATATATCGAGTTAACTAATACAAATTTTCTCAAGATATTGTTCTGGTTAAAGTTTCTCTGCCCTGAAGCGATTCACAAGCAGACGGCCACTGGCAATAAACCACTCAGTAACCAGAGCAGACAGATGTTGAAATTAAAATTTGTAAAGAAAAGGCCCTATGCTTTTTACGCCATTGTACTCTCACTGTCTTTTTTCTCACAAATTTCAGTGGCTAATATGAGCGTGTACCCGATGGAACTTAATGTAGATAGCTCCGGAACGGCGCAAATAACAGTGGCGTCGAAGAGCGATGATATTCAGTTCATTCGGGTGAAGCAAAAGAAAATTCTTAATCCCGGCACAGCCCAGGAAAAAGAGATTGATGTGGCCTCGTGGAAAGAAGGTGGCGTGGTTGTCACGCCGGAAAAATTCGCCCTTGCGGCAGGCGCAATGCGCGTGGTTCGCCTGGTATCGCTTACGCCCCCGGAAAAAGAGACGACCTGGCGCGTCTATTTTGAAGGGGTCAAGCAGCCTGACAGCATTATTCCGGGCAAGGCCGAAAGCCCTGCTGCGATGGCAAGACTGGGCGTCAATGTAATCTGGGGCGCCCTGATCCATCTCGCACCGGAAAAAAGCGTGGTTTCGCTGTCGATTGACCCTCAGAGGGGAACGTTAAAAAACAACGGCACGTTGCGCGTGCCGCTGAGAGAGATCGGTATTTGTGATGCGGATTCGTCGTGCAGATGGATTAAAGAAGACGCGACGATTTATCCGGATACCGAACGGAAATTAAAAACGCTCGCGAAGGCACAAGGCCAGAAATATAAATTCCGCTACTTCAACTGGCTGAATAAAACCGCTGAAGAAGCTGATTTACCCGTCGTGCAATAACACGACGTTACCGTAAAGACCCCAAAGGGTTTGTTTAAAGAGCCAGGGTGCTCATTTGTAAATATGGAGATATCAATGCGTAAGTATTTTAAACCTCTCATGATTGTTGCAGCGATGACCACGTCCGTTAGCGCGCTGGCGATTCAAAAAGATATTACCGTCAACGCCAGCGTTGATTCACAGCTGGATATGACCCAGGCCGATAACACGCCGCTGCCGGCAAGCATCGATATGCAGTACCTGCCTGGCCGTGGCCTGGAAAGCTACCGCCTGAATACCAAGGTGTGGTCTAACTCCGCGACCAGCAACGTAAAAGTCCGTCTGGTAAGCGCCGCGAAGCTGGCGAATGCCGACGGTGCTGAGACCATCCCAATGACGGTGAAGCTGGGCGATAAAACCCTCTCTACCGCAGATGTTGAATACACCGGTACAGAACTGTTCCCGGGGAGCATTGAAAACGGTTCTGCGGTACTGCCGCTGACCATTTCCCAGACCACCAAAGGCATTCTGAAAACCGGTCAGTACAGCGGCGTTGTCAGCCTGATGCTGACGCAGGCGACGACCACGGAAGGCGGTGCGTAACACCACAGCACCTAAGGAATAACGTCAGAGGGTGCTCACCCTCTGACGTCAGGATGATGTCGAGGCTCGTTCATGGCGTTTCACAGAAATACCCTCCTCTTTGTTGCTTTGTTACCCGCTTCCATCCAACTCGCCTGCGCAGGGATGGCCGTCCCGCCAGGTTTTGAAGACCTGGCGAAGACGCAGCGCCTGTGGACAGAGGTGAACCTCTACGGCGAGGCGCTGGGCCTTTTTGAAACGGATATCACGCTTGAAACGGTCAGCTTTGTCGCACCTGAAACCGTGGTAGCGGCCATCAAACGCCGGTTTAATGACGACCCATCCCTCGTTGCCACCGCGTCTGCCGCGCTGGCCGTTCCGCTTGCCCGTAACGGCAACCTGGCCTGCAGCAGCAACGGCTCCGCAACGGGCTGTGATTACATCAATACCGACCGCGCGGCCATTATTTATGACGAGAATAACGCCCGCATTAACCTGTTCCTGGACAAGAAATTTCTGCCTAAGCTGACGGCAGAGAATCAATGGTATCAGCCCACTCAGGGCACCGAAAATGCGCTGATCCATCAGCAGAACATTAACTTCGTTGCCGACAGGGATTATCAGTCGGCAACCGTGCAGGGCAACGGCGCGCTGGCGCTCACGCAGGACGGCTATGCGAATCTCGACTGGACCTGGCTGGGGCAGCGTTCACGGCAGAAGCATCTGCAGGAGGTCACCGTCAACAACGCCTGGTTCCGCCAGGATATCCTGCGTCAGTACTATGTTCAACTGGGCGAGATGGATACCCGCGATCTGTTCAGCAACGCCGGTGGGAATATCAACCTCAGCCAGCTGCCGCTGGGCAAAATTCGCGGCCTGCGCACGGGTTCAACAAGGGCATGGATGAACCCGGTTCAGCAGTCGAAGGGAACCCCTGTGACCGTGCTTCTTTCCCATGACGCGCGTATCGACGCCCGCCGGGGCAATCAGCTGCTGGCGAGCTTCTATCTGAATGCCGGGGCGCAAACCCTGGACACGCGATCGTTCCCGGACGGGAGCTACACCGTGACGCTCTCCATCTATGAAAATAACCGGCTGACGCGCACCGAGCAGGTGCCGTTTACCCGAACCGGCATTACGCCATTTGACCGCGTCGAGTGGTTCCTGCAGGCGGGCGAAACCGATAATAGCGATCAAAACGAAGAACGCCGCGCGGTTGCGCAGGCGGGCGTTCGTCTGCCCGTCACCCCCACGCTGGCGCTGACCAGCGGGGCAACGTTCAAGAAAAACCAGCGTTTTCTGGAAAACGCGATCGACTGGAGCCGGGGCTTCAACGCGGGCCCGATCGATGGCGTGCTGAGTACCCGGTTTAGCTACCTCTACGGCAGCGAAGGCCAGCGCGGCAATATTCAGCAAATCAGCTACAACGACGGTTTTTCTTTGAGCGTCTATCGCAACGCGTTATCCGCTGAAAACTGCACCACCCAAAGCGCGGGATTTGACGCCGTGAACGGCTGTTATCGCACCCTCTCGGTGATGTTCTCCGTCCCGGTCGGCGCCTGGTATGCAAGCCTGGGGTATTCGGATAACCGCAACGAAGGCCGGTACGTTTCACGCCGGGAGCTGCCGGACAGTGACGATCGCCACGATGCGGGTCTGCCGTGGGAATCGGTCTATATGACCCGCTCGCGCACGCGGGCCTGGCAGGCTGGCCTGAGCAATGCCTTCAGCACCCATGGCCTGAACATTAACAGCAGCATTAACCTGTTTATGCGTAACGATGACGCCCGCGACGGCAGGGATAAAGGCGGCTACCTGAGCGTGAGCCTGTCCATGGCGCATAACCGTCAGGGTGATGCCTCAAGCTACACCTCTCTGGGCGCGACATGGCAGCACCAGCAGCGTGAAAAAAACCAGCTGAGCTACAGCGTGGCGCATAACTGGTATGCCGATGCCCGCGGTGAAAATGAGTATGGCCTCAGCGCGTCGGGCATTAACAGCGACTCGCTGAATACCTCAGCCTATACGCGCCAGGGCGGGCGATATGGCAACGGAAGCCTGACGGTCAGCGACGCCTGGGATCGTCAGGACCGCCGCCATACGCTGAGCAGCAGCGGCAACTACAGCTCAACGCTCGCGCTGTCCCGTTCTGGCCTGTGGCTGGGCCGCTGGAGCGACGGTCGCCCTGCTTCCGCCGTCGCGGTGAACGTGGCGACGCCGGAAGATGCTCAGGCTCCGCGCGTCGCCGTGTCGCTGGATAATAGCGGGAGCGCAGACATTCCGGGCAATAGCCGCGCCCTCTTCGCGGTACCGGGCTATCAGCAGACGACGTTGACGATTAACGAATCGCTGGACGTTTCCCGGGGAGCCAGCAGTGAAATCACGCAAGGGTCAGGCAGCAGAACGCTGTTTATGGTGCCAGGCAAACTGCTGCGCCGGGACGTGCAAACGACCGCAAGCTACACCTGGCTTGGCCAGTTAACCGACGAGCACCATTCGCCGTTTATCGGCGGCGTGCCGCTGAACGTGAACGGCTGGAGCGACCTTGGCAACGGCGGGTTTAGCGCCCAAAGCGACGCCCTGCTGCATAACCTCTACCTGGTGCGTCAGCAGCAATTTTATCAGTGCGCGCTGAGCGTGAAGAGTATGCGCGACGTCGTGCGTTACGTCGGTTCGATTCCCTGTAAGGAATTAACCTTCTCCGCCCTGCCGGATGCCGTCCAGCAGCAGGCGCAACTGATGCTGGCCGGACGGTCGGTCCCTGCTGGCCCGACAGCCATGAATACCGATAGCCTCACTAAAGGGAAATGATGTGATTAAACGCCTCTTTATTTTACTGTTATTAAGCCTGTGGGCCGGCCAGACGCTGGCGGGCGCCCCCGCGGGACGAAACTCCAGCGTTGGGATCAGCTTCGATCGTATGGCACCGCCTGCGCGTTTTGACATCTGGTTTCATGAATCGGGTGGTTATGACCCCGCCGATCCTCAAAAGTGGGGACGTAACACCCTGACCTGTGAGTCCCGGACTGACACCACGAACGGCGCCTGCATGAACGCCCCGGTCTGGTGGACGAGTAACCCGGCCGCACCCTATGCCATCAATTTACGTTTTACGCATGCCCTCACCAGCAAGACGGTGGATATCAAGGTGTATGGCGATCATTACATATTTATCAAAAACATAGTGTTTACCTCTGCCAGCTTCGTAGCAAGGGGATCGGACACAATCGCTGACTGGAACAGAGAGCCTTATTTCGATTTCTATATCGTAAAAAGCGAACTGGATAAGCTCGCCCTGCCGGGGATCTGGACCGCCACGCTGAAGCAAAACCTGCGCCAATGGGATAGCGCCGACTGCGGCGGAAACTGGGGTGACGTGAATGTCGGATGTCCGGGTTATCTCACCATCGCCAAATGGCAGGCAAATATTCGCATTGAGGTGGTCGATCCGGGTAATCAGCAGATCTATCTGCCGGCCTTTCCGCACTCCACGCCTATCGTTAACCTCAACCTGACCAACTTCCCGGGGCGCCCCGGGGGGAGCGAGATCCAGGGGGAAAACACGCTGGATATGTGCCTGTACGACGGCAAAAACAGTACCAGCACCCGCGCCTATCTTCGCTTTGAGGACGACGGACTGACGTCAGCGGACCGTGCCGAAGGCGCATTTTCTATCCGGCGGCGCGGCGGTAGCCAGACCGATGCGCGGGACCGTCTCGATTATCGGGTCTCCGTCACCAATCCAATCACAGGCGCAACCGAAACGGTCGCGAACGGTAAAACCGTGGTCTGGCAGGGCACTAACGATCCGCAGTATCTGCGTCAGGTCGTGCTGCCCGGCGGACGCGAGAGCGTACTGTGCATTCCTGCGCCAATTATCCTGAAAACGCCTGCGTTTGCTGCCAGCAGCAAAAACGCAGGCGACTATACCGGCACGCTGCGCGTTATCTATACGCCCAGCACGTTATAACGAGGTCACCGTGAGTTACGCCATTCTCGACAATAATCGATTTTACGCCGAAGGGTTGCGCTATGCGCTGCTGCGTCGGGGCGTCCAGCCAGAGGTCATAAGCGATACCGTACAATGGCAGCCAACGCTGCTTACCCGCCGCGTGGTGGTCGTCCGCTGCCGTTTTTCCGTGGCGGCGACGCATCAGGCGCTGATCAACATTTTGCTCAGGCTTGAAGCCGCCCGCTGGAAAGGCAGCCTTTATCTGGTCTGCAACGAAAAGGGGTGGGCGCTGGCGACGCATTTACGCAAGCGTTTCGGTACGCTAACGCTTTATATCATCGACGACAGGATCGCCGTTGCCGATGCGGCGTATTTGCTGGCAAAAGAGCCGCGTCGCGTTCGAAGCCTGGACTGTTGCCTGACCGTTCCTGAATTCAACGTGCTCGATCTGATGCTGACCGGGTTGCCGGTCCGCCACATTGCCATCGTGACGCACATGTCGGAGAAACAGGTTTCAACCCATAAATGCAACGCGCTGAAGAAGCTCAATGCCAACAACCTGCTTCAGCTGCTCCTGTAGGTCACGGTTTATCCTGAGCCCGCTTTTTTGCTACACTGTCGCTGATTTTTTACCTACGACAGAAGATTATGTTCATTTTTGCAGGCCAGGAAATTGAGACCGATAGCGAAGGCTATCTGAAAGATACGACGCTCTGGAGCGAACCGCTGGCGGAGAAAATTGCGGAAAACGAAGGGATTACCCTCTCCCCCGAACACTGGGAGGTGGTGCGTTTTGTCCGCGAGTTTTACCTTGAATTCAACACCTCTCCGGCCATCCGCATGCTGGTCAAGGCGATGGCCAATAAGTTCGGTGAAGAGAAAGGCAACAGCCGCTATCTCTATCGTCTGTTCCCGAAAGGCCCGGCAAAACAGGCCACCAAAATTGCCGGCCTGCCAAAACCGGTGAAGTGCATTTAGTAGCGAATACCGAAGTTCATATATTCCCGCCCGGGCTGATGCGGTTCTGTTAAGACCTTATCAACCCGTGCGCTACGCGGCCCACCCGCTTTCAGCCACGCCACCAGCTTGTCGACCTGCTCCGCTTCGCCGCAGGCGACCACCTCAACGCTGCCGTCGTCCATGTTTCGCGCGTATCCCGTTAGCCCAAGCTGAACGGCCTCGCGCTGGGTGCTGTAGCGGAACCCCACGCCCTGAACAACGCCGTGAACCCAGGCAATGGTGCAGACTTTAGACATTTTTCTTCTCCTTAACGTAGCGTTTTCGGCAAACAGCCGTAGTGCTGCCGGAAACGGGCGGTGAAACGAGAGCTGGAAAGATACCCACATTGTAATGCGATTTCGCCGATCGGTAATCGGGTTGACTGTAGCTGTGATAAAGCAACGGCCATCCTCACCTCCTCCACAATCTGGCGAAAACTCTGTGACTCCTCGCGTAACCGCCTGCGCAGCGTCGGTACGCTTAAGGCCAGACGGCTGGCGACGTCCTGCGCGCTCCAGGCTCTGGCGGGCGACAGCATAATGAACTGCCGCACCTGCTCGGTCAGGTTACTGTGTCGCTCAATAAGCAGCGGACCTGCCACGCCGTCATGCAGCAAGGCCAGCAACAGACCGAAAGCCTGATGCTTTTGCAGCGCCTCCGGTAAATCCTGACGCACGGCGTGCAGCAGGTTATCCCACATAAACGCCAGCCCCTCGCTCAGCGGCGCGCAGAGCGAATGCAACGTCGTGCGCGGCCAGGATTTCAGGTAATGCGCTTTAAACTCGGCAACGATCTCCGGAGATAACATGAGCAAGTCCGAGCGAAACATGCCGTTCGCGGGCTGATTGATAATCTCCATCACCGTATTGGCAGGGATAATGATGAGTTGATCCCGTGTCGCCTCCAGGCGGTTATCGTCCTGAACAATCACCTTACTGCCGTGAGTGATATGACAAATAGCCGGAAAGAAGAGTTTAACCTGGTGCAGGCGATGCATTTTGCTGGCAGTCACTTCACCCGCAGTAAGATGTTTATGTCGAAAATGGAACTCCTGCACCCTGTCATCCTTATCTGCTGTAGGTTGCTGTTAACTGAGCCTTTGCCAGAGTGTGACTATTAATCATAAAACCGACCAGCGCGCCGCTGGCATTTTTGTCGACGGGCAGTGTATCCACGTCCAGCGCCCAGACTGTAACCTGATAGCGATGAGGTTTATCCCCGGCGGGTGGACATGCGCCGCCGAATCCAGAATAGCCGAAATCATTGCGCCCCTGCACCACGCCGGCAGGTAATTTCTCGCCGTTCGGGTTACCGGCATCAGCGGGCAGCGTCATTGTATTCGCCGGTATATTGGCTACGGTCCAGTGCCACCAGCCACTGCCGGTGGGCGCATCAGGGTCATAGACCGTAACGGCAAAACTTTTTGTACCGGCGGGCGGATTTTTCCATGCCAGCTGGGGAGAGGTATTCCCACCATGGCAGCCAAATCCCTCAAATACCTGCTGCTGCGCCAACCGCCGATCGCCGGAAATATCCCGGCTGGTGATGCCAAAAGGCGTTGCCGCGAAAACCTGAAAACTTATCGCCGCCAGAGCGGCTATTGTGATGACACTGCGCTTTTTCATGGGTGCTTCCTCTGCTGAACTGGAGGCCCTACTGTAAAGCCTGCTGCAATGCCGTAATGTGCCTAAGCGATTCGATTTTGTGCCGAAACGCTCAACGGCATCCGCAGATGATTGCGCCTTGCTGAATGTGGTAATCTACGCGCCATTTCCCTGAAATCGACAGAACAGCAAATTATGAGTGTACGTTTAGTGTTAGCCAAAGGGCGCGAGAAATCATTACTGCGCCGTCATCCCTGGGTCTTTTCCGGCGCGGTTGCCCGTATGGAAGGCAAAGCCAGCCTCGGTGAAACCATTGATATCGTTGACCATCAGGGGAAATGGTTAGCGCGAGGCGCTTACTCGCCAGCGTCCCAAATCCGCGCGCGCGTCTGGACCTTCGATAAAGACGAAACCATCGACATCGACTTCTTCGTGCATCGTCTGCAGCAGGCGCAGCAGTGGCGTGAGTGGCTGGCAAAACGCGACGGGCTGGACAGCTACCGCCTGATTGCTGGTGAGTCCGACGGTCTGCCGGGCGTGACCATCGATCGTTTCGGTAACTTCCTGGTGCTGCAGCTCCTGAGCGCCGGAGCGGAATACCAGCGTGCCGCGCTGATTAGCGCGCTGCAAACGCTGTTCCCACAGTGCGCCATTTACGACCGCAGCGATGTGGCGGTGCGCAAAAAAGAGGGCATGGAGCTGACGCAGGGTCCGGTCACGGGTGAACTGCCGCCTGCCCTGCTGCCGATTGAAGAGCACGGCATGAAGCTGCTGGTGGATATTCAGGGCGGGCACAAAACCGGTTACTACCTCGACCAGCGCGACAGCCGTCTGGCTACGCGTCAGTACGTTGCCGACAAACGCGTGCTGAACTGCTTCTCCTATACCGGCGGTTTTGCCGTTTCGGCACTGATGGGCGGCTGTGCCCAGGTGGTGAGCGTGGACACCTCACAGGAAGCGCTCGACGTGGCAAAACAGAACGTCGAGCTGAATAAGCTGGATCTGAGCAAAGCGGAGTTTGTACGCGATGACGTGTTCAAGCTGCTGCGTAAATATCGCGATCAGGGCGAAAAGTTCGACGTTATCGTGATGGATCCGCCAAAGTTTGTGGAAAACAAAAGCCAGCTGATGGGCGCGTGCCGTGGATATAAAGATATCAACATGCTGGCTATCCAGCTGCTGAACCCGGGCGGGATTCTCCTCACCTTCTCTTGCTCAGGCCTGATGACCACAGATTTATTTCAGAAAATCATCGCCGATGCCGCAATAGATGCTGGCCGTGATGTACAATTTATAGAGCAGTTCCGTCAGGCAGCCGATCACCCCGTGATTGCTACCTACCCGGAAGGACTGTATCTGAAAGGGTTTGCCTGTCGCGTCATGTAACTTGAAAAGAGAAATATTGCCCGCACATAACGTGTAAGTCGTATTTCCCGGGAGGTGACTATGATTGCCAGCAAATTCGGTATCGGCCAGCAGGTCCGCCACACTTTGCTCGGGTATTTGGGTGTGGTCGTGGATATCGACCCGGAGTATTCCCTTGATGAACCGTCAGCAGACGAGCTGGCGGTGAATGCAGAGCTTCGCGCCGCGCCCTGGTACCATGTGGTGATGGAAGGTGATGATGGACAGCCCGTTCACACCTATCTTGCTGAAGCGCAGCTGAGCAGCGAGCTGCAGGAAGAGCATCCGGAGCAACCCACTATGGATGAACTTGCTCAGACTATCCGCAAACAGTTACAGGCTCCGCGCCTGCGGAACTAAGCGTGTAAAAAAAGCCCGATGAACGGGCTTTTTTTTATTATTTCGCCAGCCCCAGACGGGGGATGTCGATCGCCGGACAGCGATCCATGACGACGTTTAACCCCGCATCCCGCGCCAGCACCGCAGCCTGCTCGTTAATCACGCCCAGCTGCATCCACAGCGTTTTCGCCCCGACGGCGATAGCGTCCTGCGCCACTTCCCACGCCGCCTCGGAATTACGAAAGACGTCGACCATATCAATTTTTTCCGGCACGTCAGCGAGCGTGGCGTAACCCTGCTGGCCCAGTAAGGTTTTCCCCGCCACTTTTGGCGAGACCGGGATGACGTGGTAGCCCTGATCGAGAAGGTATTTCATCACCCGATAGCTTGGACGATCGGGTTTATCGCTCGCGCCCACCAGCGCAATGGTACGCGTGGATGTCAGAATCTCGGCAATATCGTTCTCTTTCATGGTTTTTCTCCTGGCTTTTTTAAAAGTGTACGCCAAACCGCACATCTCAACCATCCATCCCATACCGACGCATGAGGGCAAAACGGCGAAATATGTCTATATGTTAGTAAACATGATTCTCGAAAAATTTAGATACATTAATGCGGCGACAGGATTTCTGACGGGAGCCTTCTATGAAAACCGGTATTGCCACTGCTCTGATTGCGTTAGTGATGCCGGTCTGCGTTTTTGCGACCACGCTCCGGCTCTCTACCGATATTGATCTCCTGGTACTGGACGGAAAAAAGGTTTCCAGTTCGTTATTGCGCGGTGCGGACAGCATCGAGCTGGATAACGGGCCGCATCAGCTGGTATTCCGGGTGGAAAAATCGATCGGTCTGGCGAATCACGAGCAAAGGATGTATATCTCCCCGCCGCTGATCGTCAGCTTTAATACCCGGCAAATCAGTCAGGTCAACATTACCCTGCCTCGTATTGAAACGGAGAAAGAATCGGCGGCCTTCGACGCATCTCCCCGCATTGAACTGCTGGACGGGGATGCGATGCCGATTCCGGTGAAGCTGGATATTCTGGCGCTGACGACCTCACCAAAAGGTCCGGATTACGAGGCCGCGACCCAGACCTATAACAAAGCGGGTAAACGCGCGTCGCTTCCTCAGTTTGCCACCATGATGGCTGACGACAGTACGCTGCTTTCCGGCGTCTCTGAACTGGACGTCATTCCTCCCCAGTCACAGACCCTGACGGAACAGCGCCTAAAATTCTGGTTCCAGCAGGCCGATCCCGACACGCGGGCCCGGTTTTTACAGTGGGCAAAACAACAACCTTCATCATAAGCCACATTTTTTACGCCTTTCTCTTGCAGCGTCAGACGGTTCCCGTCATCGTGTAGGCAGTTAACCTGATGGATATGATTATGGAACTGACAACACGCACGCTACCTGAACGCAAACACATTGCGCTGGTGGCGCACGATCACTGTAAACAAATGCTGCTTAACTGGGTTCGCCGCCATCAGTCTTCGCTGGAAAAGCACGATCTGTCGGCGACCGGTACTACCGGTAACCTGATCCAGCGCGAAACGGGTCTGCAGGTGAATGCCATGCTGAGCGGCCCGATGGGCGGCGATCAGCAGGTCGGCGCGCAGATCTCCGAAGGGAAGATTGATGTGCTGATCTTCTTCTGGGACCCGCTGAACGCGGTTCCGCACGACCCGGATGTCAAAGCCCTGCTGCGTCTGGCGACGGTGTGGAATATTCCGGTGGCGACAAACCTGTCGACGGCGGATTTCATCATCGAATCGCCGCAGTTTAATTCGCCGGTTGATATCCTCATTCCGGACTATCAGCGTTATCTTTCCGACAGATTGAAGTAGCTTTTTTGCCGGGTGGCGGCTACGCCTTACCCGGCCTACAAAACCTTCCCTGACGTCGTTATGGTTTACGCGCTACCGGCACATCAATACTCTTCAGGATATCGACAAACACGGATGGCTCCTCTTTATTGAACAGCAGCCACACGCGATGGCGCGCGCGGGTGATAGCCACATACAGCAAACGCCGCTCTTCGGCATCCGGGAAGTCTTCCGGCACCGGCAGCAAGGCCTGTTCCATTACCGACTCGCGGGCCGGAGCCGGGAAACCGTCGCTGCCCTCTTTCAGCCCCATGACAATCACATAGTCGGCCTGCTGCCCTTTGCTGGCGTGAATCGTCATAAATTCAAGCTGCAGCTTCGGCCAGCGGGTGGCCGCCTTTTCCAGCGCCTCGGGTTTGAGGTGATGGTAACGCGCCAGCACCAGGATACGCTCATCGGGCTTCGCATAGCCGCTGAGCTTGTCCAGCAGCGGTTCCAGCTGATCGTCCGCCAGCAGGGTCACGGCTTTTTTATCCCCTGCCCGCAGGCTATTGAGCGGTTTTGCCAGCTGATGCGGGTTCTGCTGGATAAAGCGGTTGGCGATTTCACCAATCCGTGAATTGAAGCGGTAGGTCGTGTCCAGATCGCTGCGATCGCCTTCGCCAAAATAGTGGTGGAATGCGGTTGTCAGGGAGAGCTGCGCCCCGCTGAAGCGATAGATGGCCTGCCAGTCGTCCCCCACCGCAAACAGCGAGGTATGCTTATTTTGCGCCCGCAGCGCTGAGAGCAACGCTGCACGCTGCGGAGAGATGTCCTGGAACTCATCCACCAGAATATGCTTCCACGGGCTGACAAAACGCCCCTTCTCAAGAATGATGATGGCCTGATGGATCAGGCCGGAGAAATCAACGGCATTTTCCTCTTTCAGCGCGGTTTTCCAGGCTTTCAGTAGCGGAGCCATCAGCTTGACCCGCTTCGAAAACAGATCGCGGATCGCCTCCGGCGCGCTTTCAATCATCTCTGCCTGCGATCCACCGTGCATTCGCATCAGGCTGACCCAGCGGTCAAGTCGCGAACCCAGCCGACGCGCCAGCTTATCATCCTGCCAGAAGCTACCCTCTGGCACGTCCCAGCTGAGCTCCTCCTCCAGCCACTGACGCCACCCTTTTGCCTGCGCCTTTTTCTCACTGCACTGCTGGCGCCACGTTTTGATGAACAGCGCCTGACGCGCCTGCGCGTCGTTTTCCAGCTTACTGATGGAAGGTACTTTTTTACTGCCCTGCTGAATAATATGCAGCGCAAGGGCATGAAAGGTTCTGGCCGTGATATCCCGGGTGTGCAGGCGTTCCTGGATACGTTCGTCCATCTCCTGGGCAGCCTTGCGGCCAAAAGCCAGAAGCAGAATTTGATCGGCTACCGCTTCCCCGGTCGTCAGCAGCCAGCCGGCACGCGCCACCAGCACCGATGTTTTACCACTACCGGCCCCCGCCAGCACCAGCAGCGACTGCTCGCCGTTGACCACCGCGCGCGCCTGGGCCGGATTGAGCGGTGACGATTCCACCGTACTGAAAAAGTCGGCATATTGGGTGAGCATGGCGTCCGTCCAGGCCTGATTATGGGCGAGACGGCTTTTATCCTTATCATTCAGCCAGGCCTGACACTGGCGCCAGGCGTCGCGACAGTTGTCAAACTCGTCGAGACGCGTCACGGAGAGCGGCAGCGCCGAGAGTGCCTGTCGGATCTTTTGCTGCAGCCCGGCGGTCTGCTGACGGGTCAGCCACGCGTGTTGCGCGTTGCTTTGCGCGATATCGTCCAGCACCTGCTGGAGCACCTGGGCGGCAATCACGCTCATATCCTGGCTCCACTGCTGCCAGAGCGCGTTCAGGTGATGGTGGAAACGCTGAGTTTCCGCCCACTCGGTGCCGTGAAGACGCACGACTTTATCGTCAGGGAGAACGAACTCCAGCTCGCCCCACACCAGCCCGCGTTTGCAGTGGATAGCCAGAAGCTGATTAAACGGAATAAGGTATTCGTGGCGTTCCCCGGAGACTTTCACCCCGGCATTAAGGAGAACAACCCTGTCGTAAGGGTGTTGCGCCAGGCGTTTGCCTAACGACGTTGCTTTCAGTTCCATGTTCCGCCAAATCCACGAAGAGATAATTTACCTGACAGTTTAACTGCCAGTTTTAAGGTGCTCCAGCCTAAAAAAACGTTACAATCATTGGGCGTTAATTTTATCGAAAGGAAGTGAGGGTTTATGCGTACCGTTCTGAATGTGTTGAATTTTGTGCTGGGCGGTTTTGCCACCACCCTTTCCTGGCTTTTTGCCACGCTGGTGAGCATCGTCCTGATTTTCACGCTTCCCCTGACCCGTTCCTGCTGGGAAATCACGAAACTCTCCTTAATCCCCTACGGGAATGAAGCCATCCACGTTGACGAGCTGAATCCGGAGAACAAAAACGCCCTGATGAATACGGGCGGAACCCTGCTGAACATTCTGTGGCTCATTTTCTTCGGCTGGTGGCTGTGCATCATGCATATTTTTGCCGGTATTGCACAGTGCATCACGATTATTGGTATTCCGGTGGGGATCGCGAACTTTAAGATCGCCGCTATCGCCCTTTGGCCCGTCGGTCGCAGGGTTGTTCCGGTAGAAGTGGCCCAGGCGGCGCGTGAAGCAAACGCTCGTCGTCGTTTTCAGTAAATAAGGACTGGCCGCGTTTATGCTAAGCCCACTGCTTCGCCGTTATACCTGGAACAGCACCTGGCTTTATAACGTCAGGATATTCATCGCGCTTTGCGGCACGGTTGCTCTGCCCTGGTGGCTGAATGATGTCAAACTCACTATTCCGCTCACGCTGGGAGTGGTGGCCGGGGCGCTGGCGGACCTGGACGATCGTCTGGCCGGGCGTTTGCGTAATCTGGTTATTACGCTTGTCTGCTTTTTTATTGCGTCAGCGTCCGTTGAGCTGCTTTTCCCGTGGCCCTGGCTGTTTGCCCTGGGTCTTACCCTCTCAACCAGCGGGTTTATTTTGCTGGGTGGCCTTGGGCAGCGCTATGCCACCATCGCTTTTGGTGCATTGCTGATCGCCATCTACACCATGCTGGGCGTTTCCCTGTACGACCAGTGGTACCAGCAGCCGGTTCTGCTGTTGCTGGGCGCCATCTGGTATAACCTGCTGACGCTAACCGGTCATCTGATCTTCCCGGTTCGCCCTCTGCAGGATAACCTTGCCCGCAGCTTTGAGCAGTTAGCCCACTATCTGGAACTGAAATCCCGGCTGTTCGACCCGGATATCGAGGAAGAAAGCCAGGCTCCGCTCTACGATCTGGCGCTGGCAAACGGCCAGCTGGTTGCCACCCTTAACCAGACAAAAGCCTCTCTGCTGACCCGTCTGCGCGGCGATCGCGGTCAGCGCGGAACGCGAAGGACCTTACACTACTATTTTGCCGCCCAGGATATTCATGAACGTGCGAGCTCCTCGCACGTTCAGTATGCCGCCCTGCGCGAGAGGTTCCGCTACAGCGACGTGATGTTCCGCTTCCAGCGCCTGCTCTCCATGCAGTCTCAGGCGTGTCAGCGGCTCTCGCGCTCCATTCTGCTGCGCACGCCCTATCAGCATGATCCCCGCTTTGAACGCGTATTCAGCCACCTTGATGCGGCGCTCGACCGCGTTCAGGCCAGCGGAACGTCACCGGAACACATCAAAGCGCTGGGCTTTCTGCTGAACAACCTGCGGGCTATTGATGCACAGCTGGCAACCATTGAGTCCGAACAGGCGATGGCACTGCCGGGCAGTGAGGTGGAAAACCAGCTTGCTGATGACAGCGTGCACGGCGTTAGCGATATGTGGCTACGCCTGAGCCGCAACTTTACGCCGGAGTCGGCTCTCTTTCGCCACGCGGTGAGAATGTCGCTGGTGCTGTGCGTGGGGTATGCCTTTATCCAGATAACCGGGCTGCACCACGGCTACTGGATCCTGCTCACCAGCCTGTTTGTCTGCCAGCCGAACTATAACGCCACCCGACATCGTCTTGCGCTGCGTATTATCGGTACGCTGGTTGGCGTCGCGATCGGCCTTCCGGTGCTCTATTTCGTGCCTTCCGTCGAAGGTCAATTGATTCTGATCGTGATCACCGGCGTGCTGTTCTTCGCGTTTCGCAACGTGCAGTATGCCCACGCCACCATGTTCATCACGCTGCTGGTGCTGCTCTGCTTTAACCTGCTGGGTGAAGGCTTTGAAGTCGCCCTGCCCCGCGTGATCGATACCCTGATTGGCTGCGCAATTGCCTGGGCCGCGGTCAGCTTTATCTGGCCGGACTGGCGTTTCCGTAATTTACCGCGCGTGGTCGACAGGGCGATGAATGCCAACTGTCGATACCTTGACGCTATCCTGGAGCAGTACCACCAGGGGCGCGATAACCGCCTGGCTTACCGGATAGCACGTCGTGATGCGCACAACAGTGATGCAGAACTGGCCTCCGTTGTCTCTAACATGTCAACGGAGCCTCGCGCCACGGCGGAAATTCGTGAGACTGCGTTCCGCCTGCTCTGCCTGAACCATACGTTTACCAGCTATATTTCGACGCTGGGTGCCCACCGTGAGAAGCTCACCAACCCGGGTATTCTCAACCTGCTCGATGACGCCGTCTGTTATGTCGATGACGCGCTTCATCACCGCCCAGCCGATGAGCCACGCGTGCAACAGGCGCTGAATGAACTGGCGCAACGCATTGCGCATCTTGACCCGGGAAACGACAGCAAAGCGCCGCTGGTTCTTCAGCAGATAGGCCTGCTTATCGCTCTGCTGCCTGAAATTTGCCGGCTGCAACAGCAAATCGCTACCTGGAGGAGTGATTCTCCTGTGGCTCAGGCAGCGCATTAAACCACTCCGTCAGCTCCCGGCGAATGCCTGCCGGGAGTGCCGCCTCATGCAGCCCTTCAATAGCCCCTTCGAGCGCGAAGAGGACTTTAATACTGAGCGCTTTATTTTTCGCCCGCATCTTCAGCCAGCTGGCTCTGGCACCCAGCGCCCGGAGTGTTTCTTCATTGGTAATACCGGCTTCAAAAAGCAAGACTTCAAGCTGAAAGGTCAGGTTTGGCAGATCCTTGAGTCGGTTTCGTTGATGGCGCTGATAGCGCTCTTTTCTTGCCGCACTGAGCGCAAACGAGGAGAGCTGAAGCAACCGCTCCCTGTCCTGCCATAATCCGTCATCCACACGATAATAGTTGAGCAGCACCGGGCGGCCTCGCTTCATCAATGTCAAAAATGAGGAGGCATTCTTTACGCAGTATTTCGCACTCTCCTCACAAGCCCGAAGATAAAGCTCGCCATCAGACACCATGGCAAAAACCGCATCATCCACCGCCAGGGTGTAGCCTCCAAACAGCGCACGATGATGAATCTCACCCAACGGGGAGAGGTATTCCTGGGATTTATAAATCCGTTCATAAGATATCTTTTTCATGATATTTCCCTTCAAAATCATAAAATAACAACGAAATTTCTTACTAGCGGATCCGTTAGCAGGAAAATAGGCAACTTATCGCCGTTGAGCAAGATGATTTTTCCAGGGGCATCAAGATTGAATGAATTTTGCGAGTCGCTTTCCGAAAATGAGGTTGATCTTTATGCATACAGGGGTTACTGTATATCCATACAGTAACTACAGGGCTGGAATGAATATGCACACTTCAGGCTATGCAAATCGCGCAATCTCTCTCTCTTCTGCCGCAGGCAATGTCGCGCAGAATTCCGTCGAGCGTGTTTCCACAGGGCTTATCAGTGAAGTGGTGTATCGTGAAGACCAGCCCCTGTTGACGCAACTTCTGCTGTTGCCGTTATTACAACAGCTTGGTCAGCAATCGCGCTGGCAGCTTTGGCTCACGCCTCAACAAAAACTGAGCCGTGAGTGGGTTCAGTCCGCTGGCCTTCCGCTGACCAAGGTCATGCAGATTAATCAGCTCTCGCCGTGCGATACCGTTGAGTCGATGATCCGCGCGTTACGCACCGGAAATTACAGCGTGGTAATTGGATGGTTACCCGAAGAATTGACGGAAGAGGAACATTTCCGTCTGACTGAAGCCGCTGAAGAAGGGAGTGCGATCGGGTTCATTATGCGTCCGGTTCGATCGGATTCTTACCGCAGAGGACAACTTTCTGGGCTAAAAATTCACTCAAATTTGTATCATTGAGTGAAATTAAGATTTTTCCTGGAATTTTTTTCGACCACAAGATGGCATTAAAGTTCCCGGTCTGAAAATTGCGGCAAGGCTTGTCTGGTGCGGTTCTCCTTCATTTTATTGCACAAAATTCGTTCTAAAAATGTTAAATAATCGGTATACGGAACTTTTTTTTTCATATGCCTGACAGACTTCACACTTGTAAGTTTTCAGCTACGTTGTAGACTTTACATCGCCAGGGGTGCTCGGCCTAAGCCGAAGATATCGGTAGATTTATATTTGACCACGCCCCCCGGTGAAGGATTTAACCGTGATTCTCTCTTGAGACTTTCATGGCGAATTTTGGATGATAACGAGGCGCAAAAAATGAAAAAGACAGCTATCGCGATTGCAGTGGCACTGGCTGGCTTCGCTACCGTAGCGCAGGCCGCTCCGAAAGATAATACCTGGTATGCAGGTGGTAAACTGGGCTGGTCTCAGTTCCACGACACCGGCTGGTACAACAAAGACCTGAACAACGATGGCCCGACTCACGAGAGCCAGCTTGGTGCAGGTGCGTTCGGTGGCTATCAGGTTAACCCGTATGTTGGTTTTGAAATGGGTTACGACTGGTTAGGTCGTATGCCATACAAAGGCGACACCGTAAACGGCGCTTTCAAAGCACAGGGCGTTCAGCTGACCGCTAAACTGGGTTACCCAGTAACTGACGATCTGGACGTGTACACCCGTCTGGGCGGCATGGTATGGCGCGCTGACTCCAGCAACAACCAGGTTGGTAGCGACCATGACACCGGTGTTTCCCCAGTATTCGCTGGTGGCGTTGAGTGGGCTATGACCCGTGACATCGCTACCCGTCTGGAATACCAGTGGGTTAACAACATCGGCGACGGCAACACCGTTGGTGTTCGTCCAGACAACGGCATGCTGAGCGTAGGTGTTTCCTACCGTTTCGGCCAGCAGGAAGAAGCAGCACCAGTTGTTGCTCCAGCGCCGGCTCCAGCTCCAGAAGTACAGACCAAGCACTTCACTCTGAAGTCTGACGTTCTGTTCAACTTCAACAAAGCAACTCTGAAACCAGAAGGTCAGCAGGCACTGGATCAGCTGTACTCTCAGCTGAGCAACCTGGATCCTAAAGACGGTTCTGTAGTGGTTCTGGGCTTCACCGACCGTATCGGTTCTGACGCTTACAACCAGAAACTGTCTGAGAAACGTGCTCAGTCTGTTGTTGATTACCTGATCTCTAAAGGTATCCCAGCTAACAAGATCTCCCCACGTGGTATGGGCGAATCTAACCCAGTTACTGGCAACACCTGTGACAACGTGAAAGCTCGCGCTGCACTGATCGACTGCCTGGCTCCAGATCGTCGCGTAGAGATCGAAGTTAAAGGCATCAAAGACGTTGTAACTCAGCCAGCGGCATAAGTTATCGTCTTATAAAAAAACCCCGCCATGCGGGGTTTTTTATTGTCTGAAGAAAAGTAAAAAAATCTACTTTTTACCCAACAGCGCCTGAAGGTCGTTCTTCAGCGTCGACATCTGGTTGGCGTACTTCTCTTTATGTTCGGCATCCTCAATCAACTGCACGATGGTTTCCGAAAGCGTTTTACCCCGTCGTTGTGCCAGCCCAGCCAGACGTTGCCAGACAACGAACTCCAGGTCGATTGATTTTTTTCGAGTGTGCTGATGCTCAGCATTAAAATGCCGTTTGCGTCGCGCACGGATAGTTTGCTTCATCCGGTTTAACAAGGCAGGATTGATGTGTTTCTCAATCCAGCCGTTAACCTGTACCGGTTCATTTTCGAGGGTCAGCAAAATATCCACGGCTTCTTGTGCAGCGCTGGCTTCGATGTAGCAGGTGATCAGCTCCCCTTCACGGTGCTTTTTGACCAGGTACTTCCATTTCCAGCCGCTTTCGAGATTTTCCAGTTGTTGATATTTCATTGCGATCTCAGTGTTACCACGTAACTCTGTTCAGAATATCAGTTTTTTAGCAATCTGCTGAAAAGAAATCATATCCTGTGAGTGAATGCAGCCAATCACCCTGTCGAAATCCCCAATCCTGCTTGGGTACAGCCCCCCGCTTACGGTATACTCCACGCTTTTACATCTGACTAAAAAACATCAACTTTGACCATTACGAAACTTGCATGGCGTGACCTTGTTCCGGATACCGAAAGTTATCAGGAACTGTTTGCACAGCCCGAACTCGCAAAAGAACACGAATTCATCCTTAGCGATACGCAGCCCCGTTTGCATTACGCGCTGGAGCAGGTCTTAAGCCCATGGGCAACTGCGCCTTTCATGCTGCTCAAAGCCCCGGAAGAAGCGGAATACCTGACGTTGTTCGGGGATGCCGTGCGTCAGTTAAAGCCGGAAGCGAACGCCGTTTTTGGCGGCCAGTATCGTATCGCGGGACATGATGTCACTTTCGAACCGGCGGCACAGGCCGACGGCCATTTTGCCGCTAAGGGCGAGGTGATTACCGCTAACTGGGTTGAGGCTGAACAACTTTTTGGTTGTCTGCGCCAGTTTAACGGCGAGCTTTCGCTGCAGCCTGGGCTGGTACATCGCGCAAATGGCGGTGTTCTGATCATTTCACTGCGCACCCTGCTCTCGCAGCCGCTGCTGTGGATGCGTCTGAAAACCATCGTGCACCAGCAGCGTTTCGACTGGGTCGGCTACGATGAGTCTCGTCCTCTGCCCGTCTCTGTTCCCTCTATGCCGCTGTCGCTGACCGTCGTGCTGACGGGCGACCGTGAATCGCTGGCGGACTTCCAGGAAATGGAGCCGGAACTGGCTGAGCAGGCCGTGTATAGCGAATACGAAGACAACATCCAGATTGCTGACGCCGACGATATGGCGCAGTGGTGCCAGTGGGTGATGGCTGTAGCAGAACGTTTTGCGCTGCCAACGCCTGCGGCTGACGCGTGGCCAGGCCTGATCCGCGAAGCGGTGCGCTATACCGGTGACCAGGAAACGCTGCCACTCTGCCCGCTCTGGATCGGCAAGCAGTTGCGTGAAGTGGGTGTGATTAGCGGTGACGGGGCGTTCACCGGCGAACAGCTCACTCAGATGCTGGCTCAGCGTGAGTGGCGAGAAGGCTATCTTGCTGACCGCATGCAGGATGAAATTCTGCTCGAACAAATTCTGGTGGAAACCGAAGGCGAACGCGTCGGGCAGATTAACGCCCTGTCTGTGATTGAATTTCCAGGCCATCCGCGCGCATTCGGGGAGCCGTCCCGTATCAGCTGCGTTGTGCACATTGGCGATGGCGAGTTTACCGATATTGAACGGAAAGCCGAGCTGGGCGGCAACATACACGCCAAAGGCATGATGATCATGCAGGCGTTTTTGATGTCAGAGCTGCAGCTTGAGCAACAGATCCCCTTCTCCGCCTCGCTGACGTTTGAGCAGTCCTACAGCGAAGTGGATGGCGACAGCGCCTCTATGGCCGAGCTGTGCGCCTTAATCAGCGCCCTGGCGGAAGTGCCCATCAATCAGAACATCGCGATCACCGGTTCGGTGGATCAATTTGGTCGTGCGCAGCCTGTGGGTGGCCTCAACGAGAAAATTGAAGGCTTCTTCTCTATCTGTCAGCAGCGCGGTTTAAACGGCAAGCAGGGTGTGATTATTCCGGCTCCCAACGCACGCCATTTAAGCCTCAGTCAGGAGATCCTGGATGCGGTTGAACAAGAGCAGTTCGCTATCTGGGCCATCGAAGGGATTGAGGATGCACTACCCTTACTGACAAACCTGGTATGGGACGGCGAAGGGCAAACCACCCTGATGCAGACTATCCAGGAGCGTATTGCTCAGGCGACACAGCAGGATGCTCGTCATCGTTATCCATGGCCGTTACGCTGGCTGGGCTGGTTTAGTTCGAACTGATCGGACTTGTTCAGCGTACACGTGTTAGCTATCCTGCGTCCTTCACTAAAATAAGGCTTACTGAGAACATGGTAGATAAACGCGAATCCTATACAAAAGAAGATC
This sequence comes from Enterobacter sp. PL_is511, assembly GCF_055816065.1. Taxonomy (NCBI): domain Bacteria; kingdom Pseudomonadati; phylum Pseudomonadota; class Gammaproteobacteria; order Enterobacterales; family Enterobacteriaceae; genus Enterobacter; species Enterobacter sp. PL_is511. Next base: position 715,880 of record NZ_JBVPGP010000024.1, on the reverse strand, counting down.
TTCTTGCCTCTGGTCGCGGTGAACTGTTTGGCGCGAAAGGCCCACAGTTACCGGCCCCGAACATGCTGATGATGGACCGTGTCGTGAAAATGACCGAAACCGGCGGCAACTTCGATAAGGGTTACGTAGAAGCAGAACTCGATATCAACCCGGACCTGTGGTTCTTCGGTTGCCACTTTATCGGCGATCCGGTAATGCCTGGCTGTCTGGGTCTGGATGCGATGTGGCAGCTGGTTGGCTTCTATCTGGGCTGGCTGGGTGGTGAAGGTAAAGGCCGCGCGCTGGGCGTAGGCGAAGTAAAATTCACCGGCCAGGTTCTGCCTACAGCGAAGAAAGTGACCTATCGTATTCACTTCAAGCGCATCGTTAACCGCCGCCTGATTATGGGCCTGGCAGATGGCGAAGTGCTGGTCGACGGTCGTCTGATCTATAGCGCAAGCGACCTGAAGGTTGGCCTGTTCCAGGACACGTCCGCGTTCTGATCGTGCTTTTTGCACCCCCGGAAAGGCGAAACCTCCGCATTGCGGAGGTTTCTTTTTTAAAAGAGACGTTATCAGGCTATGAGTGCCCTGTCGCCGATGGCTTCTCGCCAGCCTCCAAGCCATTGTGACCTTTGATTTATCGTCTGATAAGGACACATTTCTTTAGAACGTCCAGCGATGCCGGCCTGATAACCACGTTGATGAGCCCGTTCCAGGCGATCTCGTTTCTGTCTCTTCATGCCTCGTTTCCCTCATTCTTTTGTCTGGTGGAAAGAAAACAGTGTCTGCACTCAATGTACAGGCACAGATAACGAATACCCCGAATTAGCCCCATCGTCAATGTTCAAAATTCATACGGGTGTCATATTTGTGAGCTACCTGGAAGTTCATTTGTACAAAAATTGTGACGCAGCACAAGTAACAAACTGAAGTGAAAACGAAAAAAAAACCGCAATCAGCGAGAGGCCAACTGCGGTTTTTGATGATGAATTTTACTTATGGCAGCCGGGAAATTTCCCTCGCGATGCTGGCTGACTCCTGTGCCCAACCCTGAGCCAGGACTTTAACCATTTCGTCATAGCCATCTTTCTGCTGCTTCAGCTCCAGATGGAAAGGACGCTTAATCAGCTGTCCCTGATGATTCAGCAACCACTCCCCGCTGATCACCACCGCACCATCATAACGGCCGTGGAAGCCCGTTACGGTGACGTTCAGCGTATCCTGGTCGTTACCCAACGGCTGCGACGCGACAACCCAACCCGGTAGCTGACTGCCCAGATTGGCCACCAGCGTGTTGCGCAGCTGTTGATCCAACGGGCTGGCCCACAGGTTGTTCGTCGCAATCACGTATTTAACGTCGCTGGTCTGATAGACCACGCCGTTTCCTGCCAGATAATCCGGCACCGCAACCTGCTCAACCCACAGCTGACGGTTTCCCTGACTGGCCGTGCTTTGCCCACCGCTGTGGGTCGCCACAGGCAGCTGATAGTAGCTTTTATTATCTACTCCTGAACTGCACGCCGTTAACAGCAGAGCACCAACCATCAATAGCCACTTTTTCATTCTTTTGCCCTCTTCGGCTCAGGATCCTTTTTATCTTTCGCTTCGAACACCAGCGCATTGCTCTTCTCGTTGAGCGTTTTCAGCACCGGCTGCAGTTCACGTAAGACCTGATCAAGACGCTGCATATCTGCCACCATCTTGTTGTAGGCCGCTGAACCCGGCTGGAAGCCCTGCATACTGCGGTTCAGCTCACGCAGCGTTTTCTGCATGTCCTGCGGAAGCTGCTGCATGCTCTGGCTCGCCGTAATCTTGTTGATGTTATCCAGCGTGGTTTGCAGACGACGCATCGTTGCCTGGCTTTCGCTCAAAGAGTTCGTCGCCGCTTCAATCATCGGATTCAGTGGCAGATTGTTGATCTTATCCAGCGTCTCCATCAGACGCTGCTGGATCTGCGCCAGGCCGCTACTCACCGTTGGGATGATCTTATATCCACCGAATTCACGGATACCGGTAATCGGCGGTGCTTTCGGGTAGAAGTCCATATCCACATACAGCGCACCGGTCACCAGGTTACCCGTCTTCAACGATCCACGCAGGCCGCGTTCCATCAGTTGAGAGATATGGGCAGCAATATCCTGATTTTCGCCAATCTGGTTTAGCAGACGCTCCGGTTCGATGCGGATCAGCACCGGAATACGATAGTCATCATCCAGCATCTGGCTCAGGCCCGGGACGAAGAACGGAACTTGTCCAACCGTACCGAGACGAATACCGCGGAACTCAACAGGTGCCCCCGGCTGCAGACCGCGGACAGAATCTTTGAAGAACATCAGGAAGTCGACGTGATCGGTATAGAGCGCATCCTGAATACTTTTTTGATCGTCAAAGAGACGGAAAGCGGTGTTCTCTGCGACCGGCTGCCCTAAATCCAGGCCTTCCGGCACGTCAAAACTTACGCCGCCGCCAAACAGCGTGGTCAGCGACCCCATTTCAACGCGCATACCTGCCGAGGTCAGATCCACCGCGATCCCGCTGTCTTTCCAGAAACGGACATTGCTGGTGACCAGCCGATCGTTTGGCGCATTGATAAAGAGCTGATAGCTGATCGCGCGTTTCTGCGGATCAAACGTGCTTTTCTCAACCGATCCCACGCGGTAGCCGCGGAACAGGACCGGGTCGCCCGCCGTAAGCTGACCTGCTTTTTTACTGTCGAGGATCACGCGGATACCCTTGGCATCAGGTGGTGCAAGCGGCGGTGAATCCAGAAGCTGGTATTTGGCTGGCTGGTTACCCTTAGCGCCAGGCTGCAGCTCAATGTAGGCGCCCGAAAGCAGCGTCCCTAAGCCGCTGATTCCCTCACGCCCCACCTGCGGCTTAACGACCCAGAAAACGGAATCGCCGTGCAGCAGTTTTTCCATGCCGGCATTAAGGCGCGCCTTGATCTCCACATGGGTTAAATCGTCGGTCAGGGTTGCACTTTCCACCACGCCCACATCCACGCTTCGGCTTTTGATTGTCGTTTTACCGCCCTCAATCCCCTCGGCATTGGTGGTTATCAGCGTGACTTCCGGTCCCTGATGGCTGTAATGATAAAACAGGATCCATGCACCGATCAGCGCAGTCACGATGGGGAAAATCCACACCGGCGACCAGTTTTTGACCTTCTGCACTTTCGCCTCTCCACTCTTATTTTCCATGCTCTTACTCTTCCTCATGGCTTGATTCAGGCTCACGGTCCCACGATAAACGAGGGTCGAAGGTCATGGCCGCAAACATGGTCATAATCACGACCAGTGCAAACATTAAAGCCCCCATCGCGGGATAAATACTCATCAAACCGCCCATCCGCACCAGTGCAGAGAGAACGGCGATGACAAACACGTCAATCATTGACCAGCGTCCGACAAACTCGACCACTTCATAAATCAGGTGCATGCGTTCGCTATCGCGTTTTCCATGCCCTTTCGCATCCCAACAGAGCCAGGCAATGGCAATCATTTTTAAGGTGGGCACCATAATACTGGCGATAAAGATGACGCCGGCGACCGGATAAGAACCTTCGCCCCAGAGCAGTATCACCCCGGCGAGGATCGTCGAGGGCATTTTGTCGCCGAGCAAATCGGTGATCATGATCGGCAGAATATTGGCTGGCAGATACAGCATGATGGATGTGACCAGCAGCGCCATCGTCCACTGCAGGCTATTTTTACGGCGTACGTGCCCCTTTGTTTCGCAGCGCGGACAAACGTCGAGATCGGCGGGCAGCACGGCGGTACAGCACGGGCACGAGCGAAGCCCCTGACGAATACCGGGTACGCCGACCTTCACCGTCTGTGCAAGCGTCGGCGCTGGCGCGATATCGTCCCACGCCCAGCGCCTGTCCACGCACTGGAAGGCGCGCAGCTGCAGAACGCAGTACAGACACCAGGGAATAAAGCTGCTGCCAATCCCCACGTCGCCGTATGCCATGAGCTTCACGAAGCTGACCAGAATCCCCGCCAGAAAGATCTCGGCCATCCCCCAGCTTTTGAGCTGAAAAAGGATACGCGCCAGTCGGATTTTCAGCGGTGCCGGCATCCTGACGCGGTTGACCAGCAAAAGGATGACGACCAGGCAAAAAGCCGGGACTATCTGGACAAACAGGAGAAAAAAGGTACCGAGGCTGGCGTAATCTTCCGAGAACATCACGCCCGGAATTTCAAGCAAATCTACCTGGCTGGTGATCCCCCCCACCTTCATATAGATGAAGGGGAAGAGATTGGAGAGCAGCAGCATGAACAATGCTGCCAGAGCGTAAGCAGTGGGACGCTGCCGCGGCGCGTCCCACTCGGTTGTCAACGTCGCACCGCAACGTGGACACAGGGCTTTATGTCCGTGACCAAGCTCTGGCAACGCCACGAGCATATCGCATTGCGAGCATAAAATATGCCTGTCGGCATGGTGCTGGTCACACATATGTTATCCCTGTTTATGCGCCGTTTTTCAGAGACTCAAGGTACTCCCAGCGCTCAAATGCTTCTTCCAGGGCTTTTTCAGCCGCGGACATTTCTGACAGTACTTTCTGAGTATAGTCATGCGATTGAGTAAAGAATGACGCATCAGCAACCTGTTTTTGCAGATCCTCAAGCGCGGCTTCCAGCTCTTCAAGACGCTGCGGTAGCCCCTCCAGTTCGCGCTGCAGGTTATAGCTTAGTTTAGCCGAGGTTTTCTTGACAGTTTCTGCTTTTGTTACAGCAGGTTCAGAACTTATTTTGGACTTTGACTGTTTCTGCGCCTGAGACTGCAATTGCTGCCCTTTTGCATCATGATAACCGCCTACGTATTGTCCAATTCGCCCTTCACCTTCGAAGATCCAGCACTCGGTCACGGTGTTGTCCACGAACTGACGATCGTGGCTGACCAGCATCACGGTACCCTGATAGCCGTCAATCAGCTCTTCAAGCAATTCCAGCGTTTCGACGTCCAGGTCGTTCGTCGGTTCATCGAGGATAAGCAGGTTGCTTGGCTTCAGGAACAGGCGCGCCAGCAGAAGGCGGTTTCGCTCACCGCCGGACAGCGCGCGCACCGGCGTCATGGCGCGTTTCGGATGGAACAGGAAGTCCTGCAGGTAGCCCAGCACGTGACGCGGCTTACCGTTTACCATCACCTCCTGCTTACCTTCGGCGAGGTTGTCCATCACCGTACGGTCCGGATCCAGCTCCGCGCGGTGCTGGTCGAAGTAGGCGACCTCCAGCTTGGTCCCGCAGTGAATACGTCCGCTGTCGGCCTGCAGCTGGCCCAGCATCAGTTTCAGCAGCGTGGTTTTACCGCAGCCGTTCGGGCCGATGAGCGCAATTTTGTCGCCTCGCTGCACCTGCGCGGAGAAATCGTTCACCAGCACTTTACCGTCGACCTGATAGTTGACGTTTTCCATTTCGAAGACAATCTTGCCGGAACGGGACGCCTCTTCCACCTGCATTTTGGCGCTGCCCATCACTTCACGGCGTTCGCTGCGCTCGCGACGCATCGCCTTCAGGGCACGTACGCGGCCTTCGTTACGGGTACGACGGGCTTTGATGCCCTGGCGGATCCAGACCTCTTCCTGCGCCAGCTTGCGGTCGAACTCGGCATTCTGCAACTCTTCCACGCGCAGGTTTTCTTCTTTCTCCAGCAGATACGTATCGTAATCGCCGGGATAGGTCACCAGCTTGCCGCGGTCGAGGTCGACAATGCGCGTCGCCATGTTGCGAATAAACGAACGGTCATGCGAGATAAAGATGATGGTGCCGCTGAAGGTTTTCAGGAAACCTTCCAGCCAGTCGATCGCTTCGATATCCAGGTGGTTGGTCGGTTCGTCCAGCAGCAGCACCTTCGGCCCGCTGACCAGCGCGCGGCCCAGAGCCGCTTTACGCAGCCAGCCGCCGGAGAGCGCCGACAGTTCCATATCGGGTTCCAGACCGAGCTGCGCCAGTACTTCATTAATGCGGTTTTCAAGCTGCCACAGACCGTGGTGATCGAGCATCTCCTGCACTTTCGCCAGTTCGTTGAGGTTTTTGTCGCTCGGATCGGTCATCACCAGATGCGAAATCTCGTGATAGCGCTTCAGGTATTCAGCCTGCTCGGAGATCCCTTCCGCCACGAAATCGTAAACGCTGCCGGTCACGTGACGCGGTGGATCCTGCTGCAGGCGGGAGACAATCAGATCCTGCTCGTAAACAATACGCCCGTCATCCAGACCCTGTTCACGGTTGAGGATTTTCATCAGCGTGGATTTACCCGCGCCGTTACGGCCCACCAGACAGACGCGCTCGTTATCTTCGATGTGCAGTTCCGCATTGTCGAGAAGCGGTGAGTCGCTGAAAGAGAGCCACGCGCCGTGCATACTAATTAAAGACATTTATTTTTCCTTTCAGACCGCGGTAATCAACCAGCAGTTATGGATTTGACGGTTACGGGCAAAGTCCTGAGACAGCGTTTTTTGGCTGATTTCTTGTGCTTTCAGTCCCAGGGCTGCTAAGCCGTCATGATCCATACGGAAGCCGCGTTTGTTGTTCGAGAACATAATGGTGCCGCCTTTGCGCAGCAGGCGCTTCAGGTCGGTCATCAGGCGCAAGTGATCGCGTTGTACATCAAAGCTATCTTCCATACGCTTGGAGTTGGAGAAGGTCGGCGGATCGATAAAGATCAGGTCAAACTGCTCGTCGGTGTCGCGCAGCCAGCCCAGCACGTCAGCCTGCATCAGGCGATGCTGACGTCCGGTTAAGCCGTTAAGACGCAGGTTGCGCTCCGCCCATTCCAGATAGGTGCGGGACATATCCACCGTGGTGGTGCTCCGCGCGCCGCCCAGACCGGCATGCACGCTGGCGCTGCCGGTATAGGAGAAAAGGTTGAGGAAATCTTTGCCTTTACTCATCTGGCCCAGCATGCGACGAGCGATACGGTGGTCGAGGAACAGACCGGTATCCAGATAGTCGGTCAGGTTGACCCACAGGCGCGCGTTGTATTCGCCCACTTCGATGAAGTCACCCTTTTCACCCATCTTCTGATACTGGTTTTTCCCTTTCTGACGCTCGCGGGTTTTCAGCACCAGCTTGTTCGGCGCAATGCCGAGCACGGCGATGGTGGCGGCAATGACGTCCAGCATGCGCTGACGCGCTTTTTGCGCATCAATGGTTTTCGGTGGCGCATATTCCTGAATCACCACCCAGTCCGCGTAGCGGTCAACCGCCACGTTGTATTCCGGCAGGTCGGCATCATACAGGCGATAGCATTCAATGCCCTCCTGCTTCGCCCACTTCTCAAATTTCTTCAGGTTCTTGCGCAGGCGGTTGGCGTAATCTTCCGCCACGCCGGACGGCTTGCTGTCGGCCGCCTTCTCCGCCAGATGGTAGTTCTTCTGCACGCAGTCCAGCGGGCCGTTTTTGGCCTTAAACTGGCGATCGGCGCGCAGCTGGAGGCAGCTCAGCAGCTCCGGCGAGGCGCTAAACAGAGACAGGTTCCAGCCGCCGAAGTGGTCCTTCATATTGCGGCCCAGCAGGCTGTGCAGGGCAATCAGCGCCGGCTCGCTGTCGAGACGCTCGCCGTATGGCGGGTTGCTGATCACGGTACCGTACGGGCCTTTTGGCAACGGGTTGGTCAGGTTCGCCACGTCTTTCACTTCGAAGGTGACCAGCTCGCCGATACCGGCGCGACGGGCGTTGCTGCGCGCGCGTTCAATGACGCGCGGGTCGCTGTCCGAACCGTAAAAGTGGGAGGTGTACTCCGCCAGGCCTTTGCGTGCGCGGGTTTGCGCGTCGTCTTTGACCTCTTTCCAGAGCGCTTCATCGTGCTGTGCCCAGCCTTTAAAGCCCCAGTGACCGCGATGCAGGCCCGGCGCGCGATCGGTTGCCAGCATGGCCGCCTCAATCAGCAACGTACCGGAACCACACATCGGATCGAGCAGCGGCGTGCCCGGCTGCCAGCCGGAGCGCATGACAATGGCAGCCGCCAGCGTTTCTTTAATTGGCGCCATACCGGTACGATCGCGGTAGCCGCGCAGATGCAGGCCTGCACCGCTCAGATCAAGAGAGATGCTCGCCGTGTCACCGTTCAGCCAGACGTTAATACGCAGATCGGGGTTTTCACGATCGACGTTCGGACGTTCCTTATTTTTACGCGTGAAGCAGTCCACAATGGCGTCTTTTACGCGCAGGGCACCGTACTGGCTGTTGCGGATCTCGTCGTTCACGCCGTTAAAATGCACCGCAAAGGTGGCATTCGGGGTGAAGATCTCTGTCCAGTCGATCATCTGTACGCCGGTATAGAGGTCAAGGTCGCTATAAACCTTGCACTCCTTCATCGGCAGCATGATGCGCGACGCCAGACGGCTCCACATCAGGCTCTGGTAAATAAGCCGTGTGTCGCCCTCAAAATGGACACCACCCTGAACCACCTGGCACTCTTGTGCGCCCAGGCTTTCCAGTTCAGTTTTTAACAGCTCTTCCAGCCCACGGGCCGTACTGGCAAACAGAGAATTCATATCGTCACTTTTACTCTTAGAAAATTGTCGCGCATTATAGCTAATATGGCGTGTATGTCATAAAGTTGAAGGCTTATTTTCATTTGTGGGAGTGTGCAGTGGCGACGTTATCCAGGCTTTTTATTCATCCGGTGAAATCCATGCGCGGCATCGGCGTCTCTCACGCGCTGGCCGACATGAGCGGATTCGCCTTCGATCGTATTTTTATGGTCACCGAGCCTGACGGTACGTTCATTACCGCACGTCAGTTCCCTCAGATGGTTCGCTTTACCCCTTCCCCGCTTCATGACGGTTTGCACCTGACCGCGCCGGACGGTTCCAGCGCGGTGATTCGCTTTGCTGATTTTGCGCTCGTCGATGCGCCAACGGAAGTGTGGGGTAACCATTTTACCGCGCGCATCGCCCCGGATGAGATTAACCGCTGGCTGAGCGGCTTCTTCTCCCGCGACGTTCAACTACGCTGGGTTGGGCCTGAACTGACGCGTCGCGTGAAGCGCCACGACGCCGTTCCCCTCTCCTTCGCCGATGGCTTCCCGTTCCTGCTGACTAACGAAGCCTCGCTGCGTGATTTACAACGCCGCTGCAAAGCCAGCGTTCAGATGGAACAGTTTCGTCCGAACCTGGTGGTGACCGGTGTTGACGCCTGGGACGAAGACACCTGGAAAGTGATCCGCATTGGCAGCGTCATCTTTGATGTCGTAAAACCCTGTAGCCGCTGCATTTTCACCACGGTGAGCCCGGAGAAAGGCCAGAAGCACCCTTCCGGCGAACCGCTGAAGACGCTGCAGTCATTCCGCACCGCGCAGGACAACGGCGATGTGGATTTCGGCCAGAACCTGATCCCGCGCTCCAGCGGTGCAATCCGCGTTGGTGATGAGGTAGAGATCCTTGCCCGAGGGCCTGCAAGAGTGTACGGCTCAGGTCAGGAAGAAGAAATGGTCGACGTTGTGACGAATGTCGCCTCTGCGGTAGATATTCACTGGCAGGGAAACATCATCCGTGGCAACAACCAGCAGGTATTACTGGAGCAACTGGAGCAGGCAGGTATTCGCGTCCCCTATTCCTGTCGCGCAGGCATTTGCGGATGCTGCCGCATCAGGCTGGTGGATGGCGAAGTAAGTGCGTTGAAAAAATCGGCAATTGGAAATGATGGCACAATTCTGTGCTGTAGCTGCATACCGAAAACGTCCGTACAGCTGGAAGCTTAAACCGCCTGTTCGAGGCTGAAAGAATCTACGCGCAGCTGTGGCTTCAGCCTGTCGTTCATCACTTTAATGGCATCGCCAAGCTGCATCGTCCGCCCGGCAATGGTTACGCCGGGCTGGGCCAGCAGGCAGAGCGCAGCATTTTCACCAGGCTCAACCACCAGCAGGCTTACCTCTTCTGCGGTATCGCTCAGATTGACGCTCGCCGCATCACCCGTTGCCGGGGTCCAGCTCATACCGTGCGCAAGAAAATGCCAGCTTTTTGGCATTTGCGGTTTCAGGAAGCGGATAGCCACCAGCGCATTTAATACCAGCTCGGCACGCTGCTCTTTAGAAAGCACCAGATCGCGGCATTTTTCCTCAAAGGAGAAATAAAGCGCCGCATCGTCAACGCAAAAGCCCGACGGGGAAAACGCGTCCGGGGTTAACATTCGGCGGGCGAAACGAGAGCGAAACAACATGCCATTGGCTAAATCGAGCATCATTCGATCATGCTCGTCGCAAAAATACCAGCGCCAGTTATCGTCAGGTTTAATTCGCATGTTTCTCTCCCGTCCCCGAAACGTCCTGTACTAAAAATGTCCTGATCGCCGCTTCGTTTATAACACCATTAATAAAAGACTATAATGTCTAAATAAGCAACAGTGACGGAATATAAAACAACCAGGGCTGGAAATAAAGCCCTGGTTGTCTGATTAAGAGAAAAGATTAGATATGAGTAACGATTTCTTTAATCAGCGGCGGTCCTTTAAAAATAAAGCCGGAATAGATTTGCACCAGTGACGCACCCGCCGCCATCTTCTCGCGCGCAGCAATCACGGAGTCGATGCCACCGACGCCAATAATCGGCAGGCGTCCTTTTAATTCCGCAGACAGGGCGCGAATAATCTCGGTGCTTTTTAATTGTACCGGACGTCCGCTTAACCCACCCGCTTCGTCACAGTTTTTCATTCCCTGCACGAGGGAGCGATCGAGGGTGGTATTGGTTGCAATCACACCATCAATATTATGGCGAACTAAACTGTCGGCAACCTGGATCAATTCTTCGGCAGAAAGATCCGGGGCGATCTTAACCGCGACCGGAACATATTTATGGTGGATCGTCTGGAGTTCATTTTGTTTATTTTTAATGGCGCCCAGAAGATCGTCCAGCGCTTCGCCATATTGTAAGGAGCGCAACCCCGGAGTATTGGGTGAAGAAATATTCACCGCAATATAACCGGCATAGGCGTAGACTTTTTCCATACAAATCAGATAGTCATCTTTACCCTGCTCGACCGGCGTGTCTTTATTTTTGCCGATATTGATGCCCAGAATTCCGTCAAAGTGGGCTTTTTTAACGTTCTCAACAAGGTGATCAACGCCAAGGTTATTAAAGCCCATACGGTTGATCAGCCCTTCGGCTTCAACCAGGCGGAACAGGCGCGGCTTGTCATTTCCCGGCTGCGGGCGCGGCGTGACGGTCCCGATTTCAATAGAGCCAAAGCCCATCGCGCCCAGGGCATCAATACACTCGCCATTTTTGTCCAGACCAGCCGCCAGACCCAGCGGATTTTTAAAGGTCAGACCCATGCACTGCACAGGTTTTTCCGGCACATTCTGACGCACAAGAGCGGCCAGCGGCGTTCCGGTAATACGACGTAATTGCTGCATTGTAAATTCATGAGCGCGCTCAGGGTCGAGCTGGAAAAGAGCTTTACGAACGAAGGGGTAGTACATGAACTCTCCTGGATTCCCGGTGTGCAAACCGGGAGGGGATTATGGGCGATCCACGCGCGAAAGGGAATTGACCTGCGGCAAAAAATCAGCGTAAAACGCAATCGTTTACCTCCCTGTCTATTTCTTATGCACTTTTTCGCATTTTAATTGCAGATAAATCATTTAGTGGAATAACCGCGCGGTGTCACACTCCTGAAAATTGTTATGAATTTTAGATAAAAGCAAACAATTAGTTATAAGGAGGAAGTATGCGCGTCATTACCCTGGCCGGAAGTCCACGATTCCCTTCGCGCTCCAGCGCCCTGCTGGAATATGCCCGCGAAAAACTCAATGCCCTGGATGTGGAAGTGTGCCACTGGAACCTGCATAACTTCGAACCTGAAGATCTGCTTTATGCCCGTTTCGACAGCCCTGCGCTTAAAACGCTCATCGAGCAGCTTAACGGCGCTGACGGCCTAATTGTGGCAACGCCCATTTATAAAGCCTCTTTTTCCGGGGCGCTGAAAACCCTGCTCGATCTGCTTCCGGAACGTGCCCTGGACGGCAAAGTCGTGCTGCCGCTGGCAACGGGCGGTACGGTTGCCCATTTACTGGCCGTGGATTATGCCCTGAAGCCGGTGCTCAACGCGCTGAAAGCGCAGGAGATCCTCCACGGCGTTTTCGCCGATGACTCCCAGGTTATCGATTATCAACATAAACCTCATTTTACGCCGAACCTGCAAACCCGCCTCGATACTGCCCTGGAAACCTTCTGGCATGCTCTGCACCGCAGGGATATCCAGGCGCCGGCGTTTGGTCAGCCTCAAGGAGTCGCACATGTTTAAAACGTTAACCCGTATCGGCCTGGCAGGTCTGATGGCGCTTTCCTCGCTGGCCCATGCCGCCGAAACGGCTCCGGAAAGTTTACGCATTGGTTATCAGAAAGGCAGCGTCAGCATGGTGCTGGCGAAAAGCCACCAGCTTCTGGAAAAACGCTTCCCGGACACCAAATTCTCCTGGGTGGAGTTCCCGGCTGGCCCGCAGATGCTGGAGGCCCTGAACGTCGGCAGTATCGATCTCGGCAGTACGGGTGATATTCCGCCGATATTCGCCCAGGCGGCGGGAGCGGACCTCGTCTATGTTGGCGTTGAGCCGCCCAAACCGAAGGCCGAAGTGATTCTGGTGCCAGAAAACAGCGACATTAAAAGCGTCGCCGATCTTAAAGGGCATAAAGTTGCTTTCCAGAAAGGTTCCAGCTCACACAACCTGCTGCTGCGTGCCCTGCAAGAAGCCGGACTCAAGTTCACTGACATTCAACCTGTTTACCTGACGCCTGCCGACGCGCGCGCCGCATTCCAGCAGAAGAACGTTGATGCCTGGGCCATCTGGGATCCGTACTACTCCGCCGCATTACTGCAGGGCGGCGTTCGCGTGCTGAAAGACGGCACCACGCTGAAGCAGACCGGTTCGTTCTATCTGGCCGCACGTCCTTATGCGGAAAAGAACGGCGCATTTATTCAGGGCGTACTGGATACCTTTACCCAGGCCGATGCGCTGACCCAGACCCAGCGCCAGGAGAGCATTACCCTGCTGGCGAAAACCATGGGCTTACCTGAGCTGGTGATCGCGAGCTATCTCAACCACCGTCCACCGACCACCATCACGCCCGTGGACGCCCACGTCGCCGCGCTTCAGCAACAAACGGCTGACCTTTTCTATCAAAACCACCTGGTGCCGAAACAGGTCACTATTCGCGAACGCATCTGGCAGCCCGCAGGCAAAGAAGGAGCTAAATCATGAGTCTGAATCTTTTCTGGTTTTTACCCACCCACGGTGATGGACACTATCTTGGTACAGAAGAGGGTTCGCGCCCGGTTGACCACGGCTACCTGCAGCAGATTGCGCAGGCGGCGGACCGAATCGGTTTCACCGGGGTGCTGATCCCGACCGGACGTTCATGTGAAGATGCCTGGCTCGTGGCCGCGTCGATGATCCCGGTCACCCAGCGTCTGAAGTTCCTGGTTGCGTTACGCCCGAGCGTTGTCTCCCCCACCGTGGCGGCGCGTCAGGCGGCAACGCTGGACAGACTGTCCAACGGCCGCGCCCTGTTTAACCTGGTGACGGGCAGCGATCCGCAGGAGCTGGCGGGCGATGGGGTATTTCTCGACCATACCGAGCGCTATGAAGCCTCCGCCGAGTTCACCCGCGTCTGGCGACGTCTGCTGGAAGGTGAAACCGTTACCTTTGAAGGCAAGCATATCCACGTTCGCGACGCGAAACTCTACTTCCCGCCAGTGCAGCAGCCGCGCCCGCCGCTCTATTTTGGCGGATCGTCGGATGTGGCCCAGGATCTGGCGGCAGAGCAGGTCGATCTCTATCTGACCTGGGGCGAACCGCCTGCGCTGGTGAAAGAAAAAATTGCCCAGGTCCGCGCTAAGGCGGCCGCCCATGGCCGCAAGGTGCGCTTCGGCATTCGCCTGCATGTGATTGTTCGCGAAACCAATGAAGAAGCCTGGCAGGCGGCGGACCGCCTGATCTCGCATCTGGATGATGAAACGATCGCCAGAGCCCAGGCTGCATTTGCCAAAACCGACTCCGTCGGACAGCACCGAATGGCGTCCCTGCACAACGGCAAGCGCGAGAACCTGGAGATCAGCCCGAACCTGTGGGCGGGCGTCGGCCTGGTACGTGGCGGTGCGGGCACAGCGCTGGTCGGCGACGGCCCGACCGTGGCCGCGCGAATTAATGAATACGCCGAGCTGGGCATCGACAGCTTTATTCTCTCCGGCTATCCGCATCTGGAAGAGGCGTACAAGGTGGGCGAGCTGTTATTCCCGCATCTGGATGTCGCCATTCCGGAAATTCCACAGCCGCAGCGGCTTCAGCTTCAGGGCGAAGCCGTGGCGAACGAGTTTATTCCACGCAAAGCCGCACAGAGCTAAGGAGTGACCATGTCTGCCACCTCACAAAAATGGCTGCTGCGCGCCGCGCCGTGGTTTTTACCCGTCGGCATTGTGGCACTCTGGCAGCTCGCGTCGTCCACCGGCTGGCTGTCGAGCCGTATTCTGCCCTCCCCGGAGGGCGTTGTAGAAGCGTTCTGGTCGCTGAGCGTGAGCGGTGAGCTGTGGCAGCATCTGGCGATCAGCTCCTGGCGCGCCGTGATTGGGTTTTCCATCGGCGGCAGCATCGGTCTGGTTCTGGGCCTGATCAGTGGCCTTTCCCGCTGGGGCGAGCGGCTGCTGGATACCTCTATTCAGATGCTGCGCAACGTGCCGCATCTGGCGCTGATCCCGCTGGTTATCCTGTGGTTTGGGATTGATGAGAGCGCCAAAATCTTCCTCGTGGCGCTGGGCACATTGTTCCCGATCTACATCAACACCTGGCACGGGATCCGCAATATCGATCGCGGTCTGGTGGAGATGGCGCGCAGCTACGGCTTATCGGGTTTTTCTCTCTTTATACACGTGATCCTGCCGGGCGCCCTGCCCTCCATTATGGTCGGGGTGCGTTTTGCGCTCGGCCTGATGTGGCTGACGCTGATTGTAGCAGAGACTATCTCGGCCAATTCAGGCATTGGTTACCTGGCGATGAACGCCCGCGAATTCCTGCAAACGGACGTGGTGGTGGTTGCCATCATTCTGTATGCCCTGCTCGGCAAACTCGCCGACGTTAGCGCCCAGTGGCTGGAGCGCAGCTGGCTGCGCTGGAACCCGGCCTACACCCTTCAGGAGGCGAAAGCATGAATACTGCACGACTGAACCAGGGAACACCGTTACTGCTGAACGGCGTGACCAAACGCTACGGCGAAAACACCATTCTTAACGGGCTGGATCTGCATATTCCCGCCGGACAATTTGTGGCCGTTGTCGGGCGCAGCGGCGGCGGCAAGAGTACCCTGCTAAGGCTGCTGGCCGGACTGGAAGCCCCTAACGGCGGCGACATTCTGGCAGGAACAACGCCGCTTTCGAATATTCAGGACGATACCCGCATGATGTTTCAGGACGCGCGGCTGCTGCCGTGGAAAACGGTTATCGACAATGTCGGGCTCGGTCTTAAGGGCAGCTGGCGGGATGAAGCCCGCCAGGCACTGGCCGCCGTTGGGCTGGAAAATCGAGCCGATGAATGGCCTGCCGCCCTCTCGGGTGGGCAGAAGCAGCGCGTGGCGCTGGCGCGGGCGTTGATTCACCGTCCTGGCCTGCTGCTGCTTGATGAACCGCTCGGCGCGCTGGACGCCCTGACGCGAATCGAAATGCAAGATTTGATTGGATCCCTGTGGCAGGCGCACGGCTTTACGGTACTGCTGGTGACGCATGACGTGAGCGAAGCCGTCGCGATGGCGGACCGGGTGCTGTTAATAGAGGACGGGAAAATAGGTCTGGATCTGACGGTGGATCTTCCGCGGCCTCGTCGCGTGGGCTCGGCAAGACTGGGGGAGCTCGAAGCTGAGGTATTAGATCGAGTGATGAAGCGCGGGAGCACGGAGTTACAGCGAGCTAAGGCTAATGCCTGATGCCCTCACCCAGGCCCTCTCCCACAGGGAGAGGGAGGGTTAACTTATATTACGCTAACGCTTTAGCAATCTTCTCGTACAAATCACCAGACAGATTTTCCAGCCCTTTCAGCTGCTCAAGCGCGGCACGCATCTTCGCCTGACGCTTCGCATCGTAACGCTTCAGACGGATCAGCGGCTCAATCAGGCGCGACGCCACCTGCGGGTTACGGCTGTTCAGCTCGGTCAGCATTTCCACCATGAACTGATAACCGCTGCCGTCTTCGGCGTGGAACGCCGCCGGGTTGCTGCTGGCAAACGCGCCAATCAGCGAACGCACGCGGTTTGGGTTGCTCAGGGTAAAGGAACGATGCTTCAGCAGGCTGCGTACGTTGCTGAGTGCATCGGCCGCCGGGCTGGTCGCCTGCAGGATGAACCACTTGTCCATCACCAGGCCATCCTGATGCCACTTGTCGTCGTACTCCTGCATCAGCGCATCGCGGCACGGCAGTTCAGCAGCAACGCTTGCGCCCAGCGCGGCCAGGGCGTCGGTCATGTTATCCGCCTCGTGATACTGCTTGCTCACCAGGGTGTTCGCCAGCTCGGTTTCACCAAACGCCAGATAGCGCAGGCAGGTGTTGCGCAGAGAACGTTTACCAATGTCCGCGTGCTCAACGCGATAAGCGTCAAGCTTGTTGGCGTTATAAATGGCGAGGAACTCGTCCGCCAGCTCAGTAGCCAGCGTACGGGTCAACGCTTCACGCACCGCCACGATCGCGATCGGATCGATAATCTCGAACAACTCCGCGATTTCAGTCGCTGACGGCAGAGTCAGAATTTCTGCGGCCAATGCCGGGTCAATCTTCTCATCCAGCAGGATCGCGCGGAACGCGTCAGCTACGTGAACAGGCAGCGACAGCGGCTGGCCCTGCTGATGACGGTTTACGTTGAGCTTGATGTAGGTCGCCAGCAGGCTTTGTGCGGCATCCCAGCGGGAGAAATCGTTACGCGCGTGACGCATCAGGAACGTCAGCTGCTGATCGCTCCACTTGTACTCCAGCTTCACCGGCGCGGAGAATTCACACAGCAGCGCAGGCACCGGCTGGAAATAGACGTTATCGAAGATAAAGGTCTGCTCGGCCTGGGTCACGTTCAGCACGTGGTGTACCGGGTGACCGCCCTTCTGCAGTGGAATGACTTTGCCTTCGTTATCGTACAGCTCAATGCTGAACGGAATATGTAGCGGGTATTTCTCTTCCTGCTCTGCCGTCGGCGGCGTGCGCTGGCTGATGGTCAGGGTGTACTGCTCGGTTTCCGGATTGTAGTCGTCTTTGACGGTAACAATCGGCGTACCGGCCTGGCTGTACCAGCGGCGGAAGTGAGAGAGATCGACATTAGAGGCATCTTCCATTGCCTGCACAAAATCGTCGCAGGTGGCCGCGCTGCCGTCATGACGCTCAAAGTACAGCTGCATCCCTTTCTGGAAGTTCTCTTCCCCCAGCAGGGTGTGGATCATGCGGATAATTTCGGCGCCCTTCTCGTACACCGTCAGGGTGTAGAAGTTGTTCATCTCGATGACTTTATCCGGGCGTATCGGATGCGCCATTGGGCTGGCATCTTCCGCAAACTGCAGGCCGCGCATGGTACGCACGTTGTTGATGCGGTTTACCGCGCGTGAACCCAGATCGGAGCTGAACTCCTGGTCACGGAAGACGGTCAGGCCCTCTTTCAGGCTGAGCTGGAACCAGTCGCGGCAGGTGACGCGGTTGCCGGTCCAGTTGTGGAAATATTCGTGGCCGATGACGCGTTCGATATCGAGGTAGTCTTTGTCCGTTGCGGTATCGGTACGCGCCAGAACGTATTTGGAGTTAAAGACGTTCAGGCCTTTATTCTCCATTGCGCCCATGTTGAAGAAATCGACGGCGACGATCATATAGATGTCGAGATCATATTCGAGGCCGAAGCGCTCCTCGTCCCACTTCATGGAGTTGATGAGGGAGGTCATCGCCCACGGCGCGCGGTCAAGGTTGCCGCGGTCAACAAACAGCTCCAGCGCCACCTCACGGCCTGAGCGCGTTTTGAAGGTGTCACGCAGCACGTCGAAGTCCCCCGCCACCAGCGCAAACAGGTAGCACGGTTTCGGGAACGGATCCTGCCACTGCACCCAGTGACGGCCATTCTCCAGCTCGCCTTCACCTACGCGATTACCGTTGGAGAGCAGGAAGGGATAGAGGGTTTTATCGGCGATGATTTTGGTGGTGAAGCGCGCCAGGACGTCCGGGCGGTCAAGATACCATGTAATGTGGCGGAACCCTTCCGCTTCACACTGGGTACACAGCGCCACGCCTGACTGATAAAGCCCTTCCAGCGCGGTGTTGGCGGCCGGGCTGATTTCATTCACGATGCGCAGCGTAAACTGTTCCGGCAGGTTGTCGATGACCAGCTGGTTGTTTTCTTCTTTATAGTCTGACCAGGCTTCATCATTAATATGCAGGGAGACCAGCGTCAGGTCTTCACCATCCAGACGCAGCGGCACCGCAGTTGCGCTGTGGCGCGTCACCTTGCTTACCGCCGTGACAACGGTTTTAGTGGCATCCAGGTCAAAAGTCAGATCGATTTCGCTAATCAGGTAATCCGGCGCACGGTAGTCGTGGCGGTATTTGGCTTGTGGCTGTTGTGTCATAGAAAACCTTATGCATCGTTTGTCGAGTAACGTTTCAATATATTCCTGTTGCGCAAAACGCGCTATGCAGAATGTTCATCTTTTCAGGGTCAAAACCTTTTTTTGCTACATTTGTATAACACGGGGCACAAAATGCCCTCGACCATAAAACGCGCTTATGTTGTGATCGGGGTTCAATAAATCACTAAACAAGGTATACTCCGGAGTTGTTTATTGTACTAAACGCTCCTGTGAGAGGATGCTACTGCGCACCTATGACTCAATTCGCTTCTCCAGTTCTGCATACGTTGCTGGATACCGACGCGTATAAACTGCATATGCAGCAAGCCGTTTTCCACCATTACTATGACGTTCATGTCGCGGCGGAATTCCGCTGCCGTGGCGACGACTTGCTCGGTATCTACGCAGACGCCATTCGTGAACAGGTCAATGCTATGCAGCATCTGAGGCTGCAGGACGAGGAATATCAGTGGCTTTCTGGCCTGCCTTTCTTCAAAGCCGACTATCTGAACTGGCTGCGCGATTTCCGCTATAAGCCGGAGCAGGTCACCGTGCTTAACGATAACGGCAAGCTGGATATTCGCCTTGAAGGTCCGTGGCGGGAAGTGATCATGTGGGAAGTGCCGCTTCTGGCGGTGATCAGCGAACTGGCTCACCGCTACCGTTCGCCGGAAACGGGCGTCGAGCAGGCGGTCGCCGCGCTGGAAAATAAACTCGCTGCCTTCTCCACGCTGACCGAAGGGTTAGACATGTCCCGCTTCCGCCTGATGGACTTTGGCACCCGCCGTCGTTTCTCGCGCGACGTTCAGGAGGCCATCGTTAAACGTCTTCAGCAGGAGCCGTGGTTTGTAGGCACCAGTAACTACGATCTGGCACGTCGCCTTAGCCTGACGCCAATGGGTACCCAGGCGCACGAGTGGTTCCAGGCGCATCAGCAGATCAGCCCCGATCTGGCTAACAGCCAGCGCGCGGCACTGGCCGCATGGCTTGAGGAGTACCCGAATCAACTCGGGATCGCCCTCACCGACTGTATTACGATGGATGCCTTCCTGCGCGACTTTGGTCCCGAGTTCGCTGAACGTTACCAGGGATTACGCCACGACTCCGGGGATCCGGTTGAATGGGGCGAGAAGGCCATTGCCCATTACGAGAAACTCGGCATTGATCCGATGAGCAAGGTGCTGGTCTTCTCCGATAATCTCGACCTGGCGAAAGCGGTCGAACTCTATCGCCATTTCAACACCCGGGTGAACCTGAGCTTCGGCATTGGTACCCGTTTGACCTGCGATATTCCTCAGGTAAAACCTCTG
Organism: Enterobacter sp. PL_is511; assembly: GCF_055816065.1. NCBI lineage: Bacteria > Pseudomonadati > Pseudomonadota > Gammaproteobacteria > Enterobacterales > Enterobacteriaceae > Enterobacter > Enterobacter sp. PL_is511. Next base: position 696,014 of record NZ_JBVPGP010000024.1, on the reverse strand, counting down.
AATATTGTCATCAAACTGGTGGAATGTAACGGCAAGCCGGTGGCGAAGCTCTCCGACAGCCCGGGCAAAACCATCTGCCATGACAAAGCGTTTGTTCGCGCGTTGCGCAAAGCCTTCGATCTTCCTCAGATCAAAAAAGCCAGTTAAGCGCTTACGGGAGCCTTTATGGCTCCCCTCTTCTTATTTATTTCTTAATTCTTCTCTTTTGACTGCGAAATTTACTTGTCTGATAGCGGATGGCAGGTAACATAGATATCCCCCCATAAGGGTGGACAAGTATTTATTTTTTCCGACTATTAACAGAGAGAATATTATGAGCGTTGTGCCTGTAGCCGACGTACTCCAGGGCCGTGTCGCCGTTGACCAACAGGTCACCGTGCGCGGATGGGTGCGTACCCGCCGAGATTCTAAAGCTGGCATCTCCTTCCTTGCCGTCTATGACGGTTCCTGCTTTGATCCTGTACAGGCCGTCATTAATAATTCTCTGCCCAATTACAATGATGACGTTCTGCGCCTGACGACGGGCTGTTCCGTTATTGTCACCGGCGTGGTTGTGGCATCCCCGGGCCAGGGCCAGAGTTTCGAAATTCAGGCCTCAGCCATTGAAGTCACCGGCTGGGTTGAAGATCCGGATACCTACCCGATGGCAGCAAAACGTCACAGCATTGAATACCTGCGTGAAGTGGCGCACCTGCGTCCACGTACCAACCTGATTGGTGCGGTGGCGCGCGTGCGTCATACGCTGGCGCAGGCGCTGCATCGTTTCTTCGACGAGCAGGGTTACTTCTGGGTGTCTACCCCGCTGATCACCGCGTCCGACACAGAAGGTGCGGGTGAGATGTTCCGCGTCTCGACGCTGGACATGGAAAACCTGCCGCGCACGCCGGAAGGTAAAGTGGACTATGACAAAGACTTCTTTGGTAAAGAAGCTTTCCTGACGGTATCCGGTCAGCTCAACGGCGAAACGTACGCCTGTGCGCTGTCTAAGATCTACACCTTTGGCCCAACCTTCCGTGCCGAAAACTCCAACACCAGCCGTCACCTGGCGGAATTCTGGATGCTGGAGCCGGAAGTGGCGTTCGCCGACCTGGACGATGTTGCGGGTCTGGCGGAAGCGATGCTGAAGTATGTATTCAAAGCGGTGCTGGAAGAGCGTCCTGACGACATGAAATTCTTCGCAGAACGCGTAGACAGCGATGCTGTGGCGCGTCTGGAGCGTTTTGTGTCTGCCGACTTTGCGCAGGTGGACTATACCGACGCGGTGGCGATCCTCGAGAAATGCGGTGAGACGTTCGAGAACCCGGTTTACTGGGGCGTTGACCTGGCGTCTGAACACGAACGCTATCTGGCCGAGAAACATTTCAAAGCGCCGGTTGTCGTTAAAAACTACCCGAAAGACATTAAGGCCTTCTATATGCGCCTTAACGAAGACGGTAAAACCGTGGCAGCGATGGACGTCCTGGCGCCGGGCATCGGTGAAATCATCGGTGGCTCTCAGCGTGAAGAGCGTCTTGACGTGCTGGACGCGCGTATGGAAGAGATGGGGCTCAACCCAGCTGACTACAGCTGGTACCGCGATCTGCGTCGTTACGGTACCGTACCGCACGCCGGTTTTGGTCTCGGCTTCGAGCGTCTGATCGCCTACGTTACCGGAGTTCAGAACGTTCGCGACGTGATTCCATTCCCACGTACACCACGTAACGCCAGCTTCTAATCGGTAAAAAACTAAAATGGCCAGCCTGTGCTGGCCATTATTTTATTCTGCATTGTCAGTTTTCGTCAGCGCAAAGTCAGCATCTTTAAACCTTCACCCCGTCACAACCACTACCTGTTACGTTTTGTTTCCGCGAAATATTCAGCCACAAAAAATAAACCCCATTCTTATTGCGATTATTACATCCTCAAGCGTTAGCACAAATTTCAACCACTTTTACAGCCATCCAGAAGGCTTTCTGGGGTCATAAGAAAAACTGAGTCGTTTAGCCTCTGTTTATATGAATCGCCGTTATCTCAATTAATCATAAGGAATTCATATATATAGGATATGTCCTGTCGCTTAATTCGCCAGGGCACTCTGAAGTTTGAGGTGGTTCACAAAGTTCCCAAAAATACATATTTAGTTACACATATTTTCTTTCGGTTACTTAATCTTGAGAATTGTAGCACTTTCAGGCTAGCGAAACGCTTCGCCGAATGGAAAGATGCCTGTCAGATACATAAAGACACCAAACTCTCATCAATAGTTCCGGAAATATTTATTGACAGAATTTATTGACGGCAGTGGCGAGTGTCATAAAAAAACCAATGAGGGTAATAAATAATGATGAAGCGCAATATTCTGGCAGTGGTTATCCCTGCTCTGCTGGTAGCTGGTGCAGCTAACGCTGCAGAAATCTATAACAAAAACGCTAACAAGCTGGACTTCTACGGTAAAGCTGTAGGTGAGCACATCTGGACCACTAACGGTAAATCCAGCAACGAAGATACCACCTATGCCCGTATCGGTTTCAAAGGTGAAACCCAGATCAACGACCAGATTACTGGTTACGGTCAGTGGGAATACAACATGGACGCGTCTAACGCAGAAGGTTCTCAGGGTACTAAAACCCGTCTGGCATTTGCTGGTCTGAACTTCGGCGACGCGGGTTCTCTGGACTACGGTCGTAACTACGGCGCTATCTATGACGCGGCAGCGTATACCGATATGCTGGTAGAATGGGGCGGCGACTCATGGGTTGCAACGGATAACTTCATGAACGGTCGTTCTTCTGGCCTGCTGACCTACCGTAACAAAAACTTCTTCGGTCTGGTTGATGGCCTGAGCTTTGCCCTTCAGTATCAGGGTAAAAACGAGCGCAGCAATGCTGTTGCTGCAACTTATACTGACGATGGTCAGCTGATCAACGTTGGTCGCGGCGGTAACGGCGCTAAAGCTAATGGCGACGGCTTCAGCTCCTCTGTTCAGTACGAACTGGGCGAAGGTTTCGCACTGGCAGCGGGCTATGAAACTGCTGACCGTACCAACGAGCAGGTTGCCGCTGGCAATTCCGCTGACTGGGCAAGCGCAGGCGGCGATCGTGCTGAAGCATGGTCTACTGCTGCGAAATACGATGCGAATAACATTTATGCAGCGGTTCAGTATGCTGAAACCACTAACATGACGCGTGAAGCTGATAACAACTTCGCGAACAAAACTCAGAACATCGAAGCCGTTGTTCAGTACCAGTTCGACTTCGGTCTGCGTCCATCCCTGGGCTACGTCCAGTCTAAAGGTAAGGACCTGAAAGCACGCGGAACCTTCACCGGTGGCGATGCTGACCTGGTGAAATACATCGAAGTGGGTACCTGGTACTACTTCAACAAGAACATGAACGTGTACGCCGCGTACAAATTCAACCTGCTGGACGACAATGCCTACTCTGAATCTGCTAAGCTGGCAACTGACGACCAGGCTGCGGTTGGTATCGTTTACCAGTTCTAATCAGAACACCACTTTGTTATATGCTTAATGAACAGGGCTTCGGCCCTGTTTTTTTATGTGTGATAGAAAATAATGGCGACTTTTGAAAAGCCGCACGCTTTTCGTCGCAAACGGTTGGCATTTTGTAAATCTACCGTTAACCTGATAGCGGATTTCACTTCTGTAATCACAATGGAACTTCGTCATGTTTGAGAACATTACCGCCGCTCCTGCCGACCCGATTCTGGGCCTGGCCGATCTGTTTCGTGCCGACGACCGCCCTGGCAAAATCAACCTGGGTATTGGTGTATATAAAGATGAAACCGGCAAAACTCCGGTACTGACCAGCGTCAAGAAAGCTGAGCAGTATCTGCTGGAAAACGAAACCACCAAAAACTACCTCGGTATTGATGGTATCCCTGAATTTGGTCGCTGTACCCAGGAGCTGCTGTTCGGTAAAGGCAGCGCAATTGTGAGTGACAAACGTGCCCGTACAGCACAGACTCCGGGCGGTACCGGTGCGCTGCGCGTGGCGGCGGATTTCCTTGCGAAAAACACCTCTGTTAAGCGCGTATGGGTAAGCAACCCAAGCTGGCCTAACCACAAGAGCGTGTTTAACTCTGCGGGTCTGGAAGTGCGTGAATACGCCTACTACGACGCGGCAAACCACTCTCTCGACTTTGACGGCCTGCTGGCGAGCCTGAGCGAAGCGCAGGCGGGTGACGTGGTGCTGTTCCACGGCTGCTGCCACAACCCAACCGGTATCGATCCGACGCTTGAGCAGTGGCAAAACCTGGCGAAGCTGTCCGTAGAAAAAGGCTGGCTGCCGCTGTTTGACTTTGCCTACCAGGGCTTCGCCCGTGGTCTGGAAGAAGATGCCGAAGGCCTGCGCGCGTTCGCAGCCGTGCATCAGGAGCTGATTGTCGCTAGCTCCTATTCCAAGAACTTCGGTCTGTACAATGAGCGTGTGGGTGCCTGTACGCTGGTTGCTGCTAACGAAGAGACCGTCGATCGTGCGTTCAGCCAGATGAAATCGGTTATCCGCGCTAACTACTCTAACCCACCGGCACACGGTGCGTCTGTTGTTGCCACTATCCTGAGCAACGATGCGCTGCGCGCTATCTGGGAACAAGAGCTGAACGATATGCGTCAGCGTATTCAGCGCATGCGCCTGCTGTTTGTGAACACCCTGGCTGAGAAAGGCGCAGACCGCGACTTCAGCTTTATCATCAAACAGAACGGCATGTTCTCGTTCAGCGGCCTGACCAAAGAGCAGGTTCTGCGTCTGCGTGAAGAGTTTGGCGTGTACGCCGTGGCCTCTGGCCGCGTGAACGTTGCAGGCATGACGCCTGACAACATGGCGCCACTGTGCGAAGCGATTGTCGCCGTACTGTAATTTGCGCCCATAAAAAAGCCTGCGTTACGCAGGCTTTTTTTTATTCGGGTTACCAGACAGGCATTTCATCCTGAAGGAACGGGTTATGGAGCCGTTCATAGCCCAGCGTCGACATCGGACCATGTCCAGGAATAAACGTCACATCATCACGCAGCGGCAATAGCTTCTGTTTAATCGACTGAATCAGCTGCCCGTGATCGCCGCGAGGAAAATCACTGCGTCCTACGCCACCTTTGAAAATCACATCGCCGGAAATCAGCAGACGAGACTGGTCATCAAAGAAGGCAATATGGCCTGGCGTATGTCCAGGACAATGCAACACCTGTAAAGTCACATTCCCTACGTTAACGCGCTCTCCGTCGTTCAGCCAGCGATCGGGCGTCAGGGGCTGACACTCATCAAGGCCAAACATGCGGCTTTGGGCAGGTAATCCCTGCAGCCAGAACTCATCTTCTTTTTCCGGACCGACAATCGGCACGCCGTAGTGTTCAGCCAGTTCAGCCGCTGCGCCCACATGGTCGAGGTGACCATGCGTCAGTAAAATCTGCATGAGCGTCACGCCACTGTCGGCGACTTCCTGCTTGATCTTCTCAGCGTCACCGCCGGGATCGACAAGCGCGGCCAGTTTAGCCTGTTCGCACCAAATGAGTGAACAATTCTGGGAGAACGCGGTAACCGGAATAATACGATAGTTCATACTGCTCCTGTGTTTCGTTATTACCAGTGCCGAACCGGACCGGTATCAATATGCACAAAGTTGCTGCTGGGGTAATATCCTACACCACCTGCGCGCATAGATAACGCAGCTTTGCGAATATTGGCTAACGAAACGCCTTCAATATGGAAATCCATTGCCTGTCCCTTCGTGTGATAGCTTTTTTTCGCTACCCCGCGACTGTGGGCGCGCAGTTCATTGTTGGTATCAATCGAGCGATAGCCAGAAATGAGCTGCACCGGCTTGCTGGTGCCCAGCAGGCCCTGAAGGCGGAAAATCTGATCAAACAGTCCAGGATCGATGGCTTTTATTTTATTCGCGCGGAAATCACGGAAAAAATGGTTAAGTCTTGCTAATTCATCCTGAATATAGCCTCTGCCATCGAAAAACTCCGCTTTTAGCGACTCACCGGTATGAAGATTGTTGAGCGTTAAAACTCGCGGACGAGGTGTCGAGAGGGTGGCAAATGCTGGCGTCGGCAGGATGGCCGCTGCGCCGAGCGCAACGCCACCTAACGCCAGCAGTTTGCGGCGATTAGCGTCAAATTTGTCCATGATAATCAGGTCTACAGGTAAAAGAAATCGTAATATGCTTAGCGCACGAAGGGCACCATAACTGGCAAAACCAGGTACGTCAAGGCGCCCAACCCCAGTGAATACGCGGCTTGCGGCGATATAGCCGCTTATTCACCATAACTTACGACAATCATTTTTCCCGAACTGCTTCATTTACCTGATTAATTGTTCCGCTTTTGGCAAAATTTGTGCGCCGGATCGCGCGGTGAGATCATAATTGTAAATATCTGTACGATACTGGGTACGCCCATCCTCGCCCACAAACGCCGTCAGATAGTAAAGATTGACCGGAATATTGTGGCGAATATTAACGTAACGTGTATCCCCCTGCTTCAGGGCATCCGAAATACGCGTATCGTTCCAGCCCGCATCCTGAAGCAGCATATTGGCCAGCTCCGAGGCTTTGTTCACGCGCACGCAGCCAGAACTCAGCGCGCGGGTATCTTTCTGGAACAGGTTGTGGTTCGGCGTATCGTGCAGATAGATAGCTTCTGAACTCGGCATATTGAATTTGTAGCGCCCTAAAGAGTTATGCGCCCCGGGAGCCTGCTGGAAACGGAACGGCAGATTTGACGCTGTGATCGTCGACCAGTCGACCATATAAGGATCGATGGCCTCTTTACTGTTCCATCCACGCATCACCGTATAACCATGACGTTCCAGATAACCCGGGTCGTTCCAGACCTTCGGCAGAATGTCTTTTCGCGCCAGAGTCGGCGGCACGTTCCACGGCGGGTTTACCACCACGTTATTCAGCGCGCTGCTCATCATCGGTGTTTTACGATCCGGACGCCCGACAATCACGCGCGACGCCAGTTTTTCGCTACCGTCCTGGTAATAGACCAGGGAATACGCCGGGATGTTAACCATAATCCCGGTAGAGAGCGTTCCCGGCAGCAAGCGCAAACGCTGGATATTGAGCGCCAGCACCCCTGCCCGCTGCGCAGGCGATACGTTCAGCCAGTCACGCGTCGTCTGGCCAATGACGCCATCGGCCCCCAGCCCCTGAGCGGCCTGGAATTGCTTAACGGCCGCAACCAGCTCGCGATCGTAAGCCGCGGGTTTGTCGCTCAGGACAACGGCTTTCTTCTCTTTCACGGGAGCTGACGGGCTGACGGCGACGTTTTGTGGATCATCACCCGGGAGAGCAATCTTTGGCCCGCCTTCCAGAATACCGGAACGCACCAGGATCTCGCGCAGGGCGGGCACATCGCTGCTCCACTGCCCCGGACGCAGCGTCGCGGTACCGCGCATTTGCGGCCACGGACGCGTGTCCCCCACCAGCGCGAGGAGCGACTGGTGCAGAGTGGCATATTGTGGGTGCGTCGGTGCCAGGCTGGCGATAAAGCGCGGCAGTTCGCCATTATCCAGCGCTAGCTGCCATTGATTAATCACCGACAGCGCTGGCGTCGCCAGTTTGTAAGGTTTATCGCTGTACAGCCAGCGGTTGCCATTGACAGGAATACCCGCCACGAACTGCAGGTAGCCCATCATGGCATCGGAAAGCACCACGTCCCGCGCCTGCCCGGTGACAGCAGGATCGGTTAACAGCTCAACCCATTTTGTAAACTGCGGCTGAAACCCTGCAATCGCGACCTCCGCCAGCTGTTGCTGGAAGGCGCGCACGGCATCGCGGTTTTCCCACATCGGTTTCATATCGCGGGCAGCATAGAGGAGCGTGAGCTGATTGATATAGACAGGCGTGTAGCCTGACGGCAGCCCCGACTGCAGCTGCTGACTGAGCGATTCGGCGTCGATGCCTTCCGGCAGCGGTTTAATACCGGCCATGACAGCCGTCGCCGGAGACTGGTCCAGCGGCTGGGACAACGACGTTGGCTGCGCGCCTGTCGTTGCCGAGCTGTCAGTCGGCACAATTTCAGGCTCGTCGGCCTGGGCGGTTAACAGCGGAGCAAACATCACTGCCAGGCACAAACTCAGCGCAGACAGCTGACGACCACATTCTTTCTTAAGCAACATCCCTTGCCCCCTGTTTTCACGACATGCCCATCACGTTGGGGCTTTCTTTCATTATAGGTAGACGGCTAAGCTGTTGCCTTACCTTATGTAAAGAAGTTTAAAGATAACGCAGCCCTAAGCACAAGTTAAGTTTAAAAAAAAAGCGGCGCCAGGGCGCCGCTTTGGGTCAGAAGATACTTCAGGAAGCGTCGGCTGTGGTTTCCGGCAATGACTCTGGCGGCTGCGGCGCAAAGCCACGCAGCCCCACAACGTGAACGTGTTCGCTGTTCTGGAACACTTTACGCACCAGCTTGTAGGTAGTGCCTTTCTCGGGGCTGATGTTCTCCGGCGCCGCAATAATGAGCTGCATATCGAGACGTTCGCAAAGCTCGAACAGCGTGGCAATGGAGCGGGCATCAAGACGCGCTGCCTCATCCAGGAACAGCAGTCGGCATGGCGAGATGTCTTTGCCGCGCAGACGGCGCGCTTCATCTTCCCAGCTCTGGACAACCATCACCAGAATTGACATCCCGGTACCGATCGCTTCACCGGTTGAGAGCGCCCCGGATTCCGCACGCAGCCAGCCGTCTGAGCCACGGTTTACCTCAACCTCCATTTCCAGGTAGTTACGGTAATCCAGCAGCTCTTCACCGATGGTTTGCGGCGTACGCTGGCCCATATCAATCTGCGGGTTCAGGCGCTGATACAGCTTCGCCAGCGCTTCGGAGAAGGTCAGACGGTTGCTGTTGAACAGATCCTGATGCTGCTCGTGCTGCTCAGACAGCACTTCCAGCAGCGTCGCGTGGGCTTCACGCACGTTGACGTTGAGGCGCACGCTGTTCACCTGGCCAAACGACACGCTCTGCAGACCCTGGTTCAGCTGGCGGATACGGTTCTGCTCGCGCTGAATGGTTTTACGAATGATGTTCGCCACGCTGCGGGAGCTGATAGCCAGCTTCTGCTCGCGGGAGGTCAGCTCCTCCGTCAGGCGACCCAGCTCGATTTCCATCTGTTCGATAGCCTCGACCGGATCGTCAGTACGGATGATGTCCTGACGAATACGTTCGCGCAGGTGCTGGTAAACCGCCACGAAGAACTGGATTTTACGTTCCGGACGTTTTGGATCTTCCGACATACGCAGCACGTCGCGCAGGTGTTCGTTATCCGCCACCGCCAGACGCAGCGCACCCAACGCCTTATCCGACATGGAACGCAGCTCGTCGGCTGAGAGATATGCCAGTTCACGGCGGTGCAGACGACGCTCAACGTTATTGTCTTTCACCATGCGCATCACCGCGCACCAGCCCGCCTTCGCGGTCACAACCTGCTCACGCATCTCAAAGTAGTCGCGCTCCAGCTTGCGCAGGCGACGGGTCAGGTTATCCATTTCCGCTTCGCAGAAGGTCAGCGCTTTTTCCAGCTGATTACGACGCGCGCGGTTATTGCTGAGCTGAGAATGCAGCTCGTCACGACGAATACGCGCGCGCTCTTCTGCCCCACTGTCGGCACGCACGCCGATGTCCTGAAGCTCTTTCTGCAGATCGTTTAACAGCTCTTTCTTGGTGTCGAAGGAGCTTTTCAGCGAGGCCAGCACCTGGTTGTACTGGTTCAGTTGAGCGGAGTGGCTGCGCATTGCTTCACGGGCGCGAGTACGTTCCGCTTCCGCCTGCTCAAGGCGTTGACGCAGTTTTTCGTTCAGGTCGCTGTTACCGCTCAGCATTTCAGCCGAATCGGAGTAGCCGAAGTGGGCGCGACGCTGCACCACCTCCGTCAGGGCAAACGCCTGCTGACGCGCCTCGCGCTGCACCTGCTGTGACCAGGCATAGTCTTCTTTTAACTGCTCGAACTGTTCCGGGTCGCTCTGCAGTACAGACACGACGGGCTCCAGCTTCGCCAGCTGATTGCCGTGCTGCTGAACGAAACGCGCGGCTTCCTGCGCTTCATCCAGACGCTCCTGGATCTCATCCACACGGTCAGCCAGCGTGTCATCCGCCAGCAGATTCAGGCGCGGCAGAATGCGGTTAAGGGCCGCGACGCCCTCTTTCGCCTGCTCGAACTGGACGCGGCTCTGCTGGTTGTCGCTTTCATGACTGGCAATGGCACGTTCCAGCTCGCCACGGCGGGTATTGAGCTTGCGAATTTCCGCTTCCGGGTCAGCTTCAAAGGCCACGGCCAGATGGCTGCCGATAAAGCGGCTAAACGCCTGGTGCAGGCGCTGGGTTTTCTGCACGTCAAACGACAGCGTCGCGAAACGTTCAGACAGCGTTTCACGCTCGGCGTGCAGGCTTTCGATGCGGCTTTCGCGCGCGGCGCGGCCAAACAGCGGCAGCTCAGGGAAGCGGGAATAACGCCACTGACGGTCGGCGATTTTCACCACGACCGCTTTTTCCAGCTCGTCGACGCTGAAGACGCTGTCATCGAACGACTGCGGATCCCCTTCGATCAGATAGAGGTCTTCCGGGCAATCTTCCAGGCCGGCAAGCTGCTCAGAAATCAGCGACAGATCCGGGACCACAATCGCGTTACGGGATGGACCGTACAGCGCGGAGAAGTATGGCGCGTCGTCCAGACCGACATCGTCGTAAATCTCGGACAGCAGCACGCCGCCAAAACGCTCCGCCAGGGCATTGAGGCGCGGGTCTTCCGCACCGCCCGGCTGGCTTAAGCGTTCAATTTCTTCGTCGACTTCACGCTTGCGCGTGCCGACTTCGTCACGCTCAACAATGGCTTCGCGCTCGCGCTCCAGCAGCTGCTGCAGGTATTCGGTCACTTCCTGGCTGGATTCGAACTGCTCGCCGCACTGTTCGCTGAGCTGATTCAGGCTGCTTTGAGCCGCCAGCCAGACCGGCGCTCGTTGCAAGAGCGTCTTCGAACGGGACTGAATCTGCTCCAGCTCCTGACGCAGCGTCATACGCTGTTCGCTGGCGTTTGATACGGTATCGGACAGGGCCGCGATACGCGCTTCCAGCTCCTGATGCAGGGCCTCAAGCTCGTCGAAATCGTAATTTTTCCCCTGACGCTTGCAGAATTCCGCCAGAAGACGCTCGGCCTCCTGCTGCTCTCGCAGGCGCTGTTCCAGCTCGTTCAGACGCATCCGCAGCGGCTGAAGCTGTTCGGCCAGATGGCGCTGGTTCACACCGTCGCGCAGCAGTTCACGGGCAACGTCCCAGGCTTCGTTACGCGCCAGCGGGCCGTTAATTGCGACCGCCAGCTGATAAGCCTGCTCAAACTGGCTGTGCGCCGTTTGCGCGACGCTCATTTTCTGTTCGAGGGAGAGCAGCTTCTCGGTGGCTTCCTGCTCTTTGGCCTGGAAGGTATCCAGCCACTCGTCGGCGCTATCCGGCGTCAGGTCAGGCAGGTGACACAGCTCTTTCGCACGCTGTAATGCCTGCAATGCCTGGGTGTACTGAATCGCTCGCGTCTGCTGCACGTCAAGTGCCTGCTGGTAATCGGCAAGCTGGCTTTTCAGCTCATCCACTTCCAGCTCGGCCGCTTCGGCGCGGGCTTCGTTCTCTTCCTGCATGTCGGCGGCTTCGGCCACCACTTCATTTTGCTCTTCGAGACGAATTTGCAGCTCGTCGAGATCCGCTTCATAGCGCTCGATTTTTTCCTGCTGACGCAGCGCGGTCTGCACCAGGTTCAGGTGATCGCTGGCGGCCTGGTAATCGGCTTCCAGGTCGCCTTCGGCACCGTTGTGCTCACCCAGCTCGCGCGCCATTTCGACGTGCTTGTACTGCTCGGCCACCAGCTGTTTACGGGAGGTAAACAGCTCGCGGCGATATTCTAATGCCTGATCGAGATGCACGCGTCGCTCGTTGGCGTGGCGCATGTAGTCCGCCGCCACGTAGTTGGTGGCTTCGCTGATCAGGTGTTTAAACAGGTCGCGGTCGGACTGGGTAACGCGAATCGCTTCCAGCGTCATGCGGTTTTCACGCAGCGCCGCTTCCATATCCTGGAAAGCCTTACGTACGCCGCTGTTTTCCGGCAGCAGGTAGTCGCGCAGGGAGCGGGTGATGGCGCTGGAGATACCGCCATAAAGGGACGCTTCGATCAGGCGATAGTATTTGCTACGGTCTGATGCCGAGCGCAGACGACGCGCCACCACGCCCAGATCGAACATCAGCGCATGGTAGTCGGTAATCGAGTTGAACTGTTTGAACTGTACGCCTTCGATCGCTTCGAGCTTATCTTTCAGCTCCTGCAGCGTCAGCACACGCGCCTGACGTTCGTTCAGGGTTTCCGTCAGCAGCGCCGTTGGCTGCACGGACGTTGGCAGCCCCTGGATCGCAAACGGTTTGATATCCACTTTACGGTCGCGACCGGCAACCTGCTGCAGGCGTACGCCCACCACCACACGCTGATGACGGGAGTTAATGACGTCCAGAACCGAATAACAGACGCCGGCCTTCAGCTTCCCGTGCAAACCTTTATCACGGGAACCGCTTGTGGCCCCCGCTTCGGTGGTGTTACGGAAGTGAAGCAGCGTCAGGTCAGGGATCAGCGCCGTGACAAAGGCCGCCATGGTGGTGGATTTACCCGCTCCGTTACCGCCGGAGAGCGTCGTGACCAGCTCATCCAGATCGAACGTTCGGGCAAAGAAGCCGTTCCAGTTAATCAGCGTCAGTGAGCGAAATTTACCGCGTTCAATCATTACTCTTCCTCCCCGCTATCCGGCAGATTCTCTTCATGCTCATCATTGAGCTGCAAATGGTTCTCCACCGGCATCGCTTCACCGTCGCGGATCATGCGAAGCTGCGCTTCACGCGCGTCATCACCCGCACGCACGTCGGCGCCAAAGCGGAAGACAGATTCCGTGATGCGGAATTTGCTGCTGTCGTGGCCCATAAACCAGACCATCCCCAGACGACGCAGACGGTTCAGGGAAGAGCGAACCTTTTCCTGTAATTTCTGACGGTCAAGATCCGACCCCGTGGAGCGGTTGTTCACCAGCTTGAGCAGTTTGCTCTCATCTGCCAGCGTCAACAGCTCGTCGTAAAGTTCCTGCTGGGTGAAGATCCCTTCATTCGCCAGACGTTCCGGGCTGAGATAGAGGTAGCAAAGAATTTTGCCGACCATCATATCCAGCTCCGAGAGCACGGAACGCGGAATCAGCGTCGTGGAGCGTGGACGCAGGTAGAAAAACCCTTCCGGCGCGCGAATAAGCTCCACGTTGTAGCGTGCGTAAAACTCTTCCAGGTACTCCTGGAAGTCCATCAAAAAGGCGTGATTATCCAGCTCGTCTAAGCCAATGTGACGACCGGCACGCAGCTGGCTGTCCAGCGCCGGAAATAACGGATTCGCCAGCGCCTGTGCCAGCTTAACCGGCATCACTTGTTCAATATTTGTCAATGACATGCGCCTGTACCTTGGCTCCGTAATCGTTAATTGGCTGCCACTTCGGCGGCAGTCCGGTGAAATCTGCTTGTGCGACGCCCAGGCGCACCGCCTGGTCTACCACAATGCGGGCAACGTCGAAGTGGCGCGCGCGCGGATATTGCGCCAGATAGTCGCGCACCACGAGCCCAAGATCCAGCGGCACTTGTCTGGTTTTGTAGACAGCGAGCTGTTCTTCGATCATCGCCGCAAGCTGCTCGCGAATTTCGTTAAATTCTTCGTATTCCAGATCCGGTGGCAGTTCACCGGTCACCTCTTCATCGCGCAGCGCCATCTCTTCGTCGCGCATATCCAGCAGACGATCGGCATTGGCGTAGGTCAGCGCCCACGGTGCATCGAAATAGGTCTGCACCGACTGACGCAGACGCTGGGCAAAGACGCGGTTTTTATCCATATCAATCGCGGTACGGATAAATTTATGCACGTGTCGGTCGTAGCCGATCCACAGGTCGATCGACTGCTGGCCCCAGCTGATAATGCGGTCGAGTTTGCTCTGCAGATCGAATACCAGACGGTCGATAAAATGCAGATCGTCATGCGCCAGCGTTGCGTCCTGGATGCGCAGCAGGTTAGCCTGCAGCTTGTCCCCTGCGGCTTCCAGCGTATCCTGGAGTTCGCGCAGCGTGCCGGAGGTTTCTGACAGCAGAAGTTCACAGCTGGAGATAGCCGCTCGCCAGTCTTTATTCAGCAACTGCGCGATATCGTCTTTCACCTGCTGCTGCTGTTCGTCCATAAGGCGCTGGGTGAGATCGATACTGTCGAAGATTTCCGCCACCGAATATTTCAGCGGCGCGTAGACGTTACGGTGCCAGTGGAATTCGTCACCGTTTTCATCCGCCGCGTCGGCGGCGCGCTTAAGCTCACCCGCCACGATCGAGAGCTGCATGGAAAGACGCAGCGTGGAAAATTCACGCTGGCGAATATAGTAATCGGTGATGCCGATGCCCAGCGGCGTCAGGCGATAGATGGCGTTTCCTTCCGCCTGCTCGCTGGTAAAGCGGTTCAGCAGACGTTGACGCACCATATCGTTGATCGCGTTGTTGGCACGCACGCTAATGGTTTCGCTGGTTTGCTCAAACGCATCACTGACGTGGCGGAACGCATCCACCAGTTCACCCTCGCTCATTTCACCATCCAGCCGCTCGCCGTTCAGCGTGGCGACCGCCAGCAGGAAAGAGAGTCTGTCTACCGGCAGCGAGATGGAGAAATCGTTTTTCCTGGCCCAGGCAACCAGTTCGGGGACTGTCTGGGAAAATTCACTCATAGGTTATCCTTGCATCTGCGGCTTGTGCGCGGTGACGTGAATATAGCGGCCAAGGCTGACAAAAGGCTCCTGACGGCAATACCGCGTTTCCAATTCTGTTAAGGTGTCAAAACAGTCACGCTGTTTGTGTTTTTCACGGAGATAATCATGAAACACCCTGACGCCCGTCTTCCCGACAATCTGCCAGCCAATCGCTTCCAGCCAGCCATAAACCTGCTGTGGATCGCGCGGATAGTCCGGGGAAAGCGTGCGCTTTTTCTTTTTGGGCATCCCGACCTGAACATAGTCGAAGTTTCCCGCAACCATGTTGTGCATCAGGAAGCCGTTAGCATTGTAGAACATCAGCGACAGCGTGCCGCCCGGGCGCAACATCGACCACAGGGTTTGTAACACGCTTTGCGGATCGGCAACCCACTCCAGCACCGCATGAAACAATATCAGATCAACCTGGGTTTCCAAATGCTGCGCGATGTCCTGAGCGGCGCATTGTATAAAATGCATGTTGTCGCTCACACCTTTCTCTTCTGCCGCACGCGTCGCGCGGGCGACCATTTCAGCAGAAAGATCGCAAAGCGTGACGTGATGACCGCGCTCGGCCATTTTTATCGCCGTCTGCCCTTCACCGCCACCGGCGTCCAGCACGCGCAACGTTTGACCACCATAGGTGGCCAGAATGGTGTCCAGATCCTGCCAGAGGATCGTCTGACGGAGCTGCCCTTTCGTGGTGCCATAAATGTTGCGCGAAAACTTTTCCGCGATGTCATCAAAATTGCGATCCCGCATTGGGAGAGTTCCACTCGCTAACTGCAAAACCGCTATTTTGTCACACCCGCGCGGAGAATGAACCTCTCTGGTGTAATATCACCGGTATTCACCTGCTATATGGTCAAAAAAGGAACCAAAAAGGATGCTTTTTACCCTTAAGAAATACATTGGAGGGATGATGCTTCCCCTTCCGCTGCTGCTCATCATCATCGCGCTGGGGCTGGCGCTGGTGTGGTTCAGTCGCTTTCAGAAGAGTGGCAAAACGCTTATCACGCTCGGCTGGTTTATCCTGCTGCTGTTGAGCCTGCAACCGGTCGCGGATGGTTTGTTACGCCCCATCGAAAACAAGTACCCGACATGGCAGGGAAATCAGAAAGTGGCGTACATCGTGGTACTGGGAGGCGGATATACCTGGGATCCTGACTGGGCCCCCAGTTCAAACCTGATCAACAACAGCCTGCCACGGCTAAACGAAGGCATTCGCCTCTGGCTGGCGAATCCGGGATCAAAAATGATCTTCACCGGCGCGGCGGCCAAAACGAACCCGGTGAGTACGGCTGAAGCGGGTGCCAGAGTCGCGGAATCGCTCGGCGTACCGCGTTCCTCCATCATCACCCTGGACAGCCCAAAAGATACCGAAGAAGAGGCTGCCGCAGTGAAGCAGGCGATTGGCGATGTCCCGTTCTTGCTGGTGACCTCCGCCTCGCACCTGCCACGCGCGATGATTTTCTTTGAGAAGCAAGGCCTGCACCCGCTTCCCGCACCGGCAAACCAGATGGCTATCGACGCGCCGCTCAACCCGTGGGAACGGGCGATACCGTCCCCGGCGTGGCTGATGCATAGCGATCGCGTCGGTTATGAGACGCTCGGACGCCTCTGGCAGTGGCTGAAAGGATCGTCAGGCGAGCCAGGGCAGGAGTGATTTTGTTGCCAGATCGAAGTTTGCGCGATTAAAACGTCCGGTATTGACCAGCTGCGCAACTTCGTCCCAGAGCAGATAAAGCCAGCGCCGCCAGAGAAACGCTTCTGCAACGGGCGCGCGTTGAAGGTAATGCCACAGTAAACCTTCCGCCGCCCCGCTGTCGCTGAGCCTGAACAGCTCGTATTCGCGCGGAGCCCAGAGCATGATCCCCGGCCCCAGCATCGCCAGAAGCTGATCGCTGCGGGAGTCTTTGAGCATGCTGCGCAGGGTGAAATTACCGTGGATCAGCACGCAGTTGTCATTAAAACCGTCGAACAGCGCCGGTAAGCACTCGCGGGTACGAAACAGAATTCGCTTATCCTGCATGGTCAAACCGGTATTGTTGAACTGGTTAAGCGTCCCCCACAGAACCTCAACCCGCTGGCGATACCACAGCGGCCACAGATTTTCCTGAGTGCTGTCGACCGGACCGACAAGTCCGCGGCTATCCTGACGGTGCCAGGCCAGCAGCGCCTCGACAATCTGGTCTTTTAACTGCTCCCAGCGCTCCGGCGTGCGCGCGGGCGCTTCAACGGGCACGCCGCGCAAGCGCTCAATCAGCAGTACATCCGGGCCGGGATGTTCCTCATGGGTCATCACGCCGTACACCGTCGGCATACGGACGGTTCCCTCCCGCGCCAGCATCGACATTTTCCAGGCAAGCTGCCTGGCCACACCCGGTGAGGTGAAACTTCTGGCCATCAGCGGCATTGGGTTGCCCTGACTGTCATACAACGACCAAAGCGCGGTATCGGCCTTTTCACTCACGCATTCGACACGGCTTAATTTCTCACCCAGCAGATGGCTAAGTTCGGCACGCAGCTGTTCCATATGAGATTACCCCCATTAAGACTACTGCTTTTATAATGAGCGTCCTTAATGAAGATGTCACCCGGAAGAGATCAATCAGGAAAAAGAAAGTGAAAAATAAAGCGGAGAGTGCATCCCTCCCTGCGGAGAGATGCCGGTAAGATTAACGCAATTCGGCGCGAACGCGCTCAAGATCTTCAGGGGTGTCTACGCCCGTGCCGGGGACTTCCTCAGCAACGGCAACGTGAATTTTCTCGCCGTACCAGAGCACGCGAAGCTGCTCCAGCATTTCGATATGCTCCAGCGGGCTCGGCGCCCAGGCCACATAGCGGCGAATAAAGCCCGCGCGATAGCCGTAGATCCCAATATGACGCAGGAAGGTATCACCGATGGTCTCTTTAGAGAGCGCAAAGCGATCGCGATCCCACGGGATCGTGGCGCGGGAGAAATAGAGCGCATAGCCTTCCGCATCCATGACGACCTTCACCGCATTCGGGTTGAACGCTTCTTCTGCATGATGAATGGGTACCGCCAGCGTCGCCATTCCGACCTGACGCTGCGCCAGGTTTTCGGCCACCTGACGGATAATGACCGCGGGGATCATCGGCTCGTCACCCTGCACGTTTACGATGACCGTATCATCACTGAAACCGCATTTCTCAACCACTTCCGCCAGACGTTCGGTGCCGGACTGGTGATCGGCGCGAGTCATGCACACCTCTCCGCCTGCGGCCTCAACCGCACGAGCGACATCCGGATGGTCGGTGGCAACAATCACGCGGTCAGCACCCGATTCACGCGCGCGCTCGAGGACATGCACAATCATCGGCTTGCCGTTAATATCCACCAGCGGTTTACCCGGCAGACGCGTTGAGGCATAACGCGCAGGAATAATGACGACAAAACTCATGGCTTGCTCTCTTCTGCCACCAGGGAACGGGCTTCATTTTCCAGCAATACCGGAATACCGTCACGCAGCGGGAAAGCCAGACTGTCCAGCTTGCAAATGAGCTCTTGTTTGTCCTGGCTGTAGTAGAGTTTGCCGTTGCATACCGGGCAGGCAATAATTTCAAGTAAACGGTGATCCATAGTTCCTCCGTATGGGTAATCGCTAAAGCTTAACACATTCCCTTTTCAGGGCGTGCCTGTTTCCCAGCCACTTCGACAGGATGTAAACAGTCCGTCGGGTACCCGGCCCAGCGTCACGTCGTCGGCACCCTGCCAGCGCGCGAATTCGCTAATGGCGGACGTTAACCCTTTTTCCAGGCTCGCCGTCACCCTGACGCCCTCTTGCAGATAAAGCGCAATGATTTCAAGCGTGCCGGTCTTGCGGTGCATTTTGGCGTCCATGCGCCCGACCAGCTGTCCCTTATGCAGCAGCGGTAAAACAAAGTAACCATACTGGCGCTTTGGGGCCGGGGTATAACATTCCAGCCGGTAGCTGAAATCAAAGAGCTGCTCGGCGCGTTTTCTGTCCCAGACAACCGGGTCGAAAGGCGACAATACCGCGCTGTGGGTTGCCTGAAGTTTCCCCTCCAGAGCCTGAGGCAATAACGGGAGGAGATCCGCATGCAGCCACATTTCGCCCAGCGTTTCCACGGTAACGGGAATGACGCGCTGTTCGCGTTGCCACATGTCCAGCAGCGGTTTTAGCGCGGGCTGACGCAGGCGATAATAATCTGCCAGCCACTGCGCGCGAAAAATCCCCAGGCTACGGGCGCTGTTCTCCAGCATAACGGCCTCGGCCGCCTCCTGGGTAAGCAGGTCGCGCTCGTCGTCCCAGTGCGGCATCACGCGATGCGTCAGGTCGTAGACGCGCTGAAAATTACGCCGTTCAATCACCATGACTTTGCCAGAGGTAAACAGCCCTTCGAGATGACGTTTGTGCGGCTTCCACTCCCACCAGCCGCTTGTACCCTTGCGCGGGTGTTCAAAATCGGCGGAGCGTACGGGACCGTTTTCCTGAATATGCGCGATAAGCTGCTCAATTTCGGCCGCATGTTCCAGCATCCACGCCTGTCGGTATTTCCAGCCCATCTTTTCAGGGGCAAGCATACGGTGGCGAACCAGGGCAAAATCGCTGCGGGGCAGAAAGCAGGCTTCGTGCGCCCAGTACTCCATTAATTCCCCCTTGCTGAGCGCCTCATCCAGCCACTGAGAAGGATAACTCCCCAGGCGGCTAAACAGGACAAGGTAAGGGCTGCGGGCCACAATGTTAATGGTGTCGATTTGAAGTAGCGACATGCGCTGAACGGTCGAGAGAATATCGGCAGGCTGCGCGCGGCGGCGGGGCTTTTTGAGCAGCCCCTGCGCGGCAAGGTGTAAATGACGTGCAGCTGAAAGCGAGAGTTGCGGTAAAGACATGCGTTTTCCTGTCAGTCAAAGCGCCACCAGAACCGCGTAAGCCTTTACTGCACCAACGCAATCAGTTCCTTGAGCAATTGTTCCGGCTGCTCGCCGCTGAGTTCAGCGTCAACCGGCAGATACCACCAGTTATCTTTCGCAAAGGTACGGCATTTCACCGCATCTTTTTCGGTCATGATCAGCGCCTGTCCGGGTACGGTCAGGGCGTCTACCTGCCCTTCCACCAGCGCCTGATGGTCGGCCAGCGGAACGCGTTTTTCCAGCCGGGCACCACACTGTTCCAGCGTCGCGAAGAAGCGTGGCGGATGGCCAATCCCCGCCATCGCCACCAGTGAAGGCAGCTCCGCAACCGACCGACGTTCCCCCGTCACCAGGTTGATCGCCAGACCCGGCTGAAGGTACATCGGGATTTCACCCGTTTTCGCCTCCCCCCCGTTCACGATCACCGCATCAACGGACTTAAGACGCGAAGCGCGTTCGCGCATGGGCCCTGCAGGTAACCACCAGCCGTTACCAAAACGGCGAACGCCGTCGATGACCACAATCTCTTTATCACGCGCCAGGGCGTAATGCTGCAGGCCATCGTCAGTGATAATGATTTGCACCGCGTGTTCGGCAAGCAGTGCCTGAACGGCGTCGCTGCGCACCGGGGAGACCGCAACCGGTGCGCCGGTACGCTGGAAAATCAATACCGGTTCATCACCCGCTTCGGCGGTCGTGGTTTCCGCCGTCAGCAGCAGCGGATAACGCGCCGCTTTACCACCATATCCGCGCGATACCACCCCCGGGCGGATGCCGCGTTTTTGCAATTGCTCCACCAGCCAGATCACCACCGGCGTTTTACCGTTGCCACCCGCCGTAAGATTACCGACAACCACAACCGGAACCGGCGCGCGCCAGGCACGCTTCAGCCCCAGACGGTAAAGCAGACGGATTGTGCCGCTCACCAGGCCGTATAGCCAGGAGAGCGGCAAAAGCAGCAGCCACAGCGGGGATTCACCGGACCAGATGCGTGCAATCATTCGCCAAACTGCATCTTATGAAGCTGGGCGTAAACGCCGCGGTGTTCCAGCAAATCAGCATGGCTTCCGCGTTCAACAATGATGCCGTCCTCAACCACGACGATTTCGTCAGCCTGCTCGATAGTCGACAGGCGGTGCGCAATCACCAGCGAGGTACGGTTCTTTTGCAGTTCATCCAGTGCCGACTGAATAGCGCGTTCAGATTCCGTATCCAGCGCCGAAGTCGCTTCGTCCAGAATCAGAATCGGGCTGTCACGCAGCAGCGCACGCGCAATGGCGATACGCTGACGCTGACCACCGGAGAGCAGTACCCCATTCTCACCGATTATCGTATCCAGACCGTTATCCATCTTGTTGATAAAGTCCATTGCGTAGGCCATCCGCGCGGCGTTCTCAATCTGCTCGCGGCTGTACTCATCCGTGCGCGCATAGGCAATGTTGTTAGCCACGGTATCGTTGAACAGGTGCACGTTCTGGGAAACCAGCGCCACCTGATTACGCAGCGACTGCAGGGTATATTCCCGCAGGTCATGACCGTCTAACAGGATCTCACCTTCGTTAATATCGTAGAAACGGGTGATCAGGCTGGCAATGGTCGATTTACCCGAGCCGGAACGCCCCACCAGCGCCACAGTTTTACCCGCCGGAATGGACAGATTGATATTACGCAGCGCCGGCGTTTCACGACCAGGGTAGGCGAAGGTAACGTTGCGGAATTCGACATCGCCACGGGCGCGCTCAATTTCGCGTGTACCTTCGTCTTTTTCCTGCTCGGAATCCAGAATGCTGAACAACGTCTGGCAGGCGGCCATCCCGCGCTGGAACTGGGCGTTGACGTTCGTCAGTGATTTCAGCGGACGCATCAGGGCAATCATAGAGGAGAAGACCACTGTGATGGTACCCGCCGTCAGCGTCTCCATGACGCTCGGGAAGCTTGCTGCATACAGGACGAATGCCAGTGCCAGGGAGGCAATCAGCTGAATAATCGGATCTGAGATGGAAGAGGCCGAGACCATTTTCATCCCCTGCAGACGCATTTTATTGCTGACTTTGTCAAAGCGGTGGGTTTCGACTTCCTGACCGCCAAAAATCAGGACTTCTTTGTGTCCTTTCAGCATCTGTTCCGCGCTGGTCGTTACCTGTCCCATCGTATTCTGCATATTCTTACTGATATTGCGGAAGCGCTTTGAAACGACACGGATGGCAATAGAAACCACCGGCGCCAGCACGATAAGGATGATTGACAGCTGCCAGCTGTAATAGAACATCATTGCGAACAGGCCAATGATCGACGCGCCCTCACGCACGACGGTGATCAGTGCGCTTGATGACGAGGAGGCAACCTGCTCTGAGTCGTAGGTAATACGGGACAGCAGCGTCCCGGTAGACTGCTTATCAAAGAATGAGACCGGCATCCCCATCATGTGACTGAACAGGCGACGGCGCATGGTCATCACCACTTTCCCGGATACCCAGGAAATACAGTAGCTGGAGATATAGCTGGTGATGCCGCGCAAGATCATCAGTCCGATAACCACCAGAGGCATCCATAGCAACACTGAGCGATCCGTTTTACCAAAACCGTCGTCCAGTAACGGTTTGAGAAGCGATAGCATAAAAGTATCGCTGGCTGCGTTGAGGATTAACGCTACTCCCGCCACGATCAGGCCTGTTTTAAAGGGCGCAATCATCGGCCAGAGTCGGCGGAAGGTTTGCCACGTGGAGAGATCTTTGTCGTTATGCATTCAAAAAACCAGCATTCGTTGAAATAGCCGCATATTCTACCCGTTATCGACGGGCGCGCCAAACCACTGATGATACCAAACGGGTAAATATTGTTCTCGCAAGCGCCGGATTTGCCAGTGATGTTGCGAGAATGTCACCGATATTTGTCCAGAATGAGGAGTATCATGCCAGATATACCCCTCTTTTCGATAACGTCGGACAACTTTTGTCGACGGGAATCGCCATGCGTTATAGCGGGCTGCTGAATCCAGGGCGATCTGACCTTCTACCCGCTGGACCAGCGGCAATGAAGACGAAGTGTTGCTGCCATGATGAGGCACCTGGATTAGCGTGGACGTCAGATAACGCCAGTAATGGCTAAGCATAGCCTGTTCCGCTTGTGCTTCAATATCCCCTGTTAGCAGCACGCTCTGCTTGCCGTCGCCCACCTTTACCACGCAGGAACGGTTGTTTCCCTGAGCCGGGTAATTTTCAGGGGGCCAGTGGACGCTGAAGGTAAGTCCCTGCCATTGCCATCTCTGCCCGCGAAAACAGGGGCGATGTCCCGCCTGGCGCAAGGGGCTTCTTACCCACACGTCAGGCCACGTTTTTTGCAACGATGCGAGGCCTCCCGCATGGTCGAGGTGTTCATGACTGAGAATTACGCCTTCAGGCCGCAGGTGATGCCAGCGCAGCCAGGGAATAATTAACCGCTGCGCGCTATCCCCGCCCGGCCAGGCGAGTCCGGTATCATAAAGAATGGCTTTTCCCTGTCGTTCAATGACCATGGCCAGCCCCTGCCCCACGTCCAGCATATGCAGCGTCCAGCTCTCGCTTTTTGCCGTTCGCCAGAGAGGAAATGCCAGTAAGACGCTTCCTGCAAGACAAACGGCAGGAAGGGTTTTCCATGCGCGAAAACGCCAGGCAATGATGCTCAACCACGGCAGTAATGTCATGTATTGCCAGCGTTGGTCGACATTCTGCCAGCCGTCAGGCAGGCGCATGAGGAGCCAGAACAACCCCGCTAGTGACTTATCTGCTGCGAACCAGACGACGCTTTCCAGTGCCGCCAGCGGCAGCAGATGAAGCAGCATACCGAGCAGGATCAGCGGCACGGAGACAAACGTCACCAGGGGAACGGCGAAGAGATTCGCGACCAGGGAGGAGATACTGAAGCCATGGAAAATCAGGACCTGTAACGGCATGAGCAGCATCAGCATGCCGACCTGCAGATGGAGCAGATTCAGTAGTGGCCTTATAGGTCGAGCTCGTTGCCAGTCAGGAAGAGGAAGCCACTGAAACCAGAAAATGAGCGCGGCGACGGCAAATGCGGACAGGGCCAGACTCTGCGAAAGTACGGCTAGGGGATCGCTTATGAGGATCGCCGCGATACAGCACACCCATACCTGCCAGGGAGACCATTGACGGGCCGCGATCCGCAATATGGCAAGCACAGCAAGCGCGATGACCGTTCGTAGCGCAGGAGGTTGCAGACCGGTAAGCCAGGCGTAGAAAGCGGCAAAGCACAACCCGGCCAGGAGAGGCATCTGCCAGTGGACCCGGTGGCTGGGTAATAAAAACTGGAGCCCACGTGCGAGTAACCAGACGAGGGATGCTGCCAGCGCGATATGCAGACCCGAAATCGCCATCAAATGCAGCGTGCCGGTTTCACGCATCAGGTCTTTTATTTCCCGGGGCACATCCAGACGTTCCCCCATTCCCAGTCCGAGGATAACCGCCCCCCAGCGGTAAGCCGAAAGTCGGTTTTGCAGTGACATCAGGTATTGCGCTCGCAGGCTGCAGCGCCCATCGACGAGTTCAGCACGGGTGAAGCGCCCGCTTAGGGTTTGATGTTGGGCAAAAGCGCTGCGCTGAGAATCATATCCGCCGTCGTTCAGTTCGCCATGGGCAGGCCTGAGCCTGAGCGTCATGGTCCAGCGCTGACCGGCGCACGATTTCTGGGGCAGATAATTGCCATACAGCGTTACGCCGGTGGAGGCCCACCAGCGCTTGCCATCGACGCTGCGAATGTTTCCCTGATGCAGAGTGGCGCCGTCGGTCGCGGTGAGCTCTACCTCGGCCTGCACGGCCCCCGTTGTTAAATGCTGCATCGGCCAGACGCTCTCCTGTGCGGCCAGAATGCCCCACGCACAAAATAACAGCGTAATACCAGCATACTTCACTCGATGGTTTTGCCATGCAGCAATCACTATCCCGCCAGCCACCATGACCCACACGGTGTAAGGTGATGGCAGTTCAGGTAACCAGAGTAACGGAACTATCGCCAGAATGGCGCAGACGCTAAGCGCGGGAATTCCCATTGCTACCTCCCTGTTTCAGGGTGGCAGTATGCAAGCAGGTTGAGCGTGTCGTCAGGTGTGAAGGATGCGATTTACAGCAAGCGCAGCAAGGTATTTAACGGGTTGCAGAAAACGAAACGAAAAATGCGGGGCACCTTCAGAATGAAAGCGACAGAGACAAAAAAAGCACCCGCAGGTGCTTTCTTTCGAACCCAGTTTAACCGGCTGGCTAAACTCAGTTGCCGTAAATATTGGCGCGATCGCGCAGTTCTTTACCCGGCTTAAAGTGTGGAACGTACTTACCTTCCAGCTCGACTTTATCGCCAGTTTTCGGGTTACGCCCGGTACGTGGAGCACGATAGTGCAGAGAAAAACTACCGAAACCGCGGATTTCAATGCGCTCGCCCTGGGCAAGAGTGGAGGCCATATGCTCCAGCATCTCTTTTACGGCATCTTCCACTGCCTTGGCAGGGATATGCGGTTGCTGACTGGCAAGTCTTTCAATCAATTCTGACTTGGTCATGATTCCTCCGGTTCCTTTCAAACCAATTAGCTGAACAGCTCATTAAACAAGGGCGGCCGTAGCCGCCCTTTGTTATTGATTACAGGACGAATCCTGCAATCTGTCAAGTTTGCTCCTCATCCTTCGCGCTGTAAATGCGTTACAGCGCAACTGATGCTGAGAACCTGATATTACTCGCCTTTAGCTGCTTTGAAAGCTTCAGCCATTGCGTTGTTAGAGAAGTTTGCATCTTCCTGTTTGTTAACAGTTGCGATTGCATCTTTCTCATCAGCTTCGTCTTTAGCACGAACAGACAGGCTGATTGCACGGTTCTTACGGTCAACACCGGTGAACTTAGCTTCAACGTCGTCGCCTACGTTCAGAACCAGAGTGGCATCTTCAACGCGGTCACGTGAAGCTTCAGAAGCGCGCAGGTAACCTTCAACGCCGTCAGCCAGTTCTACGGTTGCGCCTTTAGCGTCAACTGCAGTCACTTTACCGTTTACGATTGCGCCTTTCTTGTTCAGTGCAACCCAGTTGTTGAACGGATCTTCTGCGAGCTGTTTAACGCCCAGGGAGATACGCTCACGCTCTGCGTCAACCTGCAGAACAACTGCAGCGATTTCGTCGCCTTTTTTGTATTCACGAACTGCTTCTTCGCCTGCAACGTTCCAGGAGATGTCAGACAGGTGAACCAGGCCATCGATGCCGCCGTCCAGGCCGATGAAGATACCGAAGTCAGTGATAGACTTGATTTTACCTTCAACACGGTCGCCCTTGTTGTGGGTTTCCGCGAACTGCTGCCATGGGTTGTTTTTGCACTGTTTCAGGCCCAGGGAGATACGACGACGTTCTTCGTCGATATCCAGAACCATCACTTCCACTACATCACCAACGTTAACAACTTTGGATGGGTGGATGTTTTTGTTGGTCCAGTCCATTTCGGAAACGTGCACCAGACCTTCAACGCCTTCTTCGATTTCAACGAAGCAGCCGTAGTCAGTCAGGTTGGTTACGCGACCAGTCAGTTTAGTACCTTCTGGGTAACGCTTAGCGATAGCTACCCATGGATCTTCGCCCAGCTGTTTCAGGCCGAGGGATACACGAGTACGCTCGCGGTCGAACTTCAGCACTTTAACAGTGATTTCGTCGCCCACGTTCACGATTTCGCTTGGGTGCTTAACGCGTTTCCACGCCATGTCGGTGATGTGCAGCAGGCCATCAACGCCGCCCAGGTCAACGAATGCGCCGTAGTCAGTGAGGTTCTTAACGATACCTTTGACTTCCATGCCTTCCTGCAGGTTTTCCAGCAGCTGATCGCGTTCTGCGCTGTTTTCGGATTCGATAACGGCACGACGGGAAACAACAACGTTGTTACGCTTCTGGTCCAGCTTGATTACTTTGAACTCAAGCTCTTTGCCTTCCAGGTGCAGAGTGTCACGAACTGGACGAACGTCTACCAGAGAACCTGGCAGGAACGCACGAATACCATTCAGCTCAACAGTGAAGCCACCTTTAACTTTGCCGTTGATAACACCGACCACAGTTTCAGCTTCTTCGTAAGCTTTTTCCAGCGTGATCCATGCTTCGTGACGTTTCGCTTTCTCACGAGAAAGCAGGGTTTCACCGAAGCCGTCTTCTACTGCGTCCAGAGCAACGTCAACTTCGTCGCCAACCTGGATTTCCAGCTCGCCCTGGGCGTTTTTGAACTGCTCTGCCGGAATGGCGGACTCAGATTTCAGACCGGCGTCAACCAGTACTACGTCTTTGTCGATAGCAACAACAACACCGCGAACGATGGAACCCGGGCGGGTTTCGATTTCTTTTAAGGATTCTTCAAACAGTTGAGCAAAAGATTCAGTCATGTTTAATCTTCAGGTTAATATTAACGTCCACCTGGCTCCGTGCCGGATGGGGTTGTTTCACATACCCGCCGTCAATCCATTGCAGCGGGGGTACTGCTAAATCGGTCGCGATTACGCGAGTGCCAGTTTTTGGCGCGCATATTGTAGCGCTTTTTCAATCACTTGCTCAATAGTTAAACTGGTTGAATCCAGAACTAATGCATCTTCTGCTGGAACAAGTGGGGCGACGGCGCGGTTACGATCGCGGTCATCGCGCTCTTTTATCTCGGATAAAAGGCGATCAAAGTTAACACTAAACCCCTTTTCCTGCAACTGAAGCATGCGGCGTTGCGCACGTTCTTCCGAAGAGGCGTCAAGGAAAATTTTCACAGGTGCATCAGGGAAGACCACGGTTCCCATATCACGTCCGTCCGCGATCAGACCCGGGGCTTCACGAAACGCGCGCTGACGACGCAACAGCGCCTCGCGAACGCGCGGGAAGGCCGCGACCTGCGAGGCCGCATTCGCCACTTCCTGAGTACGGATTTCCCCGCTCACGTCTTCCCCTTCAAGGATGACTTCCAGGTTGCCATCGGTTGACACGAAGCGCACATCCAGATGC
The DNA here is from genome assembly GCF_055816065.1 of Enterobacter sp. PL_is511. Taxonomy (NCBI): domain Bacteria; kingdom Pseudomonadati; phylum Pseudomonadota; class Gammaproteobacteria; order Enterobacterales; family Enterobacteriaceae; genus Enterobacter; species Enterobacter sp. PL_is511. The sequence continues at coordinate 668,339 of NZ_JBVPGP010000024.1, read as the reverse complement.
GCAGCCAGCGGAACCAGCGCCTCTTCAGACGCGACATCCACGTGATGATGCAGCGCGGCCAGCGCCAGCACGCGATAGATTGCTCCCGAATCTAAAAGATGCCATTGCAATGCTTCCGCCATCGCTTTGCACAGAGTCCCTTTCCCTGCGCCACTCGGCCCATCAATGGTGATTACCGGGGCAATTGCCGTCATCTTTTTCTCCTTAAATAAGGCATACCGTTTACATGAACGCCGCGCATTATACGCGCCAACGTGCGCAACTGTTACCTTTGCGTGCAAATTACGGAATGATTGAAGCAGAGTGTAGAAGAAATGAGCGGAGGTGTTCGTAATGAAGCGTAAGCAAATGCCGCATCGAGTGATGCGGCAAGGCGTTATCAGGCCAGCGTGCTAATGCGTGCCAGCTGTTCAAAGTAGTCCGGGAAGGTTTTCGCGGTACATTTCGGGTCAAGGATCGTGACAGGCGTATCTGACAGCGCCACCAGCGAGAAGCACATCGCCATACGGTGATCGTTGTAGGTTCCGATTTCCGCAAACTGCAGTTTTGCAGGAGGCGTGACGCGAATGTAGTCTTCGCCCTCTTCCACCTCGGCACCGACTTTTCGCAGCTCTGTCGCCATCGCGAACAGGCGGTCCGTCTCTTTTACGCGCCAGTTGTAGATGTTACGCAGCGTGGTCGTGCCTTTGGCGAACAGCGCCGCCGTGGCAATGGTCATCGCCGCATCCGGGATATGGTTCATGTCCATGTCGATGGCGTTCAGCTCACCGTGGGTACAGGAGATAAAGTCATCGCCCCAGGTGACAATGGCGCCCATTTTTTCCAGCACGTCCGCAAAACGGATGTCGCCCTGCACGCTGTTACGGCCAATACCGGTCACTTTTACCGTTCCGCCCTTAATCGCACCCGCGGCCAGGAAGTAGGACGCGGATGACGCATCCCCTTCAACCAGGTAGTTGCCCGGAGACTGGTACTGCTGTGCCCCGCGCACCACGAAGCGCTGATAAGACTGGTTTTCCACCTCAACGCCGAAAGTTTTCATCAGGTGCAGCGTGATATCAATGTACGGTTTGGAGACCAGCTCGCCTTTAATCGTGATAACTGTATCCTGCGGGGCCAGCGGCGCGGTCATCAGCAGTGCCGTCAGGAACTGGCTGGAGACGCTGCCGTCAACCTCGACGTGACCGCCGGTAAAACCGCCGCGCAGACGCAGTGGCGGATAGTTTTCCTGCTCCAGATAGTCAATCTGCGCGCCGCCCTGACGCAGGGCATCCACCAGGTGACCAATCGGGCGCTCTTTCATGCGCGGCTCGCCGGTCAGCACAATATTGTTGCTTCCCAGGCACAGGGCCGCCGCCAGCGGGCGCATAGCGGTACCCGCGTTGCCCAGAAAAAGCTCAAGCTCTTCACCCGAGCGCAGCGCGCCGCCGTTGCCGGTCACTTCGCAGCGGGTACGATCGTCGGAGAGAGTGTAATGAACACCCAACGCTTTCAGCGCATTGAGCATATGGCGCACGTCATCGCTGTCCAGCAGGTTTGTGAGGACGGTGGTGCCGTTTGCCAGAGCTGCCAGCAGCAGAGCGCGGTTCGAGACACTTTTTGAACCAGGCAGATTGATGGTGCCATCTACCCGCGCGATAGGTTGTAACGTCAGGGATTCCATGAAAACTAAACTCTCAACTCAACATAATAAAAACCCCGCAGGGGCGCTGCGGGGGTGAAAAACAGCAAATTAACCGTGACGACGTTCGAAGTCGATCATGAAATCCGTCAGGGCTTTAACGCCTTCCAGCGGCATCGCGTTATAGATGGAGGCGCGCATGCCGCCCACGACACGGTGACCTTTGAGCGCGTGCAGGCCTGCCGCGAAGGACTCTTCCAGGAACACTTTGTCCAGGTTGCTGTCCGCCAGCTGGAACGGTACGTTCATGCGGGAACGGTTAGCGTTCGCCACATCGTTGCGGTAGAAATCACTCTTGTCGATCACGCCATAAAGCAGTTCAGCTTTCTGCTGATTTACTTTGTCCATCTGCGCCACGCCGCCGTTTTGCTTCAGCCATTTGAAGACCAGGCCGGAGAGGTACCAGGCAAACGTCGGTGGGGTGTTGAACATAGAATCGTTGTCGTTCAGCACGGTGTAATCGAGAATCGACGGGCAGGATGTATGTGCTTTACCCAGCAGATCTTCACGCACGATAACAATCGTCAGGCCTGCAGGGCCGATATTTTTCTGTGCGCCCGCGTAGATCACGCCATAACGGCTGACGTCAATTGGCGCAGACAGAATGGTGGAGGAGAAGTCAGCGGCAACCACGACATCGCTGCCGAAGTTTGGCGTCTCGTCGATGGCAATCCCATCAATGGTTTCGTTCGGGCAGTAGTGCAGATACGCTGCATTATCAGAAAGCTGCCACTCGCGCATTGGCTTCACGGCGCGCAGACCGTCAACGGTCACTTTGGCGTCGATCACATTCGGCGTGCAGTATTTTTGCGCTTCTTTAATGGCGCTTGCTGCCCAGTAACCCGCATCAACGTAGTCAGCCGTCGTTTTGTCACCGAGGATATTCAGCGGAATACCCGCAAACTGGCCGCGTCCACCGCCGTGACAGAACAATACTTTGTAGTTCGAGGGAATATTCAGCAGATCGCGAAAATCCTTTTCTGCCTCTTCTGCCACCTGAATAAACTCTTTACCCCGGTGGCTGATTTCCATCACCGACGTACCGAGACCGTTCCAGTCACAAAGTTCCTGTTGAGCCTGTTTAAGCACGTCTGCCGGTAACATTGCCGGACCTGAACTGAAATTAAAGACTTGAGCCATTTCCCCTCACCACGCTAAAAGCCATAAGTTATAACTGTGGATATCGGTTTTATCATTCAGTGACACGCGCCGCAATGTCTAAAACTTATGACCCGTGAAATGTGCCCCGCGTCACACAAAACAATCTGCCGCCTCGTTAAGACAAAACCGACAAAATGGCTGTCAGGTGATGCGTTTGGCCCGGCTAACCTTCGTCCATTCCGGATTTGCGCAGCGAGGGCATAATTGACGATCCCCCGGCTGCATCGCGACGACATGGCTACATCTTACGCAAGCATACTCGCCTGATTCAGGCACCGTTCTGAAACGCTCAATGAGCATATCCGGCAGGATACACAGCCCCGGCTTCACCTCGTCGTCAGAATAGTAATAAACGCTGATCTGCCCATTAGTTTCCATGATCGCCAGACGCACCTGCCCGAGCTGTTCCACGCTGTTCAGGCGTAGCTCCATAAAGAACTCAAACTCGGTCATATTGGCGCTTTGTACATTTTCCCAGGCCAGCTGTCCGTCCTCGACGATAACGACCGGCTTCCCTTCAAGCAGATCTTCCAGCTTTTCGCTTTTCGACATCAGCCACATGACAAGACGATAAAGTAGCGCCAGTGAGACAAAAACGATAAACACCGGCACCATCGGCACATCATCATAGAAGGCGACGTCCCCCGCCGCTGAACCCAGCGTCAGAATAATCAACACCTCAAAGAGCGACATCTGCCGTACGCCGCGACGGCCGGTGATTTTAAGAAACAGGAAGACAAGTACGAAGGTATACAGGCTGCGCAGCGCCACTTCGCCCAGAAATTCAGGAGGAACTTTATCAAACGCCATCCGCTGGAGATCAAATGCTTTCATTTTTCTATGCCTTAACAGTCAGTTACTGCCACTAAGCATAGTCCAGCCATTTATTTTCGCCGAAGATAGCACCCGTCACGCAAAACCCGTATCATTGCGCGCTTTACGTACGATAAAAGTGACCGCCATGACTCAAACGTTTATCCCCGGCAAAGACGCCGCCCTGGAAGATTCCATCGCTCGCTTCCAGCAGAAACTGACCGACCTGGGTTTTAACATCGAAGAAGCCTCCTGGCTCAATCCGGTGCCTCATGTCTGGTCCGTGCATATTCGCGACAAAGAGTGTGCCCTGTGCTTTACCAACGGTAAAGGCGCGACAAAAAAAGCGGCACTGGCCTCTGCGCTGGGTGAGTATTTTGAGCGTCTGTCCACCAACTATTTCTTCGCTGATTTCTGGCTGGGCGAGACCATCGCTAACGGCCCGTTCGTTCACTATCCAAATGAAAAATGGTTCCCGCTGACCGAAGATGACGAACTGCCGAAAGGTATTCTCGACGCTCGCCTGCGTGCCTTCTACGATCCGGACAACGAACTAACCGCCAGCATGCTGATCGATCTGCAGTCCGGTAACGAGGATCGCGGTATCTGCGCCCTGCCGTTTACCCGTCAGTCTGACGAGCAGACCGTTTATATCCCGATGAACATCGTCGGCAACCTGTATGTGTCCAACGGTATGTCCGCCGGTAATACCCGCAATGAAGCGCGCGTTCAGGGTCTGTCTGAAGTCTTTGAACGCCACATCAAAAACCGCATCATCGCTGAATCCATCAGCCTGCCTGAAATTCCGGCAGAGGTGCTGGCGCGCTACCCGGGCGTGGTGGAATCCATCGCCAAACTGGAAGCAGAAGGTTTCCCAATCTTTGCCTATGACGGCTCTCTGGGCGGTAAGTACCCGGTCATCTGCGTCGTGCTGTTTAACCCAACCAACGGCACCTGCTTCGCCTCCTTCGGCGCGCACCCGGACTTCGGCGTGGCGCTGGAGCGTACCGTTACCGAACTGCTGCAGGGCCGTAGCCTGAAAGATCTCGACGTCTTCACCCCGCCCACGTTTGACGATGAAGAAGTGGCCGAGCATACCAACCTTGAAACCCACTTCATCGATTCCAGCGGCTTAATTTCCTGGGATATGTTCAAGCAGGACGCCGACTATCCGTTCGTGGACTGGAGCTTTGCCGGAACCACGGAAGAAGAGTTCGCTACGCTGATGGCGATCTTCAACGCGGAAGATCAGGAAGTGTACATTGCCGATTACGAGCATCTTGGCGTCTACGCGTGCCGCATTATTGTTCCGGGCATGTCCGACATCTACCCTGCTGAAGATCTGTGGCTGGCGAATAACAGCATGGGCGCGCACCTGCGCGAAACGCTGCTGGCACTGCCGGGCAGCGAATGGGAGAAAGAAGATTATCTGAACCTGATCGCTCAACTGGACGAAGAAGGCCACGATGACTTCACCCGCGTACGCGAACTGCTGGGTCTGGCGACCGGTAAAGACAACGGCTGGTATACCCTGCGTATCGGTGAGCTGAAAGCAATGCTGGCCCTGGCGGGTGGCGATTTGGATCAGGCTCTGGCCTGGACCGAGTGGACCATGGAATTCAACCAGTCGGTCTTCTCTGCCGAGCGCACCAATTATTACCGCTGCCTGCAAACCCTGCTGCTGCTTGCACAGGAAGAGGATCGCGAACCGCTGCAATACCTGAATGCTTTCGTGCGTATGTACGGCGCTGAAGCCGTAGAAGCAGCCAGCGCGGCCCTGAGCGGCGAAGCGCCGTTCTATGGCCTGCAGGCTGTTGATAGCGATCTGAAAGCCTTCCCGGCGCATCAGTCACTTCTGCAGGCCTACGAAAAGCTGCAGAAAGCAAAAGCCGCTTACTGGTCAAAATAAGCGCACATAACATTACCAGCAGTAGGCGTATTCAATCGTCTGGGCTATATTACGGGGCAATTTCATTGCCCCGTTTTTTATTTTCTTCGGCAATGATTGTTGATTGTAATAATAAAGTTAAATACGGGTAAATATAATAATATTGATCTGGGCTTTACTGTTACTTTTTATGGTTAATACTCCATATTAATTAACTGCTTCAGAGGTGGCTGAACGAAAAAATTCAACTCTTTTCATAACTTTTAAAATTTATTTTTATACGGATAATCAAATACTTACTCCGCATTTGTCGTAAAACCATACGCACTGCGGGCCTATAAGCCAGGCGAGATATGATCTATATCAATTTCTCTTCTATAATGCTTTGTTAGTATCTCGTCGCCGACTTAATAAAGAGAGAGTTAGTGTGAAAGCTGACAACCCTTTTGATCTTTTACTCCCCGCTGCAATGGCTAAAGTTGCCGAAGAAGCGGGTGTCTATAAAGCAACGAAACACCCGATGAAGACGTTCTATCTGGCGATCACGGCTGGTGTGTTCATCTCTATCGCTTTCGTCTTCTACATCACCGCCACCACCGGTACAGCCGGAATGCCTTTCGGCATGGCCAAACTGATTGGCGGCATTTGCTTCTCTCTGGGTCTGATTCTCTGCGTCATCTGCGGCGCCGACCTCTTCACCTCAACGGTGCTGATTGTCGTGGCCAAGGCCAGCGGAAGAATTACCTGGGGTCAGCTGGCACGTAACTGGCTTAACGTCTACGTGGGTAACCTGGTTGGCTGTCTGCTCTTTGTTTTGTTGATGTGGCTTTCTGGCGAGTACATGACCGCCAACGGTGGCTGGGGCCTTAACGTCCTGCAAACCGCCGACCACAAAATGCACCACACATTTATCGAAGCCGTTGCTCTCGGCATCCTCGCTAACCTGATGGTCTGCCTGGCTGTATGGATGAGCTACTCGGGTCGTAGCCTGATGGACAAAGCCTTAATTATGGTTCTGCCGGTTGCGATGTTCGTTGCCAGCGGCTTTGAGCACAGTATCGCGAATATGTTCATGATCCCAATGGGCATTGTTATCCGCGACTTTGCGAGCCCGGAGTTCTGGACCGCAGTTGGTTCATCCCCGGAAAGTTTCTCTCACCTGACTATTATGAATTTCATTACTGATAACCTGATCCCTGTCACTATCGGGAACATTATCGGTGGGGGTCTGTTAGTTGGGTTGACATACTGGGTCATTTACCTGCGTGGCGACGATCATCATTGATGGTTTTCTCAGGCAGTAAATAAAAAATCCACTTAAGAAGGTAGGTGTTACATGTCCGAGCTTAATGAAAAGTTAGCCACAGCCTGGGAAGGTTTTGCGAAAGGTGACTGGCAGAATGAAGTAAACGTACGTGACTTCATTCAGAAAAACTATACCCCGTATGAAGGTGACGAATCCTTCCTGGCTGGCGCAACTGACGCGACCACCAAGCTGTGGGACAGCGTAATGGAAGGCGTTAAACTGGAAAACCGCACTCACGCGCCAGTTGATTTTGACACCTCCGTTGCTTCCACCATCACTTCTCACGATGCTGGCTATATCAACAAAGCCCTTGAGAAAATCGTTGGTCTGCAGACTGAAGCACCACTGAAACGCGCAATCATCCCGTTCGGTGGCATCAAAATGGTTGAAGGTTCCTGCAAAGCGTATAACCGCGAGCTGGACCCAATGCTGAAAAAAATCTTCACCGAATACCGCAAAACCCACAACCAGGGTGTATTCGATGTTTACACCAAAGACATTCTGAACTGCCGTAAATCTGGCGTTCTGACTGGTCTGCCAGATGCGTATGGCCGTGGCCGTATCATCGGTGACTACCGTCGCGTTGCGCTGTACGGTATCGACTTCCTGATGAAAGACAAATACGCTCAGTTCGTGTCTCTGCAGTCCGATCTGGAAAACGGCGTAAACCTGGAAGCGACTATCCGTCTGCGTGAAGAAATCGCTGAACAGCACCGCGCGCTGGGTCAGATCAAAGAGATGGCGGCTAAATATGGCTGCGATATCTCTGGTCCTGCTACCAACGCTCAGGAAGCTATCCAGTGGACCTACTTCGGCTACCTGGCCGCAGTTAAGTCTCAGAACGGTGCAGCAATGTCCTTCGGTCGCGTATCCACCTTCCTGGATGCGTACATCGAACGTGATATCAAAGCAGGCAAAATCACCGAGCAAGACGCTCAGGAAATGATTGACCACCTGGTCATGAAACTGCGTATGGTTCGCTTCCTGCGTACTCCAGAATACGATGAGCTGTTCTCCGGTGACCCAATCTGGGCAACTGAATCCATCGGCGGTATGGGCGTTGACGGCCGTACTCTGGTAACCAAAAACAGCTTCCGCTTCCTGAACACCCTGTACACCATGGGTCCTTCTCCGGAGCCAAACATCACCGTTCTGTGGTCTGAAAAACTGCCTCTGAACTTCAAGAAATTCGCCGCTAAAGTGTCTATCGATACCTCTTCTCTGCAGTACGAGAACGATGACCTGATGCGTCCGGACTTCAACAACGACGATTACGCTATCGCTTGCTGCGTAAGCCCAATGGTTGTTGGTAAACAAATGCAGTTCTTCGGTGCGCGTGCAAACCTGGCGAAAACCATGCTGTACGCAATCAACGGCGGCGTTGATGAAAAACTGAAAATGCAGGTTGGTCCTAAGTCTGAGCCGATCAAAGGCGACGTTCTGAACTTCGATGAAGTTATGGACCGCATGGATCACTTCATGGACTGGCTGGCTAAACAGTACGTCACCGCGCTGAACGTTATCCACTACATGCACGACAAGTACAGCTACGAAGCCTCTCTGATGGCGCTGCACGACCGTGACGTTATCCGCACCATGGCGTGTGGTATCGCTGGTCTGTCCGTTGCTGCTGACTCCCTGTCTGCAATCAAATATGCGAAAGTTAAACCAATTCGTGACGAAGACGGCCTGGCTGTTGACTTCGAAATCGAAGGTGAATATCCGCAGTTTGGTAACAACGACTCTCGTGTTGATGACATGGCGGTTGACCTAGTAGAACGTTTCATGAAGAAAATTCAGAAACTGACTACCTACCGTAACGCTATCCCGACTCAGTCTGTTCTGACCATCACCTCTAACGTTGTGTATGGTAAGAAAACCGGTAACACCCCAGACGGTCGTCGTGCTGGCGCGCCATTCGGCCCAGGTGCTAACCCAATGCACGGTCGTGACCAGAAAGGTGCGGTTGCCTCTCTGACCTCCGTTGCTAAACTGCCGTTTGCTTACGCGAAAGATGGTATCTCTTACACCTTCTCTATCGTGCCAAACGCGCTGGGTAAAGACGACGAAGTGCGTAAAACTAACCTCGCGGGTCTGATGGATGGTTACTTCCACCACGAAGCGTCCATCGAAGGTGGTCAGCACCTGAACGTGAACGTTATGAACCGTGAAATGCTGCTCGACGCGATGGAACACCCTGAGAAATATCCTCAGCTGACCATCCGCGTATCTGGCTACGCAGTACGTTTTAACTCCCTGACTAAAGAACAGCAGCAGGACGTTATCACCCGTACTTTCACTCAGTCCATGTAAGTGGAATTGACTGAAATCACGCGTTAACAAGCGTACAATAAAGGCTCCACGTCAGTGGGGCCTTTTTAGCACCCTCTCCACCTCAGTCTCTTTTGTCCGCTATCTATACTGAATGGATAACAGCCAAAACAGACTTAACACAGCCGGCTTTGAGCTGTGCATACACAGGCCCGGGACGGGCCGATGATGGAGATATCACCGCAATGTCAACTATTGGTCGTATTCACTCCTTTGAATCCTGTGGCACCGTCGATGGCCCGGGTATCCGCTTTATCACCTTTTTCCAGGGCTGCCTGATGCGCTGCCTGTACTGCCATAACCGCGACACCTGGGACACGCACGGCGGTAAAGAAGTCACCGTCGACGATCTGATGAAAGAGGTGGTGACCTATCGCCACTTTATGAACGCCTCCGGCGGCGGCGTCACCGCATCCGGCGGTGAAGCCATTCTGCAGGCTGAATTTGTCCGCGACTGGTTCCGCGCCTGCCGCAAAGAAGGCATTCATACCTGTCTCGATACCAACGGCTTTGTACGTCGCTACGATCCGGTGATTGACGAGCTGCTCGAAGTGACCGATCTGGTGATGCTCGATCTCAAACAGATGAACGATGAGATCCACCAGAACCTCGTTGGTGTTTCAAACCACCGCACGCTGGAATTTGCCAAATACATTGCCGATAAAGGCATTAAAACCTGGATCCGCTACGTGGTGGTGCCTGGCTGGTCAGATGACGACGACTCCGCGCACCGCCTCGGGGAATTTACCCGCGATATGGGCAACGTCGAGAAAATCGAGCTTCTACCCTATCACGAGCTGGGTAAACATAAGTGGGTGGCAATGGGTGAAGAGTACAAACTCGATGGCGTGAAGCCGCCGAAGAAAGAGACGATGGAACGCGTCAAAGGTATTCTTGAACAGTACGGCCACAAGGTAATGTATTAAAGAAAGGCCCGGTGAGAACCGGGCCTTTTTATATTCTATTTAAAGACGCCGTTAATAACGGACGTCACAATAGCTGTACTCAGTGCAATTAAGACCAGGTCGTCACCCACTACGCGCCATTCATAACCGGGATAGGAAGGAAGCTGGTCCAGCATTGAGGCCGGCACGGCCTTCTTCGCAATACCCGGAGGCAGTGGTTTACCGCGCGCCAGGTTTTTTGCGATCCCCGGAGGCAGAGACTTATAGCCCGTTAAGCCGTAATTCACGGCCAGATGGCGGGCATGATCGAAGCTCACGCGAGCATCAACGTCATTACCGACATCTTTGCTGTTTTTGAAGTTCTTATCCGATTTACCAGGGTTATCCTGACCGTTATTTTGTTTATTACCATGGTTACCGGCGTTACCAGAATTCCCGTTACCATGATTGCCGCTGTTACCCTGTCCGCCTCCGTTTCCGTGACCATTGCCATTCCCGTTGCCAGGATTAGCCATGACCGGAGCCGTTGCAAACGTTAAAGACAACACTACGGCCAGTGCGGTAGTGGAAAAACGACGAATAGACATGATTGCTGCCTTATTGTGGTAGGACTCACCTGAATTATCGTCCGGCGCAATAAACAAACAATAAGTAAAACTCTGAGTTGTGATGGGGACAAAAAAGCCTGTCATCGACAGGCTTTTAATTCATCAGGCATGTGCCACCGGCGTTGGATGTTCGCCCGCTTTACGCAGCAGCATTAACAGATAAATAAACGACACGCTGGCGATCATGATAAACAGTAAATTATCGGAGTAATTCTGCATCAGCATCGCGGTAAACGTCGGCCCTAACAGGCTACCGATGGTATAGCTCAGTAACAGCGCCTGGTTCATTGCCACCAGCTGGTGATGTTCTACTTTCTCACAGGCCCAGGCCATCGCAACCGGATAGAGCGTAAAGCCGGCGGCCCCGAGAATAAACAGCGCAGGCGCCATCGCGGCGTTGCTGAGCATGGCAAGGCATCCCATGATAACCACGAAGACCTGAACGCGCAGCACCAGCAGACGACCGAAACGATCCGCCAGACGGCCAATCGGCCACTGCCCGACAATACCCGCGCTTACCATGACCGCCATCCAGAAGCCAATTCCGGAATCGCTGACGCCCTGATGATTCAGATAGAGCGGCATCAGGCCATAGAGCGAGCCCAGTACAATCCCCGAGATAATGCAGCCGTTAACGCCCAGACGCGCCTGACGGAGTCTGAGCATTGGCCAGACGTGTGTCGCTTCCTGATGCTTGCTGTTCTGGTTCACAATGCGCGTGAAGAGCAGCGGCAGGATCGCGGCCAGCACCATGCCCGTTACCCACGGCAGAACGCTCATCAGGTCGGTTGGCAGCTTGCTGACCATCAGTTGTCCCAGCACGGTGCCGACGTAGTAAACCATCATATAGGCCGCCAGCAGGCGACCGCGATTGCGGGTGGTGCCGCTGCACATGAGCGCACTTTCAACCACCACCCAAATCATCGCGCAGCCTACGCCAGCGATAAAGCGCCATGCCATCCAGCTCCAGAAGCCGACCATCAGGCCCAGTCCCGCACACCCGGCGGCGAAAATCAGCGAGGCCAGATAATAGCTGCGGTTAAAGCCAAAGCGCTTAATCAGGCTCCCGGTCACCAGCGTACCCAGCAGGTTCCCGGTAAAAAAGGACGAGCTGACCATACCCACCTGCCAGGTCGGTAAGTTTTCATGGGCGAGCCACAGCGGGACGAGCGTATTTAACACTGCGATCGCCAGGGTCAACAGAAGCAGGCCACAGAGCAACAGCAGCACTGGCCGGGTATAGGTGGTCATGGATTAAAAACCGTGAGGAAGTTCAGATTTCGTGCGCATCATGCCACTGGCAAAAACAAAGTCAATCCACTGATTTAGCCGCCTCGCACAATATGTTCCCTGTCGATTTAAAAAACTTATCCTGCTAATGCCACGCCTGCTATAGATATTAATTATGTCTCTGTTTTCATTTATTAATGGGCAAAATTAAAACAACACGACAGTCGAAAAATTTCATGATCGAAAAAAGAAAAAGCCGGGCACTCAGGCCCGGCTTGATATAACCCAATACACCGTTAACTGGCGACAGCCATACCTACGGTCATATGCAACCCGTAGAACACGCCGCGACCAATCAGTTCACCCGCCAGTACCAGCACAAAAGCCAGTGACAACAACGGCAGCGCAGGCTGATAGCCTTTGAGCTGAGGAGCAATCCAGAATACCAGCGCAGCGACCAGCAGAACGATACGCCAGGCCATCAGCGCACCGTAGTCCGGCACCAGGGCAGAGGCCTGCTGGATAGAGCTGTGAATGGTTGCCAGTTCAGAACCCTGCATCAGGGCGACCATCGCACTCACTACCAGCGCCAGAAGCGAAACAGCGGGCAGCAAACGCATAGCCCATCCGTCGACACCCGCCACGCGCAGCAGCAGGTAGCCCAACAGCGGCCCGCCGATAAACATCGTCAGGAAGAAGCTCGTTGGCGTCCAGACGCTGTACCAGGTGGGGACGGTATCGATAGTGTTATAAACACGCACCATCATCCACACGAACACCACGCCCAGCACCATGGTCACGATCAGCCACAGGCTGCGCAGACCCGCAGGTAATTTCTTCAGCACGGCCAGCAGCCAGCCTAGCCCACCGACGGCAAAGAAAATTGCCCCGCTGGCAATCTCGTTACTCAGTGACGAGGCCCCCACGCGGTTCAGAGAATTGAACGCGCGCATTGGTGAACCCAGGTGCAGCGTTGAGGCGATAAAGCCAAGCCCCATCAGTACCCACAGGCCAAACATGCTCAACACCAGACGCTGCTGCTGCTCAGCATTGAGACGACCTTTCAACAGCGCCAGCGCCAGTACAATGAAGCCACCCGCCACGCACTGACCAAAGACCGTGAAGATCATCAGCGGCCATTCATGCCATCCACTTCCCATCTCACACCTCCTTCGGATTTGCCAGGTAGCCGGTGGTGTCACCTGTAGGACGGCTGTTGGCGTTAGGTTTAATCACAATACTCGGCTTCGTGAAGTGCGCAGACGGCAGCGGTGCTACTGCGGCGAGCTGACCGTGTTTCTGACGCAGCTCTTCAATCGGGCCGAAGTCCAGCGCGCGCAGCGGACAGGACTCGACGCAAATCGGCTTTTTGCCATCCGCTACGCGGGTGTGGCAACCATCGCATTTGGTCATATGGCCTTTAGCGGCATTGTACTGTGGCGCGCCATACGGACAGGCCATATGGCAGTAGCGGCAGCCGATACAGACATCTTCATCCACCACTACAAAACCGTCTTCGCGCTTGTGCATCGCTCCGCTCGGGCAGACCTTGGTACAGGCCGGATCTTCACAGTGGTTACAGGCAATCGACAGGTAGTACGCAAAGACGTTCTGATGCCAGACGCCGTTATCTTCCTGCCAGTCACCTCCGGCGTATTCGTAGATGCGGCGGAAACTGACGTCCGGGGTCAGGTCTTTGTAATCTTTACAGGCCAGCTCGCAGGTTTTGCACCCGGTGCAACGGCTGGAATCAATAAAAAATCCATACTGGGTTGTCATCGGCTACTCCTTAAACCTTTTCAACCTGGACAAGGTTTGTGTGGGATGGGTTGCCCTTCGCCAGCGGCGACGGACGCTGCGTGGTCAGCACGTTAATACTGCCCGCCTGGTCGATGCGGTTGGCATCAGGGCTGTACCAGGCCCCTTCCCCCAGCGCCACCACGCCTGGCATCATGCGCGGCGTCACTTTGGCCTCAATGTGCACCTCGCCGCGACCGTTGAAGATGCGTACGCGATCGCCATTGCTGATGCCGCGTGCTTTGGCATCCATCGGATTGATCCACATCTCCTGACGGCAGGCGGCTTTCAGCACGTCGACGTTGCCGTAGGTAGAGTGCACGCGCGCTTTGTAGTGGAAGCCGGTCAGCTGCAGCGGGAATTTCGCCGTCAGCGGATCGTTGTAGTTTTCGAAACCTGGCGTGTAGATCGGCAGCGGATCAATAACGTCCCCTTCCGGCAGCTCCCAGGTCGACGCGATTTTTGCCAACTCTTCGGAGTAGATTTCGATTTTGCCCGATGGCGTGGTCAGCGGGTTCGCCTGCGGATCTTCACGGAACGCTTTGTACGCCACGTGATGCCCTTCCGGATCGCGTTGTTTGTACATACCCTGCTTGCGGAAAGTGTCGAAGTCCGGCAGGTCAGGGATCGCTTTACGGGAGAGTTCATGCAGATGGCGCATCCACCCTTCCTGAGTACGTCCCTCGGTAAACTGCTGCTCAACGCCAAGACGTTTCGCCAGCTCAGAGGTCATCTCATAGATGGTTTTGCACTCGAAGCGCGGTTTAATCGCCTGGTCAGTAAAGATCACGTAGGACATGTTGCCGCAGGAGGCGTCCAGCGCGAAATCCATCTGCTCAGAGGCGGTGCAGTCCGGCAGTAGGATATCGGCATATTTCGCCGAGGAGGTCATGTGGCAGTCGATCACTACAATCATTTCGCACTTCTTGTCATCCTGCAGGATTTCATGGGTGCGGTTGATTTCTGAATGCTGGTTGATGAGACAGTTACCGGCATAGTTCCAGATCATCTTGATCGGCACGTCCAGCTTGTCTTTGCCGCGTACGCCGTCGCGCAGGGCGGTCATTTCCGGACCCCGTTCGATCGCATCGGTCCACATAAACATGGAGATGCTGGTCTGAACCGGGTTATCCAGCGTCGGCATACGTTCGAACGGCACTTCATATGAGCCTTCACGCGCGCCGGTGTTACCGCCGTGAATGCCGACGTTGCCGGTCAGAATGGAGAGCATGGAGATGGCACGTGTCGCGATTTCACCGTTCGCATGACGCTGCGGCCCCCAGCCCTGGCTGATGTAGGCCGGTTTGGCTGAGCCAATCTCACGCGCAAGCTGAACGATACGCTCTGCCGGGATGCCGGTGATGGTGGACGCCCACTCCGGCGTTTTCGCCACGCCGTCGCTGCCCTGACCGAGGATATACGCCTTATAGTGACCGTTTGCCGGCGCGCTGGCGGGCAGGGTTTTCTCGTCATAGCCGACGCAGTATTTATCCAGGAAAGACTGATCGACAAGGTTCTCTGTGATCATCACCCACGCCAGGGCGGAGACCAGCGCCGCATCGGTACCCGGACGAATGGGGATCCACTCATCTTCGCGTCCGGCACCGGTGTCGGTATAGCGCGGATCGATGATGATCATGCGGGCATTGGATTTAGCGCGGGCCTGTTCGAGGTAGTAGGTCACCCCGCCGCCGCTCATGCGGGTTTCGCCCGGATTGTTACCAAACAGGACGACCAGCTTACTGTTTTCGATATCAGACGGGCTGTTGCCGTCCGCCCAGCCGCCATAGGTGTAGTTCAGGCCAGCAGCGATCTGCGCCGAAGAGTAGTCACCATAGTGATTGAGATAACCGCCGCAGCAGTTCATCAGGCGCGCCACCAGCGTTTTACCTGGTGGCCAGGAGCGGGTCAGCGTGCCGCCGAGCGTCCCGGTGCCGTAGTTCAGGTAGATGGATTCGTTGCCGTACTCTTTGATAAGGCGCTGCATATTGGTGGCGATGATGTCGTAGGCTTCATCCCAGCTAATTCGCTCGAACTTCCCTTCCCCGCGCTTACCGACGCGCTTCATCGGGTATTTCAGGCGGTCCGGATTATAGACACGACGACGCATGGAGCGACCACGCAGGCAGGCACGGACCTGATGTAACCCTTCGTAGTTATCGTCCCCGGTATTGTCGGTTTCGACATATTTAATTTCACCATCCACCACATGCATACGCAGCGGACAACGGCTACCGCAATTGACGGTACAGGCACTCCACACCACTTTTTCCGGGGCAGTGGCCGGGGACAGAGCCTCTGCCGCCGACGCCAGTCGTGTAAAGGGGAGCGTGAAGGCACTGCTGGCTACGGCCAGGCCGCCTATGGCCGTGGTTTTCATCAACCCACGGCGAGTGACCTCGGCAGCCATTAATGCTTCAGGCGCGTTGATTTTCATAGAGACTCACTTTGGTTGCTCACAAAGAAAAGAGAGGCGGCGCATACCGCTATGTAGTTTTATATATAACGAATATCTTCGTTATCAGCTTTTTGTGCTGACTTTCATTCGGAGGAGTATTACTACTTTAGAGGGAGAGGTTATTGCTTCGTATCAAATCAAAGGCATAAAAAAAGCGCCCTGAGGCGCTTTTTTGTTTTAAGACAAATATTAGCCGATGTACTGCTGGCCTTTCATGTATGGACGCAGCACTTCAGGGATCTCAATACGACCGTCTGCCTGCTGGTAGTTTTCCAGCACGGCAACCAGCGTACGGCCTACAGCCAGGCCAGAACCGTTCAGGGTATGCACCAGACGGGTTTTCTTGTCAGATTTGCTGCGGCAGCGAGCCTGCATGCGGCGCGCCTGGAAATCCCAGACGTTAGAGCAGGAGGAGATTTCACGGTAGGTGTTCTGCGCAGGCACCCACACTTCCAGATCGAAGGTCTTGCAGGCGCCAAAGCCCATATCACCGGTACACAGCGCCATACGACGGTACGGCAGACCCAGCAGCTCCAGCACTTTCTCTGCGTGGCCGGTCATCTCTTCCAGCGCGTCCATGGATTCTTCAGGACGGACGATCTGCACCATCTCAACCTTGTCGAACTGGTGCATACGGATCAGACCGCGCGTGTCGCGACCGTAAGAACCGGCTTCAGAACGGAAGCACGGAGAGTGCGCCGTCAGTTTGATTGGCAGGTCGTCTTCGTCGATGATCTCATCACGCACGAGGTTAGTCAGCGGCACTTCAGCGGTTGGGATCAGCGCGTAGTTGCTGCTGTCTGCTTCTTCGTCCAGCGGACGGGTATGGAACAGATCGCCGGCAAATTTCGGCAGCTGGCCCGTACCGTACAGCGTATCGTGGTTAACCAGATACGGTACGTAGGTTTCGCTGTAGCCATGCTGCTCGGTGTGCAGATCCAGCATGAACTGCGCCAGCGCACGGTGCAGATGGGCAATCTGGCCTTTCATCACCACGAAGCGAGAGCCGGTCAGCTTAACCGCTGCCGCAAAATCCAGGCCCGCGTGCATTTCGCCCAGCGTCACGTGATCGCGCACCTCGAAGTCAAACTCACGAGGCGTGCCCCAGCGTTTCACTTCAACGTTGTCGTTTTCATCTTTGCCGACAGGCACGCTGTCGTCAGGAATATTCGGGATAGCCAGGGCAATATCACGAATCTCGGCCTGAAGAACGTCCAGCTCAGCTTTCGCCTGATCCAGTTCTTCACCCAGTTTGTTCACTTCCAGGCGTAATGGCTCAATATCTTCCCCGCGCGCTTTCGCCTGGCCGATGGATTTCGATCGAGAGTTACGCTCTGCCTGCAGATTTTCAGTTTGTACCTGCAGAACTTTACGACGCTCTTCAAGAGCGCGCAGCTTATCTACATCCAGCTTAAAGCCCCGGCGTGCCAGTTTTTCAGCGACTGCGTCTGGCTCATTACGCAGCAGATTGGGATCGAGCATGCTTATCCTGTGCTTATCGAATTAAAATAGGAAAATGTGACCACAGCCTGCGGCCACAAGGATACATTGCCAACATTACCGCAACGATTGAACTAACGGTAGCGTTTTATAGGGCTATTTTGATCCTGTCCGGCGAGCCAGGTGAGCTTTTCACCAATCTTGCCCTCAAGACCTCTGTTTGTGGGGTGATAATAGCGCGTTTGTGCCATCTCCTGCGGGAAATATTCCTCCCCGGCAGCGTAGGCATTGGGTTCGTCGTGAGCGTAGCGATACTCCTGCCCGTAACCCATCTCTTTCATCAGCCTGGTCGGCGCGTTACGCAGGTGAACCGGCACATCGTAGTCCGGCCGTTCGCGCGCGTCGGACATCGCCGCTTTGAAGGCGGTATAAACCGCATTGCTTTTCGGCGCGCAGGCCAGATAGACAATCGCCTGCGCTATGGCACGTTCGCCTTCCGCGGGTCCAACGCGGGTGAAGCAGTCCCAGGCCGAAAGCGCGACCTGCATAGCGCGAGGATCGGCATTGCCGACATCTTCTGACGCAATCGCCAGGCAGCGACGCGCGACGTATAACGGATCGCCGCCCGCAGTGATAATGCGCGCGTACCAGTAAAGCGCCGCATCCGGCGCGCTGCCGCGCACGGACTTATGCAGCGCCGAGATCAGGTCGTAAAAACGGTCGCCTTTGTTATCGAAACGCGCGCTGCGCTCCCCGGCAATTTCGGTGAGCAGCTCCTGCTTCAGCACCCGCTTTCCGGCATCGTCGACTTCGGCCATATCGGCCATCATTTCCAGCGTATTCAGCGCCCGACGCGCATCGCCGTTGACCAGCTCGGCAATCGCACGACGCGTGTCGTCAGGCAGAACGATATCCTGCCCGCCGTAGCCCCGCGCTTTGTCGTCCATCGCCTGAGTAAGAACCTTTTCGATATCCTCTGTCGTCAGCGATTTGAGCAGGTAAACGCGCGCGCGGGAAAGCAGCGCCGAGTTCAGCTCAAACGACGGGTTTTCGGTGGTCGCGCCGATGAAGAAGATCGTGCCGTCTTCAATATGCGGCAGGAAGGCATCCTGCTGGCTCTTGTTGAAGCGGTGGACTTCATCCACGAAGAGGATGGTGCGCCGCCCGGCATTGCGGTTCTGCCGCGCACGCTCGATCGCTTCGCGGATCTCTTTCACGCCGGAGGTGACCGCCGAGATACGTTCGACGTCCGCGTTGGCATAGCGGGCGATCACTTCTGCAAGCGTGGTCTTGCCGGTACCAGGGGGGCCCCAGAGGATCATGGAGTGAAGATGCCCGGCCTCAATAGCGCGCGGCAATGGCTTACCGGCAGCCAGCAGGTGCTGCTGGCCGATGTACTGCGCTAAATTTTCTGGCCGCATGCGAGCGGCCAGAGGTTGAAACGCGTTATCTGAAAAATCGAGCGACAGATTGCCCACTCACGCCTCTTACTTATTGCGTTGGTCGTCCACCGTTACGCCCTGCGGCGGGGTAAAGGTGAATTTCGATGCATCAACGGCGCCGTTCTGCTGAGATTTAAGCTGGTAGCTGCTGCGCTGATCGTCCTGCTCAACCGCGCCGAACTGATTAATGGTACCGTTGGTGCTTACGTTAATGGTGAACTGCTTCAGGTTGCCGTTGCTACCTTTCGGCGTCAGGACAAACTCGTCACCCGTTTGTTTAATATTGTACTGCTGCCAGTCGCTGGCCTGGTTACGGGCAATCAGCATAAACGGCGTATTACTGGTGGCATCCTTCAGCCAGGTCGCCGTAGCCTGCTCAACGAACGGGTTGAAGAACCATAAGGTTTTGCCGTCAGACACCAGGATGCTCTCATCCGGCTGGGTCATGTGCCAGTTGAACAGATTCGGGCGTTTTACCCACAAATCTCCCTGGCCTTCCTGCACCGCGTTGCCGCTGCCGTCAGTCACTTTTTGCGTGAAGCTGGCGTGGAAGCTGCTTACTTTATCCAGTCGGCTTTTAAGGTCGCTGGCTGCATCAGCCCAGACGCTGCTGGCGACAAAACTGGTGAGTAATGCACAGGCGATGGCGATTTTTTTCATTGTTATTCCTTAAAATACGTCTTCCCGATATGGGGTTTCCGTCTTCTATTCTGGACCTGCCCGAAGGCAGGCGACAGAAGAAAATGCTTAATTTTGGCTGATTTACCCTTCTTTGCAATCGCTGAAGGTTAATCAAACGGCGGCGGTGCCAGCACCTCGCGGTTACCGTTATGCCCCTGCTCGCTCACAATGCCCTGTGCTTCCATCTGCTCGATGATACGCGCCGCGCGGTTATAGCCGATGCGGAACTGACGCTGCACCCCAGAGATGGACGCTTTGCGTTTTTCGGTAACGAAGCTAACCGCCTGATCGAATAACGGATCCAGCTCTTCGCCTCCGTCGAAGCCACCGCCACCGCCTTCGCTTTCCGTATCGCTGGTAATGCCGTCAACATATTGTGGACGACCGCGCGCTTTCCAGTCCTGCACGACGGCGTGAACTTCCTCATCGCGGACGAACGCACCGTGGACACGCACCGGAGAGGTGGAGTTCGGGCCGGAATAGAGCATGTCACCCATACCCAGCAGCGACTCTGCGCCGCCCTGGTCAAGAATGGTACGGGAGTCAATTTTACTTGATACGGTAAAGGCGATACGCGTCGGAATGTTCGCTTTGATAAGGCCGGTAATAACGTCAACGGAAGGACGCTGGGTCGCCAGCACAAGGTGAATACCGGCCGCACGCGCTTTCTGCGCCAGACGGGCAATCAACTCTTCCACTTTCTTACCGACGGTCATCATCAGGTCAGCGAATTCATCGACCAGCACGACGATATAAGGCAGTTTTTCCAGCACCGGATGCTGGGCATCCATGCTGTCACCCGGTTTCCAGTAAGGATCCGGAATCGGACGTCCCATGCGCACCGCCTGGGCGATTTTCTCGTTATAACCGGCCAGGTTACGCACGCCCAGCGCAGACATCAGCTTGTAGCGGCGTTCCATCTCATTGACGCTCCATCGCAGGGCGTTGGCGGCGTCCTTCATGTCGGTCACAACTTCGGTCAGCAGATGCGGGATGCCTTCGTAGACCGACAGTTCGAGCATTTTCGGGTCGATCATGATGAAACGCACATCTTCCGGCTGCGCTTTATACAGCATGCTGAGGATCATGGCGTTCACACCGACAGACTTACCGGAACCGGTAGTACCCGCGACCAGCAGGTGAGGCATTTTCGCGAGATCCGCCACCACCGGATCGCCCGCGATATCTTTACCCAGCACCACGGTCAGCGGAGATGGGTTATCGCGGAATTTGGTGTTATCCAGCACTTCACGCAGGTAGACGGTCTGACGTTTCTTGTTCGGCAGCTCAAGGCCAACGTAAGGTTTACCCGGAATTACTTCCACCACACGTACCGCCACGGTCGACAGAGAACGCGCCAGGTCGCGGGACAGGTTGGAAATGCGCGCGGCCTTAACGCCAGGCGCCAGATTCAGTTCAAAACGGGTGATAACAGGACCCGGCGAGTAGTTCACCACGTCCGCCTTGATGCGGAAGTCAGCCAGACGGGCTTCGACCAGACGCGCCATTTGTTCGAGCGCGAAGGTATCGACCGGTTCCACTTCTGACGGCGGCGGCGTTAACAGATCCAGAGACGGCAGCGGCGTGCTTGGACGCTGCAGCGGACGACTGTCACCGTTACGCATCAGCAGCGGGTGAATCAGGCTCTCCTGCGGCGGCTGTGGTGCCTGCTGCGGTTGAGCATACGGCTGCTGAACAGGTTGTTGAGGCTGCGAGTATGTCTGTGGTGCTGGCTGCTGGCGCAGAGGCGCTGCTTCCGGCATCACGCTCGGGGTAAATAAAGGCTCGCTCGGGCCATCATCCACCAGATCCTTCATCGGCGAGAATTCAAAATCAGACAGCGAGAACGGGTTTGCACCCGCCGGTTGCTCACCGGAATAGCGCTGCTGCTGGGTGGCGGCAAACTGGCGCGCCAGTTCTGCTTCTGCCGCGTCCTCTTCATCTTCCAGCACCGGTTCATCGTGCTGGTATTCTTCACCGTAGCGCTGATTCTGCTGCGCAGCGAACTGGCGCGCCAGCTCGTCCTGCTGCATTTCATCGGCGTCATCTTCGTAGTCAGACTCGCGCGCTTTCTCTTCAGCCATACGCTGGGAAGGCAGCTTGATACCGTAGGAGGCAAGCTCTCGGCGGGTTGGAACGCGAACGCGGTTAGGGCGAGGCAGTTGCGGACCAATCCCCTCCTTCACCTGAGGGCGTGGCGCGCCCCCTGTTGCCAGACTAAATACAGGTGCAGCTGCGGCAGCCGCCGCGGTAGCCTGCTTCACGCTTTCCGCTACCGGTGCGACTGCAGGCGTCGGGTCGATCGGTGGAACGGAAACAGAAGGCGCTTTCGTCACCGGCTCCTGCACCGGTTCAGGCACCGGCTGGTACCAGGCAGCCAGCTGCTCGCGTTCACGCGCACGTCGCTCTTCGACTTCTTCGAAATAGTACAGCGGTGGACGGGCGGGCTTCACCTCTTCCACGATTTCAGGTTCAGGCTGCGGCTCAACATAAGGCTGCACAGGTTCAACCGGTTCAGGCACATACTCCTGATAAGGTTGGGCCACCGGCTGTTCATAGTGCGGGTAATCTTGCGGTTCATACGCAGGCTGCGGCGGCTGATAAGGCTGCTGCCACTGCTCCTGCTGCACAGGGACGTAGCTTTCAGGTTCAGGTGCGATAACGGGCTCCGGCGTGTGAACACCGGGCGCAGTCTGCCAGTCAACCTGCGGCTGCTGAATAACGGATTCCGGCGGCGAAACCGGCGCGGATGGCATCACAGCGTCGACCGGCGCGGCATACGCCTGCGCAGCGGTCGTCGCGGCTGCTGCTGCCGCAACCGGCTCGGTAACCGAGTGGCCATTTAACAGCGGATCGTATTCGTCGAAGTCACCCGGCATGGCCCGGCTGCCGGAGAAGAGCACATCGTCAGGATCGACGGCGACACCCGCCGCGCGATACGCCACCTGCTCGTCTTCATCCATGCGTTTACCGGAGAAGAGCGCCGCATCGGTTTTACGGCCAAGCGGGTTGGCAAATTTCTCAGCAACACGCTGACGACGCGCCAGCGCGCCGCGCAGGATACGCGCACGACGAGACTCGCGACGCTGCACAGGCGCGTCATCTTCCTCTTCCTCTTCGTACTCGTCTTCATCAACCCACGTATCGTCACGACGGGTACGGTTGCTGGCGAAGGTCAGAATAGTGAGGATAAAACTGCCGATTTTCTCGGCAATGCTCACCCAGGACCAGCCGGTAAACAATGTCAGCCCGGCCGCCCAGATGCAGAGCAATGCGAGCGTGCCGCCGCTGCTGTGCAGCATCGGCTGTAGCGCAGAGCTCAACAAACTGCCGATCACCCCGCCAGAGGCGAAGTACCAGATATCATCCGCATTAATCGCTGCCAGCCCGCACGAGGTGAGGATCAGCGCCAGCGCGCCAATCAGGCGCAGCGACACGGCGAAATAGTCGATGTAATCATCGTTCTGACGATGACGCCACGCAAACCAGCATCCGCCAATGATAATGACGGGAAGGGTATAGGCCATCACACCGAAAATGAAAAACAGCGTGTCCGCAAGCCAGGCACCGGGGACACCGCCTAAATTATGGATAGGCTCATGCCATGCAGTTTGTGACCAGCTGGGATCCGAGGGGTTGAAACTGAGTAAGGCTGCCATCAGCCAGACGGCAAAAAGGGCAATAACAATCAGCAAAGCCTCGAGGAGACGACGTCCGCTGCTTAGCTTCGATAGTGTGACTTCTTTGTCTTCAGTGTATTCCTGGCTCAAGAAAGGCTCTCCAGGTATCAGGCATATCCTGCCTGTTTGCTAAAACGGACAACAGTGCCGGGACTCCCCGGCACTGTTGCTGTATGGATTAACAGGAGTGTAATCAAACTACGCTGATTTTGCACCTGTTCCGTGTTAGCGCGTCTTAATAACCAGACGATTGCTCTGTTTGACCTCTTCCATCACCACATAGGTACGGGTGTCGTTCACGCCTGGCAGACGCAGCAGGGTTTCACCCAGCAGCTTACGGTAGGCGGACATATCAGGCACACGGGTTTTCAACAGGTAGTCGAAATCACCGGATACCAGGTGACACTCTTGAATTTCTTCAAGTTTCTGTACAGCGGCGTTAAATTGCTCAAACACATCCGGCGCACCACGATTCAGAGTAATCTCAACAAATACCAGAAGTGAGGCATCCAGATAATGCGGGTTCAGCAGAGCAGTATAGCCCTGAATGAAACCCTGTCTTTCCAGTCGGCGCACACGCTCAAGGCACGGCGTCGGGGAAAGTCCCACACGTTTTGAAAGCTCGACGTTGGAAATACGCCCATCCTTTTGCAATTCATTAAGAATGTTACGATCGATACGGTCGAGATCTTTGCCAGGGCGCTTCTTGCTATCTACCATTATTATTGTCTCTCTGTATTCCTTCCCTACTCCTGCCTGGACCCTGTGCACATCACTGTTCAGAGCCTGTACCCGTTAGTCATCACATCGCCTGATTATGTATTAGACGCGATGCGGATTCGGGTTCTGTTGGTAAGAAGACCGTTGCCCGAAGGCAGTCACCGACATCACGTATGGCGTCTGTCCACGCCATGCGTAGATTTCACTGACCCGGTAAAAATGGCATTTACGTGCATGCCTATGCGGCATACGGTTAACACGGTTTTTTCTTCTTCCTTGAATGTTTTCGCAAAAGCGCAGGGGATTGTCAAAGCAAAACATCGTTTTTTAGTACAACATGCCGGATATTCATTGCGGCAGGGTATTAATCCTCATTTTATTGCCTTACAAACGACCGGTTTTCAGGAGAAAGCCTGATGTTATCGCGCGCTATTCATCGTCCGTGGCTATTACACAGATTGATATCAAAATTGCTGCGCTCTTTTTTTACGACAACAAATTCCCTACAATCCAGCCAAATGTCTGCCAACAACAATGGGGATCTCATGGGCACGGCCAAACACAGTAAGCTGCTAATCCTTGGTTCTGGACCTGCGGGATATACCGCGGCGGTCTACGCTGCACGCGCTAACCTGCACCCGGTACTCATCACCGGCATGGAAAAAGGCGGTCAGCTGACCACCACCACCGAAGTGGAAAACTGGCCAGGGGACCCGAACGACCTGACCGGGCCGCTGCTGATGGAGCGTATGCACGAGCATGCTGCAAAATTCGAAACCGAAATTTTGTTCGATCACATCAATAAGGTCGATCTGCAGAACCGTCCGTTCCGCCTGACGGGCGACAGCGGCGAATACACCTGTGACGCGCTGATCATCGCCACCGGCGCCTCTGCCCGTTACCTCGGTCTGCCATCCGAAGAAGCGTTCAAAGGCCGCGGCGTTTCTGCCTGCGCAACCTGCGACGGTTTCTTCTACCGCAATCAGAAAGTCGCGGTCATCGGCGGCGGCAACACCGCCGTAGAAGAAGCGCTTTACCTGGCGAACATTGCCTCTGAGGTGCACCTGATCCACCGTCGCGACACCTTCCGCGCGGAGAAGATCCTGATCAAGCGCCTGATGGATAAAGTGGCAAGCGGCAACATCGTGCTGCACACCAACCGTACCCTGGAAGAGGTGACGGGCGACCAGATGGGCGTTGCCGGTCTGCGTATCCGTGATACCCAGAACACCGATAACGTCGAAACGCTGGAAGTGGCGGGTCTGTTTGTGGCGATCGGTCACAGCCCGAACACCGCGATCTTCGACGGTCAGCTGGAGCTGGAAAATGGCTACATCAAAGTGCAGTCCGGCATTCACGGTAACGCGACCCAGACCAGCATCCCGGGCGTGTTTGCGGCCGGCGACGTGATGGACCATATTTACCGTCAGGCGATCACCTCTGCGGGCACCGGCTGTATGGCCGCGCTGGACGCTGAACGCTACCTCGATGGGCTGGCTGAACAAGGTAAATAATCTTTACAAGTCAGTAACAAACGTAAATAAAGGCGGCGATAAGTCGCCTTTATTGTCTCCCCGTTGTAACATTGCGCTGCCCAATTTCTAATAACGTCACCTGCAAAGTACGCAATGGAAAAAACCCGTCAACAAGAGTTAACACGCTGGCTGAAACAGCAAAGCGTTATTTCCCGCCGCTGGCTTACGATCTCCCGTCTCCTGGGGTTCGTTAGCGGCCTGTTGATTGTTGCCCAGGCATGGCTGCTGGCCCGCATTCTTAATCACATGATCATGGAGAACATTCCACGCGAAGCGCTCCTGCTGCCCTTTATTGTCCTGATCCTGATTTTTATCCTGCGCGCCTGGGTGGTGTGGCTGCGTGAGCGCGTCGGTTTTCACGCCGGACAGCACATCCGCTACGAGATCCGCCGTCAGGTGCTCGACAGGCTTCAGGAAGCCGGGCCCGCGTGGATCCAGGGTAAACCAGCCGGTAGCTGGGCGACGCTGATCCTTGAGCAGATTGACGATATGCACGACTACTATGCGCGCTATCTGCCGCAGATGGCCCTTGCCGTCTTCGTTCCGCTGCTGATCGTGATCGCCATCTTCCCGGTGAACTGGATGGCTGCGCTGATTCTGATGGGCACCGCCCCGCTGATCCCACTGTTTATGGCGCTGGTCGGGATGGGGGCTGCGGATGCCAACCGCCGTAACTTCCTGGCACTGGGTCGCCTGAGCGGCCATTTCCTCGATCGTCTGCGCGGCATGGAGACGTTACGCATTTTTGGCCGCGGTGAAGCGGAAACCGAAAACATTCGCCAGGCGTCACAGGACTTCCGTCAGCGCACCATGGAAGTGTTACGCCTCGCCTTCTTGTCTTCCGGCGTACTGGAATTCTTTACCTCTCTGTCGATTGCCCTCGTGGCGGTCTACTTCGGGTTCTCCTACCTCGGCGCGCTGGATTTCGGCCATTACGGCACGGCGGTGACCCTTTCTGCCGGGTTCCTGGCGCTGATCCTGGCCCCGGAGTTTTTCCAGCCGCTTCGCGATCTGGGGACCTTCTATCACGCCAAAGCCCAGGCGGTTGGCGCAGCCGATAGCCTGAAAACGTTCCTGGAAACGCCGCTGGCACACCCGGAGCGCGGTGACGTGACGCTGAATGCTAAAGAGCCCGTGACCATCGAAGCGCAGGACTTTTCCATTCTGTCACCCGAAGGCAAAGTGCTTGCGGGTCCGCTGAACTTTACCTTACCTGCCGGACAACGCGTGGTGCTCGTCGGCACCAGCGGTTCCGGGAAAAGTTCTCTGCTGAATGCGCTATCCGGATTTATGGCCTATACGGGTTCACTGCGGATCAACAGAACCGAACTGCGTAACCTCGATCCTGACGCCTGGCGTAAACAGCTCAGCTGGGTGGGCCAAAACCCGCAGCTTCCCGCCGCTACGCTGCGTGAAAACGTCCTGCTGGCGCGCCCGGATGCGCGTGAAGATGAACTGCAATCGGTTCTCGACCGCGCCTGGGTCAGCGAGTTTCTGCCGCTGCTCCCGCAAGGGGTAGATACCGTGGTCGGTGACCAGTCCGCCGGGCTGTCGGTCGGACAGGCGCAGCGTGTGGCCGTTGCCCGCGCGTTGTTGAATCCTTGCCAGCTGATGCTGCTGGATGAGCCCGCCGCCAGCCTGGATGCCCACAGCGAGCAGCGCGTAATGGAAGCCCTGAACGCCGCCTCCCGGCAGCAAACTACCCTGATGGTCACCCATCAGCTGGAAGGCATTGCCGACTGGGACCAGATCTGGGTCATGGAGAACGGCCGTATTGTTGAGCAAGGCGATTACGCCTCTCTCGTTGCCGCGCAGGGACCGTTTGCCGCCCTGCTGTCGAACCGTCAGGAGGACATCTGATGCGTGCTCTGCTGCCTTATCTTGCGCTCTATAAACGCCACAAATGGATGCTGACGCTGGGGATTGTGCTGGCCATTGTCACGCTGCTCGCCAGCATCGGCCTGCTCACGCTTTCCGGCTGGTTCCTGTCGGCCTCGGCCGTCGCGGGGTTCGCCGGATTATACAGCTTCAATTACATGCTTCCGGCTGCCGGGGTTCGCGGTACCGCCATCACCCGTACTGCCGGACGCTATTTCGAACGGCTGGTCAGTCACGACGCCACTTTCCGCGTGCTGCAGCACCTGCGTATCTATACCTTTAGCAAACTGCTGCCCCTCTCCCCTGCCGGGCTGGCGCGTTTTCGTCAGGGTGAGCTACTCAACCGTGTCGTTGCGGATGTCGACACGCTGGATCACCTGTACCTGCGCGTGATCTCCCCGATCGTGGGCGCATTTGTGGTGATTGTGGTGGTCACGCTGGGGCTGTCTGTTCTGGATGTTCCCGTGGCGCTGACGCTGGGCGGGATCATGCTGCTGACGCTCATCATTTTGCCGCCGCTGTTTTACCGCGCCGGGAAATCCACCGGGGAAAACCTGACGCGTCTGCGCGGGGACTACCGTCAGCAGCTGACCGCCTGGCTTCAGGGGCAGGCTGAGCTGACCATTTTTGGTGCCAGCAAGCGCTACCGCGCGCGGATGGAAAGTACGGAGCTGAACTGGCATGAAGCCCAGCGCCGCCAGTCGGAGCTGACGGCCTTCTCTCAGGCGCTGATGATGCTGATCGGCGGCGTGGCGGTGATAGCCATGCTGTGGCTGGCCTCCGGCGATGTCGGGGGGAATCCACAGCCGGGTCCGCTTATTGCCCTTTTCGTCTTCTGCGCGCTGGCGGCGTTTGAAGCGCTGGCCCCGGTGACGGGCGCCTTCCAGCATCTGGGTCAGGTCATCGCCTCTGCCCTGCGCATCACCCAGATTGCGGAGCAGGAGCCTGAAGTTACGTTCAGTGCCGGGCAAACCGCTGTTCCAGAGCAGGTTGCGCTGACGCTGGAAGAGGTCACTTTCGCCTACGACAAACAGGCGCAGAACGCGCTGGACGGTATCAATATGTCAGTTAATGCAGGACAGCGGATTGCGATCCTCGGCCGTACCGGCTGCGGTAAATCGACGCTGCTGCAGCTGCTGACCCGCGCCTGGGATCCGCAGCGCGGTCAGATTCGTTTTAATAATACGTTGCTAACTGATTTCAGCGAGCAGGCCCTGCGCAAGACAGTGAGCGTCGTTCCACAGCGCGTGCATCTGTTTAGCGCCACGCTGCGCGATAACCTGCTGCTGGCCGCGCCAGTGGCCACGGATGATGCGCTTCGCGCCATGCTGGAACAGGTCGGTCTGCATAAGCTGCTTGAGGACGAGGGATTGAACAGCTGGCTGGGCGAAGGCGGTCGTCAACTCTCCGGCGGTGAACTGCGCCGTCTGGCGATTGCGCGCGCGCTGCTGCACGATGCGCCGCTAATGCTGCTTGACGAGCCCACCGAAGGGCTGGATGCCACGACCGAGAGCCAAATCCTTGATTTGCTGGCCAATGTTATGACCGGCAAAACCGTGCTGATGGTCACGCACCGCCTGCGCGGACTGGCGAGTTTTGATCGGATAATTGTGATGGACAACGGACACATTATTGAGCAAGGTAGTCACGCAGAGCTGTTGGCGAAACAGGGTCGCTACTACCAGTTTAAACAGCGTCTGTAGACTATATTTGTAGCGTCCTCACTCGCGTACTGGAGTTTTGCTGTCATGCGCCTGGTCCAGCTTTCTCGTCATAACATCGCGTTCCCTTCTCCGGAAGGGGCGCTGCGTGAGCCCAACGGGCTGCTGGCCCTTGGCGGTGACCTCAGTCCCGCTCGACTATTAATGGCGTACCAGCGCGGAATATTCCCCTGGTTTTCCCCCGGCGATCCGATTTTATGGTGGTCTCCCGATCCGCGTGCCGTGCTGTGGCCAGGGCAGTTTCACCTGAGCCGCAGCATGAAGCGTTTCCATGCGAAATCACCTTACCGCGTCACCCTCAACCACGCCTTTGGTCAGGTCATTGAAGGCTGTGCTGAAGACCGTTATGAAGGGACATGGATAACCCGCGATATCATTACCGCCTACCACCAGCTCCATGAGCTTGGCTACGCCCACTCCATCGAGGTGTGGGAAGGCGGAGCACTCGTCGGCGGCATGTACGGCGTGGCGCAGGGGACGCTGTTCTGCGGCGAGTCGATGTTCTCTCGTGCGGTTAACGCCTCGAAAACCGCACTGCTGGTCTTCTGCCAGGCGTTTGCCCAGCGCGGCGGACGCCTGATCGATTGTCAGGTGCTCAACGAGCACACGGCCTCCCTGGGTGCTGTTGAAATTCCGCGACGCCAGTACATCGAACAGCTGGATGCCAGCCGTCAGGAGAAGCTCCCGCGCGACTTCTGGATACCGAGAACGCTCTTTATGCCCAATGCCTAAATGTTTTCCGCATATTTTTTGTGAGGGTGTTATAATTACGCCGCAGAGTAGCTTCTGCCTGTTGCCCCGCCGCCGTTTGGGACCCTCGCTTCAGATAACGTCCTGACGTTTATCCTGTCGTCTCCCCTTTACGAATGCGCTTCCTGTTCGGTTGTACCGTGACGCTTGGGCAATGCGCCGAAACTGTTTTGCTGCGTTTTAATCGCGCAATTCTTTACTTAATTGATGAATTTCGGCATTATCTTGCCGGTTCAAAACTTGGTAGTGATACCCCAGAGGATTAGATGGCCAAAGAAGACAATATTGAAATGCAGGGTACCGTACTTGATACGTTACCTAATACCATGTTTCGCGTAGAGCTGGAAAACGGTCACGTGGTAACTGCGCACATCTCCGGTAAAATGCGCAAAAACTACATCCGCATTTTGACGGGCGACAAAGTGACTGTTGAACTGACCCCGTACGACCTGAGCAAAGGCCGCATTGTCTTCCGTAGTCGCTAATTGTTTTCGCCTGTAATGGCAGATGAATATTTAAAAGGTCGGGATTATCCCGGCCTTTTTTATTTATGGCTTTAGTGTTGCTGCGTCGGAAGATGTATTGTCATCCATGGTTGTACAGGAGCGATTAAATCCCCTGCCATAGAATGTGCCATGTCGTGAAGTAATCCCGTAAGATGCGGCAACATATCGCGGTCAAAATGCGACACCAGCAGCACGTGGTTTAACGCCCGGCAGTAGTCACATTTCGTTTCTGTATCTTCCAGCAGCCACTCTTTTTGCCGCGGTTGTTCCGCTTCTTCCTCAAATTCCAGTATCTGAAAATCACGCATGGATTCCGTGAGGCCGGTTTTCACCTCTTCCAGATAAGCCCGAGGCAACGGCAAACGGGCTGCGTTTGGGGGAGTGATTTGCAGTCGAGAAGGATTTCGGTGAGCAGTTTGCAGCGCTCGGCAAGGGTTGGGAGATCGGGGTTGAGGGAGAGTTCGCTGTAAAGTTGGGCGAAATTATTAATATCAGTCATATGTGATCCTTTATGCACGTAAGATTGTTTGTGCACACTTTCAGGACGCCAATCCCGGCACCTGATTTTGCAGGTGCGCCGCCATTTTATTACTGTGGATTTATCCAGCAACTGACTTCGAAAGAAACTGGAAAGCGCCTCGCAAAATTCCTCTGCGGCCTGTTGCCCTCACCCCGGCCCTCTCCCACGGGGAGAGGGAGAAAACAAAAAAAACGGCAACCGAAGTTGCCGTTTTGCTTTTATCTTACAACTCAGTGAGCCGCTTCCGGCTTGTGCTTCGCCGCACTCTGGAAATCGTACGTCAGTTCGTTCTTCGCCTGGTCCAGCGCCACGGTCACCTGGCCGCCGTCCACCAGCGAGCCAAACAGCAGCTCGTTCGCGAGCGGTTTCTTCAGGTTGTCCTGAATCACGCGCGCCATCGGACGGGCGCCCATCGCACGGTCGTAGCCTTTCTCGGCCAGCCAGTTGCGGGCCTCCTGGCTCACTTCCAGCGACACGCCTTTCTGATCCAGCTGAACCTGCAGCTCGACGATGAACTTGTCCACCACCTGATGGATCACCTCGGTAGACAGGTGATCGAACCAGATAATGTTGTCCAGACGGTTACGGAACTCCGGCGTGAAGATCTTCTTGATCTCCTCCATCGCATCGGTGCTGTTATCCTGGTGGATCAGGCCGATGGATTTACGCTCGGTTTCACGCACCCCGGCGTTGGTGGTCATCACCAGCACCACGTTGCGGAAGTCCGCCTTGCGCCCGTTGTTGTCGGTCAGCGTCCCGTTGTCCATCACCTGCAGCAGGATGTTGAACACGTCCGGGTGCGCCTTCTCGATTTCATCGAGCAGCAGGACCGCGTGCGGATGCTTGATCACCGCGTCGGTGAGCAGGCCGCCCTGGTCAAAGCCCACGTAGCCCGGAGGCGCACCAATCAAACGGCTGACGGTGTGACGCTCCATATACTCGGACATATCAAAGCGCAGCAGCTCAATGCCCAGCGCTTTGGAAAGCTGAACCGTCACCTCGGTTTTCCCCACGCCGGTCGGGCCAGCGAACAGGAAGGAACCGACAGGCTTGTGGTCATGCCCCAGTCCGGCGCGGGCCATCTTGATCGCTTCGGTTAAGGCCTCAATGGCTTTATCCTGACCAAAGACCAGCATTTTCAGGCGATTGCCGAGGGTGCGCAGCGTGTCGCGGTCGCTCTGAGAAACGCTCTTCTCAGGGATACGCGCGATGCGGGCCACCACGGACTCAATATCCGCCACGTTAACGGTTTTCTTACGCTTGCTGGCCGGCATCAGACGCGCACGCGCCCCTGCCTCGTCAATCACGTCTATCGCCTTATCCGGCAGATGACGATCGTTGATGTATTTCACCGCCAGCTCCACCGCCGCACGGACCGCTTTTGCGGTGTAACGCACGTCGTGGTGCGCTTCGTACTTCGGCTTCAGGCCGTTGATGATCTGCACCGTTTCCTCGACGGACGGTTCGGTCACGTCGATTTTCTGGAAGCGGCGCGCCAGCGCACGGTCTTTCTCAAAGATGTTGCTGAACTCCTGGTAGGTCGTGGAGCCAATCACGCGGATCTTGCCGCTGGAGAGCAGCGGTTTGATCAGGTTAGCCGCATCCACCTGGCCACCGGAGGCCGCACCTGCGCCGATGATGGTGTGGATCTCATCGATAAACAGGATGCTGTTGGTGTCCTGCTCCAGCTGTTTTAACAACGCCTTGAAGCGTTTTTCAAAATCACCGCGGTATTTGGTGCCCGCCAGCAGCGAGCCGATATCCAGCGAGTAGATGGTGCAGTCGGCAATCACTTCCGGCACGTCGCCCTGCACAATGCGCCAGGCAAGACCCTCGGCAATCGCGGTTTTACCCACGCCTGATTCCCCCACCAGCAGCGGGTTGTTCTTGCGGCGACGGCACAGCACCTGGATCGCGCGCTCCAGCTCTTTATCGCGACCAATCAGCGGGTCGATACCGCCAACGCGAGCAAGCTGGTTAAGGTTGGTGGTGAAGTTTTCCATACGATCCTCCCCGCCTGCTTGCTCTTCATTGTTATTGACCTGATTGCTGGAATCCGATGCCTGGTTAGGCTCGTCTTTGCGCGTTCCGTGAGAAATAAAGTTAACCACGTCGAGGCGGCTGACTTCGTGTTTGCGCAGCAGGTAGGCAGCCTGTGACTCCTGCTCGCTGAAGATGGCGACTAAGACGTTTGCGCCAGTCACTTCGCTACGTCCGGAAGACTGGACGTGGAATACCGCGCGCTGCAGCACGCGCTGGAAGCTGAGCGTCGGCTGCGTGTCGCGCTCTTCTTCACTGGCTGGCAGCACCGGTGTGGTTTGTTCGATGAAGGCTTCGAGTTCCTGACGTAGCGCCACCAGATCCACGGAGCAGGCTTCCAGCGCTTCGCGGGCAGATGGGTTGCTAAGCAGTGCGAGCAGTAAATGCTCGACGGTCATAAACTCATGTCGGTGCTCACGCGCTCTGGCGAAAGCCATGTTTAAACTGAGTTCCAGTTCTTGATTGAGCATAGGCACCTCCCCCAATTTTATGCCTTATCAGGCCTTTTCCAGCGTACACAGCAACGGATGCTCGTTCTCCCTCGCATAGTCGTTCACCATCGCTACTTTGGTTTCCGCCACTTCGGCTGTGAAGATGCCGCAGATAGCTTTGCCACGATAATGAACGGTAAGCATCAGTTGCGTTGCACGTTCTACATCATAAGAAAAGAACTTTTGTAGCACGTCAATAACAAATTCCATCGGCGTGTAATCATCGTTCATTAACATAACTTTATACATAGATGGCGGTTTTAGCGCGTCGCGCACTTTATCTTCCGCCAGCTGGTCAAAATCCAGCCAATCGTTGGTCTTACCCATTATGCATAACCACTTTGAATCTACCTCAGATGTTAGATAACAATCATCTATTACTGTCATCCGCGATGTCTGTCACAAACTATTGCAATAGCGTTAA
This sequence comes from Enterobacter sp. PL_is511, assembly GCF_055816065.1. Lineage (NCBI taxonomy): Bacteria > Pseudomonadati > Pseudomonadota > Gammaproteobacteria > Enterobacterales > Enterobacteriaceae > Enterobacter > Enterobacter sp. PL_is511. The sequence goes on along the minus strand of NZ_JBVPGP010000024.1, from coordinate 634,333 downwards.
CTGCTTCAAACTTTGGTTGATTATTGTCCCATCTCCAGCGCCAAACGCTTGACGACTTCTTTCGTTTCTCTAAATTGTACAAGCGTGAGATGGCGAGGTTTTGAACAGCCCCCACTCCACCACCGGTTCATTCCATCTTAACTTATAAGATTTACGAAGGATGTCGAAGCATGGAAATGGGTACTGTTAAGTGGTTCAACAACGCCAAAGGGTTTGGCTTCATCTGCCCCGAAGGCGGCGGCGAGGATATCTTCGCTCACTATTCCACCATTCAGATGGATGGTTACAGAACGCTCAAAGCCGGGCAGTCCGTCCGGTTCGATGTACACCAGGGACCAAAAGGCAATCATGCAAGCCTAATCGTACCCGTTGAAGCAGAGACGGTTGCATAGCTCTCTGTTTTATTGTGTACATCCCGCAGTCAAAATGCCAGCCCGATCGGCTGGCATTTTTATTTTCGGGTTATTCCCGAGCCAGCGCGTCCACCGGATCCAGCCGCGCCGCATTGCGGGCGGGCAACCAGCCAAACAAAATGCCGGTAAAGGTCGAACACAAAAATGCGGTAATAATGGCAACCGGCGAGAAGCCAATCTCCCAGCCGGGTAAAAAGAGCTGGAGTGCAAACGCGATCATCATTGAGAGCGCAATGCCCATCGCCCCGCCGACCAGACACACCAGCACGGCTTCAATCAAAAACTGCTGCAGCACGTCGCTGGCGCGGGCCCCGACCGCCATGCGGATGCCAATCTCCCGGGTGCGCTCGGTTACCGACACCAGCATGATGTTCATCACCCCGATGCCGCCGACGACCAGCGAAATCACCGCCACCAGCGTGAGGAACAGCTGAAGAGTACGTGTGGTCTTTTCCGCCGTTTTCAAGAGGCCGTCCATATTCCAGGTGAAGAAATCTTTCTTCCCGTGGCGCAGAGTTAACAGCCGCTCAAGCTGCTGTTCGGCGAGCGCGCTGTCGTAGCCCTCCTTCACGCGCACGGTGATGGAGTTGAGCCAGGACTGCCCCATAATCCGCCCGGAGATGGTGGTGTAGGGCAGCCAGACGCGCAGGATCTTGCTGCTGCCAAACATCGACTGCTTTTCTTCCGCCACGCCGATGACCGTGGCAGGCATGTTGCCGACCAGGATCACTTCGCCTACCACGTTGACTTTATTGGGGAAGAGCTGCCTGCGCGAGTTCGCGTCCAGCACCACCACCTGCGCCCTGCCCGCCAGCTGTTCGGCGTTAAAGGTAGCGCCTTCACTGAAGGTCATGCCGTAGACGTTGAAATAGTCTCCGCTAACGCCGTTCGCACTGGCGGCAACGTCGACATTGCCCACGCGCAGGCGCAGGTTCTGCGACACCGTAGGCGTGGCGGAGTTGACCCACGGCTGCTTCTGAATGGCCGCCAGATCGTCGTATTTCAGCGCCTGCTGATACTGCGGCTCGTCGTCGCCAAAGTCTTTGCCGGGATAGACGTCAATGGTATTGGTACCGATGGCGCGGATATCGGCCAGCACCAGCTGCTTGGCCGCGTCGCCCACCACCACAATCGACACCACCGAGGCGATACCGATGATGATGCCGAGCATCGTCAACAGGGTACGCATTTTGTTGGCCGCCATCGCCAGCCAGGCCATGGTCAACGCTTCACGAAAGCCGCTGGAAAACTGTCCCCAGCCGGTTGATGCCGGAAGCGCTTCTTTCGGCGCCGCTGCTCTGGACTCGCGCGGCGGCGGATTGCTGACCAGCTCGCCGTCGTGGATCGCAATAATGCGTTCCGCCTGCGCCGCCACCTGCGGATCGTGGGTAACAATGATGACCGTGTGCCCCTGATCGCGAAGCTGATGGAGGATCGCCATCACCTCTTCGCCGGAATGGCTGTCGAGCGCGCCGGTCGGCTCATCCGCGAGGATCACCTGCCCGCCGTTCATCAGGGCGCGGGCAATACTCACGCGCTGCTGCTGGCCGCCGGAAAGCTGCGAGGGCAGGTACTCCACCCGCTCTGCCAGCCCCAGACGCGTCAGCAGCATCTGCGCGCGCTCGAGGCGTTTTTTACGCTCGACGCCCGCATAGACCGCAGGTACTTCCACGTTCTGCGCGGCATTGAGGTGAGAAAGCAGATGGTAACGCTGGAAGATAAAGCCGAAGTGTTCCCGGCGCAGCTTCGCCAGCGCGTCGCCATCCAGCGTGGAGACATCCGTCCCGGCCACGCGATAGGTACCGCTGGTGGGTTTATCCAGGCAGCCGAGAATGTTCATCAGCGTCGATTTACCGGAACCCGATGCGCCGACAATCGCCACCATCTCGCCCGCTTCCACGCGCAGGGAGATGCCTTTCAGCACCTCCACCGGACCGTCGCCGGAGGGATAGATGCGACGAATGTTATTCAGCTCAAGCAGCGCCGTCATTTGGCGGCTCCGGGCAGGCTTTCGCTGACAACAACCTCCTCGCCCTCTTCCAGCCCTTTCACCACCACCACGTCAGTGTCGTTGCGCGCGCCAATCACAACCTCGCGCTCGCGCGTTTCGCCGTTGCGCAGCACTTTCACTTTATAACGGCTATCCCCGGCGGATTCGCCGAGCGCAGAGAGCGGAATGGTCAGCACGTTCTTCACGCCGGTCAGCTGGATATGCACCTGTGCGGTCATGTCCAGACGCAGCACGCCCTGCGGGTTTGGCACTTCAAAACGAGCATAGTAGAAAATAGCGTCGTTCACTTTTTCCGGCGTCGGCAGAATGTCTTTCAGCACGCCTTCGTAGCGCGTCTGCGGATCGCCCAGCACCGTAAACCAGGCGTTCTGCCCCGGCTTAAGATGGATCACATCCGCCTCTGAGACCTGGGCTTTGACCAGCATGGTGCTCATGTCCGCCAGCGTCAGAATGTTTGGCGCCTGCTGTGCGGCAATCACCGTCTGCCCCTGGAGCGTGGTGATCTGGGTCACTTCGCCCGCCATCGGTGCCACAATTTGGGTGTAGTCGAGGTTGGTTTTCGCCGTATCCAGCGAAGCCTGATTGCGTTTGATTTGCGCGTCAATCGTGCCAATCTGCGCCTGTTTCACCGCCAGTTCAGTGGTGGCGGTATCTAAATCTTGTTTTGAAATAGCCTGAGTTTTAGCCAGCGCCTGCTGACGGGTTAGCGTCACCTGGGCCAGGTTACGTTCTGCCAGCGCCTGCGCACGCTGCGCGCGCAGTTCCATCAGCGTGGCTTCCACCTCGCGGATCTGGTTCTCAGCCTGTTCTGGATCGATAACGCCGAGCAGCTGGCCTTTTTTCACCTTGTCACCAATCTCAACCGACAGCGTTTTCAACTGGCCGCTGACCTGAGCGCCGACGTCAACCTTGCGCAGCGCGTCAAGCTTGCCCGTCGCGAGGACGTTTTGCTGCAGTTCGCCCGGGCGAACAATCAGTGTCTGATACTGTGGCACCGGCGCGTTCAGCACCTGCCATAGCCAGTATCCACCGGCTAAAACCACGACCGCCAGCAGCAGAAACAGCGTTCTGCGTTTTCCCTTGAGGTTCATAAATATTCCAAATAAATTTTCTGGCAATGATAAGTGTTGATTCTATCTAAACGACTCCTCAACGAAACCCCTACTTCTTGAAATCGTCACAATTTGTTTACGAGACGTTGAACGTTCGCCTGCTGAAATGGAGATCTTCATCAAGAAGCAGGATCTATCATGTCTTCCATCGTCGATACACCTTTTTCAAACTTGCCTCAGCCTAAATCTGGCTGGCAGCTCTTCAAAAATCTGGCTTTCGGTAAGCTCAAACCAGGACTGGCGTGGCAAAACCCCGCCTATCGACGTAAATTCATGTTACGTTCACTAGCGACACCCATTAGCACTGCGCGCCTGTTAACAAGTCTTGCAAAACAACCACGTCTGATGCAGATGCTGCAGGTACAACCAGGGCTACCGTGTCGGTTGCATCGTCCCTGGTTGACGGTGAATATGGATCGACAGCATGCGCTGGAATCCCTCAACTGGCACTATCAGACGATGAGCCGCCAGCTTCCGGTGACGCTGCTAACGGGTTATTTTTCGAAGAAGGGCTTCACCCTGCTGACCTTAACCGGCAAAGATGAACAGCAATTTACCGTCCGTCTGTGCGCCGATGCGTTTCTGGATAAAGAAGGGGAAGCCACCCTCGCCTTCTGCGACCATCAGAATACGGTGCTGGCCGAGATGACCTTCACCCTGTGCCAGTTTGAGGGAAAATCGACGCTGTTCATTGGCGGTTTGCAAGGGGCAAAAGCGCATGTTCCCCATGAGCTGATCCAGGGTGCGACGAAAGCCTGCCATGGTCTGTTCCCGAAACGTCTGTTGGTCGAGGCCGCCATGACCCTCGGCACCGCCTTCCCGGTAGAACAGATTATCGCCGTCAGTAACGATACCCATATTTATCGCAGCTGGCGCTACCGCAAGAAAAAAGAGGGGAAGCTGTTGGCCGATTACGACAGTTTCTGGATCTCTATCGGCAGTGAAAAACAGGATAACGGTAACTTTATGCTGCCGCTCGTCATGCCGCGTAAACCGATGGAAGAGATCGCCAGCAAAAAACGTTCCGAATATCGCCGCCGCTACGAGCTGCTGGATAGCCTGATTCAGCAGGTGAAACAGGCGACCCAACGCTAATCCGCTTTCCCGCGTGCCAGCCACAGCACGCGGGAAAACATCTTCCGCAGCAGGGTCGGTACCGCCTCTACGCCCCGCCTTCCCGCTTCCGTCGCCACTTCAATGGCTAAATCCGGTTTTGACGAACGATGAATGGCTTTGGCGATCACGCGCCGCATGTTCATCGGGACATCGACCGGCACCATGGCAATGCGGTGGAAGACGTCATCGAACCCCTGACGATACATAAAGTGTTCCATGTCCATCGCAGGGAGCATGGTTAAATGGTCGCGCTCTTCCTCACGCTCGTTATTCAGCAGGCTGCGCACGGTCGAGGCATATTTTTTGCCCGCCTCATCACCGTCGACCAGAACGTGCCACTCGATCCCCATCCGGCGAGCAAATTTTATCAGCGGCTTTAGTCCCGACTGGGCGAATTCAATCACCTTAATGCCTTCCGCATCAAAATGGTGGCCGCACTGGCGCGCCAGTTCGTTGATAACCCAGGTTTCCGTTTCCCCCTCCACCAGCAGCCAGCAGCGGGCAAAGAGCGACGACGCGCGGTTAAAGCGAATATGAAACGCGATGCGCCGCCCGTCTTCCGCGTTCAAACCACCCGGACCAAGCCGGAAAGCGGAGACGCGGGAGGACTCACGGACCAGACGACAGACGTGTTCTACCGGCGTCAGCGATAATAATTCACCGGAATTGGTGGTCGTAATGCGCTGGAGCGGCAGCAGATTCAGCAGATGCCATGCTACGGAGAGCATGATGGGATGCAGCCGCGTTTCCGGGTCTTCCACCAGCAGCAGCGGCCGGGCGTCCCGGTCAAGACGAACGGTGCCTTTGGCCTGCAGAAGCGTTGAAAACAGCCCCAGCAAAATCACCCGATGGGTACGACCACCGGGCCGGTCGATCATTCGGTTAATGATGTCGAGGTAACGCCAGCTGCGCTGCTCATCATGAGAACGGCGGCGCATCAGACGATGACGCGACTCAGAGGTTCCCTGCTCGGAAAAATAGTGCTCCAGGAGTTGCACCATTGCGGACAACCCCTGACGGATTTGACCATCGGTCAGATTCTGCGGACGCGACACCAGCTCTCTTGCCAGAAAATCCAGCTCGCGGGCGGTGACTTCCACGTCCGGCATATTGGGTACGGTACCGTTACGAATACGCCGCATAAAACGCGCATCGCGCAGGCGTAACACCGGCGTCAGGCGAATCAGGTGGCGGGCCAAATCGTCGATATTCTCAAGCGGGATCGGGTTGGCTTTCTCATCGAGAAAATCACGCAGGGTGAGTACCCCCTCGTTCTCCGCCATCTCCCCTTCCAGCCGATAGAAAATCCGGTGGAAACCGTCATCGCACGGCACCCAGCAGGGTGACAGCGGGCGGAAGCGACGCACCCGATGACGTCCGGGTTCGGATTCGCGGAAGGTCAGGATGATATGCAGGTGCTTCTCGCGCCCCGTCACGTCGCCGGGCGGGAACCAGAAATCGTCGCGGACGAAGTGATACAGATCGTCTTCGGGCGAAAGCAATAACGTCAGCGCATCCAGCAGGCTGGACTTACCCCACGCGTTCTCGCCGATCAGGACGTTGTTCTGCTCCAGCTGCAGCGACAGACGGTTAATACCGCGAAACCCGACAATTTCCACACGTTCGAGAAGCATAAATCCCCCGACAAATGATCACTTTTTCCTTCAAGTTATCAGCAGTATAGCGGGAGGCGTTCTGTCACGACAGCACAACGTTCACCCTTGCGAGAATTAGTCTATGCTCTATTTACCGCTAATTTGAACAAGGATTGACATCGCATTGCCTAAAATCAAACCAACAGAATTTATTTAAGTGGCGAAGGGGTGTTGTTATTTTTTAGAATAGAGACTCTTTGAGTCGTCATCCCTTTATGACGATATATCCCGCGCGCGGGAAAGCGTGCGGATAATTATTTTGAGGTGGTTATGTTTAGAAAATTAGCGGCAGAATGCTTTGGTACATTCTGGCTGGTATTTGGTGGCTGCGGTAGCGCCGTTCTGGCAGCAGCATTCCCGGAATTGGGTATTGGTTTTGTCGGCGTCGCGCTGGCGTTTGGTTTAACCGTATTAACCATGGCGTTTGCCGTGGGACATATTTCCGGCGGTCATTTTAACCCGGCAGTGACATTAGGTTTATGGGCAGGCGGCCGTTTCCCGGCAAAAGACGTGATTGGCTACATTGTGGCGCAGGTGGTTGGCGGTATTATTGCAGCTGGCGTTCTGTACGTGATTGCCAGCGGTAAAGCCGGGTTCGACGCGGCGGCCAGCGGCTTTGCCTCTAACGGCTTCGGCGAACACTCTCCGGGCGGTTACTCCATGCTGTCTGCCATCGTGATTGAAATTGTGCTGACCGCCGGCTTCCTGCTGGTGATCCACGGCGCAACGGACAAACACGCGCCAGCCGGTTTTGCCCCGATTGCGATTGGCCTGGCGCTGACGCTTATCCATCTGATTTCGATTCCGGTCACCAACACCTCCGTTAACCCGGCACGCAGCACCGCCGTCGCCATCTTCCAGGGCGGCTGGGCGCTTCAACAGCTGTGGCTGTTCTGGGTGATGCCAATTATCGGCGGTATCCTGGGCGGCGTGCTGTACCGCACCCTGCTGGAAAAACGCGATTAATCGAGCGCGGTGTCGGGTGGCGCTAACGCTTACCCGACCTACGTTAGAGTGCACTTTGTAGGCCGGGTAAGGCGTAGCCGCCACCCGGCTTTTTTATTGCTCCTTTACCTGACAGCCTTTATTGGGTAGTGTCTCTGGCGCTCAACAGATACTCAAAAGGACCGGCTGTTCATGTTTTCAGGACTCCTCATTATTCTGCTGCCCCTGATTGTGGGCTATCTTATCCCGCTGCATCAGGAATCTGCATTACGGCTTATCAACCGTTTTCTCAGCTGGATTGTTTACGTTATTCTTTTCTTTATGGGGATAAGCCTGGCATTCCTGGATAACCTGTCGGCGAATTTACTCTCCATCCTCCATTATTCTGTCGTCACCGTGGTGGTTATTTTACTGTGCAATATTGCCGCGCTGCTGTGGCTGGAACGCACTATTCCATGGAAAAATCACCATCACCAGGAAAAACTCCCTTCACGAATTGCCATGGCGCTGGAATCATTAAAACTGTGCGGCGTCGTGGTGCTCGGTTTTCTTCTTGGGCTGACCGGTTGGGCATTTTTACAGCACGCGACAGAGGCCAGCGAATATACGCTTATCTTCCTGCTGTTCCTGATCGGTATTCAGCTGCGAAATAATGGCATGACCCTGAAGCAAATTGTCCTCAACCGTCGGGGAATGATGGTTGCCGTGATTGTTGTCGCCAGTTCAATGGTCGCGGGCGTCATTAACGCCTTTATTCTCGATCTGCCGCTGAAAACCGGCCTGGCGATGGCGTCAGGTTTTGGCTGGTACTCCCTCTCCGGTATTCTGCTGACCGAATCATTCGGCCCGGTGATCGGCAGCGCCGCCTTCTTTAACGATCTGGCGCGAGAGCTGATTGCCATCATGCTGATCCCAAGCCTGGTTCGCCGCAGTCGTTCTACCGCGCTGGGCCTGTGCGGCGCAACGTCGATGGACTTTACCCTGCCGGTACTACAGCGCTCCGGGGGGCTGGAGATGGTGCCCGCCGCCATCGTGCACGGCTTTATTTTAAGCCTGCTGGTTCCGGTCCTGATGGCCTTCTTCTCTGCCTGATACTTCTTTGGCGGTAGATTTCCTGCCGCCAAAATTGCGCTAAATCAATCTCCCTCTATTTTGTAGCAGAAAGCCCTTTTCACCGTTCTGGCACAAGCATAATCTTAAACATGTATATCAAATATAACTTTAACAGGTGTGATTATGTTTTGTGTGCAATGTGAACAAACCATCCGTACCCCGGCAGGCAATGGCTGCTCTTACGCACAGGGTATGTGCGGCAAAACCGCAGAAACATCTGACCTGCAGGACCTGCTGATTGCGGCCCTGCAAGGCCTTTCCGCCTGGGCGTTCAAGGCCCGTGAATACGGCATTGTCGACCACTACGTCGACAGCTTCGCCCCGCGCGCCTTCTTCTCCACGCTGACCAACGTTAACTTCGACTCTCCGCGCATTGTCGGCTATGCCCGCGAAGCGATTGCCCTGCGTGAAGCGCTGAAGGCACAGTGCCTGAAGGCGGACGCCAGCGCCCGCGTGGAAAATCCGATGTCAGAACTTCAGCTGATCAGCGACGATCTGGGCGACCTCCAGCGTCAGGCGGCAGAATTCACCCCGAATAAAGACAAGGCGGCGATTGGCGAGAACATTCTCGGCCTGCGCCTGCTGTGCCTGTACGGCCTGAAGGGCGCGGCGGCCTATATGGAACACGCGCACGTGCTCGGTCAGTACGACAACGACATCTACGCCCAGTACCACAAAATCATGGCGTGGCTGGGCACCTGGCCTGCCGATATGAATGCCCTGCTTGAGTGCTCAATGGAAATCGGCCAGATGAACTTCCGCGTGATGAGCATTCTGGATGCCGGTGAAACCAGCACCTACGGCCACCCGACGCCGACGCAGGTCAACGTTAAAGCGACCGAAGGCAAGTGCATCCTGATTTCCGGCCACGACCTGAAAGATCTCTACAATCTGCTGAAGCAAACCGAAGGCACCGGCGTTAACGTCTATACCCACGGCGAAATGCTCCCGGCGCACGGCTACCCGGAGCTGCGTAAATTTAAGCATCTGATCGGTAACTACGGCAGCGGCTGGCAGAACCAGCAGGTGGAGTTTGCCCGCTTCCCGGGCCCTATCGTGATGACCTCTAACTGCATCATCGACCCTACCGTCGGCGCGTATGACGACCGCATCTGGACCCGCAGCATCGTCGGCTGGCCGGGCGTGAGCCACCTCGAAGGCGACGATTTCGGTCCGGTTATCGCCCAGGCGCAGCAGATGGCGGGCTTCCCGTACAGCGAGATCCCGCACCTGATCACCGTCGGCTTTGGTCGTGAAACCCTGCTGGGTGCCGCTGATTCGCTGATCGACCTCGTCAGCCGTGAAAAGCTGCGCCACATCTTCCTCGTTGGCGGCTGCGACGGCGCGCGCGGCGAGCGTAACTACTTCACCGATTTCGCCACCCGCGTGCCGGAAGACTGCCTGATCCTGACCCTGGCGTGCGGCAAATACCGTTTCAACAAGCTGGACTTCGGCGACATCGAAGGCCTGCCGCGCCTGATCGATGCGGGCCAGTGTAACGATGCTTACTCGGCCATCATTCTGGCGGTCACGCTGGCGGAGAAACTGGGCTGCGGCGTGAACGACCTGCCGCTGTCGCTGGTGCTGTCATGGTTTGAGCAGAAAGCGATTGTCATCCTGCTGACCCTGCTTTCTCTCGGCGTGACCAACATCGTGACCGGCCCGACCGCGCCTGGCTTCCTGACGCCGGACCTGCTGGCGGTGCTGAACGAGAAATTCGGTCTGCGTTCCGTGACCAACGTTGAAGATGATATGAAGCAGCTGCTGAGCGCGTAAGGAGTAACTCATGACCATGCCAACCCCACAATGTCCGTGGCGGATGCAGGTTCATCACATCCATCAGGAGACGCCGGATGTGTGGACGCTGTCGCTACTGTGCCATGACTACTATCCGTACCGTGCGGGTCAGTATGCGCTGGTCAGCGTTCGCAACTCGGCTGACACCCTGCGCGCCTACACGATCTCCTCAACGCCGGGCGTGAGCGAGTACATTACGCTCACCGTCCGCCGTATTGATGACGGCGCGGGCTCGCAGTGGCTGACGCGGGACGTGAAGCGCGGGGATTATATCTGGCTGTCTGACGCACAGGGGGAATTCACCTGTGACGATAAGACGGAGGATAAATTCCTGCTGCTGGCGGCGGGCTGTGGCGTAACGCCGATTATGTCGATGCGCCGCTGGCTGGCAAAAAATCGCCCGCAGGCTGACGTGCAGGCGATCTTCAGCGTGCGTTCACCGGAAGATGTCATTTTTGCCGATGAGTGGCGGAATTATCCGGTAACGCTGGTGGCGGAGCACAACGCGACCCACGGCTTTGTGCCCGGTCGCCTGAGCCGCGAGCTGCTGCAAAGCGTGCCGGATATGGCAAACCGTACCGTGATGACCTGCGGCCCGGCGCCGTACATGGATAGCGTGGAAAAAGAGGTGAAAGCGCTTGGCGTGACCCGCTTCTTCAAAGAGCAGTTCTTCACGCCGGTGGCGGAAGCGGCAACCAGCGGCGTTAAGTTCACCAAACTTCAGCCTGCGCAGACCTTCTTTGGCCGCGTGGGGACCACGCTGCTGGAGGCGCTGGAAAGCAATAAGGTGCCGATAGTGGCTGCCTGCCGTGCGGGCGTGTGCGGCTGCTGTAAGACGAAGGTGGTTTCGGGAGAGTATACCGTCACCAGCACCATGACGCTGTCCGACGCGGAAATTGCCGAGGGTTACGTGCTGGCATGTTCGTGCCATCCACAGGGGGATTTGGTCCTCGCATAAACAATAAACGTTCGTAGGCCCGGTAAGCGTCAGCGCCACCGGGCTTTTTGTCGGGTGGCACTGCGTTTACCCGACCTACAACAACCCTACCGCCACGCCGGACCTTTCCCTACCGCAAAGCGCCCTGCCCCTAAAAACGCGACAGCCAGCGAGCCGATAAAGAAGTACACCAGGCTTTCAATCGCCCATGCGCCTACCTTATCAAGGGCGAGCGTTTCCCCCATTCCCACCATCAGCCACGCTACGATCATCGTAAACGCCAGCACCAGCGCGGCCGGACGCGTAAAGAGCCCGGCAATAATCAGGATCGGCGCCACCACTTCGCCAACCAACACGCCGTAGGCGATAAATCCCGGCAACCCTTTTTCCACCAGCATGCCGCTGATAAAGCCCACGCCGCCCAAAAGCTTGTGCAAACCGTGAAAAAGCATCAGCCCGCCGACGGCAAGTCGTAACAAGAGTTTGCCAAGATCGTCGCACGATAGCTTTTCATTAACAGCAATTAACAATGATTTAACCATTTGAAATGATTCCTGTTTTCACCGAGGTATTGCCAGATTATGCCGAATAATTGCGCGTGAAAAGCACCTTTTAATTAGGGGGAGATGACGGGCAATACGGAGACTTTCTTCTAAGCTTGTAAGCGATATCACAAAAAGGAGACGGACAACCATGAAACAAACCGTGGCTGCATATATTGCGAAAACGCTCGAACAGGCTGGCGTGAAACGTATCTGGGGCGTAACCGGCGATTCCCTGAACGGACTTAGCGACAGCCTCAACAAGATGAAGACCATCGAATGGATGCCCACCCGCCATGAAGAGGTTGCCGCCTTCGCCGCAGGCGCTGAAGCACAGCTCACGGGAGAACTGGCCGTGTGTGCCGGATCGTGCGGGCCGGGTAACCTGCACCTGATCAACGGGCTGTTCGACTGTCACCGCAATCACGTGCCGGTGCTGGCGATTGCCGCCCATATCCCCTCTTCCGAAATCGGCAGCGGCTATTTTCAGGAGACGCATCCGCAGGAGCTGTTCCGTGAATGCAGCCACTATTGCGAGCTGGTTTCATCCCCGGAGCAGATCCCGCAGGTGCTGGCGATCGCCATGCGCAAGGCCGTGCTGAACCGCGGCGTTTCGGTGGTCGTTATCCCGGGCGATGTGGCCCTCAAGGCCGCACCGGAAGGTGCCAGCACCCACTGGTATCACGCTCCGCAGCCGGTGGTGACGCCAGCCGAGGAGGAGCTGAAAAAGCTGGCACAGCTGCTGCGTTACTCCAGCAATATCGCCCTGATGTGCGGCAGCGGCTGCGCGGGGGCGCACAAGGAGCTGCTTGAATTTGCCGGTAAGCTGAAATCCCCGATTGTCCACGCCCTGCGCGGCAAAGAGCACGTCGAGTACGACAACCCTTACGACGTGGGCATGACCGGTCTGATCGGTTTTTCCAGCGGCTTCCACACCATGATGAACGCCGACACGCTGATCCTGCTCGGCACCCAGTTCCCGTACCGCGCGTTCTACCCGACGGATGCGAAAATCATCCAGATTGATATCAACCCGGCCAGCATCGGCGCGCACAGCAAGGTCGATATGGCGCTGGTGGGCGACATCAAATCCACCCTTGCCGCCCTGCTGCCGCTGCTGGAAGAGAAAACCGATCGCAAGTTCCTCGATAAAGCGCTAAGTGACTATCGCGATGCGCGCAAGGGGCTGGACGATCTCGCCAAACCGAGCGACAAAGCCATTCACCCGCAGTATCTGGCGCAGCAGATCAGCCATTTCGCCGACGACGATGCCATCTTCACCTGCGACGTGGGCACGCCAACGGTCTGGGCCGCGCGCTACCTGAAGATGAACGGCAAGCGCCGCCTGCTCGGCTCGTTCAACCACGGCTCGATGGCTAACGCCATGCCGCAGGCGCTGGGCGCAAAAGCGACAGCACCGGAGCGTCAGGTGGTGGCGATGTGCGGCGACGGCGGGTTCAGCATGCTGATGGGGGATTTTCTGTCGGTGGTACAGATGAAGCTCCCGCTGAAAATTGTGGTCTTCAACAACAGCGTGCTGGGCTTCGTGGCGATGGAGATGAAGGCTGGCGGCTATCTGACGGACGGCACCGAGCTGCACGACACCAACTTTGCCCGCATCGCCGAGGCCTGTGGCATCACCGGTATTCGCGTGGAGAAAGCCTCCGAGGTGGATGAAGCCCTGCAGCGCGCCTTTTCCATCGACGGTCCGGTGCTGGTGGATGTCGTCGTCGCCAAAGAGGAGCTGGCGATCCCGCCGCAGATCAAGCTTGAGCAGGCCAAAGGCTTTAGCCTCTATATGCTGCGCGCGATCATCAGCGGGCGCGGTGACGAGGTGATCGAACTGGCAAAAACCAACTGGCTCAGGTAAAACATCTGGCATCGCCTTTTTAATAATAAGGACATGCCATGATCGATTTACGCAGTGATACCGTTACCCGCCCGAGCCGCGCCATGCTCGAAGAGATGATGGCCGCCCCGGTCGGGGACGACGTCTACGGTGACGATCCGACGGTAAACGAACTGCAGCGCTATGCCGCAGAGCTCAGCGGAAAAGAGGCCGCCCTGTTCCTGCCAACCGGTACGCAGGCTAACCTCGTGGCGCTGCTCAGCCACTGCGAGCGCGGTGAAGAGTACATCGTGGGCCAGGGCGCGCATAACTACCTCTACGAAGCCGGCGGTGCCGCGGTGCTCGGCAGCATTCAGCCGCAGCCGATTGACGCCGCGCCGGACGGCACCCTGCCGCTCGATAAGGTCGCGGCGAAAATCAAAGCCGACGATATTCACTTCGCCCGCACCCGGCTGCTCAGCCTTGAAAACACCCACAACGGCAAAGTGCTGCCGCGCGAATACCTGAAAGCCGCATGGGAGTTTACCCGCGAGCGCAGGCTCGGCCTGCACGTGGACGGCGCGCGCATCTTCAACGCCGTGGTGGCGTACGGCTGCGAGCTGAAAGAGATTACGCAATACTGCGACTCGTTCACCATCTGCCTCTCTAAAGGGCTGGGCACGCCGGTGGGTTCCCTGCTGGTGGGCAATGCGGACTACATCAAACGCGCGAACCGCTGGCGCAAAATGACCGGCGGCGGCATGCGTCAGGCGGGTATTCTGGCGGCAGCGGGGCTGTATGCTCTGAAAAACAACGTGGCGCGCCTGAAGGACGATCACGACAACGCCGCGTGGATGGCGGCTCAGCTGCGCGAGATTGGCGCCGACGTGATGCGCCACGACACCAACATGCTGTTCGTCCGCGTGGGCGAGGATCGCACCGCTGCGCTGGGGGAATTTATGAAAGCCCGTGGCGTGCTGATCAACGCCTCACCCGTCGTGCGTCTGGTCATGCATCTTGACGTCAGCCGCGAGCAGCTGGCGGACGTGGTGAAACACTGGCAGGCGTTTTTACAGCGATAAGGAGCATCACGTGCCGCAACGCATTCTGGTGCTCGGCGCCAGCGGATATATCGGTCAGCATCTCACCGCGGCGTTAAGCCAGCAGGGACACCGGGTGCTGGCAGCGGCACGCAACACGGAGCGCCTGCAAAAGCTCAGTTTACCTGGCGTCTCCTGCCACAACGTTGATCTCAACTGGCCGAAGGAGCTTCCCGCGCTGCTGGACGGGGTCGACACGCTTTACTTCCTGGTGCACAGCATGGGCGAAGGCGGGGATTTTATCGCCCACGAGCGTCAGGTGGCGATGAACGTCCGCGATGCGCTGCTGCAAACGCCGGTGAAACAGGTAATTTTTTTAAGCTCGCTCCAGGCACCCGAACATGCGCAGTCCGATCACCTGCGCGCCCGCCAGCTGACGGCTGACACCCTGCGCGGCGCTGCTATTCCCGTCACCGAACTGCGCGCCGGAATTATCGTCGGCGCAGGCTCCGCCGCCTTCGAAGTGATGCGCGATATGGTGTATAACCTGCCGGTGCTCACGCCGCCGCGCTGGGTCCGTTCGCGCACCACGCCGATTGCGCTGGAGAACCTGCTGCATTATCTGGTGGCATTGCTGGATCACCCAACCGACCAGCACCGCGTGCTGGAGGCCGCCGGGCCTGAAGTCCTGAGCTATCAGGAGCAGTTCGAACATTTCATGCGCGTCAGCGGCCGCCGCCGCTGGCTGATCCCCATCCCCTTTCCAACCCGCTGGATCTCGGTGTGGTTTTTGAATGTGATCACCTCCGTGCCGCCGACGACCGCCAAAGCGCTGATCCAGGGGCTTAAGCACGATCTGCTGGCGGACGATCGCGCGCTGCGGGCACTCATACCCCAGGACCTGATCCGCTTTGACGATGCCGTGCGTAATACGCTGAAAGAGGAAGAGCAGCTGGTGAACTCCAGCGACTGGGGCTACGACGCCCAGGCGTTTGCCCGCTGGCGCCCGGAGTATGGCTATTACCCGAAACAGGCGGGCTGCACGGTGAAAACCCGCGCCAGTCTGGCCGCGCTGTGGGAGGTCGTGAACCAGATTGGCGGCAAAGACGGTTATTTCTTCGGTAATCTCCTCTGGCAAACGCGCGGGGCAATGGATCTGCTGGTGGGGCACAGGCTGGCAAAAGGCCGCCCGGCACGCCCGTATCTTGAGGTGGGCGATGCGGTCGACAGCTGGAAGGTGATCATCGTCGAGCCGGAAAAACAGCTGGCGCTGCTGTTCGGTATGAAGGCCCCGGGGCTAGGCCGACTCTGCTTTACCCTGAAAGACAAAGGCGATCACCGTGAGCTGGACGTCCGCGCCTGGTGGCATCCGCACGGAATGCCGGGGCTGTTCTACTGGCTGTTGATGATCCCTGCCCACCTGTTTATCTTCCGGGGAATGGCGAAACGCATTGCGCAACGGGCAGAACAAAAGACGGAAAAGATATAAATAAAACTCTCTTTCTTTCACCTTTCCCATTGCATAGCGCCGTAATTCACGAAAGAATGCGCACGAAATTCTTTTCAACACAGTGGATAGCTATGAAGGTACTGGTTACCGGGGCGACCAGCGGCTTAGGCCGAAATGCGGTCGAATTTCTGCGCAATAAAGGCATCAGCGTCAGGGCTACCGGTCGCAACGAAGCGATGGGTAAACTGCTGCAAAAAATGGGCGCAGAGTTCGTCCATGCTGACCTGACGGAGCTGGTCTCCTCTCAGGCAAAGGTGATGCTCGCCGGTATCGACACGCTATGGCACTGTTCCAGTTTTACCTCCCCGTGGGGGACCCAGGAAGCCTTCGATCTCGCCAACGTGCGCGCCACCCGTCGTCTGGGCGAATGGGCCGTTGCCTGGGGCGTGCGTAACTTTATTCATATCTCGTCACCGTCACTCTATTTCGACTACCACCACCATCGTGACGTGCAGGAAGATTTCCGCCCTGCTCGCTTTGCCTGTGAATTTGCCCGCAGCAAGGCGGCCAGCGAAGAGGTGATTGACCTGCTGGCGCAGTCAAACCCGCATACCCGCTTTACGGTCCTGCGTCCGCAGAGCCTGTTCGGGCCGCACGACAAAGTGTTTATTCCGCGTCTGGCGCAGATGATGCACCACTACGGCAGCGTGCTGCTGCCGCGCGGCGGCGATGCGCTGGTGGATATGACCTATTACGAAAACGCCGTTCACGCTATGTGGCTGGCAAGCCAGCCGGACTGCGATAAGCTGATCTCCGGTCGCGCCTACAACATCACTAACGGCGAACCGTGCACGCTGCGCAGCATTGTGCAGCGGCTGATCGACGAACTGCAGATCGACTGCCGTATCCGTTCCGTGCCCTACCCGATGCTGGATATGATTGCCCGCAGCATGGAGCGTTTTGGCAGTAAATCGGCCAAAGAGCCTGCGCTGACGCATTACGGCGTCTCTAAACTCAACTTTGACTTCACGCTGGATATTTCGCGGGCGGAGAATGAGCTGGGGTATAAACCGGTTGTGACGCTGGATGAAGGGATTATGCGCACCGCGGCGTGGCTGCGGGATCACGGGAAGCTTCATCGCTAGCCTTTCTGCCCGGTGGCGGCTTCGCCTTACCGGGCCTACAACTGCACCGTATTGTTCCCTCGCCCCTTTGGGGAGAGGGTTAGGGTGAGGGGAAAGAGCAAACACTAAAACGGCAACCTTTCGGTTGCCGTTTGCTTTTACAGTGCCGTCCAGGCATCAACCCATGCCAGACCTGCGCCTGGCTCGTAGTATGCCGGGGCGTTGTTACACCAGCCGCTGTACGGGAACGGTTTGCACTGGAACAGTTTACCGTGGTTGTTCACGATATCACCTGCCTTGTACTTGCTGTTCGCGTTCCACGCGGCGTAAGAGCCGGAAGTGCCTTCGTCCTGAGACGGTGCCGCTTTCGCCTTCACGTTCAGAAGGTAAGAGGTGGTGCTGCTCAGTTCGCCATCGCTAACGGTCAGACTCACTTCAATCTGCTGTGCAGTGGCGGATTCTGGCGCCCTGAAGGTCACAACCGCTTTGTCCTGACCGGTCACGGTCTGACCATCCTGTGAACGCCAGGTGTAGGTCAGCTTGTTACCGTCGGCGTCTGTGGAGCCTTCCGCGCTCAGAGAGACCTGCGCACCGGCTTCAACGGCGCCGACTGGACCCGCAATATGCGCGACCGGGGCGTGGTTCACCGCCACCGGCTCAGCCGGGGTTTCATCCGGCGTCGGCGCTGGCGTTACCGGGTTTTCGTCCGGGGTGGTGGCAGAGCCATCGTCGTTCACAATGTTGACGTTAAAGAATTTCTGCACACACTTGCTGTAGTCACCCTCTTTAAAGGCGCTGAACGGCGTCTGGTAGCCCACCAGCTGGCAGGAGTAGGTCTGGCCGGTTGGGGTATCCGCGCTCCATCCCCAGTCCTGTTCCCAGTAAATCTTCAGGGCACCAGCACCGCCTTCATCAAACTGCTTCATGTTAGCGCAGCCCAGCACTTCGTTCGCCGGAACGGGCACTTTCAGGTAGTTCGCGAACTCTTTGTAGTACTTGATACGGTTTTGCGACTGGGCAATTTCAGTCGGGCCGCCGCACTCTACGCCACCGTTGATGATCTGGGTGGTCACGCCGAAGCCAGGGACCAGACCGTTGGCTTTATCGTGAGCGTTCGGCTGCCAGGTGCCGTCGATAACCTGCAGCATGCTTGGTTTTGGCGGCTGCGGGTAGGCGAAGAAGAAGATCGCACTCGCCAGGTTCAGCCAGGTGTCGGCCACCAGCTCAGGTTTTTCGAGCAGGGTATGCACGTCGCCGTACATCGCCTCAGAGAACGGACCGTAGTTGTAGTTGTAGGACAGCTGCTTCGCACCGCGACCGAAGTAGCTCAGGAAGTCGCCGTCTTTATCTTTCCCGCACGGCCAGGTCTGCCCCTGCCAGACGTCAGGGTTACATTCGCCGTTATAGCCGCCCTTCTGGCCTTCGCTCCAGCCCATTTCACGCACGTGAACCAGCGCCTGACGCCATTCGGCCTCCGGGCGCCAGCTCTCGTGGCCGCCGGTTTCCTGGGCAAAGTGGGCAAACATGGTAGCCAGCTCTTTACGACAGATGGCGTCGCTGTCGCGACCGTCGTTATAGGTCTTACACAGCGCCGGGAATTTACCTACCGCCTTCAGGAAGTTGCTGTAGGTGTACGCCTGCGCGCGCAGTGGGAAGAGATATTCCCAGTCGCTGGCCTTGACGATCCCTTCTACGCGCTTCACGTTTGCAGGGTTCGCCGCGCGGCCTGGCTCAATCATTTCTACCTGAGCATTGTCCAGCGTCTGAATAGTCTCTTTTACGGAGGCCATCAGCGGGAAGCTGGTCAGTTCTTTTTCCTTCTTCGCCAGATCGCTGGCTTTCATGGTGTACGGCTCACTGGGGGTTGCTTGCAGCGAGGCAGCCTGCACCATAAACGGGGCGACGCATGCGCCGGCAACGAGTACACTCAGTAACGTCCTTTTGTTCATTTCTGTATTCCTGTTAATAGAAGTTAAATTATAAAATCCCGGCTTATGTATTAATCCGTTAATAAATAAACCACAGACAGCTGTTTTCACTTTTCGAAGAACACCCTCGGGAATTCTTCAAAAATAAAAAACCTTAATAACGTGCCGCTAATTTCAATTGCTGATATTTCGCCCAGACTTTATGGGCATATTTCATGCGTTGCGGATAATTTTCTTTTTTTAACCCGGCGTTATACGCACCTACCGCCTCCCAGTTATAGCCATAGACCTTAATCATCCCGGACAGGATGGAAGCGCCGACCATGATGGAGGTACAGGGCTCGGTCATCAGCCGGTATTCATCGATCCCCCTGCTCTCAAGCTGCGCAAAATGGGAGCTGTTAATTTGCATTAGCCCGACATCACGCGTGCCGTCATGGTTTTGACCAACCGCGTACGGGTTCATGCCGGATTCAACGTTGGCGATGGCATATAATAAGTACGGATCGACATGATAATAATGCGCCGCTTTATCCCAACAGTTTGCCAGCGCGCTTTGGCTTATTATCAATAACAACAACATTACCTTTTTCATGTTTACCTGCTGTAAGCGTCTGTGATTTCTCCTTAGCAACATCCTGTAAAATGAATTTTGAATCACTCACCACCCCAAAAGGGTGGTGAGTGATTACTGGGCTATATTATTTGCAGTCTGTTGATGGGCCTTCTTTCACCCATACATCGCTCTTAGCCGGGTTATCACCGCGGGTCCACCATTTGGCACGGTAAACGTTGCCCTGGTAGGTTGTGGTTTCGCCGCCGTTGTAGACCAGGTCAGAACGCCAGTTCATCTTCACATTGCTGACCAGCTCCCAGGCATCCACACCGAAGCCAGGCTGGTTGCCCTGGGTCCAGTACTTCGCTTTCCACACCAGATGGTCGAAGCTTACGGTATCGCCATTGTTGTAGATTTTGCTGGCATCCCACGCGGCATATTTGCTGGCGTTAGCATCGACAGGCGCGTCGCAGCTACCGTTTGCAGTGCCTTCATCAGATGGCGGAGTCACCTCATCAGACGGAGGGGTAACCTCGTCAGCAGGTGGGGTCACGTCATCAGCCGGCGGCGTAACCTCAGCCGGTTTCGGATTCACGGTAACCTGCACGTTAGACTGCACGCTGGTTTTACCATCACCGACAACGACGCTCAGCGTGTAAGTAGACGTTGAAGTCACCTCTGGCGCAGCGATGGTCACGTTCGCGCTATCGGTTCCGGTTGCGTGCATATCCGCCGGAATGCTCCAGGCGTAGGTCAGCGCGTCGCCGTCAGGATCCGCCGCCTGGGCATGCAGAGCATAGGTTTCACCCGCCTGCAGCGTTACCGCTTCCATCTGATTGACTACCGGCGCCTGGTTCGCTTTTGGCGCTTTGTTCACGACCTGCACATCAATTGCGTTGCTCAGGCCTTTCGCATCCGTTACCGTCAGGCGGAACGCCAGGGTCTGGTCGCTGGTCACGGCCGCAACGTTGAAGGTCGCTTTGGCTTTGGTACTGTTGGTGAGGGTCACCGATGGACCAGAAATCTGGGTCCACTTGTAGGTGATAGCATCGCCATCCGGGTCGGTAGAGGCAGAGCCATCCAGCGTAACGGTTGCCGGGCCTGAGACGTTCTGATCGGAAGATGACGCGATTGGCGCATGGTTAGTCACCACCGGATCAACCGTTGTAGCGCTGCCCAGCAGGCTTTCGTTCATCGCGTTCAGGATATCGCCGTTGTCAGCATCAATAGACCAGGAGAACAGACCACCCAGTTTGTTGGCCAGGACGTATTTGCCTTTCGCGGCCGCGGAGCGGGCATCTTCATAGGAGATCAGATCGCCCGTTGATTTGTTGAAGACATAAGGCGCTTCAGCAGTCGCGTCGTAGCCATACTCCCAACCCGGCTTGCCTTTGTACTCATTTACGATCTGGCGATAGTCGACAACACCCGGTTCCCAGGTGCCTTTCACCATACCGGTTGCAGTACCGGTGAATGGATTATCGCCGGTGTAGCCGTGCACACCGGTCCAGCCACGGCCATACATACCTGTCCCCACGACGATCTTACCTGGCTGTACACCCTGCTGAAGCAGCGCATTCACGCCGTTTTCGGTGGTGTAGTTGGTATCTGGTCGCCATGACGGTGCGCGCAGTGCGGCCTGGTGGCCCAGGTCGGTGTTGCTCCAGCCGCCGTAGAAGTCATAGCTCATCAGGAAGATGTGGTCGAGATACTGTTGAGCGGTGGTGTAATCCACATCCTCAACTTTATCTTTACCGGCGCCAATGGCGCTGGTCAGCTCGTAGGAACGGCCCGTTTCGCTTGACAGTTCATTGAGCATCGCACGGAGATCGTGCATCAGCGCAGTGTAGGTCGCTTTATCCTGCTGCGGATTACCGAGATTTTCATTCACACCGCCGCCGCCAGGGAATTCCCAGTCGATATCCACACCGTCAAAGAACTTCCAGGTTTGCAGGAAATCTTTTACAGACGATACAAAGCGAGCGCGGATCGCAGGATCGCCCATGTGGAAGAACGGATCGGACAAGGTCCAGCCACCGATGGATGGCAGGACTTTCAGGCCGGGATGCGCTTTTTTCAGCGCCATCAGCTGGCCGAAGTTCCCTTTGTAGGGGTCATCCCATCCAGACACGCCAGCCTGCGGTTTTTGCAGGGCAGCCCATGGGTCGTGGATAGCCACGGTATAGTCCGGGCGGCCTGCACAATCACGCTGCAATACGGCGAAGCTGTTACCACCTTCAACGGTTTTCAGACCATCGTTGATGCCATCGCCACCGCAGATTGGAATAAAGCCGTACAGGATGTGGTTCAGGTTAGCGGCAGGGATTTTATCAACCGGGAAGTTACGGCCGTATACGCCCCACTCAGGGAAATAGGCCCCGACGACCTTATCGGTATGCTCAGAGAAGGTTTTATTGTTCTCTTTCATGGTTGTATTCAGCGGCAGCAGATGGCTACCGTCGGTGTCCGCCACAATAATCAGCTTGCTGGCACTTTTGGTACAGCCGCTGGCGTTACACAACTCAACCTGTTCCTGGTAACGGCCACCTTTTTTCACTTTAAACGTCGCGGAGCCGGAAGCGCTACCGGCTCCGGTCCAGACAGGGGTGCCATCAAGCAGAACTTTTGCAGACGTTGGCGCAGCGCCACTCCAGACATTCCACTCAACTTTCACATCCACGCCATCTTTATGCACTTTGACAAGGCTGTTGTAGTCCTGAGCAGCCTGGTCTACCTCTACCAGCGCAAATTTATCATTGCCGCTGCTGATAGTCGGTGTACCCGGTGCTGCTGCAAATGCGGACCCGGATGCCGCCGCAATGAAGAGCGCCAGATATTTAGGCTTCATAAATTTCATTTTTATTTCCTGATAAATTTATTCGTGACGTTAATAATCCATGCCTTCCTTGAGAGCATGGAATCTATTTGCATAATGCGTATTTAAACAACCTTACAACCGTGACAAGAAAATATTTTTCTGCGTTGTATTCCTCCATAAAAAGATACAAGCCAAAATTCCGTATAGCTTATATCCCTTACGATACACTGAGCGCAAAGAGACGTCCTGCTCTTACACCGTCGAAAAAATTGACAAAAAAACTTGACCGAAATATTTAAAATATGAAAGAAAACTGCTGCCCAATAAACACCACTATTCCAGCAAATGAGAGATAGGGTCCGAAAGCAATAATGAGGTTATTTTTATTTAAGATATTCAGGATGAAATAACCGACAATACCGCTTAAGGCGGCGACTAATACCAGCGTGGGTAACGCCTGCCAGCCGCACCAGGCCCCCAAAGCCGCCAGCAGCTTAAAATCGCCATAGCCCAGCCCTTCCCGCCCGGTACCAAGCCGAAATGCCCAGTAGAGCAGCCAAAGAGAGAGATAACCTGCCACGGCGCCAAAAAGCGCATCGCGTAGCGGCATCGTATGGTCAAACGTATGGAGCAACAGGCCAGCCCACAGCAGAGGCTGCGTCAGGCAATCCGGCAGCAGCTGATGCCGCCAGTCGATCAAGGACAGAGGCAACAAGAACGCCGCCAGTACCCACAGGGAGAACAAGACCTGTACGTTTGGCATACACCAGGCGGTGACGCCAAAAAACAGCGCGGAAAAAAGTTCGATCAAAAATATCCTCAATGGGATACCCACGCCGCAGCGGCTACAACGTCCATGCAGGAGAAGCCAGCTGACCAGCGGAATATTCTCCCAGGCGGCCAGGGTGTGCTGACACGCCGGGCAGTGCGACGCCGGAAAGAGCAAATTACCGCCGTCCTCTTCCTCCATCACCATGCCCGGTACGCGCTCGGCGACGACGCCCAGAAAGCTCCCCACAATGCCGCCCAGAATCGCACTCATCAGCGGGAACCTCACCGGGTAGACCTCCCGCATCAGCGCGAAGGTGTTCATGCGGCTTTGCTCCAGGTGAGCTGGACTTCCGCTTTTACATCACTGAGGCGATCGACCGGCGTGAGGTTCATTTTTTGCAGCCTGACGCCGGAGGTCTGGTTTATTTCCCGCAGCCAGTTCTTTAATTCGTAGACGTTAACGCGATTTACGACGAACGATAAGGTTTGTCCATCCTGACGCACATCCGTCAGAGGAAGATTAATTTCCTGTGCGCTACTCTCCACCACCGTACGCGGATTATCTGTTTTGACAATCTGGACCTGGATATGGTTTTTATCTATTTCACTGCGCATCCAGTTCAGCGTCTCTTTTTGTCTGCTCAGCGTGGCTTTACTGTTCAGAATCATATTATCCAGCGGGATCATGCCTGCGTAATAAACGGCCGCCCCCGCCAGGGCAACGGCACATATTTTTATAATGGCTTTTTCCCTGGCGCTGTAATTCTGATAACGAGACTTAAGCTGCGCGATTCGCTCTTTCATTTATATTTCCCTGCAATCATGGCGGTATAAGGTGCAGCGGTAGAAACAGGCTGCAGGGTAAAATCAAAATTTTCCCCCGCCTGATTCACAAACGTCTGCAACGCGGTTTGGTTTTGCGCACTGACGCTCAGCGTCAGCGTGTTCTGTTGGGCGTCGTATTCCAGCAGATCGATTTCCATCGCCGGCACGGCCTGCCTGGCTTTCTCCAACGTTTCAAGCTGCAAAAATACCCCTTTGGTCTGCTTTTTCATGTTTTGATCAAAGTGGTATTTGATGTTGGTCTTCTGACGCATACTCGGAAAATGGTGCTGAAAAACCTGAGCGATCTCCTGCTGATTAGCATTCTCCTGCTGCACCAGCATCCAGGCCATGGCGACGCGCGGGCCGAGCAACAGGCCGAGAGACAGCAGGCCCGCTGCGGCCATTGCCGCTTTGATGCCTTTCGTGGCTTTACCCGAGCCCGCTTTCGCGCTGAATTCACCGTGCATGATATTCACGCGGCAGGTTTGCCACTGCGGCTGGATCAGTACCAGCGGATGCTGCCAGGGCTGCAGGAGGTCAACGTCAACTCCTTCAGGCTGTGCGCCGTAGCAGCACACCTCGCCCGCTTTTTGCATCAGCAGCGGCAGCAGGCTGGCCTCCATCTCCCCAGCGGTGTGGGTAGATAAACGCAGCCAGTAGCTTTCATCCTGCTTGACCAGCGTGCTTCCTCCCTCTGCTACCGGCAGCAGCCAGGCATCCGGCAACGCCTGGATCACCTTCATTCCGGCGGCCTGAAAACGGGTTAACCATCCGCGCAGCAGGTCGGCATCAATCGCCACCGCATCGACCTCGGCGCCCTTTTTGTTGAGCACCGTCCAGTGAAGATTATCCACGTCACCAATCAGCGTCTCTTCCGCCATCCACGAGAATGCCGTCGCCTGCGAGGCAACTTTCTTCGGCAGCGTAAAGTGGCGGAAGATCATGTTGCTGGCAGGCAGCAGCAGGCAAACGCGTGCCGCCAGGGGATGGTTAATCAGCGCATCCAGGCTATCCAGCGTCTCAACCTGCTCGCTGCCGGAGACACACCACATTATTTTCCCGCCCTCGCGGCTGTCGGGACGAACAAAAAGGACCTGTTTCATAGCGTTCTACTTTTCTTATTCAATCATTCGGTAACGGCGCTGCCACGTCACGATCTCACCGGCTTCGTTATTGACCTGAAGCTGGCTCACCACGCGAAGCGTTAATTCATCGGTATTGCCGGTATAATTGACGCGGAAATACCGGCTGTTAATGGAGAGATAGTCGGCCACCTGCGGAAGGTCGTCTTTCAACTGCGGGAAGGCCTGCTCCAGCGCTTTGCTGAAGGTTTCCATACTTTCCCAGCCGGTTTCAGGACGCGATTCAATCAGGCGAACGGCATCATCTTCATTGAGTTTTCCCGGGAACAGCGCGGCCAGTAAGGCGGCCTGCTCCGGTTTCAGGGTATTCACATCCACCTTGCTGGCGGCGTCCGGCAGCGCGCACAGCAGCTTGCTCACCTTCGGGTAAGCGGCCGCCGGGAACGCGGGCAGCAGCGTGATCTCCGCAATGGTGCGCATCATCTGGTTCGCCGGTTGGCGAGCGGGCACCACGCCAGCCCAGGCATCGGTCTCTGCACCCTCTTTGGCCGTCGTCGTGTCGCCATCGAGATAGTCCACCAGCTGCAGATACACCTCTTCCGCATTGGTCTGGCTCAGGCCGCTCTGCGTCAGAAGCTGTTCAACAATCTGTTCTCTGCGGGGCTTTTCCGGCATCGCCGGGGCGTTTTGCCCCTGGGCAACTTTCTCGACCGCCAGCAGGTTGTTGACGTTAAAGCAGTCCTGCGCGTCTTCCACCTGGCCGACCACCGTGTAGTCTTCGCCCCGGGTTTCCAGCGGCTGATGCCAGTCGCCGTCGGGGGAGAGCGCTTTGCTTTCCCCGCTGGCGTCGGCCTGCAGCCGGTCCTTCGCCACCTTTTCCTGGGCCTGCATCGCCCAGCGCAGCTGCTGCTGGCTTACCTGGTAATGCGTTTTTTGCAGGTTGCGGCAGAACTGCTGGCTGATTTTGGCAGCCAGCGCCGACATCATCACCAGCAGGATCAGCACCACCAGCAGGGCTACGCCTTTCTGTTTACGCAATGCACTCATGATTTTGCTTCCGGTGGCGGTACGGGTGCGTTTGCTGGTGCAGCCGCTTCAGGCAGATCGCCCGGCGTCGTAAATACCCAGCGCCAGGTATCGCCATTTTCCATGGTCAACGTCAGCTCCACGCCGTCCGGCAGATGCGCCGGGTCGCTCCAGCTTTTCTGCCAGCCCTCACGGTAAAAACGCCACTGCAGGGATTTCACGTCGCTGACAATCGGCACCTCGTCGGGTTTCGCGTCCGCCGGGCCGTCAATCACCGGCCAGACGTCGCGATACAGACGCCCTTGTTCCAGCCGCCAGCGCACGCGCTCCAGCTGGACCGTGTCGCTCACGCCGTTCAGCGTGGTCAGCTCAAGCGCATCGTCCGCCTGACGGAACAGATCCGGCTCGTTGCGCGGCGCGCGCGCCTGCAGCTGGTAGAAATCACGCTCCATCAGGTTCCATGCGCGCTGCAGCTGATTGAGCTTCGCCGCGCTGGCATCGGTGGCCGAACTGGTGCGCATCGCCCCGTCCAGAATTTGCCAGGCCAGGGTGCCGATCACCGCAAAGATGGTCAGGGCAATCATGATCTCCAGCAGGGTAAAACCGCGCTGGCGTCGGGTTCTCTTCACTGGCTCTCTCCTGGCCCAACGATCTGCAGCGAAATAACCGGCTGGCTGTCGTCGCCTTCCGCATACACGCGAATCGCGTTAGCCCAGCCGTTGTCGGCGGTTTTGACCCGCTGCTTGCGCCAGTTCCAGCCGCGCCCGCCCATGATTTCCGTTCCCTGCTCCCCAGCATCCGGGAAGTCGGTTTTAGCGAGCTGCGCTTCCGCCAGCTGGTTCTCGGCCACCCAACTGGCCTGCAGCGTGTCGGCCAGCCCGTGGGTAAAACGCACGTTCAGGGAGACCGAGTTCATCAGCGCCAGCGCGGCGGTGGAGAAGATGACCAGCGCGACCATCACCTCCAGCAGCGTCATCCCGTTCTGCTTAACCTTGCCTTTAGTCATCGTCCTCTACCGATACCGGGGCCGCGCCCTGCGACACCACGCGGAAATGGTGCTGTTTGTCGTAGCTTTGCAGCGTCAGCGTAAAGCGGCCAATCTCACCGTCCGGCAGAAAGAGGATCTGGGGATCGGCCTCGACGGTGGCCGCCAGACGCTGGGGCGACAGCGATACATGCATCTCCTGCGGAAAATCGCCTTTGGTGGTAATTCGTCCGGCAGATAAAGGCACCCAGTGACGCACGCCATTTTTATCGTCTAGCGTGACCAGCTGATATTTATCGGTGGTGATTACCAGCCCGACGATATTTCCGTCCATTACCGCGCGGTCTGAACCATAATCAACGAGGGCTTTTAATTGCTGGCCAAATATATCCGCACCGCTGCGTGAGGGTATTGTTGACACCACCATCATGGCGCAACTGGCAAATATCACCAGCGCCAGAATAATTTCCAGCAATGTAAAGCCGCGTTGATTTTTCATTATTTCTCTTTCTTATCCAGAGACCAGTTCGTAATATCATCGGCGGTATTGGCTTCACCGTCCGGACCGGCAGAGAAGACGTCAACTGCGCCGTGTTCGCCCGGGCTGACGAGCAGATAATCGTTTCCCCACGGGTCCTGCGGCAGGCGGCGAATATAGCCGTCAGCGCGGTAGCCATTCGGGATGGGTGCGATTTCAGGCTTGGTCACCAGCGCCTGCAGGCCCTGCTCTGTTGTCGGGTAGCGGTGGTTATCGAGCTTATACATATCCAGCGAGCCTTCGAGTGCGACAATATCGCTGGTCGCTTTTTGCGTATCCGCTTTTTCTTTATTGCCCATTAAGTTTGGTACCACCATACTCGCTAAAACGCCGAGAATAACGATCACCACCATTAATTCGAGCAAGGTAAAGCCCGCCTGGCGAGCCAGGTTTTTACGTTTTATAGCCATGATTTAACCTACCATATTATTAAGTTGCAGAAGCGGCTGTAATATTGACAGCACGATAAATAAAACAATCGTCGCCATGGAGACCACCAGCGCCGGTTCAAATACCGACAGCGTTAACGTAATTCGATGCTGTAATGCCGACTCCTGGTTTTCCGCCGCGCGGTCCATTAAATTGCCGAGCTCCCCGCTCTCTTCGCCGGAGGCAATCATGTACAGCATGGTTGGCGGGAATAATTTCGCCTGTTCAAGCGCAGCATATAAAGATGCCCCCTGGCGCACGGTATCGGCGGCCTGCTCCAGCACCTGCCGGGCGTAGAGGTTTTCGATACCGTCCATCGCGATATACATCCCTTCGAGCAGCGGCACGCTGCTGGCCTGCAGAATACTCAGGGTTCGGATATAGCGGGCGCTGTTGATGGCGCACACCAGCTTTTTAATCGGCGAGCCGTTCACCAGCCAGCTGTGCCAGCGAAAGCGGTTTTTGGTATTTCTGAGCCAGGTCTTAAAGCCGATAAACCCACCGGCCAGGATCCCGACAATATAGATGCCGTACGCCTGCAGGAAATCGCTCACCGCGATCAGCGTGCGGGTGGTGATCGGCAGCTGCTGTTTCATGTGGGTGAACTGCTCGATCACCTGCGGGACCACCGCCACCAGCAGAATGCCGATCACCGCGATGGCCACCACCGTCAGGGTAATCGGGTAGACCATCGCCTGCGTCAGCTTGCTTTTCATCTTCTGACGCTGCTCGTTGTACTCCGCCAGCTTCTCCAGCACGTCGCCCAGGTGACCGGTCTTTTCACCGGCCATCACCAGCGTGCAGTAAAGCTTGTCGAAGGTGCGCGGGAACTGGCTGAAGGCGTCAAACAGCGTGTGCCCTTCCACCACCTTTTCACGAATTTCCACCACCATCGCCGCCAGCTTTTTGTCTTCCGTCTGCTTCGAGATCGCCTTCAGCGCGCTTTCCAGCGGCAGCGCGGCGTTGACCAGCGTGGAAAGCTGACGGGTAAACAACGACAGCACCGACGTGGAGAGCTTAGGCCCGGTTTTCGCTTTTCCGGCAGCCGCCGCCTCGCGGCTTTCGGTGATGCTGACGGGCATCAGCTTTTGCTCACGCAGCATCTGGCGAACCTGCTTTTGCCCCTCGGCCTGCAGCGTGCCGCGCCGGGTTTTGCCCGCCGCATCCGTCGCCGTCCAGGCGTAGAAGGCCATTACTCATCCCCTCCACGCTCGGCGGTGACGCGCATCACCTCTTCCAGAGAGGTGATGCCGCTAATCACCTTCAGCAGCCCGTTTTCGCGCAGGCTGTAGGCCTGCTTAAACAGCTGCGTTTCGATGGACATTTCGTCCTTATCTTCATGGATGGCGCGGCGCATGGTGCTGTCCACCACCAGGAACTCATGAATACCGGCGCGGCCCTGATAGCCGCTCTGGCGGCAGTGCTCGCAGCCCACCGCGCGATAGATCGCTTTGGGCGGCGCGTCCATAAAGCTGTACAGCGCTTTTTCATTGTCATCCAGCGGACTGGTGGTCCGGCAGCGGGTACACAGCCGACGCACCAGACGCTGGGCAATGACACCGAGCAACGATGAACCGATTAAAAACGACTCCAGCCCCATATCGCGCAGGCGGGTAATCGCCCCTGCGGCGCTGTTGGTATGCAGCGTAGACATGACCAGGTGACCGGTGAGTGACGCCTGCACCGCAATTTGCGCGGTTTCGCCGTCGCGAATTTCACCGATCATCACCACGTCCGGGTCCTGACGCAGAATAGCGCGCAGCCCGCGGGCAAAGGTCATGTCCACGCGCGGGTTAACCTGCGTCTGCCCCACCCCTTCCAGCTCGTATTCAATCGGATCTTCAACGGTCAGAATGTTGCGCTCATGACCGTTCAGCGCCGAGAGAATGGCGTACAGAGTGGTACTTTTCCCGGAGCCCGTGGGCCCGGTGACCAGGATGATGCCGTGCGGGCGGTCAATCAGCCCTTTTAACTTCTCCAGCTCTTCATCAATCAGGCCCAGCTTGTTGATGTCGGGCTTCAGGTTGCTTTTATCGAGCAGGCGCATGACCACGCGCTCGCCGTACTGGGACGGAATGGTCGAGACGCGCACGTCGATGGCCTTGCGGCCGATGCGCAGAGAGATACGGCCATCCTGCGGCAGGCGCTTCTCGGCGATGTCCAGTTTCGACATGACCTTGATGCGCGACACCAGCAGCGGTGCCAGCTTGCGCGCCGGCTGCAGCACCGGGCGCAGCACGCCGTCAACGCGGAAGCGAATACTCAGCGTGCGCTCGAAGGTTTCGATATGAATATCCGACGCGCCGTCCTTCACCGCCTCGCCGAGAATGGCGTTGATCAGGCGGATCACCGGCGAGTTCTCGTCGTTATCAAGCAGGTCTTCGTTATCCGGGATCTCCTCGGTTAACGCCATCAGGTCGATATCCGCGTCCATATCATCCACCAGCTGCTGCGAAACGCCGCTGCTCTGCTGCCAGATCTTGGCCAGCAGCTCGTCAAAGGCTTCAGATGTCAGGGTGACCGGGACGAACGCGCGTCCCAGCACCCGGCGCACCTCCAGCAGTGCAAACGCCGGGGTGTTATCACGGATATAGACGTCGTTGTTGTAAAACAGAACGCCGTTATCTTTTGCGTAGCTGCTGCTACACAGGGTTTTAGTCAGTTCGTCCACGGTGCCCTCGCCGCCTTAGTGTTTAAACGGATTGCGCGGTGTGCTGGCGCTGGTTTTTACCGGCGCGGCGCTGGCGTCGACGGGAAACGCGGGCAGTACCGCGTTATCCGTTGGTTCGATAATGCCGAGCTTTTTCTCTTCCACGCGCTGCTGCTGGCGGGCGCGGATCTGGTCATATTTCTCTTTCGACGCCGCGCTGTAGTTGTCGTCGTCGCGCAGCACGGTGGTATGGATAAACACCATCAGATTGCGTTTCGACGTATCCTGCGAGGTATAGCGGAACAGCTGGCCGACCAGCGGGATATCGCCCAGCAGCGGCACTTTGGAGACCGATTGTTTGGTGACGTTCTCCATCAGGCCGCCGAGCACCACCGTCTGCCCGCTGTGCACCATCACTTCGTTGTTGATGGTACGGGTGTTGAAGGTTGGGCCGAGGCTGGCATCTTCCGTCGCGCTGTTGTCGACGCTGGAGACTTCCTGCTCAATCTTCAGGTGGATCATGTCGCCATCGTTGATTTGCGGCACAATTTTCAGCTTGGTCCCGACCGTCTTGCGCTCAACGGAGTTAAAGACGTTGTCGCCACTGGTGGTCTGGGAGCCGGAAAGCACCGGCACGTCCTGACCGACGTTGAACGACGCCTCTTTGTTATCCAGCGTGACCACGCTTGGCGTGGAGAGAATATCGTTTTTGCCGTCGGTGGAGAGCGCGGTCATCAGCGCCCCGAAATCGCCGTTAAAGAAGCCGGTCGCAAGGCCGGTGAAGCTCGCCCCCTTCATGGTGCCGTTTTTAATCTGGCTGATTGGCAGGCCGGTGGAGCCGAACTGCACGCCGCCGTGCTTGCTGGTCCACTGCACGCCGAGATCCAGGCCGTTACCGTCCTGCACTTCAGCAATGATGGCTTCCACCAGCACCTGTGGACGACGGATGTCGAGCTTGTCGATCACCTTCTCAAGGGAGTTCATCACGTTAGGCTGGGCGGTGATCACCAGCGAGTTGGTGGCCTCGTCGGCGGTAATGTTCAGATCGCTGGACGCGGTGGCGGTTTTCGCCTTCGGCGTACTGGCCTTGTCCTTCAGCTGTTCACCTATCCCGGTCAGCACCGGAACCACCTTCGTGGCGCTGGCATATTTGAGGTAGAAGACGCGGGTATTCCCCTCGTTGTTCTGCTCGCGGTCCAACTGATGGATCAGAGAGCGGGTACGCATGCGCGCATCTTCCGAGCCGCTGATCACCAGGCTGTTGGTTTCGTCATCCGCCACCACTTTAGTGGCCAGCTGCGGCGCGTTCTGCCCCTTCTGCTCTTCATTGTTGAGGTTGTTCAACATGTCGGAGAGCTCTTTGGCGGAGGCAAAGCGCAGCGGCACGATCTCGCGGCGCTGAATCCCGTCTTTGTCCACGCGCTGAACCAGATCCACCAGGCGGTTCACCACCGAGGCTTTACCGGTCAACAGCAGCACGTTGGACGGTTCAAAGTGCACCACGTTGCCGATGCCGGTGGCATCGTTGAGCTGGCGCAGCAGCGGGGCAAGTTCACGTACCGGCACATTTTCCATGCGCACGACGCGGGTGATGATCTCATCACCTTTACCCGGGTTTTTGCTGTCTGCCAGCGGCGCGCCGGCGGTACGGGCCACGCTGGAACGCACTACTTTAATCATGCCGTTGTCCATCGGGATCACCGACAGGCCGTACAAATCCAGCACGCTCAGGAAGAACTGGTAATACTCATCTTCCGTCAGCACGTTGTAGGTTCGCACCGACACCGAGCCCTGCACGGACGGATCGACGAGTATGGTTTTATTCAGATTGCGGCCTACCGTATCGATAAACTCGCGGATATCGGTATTTTTAAAGCTCGCGCTAAAGTTGGCTGCAAGCAGCGAACTTGAATATAACGACAATGCGGTCAGCGCCACGCACGCCCAGGGAAATTTCTTCATGTCTGTACACTTGTTAATTGTTTAGAACATTAACCCGAATATTTTCAAGGTGAGCGTGACGTCTGACGACGACCTCCGCCTCTTTCATTTTCGACCAGTTGGCAATAATACTTTTTGCCTGTGCTTCATCGGTCATATCGACAGAATTCACTTTTACCGCCACATCACCTTTTTCGAGCCCTGAATGGCTGTAGAAGGAAGAGGCATTCCTTGGATTAATGTTGTAGCCTTCCAGCTGGCCTTTTTCGATTAACGGCTTTAACACCAGATAATCATTCAGATGCACGCTTTCCGCGCCTGCATCTTTCGTCGATTTGCTTACCGGGCCGCTGTCAACGCCGCCCTTAAAATAATCAGGTTTATTTAATGCCAGTACCTGCGTAGCACCTTCGTAATTAACCACCACATTGTCTTTGTTAATTTCCTGAATATAGGCATCGTTAAAACCGGTCAGCGGCTCGCCTTCACGGTAGCTCTTCTGACCACCCGGCGTTTTGATCACGGCGAAAGAAAGCCAGGCGTCATCGCTGCGCACAATACCTTCGATCTCCGCTGCCAGCGGGGCTTTCGCGGCGGCTGGCAGGTTGTCCTGACGCACGGCCGCCGTGAAAAGGGTGAATGTCTTTTCATCACGACGCGTTTTCAGCGGCTGCGCATCAGCGTTAGCCAACTTATTCGTAACTTTTTTATAATCTTTAAACGTCAGATACCCTTGCTGGCCGCAAAAAATTAACAGCACAAACATAATGCAAGGCGTTATCCACCGTGACAGAAATGAGAACCTCATTTTTCATCTGGCCTTTAGCAAAGCGAAAATAAGCAGCGTCGCGCTGCGCCAATATGTGAGTAAAGCGTAATTTCCCGCTGTAAAAACGACCACTCACTTTGCCGCTAACTTTCATACAGAAAAATATTGACCGCATAAAATCCAGATGTTAGGCCTCACCGGCAGGATATTTTTACCCTGTGCGCAAATTGACCACCCTATAGCGTTGCTTTACTTTCTCGTCCTGTTGCTATTCCTAATCAGAGACGGTAAGTCGTTATGTATCAAAGCCACTTTAATTTTAAAAATCCGCCCTTTCGGAAAATAACCGGGTTATCCGGGGATTTTCTGGTGCCTTATCATCAGGACGTGTTCAACCTGCTGAAAGAGAATACCCAACAGGCGGGGATTATTGGGCTCTTTGCTGACGATGCCCCGCTGCTGGGCCAGTTCAGCGACGCCCTGAAATCCGCTAATCCTGACGTTTTTGCCATCAACGCGTTTCCAAAACTGAGTGCCAGTAGCCTGCTGTATAAACTCAACCCGGGAACGAAAGAGAGCAAAAACCGGCTTCAGGCGGTGGATACCATCCTGCACCAGTGGCAAGGGGGAAAAACCAGGACGAAAGTGCTGGTGATTAGCCACACCGAAGCCATGAAGGACACCTGTCAGGAGGTGCTGGCTATGCTGCTGACGCGCGCCCAGGAGCTGGGGTTTTGCCTCTCCATCGTGCTGATGGGCGCAGCGGGTCAGGAAGCCGTCCTGATGCAGCAGCCCGAGCTGCGTGAATATACACATACCCGTCACAGCCTGCGTCCTCTTACCTGCCGGGAATCTCTCCGCTACGTTGAGGCGCAGTGTGAAGAGCACGGGTGCGAGAGCTCACCGTTAACCCCGGCGCGCGTGCGCAAGATGCATACGCTGACCAGGGGGAATATCAGCAAGCTGAACGAGCTGGCCCACCTGTCGATGCTCGCCGCCTGGACCGAGCGTGCGCATCAGGTCAGTCCGCGTCATTTACGTCTGGCCTCCGGCGAGACGCTGCCTGCGAAAAAACACGGTAAGCGCCTGGCTACCGTCGGTTTATTCGCATCCGTGCTGTTTGCCGCCTGCGGCTGGTATATGACCTCCTCGATCGGTGCAAAACTTCCGGTTCAGCTCCCGGTGCCTGCCAGCTGGAAACAGCAGACGCCACATGTTCAGGCCCCGGTGGTGCCGGTTATCGACAATGAAATGGTCAATCAGCCGGATGCCATGCATCAGCTCTATCTGATGTGGGGATATGACGCCTCAGCGGACGATGCCCTGTGTCAAAACGCCGCAAAGGTGAACCTGATGTGCAGGCAGGGTAACGCCTCACCGGACGCGCTGGCGCAGGAAGGGTATCCGTGGGTAAGTGAACTGAAAACCGGCAACCACCTCAATTATGCCGTGGTCGCCCGCGTCGGGGATAACTCACTCGACCTGCTGATGAACAACCGTACCTGGCAGGTAAGCCGCAGCTGGTTTAACCAGCATGCCACCGGCAACTTTACCCAATTGCACCGCCTGACGCCGGAAGGTAAAGACGTCATCAGTGCCGCCAGCGATGCGAAGGACATGGGTTGGCTTGACCAGCAGCTGAGCGTAGCCCTTAACCAGCCGGAAACCCATTCCCGGACCTGGACGGCGGAGATGATGAAACGCACCCGTGAGTTCCAGCAAAAAATGCATCTGCATGTGGATGGCATTCCAGGGGAAGATACATTGATGCAGTTAATGCGTGAAACCCATTCCACGCCGAGCGTGCTGATCCAGACCACCCCGAAAATGCAGGAGAAGAAAGCCTGATGTCTACCCTCTGTCTTGCGGCCCAGCGCAGCTACGCTACCGGGGAGGCGGTCTGGTTTTCGTATCGCCTCCCTAGCCTGAGTAAAATCGTCGGCAACGCCTTTTTATGGATGTTGGGTCTGTGCGTCATGTTGACGGCGGGCGTGTACGCGCATACTTACTGGAATCTGCGTCATCCTGCGCCGGAACCGGTAACAAAAGCGAGCGTCGCGAAACCTGAAACGCAGCTTTCTGATATGCACTACGTGTATGTGAGCAAGCCGTTCCCGCATCCACATCCGAAACCCGCACCGGTGCAGGCTGACATCCCTGCCATGCAGGATCTGCCGATTAACAGCGACGATGCCGACTGGCAGCAAGCGCCCGACGGCGCGGAACCGCACGATACGTCGCGGGATACGTTACCCGGCACCGAAGCGCATGATGTCGCGCCCTCCAGTACAGGCAGTGAGGATACTTCTTTAACCGAGTTGTTTAAGCAGGCGTTAAAAGAACAGGAGCAAGATTATTCGCAAGGCAAAATTCCCGCGCCACCGGTGGATGAAGCGCAGGATAATTCGCAGACGAGAGTGCAACATAACGTGGGATCCCGATCTCCTTTGAGTGAAAAAGGAGATCGGCTGGAATAGTTAGTATTTTTCAGGCAATGTGGTCAGATTAAGGAGTCGACCTTTTTCCACCACAATATATTGACCTTTTTTGAGGTCGGAGAGGATTTTAATGATGGTACTGCGCGCCAGATTGGTATATTCCTGAATATAATCGTAAATATTGATATCACGCTGATGATGAACAATCAGCTCATTAATCTCGTATAAAAACTCGCGCACTACAGAATAAGCGCTGCGGGCAACCAGTACATCGTCACGTTTGCTCAGCATGCAGATGTACCAGGCCAGCACTTTGGTGAGTTCAGGCCATAAATTGTTATCGGTCATCAGCTGCGCGAAGACCTCTTTTTTGATTGAGCGCACCACAGTGTTAGCGCGAACAAGGCCGTACATATGGGTTGCGTTATAGTACATCGACGAGAGGCCAAAAATGCACTGGCCCGTTACCGTGAACATACACAGTTCGTCGGATTCGCGTCGGAATTCAACTTCACCGCTGACGATAATATGAATATATTGTGAATCGGACGTGGAGAGTTTCTGCCATTTCTTTAAGGTTTTCTCTTCAAAGCCTGATGTAGCAGAAATAATGGCTTCCATTTCATATTGCGGACGTAATTTTTTTGCATAGATGCTTAACATTGTTATACCCGATTTAAGATGTGAAATTTAAAAATGCAGGCATAGGGCAAAAAAGCCTTAAGCCCTGAATATGTTCCTGTGAAATTCTCAATGAGAGAAATAAAGAATAAATGCGATATATTTATTTGCTATATTAATTAGCAAGCTATGTGTCTATCTTAAATCCGGATAATTTTAAGTCAATTAACTAAAAATGAATTGAGTTTGTACTTAAGATTAATCTGAAGAAAATCAGAATGCGTTAAGGCATTCGGGGTAGTCCGAAGGATTACCCCTGCCCGTACTTCTCCAGAAGCGCTTCGGCAATGGCCATCGTTTCGACGTCCGCAATACCGTTCCACAGGTCAGGCCGGAAATGCATCTGGAACGCCGTGATGATGCGCTTTTGCTGCGCAGGGGTACTGTCAACCGGCACCTCATAGCCATACCGCGCGAGGAGATCGAGTAATGCCCCGGTCGCCACCTGCTGATAGCGCGGACGCCCGTTAATATAGAACGCGACGCGCGCCGGATCGGGCCATGCGCCAATGCCCTGCTGAGCAAGCTGTCGCCACGGGAACAGCGGGCCGGGATCGTCTTTGCGCTGCGGCGCGATGTCCGAATGGGCCACCACGTTTTCAGGTTTGATGTTGTAGCGGGTAATAATATCTTTGGCGAGTGGCACCAGCGCCGCAATTTGCGCAGGCTCAAACGGGGTAAAGCGCTTAACGCCCGACGTTTTTTGCCAGCCGCGGTTCTCCAGCTCAATGCCGACAGACGTATCATTGATGCGGTTTGTGCCGCGCCAGAAGCTAATGCCCGCATGCCAGGCCAGTTCGCTCTCGGGCACCAGCTGCCAGATGCGCGGCTTACCGTCCGGTGCCGGGGGTTTAGCCGGGATCAAATAGTGAGAGCTGACATTCTTATCCGTCAGCGTGGCCAGCGAGCTGTCAAAATCATCCGCGGTGTAGTGGATAACCAGCACCTTGATGCGCGGGTAAGCCGCCTGAGCCTGATGACGCGTATCCAGCTCGTAGGCACCTTTATCGATGATTCCCTTTTCCGCGGCACACCCTGCCAGCAGCAGCGCCAGCAGGATTGTGGCAAACGAACGCCTCATCGGAGGGTTTTCACCGCCGTACCGCTCACGCTCACCATCAGCATGCTGGCATCTTTACCGACCGTTTCGTAGTCGATATCAATCCCTACGACCGCATCGGCGCCGAGGGCTTCCGCCTGTTCGCCGAGCTCTTTAAAGGCGATTTCGCGCGCTTTGCGCAGCTCTTTTTCGTATGCACCCGAGCGGCCGCCCACGATATCGCGGATACCGGCAAAAAAGTCACGGAAGATATTGGCGCCGAGAATCGCTTCGCCGGTGACCACGCCGCAGTACTCGGTTATTGTCTGCCCTTCCAGGGTTGGCGTTGTTGAAAACTGCATGGTTTCTCTCCTTCTTTAGCGTTCAATGCCTTAGGCACAGCATTATCGGTTCGTTACGCTATGATTGAAAGGATAGTTAATAAATAAGGAAATCAACATGCGCTATTCTGCTTTAACACTTTTAGTGCCCTGCGCGCTGGTGCTCAGCGCCTGTACCACCACGGTCACGCCAGCCTTTAAGGATATCGGTACCCGCAGCGGCCCCTGCATAGAGGGCGGCCCGGACACTGTGGCGCAGCAGTTCTATGATTATCGCATTCAGCACCGCAGCAACGACCTCACCGGGCTACGCCCGTATCTGAGCGATGGCCTGGCAAAACTGCTTAACGACGCCACCCGCGATCCACAGCATAACGCCCTGCTGAAATCCGATCCATTCTCCAGCCGCACCACGCTACCGGACAGCGCCGAAGTGGCGAGCGCGTCAACCATCCCGAATACGGACGCCCGTAATATTCCGCTGCGCGTGAAGCTGACGCAGGGAACCCAAACCTGGCAGGATGAAGTGCTGATGATCCGTGAAGGTCAATGCTGGGCAGTGGACGACGTACGCTACGTGGGCGGCAGCGTTCATGCCCCGGCAGGCACGCTTCGCCAGTCGATTGAGAATCGCTAAATCCGCCGATATTCCCTGGTAACCCCCGTAAAATGTGCGGCATTTCATGCGGAATGCCGACATTTATACTCGCCGACCTTGCCGTTCGCTATTTTGTGCTATGTTTAAGAGGAAATACGGGTTATATTTAACTTTTAACGCAGAAATATTGCATAACTATTCTGTCAACGGTACTATCTGCGGCCTCAATTGCTATAGATTGCCTGGATGAGTAAAGACTGCCCCGATGAGTATTAAACTAAACGGCATTAACTGCTTCTACGGCGCACACCAGGCGCTGTTTGACATCACGCTGAACTGCCCGGAAGGCGAAACGCTGGTTTTGCTTGGCCCAAGCGGTGCAGGCAAAAGCTCCCTTCTGCGTGTCCTTAATCTGCTTGAAATGCCCCGTTCAGGTACGCTGGCGATTGCCGGTAACCATTTTGATTTCGCGAAGACGCCGTCTGATAAAGCGATTCGTGAGCTGCGTCAAAACGTCGGCATGGTCTTCCAGCAATACAATCTCTGGCCGCACCTGACCGTCCTGCAAAACCTGATTGAAGCCCCGTGCCGCGTGCTGGGGTTAAGCAAGGATCAGGCGATCGCGCGCGCCGAAAAGCTGCTGGACCGCCTGCGTCTTAAGCCCTACAGCGACCGCTATCCGCTGCATCTTTCTGGTGGTCAGCAGCAGCGTGTGGCCATTGCCCGTGCGCTGATGATGGAGCCTGCGGTGCTGCTGTTTGATGAACCCACCGCGGCGCTGGATCCGGAAATCACCGCCCAGATCGTGAGCATCATCCGCGAGCTGGCGGAAACCAACATTACGCAGGTCATCGTCACCCATGAAGTGGAAGTGGCGCGTAAAACCGCCAGCCGTGTGGTCTACATGGAAAACGGCTATATCGTTGAGCAAGGTGATGCGAGCTGCTTCGCGAACCCGCAAACCGATGCCTTCAAAAACTATTTATCTCATTGATTGTGTCAGGGGAAATATAATGAAAAAAGTATTACTTGCCGTGCTGCTTGCTGGCGTTACCCTTTCCGCTACCGCAGCCCAGACCATTCGTTTTGCCACGGAAGCCTCTTACCCTCCGTTTGAGTCCATCGACGCGAACAACAAAATTGTGGGCTTCGACGTGGACCTGGCTAACGCCCTGTGTAAAGAGATCGATGCGACCTGTACCTTCAGCAACCAGGCGTTTGACAGCCTGATCCCAAGCCTGAAGTTCCGCCGTATCGACGCCGTGATGGCCG
This sequence comes from Enterobacter sp. PL_is511, assembly GCF_055816065.1. Lineage (NCBI taxonomy): Bacteria > Pseudomonadati > Pseudomonadota > Gammaproteobacteria > Enterobacterales > Enterobacteriaceae > Enterobacter > Enterobacter sp. PL_is511. Next base: position 594,563 of record NZ_JBVPGP010000024.1, on the reverse strand, counting down.
GTATGGATATCACCCCGGAACGTGAAAAGCAGGTGCTGTTCACCACCCCTTACTACGACAACTCCGCCCTGTTCATTGGTCAGAAAGGTAAATTCACCTCTGTCGATCAGCTGAAAGGCAAAAAAGTCGGCGTGCAGAACGGCACCACGCACCAGAAATTCATTACGGATAAGCATCCGGAAATCACCACCGTTCCATATGACAGCTACCAGAACGCGAAGCTGGATCTGCAAAATGGCCGTATCGACGGCGTTTTCGGTGATACCGCGGTCGTGACCGAGTGGCTGAAAGCCAACGACAAGCTGGCGCCAGTGGGCGACAAAGTGACCGATAAGGATTACTTCGGTACCGGTCTGGGGATTGCCGTTCGTCAGGGCAACACTGAGCTGCAGCAGAAATTCAACGCTGCGCTGGAAAAAGTGAAGAAAGACGGCACCTACGAAACCATCTACAAAAAATGGTTCCAGAAGTAATTCCTGATGAATGAAATTTTTCCTTTAGCAAGTGCCGCCGGGATGACCGTCGGCCTTGCCGTTTGCGCACTGATTATCGGCCTCGTGCTGGCGATGTTCTTTGCGGTGTGGGAATCCGCGAAATGGTTCCCCGTCGCCTGGACAGGCTCCGCGCTGGTCACCGTGCTGCGTGGGCTACCGGAAATTCTGGTGGTCCTGTTTATCTATTTCGGCTCTTCGCAGCTGCTGCTCACGTTGTCTGACGGCTTCACCCTCAATCTCGGTTTTGCGCAGATCCCGGTGCAGATGCAGATTGATAACTTCGACGTTAGCCCGTTCCTGTGCGGCGTGATTGCCCTTTCCCTGCTCTACTCCGCGTACGCGTCGCAAACCCTGCGCGGTGCGCTGAAAGCCGTGCCGCAGGGACAATGGGAGTCGGGTCAGGCGTTAGGGTTGTCGAAATCCGCCATCTTTTTCCGTCTGGTGATGCCGCAGATGTGGCGTCATGCCCTGCCGGGGCTCGGCAACCAGTGGCTGGTGCTGCTGAAAGATACCGCGCTGGTGAGCCTGATCAGCGTTAACGATTTGATGCTGCAAACCAAAAGCATCGCCACCCGTACCCAGGAGCCGTTTACCTGGTACATTGTGGCTGCGGCGATCTACCTGGTGATCACGTTGCTCAGTCAGTACATCCTCAAGCGTATTGACCTGCGTGCGACGCGCTTTGAACGGAGACCAGGCTGATGCTTGAATACTTTCCCGAGTTGATGAAAGGGCTGCACACCAGCCTGACGCTGACCGTGGCGTCCATTATCGTGGCGCTGATCCTGGCCCTTATCTTCACCATCATCCTGACGCTGAAAACGCCGGTGCTGGTGTGGATTGTGCGCGGTTACATCACCCTGTTCACCGGTACGCCGCTGCTGGTGCAGATCTTCCTGATTTACTACGGCCCGGGCCAGTTCCCGTCGCTGCAGGAGTATCCGGTTATCTGGCATCTGCTCTCTGAGCCGTGGCTGTGTGCCCTGATTGCCCTTTCGCTGAACAGCGCGGCCTATACCACCCAGCTGTTCTACGGGGCGATCCGCGCCATTCCGGAAGGCCAGTGGCAGTCCTGCGGGGCGCTGGGCATGAGCAAGAAAGACACGCTGGCGATCCTGCTGCCGTACGCCTTTAAGCGCGCCCTCTCCTCCTATTCCAACGAAGTGGTACTGGTGTTCAAAAGTACCTCGCTGGCCTACACCATCACCCTGATGGAAGTAATGGGTCACGGACAGCTGCTGTATGGACGCACCTATGACGTAATGGTGTTCGGCGCGGCGGGCGTGGTGTACCTGGTGGTGAACGGTCTGCTGACGCTGATGATGCGCCTGATCGAGCGTAAAGCGTTAGCGTTTGAGCGCAGAAATTAACCACGCGAATGCATAAAACGGTATTCATAAAGCGGGTAACCTGATGGGTTATCCGCTTTTTTTTGTAACAAACACAATATTTAATCATTTTTATTGCATATAAATTCATCAACTGGCATTGTACATCCAGGCCGCAGACACGGCGCATCAATAAGACAGACGGGAGCATTACAATGAAAAAGTTAGTTCTGGCCGCATTACTCGCCACCTTCGCCGCTGGCGCATCCGCTGCGGATAAAATCAATTTCGGCGTCTCCGCCACCTATCCACCGTTTGAATCGCTGGATGCCAGCAACCAGATCGTTGGTTTCGATATCGACCTGGCGAAAGCGCTGTGCAAACAAATGCAGGCTGACTGCACCTTTACCAACCATGCCTTCGACAGCCTGATCCCGTCGCTGAAGTTCAAAAAATACGATGCGGTGATCTCCGGGATGGACATCACGCCTGAGCGCAGCAAGCAGGTCGCGTTCACCGACCCGTACTACGCCAACTCGGCGGTGGTGATTGCGAAGAAAGGCGCTTATACCTCTTTCGATCAGCTGAAAGGCAAACGCATCGGGATGGAAAACGGCACCACGCATCAGAAATACCTGCAGGACAAACATCCGGAAGTGAAAACCGTGGCCTATGACAGCTACCAGAACGCGATTATCGACCTGAAAAATGGCCGTATCGACGGCGTCTTCGGCGATACCGCCGTGGTGAACGAGTGGCTGAAAACCAATCCGCAGCTGGGCACCGCAACGGAAAAAGTGACCGATCCACAGTACTTCGGTACGGGCCTCGGCATCGCGGTACGTCCGGATAACAAAGCCCTGCTGGAAAAACTGAACGGCGCGCTGAAAGCGATTAAAGCGGACGGTACGTACCAGAAAATTAGCGAGCAGTGGTTCCCGCAGTAATCTCAGAATGCTGAGTTAACAATCACCTATAAAGGCTATTCCAGAGGCGTAGCCTTTTTAATTCGCTAACGGGCTGTTTTCAACACAGCGAAAACCTGTTGAGCGCGAGGGGGGCCCCTGAACCGTATCAGGTTTAAGGGAGTCTCGGGTCACGGTGAGTGAATCCGATGGGGCTCCCAGCCAGCCTCTAATCACCTTTTTTACCCCAGTCGCTGGTCCCTGAGGATCCTTTTCCCGGGAGTGACGGTAATAATCTGCAGCATACCAGTCCATAACCCAGTCAGTACCATTTCCCAGCATATCGTATAATCCTTGTGAATTCGGATCATAGCTTCCCACTGGTCGATTCTCTGCCGACGGGGCAAAATTACTGGCTTTATTATCTTCGTAATACCAGTGGTTATCGCTGTTCGCCAGAATCAGGAACTGACCTCTGCTGCGTGCCGCGTACTCCCACTGCGCTGCCGTTGGCAGGTCGATGTGACGCTTGCTGACTTGACCCAGCCACCGGCAGTAGGCCTGCGCATCCTGCCAGTTAGCCGATGCCGGATAATTGTCACCAAGCGCATCCCGACCACTTTTCCAGGTGTATTTGTTGTCTCGTGTATCTTTATAAAAACCCGTTAAATCCCGCCCCTGGATCTCCAGCCAGCGGTTAAATTCTCCCCACGTCACCCGGTACTTACTGATACGGAAATCAGACAATATCACCCAGTGAAGCGGTTTATTATCCGTATCTGCGCTAAATGGCAGTTTCTCTCCCGTAAGAGAGCCAAAATCCCCCATCTGAAAACGCCCGCCCTTTACCGTGACCAAGTCCTCTAGCGCGCGATTAACAAGTACATCCTGCTCTGCATGTATCTTCTGTTCATCCCGGCAACCAGTGAGTATCAGCAACACTCAAACACCCGTTACGCCATAACCTGTCAGCCTCATGCATAGTCCTTTACTTGATCAGTTCGATTTTTATAAACGTGCTGACAGATTGCTTTCAACACAGCGAAAACCTGTTGAGCGTGAGGGTGGCCCCTGAACGGTTTCAGGTCTCATACTTCCTCTGGTAATGGTGTAACCCTCTCCGGCATCTCTGGGTAGTCCCCGGATAACCCGTTTATCACCTTTCTCTGGCCCCTGAGGATCTTGCTCAGGAGAATGACTGTAATAATCCGCCGCATACCAATCTTTGACCCAGTCAGCCCCATTTCCCTGAATATCATATACACCGAGCGGATTCGGGGCATAACTTCCTACCGGACGGTTTTCCGTTGAGGGAGCGATATTGCGTGCAATGTCATTTTCATAGTGATACCAGTTATCACTGTTGCCAAAAATCAGGAACTGACCTCTGCTGCGTGCCGCGTACTCCCATTGGGCTTCTGTTGGCAGGTCGATATGGCGCTTGCTGGCCTGCCCGAGCCAATGGCAGTAAGCCTGCGCATCCTGCCAGTTAGCCGATGCCGGAAAATTATCACCAAGCGCAATTTTTAGTGAGGCATAATCTGGATCGCTATCATTGGCCGTCTTCCGAAAATAATCGTTCGGCTCCCTCCCCTGGATCTCCAGCCAGCTGTTAAATTCTCCCCACGTCACCCGGTACTTACTGATACGGAAATCAGACAACGTCACCCAGTGTAGCGGTTTATTATCCGCATCTGCGCTGTACGGCAGTTTCTCACCAATAAGAGCACCAAAATCACCCATCTGAAAACGGCCACCTTTTACTGTGACCATATTTTCCAGCGCCCTGTTAACCAGATCTGTCTGCTCAGCCTTCATTTTTTGATCATCCCGGCAGCCAGTCAGCACCAGAGTAATCAGTAATCCTGTCACACCATAGCCTGTATACGTCATGCTGTATCTCCATGCATGGAGTAAATCAGCCGCGTACAGCTATGGAGATACGTCGGCAGCACTTCTCTTAATGGTAAGGTAGACATATTGATGTGCCCTGGAGGGATAGCGGGGGCTTCAGGCAGGTGGAGGTAAAGGTTTCTCAGATTATCGGCATAATGACTGGGTTCAATCGTGATGTTCCGCGCTGCGGGGACCAACGAACCAGCAAAACCATAGGTTTTGGGTGTCTCACCTTGTGCCAGAAAAGCAATGACCCTTTGTTCATTAATACGCCAGTTGCTTTTTTCCTCTCCAGGCATTTTTGAAAGATGCTGCATAACATTTTCATATTCTCGCTGCGACTGTACCCAGCGAAGAGCATAAATAATGGCTCGTTTACGAGCGCTAAAAACAGCTCCGCCCTCACAGGTCGTCTCTCCATGACTCACTGGACTGGCGACATTATCCCAAAGGTTTGTTTCAATCAGTGAGGCAATGGCTGCGCCTTTGCTCTCCGGCGGAGTAAACTTTAAACAATCCCCTTTTGTATTCAGTATGTTAGTCATTAGCGCCACGCGGGATTCTTTTTTATCCCAACTGTTTTTAAGTTCAGCGGCTATATTTCCCCCAGCATCAATCACACGATTGATCCCATACATTCCCACCAATAACGGAATGGCGCAGAAAGCATAATAATCGTCCGCCATCATAATCTGCATCAGCCGGATATAATCCGCATTTCGCAGCATATAGGTCAGGCAGGGCATAAACTCAGACATGATTGCGGGACCGTCAACCTCAAAGCTCATCGATCCTTTACCCCCTGTCCCCCAGCACAACCCACCGCTAACCTCTATACGCACCTTACCATCTTGCCATCTGAACTTAAGCTGCCCGCTAAGACCGCCACCAGCCTGAGCAGCCCCCCCCACCCCAACCTTCGCCAACGTACTGTATTTTTCGTCGTGATCAGGATTGAGCCAGACCAGTGCACCAGACACATTCGCCCCGGCTTCTGCCCCGACAAATACGCCTAGCTCTGCCCCACCGCCTAAGGGCATATGCTCTTCTTTAGTGACGTCTATCTGCCGCCAAAATCCGTAGCCTTCATCCGGCATAGCTTTTACAGGCAACCCTTTTGCCAGATCGCCAGTAATATTGACCCCCGCCTCTATCCCCAGACTTGCCCCAACGCTCCCCGACAATGTCAGCTCAATATCAAAACGAAACGTACCCAGAATCCCCATACCACCGCCGGGTATTTTTGCCGGATCTAACGGATAACAAATTTTTACGCCGACATTATCCGGCAGATGAAGCTTGCCGCTGCTTTTTGCCTCTGCAAGTGCAAGGTTGGCATAAACGCTGGTCTTACCGTGCAGCTCTGCTTTTGGCCTGTATCGTCCGGTGCGGATATCAATTTCAAACGGATTAAATACCCCCTTCATGCTCGCGCCATACGCCCAACGTAATAGCTGAGCCTGTGCATCAAATGCCATGCCGGAACCTTCATAAGGTGAATGTTCCAGGCTTTGGTTAAATTCTTGTGCCCATACGCTCCAGACGCCAGAGTTATCATCGAGCAGTTTCACTTCCCAGGCTTTCATTGACGGCTTAAGTTTTGCCAGTTGCCCCTTCAGCTTCTCCGGGTCAATTTGATGGCGGGTATGCGTATGGCCATCTTTGCCGGTATATTCAACCGCCCTCAAAAAGCTTTTACCGCCGCTTTTCTTTTCCGCGCTGTTCAACCTGTATCGACGCCAGTGGCTACGAATTTTATCTGAACGGACGTAGACATATTTGGTTCCGTTTTTCCCACCCATAACGTCTATAAGTTCCATCAGCCCTAGTGCGTTCTTTTTACTATTTTCATCCAGTAATGTTGCGGCGGGGAGGTTTTCTGTAGGGGTCAATGCTGCAAGTTCGGCCCGTAAGGTCTGACAGGCTTCATCAAGATGTCGATACTCATCCTTCAACAGATTCTGAAAGCGATTACGCTCTGGTACATCGACCCAGCCCAGAGTAGTCACGTCTTTCTGAAGTTGCTCAATACGCTGTAACGCGTCCGCTCTCTGCGCCAGACAGTAGGTGAGTCGGTTACTTTCCTGCTCAAGATCGTGCCAGTCGCATTGGTCAACTGCCAAAAGGGTTTCACTGTCGGGATGAAAATAAAGACGGGGATAAGAGGGGACAACGACTTCTTTGCAGACCCCGCCAGGGCGTGTCATCACGCTGTAGCATCCATCCCAGGGTATGACTTTTACAGTCATCACTAAGTCCTTTTAGTTTGAGTGGTTATTCTCTTCTATCATACTTCCAACGAACACCATCTCAAAGCGGTACATAAAAACGAAAAATCGCTCCCTTTTGTGCCTCCATCAGCCTGATCCCGCCCCCGTGCAGCTCCAGCATCCTTTTCACAATCAGCAGCCCTAACCCGCCGCGATTCTCCCGCGATGCCTGGGTATTCAACGCTGATGGCCGCTGGAACAGATCGTCGCGCAGCGAGGCATCCACGCCCGTTCCGCTGTCCGCCACTTCGACCTGCAGCCGTTCATTCTCCTGCCAGACAGCCAGACGAATTTCCCCGCCGCCTGGCGTATGGCGCATCGCGTTATCGAGGAGGTTGGTCACCACGCGTTCGATCATCGACACATCGGCGTTAATCAGCGGCAGCGGTCCCGGCACGTCAATATGCAGATTCACCTTGCGCGTGCGGGCGGTGAGCTCAAACTTCTGCGCCACGTCGGAAATCAGCTCCCCCATCGCGAAACGCTCGCGCAGGGGTTTAATGCCGCCGTGCTCAAGGCGCGCCAGCTCAAACAGCTGCTGCGAAAGATGACGGACTTTTTGCCCCTGACGCAGCGCGGTGGCGAGATACTGCTGGTGCTCCTGTGGCGTCAGGGTGGCGGATTTGAGCGACAGGGTTTCCAGATACCCCAGCAGCGAGGTCAGCGGGGTGCGGAGATCGTGCGAAATGTTGGCGATAAACTCCCGGCGCTGGCGATCGCTGTCGGCCAGCTGATCCCACTGGCGGGTGATTTTGCGCGCCAGCTCGATAAAGCTGTTGCGCAGGATTGCCACTTCATCTTTTGCCGCCGCGTCCGGCGTCTGTACCGCCAGCAGCCTGATTGCGCTTATGCTGTCCTGCTCCAGCCCGGCCACTTCCACCGTCAGCTGTTTGACCGGACGCGTAACCCAGTACCAGACCAGCAGCCCTGCCAGCAGCCCAAACAGCGCGACCCACAGCAGTGACCACAGGACGGTACTCCACAACGCCTTGTGCCAGGCCATTTCTGCCAGGGCGTTTGACTCCTCGCCCTGCAAGATAATGTACAGATAGCCTTTCAGCTCGCCGTCCTGCCGCAGCGGCGTGGCGCTAAAGACTTTTTGATTTTGACTGCGCGGATCGTCGCCCAGTACCGGCATGGCGGTGCCGCTCAGGAAGCTTTGCACCGGCGCCAGGTCGATTTTTTGCCGCTGAATATGACCCGGCGGTGCGGCATCGGCGAGGATATCGCCGTCAGGAGAGATAACGTAGAGCTCAACGCTCGGATTAAAGGTCATCAGCCGGCCAAACAGCGGTTTCAGCGCGCTGCGGTCGACCCGGCCCTGCGCGCCCAGAATCGGTTCGCGCTGGACGATCTGCTGCGCCAGCCCACCCGACAAACGCTGCACCATCGCGTTACCGTACTGCATGCTGCTGTAGAGCTGTACCGCGCAGGCGACGGTGGCGCAGAGCATCATCAGCAGGATGAACAACAGCGTCAGGCGCTGGCTCAGGCTAAAGCGACGCATCATGCTGCGGCTCCGCAAATTTGTAGCCCTTGCCCCAGACGGTGCGAATGATCTCCGGCTCGGCGGCGTCCTTCTCAATCTTGATGCGCAGGCGGTTGATATGGGTGTTAACGGTGTGTTCGTAGCCCTCGTGCTGGTAGCCCCAGACCTGCTCCAGCAGCGCCAGACGGGAAAACACCTCACCTGGATGACGGGCAAAGAAGTACAGCAGCTCGAACTCGCGCGGGGTGAGGTCCACCACCTGGCCGTGAAGCAGCACGCTGCGCGCCAGCGGATCGATGGTCAGTCCGTGGGCCTGAATGTGTCCGTCGGTTTGCGCCTGCCCCATCGCCTGCTGACGACGAAACAGCGCTTTGATGCGCGCAATCAGCTCCTGCACTGAGAACGGCTTAGCCAGATAGTCGTCGGCGCCGGTTTCCAGCCCTGTGATGCGGTCAGTTTCGCTGCTGCGGGCGCTAATGATGATCACCGGCAGGTAGCGCGTCATCTGACGGATGCGGCAGCAAATCTCCAGACCGTCAACGTTGGGCAGCATCAGGTCGAGGATCACCGCATCCCATGGCTGTTTTTCAAGACGCTGCAGGGCGTTGCCCCCGTCGGGCTCGTGGGTGATGGCGTAGCCTTCGTCTTCTAAATTGAGTTGCAGAAGCGCCGCGATATCGTGGTCGTCTTCCACCAGCAGGATCTGCTTCATGGGTAAGCCTTCAATCATTTCTTATGACGTAAGTTTACCTGATTTCGAGCGGGGGAAGAGTTCACATTTTGTTGAAGATTGTGCGGGGTTCATGCCGGGTGGCGGCTACGCCTTACCCGGCCTACGGGTTAACAACGTCAACACTTCATAATGCGCGGTATGCGGGAACATATCAAAAAGCTGAACGCGTTCAATGCGATAGCCCGGTAGTTGCGCAATGTCTTTCGCCATGGTCTGCGCGTTGCAGCTGGAATAGATGATGTACTCTGGCGCCATCTGGCTCAGGTAGTCGCACAGCGCATTGCCGATGCCGCGGCGCGGCGGGTTGACCAGCACCAGCTCAGGCACGTTGCCCTGGCCGGTCGCGAACTGCGTGGAGTCCAGCGCCTGGAAGTGCAGATTCGTTAACCCCAGTTCGGCGGCGGACTGTTTCGCGCAGGCAATCGCTTCGGCAGAGATCTCAATCCCGGTGAGCTGCATCTCCGGCGTCGCGCAGTGCAGGCCAAACCCGCCCACGCCGCAGAACAGATCCCACATGTGGTGAACGTTCAACGCTCGAACCCAGTCGCGGGCGGTAGCGTACAGGCCGCTTGCCACGGTCGGGTTCGTCTGGAAGAAGCTTTGCGGGCGGATCCACAGCGGCACGCCGTTGAAGCTCTCCGCCAGCGCGTGCTGGTCGGTGAAGAAAATCTCTTTCTCCCCTTCCATAATCGCCATATGCACCGGCTGAATATTCGCCGTAATGACCTTTAGCTGCGGGAGTTGCGCCTGCAGCCACGGCAGCGCCGCGCGAAGCTGCGCCAGCTTGGTTTCAGAGCGCAGCACAAAGCGCAGCATCATGCCGCCGTCTTTCTGGCTTTCCGTCAGCAGAAGGTACTTCAGCTCGCCGCGCTTGCGGGCCACGCTGTAGGGCGTTAACCCCGCCCGCGCGATAAACGGCTTAAGCGCCGCAAAGACCGGCGCAAAGGAGGCGGGATACAGCGGGCAGTCGGTTAAGTCTTCCGGCGTGCCGTCGCGGTGCAGCATCCCCAGCAGCGGTTTTTCAACGCTGCCGCTGACCACCATTTTGGCTTTATTACGGAAACCCTGCTCCGGGCCGCTGACGGGTGCGCACCATTCGCCCACCGCGTGCGCTGCCAGCAGCTGTTGCAGGTCGGCCATTTTGGCGGTGAGTTGTTGAGAGACCGGCTGTTCTATCCACTGACAGGAGCGGCAGCGTCCGGCGTCATAGAGTGCGCACTGCATATGAAAACCTTAAGAATCACGAGGGCTGCGATTATACACATTATTGCAGGCGGAAGAACCGCCGACTGGAGGCCGGAACGAAGAGTAGAAAGAGCACCAGCATGTCCGGCAGTTTTTGCATAAACAGCGCGCGCAGGATCTCGCGCTTGGATTCACCGGCAATGCTGAACAGCTCCGGGTAGCCATACCCCAGCGAGGCGGCCCACAGATAGCTCGCCGCGGTAATCTGCGTCAGCAGATAGACCCAGCGCGCCCAGTTGCGCCCTTTGACCAGCGAAAACGCGCAGTAGATCTCGATAAACACCAGCACCAGGCTGCTCAAAAAGACCAGCGTCAGATTCCACGTCTGCACGCTGCGGTGAATGAATTCACCGATGCCGCGCACGCCCAGGGTATTCAGAATCATCAGCACGTCCAGGCAGCGGATCATAATAATGGCGAGCGCCGCCACCTGAACCAGTGCAGGTACGTTAGGACGTGCGTGCGTAATACGTGATTTTTTTAATAATCCCAATGTTTTACTTCCCTGAAAAACAGTGCCGCGTCATGCGCGGCACATCACTGGAAATTTTAAATCCTTCAGCCGCGTCTTGCACGCTGGATATCGCGCACGCGCTGTTTTTCCGCGCGCGCCATCAAATACCAGGCGATAAATCCGACAATTCCGACCACGCCGAGGATGATAGAGGCCAGGGCGTTGATCTCCGGGTTGACCCCCATACGCACGCTGGAGAAGACCAGCATCGGCAGCGTCGTCGCGCCCGGGCCGGAGACAAAGCTGGCGATAACCAGATCGTCCAGCGACAGCGTAAACGCCAGCAGCCAGCCGGAGATCACCGCCGGCATAATCATCGGCAGGGTGATGATGAAAAAGACCTTCAGCGGCGTCGCGCCAAGATCCATCGCCGCCTCTTCAATGGAGCGATCCAGCTCGCGCAGGCGCGAGGAGATCACCACCGCCACGTAGGCCGTACAGAAGGTGACATGCGCCAGCCAGATGGTGAGCATACCGCGATCCGCCGGCCAGCCGATGGCGTGCGCCAGGGCCACGAACAGCAGCAGCAGCGCGAGACCGGTGATCACGTCCGGCATGACCAGCGGCGCGGTGATCATAAAGGCGAAGCCGTTCGAGCCGCGAAAACGCCCGAAGCGCACCATCACCAGCGCGGCGATCGTGCCCAGCACGGACGCCATGGTCGCCGCCAGCGCCGCAATGGTCAGGCTCAACCCCACCGCGCTCATCATCGCATCATCGTGGAACAGCTCGCTGTACCAGCGCGTCGACCAGCCTGCCCAGACCGTCACCAGTTTGGAGCTGTTAAACGAGTAGATCACCAGCATCAGCATCGGCGCATACAGGAAGGTAAAGCCGATCACCAGGATCGCAATTCGCCACGGGGAGCGCACTACCGGTAAGTTGTTCATCCGTGATCTCCCATCTGTTTCTGCTGATGCTTGTGGAACCACATGATCGGCACGATCAGCAGCAGTAGCATCACGATCGCCACCGCCGACGCCACCGGCCAGTCGCGGTTATTGAAGAACTCCTGCCACAGCACGCGGCCAATCATGATGCTGTCCGGGCCGCCGAGCAGTTCCGGGATCACAAACTCCCCCACCGCTGGGATAAAGACCAGCATCGACCCGGCGATGATGCCGCCTTTGGTCAGCGGGACAATGACGCTGAAGAAGGTTTTTAACGGGCGCGCGCCGAGATCGAGCGACGCTTCCACCAGCGAATAATCAATACGCGTCAGCGCCGTGTAGATCGGCAGCACCATAAACGGCAGATAGGCGTACACAATGCCGATATAGACCGCGAGGTTGGTGTGCAGGATCGTCAGCGGCTGATCGATAACCCCGAGCCACATGAGAAAGTTATTCAGCACGCCGTTGTTTTTCAGGATCCCCATCCAGGCGTAAACGCGGATCAGGAACGAGGTCCACGACGGCAAAATTACCAGCAGCAGCAGGATGTTACGCGTCGACGGCTTGCTGTGCGCCACCGCCCACGCCAGCGGGTAGCCCATCACCAGACAGCAGAGCGTCGAGATCGCCGCCACCTGCAGCGACTGCAGATAGGCTTCGAAATAGAGCGGGTCGTCGGTGAGCTGCAGGAAGTTGCCGAGATTAAGCGTCAGCGTCAGCTGCCCGTCGGCCCAGTCCAGCAGGTTGGTATAGGGCGGTATCGCCCGCGCCATTTCCGCCAGGCTTATCTTGAAAACAATCAGGAACGGCAGCAGGAACAGCAGGATCAGCCACACGTACGGCATGGCGATCACCAGCTTGCGGCCGTGCTTCATCTGCATGCGCGTCAGCCAGTGGGCAAAGCCGCCCGGCTTTTCTACGCGGGCTGGAGGTTCAAGTGTACTCATTGGCCGCTCCTTATACCGTCAGCACAACGCAACTGTCTGCATCCCAACACAGGCGCACTTCGTCGCCCCAGGTCGGCTGTCCCTTGCGATAGCGATGTTCGTTCTGCAGCTGCGCGCTGAGCATCTGCCCGCTTTTCAGGCGCACGTGATAGATAGAGAGATCGCCCAGATAGGCAATGTGCACCACTTCCCCGACGGCAAAGTTATAGCCATCAGCAGGCGGGTCTTCACAGAGCATGATCTTTTCCGGACGTAGCGCGACGTAGACCGGCACGTTATCCACTACCGAGTTATCCGGATCGACCTTAAGCGGATGCTGCAGCCCCGGCGATTCGATGACCAGACCGTCTTCCTGACGATCTTTCAGCAGCCCTTCGAAAACGTTAACCGAGCCGATGAACTCCGCGCTGTAGCGGGTGGTCGGATGCTCATAAATCTCTTCCGGCTCGCCAATCTGCACGAACTTGCCGCGGTTCATGATCGCGATACGTCCGGCCATGGTCATGGCTTCTTCCTGGTCGTGGGTGACCATTACGCAGGTCACCCCCACGCGCTCGAGGATATCGACCACTTCGAGCTGCATACGGTCGCGCAGCTTTTTATCCAGCGCGCCCATCGGTTCGTCGAGCAGCAGCAGTTTCGGGCGTTTTGCCAGGCTGCGGGCCAGGGCCACGCGCTGGCGCTGGCCGCCGGAGAGCTGGTGCGGCTTACGCTTCGCGAACTCCTGCATGTGCACGAGGCTCAGCATCTCGGCCACGCGCGCGGTAATTTCGGCTTTCGGCAGCTTGTCCTGCTTCAGGCCGAAAGCGATGTTCTGCTCCACCGTCATGTGCGGAAACAGCGCGTAGGACTGGAACATCATGTTGATCGGGCGCTGATACGGCGGCACGCTGGAGAGATCCACACCGTCGAGCATGATCTGCCCGGCAGTGGGCTGTTCAAAACCGGCCAGCATACGCAGCAGGGTCGATTTACCGCAGCCAGAGGCCCCCAGAAGGGCAAAAATTTCGCCTTTAAAGATCGTCAGGCTGACGTCGTCCACGGCATGCTGGCCATCGAAAGATTTGGTGAGGTTACGTATTTCAAGAAGCGGGGTCAGCGCTTTACGGACTTTCGCCTGCGGGCGGGGGATCGCGTCATTCACGGGGTGTTCTCCGGTAGAGATCAAATCATGGTGCAGGCGCACCAGAACGGTGCGCCTGTTGCCGGACACGCTTCGCTTGCCCGGCCTGTGACTCACGGTAACTTATTTACCGCTTTTCACCTTGGTCCACGCGCGGGTACGCACGCGGTCAATTTTTGGATCCTGTACTTTCAGGGTGAAGAGCTTGGCGAACACATCCGCTGGCGGATAGATAGCCGGGTTATTGCGGATCTCTTCGCTCACCAGCGGCACGGAGGCCTTGTTACCGTTCGCGTAGTAAACGTGGTCGCTGATGTGGGCGATCACGTCAGGACGCATCAGGTAGTTGAGGAACTGATACGCTTCGTCTTTGTTTTTAGCGTCAGTCGGCATCGCGAAGACGTCAAAGAAGGCCAGCGCCCCCTCCTTCGGAATGAAGTAAGAGACGTTCACGCCGTTTTTCGCCTCTTTCGCGCGGTTAGCCGCCTGCCATACGTCCCCTGCCCAGCCGATCGCGACGCAGATGTCGCCGTTTGCCAGGTCGTTAATGTACTGGGACGAGTGGAAGTAACGAATGTTTGGACGCAGCTTCAGCAGCAGATCGGTCGCCGGACCGGTGTAATCATCGGCTTTACTGCTGTTCGGGTCTTTGCCCAGGTAGTTCAGCACGGTGGCGAAAATCTCTTCCGGCGCATCGAGGAAGGAGACGCCGCAGCTTTTCAGCTTCTCAAGGTTTTCCGGCTTCAGCACCACGTCCCAGCTGTCCAGCTTCACGTCCGGGCCCAGCACCGCTTTGACTTTATCAACGTTGTAGCCGATACCGGTAGTCGCCCACAGGTAAGGCATGGCGTATTTGTTGTCCGGGTCATGCTTAGCCACCAGCTTCAGCACTTCCGGATCGAGGTTTTTCCAGTTCGGTAACTTGCTCTTGTCCAGCGGCTGGAAGACGCCTGCCGTTAGCTGACGCTCCAGGAAGCTTGCGGAAGGCACCACGAGGTCAAACCCGGTGCTGCCCGCCATCAGTTTTCCTTCCAGCACTTCGTTGGAATCGAACACGTCATAGACCACTTTAATGCCGGTCTCTTTTTCAAAATTTGCCACCGTGTCCGGCGCAATATAGTCAGACCAGTTATAAACGTGCAGCGTTTTTTGTTCCGCAGCGAGCGTGCCGGCAGAGACGGCCATCAGAGCACCCGCAACCAGACCCGATAACCATTTTTTATTCAAGGCGATCATAGTGTTATTCCTTCTGAAAGCTCGTTAACAAACGAACTAAAACTGTGCAATCTGAAGATATGCAATAATCATGCATAGTTTGTCGCTCTGCCCAAAATAAAAAGAAACCTCTTTACCCGGCAGTTTCCGCTCGCTTTTTTAAGCATCGCAAGAATAACTGTAGCCCGTGTCCCCGGCTATAGCCCAGACGAAAAAACGCCTTTTATCAATTTTTTATGCAGGTTATGTCTACGTGATAAGCCGAAACGGCCTTCAGGGAGGTGAATAATTCTTTAAAGAAAGGTTAAAAGCAGCAGAAAAAATGGCCTTCTGCAGCCGCCATGGCAGCGACTGCGCAAAAGTCAGACAGGCTTAGTGAAGAAAATTGGGAGATGCATCATTATTCTCTGCATCATCTTCCGCGCTATACAGCAGATGGTGTGCATTGGCTTCCATCATCACCATCGAAATTTGCTCTTCGCTCAAGCGCATAAACCAGGCGAACTGCTTGAACGACAGCCCTGCCCCGGAGAATAAAGACTGGCAAACGACCAGTTTTGGCAGATTATCATCCTGTATGTCGAGAAATGCCTTCACCGTCAAAGAACTGGCATTGATGGCCGACAGGTCGGAGGCCAGCGCCAGCAGCGCGGACGGCTTCACTTCGGCCAGCGCGGAGAAAAGGATCACGTCGTTAATGAGATCGATTTTGGCATCGAAAATGCCGTCGAAATTCTGCATATGAGGCAGATGCAGCGCCTGGCAGGAATCGCATTCGAAGAACGTAATTCCGGCATCATCAAGCCATTGACGTAACGTATCCAGTGTAGGTACGACCTGTAAATCCATCGCGATGCAGCCTCTTTAATAAAAACTTCGCATAGGGTACTCAAAAAGCGCGCGGTAATCCATTTAACCACCCGTTTTCAGACAGTAGCCCGGCGTGGCATGACGCTCGATCCATGAGATCATTTTACCCGCAATATCGACCCCGGTGGTTTTTTCCACGCCTTCCAGCCCCGGCGAGGCGTTCACCTCCATCACCAGCGGCCCGCGCGTCGCGCGCAGAAGATCTACACCCGCCACGTCCAGCCCCAGGGTTTGCGCGGCTTTCACCGCAATTTCCCGCTCGCGGTCGCTGATATCGGCTACACGCGCGACGCCGCCGCGGTGAAGATTAGAGCGGAAATCGCCCTCTTTCGCCTGACGCTCAATGGCTGCCACCACCTCGTTTCCCACGACGAAGCAGCGGATGTCGCGCCCTTTGGCCTCTTCAATATACTCCTGCACCAGAATGTGGGCATTCAGCCCGCGGAAGGCGTCAATCACGCTCTCCGCTGCCTGACGTGTCTCCGCCAGCACCACGCCAATGCCCTGGGTGCCTTCCACCAGCTTGATCACCAAAGGGGCGCCGCCCACCATGTCGATCAGATCGCTGGTGTCGTCCGGTGAATGGGCAATCCCCGTGACGGGGAGATCGATCCCCTGACGAGCAAGGAGCTGCAGCGAGCGCAGCTTGTCGCGGGCGCGGGAAATAGCAACGGATTCGTTGAGAGGATAGCTGCCCAGCATCTCGAACTGGCGCAGCGCGGCGGTGCCGTAGTAGGTAATCTGGGAGCCGATGCGGGGGATGACCGCATCGAAATGCGGCAGCTTGCGGCCTTTGTAGTGAATCGACGAGGCGGCCGGGTCGATGTTCATGTAGCAGGACATCGGGTCGAGGATCTCAACCTGATGCCCGCGTTTCGCCGCCGCCTCACGCAGGCGTTTACATGAATAGAGCGTTCCATCCCGGGACAATATGGCAATTTTCACCCTGCACCTCTCTGAAGACATGGAAAAAGCCTGCGTATCATATACGCAGGCAGGCACAGGATAAATGGACTATCGCGTCGCCCAGCCCTGTTTGTGCAGATAATCAAGAATAAACGGGCGATTTTCTTTAATGATGGTGCGACGAATATGGTCGGTCCAGGTATCACGACGGTTATTGCGGCCGCGCGTCATGTAGTAGTTCGCCAGCTCTTCATCGTATTGATTCAGGACATCCTGATCGACCGGCTGGTAGTGGTTTTCGTGCACCAGCATCGCCGCAGGAATGCGCGGCTTCAGATCCGGGTTATCCGCCGGCCAGCCGAGGCACAGGCCAAACAGCGGCAGCACGTGTTTTGGCAGCTTCAGCAGCTCGGTCACGCTTTCGATGTTATTACGCAGGCCGCCGATGTAGACACCGCCTAACCCCAGCGACTCCGCCGCCGTGAAGGCGTTTTGCGCCATCAGCGCGGTATCCACCACGCCCAGCAGCAGCTGTTCGGCCAGCCCCAGCTCGGCCTCAGGGCAGATCTGCAGATGACGGTTAAAGTCGGCGCAGAACACCCAGAACTCCGCTGCCTGCGCCACATGCTTCTGCCCGCCGGTCAGCGTCACCAGTTGCTCACGCATGGCCGGGTCGGTGATGCGGATAATGGAGGTGCACTGTAGGAAGCTCGAGCTCGAGGTCGCCCTGGCGCTGTCGATGATCGCGTTACGCTGCGCCTCGGTAATCGGCTCATCGGTGAAGTGGCGAATGGAACGGTGGGAACGGAGCAGGTCAATCGTGGGTGTCATCTTGTCTCTCTTTGTCGTGCTTAATACGTATTGCAGCCAGTATAGGCAATGATCTGCGCGATGTAATTGGCGAAACATAGCCTGACTGTATCAAAGCGACAGGCGAAACCTTCTTTAATGGCGGCAGGTTATCGGGCACTATATGTCCTATTCGCCGTCAGGCTTGTTTTTTGAGGAGAGAGAAATGTTTGCAGTAATTTTTGGTCGTCCAGGGTGCCCTTACTGTGTGCGCGCGAAAGAGCTGGCTGAGAAACTGACCGAAGAGCGCGATGACTTCAACTTCCGCTACGTGGATATCCACGCGGAAGGCATCACCAAAGCGGATCTCGAAAAAACCGTCGGCAAGCCGGTTGAAACCGTACCGCAGATCTTCCTCGATCAGAAACACATCGGCGGCTGCACTGACTTTGAAGCTTACGCCAAAGAGCATCTGGGCCTGTTTGCCGCTCAGTAATGAAAGGACGCCCTCACCGAGAGGGCGTTTTTATTTGTGGTGCCGTCGGTGCCGAAGCAGACTGCGCACAAATAAGTAGCAGAGCGCGCCAAGGGCGCACCAGAATACGGCGCTCATCAACCATGCCAGTTCCTGCCAGAAACTCCGCGTTGATATATAGAGCAAGCGCATCAGCAGCAAACAGAGCGGCGCGGCCAGCATGGCGCCCAGCAGCGGCTTCACCACCTCCCCTTTACGGGAGAGAAAACTGGCAGCAGCCCCCGGCAGCGTAAAAAAGAGCAGCCCCAGCTCCGGATGACCCGACGCCCTGAATGCACCTTTCACGTTAAAAGCAAGCGACATGCATACGACCGTGAACAGCAAAAAGCAGCTGATCACCCCCGCCCAGTTTCGTTTAATGTTCAAACTATCCTCCTGACTTATCTCTATCAAATACACTTTCGTCGGGTAGACGCCCAGTCAGATAAAGCAATGCGGCAATCCTTGCCAAAGTACGCACAGGGTGATGCGATAATCAGTAGCTGTCAGTAGCTAATGCGATTAAACTACACGCCAGCTAATGTTTTAGGGAATAAAGCAGGAAACAGGGAGCGTTAACGCCTTTCCCTGACCCAGAAAACAGTAGCCCAAAAAGTCCTTTCATTCAACAACTTACTGGTAAACAAGAAGTTAGCCTCCGTGAATATAAACGTCGCAGACTTGTTAAATGGGAATTACATCCTGTTATTATTTGTGGTACTGGCGCTGGGCCTTTGCCTGGGTAAATTGCGCCTGGGTTCAGTTCAACTTGGTAATTCCATTGGCGTTTTAGTCGTCTCCTTATTATTAGGCCAGCAGCACTTCAGCATTAACACGGACGCGCTCAACTTAGGTTTTATGCTGTTTATTTTTTGTGTTGGCGTGGAAGCGGGACCGAACTTTTTTTCAATTTTCTTCCGCGACGGCAAAAATTATCTGATGCTGGCGCTGGTGATGGTCGGCAGCGCTCTGCTGATCGCCTTAGGGCTGGGTAAACTGTTTGGCTGGGATATCGGGTTAACGGCCGGTATGCTGGCAGGCTCCATGACCTCCACCCCCGTGCTCGTGGGTGCCGGTGATACCCTGCGCCATTCCGGCATGGCCGGCGCACAGCTTTCTACCGCACTCGACCACCTGAGTCTTGGCTATGCCCTGACCTATCTGATTGGTCTGGTGAGCCTGATCGTTGGCGCACGCTACCTGCCAAAACTGCAGCATCAGGATCTGCAGACCAGCGCCCAGCAAATCGCCCGCGAGCGCGGTCTGGATACCGACTCCAAACGTAAAGTCTATCTCCCGGTGATCCGCGCCTATCGCGTCGGGCCAGAGCTGGTTGCCTGGGCTGACGGCAAAAATCTGCGCGAGCTGGGGATTTACCGCCAGACGGGCTGCTACATCGAACGTATCCGCCGCAACGGCATTCTGGCGAACCCGGACGGCGACGCGGTGCTGCAGATGGGCGATGACATCGCGCTGGTAGGTTACCCGGACGCCCACGCCCGTCTCGACCCGAGCTTCCGTAACGGCAAAGAGGTGTTCGACCGCGACCTGCTCGACATGCGTATCGTCACCGAAGAAATCGTGGTGAAAAACCATAACGCCGTTGGCCGCCGCCTGGCGCAGCTGAAGCTGACCGACCACGGCTGCTTCCTCAACCGCGTGATCCGCAGCCAGATTGAGATGCCTATCGACGACAACGTGGTGCTCAACAAAGGCGACGTTCTGCAGGTCAGCGGCGACGCCCGCCGCGTGAAAACCGTGGCCGACCGCATCGGCTTTATCTCCATTCACAGCCAGGTCACCGACCTGCTGGCCTTCTGCGCCTTCTTTATCGTTGGCCTGATGATCGGGATGATCACCTTCCAGTTCAGCAACTTTAGCTTCGGCATCGGTAACGCCGCCGGTCTGCTGTTCGCCGGGATCATGCTGGGCTTCCTGCGAGCCAACCACCCGACCTTCGGCTACATTCCGCAGGGCGCGCTGAACATGGTGAAAGAGTTCGGTCTGATGGTCTTTATGGCAGGCGTCGGCTTAAGCGCGGGCAGCGGGATTGGTCACAGCCTCGGTGCCGTCGGCTGGCAGATGTTGGTTTCCGGACTTATCGTCAGCCTGGTACCGGTCGTTATCTGTTTCCTGTTCGGTGCCTACGTGCTGCGCATGAACCGCGCCCTGCTCTTCGGGGCGATGATGGGGGCGCGTACCTGTGCTCCAGCGATGGAAATCATCAGCGACACCGCGCGCAGCAACATTCCGGCGCTGGGCTATGCGGGCACGTACGCTATCGCTAACGTGCTGCTGACGCTGGCGGGTACGCTGATTATCATCATCTGGCCAGGACTCGGATAACTCCTAAGAATGCGCGTGGCGGAAAATATTTTTGTTACGCGCAGAACTTTTTTATCAGGGGGCAGTCATAACTAGTGCCACTGCTTTTCTTTGATGTCCCCAATTTGTGGAGCCCATCAACCCCGCCGTTTTGGTTCAAGGTTGATGGGTTTTTTGTTGCCTGAAAATTACCACTCTGTAAATTAATGCTTTATGCCTCCAGGTTCCCCTGCATAGCGACATCGTCGCGGCAGAACTTTTATATAGCTGTAACAGATAATAAAAAACCAGCCAGCGGCGGGTCTGTATCAGCCAGCTAATTGTTCCTGCAATTCTTTCGGATTTTGGAACGCGCCACTCAGTATTGAACTCATCGATTCGCACTTAAAGCTCCCGATAAATCGTATTTAGATTAAAAAATATCAGGTCATTATCCTAAAAATCCCCTGCTTTTCATAAACATGATCTGCTTTGAACTTCCATATTAGTTACAGGCATACGCTGGAGCGGATAGAAACGCTATGGAGGGAACAGGAATGCAGTTTTCAGGTTCAGTAATAGCAATACCGGTCTTAGGGAATGAAGCAAAAGATCGCACAATTGAACTGAAGTGCGAGGTCAGTAAGCATGTACCATTCTGAAGAGATCATCCGCCAGCTTCAGAGCCAAAAGATACTGGCAATGAAGCTGGACCAGGCGGTACGCGCGGTAGGTGAAGAAGTAAAGAGCCAGCTGAGTAATATAGGTGCCGGTGCCCAACGCCTGCTGTACTACACCTCCTGCTTTACTGATGAATATTACGATGTATGCACCCGACAAAACCTGGAGGACGCTCGCTTCCGAAAGGGCATATTCCATCTCGTTTCTCGCTGGAACATCGTCTTTGACCTAATCAACACGTACGTTGAGGAGCTGGTTAAGGATTATTCCCCGGCAGAATTATCAGCGATACAGCATGCTCTAATGCGCGCTAACGTTTATATATCCACCAGCACGCTAACCTCGTATTCATTCTCTGCAGGCGTCACATCGACTGTTTGCCTCTATGTGGCCCTTCCACCCTCAGGGTTAAAAGTCGTTTCAGGATTAACGGGCGCGGCTATTGGCGGGCTGGGGGTATACGGGGTTGTGCAAAAAGCTGCTGACAGCGCTCATCGCCTGCAAGTGATGCATCCAGCCTACTATCAAGCGTTATACCTGCGAGAGCTGGAGATGATGTATTTCCTGGTGGAGCCTGTGTTTATGCGCGCAGGCGTGCTAACCCAACAGTGGACTGATAGTCAAAGCCCTTATGATGCTGCTGACACGATCCTGAAGCTCATGGGCAGGCACTAATGGGCTTTCTAAGACGCTGGCTCAAATCTCAGGCCCAGCTTTTCTTCTGGACTTATATACCCATCATCCTCGCGTTCATTTTTGGCTATGTCCTTGACGTTTACTTCCCTGAGGTTAGCCAGGGATTCATCCTCCTGTTTTACCTGGTCACACTGGGGCTGGCTTACTGGATATGGCATTGAGGACCATAAAAGCTTCACGTTTACTAATAAGGAAATGACATGTCTACACCCGCACATCTCTGGCTTGAGGACGAGAACGGCTCACCAATTGTTGGTAGCTGCATGATGCCCACCCGTAATGGCTCCATAGAACTGAAATCGTTCTCCCATGGCGTAACCATTCCGGTTGACCCAAGCTGGGGCAAGCTCACCGGCACGCGCGTCCATCGCCCTATTACGATAGTCAAAGAATTTGATCAGACTACCCCACTTCTTTACCGAGCCGTGTGCGAAGGGCGAGTGATGAAGAAGGGGATTATTAAGATGTACCGTATTCTGGAGTCCGGTATCGAGGCCGAATATTTCAATATCGTTATGGAAAACGTTAAGTTCACGACAGTGGCACCCTTCCTGACCCCTAACGGCATGAGCAGCACCCATCTTGAAACGCTCGAATTGCGTTATGAAGCCATCTCATGGAAGTACACGGAGGGGAATATCATTTACCGTGACACCTGGAACGATCGCTGTTGCGCCTGAGCGCAGAAGAGTGTTGAAAGTGAGCAGATAAAAAGAAACCGTTCCAGGGGACGGTTTCGTTCCCATGACTGTCAGGATTGCTCCGGGCAAGCCATAAAGACTATTTTGACCTTCTACAAGCCCTCCATGAGTTTTTCTATCCTTCCTGCTTTTTCCTCTTCTCTCGCCAGCCATAAACACATATGATTTAATGCATATGATAAAAGACATTCAGGATGACCGAATGCTCCACCCACTCCAGCTCTTCAAAACCCTCTCCGACGAAACGCGGCTCGCCATCGTCATGCTGCTCCGTGAAGCAGGCGAGCTGTGCGTCTGCGATCTCTGCGCCGCCACCGCCGAATCTCAGCCGAAGGTCTCCCGCCACATGGCCCTGCTCCGCGAGTCCGGGCTGGTGATCGACCGTCGCGAGGGCAAATGGGTCCATTACCGTCTCTCTCCCAACATGCCTGCATGGGCGGCAGCCGTTATCGACACCAGCTGGAACTGCCTGCGGGAAGAGACGCGTCTGAAGCTGAAAAACCGACTTCCGGGCTCGTGCTAACCCAAACACATTCACAAAAACAGATATAACGGAGTAAACAATGTTTCTGGCAGGGGCTATTTTTCTGTTTACGCTGGTACTGGTCATCTGGCAGCCCAAAGGACTGAGTATTGGCTGGAGCGCAACCATCGGCGCCGTGCTGGCGCTGTTCAGCGGCGTGATCCACGTAAACGATATTCCGGTCGTGTGGAATATCGTCTGGAACGCCACGGCAACGTTCATTGCCGTCATCATCATCAGCCTGCTGCTGGATGAGTCCGGCTTTTTCGAGTGGGCGGCGCTGCACGTTGCCCGCTGGGGAAACGGTCGCGGGCGATTGCTGTTTACTTATATCGTGCTGCTGGGCGCAGCCGTGGCGGCGCTGTTTGCCAATGACGGCGCAGCGCTGATCCTGACGCCTATCGTTATCGCCATGCTGCTGGCGCTGGGGTTCAGCAAGCAGGCTACGCTGGCGTTTGTGATGGCGGCTGGTTTTATCGCCGATACCGCCAGCCTGCCGCTGATTGTGTCGAACCTGGTCAACATCGTCTCGGCAGACTTCTTCACGCTGGGGTTCAGTGAATATGCTTCGGTGATGATTCCCGTTGATGTCGCTGCAATTGCCGCAACGCTGGTCATGCTCCATCTGTTCTTCCGCAAGGAAATTCCGCCGGAATATGACCTGGCGAAACTGCGTGAGCCTGCACGCGCGATAAACGATCTTCCGACGTTCAGAACCGGCTGGATCGTGCTGCTCCTTCTTCTCGTCGGTTTTTTTGTGCTGGAGCCGCTGGGTATTCCGGTCAGCGCCATTGCGACTGCGGGCGCGCTGGTTTTGTTTGCCGTTGCAAAACGCGGACATGCGATAAATACCGGAAAAGTGCTGCGCGGCGCACCGTGGCAGATCGTCATCTTCTCACTGGGGATGTATCTGGTGGTGTATGGCCTGCGCAATGCCGGGCTGACGGACTCTCTCACAGGCGTACTGAACAGCCTGGCCGGGCACGGATTGTGGGCCACCACGCTGGGAACCGGGTTCATCACCGCGTTCCTGTCTTCCATAATGAACAATATGCCCACGGTGCTGATTGGCGCGCTCTCCATTGACGGCAGCACAGCAACGGGGTTGATCAAGGACGCGATGATTTACGCCAACGTGATTGGCTGCGATCTGGGGCCGAAAATCACGCCTATCGGCAGCCTCGCCACCCTGCTCTGGCTCCACGTGCTGGCGCAGAAAAACATGACGATTACCTGGGGCTACTATTTCCGGACGGGCATCATTATGACGCTGCCGGTCCTGTTTGTGACGCTCGCCGCGCTGGCGCTACGTCTCTCCTTCACACTGTAATGAGCCACTGATATGAGCCACATCACCATTTACCACAACCCCGCCTGCGGCACCTCGCGCAACACGCTGGAGATGATCCGCAACAGCGGCACGGAGCCAGAGATTATCCTCTATCTGGAAACCCCGCCGTCGCGCGATAAGCTGACCGCCCTGATTGCCGAGATGGGCATTTCGGTGCGGGACCTGCTGCGTAAAAACGTGGAGCCCTATGAACAGCTCGGCCTTGCCAAAGATAACTTCACCGACGACCAGCTTATCGATTTTATGCTGCAGCACCCTATTCTGATTAACCGTCCGATCGTGGTCACACCGCTGGGCACCCGCCTGTGCCGCCCGTCTGAAGTTGTCCTTGATATTCTGCCGGACGCGCAAAAAGGAGCGTTTACGAAAGAGGATGGCGAAGCGGTGGTGGACGCCAGCGGGAAAAAAATCTCGCCAAAGTAACCCATTGATAATGGTGCAGTAAGGCCTGCCAACCGCATGCCCCACCCAACGGCTGAGTTGCATCAGCCGAAACCCGGCACATACTTTTGAGGGTTAAGTCTGGTGAGGGTATGCGGGTATGGGCTTTAAAAACAAAACCGCCGTCATCTTCGGCGGCAGCGGCGCTATCGGCAGCGCAACTGCGCACACTCTGGCGCGTGAAGGAGCGGATGTATACCTCGCCGCACGTGGCCACACCAGGCTGGAGCAGGTCGCCAGCCGTATTCGCGCAGCGGGCGGTTCTGCCAGCACGTTTATTTTCGATGCGCTTGAGGAGTCCTCGCTGCTCCCCGACCTTGCCCGCATTGATATCGTCGTCAACGCCACGGGCTTTATGCACGATCAGGGCAAACGTCTTGAGGCATTAACGCTCGGCGAATTCCGTCAGGGCTTCGACCCTTTCCTGGCCGCGTACTTTAACATTGCGAAAGCCGTGTCATCCCGCATGGGCGGCGAGCATGGCGGGACCATAATTACCGTCGTCGCCCCCGCCGCAAACATGACGATGGCGGGCCACCTCGGACATATCGTCGGCTGCGCGGGAACGGAAGCCTTGACCCGGGCGCTTGCGGCTGAGCTGGGGACTCAAAATATTCGTGTGCTGTGTCTGCGTTCGCACGCAATAGCCGACGCGGTGCAGGCGGGTTCGTATGTGGGGGCCATTTTCGCCGCCAAGGCGCAGGCGATGGGGATAACGGTCGGGCAGTTTCTCGGCGGCGCCGCGCAAAGCACCCTGACGCATCGCCTGCCGACGCTGGCGCAGGTAGCAGACACGATTGCGTTTTTGGCTTCAGATGCGGCCAGCGCCATCACGGGAACCACCGTCAATATGACCGCGGGCGCAACCTAGCCTTTGCCCTCGCCCGCAATCCTCCCCACCATCGCCCGAATCTCCTCCCGGGTTAACGGCGTCCGGTCGGTGACATAGTGCAGCGTCATCCCTTCGATAAACGCATCCAGCGCGCGGGTGGTAACCGGGTCGAACCACTGCTCCAGCGTGGTCTGGCTCATCTTCATCCAGTCCTGCATCACCGTTTTGAGCGCCGCGCTGCGGTGCATAAAGGCGTAGAGCTGGTACATCAGCGCCATGTTGTGCGGCGTGGTCACCTGCGAGCAGTGGATCAGCGTAGTGATGGATTCGCACGCCATCTCCGGCCCGGTGACGCCGGCAAAGAAATCCCGGTACTGCTGCGACATCTGGCGGGTAAACCACGTGAAGGCCTCCTCCAGCAGCGGCTCCATGCCGTCGAAATAGTAGGTCATCGACCCCAGCGGCACGCCCGCACAGGTGGCGATTTTACGGTGCGTGACGGCGTGGATCCCGTGCTCGGCAATGGTATCGAGCGTTGCCTGCAGGATCTTCTCCCGGCGATGCGGATCGTTCGGTGGTCTGCTCATAAATTCCTCACGTGGTTTGTGTACAAATGTACACAAACTTGCTAGTGTTGTCGCTATTGTTGTACTTCTGGTGCTACCCCAATGACGCTGACCTCTCCCCGCAAAGCCCTGCAGCTCCGCATGTGGGCGCTGTTTATGTTCTTCTTCATTCCCGGCCTGCTGATGGCCTCCTGGGCCACGCGCACCCCCGCCATTCGCGATATTTTGTCCGTTTCTACCGCTGAGATGGGCATCGTGCTGTTTGGCCTGTCGATAGGTTCCATGAGCGGCATTCTCTGCTCCGCGTGGCTGGTTAAGCGCTTCGGTACGCGGTCGGTAATCCGCACCACCATGTGCTTCGCGGTGTTCGGGATGATCGTGCTGAGCGTCGCGCTGTGGTTTGCCTCACCGGTGCTCTTCGCCCTGGGCCTGACGGTATTTGGCGGTAGCTTCGGTTCTGCAGAAGTTGCCATCAACGTTGAAGGGGCGGCGGTCGAACGTGAGATGAACAAAACCGTGCTGCCGATGATGCACGGCTTTTACAGTCTCGGCACGCTGGCCGGTGCCGGCGTGGGGATGGCGCTGACCGCCACCGGCGTGAGCGCCAATCTGCATATTCTGCTGGCGGCGCTGGTGTGCATTATTCCGATTCTGACCGGCATCCGGGCCATCCCGGACGGTACCGGCAAAAACTCCGCTGACGAACAGCACTCGGCCGAAAAAGGGCTGCCCTTCTACCGCGACTTCCAGCTGATGCTGATCGGCGTGGTGGTGCTGGCGATGGCGTTCGCGGAAGGGTCTGCCAACGACTGGCTGCCGCTGCTGATGGTGGACGGCCACGGCTTTAGCCCGACCTCCGGCTCGCTGATCTACGCCGGGTTTACGCTGGGGATGACCGTGGGTCGCTTCACCGGCGGCTGGTTTATCGACCGCTACAGCCGCGTGGCGGTGGTGCGCGCCAGCGCCCTGCTGGGCGGCCTGGGTATTGCGATGATCATCTTTGTCGATGTGGACTGGATTGCCGGCGTCTCGGTGATCCTCTGGGGGCTGGGCGCGTCCCTCGGCTTCCCGCTGACCATCTCCGCCGCCAGCGACACCGGCCCGGATGCCCCGACGCGCGTCAGCGTAGTGGCAACCACGGGCTATCTCGCCTTCCTGGTCGGGCCGCCGCTGCTCGGCTTCCTCGGTGAGCACTACGGACTGCGCAGCGCCATGCTGGTGGTATTAGGGTTGGTGATCGTCGCGGCGCTGGTGGCGCGCGCGGTGGCAAAGCCGGAAACGAATCAAACGACACTGGAGAAGGGATATGAGCGTTAAACTGATCGCCGTCGACATGGATGGTACTTTTCTGAACGATGCCAAGACCTATAATCGCCCGCGCTTTCTGGCGCAGTACGCCCGCATGAAGGCGCAAGGCATTCGCTTTGTGGTCGCCAGCGGCAACCAGTACTACCAGTTAATCTCCTTTTTCCCGGAGATTGCGCATGAGATTGCGTTCGTCGCCGAGAACGGCGGCTGGGTCGTGAGTGAGGGTGAAGATGTCTTCAACGGTGAACTGTCGAGAGCCCATTTCGACACGGTCGCGAACGTGTTAAGCGACGTGCCGGGTATTGAGATCATCGCCTGCGGGAAAAGCAGCGCCTACACGCTGAAATGCTATGACGAGGGCTTTAAGGATATCGCGGCGAAGTACTACCACCGCCTCGAAATGGTCAGCGATTTCAACAACCTGAACGATATTTTCTTCAAGTTCGGACTTAACGTGTCTGACGATGAAATTCCGCGGATTCAGGCGCTGCTGCATGAAAAGCTGAGCGACATCATGGTGCCCGTCACCACCGGTCACGGCAGTATCGACCTGATCATCCCCGGCGTGCATAAAGCCAACGGTCTGCGGATCCTGCAAAAGCGCTGGGGCATTGACGACAGCGACGTGGTGGCCTTCGGCGACAGCGGCAACGACGTGGAGATGCTGCGTCAGTCCGGGTTCAGCTTTGCGATGGCGAATGCCAGACCGCATATTAAAGCGGCGGCGCGTTTTGAAGCGCCGCACAATAACGATGAAGGCGTGCTGGATGTGATTGATAAGGTGCTGGATGGGGAGGCGCCGTTTAATTGACCGCGTGCGGTCTGTTGGCTTTACCCTCTCCCACAGGGATAGGAATCCCCAGTCATTTTTTAACCGGAAGCGATGAATATAGTTTCAGGAAAATAAATGGCTTACAGCAACGCCCTGGTCCGGCTGTAAATCGCCGAAGCGTTTCCGTAAGGCCGGGGCGAGGCGCACGGATGCGCCGAGAGGGCGTGGCCTGCAGGGATGCAGGCTCATGCCCGACCCGATAGCCTGAAGGAATGAGCTGAGGGCACCGCGAAGCGGCGATTTACCGCCGGGAGCCCGGGTCGCCAGGGCGGCGGCGATTGAGCCGCCATGGCACGTTCACAGGTCGTGTCGTTAAAGAGTAGCAAGAAACATAAAGTGAACGGAATGACCACCAGAGCCGTATGTTCCCCCTCACCCCTGCCCTCTCCCTCAAGGGAGAGGGGGTCGCCCGTGCAGGCATTATTTTGTGAGGAACCCTCAGCCCACGAGGAGAGGGAATAAAGATCACGGCTGCAGGGCGTTTCCGACGCGCTTGTCTTTCAGGAACACCACCATCAGGCCAACCCACAACACACCATTGGCGAGGTTAAACAGGCTGAACAGCCCGTTGCCGCCCATCGCGTAGGCATGCTTGCTCACCTCGATACCGACGGTAAAAATCAGCATCTGCAGCATCCCCATCGCCGCTGACACCGTGCCTTTACTCATCTCGCTGGCAAACAGCGTCAGGCGCACCAGCCCGGCGTTCGCCACGCCAATTCCGAAGGCGTAAATGCTCAGCCCTGCAGTCATCCATAGGTAAGCGTGGGATGACGCGACGGTCGCCACCGCTGCCAGAATCAGCCCTGCCGCAATCGGCCAGCCGCCCATGATAATCAGTGAACGCACGGTGCGGCGTGACGTCAGACGCGCCAGCACCAGATTACCGATAATCAGCGCGCCAAAGATCGGTACCTGCAACAGGCCATACTCGTAGCTGCTGAGCTTTTCACCGCTGATGATAATGACCGGTGACTGGGCAATCCACGCCAGCAGCGGCAGGCTAACGAACCCGGTCGCCAGCGCGCCCGCCACAAAGCGGCCATTCTTCAGCACTTCTTTGTAATCCCGACCCAGTTCTTTCAGCGAGAGTTTCTCGCCGATGCGGGTGGCCGTTTCCGGCATCGCCCGGTGCAGGCCAAAGAACGCGAAGGCGGCGAGAAGCGCAAAGAGCACAAACATCCCTTCCCACGGCGCAACGTGCACCCACGCGGCCCCCACCAGCGGCCCGAGTAAGGGGGCGATAAGCGCCACGTTCGCCATCAGCGCGGTAATTTTGATGCACACCGCCTCTTCAAACGACTCCTGAATGGCGGCATACCCCACGGCGCCGATAAAGCACAGGCTCACCCCCTGCAGGAAGCGCAGCAGGGTAAATTGTTCAATGTTTTGCGCCAGCAGCGTGGCAAGACAGGTGACGATAAACCACACCACGCCCGTCAGCATCACCGGACGACGGCCAATACGATCCGACAGCGGGCCTAACAGCCACTGCAAAAACATGCCGCCGGCCAGATAGGCGGTCATGGAGGTCGGTACCCACTCGATTCCCGCGTTGTACTGCGCCACTACGGCCAGCATACCGGGCTGGATCATATCGTTGCCGATATAGGTAGAAAATTCGTAGAGCACCAGACACAGAGGGAAAAGCAACGCCTGACGACCCAGACGTGAACCAGAAGAAGAACGGTTTAACATGCAATCTCTTTATAATGACAAAATCGCGACGAGTTTAATGAAATGCCGCAGCCCGAGATAGTGATTTATCGAGGATAAACAGAAATAAAGCACATATCGTCTTCGTTTAAGGTTTCCTTAAGTTGACAGATTTATGATAGCCCCATTACTCGTCAACGACCCCAAATTATGGCACTCACTTCCAGCCGTTCAGAATTGTCTAACTTACAGACAAATAAGACAAAACGACTTTACCGCTTGCCGGGCCGCTTTTATGGTTATCAGCTTTTCGTACTGGTCGTCCTTGCCGTGCTTTTCACGTGGTTATCACGCAATGAAGCGCTCGACAGATGGATCACCGGTTTTTGGTATGACGCGGCAACGCAGAGCTTTCCGCTGCAGAAAGATCATCTGCTGGATCTGCTGAACCACCGTCTGGCGAAGTACATTGCCATCGCCTTAGGTGCCGTGGCGCTGTTTTACGGCGCTTACAAGCGTAACGCAAGGCTGGTCACGGCGGCGCTGCTGATGGGCGTTGGCGCGCTGGTGGTGGGCGTGCTGAAAAGCGTGAGCCATCACAGCTGCCCGTGGGATCTGGTGGAATATGGCGGTAAGGCCGTCTCTTATCCCCTGTTCAGCGCCGTCCCTGCTGACAGCGGTCCGGGGCGCTGCTTCCCCGGCGGTCACGCCTCCAGCGGCTTTATGGTGATGGGGCTGTTTTTTGCCTTCTGGCGCGAGCGTCCGCGTCTCGCCTGGTCCTTCGTCGCGCTGGGCGTGGTGTTAGGCCTGGTGATGGGCTACGGCCAGATCATGCGCGGGGCGCATTTTTTCTCTCACAACCTGTGGGCTGGGTGGTGGGTCTGGTTTTCTCAGGTGGTGGTCTACGGCCTTGTTTCCACCCGGTTTGCTAAAGAGTGATAACGCTATGCTAGAGAATCTGAATTATCAGCTGTTTTATCTGATCAACGCCACCCCGGCCTCGCCTGAGTGGATGATCGACTTTGCCACCTTCCTGGCAAAAGATCTGATCAGCATCGTGCCCGCGCTGGCCGCCATCCTCTGGCTGTGGGGACCTCGTAGCCAGGTGAAAGCGCACCGCCAGCTGGTGATCAAAGTGGCGATGGCGCTGGGCGTGAGCGTTCTGGTGAGCTTCGCACTGGGTCATGTGTTCCCGCACCCCCGTCCTTTTGTGGCTCACGTGGGCTATACCTTCCTGCACCACGCGCCGGATGACTCGTTCCCGAGCGATCACGGTACGGTGATCTTCACCTTCGCACTGGCTTTCCTGTTCTGGCATCGCCTGTGGTCTGGTGCGGTCCTGATGGTGGCAGCCCTGGCAATCGCCTGGTCTCGCATTTACCTGGGCGTTCACTGGCCGCTGGATATGGTGGGCGGTTTCCTGGTCGGGCTGATTGGCTGCGTGAGCGCGGCTATCCTGTGGAGTCTCTTCGGTGAAGCGCTCTACCGCACGCTGTCTTCGCTCTATCGTGCCATTTTCGCTATCCCGATCCGCAAAGGCTGGATACGTGACTAACCCCAACCTGACAGGTTACACTTGAACCCCCGCCCTGCGGGGGTTCACTTTTTTATCCCGAGGAACTATGGAAACACGTCGCGATGACCGCATTGCTCAGCTGCTACAGGCGCTGAAGCGCAGCGATAAGCTGCATCTTAAGGAAGCCGCCAACCTCCTCGGCGTCTCAGAGATGACCATTCGTCGGGATCTGAACAGCGAGAGCGCGCCCGTCGTGCTGCTGGGCGGGTATATTGTGCTTGAGCCGCGCAGCGCCAGCCATTATCTGATCAGCGACCAGAAGACGCGCCTGGTGGAAGAGAAACGCAAAGCCGCGCGGCTTGCAGCCTCACTGGTACAGCCGCACCAGACGCTGTTTTTTGACTGCGGTACCACTACGCCGTGGATTATCGAGGCCATCGACAGCAGCATTCCGTTCACCGCCGTCTGCTACTCCCTGAACACCTTTCTGGCGCTTCAGGAGAAACCCGAGTGCCGGGTGATCCTCTGCGGCGGCGAGTTTCACGCCAGCAACGCCATCTTTAAGCCGCTTAACCTGCAGGACACGCTCAGCAATCTCTGCCCGGATATCGCGTTTTATTCCGCCGCAGGCGTCAACGTGCGTCAGGGCGCGACCTGCTTTAATCTGGAAGAGCTGCCGGTGAAGCACTGGGCGTTGAGCGCCGCGCAGTACCATGTGCTGGTGGTCGATCACAGCAAGTTTGGTAAGGTGCGTTCGGCAAGAATGGGCGAGCTGGCGCAGTTCGATGCCATCGTCAGCGACTGCCGCCCGGACGACGAGATCGTGGCCCACGCGAAGGCGCAGCAGGTGAAGTTGATGTATTAAACGGGGTGCGGTCTGATGCCCTCACCCCGGCCCTCTCCCACAGGGAGAGGGAGAAAACCCATCGAGGTTAGCTAAACCAGCTGCCAAACCACCCGTGGAATTTCATCATCACGAAATCCCACATCCGGCTGAAGAAGCCGCCCTCTTCCACCGCTTCCATCACAATCAGCGGACGCTGTTCAATCGACTTACCGTTGAGCTGGAAATCAATCGTCCCGACCACCTGGCCTTTTTTCAGCGGCGCGGTGAGCTGCGGGTCGGTCAGAGTGTAGCTGGCTTTCAGGTTTTTCAGCTGGCCGCGCGGAATGGTCACCGAGCCCGCCTCACCCGCGCCCAGGTTCACTTCGCTTTTGTCACCAAACCAGACGCGCTGGCTGACGAACGTGGCATCCGGTTTAATCGGCGTCACGGTTTCATAGAAGCGGAAGCCCCAGGTAAGCAGTTTTTCTGACTCATTAAAGCGAATACGGTCGGTTTTGGTGCCCAGCACCACCGAAATCAGGCGCATGTCGCCCTGGGTCGCGGAGGCCACCAGGTTATAGCCAGCACCCGCCGTGGTGCCGGTTTTCATCCCGTCCACATTGACGTTGCTGCTCCACAGCAGGCGGTTGCGGTTCGGCTGGCGGATTTTGTTGAACGTAAACTCTTTCTCTTTGTGGATCGCGTATTCATCCGGCACGTCGTGGATCAGCGCTTTCCCCAGCAGCGCCATGTCGCGCGCGGTACTGAACTGTCCCGGCGAATCCAGACCGTGAACCGTTTTAAAGGTCGTATTGGTCAGGCCCAGCTTTTGCGCGTAGCCATTCATCAAACCAATGAACGAATCCTGGCTGCCGGCAACGTAATCGGCCAGCGCAATGCACGCATCATTTCCCGACTGAATAATTACCCCTTTGTTCAGATCGGAAACGGAAACCTGATCGCCCGGCTTCAGGAACATCACCGATGACCCGCGCAGCGCCGGGTTTCCGGTCGCCCACGCGTCCTTACCGATGGTCACCATATCGTCCAGCTTGATCTTGCCCGCTTTCAGCGCCTGGCCCACCACATAGCTGGTCATGATTTTGGTCAGGCTTGCCGGATCGAGTTTCTCATCCGCATTCCCTTCCGCCAGCACTTTACCGCTGGAATAATCCATCAGGATCCAGGCGCGCGCATCCACAGGCGGCGCTTCGGGCGCAGCCTGTTCAGCTGCGTAGAGCGTTGGTGCAAACAGGAAAAGAAGCGCAGAGCCGGTCGCCAGGCTGCGCAGAGAAGTCATTTTACGCGTCATAAATGCCACCCGAGTGTCCATTCAAAAATTACGTCACATCACCGTGTCGCAAGAAGCGATGAGTAATAGCGCACTAAAACGGTTAAAGAAACCCAACGAGGGTAAAGTTATTAAAGTTTATGCAATAACATTCAGATACGCTTTGATTAAGACGATTTTTTTGTCTTCTGTTGCGTAATTGTTAGGTTTATCTCACCATGGCGAAAGGCTGACTCGGATTCACATCTCATCGGGAGTAAATATGATTACGCTGTGGGGCAGAAATAATTCGACCAACGTTAAGAAAGTGCTCTGGACGCTGGAAGAGCTGGATTTACCGTTCAATCAAATCATGGCTGGCATGTCGTTCGGCGTGAACAAAGAGGCAGACTATCTGGCCATGAACCCGAACGGTCTGGTGCCGCTGCTGCGCGATGATGAAACAGACGCGACGCTATGGGAGTCCAACACCATTGTGCGTTACCTCGCCGCGCAGTACGGTCAGGGCCGCCTGTGGGTTGAAAACCCCGCCCGACGCGCTCAGGGCGAAAAGTGGATGGACTGGGCAAACCAGACGTTATCCCCGACCCACCGCGTGATCCTGATGGGGCTTATCCGCACGCCGGAAGCTGAACGCGACTATCCCGCAATTCACGCCGCGCAGGATGCCTGCGAAAATCTGTTTGCGATGATGGATGACGAGCTGGCGAAGCACGCCTGGTTCTCCGGCGAGGCGTTCGGCACAGGCGATATCGCCGTGGCGCCGTTCGTCTGGAACCTGACCAACATGGGTCTGAAGTGGACGCCGCGCCCTCACCTTGAGCGCTGGCTTAAACAGCTGAGCGATCGCCCGGCGTACCGCAACGTGGTGATGATCCCGGTCACCTGATTACGCTCCGGACGGGCTGACTTTCAACAGCTGTCCGTCCGTCTCGTCGGTCAGGACATACAGATACCCATCCGGCCCGACCCGCACATCGCGAATACGCTGGTCCCGGTCGCCCAGAATGCGCCCGTCCTCCGTCACCTTGTTTCCCTCCACGCTCAGCACGATCACGTCCTTCTCCTTCAGCGCCCCAATAAAGAGTTTGTTTTTCCACTGCGGGAAAACGTCGCTGTTGTAGAACGCCATGCCGCTCACCGCGGGTGAGACTTTCCAGACGAACAGCGGCTTCTCGGTACCCTCAACGTGCTCGCCTTTGGCTTCCGGTATTTTCAGGCCGCTGTAGTTAATGCCGTGCGTCGCCAGCGGCCAGCCGTAGTTCTTACCCTTCTCCGGGATGTTGATCTCATCCCCGCCGCGCGGGCCATGCTCGTTCAGCCACAGCGTGTCGCTCCAGGGATTCATCGCCATCCCCTGCGGGTTGCGAATGCCGTAAGACCAGATTTCGGGCCGCGCGCCGGGGGTATTCACAAAGGGGTTATCCGACGGGACTTTCCCGTCTTCGGTGAGGCGCACCACTTTACCCTGCAATTTATCCAGATCCTGCGCCGTCGGACGCTGGTTGTTCTCGCCGAGTCCGATAAAGAGAGAACCTTTGTCGTCAAACACCAGTCGTCCACCAAAATGGTTCCCGGTGGAGAGTTTCGGCATCTGGCGGAACACCACCTGGAAGGCTTCAATACGCGTAAAATCGTCGCTTAACCGGCCATAGCCCACCGCCGTCCCGGCTTTGCCGTCACTCCCTGCTTCGGCGAAGCTCAGCCAGATGCGGCGCGATTTTTCAAAATCCGGGGCGAGGACCACGTCCAGCAATCCTCCCTGACCGTTTGCCCAGACCTTCGGCACACCGATAATCGGATCGGACAACCCTTTTCCGGCCTGCCAGCGTTTGAGCTGGCCGCCCTTCAGGGTCACCAGCAGGCCTTTATTGTCCGGCAGAAACGCCAGAGACCAGGGGTGATCGAGTTTATTTTGCAGCACCTCGACCTTGACCGCCTCTGGCGCAGCAAGAAGCGAAAACGGAATGAACAACACAGGCAGGAAAATCAGCGAGGATCGAGGCATAACGCGCTCCTTTATCGGCATATGGCATAAAGGTTAGCCACTGCATCCGGGCGCGTTACCACTTTTACAAAAGCTTAATCAGAAGGGGGAGTTGCCTCCCCCGGGATCAGTGCTGTTCAAGCTGTTTGTGCTCGTTCAGACACATGATGCATAGAGAGAGCGTTGTCAGGCAGTTTTCAAGCTTCTCCGCGTTTACGGCGATAAAGTTCGGGCAGTCGTGGCGTCCGTTCATCAGACACACCCCTGCAATGGAGAGCACCTCGGCGGCGCGGCGCAGCGCTATTTCTTCACTTTCGCCGCCGTTCGCCTTCAGGGTCGGTGCTTTTTCACGCATGAAATTACACAGTTCAAACAGGTTATCACGCAGATGTTCGCTTTCGCTGACTGACATATACCCTTTTGCCTTCCTCAACTGCAGGTACGCGGCCAGGTCGATTCGGGCGTTGATCAGCTTGTTCAGCAGATCGCGTTTAAGTCTGTCAACGGTCATGCTCTTTCCTCCTCTGTCAGCCATGGTGCATAGTCAGGATAAGTTCATTTTTTGTACAGTTTAATGCCTGGGATCAATTTTTATTAACTG
This sequence comes from Enterobacter sp. PL_is511, assembly GCF_055816065.1. Classification (NCBI taxonomy): domain Bacteria; kingdom Pseudomonadati; phylum Pseudomonadota; class Gammaproteobacteria; order Enterobacterales; family Enterobacteriaceae; genus Enterobacter; species Enterobacter sp. PL_is511. The sequence goes on along the minus strand of NZ_JBVPGP010000024.1, from coordinate 558,320 downwards.
ATTAACATAATTTACAATGTTACAACCTCACGCGCAGCGAAGCGCGTTCCGGGGAGCTATGCTACTTTTTTATTAGGCTGAATGGCTTGCAAAATCGCACTCGCAGAGGTGAGTATGGCAGCACTCCCGGTGTCTGAAAAAATATGTTCTCTCTCTAAGGTAGACCTGAATCTTCTCACCATCTTTTGCTTAATCTATAGCGTAGGAAGCATTTCTAAGGTTGCCGATATGCTGGACATATCCGCTTCTGCTGTCAGCCAGTCGCTGCGAAAACTTCGTGAAATGATGGGGGACAACCTCTTTGTCCGCAGCGGCAACATCCTGCTGCCGACGGTGTTTTCAGATGAGCTTTACGATAATACAATCTCGATAATCGATAAGCTCTCCACCCTTCTGCCTGACTCAGTCCCCTCACGTAAGAAGCGCGTGACGCTTTATACAGAATCCTTTATTTCTCCGCTGGTGGTACCGGAATTAACGGAAAAGCTCCTTGAAACGAATTCAGACATTAGTCTGCTGCATCGCACTGAAGACCTGAATGAACAAAAAACCACTGAACTGCTGAACATGCGTCAGGCTGATGTGGTGTTCTCTACATTCTCAGTGGAAAACAGCAACATCCGATGTCAGAAGGTGTGCGATATAGACCTGGTGCTTGTCGCCGCGCAGGATAACCCGCTTTATGGCAGTACTATCGATGAAGAGCTGTTCAGAAATGCCAGCCTGGTGGGCTATAACACTAAAAACGAAAAAATTATTTATTACCGCAGCATCGCTGATAAAAAATTCCGCTCCAGCGAACGCTGTTTACTCACCACCTCGTTTGCTTCCATTCTAATCATTATCGCCAAAACTCCATGTCTGGGGATTATTCCCGAGCGCGCCTTTGCCACTTACTCAGAGATGTACAAGCTCAGACGAGTTGGCACCCCGTTCCCGTTACCGAAATTTAGCATTTACTCCTCATACCGAAAAGAGAGCAATAAATTGCTCTCTACTGTGCTGGATGACCTGCTGGTCCCGACAACTTAGCGGCGCGTTTCAGTTCTGATTTAATTTTTCGCGGATTTAGCCCTGTTGCGACAGCAATATCGGTTAGCTTGACGCCGTGCGCATAAAGGGTTTTAGCCATAGCGACTTTGGACTGGACATACATATCTTTCATTAAGGATCTCACAAGTCATGTTGACAGGGTGAAAGATATCTTTTGATGGTTTTTTAGCCAATTAGCATCGCTTAAAGCCGGGATAAGTAATTCTAAACAGTGTTGCTAAGCAAAGCGGTTGATCCAAACCTGCTGAGATCGCCACAGACCTGTATAAATCCCCCGCGATACGCTGTAAAATCCCGCCCTGATAACTCCATAATTGATGAATTTTTAACCTATGAGCAATGTTACGCACCAGCCGAAAATCGGCTTCGTCTCCCTGGGCTGCCCGAAAAACCTGGTGGATTCAGAACGCATCCTGACCGAACTGCGCACCGAGGGCTATGACGTGGTGCCAAGCTACGACAACGCCGATATGGTGATCGTTAACACCTGCGGGTTTATCGACAGCGCGGTTCAGGAGTCACTGGAAGCCATCGGTGAAGCCCTGACGGAAAACGGCAAAGTGATCGTGACCGGCTGTCTGGGCGCGAAAGAAGACCAGATCCGCGAAGTGCACCCGAAGGTGCTTGAGATCACCGGCCCGCACAGCTACGAGCAGGTGCTGCAACATGTTCATCACTACGTGCCAAAACCCAAGCACAACCCGTTCCTGAGCCTCGTGCCGGAACAGGGCGTGAAGCTGACGCCGCGTCACTACGCGTACCTGAAAATTTCCGAAGGCTGCAACCATCGCTGCACCTTCTGCATCATCCCGTCCATGCGTGGCGATCTGGTGAGCCGTCCCATTGGTGAAGTGCTGGCGGAAGCCAAACGTCTGGCCGACGCGGGCGTGAAGGAGCTGCTGGTCATCTCCCAGGACACCTCGGCCTACGGTGTAGACGTTAAACACCGCTCCGGTTTCCACAACGGCGAGCCGGTGAAAACCAGCATGGTGGGCCTGTGTGAGCAGCTGTCCAAACTCGGTATCTGGACGCGTCTGCACTACGTCTACCCGTACCCGCACGTTGACGACGTCATCCCGCTGATGGCGGAAGGCAAAATTCTGCCGTACCTGGATATCCCGCTGCAGCACGCCAGCCCGCGCATTCTGAAGCTGATGAAGCGTCCTGGCTCCGTTGACCGCCAGCTGGCGCGCATCAAGCAGTGGCGCGAGATCTGCCCGGATCTGACCCTGCGCTCCACCTTCATCGTCGGCTTCCCGGGTGAAACCGAAGAAGACTTCCAGATGCTGCTCGACTTCCTGAAAGAAGCGCGTCTGGACCGCGTTGGCTGCTTCAAGTACAGCCCGGTAGAAGGCGCAACCGCCAACGAGCTGGCGGACCAGGTGCCGGAAGAGGTGAAAGAAGAGCGCTGGAACCGCTTCATGCAGCTGCAGCAGCAGATCTCTGCTGAGCGTCTGCAGGAAAAAGTGGGCCGCGAGATCATGGTTATCATCGACGAAGTGGATGAAGAAGGCGCGATTGGCCGCAGCATGGCCGATGCCCCTGAAATCGACGGTGCGGTGTACCTGAACGGCGAAACCAGCGTTAAGCCGGGTGATATTATTCGCGTGAAGGTTGAAAACGCGGATGAGTATGACCTGTGGGGTAGCCGGGTTTAATCTCCCCCTCTGTAGTAGGCCGGGTAAGGCGTAGCCGCCACCCGGCACATTTCACAGCACTACCCCTTTATCCTCGGATCCAGCGCGTCGCGCAGCCCGTCACCCAGCAAATTAAACGCCAGCACGGTCAGGAAAATCGCCAGACTCGGGAAGATCGCCACGTGCGGGGCAATCACCATATCTGCCCTCGCCTCGTTCAGCATCGCGCCCCACTCCGGTGTCGGAGGCTGTGCGCCTAACCCCAGAAACGACAGGCTGGCGGCCGAGATAATCGACACGCCGATACGCATGGTGAAATAGACCACGATGGACGACACCGTTCCCGGCAGAATATGGCTGAAGAGAATGGTGGCGTCGCTGGCCCCCATACTGCGGGCCGACTCGATAAAGGTCTGTTGTTTCAGCACCAGCGTGTTGCCGCGCACAAGACGAGCAAACGCCGGAATCGAAAACACAGCAACCGCAATGATGACGTTTGCCATGCCGCTGCCCATGATCGCCACCACGGCAATTGCCAGCAAAATACCGGGAAAAGCAAACAGCACGTCGCAGATGCGCATGATGATGCGATCCCACCAGCCTTCGTAATACCCGGCAACGAGACCCAGCACGGTACCGATGGCCGCGCCGATCAGCACCGCGAACACCCCGGCGGCAAGCGAGATCTGCGCCCCCACCAGCACGCGGCTAAAGATATCGCGCCCGAGGGAGTCCACGCCGAACCAGTGCAGCATCGACGGTCCGTCGTTCAGACGGTCGTAGTCAAAATAGTTTTCCGCATCAAACGGCGCCACCCACGGCGCAATCACCGCCACCGCAATTAGCAGCAGCACAAACAGCCCCGCGGTCATCGCGACCGGCTGACGGCGAAAACGCCGCCAGAATTCAGACCACGGGGTGCGGACGTGGTCCGGTTTTAGACCCGGCATCGCGTTTAAAACGGCCTGACGTCGCCAGTTCAACAATCGCATCTTACTTGTACCTGATGGCCGGGTTAATGGCGGCATAGAGCACATCCACCACTAAGTTGATAAGAATAAACTCCAGCGAGAAAAGCAGGACTTCCGCCTGAATCACCGGGTAGTCGCGCATCTCGACGGAATCGACCAGCAGGCGTCCCAGCCCCGGCCAGTTGAAGACCTTTTCCACCACGATAGAGCCGCCCAGCAGGAAGCCAAACTGCAGTCCCATCATCGTCACCACCGGGATCATCGCATTGCGGAACCCGTGCTTGAGAATGACCCACTTCTCGCTGACCCCTTTCGCCCGCGCGGTGCGAATATAATCTTCGCTCAGCACGTCAACGAACGAGGCGCGGGTAAAGCGGGCCATCACCGCCGACACGGCAGCCCCCAGCGTCATGGAAGGCAGAATGTAATGCTTCCAGGTATCGGCCCCGACGGTCGGCAGCCAGCCCAGTTCGACGGAGAAGATCTGCATCAGCAGCATCCCCAGCGCGAACGCCGGGAAGGAGATGCCGGTCACCGCCAGCGCCATGCCGAGCTTGTCCGGCCAGCGGTTGCGCCAGACGGCCGCGACAATCCCGGCGCCCAGCCCAAACACGACCGCCCAGCTCATACTGGCAATCGTTAACCAGAACGTCGGCATAAAGCGGCTGGCAATCTCCTCCGACACCGGACGGCGCGATACCATCGAGATACCAAAATCGCCCTGCAGAACGTTGCAGATATAATGGATGAACTGCATATACAGCGGCTGGTCGAGGCCAAGCTGCTTACGCACCAGGTCAATAACGGTAGCATCCGCTTCAGGCCCGGCAACCAGACGCGCCGGATCGCCCGGCAGCATATGGACAAACAAAAACACCAGGACCGCCACAATCAGCAGCGTCGGGATAAGCCCCAGCAGGCGTTTACACACATAATTCAGCATGAGGTTTATTTTAAATCCGCATCGTCAAAGCTAAAGCCCGTATCCGGCATAATGTAGAACCCGGTCAACGCTTTATTATGGGCTGACACCAGTTTCTCTACCACCAGCGGCACCCACGGCGACTCTTTCCAGATGATGTCCTGCGCGTCCTTGTAGAGACGTGCTTTCTCCTCCGGCTTGGTGGTTTTCAGGGCATCGGCCAGGTCTTTGTCCACCTGCGGGTTGCTGTAAAACGCGGTGTTGAACAGGGTTGGCGGCCAGTTCTGCGAGGCAAACAGCGGCGACAGCGCCCAGTCTGCTTCACCGGTCGAGGCCGACCAGCCGGTATAGAACATCCGCACGCCGCTCTCTTTCTGTCCTTTCCCCTCCACCTCTGCCGCACGCTGCCCGGCATCCATCGCGGTCACCTGCGCCTTGATGCCGACCTGCGCCAGCTGCTGCTGGGTAAACTGCAGCACCTTCTGAGCGGTACTGTGATTATGCGAGGACCACAGCGTGGTGCTGAAGCCGTTCGGGAAGCCCGCCTCTTTCAGCAGCTCGCGCGCTTTGGCCGGATCGTACGGCCACGGCTGATAGCTTTGCGCATAGGCGATAGCCGGCGGCAGCACGCCGGTGGCCGGAGTGGCATAGCCCGCAAAGGCGACCTTCACCAGCGCCTGACGGTTAATGGCGTAGTTGATGGCCTCACGCACCTTCGGGTTATCGAACGGCTTTTGCGTGACGTTCATGCTGATGTAACGCTGCATGATCGACGGGCTGGCGACCAGCTCCAGCTTGCTGTTTTTCTGCAGAATGGCGGCCTGCTCATACGGGATCGGGAAGGCAAACTGCGCCTCGCCGGTTTGCAGCATCGCCGCGCGGGTATTGTTGTCCACCACCGGGCGCCAGGTGATGGTATCGAGCTTCGGCAGCCCCTGCTGCCAGTATCCGGCGAATTTCTTCACCTTCACAAAATCGGTCTGGTTCCAGGTGAGCAGTTCGTAAGGGCCGGTGCCAACGGGGTGGAAGCCGATCTCCTTGCCGTATTTCTTCAGCGCGGCAGGGGAAATCATCGCCGTTGCCGGATGCGCCAGAATATTGATAAACGCGGAGAACGGCTCTTTCAGGGTGATTTTTACCGTTGCCGGGTCGACCACCTCGGTGCTGGCGATATTTTTATACAGGTTATAGCGCTTGAGGCTATTTTCCGGATTGCTGGCGCGATCGAGGTTAACCTTCACCGCCTCCGCATTGAAATCTGTCCCATCCTGGAACTTCACGCCGGTCCTGAGCTTGATGGTATACACCAGTCCGTCGTCGGACACGGTGTACCCCTCCGCCAGCACGTTTTTGAGCTTCATCTCTTTATCCAGGCCAAACAGGCCCTGGTAGAACGATTTCGCCACCGCCTGAGAGAGCGTGTCGTTGGCGTCATACGGATCGAGCGTGGTGAAATTGGAGCCGACGGCGACCACCACATCTTTGGCAGCGAACGCGGGGGCAGCGGCCAGGGCTGCCGTCACGCTCGCGGCTAACAACCATCTACTCGCTACAAATGTAACCATTGTGTTCTCCTGCCTGTTGAAAGTTATAACCGCGAAAAGGCATTGTCCTGACGCGGGGGCGCCACGAAATGACCCGGACTGACCTCGCGCAGCGTCACGCGCTCCACGGCCTCGCCGCGCTTACGAATATTGCTCGGCATTTCATCCTGCAGCAGCACGCGCTGGCCGTGACGATGCGCGGGATCGGCTACCGGGACCGCCGCGATGAGCTTGCGGGTGTACGGGTGCTGTGGGTTCTCAAACACCGCTCTTCGCGGACCAATTTCCACGATTTGCCCCATAAACATCACCGCCACGCGATGGCTGATGCGCTCGACCACCGCCATGTCGTGCGAGATAAACAGAAAGGCAATGCCCATATCCCGCTGTAAATCCAGCAATAAGTTGATGATCTGCGCCCGGATAGAGACATCCAGCGCCGAGACGGACTCATCGGCAATCACCACTTTCGGGTTTAGCGCCAGCGCGCGGGCGATGCAGATACGCTGCCGCTGTCCGCCGGAAAACTCGTGCGGATAACGCCAGGCATGCTCCGGCTTCAGGCCGACGCGCTCCAGCAGCCAGGCCACGCGACGCTGTGCCGCTTCGCCGTCGAGCAGGTTATGTACCCGCAGCGGCTCCATGATCGAATACCCCACCGTATGGCGCGGATCGAGGGAGGCATAGGGATCCTGGAAAATAAACTGAATATCTCGCCGCACCGCCTGCAGCCTGCTGTCCGGAAGGGTATCAATGCGCTCACCGTTAAAGGTAATGCTGCCTTCCTGTGACTCCACCAGACGGAGCAACGCGCGTCCGGTGGTAGATTTACCGCAGCCGGACTCCCCCACCAGCGCCAGCGTTTCACCCGGCCAGAGATCGAAACTGACGTTTTCCACCGCGTGCACTTCGCGCTTCACCCGGTTCAGTACGCCGCTGCGCAGCGGAAAGCGGGTGACTAAATCGCGCACTTCCAGAATGGGCTTACCCGGCACCACGGTGTCCTGCTCGCGCTCATCCTCCTGCTGCTCAGACGCCTCGAGAGAAATCAGGGGGAAGCGGCGCGGCAAATCGCTACCGTTCATCGCCCCCAGACGCGGAACCGCCGCCAGCAGCGCTTTGGTGTAAGGATGCGCGGGCGCGTGAAAAATCTGTTCAACCGGTCCGGTTTCCACCGCGCTGCCCTTGTGCATCACCAGCACCCGATCGGCGATATCGGCGACCACGCCCATATCGTGGGTGATGAAAATCACCCCCATCTCCATCTCCTGCTGCAGCACCTTGATGAGCTGCAGGATCTGCGCCTGAATCGTCACGTCCAGCGCCGTCGTCGGTTCATCGGCGATCAGCACCGCCGGACGGCAGGAGAGCGCCATGGCAATCATCACCCGCTGTCGCATGCCGCCGGAAAGCTGATGCGGATAGCGGCTCAGGATGGCCTGCGCCTCCGGAATGCGCACCAGCTCCAGCATCCGTCGGGCCTCTTTGAGCGCTTCATCGCCGCTCAGCCCCTGATGCAGGCGGATGGACTCGGCAATTTGCTCCCCGACCGGGAACACCGGGTTCAGGGAGGTCATCGGCTCCTGGAAGATCATCGCAATATCCGCCCCGCGCACGCTCTGCATCTGCGAACCGCTTAGCTCATTTAAATCAATGACCTGACGATTGCGGCGGCGCAGGAGCATTTTCTCGCTGCTGATTTGCCCGCCCGTCTGTTCCAGCAGGCGCATCAGCGCCAGCGCGGTAACCGATTTCCCGGAGCCGGACTCGCCAACAATCGCCAGCGTCTCGCCGCGCCTGAGCGTGAACGATAAATTCTGTACTGCGGGGATGAACTGCCGCTCTTCCTGAAACGCAATATCGAGCTGATGGACAGCCAGCACTTCGCGGTTGTCCAGTTCTTCACTGTGCGGCACGCGCTGCCCCCTTATTCACGATAGATGCCCGTGCTCGGTTCATCACCGGCATAACCCCAGGCGCGATACATGCCTTCGCTGTTGAACGGCAGTGCCACGTTGCCCTCACGATCCACCGCAATGAGTCCGCCGACGCCGCCCAGGGCAGGCAGTTTTTCCATTACCACGCGCTCGCAGGCCTCGCTCAGGCTTAAGCCGCCGTAATCCATCAGCGCGGTGATGTCGTAGGCCGCGAGGGCGCGGATAAACACTTCCCCGGTTCCGGTACACGACACCGCCGCCGTCGCGTTATTGGCATAGCAGCCGGCGCCCGGCAGCGGGCTGTCGCCGACGCGTCCGGGAAGCTTGTTGGTCATCCCGCCCGTTGACGTCGCCGCCGCGAGGTTCCCGGCTTTATCCAGCGCCACCGCGCCGACCGTGCCCATTTTGGTGGTTTCATCAAGCGGCGCACTGTGGTCAAGCTGCGTCATGCCCGCCGAACGGGCTTCCAGCAGCTGCTGATAGCGCGCTTCCGTGGAAAACAGATCCGGCGATACCGGCTCCATTCCGTGTTCGAAGGCAAACCTCTCCGCCCCCGCGCCCGTCAGCAGCACGTGCGGACTCGCTTCCATCACCAGACGCGCGGCCAGCACCGGGTTACGCAGGTGGCTGACGCCCGCCACAACCCCCGCTTTCAGGGTGACGCCGTCCATCACGCAGGCATCCAGCTCGTGCGTTTCATCCCGGGTAAAGACCGAACCGATCCCCGCATTAAATAACGGGCACTCTTCCAGCAGGCGCACCGCCTCGGTGACCACGTCCAGCGCGCTTTCGCCCGCTTCCAGCATTCTCTGGCCCGTTTCCACAATGGCGTACAGCGCGTCGATGTAACGTTTTTCCTGCTCAGGCGTGAGCTGTGCTCGGGTGATTGCCCCGGCCCCGCCATGAATTGCGATTACCGCCTTAACCATTCGCATCACCCGTTAGCCTGTTTTGCGGCTTTTTCTATAAATATCATTATCGTCGACGAAACTTCAGATGATTTTTGAATATAGAAAGACGTAACAGTGATGTAAAGCGTGCACCCTTCGGTCATACAGTTAGCCGCACTTTTCTGCCATAATGAGCGCTTTCGTTGTTACTCCGCAGGAGCCTACCATGGATTTTACCGCCGGACTGATGCCGCTTGAGACGGCACTCACGCAGATGCTTGACCGAGTTTCCCCGCTGCATGACGTTGAGACGCTGCCCCTCGTGCGCTGTTTTGGCCGTATTGCCGCGCGCAATATCGTCTCTCCGCTTAACGTGCCGGGGTTTGATAACTCCGCGATGGACGGTTACGCGGTACGCCTGGCGGATCTCCAGACGGGTAACGCCCTGCCGGTGGCGGGTAAAGCCTTTGCGGGTCAGCCGTTTAGCGGTGAATGGCCTGCGGGCACCTGCGTGCGCATTATGACCGGCGCACCGGTTCCGGCAGGCTGCGACGCCGTGGTGATGCAGGAAGAGACCGAACAGACCGACGACAGCGTGCGTTTTACCGCGAGCGTCAAAGCGGGCCAGAACATCCGCCGTACCGGCGAGGACATTACCCTCGGCGCGACGGTCTTTGCTGCCGGACAGAAGCTGACGGTGGCGGAGCTGCCGGTCCTGGCCTCGCTCGGCATCGCGGACATCGACGTTATCCGTAAAGTGCGCGTTGCCGTTTTCTCCACCGGCGACGAGCTACAGCTTCCGGGGCAGCCGCTGCAGGACGGCCAGATTTACGATACCAACCGCCTGGCGGTACACCTGATGCTGGAGCAGCTGGGCTGCGACGTGATTAACCTCGGCATCATTCCTGACGATCCGGAAAAACTGCGCGCCGCGTTTATCGAGGCGGATAACGCAGCCGACGTGGTCATCAGCTCCGGCGGCGTCTCCGTGGGCGAAGCGGATTACACCAAAACCATCCTCGAGGAGCTGGGTGAGATCGGCTTCTGGAAGCTGGCGATCAAGCCGGGCAAACCGTTCGCGTTTGGCAAGCTTTCACACAGCTGGTTCTGCGGCCTGCCGGGTAACCCGGTCTCGGCGGCACTCACCTTCTACCAGCTGGTGATCCCGCTGCTGGCGAAGCTTTCCGGCAACAATGCTAACCCGCTGCCGGAACGCCAGCGCGTTCGTGCCGCCACGCGCCTGAAAAAATCACCGGGCCGCCTCGATTTCCAGCGCGGCATTCTGGCGCGCAACGCGGACGGCGAGCTCGAAGTGAGCACCACCGGGCACCAGGGCTCGCACATTTTCAGCTCCTTCAGCCAGGGCAACTGCTTTATCGTGCTGGAGCGCGAGCGCGGTAACGTGGAAGCCGGCGAGTGGGTTGAGGTAGAACGTTTTAACCACCTGTTCGGAGGCTGACATGACGGTGGAGCTGAGCGACCCGGAGATGATGCGCTACAACCGCCAGATTGTGCTGCGCGGATTCGATTTCGAGGGCCAGGAAGCGCTCAAGGCAGCCAGCGTACTGGTTGTCGGTCTGGGCGGTCTGGGCTGCGCCGCCGCGCAGTATCTTGCCGCGGCGGGCGTGGGAAAAATGACGCTGCTGGATTTCGATACCGTATCGGTCTCGAACCTGCAGCGCCAGACGCTGCACAGCGACGCGACGGTGGGCCAGCCGAAAGTGGAATCCGCCCGCACGGCGCTGACGCGCATCAACCCCCACGTTCAGTTCACGTTGATTGATGCAATGCTGGATGACGACGCGTTGTCCGCGCAGATTGCGCAGCACGACCTGGTGCTGGACTGCACGGATAACGTCGCCGTCCGCAACCAGCTGAACGCGGGCTGTTTTGCCCACAAAATTCCACTGGTCTCCGGCGCGGCGATCCGCATGGAGGGGCAAATCAGCGTCTTCACGTACGCCGAGGGTGAACCCTGCTATCGCTGCCTGAGCCGTCTGTTTGGCGAGAATGCGCTGACCTGCGTTGAGGCGGGCGTGATGGCGCCGCTCGTCGGCGTGATTGGCTCATTGCAGGCAATGGAAGCGATCAAAGTGCTGGCGAACTACGGCACGCCCGCAGCGGGGAAAATCGTGATGTATGACGCGATGACCTGCCAGTTCCGCGAGATGAAGCTGATGCGTAACCCGGGGTGTGAGGTTTGCGGAGGGTAAACCCTGCTGCGGCCTGATGCCCTCACCCCGGCCCTCTCCCACAGGGAGAGGGAGAAAACCGTAGGCCGGGTAAGCGTCAGCGCCACCCGGCAACCGCGTCAGATCGACGTCCGTCCAAACGCCCCCTGCCAGTCCTGCTCAAACTTCACGATCGCCGCATCCACTGCCGGAGAGGTAATAAACTGCTGCGCCACGTCCAGAGGCAGCGTGATGGACTCGCACCCTGCCAGCAGGCAGTCCAGCGCCTGACGCGGGGTTTTAAAGCTCGCGGCCAGCACCTTTGACTGCGGGGCGTGCAGCGTCAGCAGCTGCTGTAATTCAACCACGGTCTGGATCCCGTCCCCGCCCTGCGCGTCCACGCGGTTAACGTAAGGCGCCACATACTCGGCACCCGCCAGCGCGGAGAGCATCCCCTGCGCGGCGCCGTACACCGCCGTGCCCAGCGTCGGGATGCCTTCCGCTTTCAGCATCTTGATTGCCGCCAGCCCCTCTGCGGTCACCGGCACTTTCACCACCAGATCGTTAATGATGGCGCGCAGCTTACGCGCGTCCTCCACCATCCCTTCGGCGGTGGTCGCCATTACCTGAGCGAACAGACGACCTTTACCACCCAGCGCGTCGTGCAGCGCGGGCAGCAACACGTCCAGCGGCGTTTTACCTGCCGCCACAATGCTTGGGTTGGTGGTCACGCCCGCCAGCGGGAAGATACGCGCCAGCTTTTTGACTGCCGCAACGTCAGATGTGTCGAGATAAAGTTCCATGATGTCACCCTCAAAATTAGCCTGCACTTACCCTATCACGACAAAACCTGCTCAAGAGTTGACCTGCATCAAGATAACTTTCATTCGAAAGTAATTTAATATTCATATGCAAGATGAGAGGCGAAATCATGATCTTCAATATTCAGCGTTACTCTACCCACGATGGCCCCGGCATTCGAACCGTGGTGTTCCTGAAAGGCTGCTCGCTGGGCTGTCGCTGGTGCCAGAACCCGGAAAGCCGCTCCCGCAGCCGGGACGTGCTGTTTGATGCGCGCCTGTGTCTGGACGGCTGCGACCTGTGCCAGCAGGCGGCACCGGACTGTATCGAACGTGCGCTGAACGGGATGGTCATTCATCGTGAGAAATTAAGTGAAGAGACGCTTAATGCCCTGACCGACTGCTGCCCGACGCAGGCGCTGACCGTCTGCGGTGAAGAGCAGCAGGTCGAGGAGATCATGGCGACCGTACTGCGCGATAAACCCTTCTACGACCGCAGCGGCGGCGGGATCACCCTCTCCGGCGGCGAACCGTTTATGAACCCTGAACTGGCGCAGGCCCTGTTTAAAGCCAGCCATGACCAGGGTATCCACACCGCCGTCGAAACCTGCCTTCACGTGCCGTGGCATTATATCGAGTCGTCATTACCCTACGTCGATCTGTTCCTCGCCGACCTGAAGCACGTCGATGGTGACGTGTTCAAACAGTGGACGGACGGTTCGGCTAAGCGCATCCTGGACAACCTGAAACGCCTGGCCGCTGCCGGGAAAAAAATCACCATCCGCGTGCCGCTGATCCAGGGCTTCAACGCGGATGAAGCCTCCATCACCGCCATTACCAACTTCGCTGCCGATGAACTCGGCGTCCACGATATTCATTTTCTGCCGTATCACACGCTGGGCATGAACAAATACACCCTGCTCGGCCAACCCTACTCTGCCCCTGACAAACCGCTGGATAACCCTGCCCTGCTGGACTTCGCGCAGCAGTACGCCTGCCAGAAAGGGTTAACCGCGACCTTACGAGGATAAACCTATGACAACCCTGAATCTCAATACCCTCAGCGAGCGCATTAAGGCGCACAAAACGGCGCTGGTGCATATCGTTAAGCCGCCGGTCTGTACCGAGCGCGCGCAGCATTACACCGAAATGTACCAGCAGCACATGGACAAGCCGATCCCGGTCCGTCGCGCCCTGGCGCTGGCCCATCACCTGGCCGAGCGTACCATCTGGATCAAACACGACGAGCTGATTATTGGTAACCAGGCAAGCGAAGTGCGCGCAGCACCGATCTTCCCGGAATACACCGTCTCCTGGATTGAAAAAGAGATCGACGACCTGGCGGATCGCCCGGGCGCGGGCTTTGCGGTGAGCGAAGAGAACAAGCGCGTCCTGCACGAGATCTGCCCGTGGTGGCGCGGCCAGACGGTGCAGGACCGCTGCTACGGCATGTTCACCGACGAGCAGAAAGGCCTGCTGGACACCGGCATTATCAAAGCCGAAGGCAACATGACTTCCGGCGACGCGCACCTGGCGGTGAACTTCCCACTGGTGCTGGAGAAAGGTCTCGACGGCCTGCGCGCCAAAGTGGCCGAGCGCCGCTCGCGCATCAACCTGACGGTGCTGGAAGACCTGCACGGCGATCAGTTCCTGAAGGCAATTGATATCGTGCTGGAAGCGGTGAGCCTGCACATCAAACGCTTCGCCGATCTGGCGCGCGAGATGGCCTCAACCGAAACCCGCGCAAGCCGCCGCGACGAGCTGCTGGCGATGGCAGAAAACTGCGACGTGATTGCTCACGAGCCGCCAAAAACCTTCTGGCAGGCGCTGCAGCTGTGCTACTTCATTCAGCTGATCCTGCAGATTGAGTCCAACGGCCACTCCGTCTCCTTCGCGCGTATGGATCAGTATCTCTATCCGTACTACCGCCGCGACGTGGAGCTGAACCAGAGCCTCGACCGCGAACACGCCATCGAGCTGCTGCACAGCTGCTGGCTGAAGCTGCTGGAAGTGAACAAGATCCGCTCCGGCTCGCACTCCAAGGCTTCCGCCGGTAGCCCGCTGTACCAGAACGTCACCATCGGCGGCCAGAAGCTGGTCAACGGTGAGCCGATGGACGCGGTGAACCCGCTCTCGTACGCGATTCTGGAATCCTGCGGCCGTCTGCGCTCCACCCAGCCGAACCTGAGCGTGCGCTATCACGCGGGCATGAGCAACGACTTCCTCGACGCCTGCGTGCAGGTGATCCGCTGCGGCTTCGGGATGCCGGCGTTCAACAACGACGAAATCGTGATCCCGGAATTCATCAAGCTCGGCATTGAGCGCGACGACGCCTACGACTACGCGGCGATTGGCTGCATCGAAACCGCGGTGGGCGGCAAGTGGGGCTACCGCTGCACCGGCATGAGCTTTATCAACTTCGCCCGCGTCATGCTGGCGGCGCTGGAAGGCGGGCGCGACGCCACCAGCGGCAAGGTGTTCCTGCCGCAGGAAAAAGCGCTCTCTGCCGGTAACTTCAACAATTTCGACGAGGTGATGGCGGCGTGGGATACCCAGATCCGCTACTACACCCGTAAATCCATCGAGATTGAGTACGTGGTGGACACCATGCTGGAAGAGAACGTCCACGATATTCTCTGCTCGGCGCTGGTGGACGACTGCATCGAGCGCGCGAAAAGCATCAAGCAGGGCGGCGCGAAGTATGACTGGGTCTCCGGCCTGCAGGTGGGCATCGCCAACCTCGGCAACAGCCTGGCGGCGGTGAAGAAGCTGGTGTTCGAGCAGGGCGTCATCGGTCAACAGCAGCTGGCGGCCGCCCTGGCGGATGACTTCGACGGGCTGACCCACGAGCAGCTGCGTCAGCGCCTGATCAACGGCGCGCCGAAGTACGGCAACGACGACGACAGCGTGGATATGCTGCTGACCCGTGCCTATCAGACCTACATTGAAGAGCTGAAGCAGTACCACAACCCGCGCTATGGCCGCGGCCCGATTGGCGGTAACTATTACGCGGGCACCTCTTCCATTTCCGCGAACGTGCCGTTTGGCGCGGCGACGATGGCGACGCCAGACGGACGTAAGGCGCACACCCCGCTGGCGGAAGGGGCAAGCCCGGCTTCCGGTACCGATCACCTCGGCCCGACAGCGGTGATCGGGTCGGTGGGTAAACTGCCTACCGAGGCGATTCTCGGCGGCGTGCTGCTGAACCAGAAGCTGAATCCGTCAACGCTGGAAAACGACAGCGATCGCCAGAAGCTGATGGTGCTGCTGCGCACCTTCTTCGAGGTGCACAAAGGCTGGCATATTCAGTACAACATCGTCTCCCGCGACACGCTGCTGGAGGCGAAGAAACACCCTGACCAGTATCGTGACCTGGTGGTGCGCGTCGCGGGCTACTCGGCGTTCTTCACCGCCCTGTCGCCGGATGCGCAGGATGATATTATTGCCCGCACTGAGCATACGCTGTAACGGTGTATCCCCTAAGGGGAAATGCGCACGCTGATGCCCTCACCCCGGCCCTCTCCCACGGGGAGAGGGAGAAAACACTAAAAACGGCAACCTCGGTTGCCGTTTTGCTTTTACTTTCGAATGAAATTAAATTTGTGCTCCCCGTCACCTTGTTATTAGAATGTTTCAAAACGCAGTGACCCAGGAGCACAGTATGACCGTTAAAGTTATCGTCACCGATATGGACGGAACTTTTCTTGATGATGCCAAGCAGTACGATCGTGACCGCTTCCAGGCACAGTTTGAGCAGCTTAAAGCCCGCGACATTGAATTCGTTGTCGCCAGCGGCAATCAGTATTACCAGCTCATCTCCTTCTTTCCGGAGCTGAAAGACAGGATCTCCTTCGTGGCGGAAAACGGCGCGCTGGTGTTCGATCGCGGGGAGCAAATTTTTCACGGCGAGCTGACCCGCCATGAATCGCAGATCGTCATTGGCGAACTGCTGAAAGATAAAGGGCTGAACTTCGTGGCCTGCGGGCTGGAGAGTGCCTACGTGAGCGACAAAGCCCCTGAAGCGTTCGTGGCGCTGATGTCAAAGCACTACCATCGCTTAAAGCGCATCAGCGATTACCGTGAAATTGACGACGTGCTGTTTAAGTTCTCCCTGAACCTGCCGGACAGCGATATCCCTAACCTGGTGGATAAGCTGCACGTCTCCCTGGACGGCATCATGAAGCCCGTCACCAGCGGCTTTGGCTTTGTGGATTTGATTATCCCCGGGCTGCACAAAGCTAACGGCATCAGCCGTCTGCTGAAGCGCTGGAAAATCTCCCCGCAGGAGTGCGTGGCCATTGGCGACAGCGGCAACGATGCCGAGATGCTGAAGCTGGTGAAATATTCCTTTGCGATGGGCAACGCGGCGGAAAGCATCAAAGAAATCAGCCGCTACAGCACCGACGACAACAACCATCAGGGCGCGCTGAACGTTATTCAGGCCGTGCTCGACAACCACTCCCCGTTCGACGCCTGATCCTCTCCTCGCCGGAGCCTGGCTCCGGCTTATCATTCTTTTTCCGTCCTGTGGCTTGCGTCAAGTTTTTAAACTTGCATTAACTTAATTTTAACTTAAAGTATCACTTGTAGATATTTTTACTTTCGAATGAAAGATGCGAGGCAGTTATGACCTTTACCAGTGAAACTTTGCCAGCGGATCACAAAGCGGCAATCCGTCAGTTGAAACGTGAGCTGCGCGCGCAGATCGGCGACGTGCAGGCGGTGTTTAACAAGCTCAGCGATAAAATTGCCACCCGCGTGGCGGAAATCAACGCCCTTAAAAACAAAGGCGAATCCGTCTGGCCGGCGATCCCGTTCGCGGATGTAAAAAACGGCACGATTACCGACGCGCAGCGCGAAGCCGTTAAGCGCCGCGGCTGCGCGGTGATTAAAGGT
The DNA here is from genome assembly GCF_055816065.1 of Enterobacter sp. PL_is511. Lineage (NCBI taxonomy): Bacteria > Pseudomonadati > Pseudomonadota > Gammaproteobacteria > Enterobacterales > Enterobacteriaceae > Enterobacter > Enterobacter sp. PL_is511. The sequence goes on along the minus strand of NZ_JBVPGP010000024.1, from coordinate 541,499 downwards.
CATTTCCCGCGCGAGCAGGCACTGGCGTGGGATCAGTCAATGCTCGACTACCTCGATCTGAACAAGTTTGACGAGGTGTACAAAGGGCCAGGCGATAACTTCTTTGGTACCTTGACTGCCTCCCGTCCGGAGATTTACCCGATCTACTGGTCGCAGGCACAGATGCAGGCGCGCCAGAGCGAAGAGATGGCGCAGGTACAGTCGTTCCTGAACCGTTTATGGACATTCGAGAGCAACGGCAAACAGTGGTTTGACCCGGACGTGAGCGTGATTTATCCGGACCGTATCCGCCGCCGTCCGCCAGGTACCACCTCGAAAGGACTCGGCGCGCATACCGACTCCGGCGCGCTGGAGCGCTGGCTGTTGCCGGCTTATCAGCAGGTCTTTGCCCGCGTGTTTGACGGCAACGTCGAGAAATACGATCCGTGGAACGCCGCGCACCGTACCGAAGTGGAAGAGTATACCGTCGATAACACCACCAAATGCTCGGTATTCCGCACCTTCCAGGGCTGGACCGCGCTGTCGGACATGATCCCCGGACAGGGGCTGCTGCACGTGGTGCCCATCCCGGAAGCGATGGCGTACATTCTGCTGCGTCCGCTGCTGGACGACGTGCCGGAAGACGAGCTGTGCGGCGTTGCGCCGGGGCGCGTGCTGCCGGTTTCCGAGAAGTGGCACCCGCTGCTCATCGAGGCGCTGACCAGCATTCCGGCACTCGAGGCGGGTGATTCGGTGTGGTGGCACTGCGATGTGATCCACTCCGTCGCGCCGGTGGACAATCAGCAGGGCTGGGGCAACGTGATGTATATTCCTGCCGCGCCGATGTGCGAGAAAAACCTCGCCTATGCGAAGAAGGTGAAGGAAGCGCTGGAGACCGGCGCGTCGCCGGGAGACTTCCCGCGCGAAGATTATGAAAAGAGCTGGCAGGACCGCTTTACCGTGAACGATCTCAACATCCACGGCAAGCGCGCGCTGGGCATGGTCTAACTGTCGTACAGCCCTTCCCGCTCCACGGCGGTGCGTCGTTTCCCCTGACGTATCCGCCGTACCGAATCCCGCACGGTCAGCGTGCCGTTAAGCAGCAACGTCCCCACCGGCGCGTCCGGGCGCATCAGCCGCTGCTGGAGCATGTGTACCGCTTCGGTTCCCAGTTCGTCGCGGGGAACGTGCACGGCCGTTAATGGAACATCCTGGATCGCCGCCAGGTTAAACCCGTCGATGCTCATCACCGACACGTCCTGCGGCACGCGCAGACCGTGGTTTTGTAATGCGCTGATGGTGCCCGCCGCCATAAAGTCGCCGCCGACCAGAAACGCGGTAGGTAAATCTTTCCCCTGCACTTCGCTGAGCCAGCTGCTGACCGCCTGTTCCGTTTCGCGCGCGCTGAAGCTGGGCACCACCAGCAGATCGCGTTTATCGCTGAACGTCAGGTTGTGGGACTGCCACGCGTCGCGGATCCCCGACAGGCGCAGCTCCATGGTGTAGCGACGCAGGCACAGCACGTTCATCACCTCACGGTGTCCCATCTCGAACAGGTATTCCGCCGCCCGCTCGCCAATGGCGCGGTGATCCGGCGCAACGACAGGCAGACGCATGTGCCGGTCGCGGCAGTTAATTAGCATGCAGGGTTTACCCACATCTACCGCCAGATCGTGAATATGGGGATCGTCAATGCCGAGAAGGATTGCCGCCTGAGTATCCGGCTCATTCATGCGCGCCAGAAAAAGCTGGGCATCGCTGTCGTTCTCTTCCAGCGCGCAGTAGCGCAGGCGCACATCGTGGGATGCCAGGCCTTTACTCACGCTCTGGATCACGCGGTAGTAAAAGATGTCGGACCGCTCGTCGAAGGCGCGCTGGGGGGCAAAAACCACCAGGCTATTGAGCAGCAGCCGTCCCGCCGCCATGCCCTCCATCACCCCCAGCTCCCGCGCGCACGCCAGCACCTTTGCGCGCGCTTTTTCGCTGGTATTCGCTTTCCCCGCCAGCACCCGAGACACGGTGCTGATCGAGAGCTGCGTACGGGCGGAGATTTCGGTGATTTTTAGCCTTTTGTCCATTTTGTGATCTGGCTCCATTTGCGAAATGAAAAAATTTTCATAGCGTATCCGTCAGGCAATAACTGACATAAATGCCATCATGCCAGAGTGGTTGAGTCAGTTATGAGAAATTTTGCACAAAATCCACTATTGCCCACTCATTTTCTCCCTTAAGGTGAACTTGTCACACAACTTCCATACTAGTTGTATACCAACTTAAGCAATTTAAACGGATAGAAATCAAAGGCATAAAAATCTGTGTGACACCTGAACCTCCGTCCCCTTACCGTCCGTCTTGTGGAGAGTAAAATGAGTCAGGACATCAATAACACCGTTGCGACAAGCAAAACCCGTCGCGTCATCAAGAACCTGCGCTGGTACGTGCTGGTGCTGTTCTTACTTGGCGTCACCGTTAACTACATCACCCGAAATTCGTTAGGCATTCTTGCCCCCGAGCTGAAAGAGAGCCTCGGGATCACCACCGAGCAGTACTCCTGGATCGTTGGCGCGTTCCAGATCGCCTACACCATTTTCCAGCCCCTCTGCGGCTGGCTGATTGACGTGATCGGCCTGAAGATTGGCTTTATGGTCTGCGCCGGGATCTGGGCGCTGATGTGTATTTTCCACGCGGGCGCCGGAAGCTGGCTGCACCTGGCTATTTTGCGCTTCTTTATGGGTGCCTCTGAGGCCGCCGCTACCCCGGCTAACGCCAAAACCATCGGTGAATGGTTCCCGAAATCAGAACGACCTGTTGCCGCCGGCTGGGCGGGCGTGGGCTTCTCCATCGGCGCGATGCTGGCTCCGCCAATCATCTACTTTGCTCACGCCTCGTTTGGCTGGCAGGGGGCGTTTATGTTTACCGGCGTGCTGGCGCTGCTGTGGGTGATCCTGTGGTGGGCGTTCTACCATAACCCGGAGCAGCACCCGAACCTGAGCAAGGACGAGCTGGCGTTTATCAAGCAGGATAACGAACCGCCTGCCGTCAAACTGCCCTTCCTGACCGCGCTGAAAACCGTCTCGAAAAACAAACGCTTCTACGGTATCGCCATCCCGGCCTTTATGGCGGAACCCGCCTGGGCGGTGCTGAGCTTCTGGGTGCCGCTGTACCTCGCCAAAGAGCACGGCATGGACCTGAAGCAGATTGCGATGTTTGCCTGGCTGCCGTTCCTCGCCGCCGACCTCGGCAGCGTGGCGAGCGGCTACCTGACGCGTCTGTACACCCGTCTGTTCGGCTGCTCCCGCGTTAACTCGGTCGTCGCCAGCTCCGTGACCGGCGCGTTCCTGATGATCTCGCTGGCCATCGTGGCCATTACCCGCGACCCGTATATCACCATCGTGCTGATCTCCATCGGCGGCTTCGGGCACCAGATCATCTCCTGCATGCTGAGCGCCCTGGTCGTGGAGTCCTTCGACAAAGGCCAGATGGCGACCGTCAACGGCATGCGCGGCTCGGCGGCGTGGATCGCCAGCTTCCTGTTCTCGCTGTTAATCGGTGTTACCGCCGACAAAATCGGCTTTAACCCGCTCTTTATCGCCATGGGCTTCTTTGACCTGATTGGCGCTGTCTTCCTGGTAGCATTTATTGCTGAACGTCGCGCCAAGCGCGCCTGATAGTGGATGTATTGCATATGAAAACCCTGAAAAACTGGACCGTAGATACGCAGTCGGCAAACCATCTGGAACTGCTGGTCGATAACCAGCACCGCCTGTGCCTGTATGTGCTGGAAGAGAACCTGTTCCGCGTACTGATCAAACGCAAAGGCGAGCTGGCGCTGGACCGCACCTGGAGCATCGCACCGGAACAAGACGTTCCCTGGGAAGGCCGCCGTCGTGACGACATAAGCGGCTTCACCTGCCCGGCCTGGAACCTGACTCAGCAAGGTGAGACGCTAACCGTGGCAACCGAACAGCTGCGCGTGACCGTCCACCAGCCGCTGTGGCTGGAGTGGCACTACCGCGATGAGGCGGGCGAGTGGCAGCCGCTGGTCAATGACCGCCCCACCAGCGCCTACCTGCTGAACGCCCACGGCGACGGCGTGGCGCACTACCTCAGCCGTCGTAAAGACGAGCGTTTCTACGGCCTGGGCGAGAAAGCGGGCGATCTGCAGCGCAACGGTAAACGCTATGAGATGCGCAACCTCGACGCAATGGGGTACAACGCGGCCAGCACCGATCCGCTCTACAAGCACATCCCGTTCACTATCGCCCGCCGCGACGACGTCAGCTACGGCCTGTTCTACGACAACCTGAGCAGCTGCTGGCTGGATCTGGGTAACGAAATCGACAACTACCACACCGCCTATCGCCGCTGGCAGGCGGAAGCGGGCGATATCGACTACTACATCTTTACCGGCAGGCGCGTGCTGGACGTCACCAAAGCCTTCGTGCGTCTGACCGGGAAAACGCTGTTCGGACCGAAATGGAGCCTGGGCTACAGCGGCTCGACCATGCACTACACCGACGCGCCGGATGCGCAAAACCAGCTGATGAACTTCATCCGCCTGTGCGAAGAGCACGCCATTCCGTGCGACTCGTTCCAGCTCTCCTCCGGCTATACCTCCATCAACGGCAAGCGCTACGTCTTCAACTGGAACTACGACAAGGTGCCGCAGCCGAAGGTAATGAGCCAGGCGTTCCACGACGCGGGATTGAAGCTGGCCGCCAACATCAAGCCGTGCCTGCTGCAGGATCATCCTCGCTATAACGAAGTGGCGGAGAGCGGCCTGTTCATTCGCGATTCAGAAACCGATGCACCCGAACGTTCCAGCTTCTGGGATGACGAAGGCTCGCACCTCGACTTTACCAACCCGCAGACGGTGCAGTGGTGGCAGAACGGCGTCACCACGCAGCTGCTGGAGATGGGCATCGACTCCACCTGGAACGACAACAACGAATATGAAGTGTGGGACGGGGAAGCGCGCTGCTTTGGCTTCGGTAAGGAGATCGCCATCAAGCACATTCGCCCGGTCATGCCGCTGCTGATGATGCGCGCCTCGCTGGAAGCGCAGCAGCGCTTTGCGCCGGAAAAACGCCCGTATCTGATCTCCCGCTCCGGCTGCGCCGGGATGCAGCGCTACGTTCAGACCTGGAGCGGCGACAACCGCACCAGCTGGGACACGCTGCGCTATAACATCCGCATGGGGCTGGGCATGAGCCTGTCGGGGCTGTTCAACGTCGGCCATGACGTGGGCGGTTTCTCCGGCGACAAGCCGGACGCCGAGCTGTTCGTGCGCTGGGTGCAGAACGGCGTGATGCATCCGCGCTTTACCATTCACTCGTGGAACGATGACCACACGGTGAACGAGCCGTGGATGTACCCGGGCGTCACCCCAGCCATTCGCGGCGCGGTTGAGCTGCGCTACCGCCTGCTGCCGTATCTCTACACCCTGCTCTGGCAGGCGCACGCCGACGACGAGCCGATGCTGCGTCCGACCTTCCTCGACCACGAGCACGATGCGCAGACCTTCGAAGAGTGCGATGACTTCCTGCTGGGCCGCGACCTGCTGGTGGCCAGCGTCGTCGAAGCCGGGCAGCGCGAGCGCCGCGTCTGGCTGCCGGATAACGACACCGGCTGGTATGATTTTTACACCCACGCGTGGTATGCGGGCGGCCAGTCGATCGTTCTCGACGCGCCGCTGGAAAAACTGCCGCTGCTGGTGCGCGCCGGAGCCGGTCTGCCGCTCAGCGAGCGCATCACGCATGTGAGTGCCGAAAAAGATACGGCCCGCGAACTGAAGCTGTTCCCTGTGAAGGGCGTCGGCACAACCTCGGGCATGCTGTTTGAAGACGACGGCGAAAGCTGGGGATACCAGAACGGCAATGCGCTGTGGGTGGAATGGGAAATGGTGTGCGACGGCGCAAGTATCAACCTGAAGGTGAATGCGCGCGGCGACTATCGTCCGGCGTGGAAGGCGCTGAAGGTATCATTACCGGCGGGGGAAAAACGTACGCTGCGGGTGAACGGGGTTGAAGGGAGTGAGTGGGTGCTGTAGTGCGGCCTGATGCCCTCACCCTAACCCTCTCCCACAGGGAGAGGGAATAGAACGTAGGCCCGGTAAGCGAAGCGCCACCGGGCTTTTTTTTAGTTCTCGATACCTTTGCTGCGCAGGTAATCTTCGTAGTTACCGGTGAAGTCCACCACGCGCTCTGGCGTAATTTCGATCACGCGGGTCGCCAGCGAGCTGACAAACTCACGGTCGTGAGAGACGAAGATCAGCGTGCCCTGATACATCTCCAGCGCCATGTTCAGGGATTCGATAGATTCCATGTCCAGGTGGTTAGTCGGTTCGTCCATCACCAGGATGTTTGGTTTTTCCATCATCAGCTTGCCGAACAGCATGCGGCCCTTCTCGCCACCGGAGAGCACTTTAGCCGGCTTTTTGATGTCGTCCTGGCTGAACAGCAAACGACCCAGAATGCTGCGCACCGCCTGCTCGTCGTCGCCTTCCTGCTTCCACTGGCTCATCCAGTCAAAGACGGTCAGGTCATTTTCGAACTCGTACTCATGGTCCTGCGCGTAGTAACCAATCTGCGCGTTTTCGGACCATTTCACGGTGCCGTTGTCCGGCTGCAGTTCGCCGACCAGGGTTTTCAGCATGGTGGATTTACCCACGCCGTTGGCGCCCAGAATGGCAATCTTCTCGCCCACTTCCAGCAGCAGGTTAAAGTTTTTAAACAGCGGGCCTTCATCGAAGCCTTTGGTAAGGGCTTCCACTTCCAGCGCGTTACGGAACAGCTTCTTGTCCTGCTCGAAGCGGATGAACGGGTTCTGACGGCTGGAGGCTTTAACCTCTTCCAGCTTGATTTTATCAATCTGACGCGCACGCGAGGTTGCCTGACGCGATTTAGAGGCGTTGGCGCTGAAGCGGCTGACGAAGGACTGCAGGTCAGCAATCTGCGCTTTCTTCTTGGCATTGTCCGCCAGCAGACGTTCACGCGCCTGGGTGGCCGCCGTCATGTACTCGTCGTAGTTGCCCGGATAGACGCGCAGCTCGCCGTAGTCCAGATCCGCCATGTGGGTGCAGACCATGTTCAGGAAGTGACGGTCGTGCGAGATGATGATCATGGTGCTGTCGCGATCGTTCAGCGTCTGCTCCAGCCAGCGGATGGTGTCGATGTCCAGGTTGTTCGTCGGTTCGTCGAGCAGCAGGATGTCCGGGTTAGAGAACAGCGCCTGTGCCAGCAGCACACGCAGCTTCCAGCCTGGCGCGACTTCGCTCATCGGGCCGTAATGCTGTTCAACCGGAATGCCCACGCCCAGCAGCAGCTCGCCCGCGCGCGCTTCCGCAGAGTAACCGTCCATCTCGCCGTACTGCGTTTCCAGGTCGGCCACTTTATAGCCGTCTTCTTCGCTCATTTCGGCCAGCGCATAGATGCGATCGCGCTCCTGCTTCACTTCCCACAGCTCCGCGTGCCCCATGATCACGGTGTCGAGCACGGTGAACTCTTCGAAGGCGAACTGATCCTGACGCAGCTTACCGATGCGCTCGTTCGGATCGAGCGACACGTTGCCGAGGGTCGGCTCCAGATCGCCGCCGAGGATCTTCATAAAGGTGGATTTTCCGCTACCGTTGGCACCAATCAGGCCGTAACGGTTGCCGCCGCCAAATTTGACGGAAATGTTTTCGAACAGCGGCTTACTGCCAAACTGCATAGTGACGTTGCTGGTAACTAACACGGGGAGATTCCTGCGAAAAGTGTGATAAACACGGCATTATGCCACAATTCCGAATTGAGATCCCGCGTTGCAACCATCCACTAAACTTTAACAAAATCGAAAAAAATGTGATTTCGTACACATCTGAATTCCCTGTGAGCGGGAATGCACATATAATGCGCTCCCATCACAGATTCAGACTTATCAACTCATCGCCTGAATGGCTTAGATACCTCGCACAACATGAACATGAAATTAACAGCGCTTTTTGCGGCGGCGTTAGCCGTAGTAGGTTTTTGTAAGACCGCGTCTGCGGTGACGTATCCCCTGCCGACCGACGGAAGCCGTCTGGTGGGTCAAAACCAGGTGGTGACGGTTCCTGAAGGTAACTCTCAGCCGCTGGAGTATTTCGCTGCGCAGTACCAGCTGGGCCTGTCTAACATGCTGGAAGCGAACCCGGGCGTTGACCCATATCTGCCAAAAGCGGGTACCGTGCTGAATATTCCTCAGCAGCTGATCCTGCCGGATACCGTTCATGAAGGTATCGTGATTAACAGCGCCGAAATGCGTCTGTATTACTACCCGAAAGGCACCAATACCGTTATCGTGCTGCCAATCGGTATCGGCCAGCTGGGTAAAGACACCCCGCTGAACTGGACCACCAAAGTTGAGCGTAAGAAAGCGGGCCCAACCTGGACGCCAACCGCCAAAATGCACGCAGAATACATTGCGGCGGGCGAACCGCTGCCAGCCGTTGTACCGGCAGGCCCGGATAACCCAATGGGTCTGTACGCGCTGTACATTGGTCGTCTGTATGCGATCCACGGCACCAACGCCAACTTCGGTATCGGCCTGCGCGTGAGCCACGGCTGCGTGCGCCTGCGTAACGACGACATCAAGTTCCTGTTCGAAAACGTGCCGGTCGGTACGCGCGTGCAGTTCATCAACGAACCGGTGAAAGCAACGTCTGAACCAGACGGCAGCCGCTACATCGAAGTGCACAACCCGCTGTCCACCAGCGAAGACCAGATCAACAACAACGAAGTCGTTCCTGTTACGCTGAACAGCGCGGTGCAGGCGGTGACGTCTCAGCCAGATGTCGAAACGGCGATTGTTGACCAGGCCGTGCAGAACCGCTCCGGTATGCCGGTGCGTTTGAACTGATCACGCTGAATCAATAACGTATCTTATAAGACCCCGTATTATCGGGGTCTTATTGCACTGTAATCTCCATCACGCTGACCCTTTCTGAACAGCTATTACTGCCGTAAGTGCCTTTCTTGCCATTTTCTGCTAACCCAGCGGGGTTACATCTAATCCTCTAAGTGTTATGATGCGCCCACTTATAAAATCAGTTTTATCTGGTTTTATAAGGTCTTTTTATCTCCTGGAGCACGCATAGTTTGATGATTAGCATTAACTTAACAACAACAAAATCGCGCCTTTATCTCTGTTCGCAAACGGTGTGGTCACTGGCGAACCAGAGTAAGAAGGTCGATCAAATTGTTGTGTGGGTCTCCAGTACACCTTATCTCAGTGACGAAGGCATCACTGAGGAGCCGGAGTGGGCGCAGAAAATTCGCCAGACGGGCACCAACCTGGTTTTTAAATGGGTTAAGAACACCGGCCCTTATCGGAAATTGTTTCCGGCGCTGCAAGCAGCAACCGAAGACGATATTCTGATTTATGCCGATGATGACGCAATCTATAACGAAATTTGGGCAGAAACACTGCTGGATGATTTTTATCGCCACAATCAAAAATATGTGGTTGCCGCGCGGGTGCGTGAAACAGTAAAGAAGAAGAAAGAACTTCTTGATACCTATCGTAATTTCCCGCTTATCACCGTGCCAAAAGTCGTTGAGCAGAACTATATCATCACCGGTCTTGGTGGCGTTGTGCTCAAGAAAAATATGATCCCGGAATATTTCCATTTTAACGAAGATTTTATTACGGTTTGTCCTCGCGCGGATGATATTTGGATCAGCAAACTGATTCAGCTAACCAAAACACCTGTCTATGTTTCTGCACAAAGCATTCGTTTTGTTCATGAAATAATCCATGACTATGGATTATCGCGCGAGAATACCAGCAAAATAAAACGTTCCTGGTTTCAAAAAATCCGTTTTACATTTAAGCCTGGTCAAATCCAGCATCTGTGTCAGAACGATCTTTACATAAAAGACACGGACAGCTATTTCGAGTCGTGCGCCTGAAAGACTGATTACCCGTTATTCACGATCACGATCCCGCCGTGGTCGTAGCGATAGTGGCAGTGGGCATACTCCAGCGGCGTGCCATCCTCCAGATAAATCACCTGCTCCACCTCCAGCACCGGATCGGTTTCCTCGCAGACCAGATGCTCTCTGTCCAGCGCGCTGGGCTTAAGCGCCCGCACCACCCGGTACGACCCCATAATTTTCAGCCCCAGCGTTTCCTGAACGTACTGGAACACTGAAGCTTCAAGATGGTTTTTCGTCAGGCCCGGGACCAGATTCATCGGCATCACCGTGGAATCCAGCGACATCGGTTCACCGTTCAGCAAACGGAGTCGAATAAAGTCATAGATCGGCGCATCGGCGTTAATCATCAGCGACGCCTGCTCTTTTTCATTAGGAAAGCGCAGCTCGAAATGCACCACCTGGCTCGTGACCGTGCCCAGATGTGCCCAGGTTTTGGTCGCGCCAAAGTAGTCGCTGCCGGAGAGATCCCACTGCGAGAGCTGGAGGAAGTTTTTACGGATGAACGTGCCCTGGCCCTGACGGGTATAGACCAGACCTTCGACGATCAGCTGGCGCATCGCCTGCTGAATGGTCATCCGGCTGGAGCTGAACTCCGCCGCCAGCGCAAACTGGTCCGGCAGGGGTTCGTTGGCGGCGTACTGCTGGCTGATAATGCGTTTCTTAATTTCCCGCGCTATGGTGATGTACTTCGCCGCCATCGTCCTTCCTTTCTGTTAGTTTTCTATCCCGCTGTTTTTCAACGCCACTCGCTCGGCAATCTTGAGGAAAGGCAGGTAGAAGAATACACCAAATACGATGATTGCCAACTGCACCACCACCGCCCGCCAGTCCCCCGCCGTGGCCAGCCAGGCGCTCAGGATCGGCGGCGTGGTCCACGGGATCATCACCACGCAGCGCGACATTAACCCCAGCGTGGTACAGAGCCAGGCGAAATAAATGCCGATGGCGGGCAGCAGCACAAACGGGATCATCAGCGGCAGGTTAAACACGATCGGCAGGCCAAAAATCACCGGCTCGTTGATATTAAACAGGCCCGGCGCCAGTGACAGGCGCGCCACCTGCTTCGCCGACTGCTGGCGCGAGAAGATAAATATCGCAATCAGTAGCGAGATCGTGCTGCCCGTGCCGCCTACCATGCCGAACGTCGGCACGAAGATATTGTTGATGATGTGCGGAATGGGCTGACCGTTGGCGAAGGCCAGCATGTTTTCGTTGGTATTGATCAGCAGGAACGGCTCCAGCACCACGCTGTTGACCACCGACTGATGAATACCGAGCGTGAACAAGAAGTTGCCGAAGCTGTAGATGAAAATCGTCCCGGGCAGGCTGGTGTTGATCAGCCGCAGCGGCTGCTGGATAAAGGTCGTAATGAGATGGATCAGATCCGTATGCAGCACGTTTGCCAGCACCGCCGCCAGCACCGCAAACAGCGAGAGCGTGAGGATGGTCGGGATCAGCGCGGTAAAAGATTTGCTCACGGCCGGAGGCACGTTTTCCCCCAGCGAAATGTGCAGCGCCTTCAGGCGCGAAATAGCGATAAACACTTCCGTTGAAAGCAGCCCAATCAGCACCCCGGCGAAAATCCCGGTGGAGCCGATATTGGCGAACGTCAGCACCTGGGTGACGTTCACCGTGGTATCGCTGCCGACGGGCGTAATCTGCAAGCGTATCGGCATCATGATGATGAAGCTGCTGACGGCGATAACCACTGCCGAGACCGGATTGTCGAAATCTTTGTTGCGCGCCAGCGACCAGGCAATCATCGGCGCCAGCAGCAGCGCGGCAATGTTCAGCGTGCCGTTGATAATCGCCTCGCCCCACACTTTGAAGTGTGCCAGCGTATCGCCGTGAAAAATCCACGGAAAGACCACGTTGTTCACCAGCACCGCCAGACCGGCGAGGATGAAAATCGGCATCACCGTGGCGAAGGCGTCGCGCAGGGAGCGCAGGTGCACCTGGTTTGCCAGGCGCGCCGAAAACTCGACAAATTTATCGACAAAGGACTGCATGTGCGGTGTGATTTTTGTTTCAGACATAGCGGAGTGTTCCCATCAATCAGTCACAAAAACGGCCCGGCAGCGTACGGCTTACATCTCGCGTCCGTTGGTATGGATAACCTGTTTTAACCACGCGTAGCTCTTCTTCGGCACGCGCTTCAGGTCTTTCAGGTCGTGGTTTTCCCGGTTGACATAGACCACGCCGTAGCGCTTACGCATGTCGCCCTGGGAGCTGAGAATGTCGATCAATCCCCAGCCGAGGTAGCCAATGACCTCTGCCCCGTCCTCGAACATCGCCGCTTTCATGGCCTCGATGTGCGCCCGGTGATAGTCGATGCGGTAGGTGTCCTCAATCGGGTTCACGCCGTCCCATGACTCAATCACCCCAATGCCGTTCTCGATCGGGAACACCGGCAGGCGCCAGTCGTTGGCGTAGCGGGTGATGATGGTGCGGAAGCCCAGCGGATCGATCTGCCAGTTCCACTCGGTGGCCTTCAGGTACGGGTTATTTTTCTCGCCGTGCAGCAGGTAATAGTTCACCGGCGTGCCTTCCGGAATCGCATCGCTGTCCAGCGTTTTGCTGGCGTAATAGCTGAAGGCCATATAGTCGTTCTTTGTACGAGCGAACAGCGCCAGGTCCTCGGCGCGGTAGATATCACCAAAGCCCTCCTGTTCCACCACCGCCATCACCGCCGGGCTGTAGCCTTGCCCTGCGAAGACGCGCAGCAGGTTCTCGTTGAGAAACTCGTCATACTGCTGGGCGCAGAAGATATCGCGCGGTTTGCAGGTAGCCGGGTAGATCAGCTGGTGCGCCAGCATGCCGCCCATCAGCTGGCCCGGTCTGGTCTGGTGCAGGTATTCGGTTAGCGCCATGTGCGCCACCATCGTATGGTGCTGTAGCTCGTACAGCTCGCGCAGGGTTTTCTCGCCTTTCATATAGCCGGAAATACGGAACGCTTCCGGCATATGGAAGATGTTCTGCTCGTTGAAGGTCAACCAGTACTTCACGCGGTCGCCATAACAGTCGATCATCTTTTTGCCATAGCGGATAAAGGCGTCCATTACGCGGCGGTCGTTGAAGCCGTTGTACTCCTGCGCCAGCGCCAGCGGCATATCGAAATGGTACAGGCAGATCATCGGCTCGATGCCGCGGGCGATCAGATCGTCAATAAAGCGGTCGTAAAATGCGATGCCTTCGTCGTTGAACGGGCCGTCACCCTGCGGGCAGACGCGGCTCCATGAGATCTGGAAGCGGTAGCAGTTCATGCCCAGATCCTGCATCAGATCGAAATCTTCCCGGTAGCGGTGGTAGGAGTCGGTCGCCACTTTCCAGTCGGACACGTTTTCCCCGGCTTCACGAATGTCATACACCGACATCCCCTTCCCGCCTTCGTTCCAGGCTCCTTCCGTCTGCATGCTGGAGACCGAGTTGCCCCATAAAAAGTTGGCCGGTAGCTGATGGTTCATGTTTTCTCCCTATATGACTAGTCATTTAAAATTTCATGTCTAGTCATATAGGCGATGATGAAAAGAGGATCAAAGAGGAGGATCGTTTTTTGTGAGCAAGGCGGGAAAAAAAGCCCCGGTAAGCGATGCACTCCCGGGGCAAGAAGGGTTACTGTTGCGCGAGCTGATTACGGCGATACTCTCCCTGACGCTCCAGCATCCAGCCAGGATATTCCCGCGGCAGCGCGCTGACCGCATCCAGCTGTTTAAGCTCGTCTTCGCTGAGAAGGATACCGGTGGCGGCAATGTTGTCGTCCAGCTGTTCAACGCGTTTCGCGCCAATGATGACGCTGGTCACCGCTTTTTGATGTAGCAGCCACGCCAGCGCGATTTGCGCGACGGAGACGCCCTTGCTTTCGGCGATAGTCCGCATTACGTCCACGCAGTCGAAGGCGCGATCTTTATTCACCGGCGGGAAGTCAAACTCCAGACGACGACCACCGGCTTCACTCTGCCCGTCGCGGCCATATTTTCCGCTCAGCAGACCGCCCGCCAGCGGGCTCCAGACCATCAGCCCGACGCCTTCGCTCTGCATCATTGGCACCAGCTCACGCTCAAGATCGCGTCCGGCGATGGTGTAATACGCCTGGAGTGATGCGAACCGCGCCAGCCCGAGACCCTCGGAAATGCCCAGCGCTTTGGCAATCTGCCACGCCGCCCAGTTCGAGACGCCGATATAGCGCACGTGGCCGTGCTGCACCAGGTTATCCAGCGCATACAGCGTCTCCTCAATCGGCGTGGCCGGGTCGAAACCGTGAAGCTGATAGAGATCGATATGATCGAGCTGCAGGCGGCGCAGGCTCTCCTTCACGCTGCTGATGATGTGATAGCGCGAGCTGCCGCGCGAGTTCACCCCGGCGGTACCCGTTTCGCCGAATACCTTGGTGGCAACCACCACGTTCTCGCGCGGGACGTTGAGGTTTTTCAGCGCCTGCCCGAGGATCGTCTCCGAGCGCCCTTCCGAATAGACGTCAGCGGTATCGATGAAGTTAATGCCCGCATCCAGCGCGCGGCCCACCAGCTGCTCGGCTTCGTTTTGCTTAAGCTGGCCAATCTTGCCCCACATGCCGTCTTCACCACCGAAGGTCATGGTGCCGAGGCACAGTTCAGAAACAAACAGTCCGGTGTTGCCCAGTTTTTGATAACGCATAAGATAATCCTCGCATGTCGTTTAAGGGGTACCCGATAGTTATACCCGCCCCTCAGCGATCGCGAATGTGGCGTTCCTGTCCGTTTCTTGCCCAATCCTCTGAATATTTATCCGCGCGGGGCGTCGCCAAAGACGCTGTAGTCCGGTAATTGCACCTGCTGATACGGCTCCCAGCCGCCGCCGAGCGCCTTGTAGAGCGCCACCAGATCGAGCGCGCTCTGCACCTGCGCCTGCGCGCGCTGCTGCTGAGCCTGCGCCAGCTGTCGCTGGGCGTCCAGCACGTCGATAAAGCTGGCGATCCCCTGGCGGTAGCTGTCGCTTGCCAGGTCAAACGCGTTTTGCAGCGCATCGATCGTTTTCGCCAGCCCCGCTTCACGCTGCTGGTCGGTGCGATAGCTCACCAGCGCGTTTTCGACATCGCCAAGCGCGGTGAGCACCGTCTGACGATAGTCCAGCACCGCCGCCCCCTGCTGCGCGCGCGCCACCTTCACGCTGGAAACCAGTCGACCGCCCTGGAAGATGGGAATGGAGACCTGCGGGCCAAAGCTGTAGAAGTGGCTGCTCCAGTCGGTCAGCCAGTTGGTTTCGCTGTTGCGCAGGCCAAACTGCCCGGAAAGCGTAAAGCTCGGGAACAGCTCCGCCACCGAGACGCCTATTTGCGCCGTCGCGGCGTGGAGGTTCGCCTCCGCTTCGCGCACGTCCGGACGGCGGCGCGCCAGCGTCGACGGAATGCCCGTTTGCACAATATCCGGCAGCGCAGGCATCGGCTGCACGCTCTGCAGTTCCGCATCCAGCGCTCCCGGCGGCTTGCCGAGCAGGATCGCCAGGCCGTTCATCGCCTGCCGCTCCTGCGCCTGATATTGCGGAAGCTGTGCTTCAAGGTTGCCTAACTGCGCCCGGGCGTTTTCCACATCCATCTGCGGCGACAGCCCGCCCCGCTGGCGGCTTTCGGTCAGATCCAGCGTCTGCTGCGCGCTCGCAATCTGGGTGTTCAGCGTGGCGATAATGCTCTGCGCCCCGCGCAGCTGGAGCCACGCGCGCGCCACTTCCGCCTCCAGCGACACCAGCGCGTCGTTACGCTGCTCGATAGCCGCTTTCTGCTGCGCTTCGGCGGCTTCCACCTGACGGCGCACCTTGCCCCACAGGTCGATTTCCCACTGGGCGTCGAAGCTGCCCTGGTAGAGGTTGATCGGCTGCGTCAGCGGTCCCAGCGCGCCCTTGAGAGCGGGATCGATGCTATCCACCTGGTCATATACGCCGTGGGATTTCAGCTCCCCTTCCAGCCCGAGCTGCTGGCGCGTCGCCTGCAGATTGCCGTTCACCGACGGATAAAACGCCCCGCCCGCCTGGTTAATCTGTTCACGCGCGCCGGCGATGCGCAGCACCGTCTGCTGCAGCGTCAGGTTCCCGGCGATGGCGCGTTCAACCAGGCTGTCGAGCTGCGGCGAGCCGAACGTTTTCCACCAGCGCGGGTTGGTCGCGGCGGAGGTGGTTTGTGACTTCACCGAGCCGTCGCCTTTATCGTTCCAGTGCGTGACGGCAGGTGACGCGGGCTGCTGGTAGTCCGGCCCGACGGCGCAGCCTGCCAGCAGTATCATTATCATCAGGGGGTGTAAACGTCTGTGTATCATCAATGTGCTCCTGCACTCCCCTCGCTCTTAACCGGCGAGAGCAACAAACAAAACGGAATCAATAGCAAGGCCACCGCGCTCAGAATGGTGAAGACGTCGATGTAGGCCAAAAAGCGCGACTGCTCAATCATCGTCTGGTACATACGCCCGGTGGCGATGCCGGTTGGATCGCCCACCTGGGTGGTGAAGTTCTGGATCGCCTGCGCGCTTTCGCGTATCGCCTGCTGAAACTGCTCGTTAAACGGCGAGGCGTGGTACGCAAGGTGCGCGCTGTGCGCCTGCGAGCGCTCGGTAATCGCCGCCGTCGACAGCGAGATCCCGACCGAGCCCGCCACGTTGCGGAACATGGTGAACAGCGCCGCCGCATCGGCGTTCAGCCGCCTTGGTATCGAGATAAAGGCAATGGTAGTCAGCGGCACAAACAGGAACCCCAGCCCCAGCGACTGGGCGCTGCGGAACAATACCAGGGTTTCGAAGTCGATATCCGGGGTCAGCGTGCGCGACCAGAAGAACGACACCGCCAGGCAGGTAAAGCCAAAGGCGATAATCCAGCGCGTTTGCACCACCGGCATCAGCTTCAGCACCAGCGGAATCGTCAGCACAATCAGCACCGCTCCGGGCGACAGCACCAGCCCGGACCAGGTGGCGGTATAGCCCAGGTCCTGCTGCGCCAGCTGCGGGATCACTACCGAACTGCCGTACAAAATCATCGCCATCCCCGCCATCAGCAGGCTGGAGATGGCAAAGTTGCGGTCCTTCATGCAGTGCAGATCCACCACCGGTTTTCTGGCATACATCAGCCAGTAAATCGCACCAATGATGCCGATCAGCGTTAATACCGCGAAAGTGCGGGTAAAGTTCGAGTTAAACCAGTCTTCGTCTTCTCCCCGGTCGAGCATCACCTGCAGACAGCCCAGCCCCAGGGCGATCAGGCCGATCCCCGTCCAGTCGATGGTCAGCTTCTCTTTAGACTTGCTCTCCCACGGCGGATCTTCCAGCAGTTGGTAGATCGCCAGCACCGTGACAATCCCCACCGGGATGTTGATAAAGAACACCCAGCGCCACGAGTAATTGTCGGTGATCCAGCCTCCCAGCGTCGGGCCGAGGACCGGCGCAACGATAATCGCGATGGACGAGAGCCCGAAGGCTTTGCCCCTGTCCTCCGGCTTGAAGTAGTCGAGCAGCACCGACTGCTGCGTCGGCTGCAGCCCGCCGCCAAAGAAACCCTGCATCACGCGGAACAGGATGATCTGCCACAGCTCGGTGGCGATCCCGCACAGGAAAGAGCAGACGGTGAACATGACGATGCAGATCAGGAAGAACTGCTTGCGGCCAAACACCCGGCTCAGAAACGCCGAGATGGGCAGCACGATGCCGTTCGCGACCAGATAGCTGGTTAACACCCATGTGGATTCGTCATAGCTGGACGAGAGCGAACCCGCCACGTGGGGCAGCGCCACGTTGACGATGGTGGTGTCCAGAATTTCCATAAACACCGCCAGGGTGACGACAATCGCCACCGCCCACGGGTTGCTGGCGGGCTTCCAGCTGTCGTGGCTGTGATCCGTCATTCCACCGTCACCTTCGGCGCAACCGAGAGCCCCAGCGGCAGCGGTTTGTTCGGATCGAGCCCCTTATCAATCACGATTTTCACCGGCACGCGCTGCACAATTTTGACGAAGTTACCGGTGGCATTTTCAGCCGGGAAGGCGGAGAAGCGCGAGCCGCTGCCCTGCTGGATGCTGTCAACGTGGCCCTCGAGCGACATATCCGGCCACGCGTCGACGGACACGGTGACCTTATCGCCGGGCTTCATGCGCTCAAGCTGCGACTCTTTGAAGTTCGCCACCACCCACACGTTCGGCGAAACCAGGGAGAACAGCGCCGTTCCCGCCTGCACCAGCGTGCCGGGCTGCACGTTGCGTTTGGTGACAAACCCGTCGAACGGAGCGCGGACTTCGGTGTAAGAGAGGTTCAGATTGGCCGTTTCCAGCTGCGCTTTCGCCTGATCGACCTGACGCTCGCGCGCTTCAACGTTGGTTTCCTGCTGGCGGATTTGCAGCTGTACCTGCTCTGCCACCTCCAGCTGCGCCTGGGCGCTGGCCAGCCCCGCCTGCGCGCTGCGCAGCTGAGCGTTCGCGGAATCAATACTTTGCTGGGTGGTTGCCCGCGGGTCGACGCCGCGCTGGCGACGGTACTCCGCCTGCGCGTTCGCCAGATCGGCCTGCGCTTTCAGCACCTGCGCTTTGGCTTCGTCACGCTGGGCGGGATACTGCACTTTTGAGAGCGCCAGCTGTGCCTGAGCCTGATGCAGCTGCGCGATAGCCAGCCCAAGCTGGGCCTGGGCCTGATCGCGCTGCGCGGTGGTATCACGCGGATCGATGACCACCAGCAGATCGCCCTTTTTCACGCGCTGGTTATCACGCACGCGCAGCTCGGTGACGTAGCCCGCCGTTTTGGGGGCAATCGTCACCACGTCGCCGTCGGTAAAGGCGTCGTCGGTCGTCTCTTCGTTACGGGTTAAAAACCACCAGACCAGCGCCACGACGACCATCACCACCACGACAATGCCGAGGATAATTAACGGTTTCTTGCCCGGGCGCTTACGCGCATTATTGTTTTTGTCCTGCTCGTCAGCAGGCGGGTTTTGATCTTCAGCCATAGGTCAGCAACGGTCCTGTCAGTGAGCGGCATCACACTATGCCGTTCACTAAAGCTAGGACGTTGCTATACGTTTGCCAGGAAAAACTGACAAATTGCGCACTATATGAGAAGGAATAGTCCGAAACCGATCGCCGCGGCCCAAACCAGCATCGGAATAGACCAGACGTGGAAACGCCACCAGATACGACGGTCGTTGGCCATACGCAGAGCAATCAGGTTTGCCAGCGAACCGGGCAGCAGGCCAAACCCGCCAATGTTAACGGCCCAGGCCAGGAGCGTATCCGGCGGGACATAGTTGAGCAGCAGAATGGTGGACGGCACGTTGCTGATAAACTGCGACAGGCCAATCGCCGTTAGCCACAATCCCGGCTGAGACAGCGTGCTGACGCTGTGCAGCACGTTCTGCAGCACCGGAAGCTGGATGAGAAGATGCACATCAATAAACATCGCCATAAAGACCAGCAGCAGCGTCCAGTCCACGCTGACCAGCACGCGCCGCGCCAGAACGACAAACCCTGCGGCAACGAGCAGGACACCCGCCAGCTCAACCTTCAGCTCCAGCGCAAACAGAAAGACAATGTATAACCCGAGACAGCTCCACACCAGACGCGGCTGCCACTGCGGGCCCGTGGTGCCGCTGTGGTACTGCAGTTTTTTATCCGGGAAGGCAAACCAGCAGACCGCCAGCAGGGAAAGCATCATCACCAGCGCCAGCGGGGCCATCTGCCAGGTAAAGGCGGCGAACGACAGACCGGAACGGCCCCAGAGCAGGATATTCTGTGGGTTCCCGATAGGCGTCAACAGAGAACCGGCGTTAACGGCGAGCGCTTCAAAGATGATCAGCCGGCTGACCGGAATTTCACAGAGCTTACGCAGCGTAAGCGTGAGGGGCACGATGATAAACAGCGCCACATCGTTGGTCAGAAACGTCGACAGCACCGCGGCGGAGAACACCATAAACAGGGACAGCCTGCGTTCGGTGGCAAACCGGCGCACCATTTTACGTCCCAGAACGTCAAAATAGCCGCTCAGCTCGACCCCTTTGGTGAGCATCATCAGGCCGCTCAGGGTAATGATGGTGCGCCAGTCAATCGCGGCGGACCAGGCGTGTGGGGCAAACGGCACAAAGAGGCTTAACGCTGCGCCAATAATTAATAACAGATGGAAAAAACGATCGCGTGCCAGGGCCTGCAGTCCAGGGATTTTCATTCAGCGGAGGGACCATATTTAAGCGTAAATTCACGAAATTTCACCAGCGTCTCTTCGCTAACGTGGTGTTCCATTCCTTCCGCATCCCGGCGGGCGATCTCCGGGCTGACGCCCAGCACCAGTAAAAAATTCTCGACAAGCTGATGGCGCTCTCGGCTCTCCTGCGCGAGTTTCTCCCCTTCCGGCGTCAGAAAAACACCGCGCCAGGGGATCATTTCAATTAAGCCCACGGAGGCCAGGCGTTTTAACATTTTAGCGACAGTAGGCTGTGAAACCCCCAGCCTGGCGGCCATATCGACCTGGCGCGCTTCACCAACCTCACGGATCAGATCGGAAATGAGTTCAACATAATCATCAATCAGTTCACGCCGGTGCGCTTCACGGACCTGGCGAAAACCTTCGACATGTTCTTCAACATTCACCAGTTGCGTCGTTTTCCTCATTGTCGGATGACCTGCGCGACGGTTCATTGTACTTCCTCAGTGGGGTGACGCTTCCAGCGCCCGGTTTCGAGAGCGCACATTGTAAACCATAGCTCCGCAAGCACAAAAAATTAACGAAATAGCCATAGCTATACAATATAGCCTGTGCTATATCTGTATGTAATGCAGTCACCCTTCACGGATCGAAGGGATCAAAACTCAGGAGGTCTTATGAACGAATTCAAGAGGTGCATGACCGTGTTTACCCACTCTCCTTTTAAAGTGCGCTTAATGCTGTTGAACATGCTGTGCGATATGTTTAACAACAAACCGCATCAGGACGACAAACCTTCCCACTAAGCGGCGTTGCGGTACGCCGCTTCATTTTTCCGTCACAATCTCGCTCTAAACTGGCTTCCAGCCGCCTTATTCCCGATCTTTTTTACGGATTTGCAATCCCCTTCGCAAAACATCTGCTTAGCAACTGTTGATATTATTTAGCGCTCGCACTATCTTCTTGCAGCCCTGCACAATTTGCGGCTCGCTGAAGCGGACCCTCATTCCCTCTCCACGCACTGTCAGGCAGGTTATGACCCTTGACGCCAGGGTGAGCACATGGCGTTTTCATCCATGATAGTGACCTATGAATGTAACCCTGATAGATACCGTTGTGACCCGCAGCCGGGCCTTAAGCCCGTGGACGGGTTTTTACTTTTTGCAGTCTTTACTGATTAACTTTGCGCTGGGTTATCCCTTTAGTCTGCTCTACGCGGTGGCGTTCACCTGCGTTCTGCATTTGCTGTGGCGATCCGCACCGCGCGTGCAAAAAGCGTTAATCGGCATCTGTTCGCTGGTTGCTGCACTCTATTTCCCGTTTGGTCAGGCTTACGGCGCGCCAAACTTTAATACCCTGCTGGCGCTGCACTCGACCAATATGGAAGAGTCAACGGAGATCCTGACGATCTTCCCGTGGTACAGCTACGTGGTCGGGATCTTTATCTTCGCGTTGGGCGTTATCGCCATCCGCCGTCAGTCGGGCGAGAAAAAATCCTGGGGTAAGATCGAAATACTCTGTCTGGTGTTCAGCATTGCCGTGGCCTTTGTCGCTCCCATCCAGAATATTCCCTGGGACGGTAAGCTAAGGCTCAGCAATATCGGTTATCCGGTTTTCCGCTTCGTGAAAGACGTCGTTGTAAACAATAAAGAGGTTCTCGACGAACAGGCGCGCATGGCTGAGCTTTCCAATATGAAAGACACCTGGAACGTGCTGGCCGTTAAGCCGAAATATCACACCTATGTGGTGGTGATTGGCGAAAGCGCGCGTCGCGATGCGATGGGAGCGTTTGGCGGTCACTGGGATAACACACCGTTTGCCAGTTCAGTCAAAGGCACGCTGTTTACCGATTATGTCGCGGCCAGCGGCTCGACGCAGAAATCGCTCGGCCTGACCCTTAACCGGGTGGTGGATGGCAAACCGCAGTATCAGGATAATTTCGTCACCCTGGCAAACCGTGCGGGTTTTCAGACGTGGTGGTTCTCTAATCAGGGGCAAATTGGCGAATACGATACGGCCATCGCCAGTATCGCCAAACGCGCTGACGAAGTGCAGTTCCTGAAAAATGGCGACTTCGAAGCCGACAAAAACACCAAAGACGAAGCGCTGTTGAAAATGACGGCACAGGTCTTCGCCACCCCGCGCACCCAGCCTCAGCTGATCGTCCTGCACCTGATGGGGTCGCACCCGCAGGCCTGCGATCGGACCGGAGGGAAGTACGCGGAGTTTGTGCAGTCCAAAGAGACGTCCTGCTATCTCTACACCATGACGCAAACCGACGACCTGCTGAGCAAGCTGTACGATCAGCTACGCAATACGGGCGACAGCTTCTCCATGGTCTATTTCTCGGATCACGGGCTGGCGTTTAAAGAGCGTGGTAAAGAGGTGCAGTACCTGGCGCACGATGACAAGTTCCAGCAGAACTTCCAGGTGCCGTTTATGGTGCTGTCGAGTGATGATAAAACGCATCGCGTCATTAAAGCGCGTCGTTCGGCAAATGATTTCCTGCAGTTCTTCTCGCAGTGGACCGGGATTAAGGCCGAGCAGATAAAAAATGCTTACCCGTTTGTCTCTAACAAGAAAGCTTCCCCAGTGTACGTTACCAACTTCAAGTTACAGAAAGTTGACTACAACCATCTGGGTACGGATATTTTTGATATTAAGAATAAGTAATTGCCGTCTCGTGCGGACCGATGCCCTCACCCTGGCCCTCTCCCACGGGGAGAGGGAACAAACACTAAAAACGGCAACCTAAGGTTGCCGTTTTGCTTTTCTCTTCGACAAAAAAAATCCGCCACATTGGGCGGATTTTTTATTTAATCACCGAAGTGATTAGAAGCGGTAACCTACGCCAGCGATCCAGGTGCCAACGTCAACGTTGCGGATACGGCTCTGCTCATAGGAGAAGTCCAGAGCAACGTCCTGGATTGGGTTGAACTGCAGGCCTGCGCCATAGGAGAAGCCATAGTCGCTGTTGCTTGCAGTGCGGTTCAGACCCTGGTTTTCGGTCTGCTGGAATTTACCGTAGCCAACACCTACAACACCGTAGATGCTCGCCCAGTCATTCAGACGGTAAGCCGGGCCCGCGGTGATACCGTAGTACTGGCCTTTGTTGTATGCGCCGTTTTCAGAACGATCTTTCTCGGTGTAGGTGAAAGAACCGATCACGCCCAGTGGGTTGTTATCCTGCTCGTAGCGATACTTCAGGTTGAAACCGTTAGCTTTGTTCATCACGCCCTGATAGTCGCTCTGAGCGTAACCACCAGTAACAGTAGAAGTAGCAGCTACAGCGGTACCTGCGGAAACAGCCAGTACAGCGGCCAGTGCTGAAAGACATGCAATTTTTTTCATAACCACCTCAAATGTGATCCAAGTAAGTCCGTAAGTTTTAAATATATCAAAAAAATTTGCGAAACTCTTTGTGATTCGTGATGTCTAATGAAACCTTTCCTGTAACAGAACGTTTCCAGCGTCAGCTATCTCTTTCAAATCACATGCAATTTTCACTACTAAATGCGCATAGTGCGCGTCTGCGCAGTTACATTCATCCAGATTATTCCTAATCTGACAGGCGATAAATCCACCAGCGCTTAACCATTTTACGGATTTGACGTGGTTTTTTTTCAACAGCGCCTCAACCGTAGCCGCATATTTCCTTTACACTGCAACTTTTACCTCATTTGACATAAGCTGACAGGAGAAAGGATGCCTGGGTTATCCCGCACGTCGTCGGTCTGGTTGCCGGTCGCAGTCATACTCATTGCCATGTTGTCCATTCAAAGCGGTGCTTCGCTTGCAAAATCGCTTTTTCCGCTGGTTGGTGCGCCTGGGGTAACTGCCCTGCGTATCGTGCTGGGCACGGCGATACTGGTGGTTATTTTCAAACCCTGGCGTCTGCGATTCAAAAAGGAGCAGCGTTTACCGCTGCTGTTTTATGGACTCTCCCTGGGGGCAATGAACTACCTGTTCTACCTCTCTATTCAGACGATACCGCTGGGGATCGCCGTCGCGCTGGAGTTTACCGGCCCGCTGGCGGTGGCGCTTTTCTCCTCGCGACGTCCGGTCGATTTTATCTGGGTCGTGTTAGCCGTACTGGGGTTGTGGTTCCTGCTGCCGCTGGGCAAGAGTGTTTCTGAGATTGATCTGACGGGCGCAGCGCTGGCGCTGGGTGCAGGCGCCTGCTGGGCCGTCTATATACTTACGGGCCAGCGTGCAGGAGAAGAGCACGGTCCGGCGACCGTCGCGTTGGGGTCACTGATCGCTGCTATCGTCTTTGTGCCCATCGGCATGGCGCAGGCGACCGAATCTATCTGGCAATGGTCCGTCATGCCCATCGGGCTGGCGGTCGCGATCCTCTCTACCGCACTTCCCTATTCTCTGGAGATGATTGCCCTGACGCGTCTGCCGACGCGCATATTTGGCACCCTGATGAGTATGGAGCCTGCGCTAGCCGCCATTTCCGGGATGGTGTTTCTCGGCGAAACCCTGACATTGACCCAGACGCTGGCGCTCTGCTCGATTATCGCGGCATCAATGGGCTCGACGCTCACCATGCGCCCTGAACCTAAAGTGGAGAAAGTGGATATCCGCTAAGCCCATATATTCTGCATGGCTTCCATGCCATGCAGAATAAAGGCCAGAAAGACTGTCGTTATAATTTTTTACACACTTCGCCCTATTTTCAAAATATCCCTCTGGGTTTACATTCCCAGCCAGTAATTAAGATTGATCTGTATCAATTTTAAAATTTTAGATTAATTTCAATGAGTTAAATTCTCAACCTCCTTCTCGCTATTAAACCGATAGGCACAGCCAAACCGCAGGGAAAAAATCCGGTGCTATACTTAGTTCCGTAATTACCTGGGACATAAACATCAAGAGGATATGAGATTATGAGTACCGCTAAACTGGTGAAAACGAAAGCGTCTAATCTGCTTTATACCCGTAACGATGTATCGGACAGCGACAAAAAAGCAACCATTGAGTTGCTGAATCGCCAGGTGATCCAGTTCATCGATCTTTCGCTGATCACCAAACAGGCCCACTGGAATATGCGCGGTGCAAACTTTATTGCCGTTCATGAAATGCTGGATGGCTTCCGCACAGCACTGGTGACCCACCTCGATACGATGGCTGAACGTGCCGTTCAGCTAGGCGGCGTGGCGCTGGGTACCACGCAGGTGATCAACAGCAAAACGCCACTGAAGAGTTATCCGCTGGATATCCATACCGTTCAGGATCACCTGAAAGAGCTGGCGGACCGCTACGCGATTGTGGCAAACGATGTGCGCAAAGCGATTGGCGAAGCCAAAGACGAAGATACCGCTGACATCTTCACCGCCGCGTCCCGCGACCTCGATCAATTCCTGTGGTTTATCGAATCTAACATCGAATAATTCATACGAATTTTCTATCAAACCCTCACCCTCCGGTGAGGGTTTTGCACATCTATGGTGCACAGTTTTTGTCTGCACACCTGCAAAAGTGAACGAAATGTAATAATCACCTCACACAACCGTTAACGGAAGATTGTTTTTTCGTCATAATTTACGCTAAATATCTCCCCGTCAGTTGAGCCAAACGAAGCGCACCAAAACAGTGCTCCACTTTGGTGCAATAAAACCTCATTGCCCCATTTAATGTGCAATGTATGACATCATCCCCTTTGCAAAACAATAGCTTGTAAAGTTGGCACGATTTTTTCATTGTGCCACCTGTTCTCGCAGGGGATCGCCCCGTGGATATAAAAGGAAATGCTATGAAGTCTGTATTAAAAGTTTCACTGGCTGCACTTACCCTGGCTTTTGCGGTGTCCTCTCAGGCTGCCGACAAACTGGTTGTGGCGACCGACACGGCGTTCGTTCCGTTTGAATTCAAACAGGGTGATAAATACGTTGGTTTTGATGTGGATCTGTGGGCCGCAGTCGCAAAAGAACTCAAACTGGATTACACCCTGAAGCCGATGGACTTCAGCGGCATCATCCCGGCACTGCAAACCAAGAACGTCGATCTGGCGCTGGCGGGCATCACCATTACCGATGAACGTAAAAAAGCGATCGACTTCTCTGACGGCTACTACAAAAGCGGCCTGCTGGTGATGGTCAAAGCTGATAATAACGACGTAAAAAGCGTGAAAGATCTCGACGGCAAAGTGGTGGCAGTGAAGAGCGGCACCGGTTCGGTTGATTACGCGAAAGCAAATATCAAAACCAAAGACCTGCGTCAGTTCCCGAACATCGACAACGCGTACATGGAACTCGGCACCAACCGTGCTGATGCGGTTCTGCACGACACGCCGAACATCCTGTACTTCATCAAAACCGCGGGCAACGGCAAGTTCAAAGCGGTTGGCGAGTCTCTGGAAGCCCAGCAGTACGGTATCGCGTTCCCGAAAGGCAGCGACGACCTGCGCACGAAAGTTAACGGCGCGCTGAAAACGCTGAAAGAGAACGGCACCTATAACGAAATCTACAAAAAATGGTTCGGTACCGAGCCTAAATAATAAGACGTAACAATGATGTTCACTCGGGGGCGACCTTTCGCCCCTGCTATTTTTGAAACACGGTAACAGTAACAGGAAATTATCATGCAGTTTGACTGGAGCGCCATCTGGCCTGCCATTCCTATCTTGCTTGAAGGCGCTAAAATGACCCTGTGGATTTCGGTCCTGGGTCTGGTTGGTGGGTTGATTATCGGTCTTGTCGCCGGTTTCGCTCGCACCTACGGCGGCTGGATTGCAAACCACATCGCACTGGTTTTCATCGAAGTGATCCGCGGCACCCCAATTGTCGTACAGGTCATGTTCATCTACTTCGCCCTGCCAATGGCGTTCACCGACCTGCGCATCGATCCGTTCAGCGCAGCCGTCGTCACCATTATGATCAACTCAGGCGCTTACATTGCGGAAATCACCCGCGGTGCGGTGCTGTCGATTCATAAAGGTTTCAGTGAAGCCGGTCTGGCGCTAGGTCTTTCTCGTCGCGAAACGATCCGCCACGTTATTCTGCCGCTGGCACTGCGTCGCATGCTGCCACCGCTCGGTAACCAGTGGATCATCAGCATTAAAGATACGTCGCTGTTCATTGTTATCGGCGTGGCCGAGCTGACCCGTCAGGGTCAGGAGATCATTGCTGGCAACTTCCGCGCGCTGGAAATCTGGAGTGCGGTAGCCGTTGTCTACCTGATCATTACTCTGGTTCTGAGCTTCGTTCTGCGTCGTCTTGAAAGAAGGATGAAAATCCTGTGATTGAATTTAAAAACGTTTCCAAGCACTTTGGCCCAACCCAGGTGCTGCACAATATTGATCTGAACATTAAACAGGGTGAAGTGGTGGTGATTATTGGGCCATCCGGCTCCGGTAAATCCACCCTGCTGCGCTGCATCAACAAGCTGGAAGAGATCACCAGCGGCGACCTTATCGTCGACGGTCTGAAGGTGAACGACCCGAAAGTGGATGACCGTCTGATTCGTCAGGAAGCGGGCATGGTGTTCCAGCAGTTCTACCTGTTCCCGCACCTGACGGCGCTGGAGAACGTGATGTTTGGCCCCCTGCGCGTGCGCGGCGCCAACAAAGCGGCGGCAGAAGCGCTGGCCAAAGATCTGCTGGCGAAAGTCGGCCTGGCTGAACGCGCGCACCACTACCCTTCTGAGCTGTCCGGTGGTCAACAGCAGCGCGTGGCGATTGCCCGCGCGCTGGCGGTCAAACCGAAAATGATGCTGTTTGATGAGCCTACGTCCGCACTCGACCCGGAGCTGCGCCACGAGGTGCTGAAGGTCATGCAGGATCTGGCAGAAGAAGGGATGACGATGGTGATCGTGACCCACGAAATCGGCTTCGCTGAAAAAGTGGCGTCCCGCCTGATCTTTATTGATAAAGGCCGTATCGCGGAAGACGGTAACCCGCAGGAATTAATTGCGAACCCGCCGAGCCCGCGTCTGCAGGAGTTCCTGCAGCACGTCTCCTGATCCATCGCTTTACGCTAAAGCCGGGCTTGCCCGGCTTTTTTACGCCAGATTGTTCCCAAAAATCCCCCTCCGCGTCCCGACTTCTATACTTATCATTTTGTTCGACATTTTCACCGGAGGACGCCGTGCCGTGGATCCTGTTGCTGTTGATTAGCCTGTTTAGTGCGCCATCGTTCGCCGTCGCGATCCCCGGCGTGACCACCGGAACAACCGCCAGCCAGCAAAATACGCCGCCACCGGAACCCGATGTCGAACAGAAAAAAGCCGCCTACAGCGCCCTCGCCGACGTCCTTGAGAACGACACCTCCCGGCAGGAACTTATTGGTCAGCTGCGGAAAGTGGCCGCCACGCCGCCGCAGGAGCCGGTGCCTGTCATCACCCCTCCCCAGGTGGAGGAACAAAAAACGGTGCTGGAAAATGTCACCGACGTGAGCCGGCACTATGGGGAAGCGCTCTCCTCGCGCTTTGCTCAGCTCTACCGCAACCTGATTGGCTCGCCGCATAAGCCGTTTAACCCACAAACGTTTACCGCCGCCGCCACGCAGTTTCTGATGCTGGCCGGTGCAGTATTTCTTTTTTACTGGCTGGTACGCCTGTGCGCGTGGCCGCTCTATCGCAAAATGGGGCAATGGGGACGCAGAAAGAATCAGCAGAAAAGCAGCTGGCTGCACCTGCCGTTGATGATAGCCTCAGCGTTTATGATCGATTTACTGCTGCTTGCGTTGACGCTGTTTTTAGGCCAGATGTTGGCCGACAGGCTGAACGCGGACAACAAAACCATCGCCTTCCAGCAGTCGCTTTTCCTGAACGCCTTTGCCCTGATTGAGTTCTTCAAAGCGCTGCTGCGGTTACTTTTTTGTCCGCACGTGCCTGAACTGCGTCCTTTCGCCATTCGGGATGCGAGCGCGAAGTACTGGGCGCTGCGTCTGAGCGTGCTCAGCGGGCTGATTGGCTACGGTCTGCTGGTTGCCGTGCCGATCATCTCCAACCAGGTGAACGTCCAGTTCGGGGCGCTGGCAAACGTCATTATCATGATCTGCATTACCGTCTGGTCTCTGTATCTGATCTTCCACAATAAAAAAACCATTACCCAAAGCCTGCTGAATCTGGCCGATCGCTCCCTCTCGTTCTTTAGCCTGTTTATCCGCGCTTTCGCCCTGGTATGGCACTGGCTTGCAAGCGCCTACTTCATCGTACTGTGCTTCTTCTCGCTGTTCGACCCGGGCAATAGCCTGAAATTCATGATGGGGGCGACGTTCAAAAGCCTGGCCATTATCGGTATCGCGGCGTTTGTGTCGGGGCTGCTGTCGCGCTGGATCTCGAAAACCATCACCCTGTCGCCGCAGGTACAGCGTAATTACCCGGAGCTGCAAAAACGGGTGAACGGCTGGATGTCGGTATCGCTCAAAGTGGCGCGCATTCTCACCGTCTGCGTGGCGATTATGCTGCTCCTGAATGCGTGGAGCCTGTTTGATTTCTGGAACTGGCTGCACAACGGTGCGGGTGAAAAAACGGTCGATATCCTGATTCGCATCGCGCTGATTTTGTTCTTCTCCGCCGTCGGCTGGACGCTGCTGGCGAGCCTTATCGAGAACCGCCTGGTATCGGATATTCACGGCAGGCCGCTGCCCAGCGCGCGGGCAAGAACGCTGTTAACCCTGTTCCGCAACGCGCTGGCGGTGATTATCAGCACCATCACCATCATGATTGTGCTGTCGGAAATCGGCGTAAATATCGCCCCGCTGCTGGCGGGGGCCGGTGCGCTGGGGCTGGCGATCTCCTTCGGGTCGCAAACGCTGGTGAAGGATATTATTACCGGCATTTTCATTCAGTTTGAAAACGGGATGAACACGGGCGATCTGGTGACCATCGGACCGTTAACCGGCACCGTGGAGAGGATGTCCATCCGCTCGGTGGGCGTGCGCCAGGACACCGGGGCGTACCACATCATTCCCTGGTCTTCGATCACCACCTTCGCCAACTTTGTACGCGGCATTGGTTCAGTTGTAGCGAACTACGATGTGGATCGTCACGAGGATGCCGATAAAGCGAAGCAGGCGCTGCGCGATGCGGTAGAAGAGCTGATGCAGATGGAGGATATTCGCGGGCTGGTGATTGGCGAGCCGTCATTCGCCGGCATCGTCGGGCTGACGAACACGGCGTTTACCCTGCGCGTGTCGTTCACCACCCAGCCGCTGAAGCAGTGGACGGTGCGCTTTGCGCTCGACAGCATGGTGAAAAAACACTTCGATCTGGCGAACGTGCGGATGCCGGTCCAGACCTATCAGGTACTGCCGCCGCCCGCAGCTCCGCTCCCACCGCAGGAGCCGACGCTGTAGCCTCGTTGCCGGGTGGCGGCTTCGCCTTACCCGGCCTGCGACGGAGTGCTATTTGCGACGTTTGTTATTGTCCATAAACGTCCAGGCGATAAAGCGGCTTTGCTTCTGGCCCTGCGCCATCTCTTTTTTCACCACTTTTACGGCGCCCGCTTCGGTCAGCGCGCGGTAGAGTGGCGGCAGGTTATCTCCGCGGGAAACCAGCGTTGTGAACCACTTCACCTGACGGCCAAACTGTTTGCTTTCCGCAATCATCCGCAGGATAAACGCCACTTCGCCCCCTTCACACCAGAGCTCCTGCTGCTGACCGCCGAAGTTCAGCGCGGCGTCTTCAGCCTGACCCAGATTGCGGCGCTTGCGCTCGCTGCCCGCGCGGGCCGATGCCGCCGAATCATGGAACGGCGGATTGCACATCGTGGCGTCATAGCTTTCGTTTTTGTGAATAATGCCGTTGAAGATCGACGCCGCCTCTTTCTGACGACGCAGGCGAATGGCGCGGCTCAATCCCGGGTTAGCGCTGATAATTGCCTGGGCGCTGGCAAAAGCCTCGTCACCGATTTCGCTTCCGGTAAAGCGCCAGTGGTATTCATGCGCGCCGATCAGCGGGTAAATCAGATTCGCCCCGGTGCCAATATCCAGAATGGTGGCCTGCGGTGGAACAACGCCCTCATTGCCCTCGGCAAGAAGATCGGCAAGGTGATGCACGTAATCCGCGCGGCCCGGCACAGGTGGACAGAGAAAGCCTTCCGGAATATCCCAGTGAGCCACACCGTAAAAATGCGCCAGTAGGGCTTTGTTCAACATTTTAACCGCCTGCGGGTCAGCAAAGTTGACCGAGGGCTCTCCCGCTGGGGTCTGAACCAGGTAGTCCCGCAGCGGCGGGCAGCTCAGGCATAACGCATTCATGTCGTAGCGGCTGCGGTGGCGATTTCGCGGGTGCAATCCCGGCTTTTGGGCAGTCATGGCATTCTCCTTTAAACAGCGGCGTAAGATACCCTTTGCTGGCCCAACGGTAAATCTTTCTCTGCGTCGCGCAAAAAACCGTCGTAAATCAAACACCTTTATGTCTATGATCTGTCAGCGAATTGCCAATTTATATCGTTCAAAAAATAAGCAGATCATCATCAAATATTTGCGCTAAGTCACACTCATCAGGCTTCTAAACTTAAAGGGAATCACCTGCTGTTTCCTCATGAGGATGTGATTATGAAAAAGTATCTGACCCTTGCTATTATCGCTGGCGTCCTGGCAACTGCTTCATTCTCTGCCATGGCCGTTCAGTCACTAACCCAGAGTACCGACACTAGCCAGCTCCGTCCTGCAGGCACCGTTTCAGTTAGCCGTGCCAGCAACCTTGACGATCTCCAGGCTAAACTTGCCGAAAAAGCCCGTCAGGAAGGTGCAAAAGGATTCGAGATTAATTCCGCCAGCGGCGATAACCATATGTTTGGCACCGCGACCATTTACAAGTAACCCCACTACACTCCAACACACTGCATCTGCCGCACAGATGCAGTTCTCTTTTTCCTTCGCCTTGATTGTTCATTTTTTAACCCCATAGTAAACGTATGGCTTAAACCGATTTTGGGAGGACGCTATGGCTTCCGGCTGGGCAAATGACGACGCTGTTAACCAACAGATCAACAGTACTATTGAAGATGCGGTTGCGCGCGCCCGCGGTGAAATTCCGCGCGGCGAAAGCTTAACGGAATGCGAAGAATGCGGAGAACCCATTCCGGAGGCGCGCCGGAAAGCCATCCCCGGCGTAAGGCTTTGCATCACTTGCCAGCAACATAAAGATTCAAAAAACTCATCATATTCGGGATATAATCGCAGAGGTTCGAAAGACAGCCAGTTACGTTGACTTTCCTTTACCTAAGTTAACCTCGCAGGCCCATACCTTTACGCTCACGATTTTTAACGAACCGCGTGGCAAAATGTGCCCTTCATTTCGCTTCTGTAAAGCGCATCAACAAGAAGTGTAAATCGCCAGTTTGAATTTATTAATATTCAATAAGTTATTTGTCATTCAGTTTTTTTGAGCAACCACGTCAATTCTCTTCGATTTTATCCCTCGCAAAAAAACGTGATACTCATCACATCGACGGAACATCGTCTCCTTAACAGAAACACCTGCGAGAGATTAATTATGAAAACCATCAAATATGCTGTAGCTGCTGTTGCCCTGTCCGCTCTATCCTTCGGCGCTTTCGCCGTAGAGCCAGTCTCTTCAACTCAGGCACAGAACATGAACAAAGTCGGTGTGGTGAGTGCTGATGGCGCGACCACGCTGGACGGTCTGGAAGCCAAACTGGCTGAGAAAGCCGCTGCTGCCGGTGCAAGCGGATACACCATTACCTCCGCTAACGGCAATAACAAGCTGAGCGGTACCGCGGTTATCTACAAATAATCGCCTGAACGAATGCTGTCCCCTCGCCAAACCCTCTGGTGAGCTGCTCCAACCCTCATTGACCCTGTTGTTTGTTACCCTTGCTTGCCCGTCCGCCACTGGACGGGCTTTTTTTTTAGTTAAAAAGACTGCGCCACGCGTGCCAGCCCGGCTTCTACCGTGTCCACTTCACCGGTTGCCAGCAAACAGCAGGCCATCTGCAGCTTGATCGAATGCGGAACAGGAACTTTTCCGGCAAGGCACTGCTCAATCCAGTGGGCTGTAGTATGGGGATCTTTTGCCTCAGGCAATATCACACCGCTATTTTCCTCCCCGCGTTCCAGAATGGTGCGCGTACCTGCAGAATCAATCAGCATCACCTGCGGGCAACGCTGTGGGTTCGCATAAACCTCACCTTCCGTGCCGTGCATCAGTAACGCCCTTCCACCAATAGCCGCAAAGAACTGACCCACACGCGCCACGTATTCCGGGTGCGAGACGCTGGAAAGACGAAGGGCGGCATCTTCGCCAAACGGTGTGGCCAGCTTCGCCAGCGTGTGCGCGCTGTTGCGCACGCCCATGCGCCAGCGCATATCGAGCTGCTTTTCAAGCGGCGGGCAAAGTGTGCCAACCGGGATATAAACGGGCTGATGGCCATCCAGCTTCGCCTGCGCCTGACCGGCATGACGCGTTGGCTCGATGCCCAGCATCCCGAAAATGGTTTCCGTCAGTACGCGAGTGGGGTCTTCACTAACCCCGTGCACCACCACCGGGAACCCCAGCTTGTGTAATAAAATAGCGAGAAGCGGGGTTAAATTTGCCTGCTTGCGCGCGCCGTTGTAGCTCGGGATTACGATCGGCATGGGCTTTGCCACAGGCGGCGTTAAGCGCAGCGTTTGCGCCTGCATGGCTTCATAGAACCCGCGCATCTCCGCCTCACCCTCCCCTTTGATACGCAGCGCGATCAGAATGCCCCCCATTTCCAGGTCGGGGACGTCGCCCTCAAGCATGCGGGTGTAAAGTGCACGCGCGGTTTCATGGTCCAGATCGCGGGCATGATTTTTCCCACGCCCTACCTCTTTGATAATTTTGCGGTAATCCACGACTTCTCTCCTGACAGCATCATCTTGTTAACAATATAGCCCTGATGATTGCCCGGCCGTTAGTGTTTTATCCCCTAACCCAATGCTCTGTTTTAATGAAAAAAAATATATACAAGCAATTTTTCAATTATTTGTGATTTCTGCAGAAGATTCTTAGACATGTATTTTTTGATTAAATAACCAGCGGAAAGTCTTCCAGGGTCAACGGTGAAAACGTCCAGGCAACGTTCGCACCAGTCACATATCAGGATTCACTATGAACAAGGTTGCTTTAGGTTTATTCATCGCCGCAGCGGTGGGATGTTCTGCATCCGCATTTGCGGCAACAAACGGTGAAGGGCAGATCAATTTCACCGGAGAAATTATTGATTCAGCGTGTCAGGTGGTTAATGGGTTAAGTAACCCGTTAAACGTTCAGTTAGGCAAAGTATCTAAAACGGTATTTACCGGGGCAGGCTCTACCAGCACGTTAACGAAGTTCGATATTCAGTTAAAAGACTGTCCGGAAACCGTTACCTCTGCAGCGATTAACTTCGGCGGAACGCCGGATGCGAATAACAACGCAACGCTGGCATTAACGCCGGATGTGGATGCGGCAACGGGTGTCGCTATTCAGCTGGTTGACGCTTCTGAGCAGCCGGTGAGTCTGTACACCCCTTCTCAGCAATATCCGTTAGCCTCCGGTACAGCAGTTAACGACCTGATATTCGGCGCGCGTTATATTCAAACTGGGGCCGCAATTACCGCAGGTCCGGCTAACTCCGTTTCGACCTTCACCGTTATCTATAACTGATATTATCAATCCTGAGATATTAACGCGGTTATACGCGTTAATATCTCTTATCTTATTGAGAAATATTTATGCGCCACGGTTATTTACTGAGCACGCTTTTACTGGCGGCCTCTACTGCACATGCAGGTGTCATTATTAATGGCACACGTCTGATCTACCAGGGAGAGAAAAAGGAATCGTCTCTTGGTCTTTCAAACCCAGATGCAACGGATTATCTGGTACAGTCCTGGGTCGACTCTGGCGGTAAAAACCTGGCCAAAGCGCCGTTCCTGATCACCCCTCCTCTTTTCCGTCTGGATGCGAAAGAAGATAACGTTCTGCGCGTTGTACGTACGGGCGGAAATTTACCGGAAGACAGGGAATCTCTGTACTGGTTAAATATTAAAGCGATCCCATCATCAAAGCACGTCGAAGGTGTGAATACGCTACAAATTGCCATTAATACGCGTATTAAATTGCTTTATCGCCCGTCAGCAGTAAAAGGCAGACCAGAAGAGGTGGCCGATAAGCTTGAATGGCGCCGTGAAGGTAATGAACTGGTGGTGAATAACCCCACGCCTTTCTTTATGAACTTCCAGACCGTCACGCTGAACGGTCATAAAGTAACAAAAGCCACCTGGGCGGTCCCGAAAACGGAAACGCATTTTGCCTTGCCTGGCAATATCGGAGGCTCAACCGTCACGTATTCCATTATTACTGATTACGGCAGCATCAGCCATACCTGGTCGAAAGCCGTTCGTTAATACTATCCCCCGGTAATAAAATAATCATGTACAGCCATAAAAAGCCGTTTACCTGCCGAATTTCATCCCTGCTGGTCATTCTCTGTGGCCTGGCACTGGCGATCTTTGCGCAGCAGGTTATGGCTGATGATTATTTTAACCCCGCGCTGCTGGATATTGATAATCCGCAACAGGGTAAGACCGATCTGTCGGTTTACGAAAAAGGGCCAGGGCAGGCACCGGGGAAATATCAGGTCGCTATTTTTATTAATAATAATAAAATTGATACCCGCGACGTCACGTTCACATTGCATAAAGGTTCACACGGCAGCAGTTCACTTCAGCCCTGCTTTAGCCTGAATGATTTAAAAAGCCTTGGGATCAAAACCCAAAAATATCCGGCGCTGATGGCAAAAGGCCAGTGTGCCGATTTAACCGCCATCCCGGCAGCCTCCACGTCGTTTCACGTTCGCAATCAGCAGCTGCTGCTCAGTATCCCTCAACTGGCCCTGGGCCAGGTTCCACGCGGCTATATCGACCCGAAAGAATTCGACGAGGGGATCACCGCAGGTATTCTCAACTACAGCGCGACCGCCAGCCAGAGCCATGCGCGACAGTCGGGCGAGCAGAATAACAGCAGCCAGTACGTTAACCTGCGTCCCGGGTTTAACGTTGGCGCCTGGCGCGTACGCAACTACTCCACGTGGAATCGCAGCACCCAGGGCAAGGAAGAGCAGCAAAGATTCTCTTCCGTTTATACCTATGCCCAGCGCGATATCGTGGCGATGAAAAGCGATCTCACCGTTGGACAAAGCTCTTCGCCTTCTGATGTTTTTGACAGCGTACCCTACACCGGCGTGGAGATTAAATCCGACAGCGACATGCTGCCGGACAGCGAAAAAGGCTATGCGCCCATTATTCGCGGCACCGCACACAGCAATGCGCTGGTGATGGTTCGCCAGAACGGCTACGTCATTTATCAGAACACGGTCGCCCCCGGCGCGTTTGAAATTAACGACCTTTACCCCACCGGCAGCAGCGGCGATCTGCAGGTCACCGTGAAAGAGACCGACGGCAGCGAAAGCCATTTCGTAGTGCCATATGCCTCCGTACCAGTACTGCAGCGCGAAAAAAACCTGCGCTACAGCGTGACCGCCGGGCGGTACCGTTCCTACGACAAAGACGTCGAGAAAACTCCGTTTGCCCAGGGCAGCGCGATTTACGGCCTGCCCTTTGGTTTTACCGCTTACGGCGGCATACAGCAGAGCAGCCACTATCAGTCCCAGGCGCTCGGCGCCGGGAAAAACATGGGCGATTTAGGGGCGTTCTCCATCGACGTCACCCGTGCGAAAGCCCTGCTAAAGAAGCTGCAGTCGAGTAAAGGCCAGTCCTGGCGCGTGCGCTACAGCAAAGATTTTGCCGGTTCAGGCACCAACTTCTCGCTCGCGGGCTATCGCTACAACAGCAAAGGGTTTTACACCCTGGAAGACACCATGGAGTCATATACCCGCTCTGACGACTGGTCTGCCCCCCAGCAGCGCCGCGCCCGAACCGAGGCCACCATCGACCAGACGCTGCCCGAAGGCTGGGGGTCCGTCACCCTGAGCATGGTGAAAGAGACTTACTGGAGCCAGAACCAGGACATGACCTCCATGAGCGTTAGCTACAACAACAGCTGGCACGGGGTGAGCTACAGCCTGAGCTACAGCATGAACAAGAACACCCAGAACAGCGATGAAAACGGCGACGAAGTGACGAACGACAACCAGTTCTCGCTGAGCGTCTCCGTGCCGCTGGACCACTGGATGCATAACACCTGGGCCACCTACAACCTGAACAATACCAAAGACGGTACCACGCAGAATATCGGCCTGAACGGCACGGCGTTGAAGGAAGACAACCTGAACTGGAATATTCAGGAAGGGCTGAGCAGTACCGGCAGCGGTAACTCAACCAGCATGAACGCCGATTACAAAGCGACCTATGGCGAAGTGAGCGCAGGCGTCAGTCAGGATAAATACCAGCAAACCGTGAACGTCGGTTTGCAGGGCGGCGTGGTTGCCCATGCGAACGGCATCACCCTGAGCCAGCCGCTCGGTGAGACCATTGCGCTGGTGAAGGCGCCGGGAACGCACGGGACGCATATCACCAACCAGACGGGCGTTGAGACCGATTTCCGCGGCTACACCGTCGTACCATTCGTCACCGCATATCGCCATAACACCATTGCGCTGGATACCGAAACGCTGCCGGATGATGCCGACGTGACGCACGCGGCGCAGGTCGTCACCCCAACGCGGGGAGCGGTGGTGCGCGCCAGCTTTAACACCCGCGTGGGCAATCGCGTGCTGATGACGCTCACGCACAACGGTAAACCGCTGCCCTTCGGCGCGACGGTGACCACTGAGGATAAGGACAGCGAATTTATCGTTGGCTCAGATGGCCAAACGTACCTCTCCGGCCTCCCCGCACGCGGAACACTCTCCGTTATGTGGGGTGACAATGCCAGCGAACAATGCATCGCGCAGTACGCGCTGGCTGAAGAGAGAGATGAATCCGGCATTATTACCGCTGCCGCAACATGTCAGTAATGCACTGGTTGAGACGAAAGATGATGCAAATCGTTAAACAGAGTTTTTTATTGTTAGTGCTGGGAATATCCGCATTTTTTATGCCGCACGCGAAAGCGTCATGCACGTCTCCGGATATGCCAAAGATGATTGATGTGGCCTCCATATCGGTACCCACCTCGCTGGCCGTTGGCGCGACCATTCCGGGTTCAGAGCAGACGGTGCACGTTGCCGGGAATTGCTCCAGTACCTACAGCCCGGGGATGGAAATAGTGGCTTGCTATTATGGTTCCGGTTCAGAAATAGCGGGCCTGCCGGGCGTGTACGACTCTGGTGTCGCCGGGATTGGTATCGCCCTGATGAACGATCAGGGGCAACGCATCCAGGGGGCCGGCGGCGTCCACTGTGATTCCCGGAATACGCCGGTGGGATATCTCTCTTCAGATGGACAGCTCTCGTTCAATTTTGACGTAACTCTGGAGCTGGTGAAAACCAGCTCCACGGTTTCCTCTGGCTCACTTTCTCAGGCTCAGACGGAGTTTGGGCTTGGCGTTTACAATCACGAAGGTTTAGGCAGTCCGAACACCCTTTCCTATTCAGGAAATATCACGTTTAACGATGTCACCTGCTCAGTTTCGCCGAAAAGCCTCACCGTGACGCTGGGCAATTTCCCTGTCAGCGACTTCACCGGGACAGGAACTCTGACGTCGCCTCAGACGTTCGACATTACCGTTAACTGCAATAACACCGTACAGCCTCAAGTGATGATCACCAGTGCAAACGGCTATGAAACAGATTTCCCTGGCGTCGTAAAACTGACTCAGGAGAGTGGCGTAGCAACCGGCGTAGGAGTGCGCATGATGTTCGACGGGGAAATTGCCAACTTTGATACTTACAAGAATACGGCGGCAGTTGCACAAGCGAACGTTCCGCTGGCGATCCCGTTTGAGGTCGCATATCAACAAACGGCAGCCAGCGTCACCCCCGGGACAGCAAACAGCATTGCCACGATTACGTTGGGATATAAATGAAAAAAATCACCTTGTTACTACTGGCAGGCCTTCTCACGCAGGCGAATGCCGATGAGATCGCGATCCAGATGAGAGGCAATATCATCGCCAATACCTGCTCGGTAGACAGCGCCAGCCAGAATTTGACCGTTAACCTGGGACAAGCCGCCTCCAGCGATTTTAAGGATGTGGGGGATACCGGGGAGTGGAAGAATTTTGATCTTACGCTGTCCAAATGCCCGTCCACCACCACGCTCGCCACCGCGACCTTTAACGGCCAGGCAGACAGCGTACACCCGACGAAATTTGCCAGCACGGGCAGCGCCGGCGGGCTGGCTCTGGAGCTGGCAGACCGCCTGGATCGCATTACGATTGCCCCGCAGGCGAGCTTCAGCGCCCTGGTTAATCAAAGCGATCATACCGTCGATTTCCCACTCGCCGCACGATACTACGCCACCTCCATGCCGGTGAGCGCGGGGACGTTCAGCAGCGTGGTGCAGGTGACCTTCACTTACCAGTAGGATCGCGCCCCTTAGCACGGATGCTTTTCCTGCGCCCGGCGGTCAGTGTTGCCGGGCGTTTTTTTACCTCGGGCACCTCTGGCTGTTCAATCGGAAAGATCGGCAGCGCGTTCAGCAGCCGCTGGCCGTAGTTTTTGGTGAGCAGACGTTTGTCATAAATCACCACCTCCCCCCAGCAGCCGTGGCTACGAATCAGACGCCCGACCTGCTGAATAAGGTTAAACGACGCCGCAGGTAAACTCTGCACCTCAAACGGATAGCGGTTGAGGCTTTTCAGCCACTCGCCTTCGGTGATGACGACCGGGCTGTCGATAGGCGGGAAGGCGATTTTATGGATATGCACCTGCGTCAGGTAGTCCCCTTTCAGATCCAGACCTTCCGCGAAGGACTGCAATCCCACCAGCACGCTGCGCTCGCCATTATCGATACGTTTGCGGTGCGTTTCCACCAGCCGGTAGCGCGGCTGATCGCCCTGCACCAGCAGGAGTAAACGCAGATCGGTGACGTGCTCCAGGAAGCGCTGCATCGCGCGCCCGCTGGCAAACAGCACCAGCATGCCGGGGTATTTCCTGCTCTCAACCTGTTCGCGGAAGTAGGCCGCCATTTCCGCAATGTGCTGCTCTTCGTTGTCGATCAGCGGCTCGAATTTCATGCGCGGGATCACCAGCTTCCCCTGCTCGCAGTGGTTAAACGGCGAGTCCAGCGCGACAAAACGATCGCCCGCTTTCTCTTTAAGCCCGCTCATTTCCTGCAAACGCGAAAAACTGTTCAGGGAGCGCAGCGTGGCAGAGGTGACCACCACGTGCGGCACGCTCCGCCAGATGAGCTTTTCCAGCTGATCGGCCACGCGGATGCCCACGCAGTGGAAAAACAGATGAACCTGCCCGTCGCGCACTTCACGGGTGGCCCATTTGGTGACCGGCGCGCCCGACGCCTGCACCATCGAGGCCAGCCGCCAGAGCTTGCTCTGGGCTTCAAACATGCCGAGCGCACGGTTCATTTGCAAAAGAATACGGTGCAGGCGAACCACGTCGTGTGAGCCGGTTTTCTCGCTGAGATCGTTTAAGAACATCTCCGCCAGCCCGCGCAGCTTTTCGAGATGCTTCGCCAGCTGCTGGCAAATCTCCATCACCTCGTCCGGCAGTTCGCCCATCGCAAAGCGGTGTTCCGCCTCCTGGGTTGCGGGAAGATATAGATTCAGGATGTTGTTCAGCGACGAGATAAGGCTGTAAACCTCTTCGCAGTGGTCGCTCAGACGCTCCGGCACCGCCAGCGGCGGCGTGGTTTTCGGCCGGAACTGCTCCATGCAGGTAGCGACAAGCTTGCAGAAGAGATCCAGCTGCAGGCGGAACCAGGGGGCGGTAATTTCTGCGCTCATCTCCAGCGCGTCGCGCGCCACGTCGGGCAGATGGTGGCCTTCGTCGAGCACCAGCAGCAGGTTTTTCGGCTCCGGCAGCACTGCTTCGCTCTCCAGCGCCGCCATCACCAGGGCGTGGTTAGCCACAACCACCTCCGCTTCCTGAATTTCACGCCGGGCGACGAAGAACGGGCACTCGCGATAGTAGTGACAGTTGCGGTTCAGACAGCTGGCTTTGTCGGTGCTGAGCCTTCTCCATAAGTCGTCGCTGATGGCCTGGCTGGTGTGATCCCGCAGGCCGTCCCACTTATAGCCGTCCAGCTCGGCTTTGAGTTTTGCACACTGCTCCTGCTCGGCCTTATTGTTTGGCGTCAGCTCGTCATCCAGAAACGCGAGCAGATCCTGTTGATTCGGCTCGCTGCTGGCCAGCGCCGCCAGGTTACGCGGGCACACGTAACGCCCGCGCCCAAAGGCGGCCGTAAACCGCAGGTCGGGGATGATTTTGCGCAGCAGCGGCAGGTCTTTGCTGAAAATCTGATCCTGCAGCGCCACGTTGGCGGTGCTGACCACCAGCGTTTTGTCCTCTTCCCGCGCGATGGCAATGCCGGGAATGAGGTAAGACAAGGTTTTCCCGACGCCGGTCGGGGCTTCAATCGCCAGATGGCGCCCGTCGTCCCCGGCGAGCGTTTTTGCCACGTCAGCAATCATCTGCCGCTGCGGCGCTCGGGGGATAAAGTCGGGGATCTGCTGTTGTAGCGCCTTATACCATGCGCCAATTTGCGCCTTGAGCGCAGCGGTTAAAGCCATCGGAAAACCTGAAATACTGTATAAACAGCCACTATTGTGGCACTTTCTCTTCGCAGCCGCAAAAAGAAAAGCCCGGCTTTACGACCGGGCTTCCAGATTACTGCGGGTTAGCAGGTTTACGCGGGCGGCGTCGGCGCTGCCCTTCTCCTGCCGGCTTGCCTTCGCCGCTGCGCCACGGATTGTCACCGGCCGGTTTGCTGTCGTTGCTACGACGCGGCGGTTTGCCCGCTGACTTCGGCGCGCCGCCTTCGGCACGACGCGGCTGCTGGCCGCGACCACCGCCGCCCTGACCGCGACCGCCCTGGCGACCGTTCTGAATCGGCTCGGCTTTGATCGACGGATCCACTTCATACCCCGGGGTTTCGATACGCGGGATCTCTTTCTTCAGCAGACGTTCGATATCGCGCAGCAGCTTGTGCTCGTCCACGCAAACCAGAGAGAGCGCTTCGCCGGTTGCCGCCGCACGACCGGTACGGCCGATACGGTGCACGTAGTCTTCCGGCACGTTTGGCAGCTCGTAGTTCACCACGTGCGGCAGCTCTTCAATGTCGAGGCCACGGGCAGCAATGTCGGTTGCCACCAGCACGCGGATGTCGCCGGACTTGAAGTCCGCCAGCGCACGGGTACGCGCGCCCTGGCTCTTGTTGCCGTGGATAGCCGCGCTACGGATGCCGTCTTTATTCAGCTGTTCCGCCAGGTGGTTCGCGCCGTGCTTGGTGCGGGTAAAGACCAGCACCTGCTGCCAGTTACCCTGGCCGATCATTTGGGAGAGCAGTTCGCGCTTGCGCTTTTTATCAACAAAGTGAACGTGCTGCGTCACCTGCTCAGAGGCGGTGTTGCGGCGCGCCACTTCCACTTCCAGCGGGTTATGCAGCAGCTTTTCCGCCAGCGCCTTGATCTCGTCGGAGAAGGTCGCGGAGAAGAGCAGGTTCTGACGACGCGGCGGCAGCTTGGCCAGCACGCGGCGAATATCGTGAATAAAGCCCATGTCGAGCATGCGGTCGGCTTCGTCCAGCACCAGAATTTCAATGCTATCGAGCTTCACCGCGTTCTGGTGTTCCAGATCCAGCAGACGACCCGGCGTTGCCACCAGCACGTCGACGCCGCCGCGCAGCTTCATCATCTGCGGGTTGATGCTGACGCCGCCGAACACCACCAGCGAGCGAATGTTGAGATAGCGGCTATAGTCACGCACGTTCTCACCAATCTGAGCCGCCAGCTCGCGAGTTGGGGTGAGGATCAGCGCACGAACCGGACGGCGGCCTTTGGCGTGCGGCTGATTTTTTACCAGCAGCTCTAACAGCGGCAGCGTAAAGCCCGCGGTTTTACCGGTGCCGGTCTGGGCGCTGGCCATCAGGTCACGGCCCTGAAGAACGGCGGGGATCGCCTGCTGCTGGATTGGGGTTGGCTCAACGTAGCCCTGCTCTGCGATCGCGCGCAGAATTTCCGGGTTCAGGCCAAGGGAATCAAAAGACATAAAAACTCCGAACCGCCCCGACCATCACAGGTGTAGTTTTCAGGGAGATATAACGAATAGGGGAGGACAAAAACCACAATGTCGCGAAGGGGCGGAGTGTAGCAGCTTTTGTGACGTGGCGCATAAAATATCCCTCCGCATTCCCTCGACGTTAGCGTGAATCAGGCATAATCTTAATCAATCGATTGATTAATTTTTAATGCCGCCATGAATACAACACCCACAACAACCAAAGGTGAACAGGCCAAAAACCAGCTTATTGCCGCCGCGCTGGCGCAGTTTGGTGAGTACGGGCTGCATGCGACCACGCGCGATATCGCCGCGCTGGCCGGGCAAAACATTGCGGCGATTACCTACTATTTTGGCTCAAAAGAGGATTTATATCTCGCCTGCGCCGAGTGGATTGCCGATTTTATCGGCACGCAGTTTCACCCGCACGTCGAGGAGGCCACCGCGCTGCTCAGCCAGCCGTCCCCCGATCGCGAGGCCATCCGCCAGCTGATCCTCAATGCCTGCCACAACATGATCCGCGTGCTGACCCACGACGATACGCTCAACCTGAGCAAGTTTATCTCCCGCGAGCAGCTCTCCCCCACTGCCGCCTATCAGCGGGTACACGATCGGGTGATTGAGCCGATGCACTCCCACCTGACCCGGCTGATCGCCGCCTATACCGGGCGGGATGCCAACGATACCGCGACAATTTTGCATACCCACGCCCTGCTGGGTGAAATCCTTGCCTTCCGTCTGGGCCGGGAAACCATCCTGTTACGCACCGGCTGGACACAATTTGATGAGGATAAAGCCGCGCAGATCGGTGAGGTGATCGCCTGTCATCTCGATCTGATCCTGCAAGGCTTAACGCAAAGGAGCCTGAAGTCATGAAAAAACCTGTCGCCATCATTCTGGTGGTTGTTGTTTTGCTTGCCGCGGGCGTCGGAGGATGGCTGTGGTACCAGAGCCATCAGGATAAAGGCCTGACGCTGTACGGTAACGTGGATATTCGCACGGTGAACATGAGCTTCCGCGTCGGCGGACGTCTCGCCGCGCTGAGCGTTGACGAAGGCGATGCCATTAAAACCGGGCAGACGCTGGGGATGCTGGACAAAGCGCCCTATGAAAATGCGCTGCTGCAGGCCAAGGCGGGCGTCTCCGTTGCGCAGGCGCAGTATGACCTGATGCTGGCCGGCTATCGCGACGAAGAGATCGCTCAGGCCGCGGCAGCCGTCAAACAGGCGCAGGCGGCCTATGACTACGCGCAGAACTTCTACGCT
This sequence comes from Enterobacter sp. PL_is511, assembly GCF_055816065.1. NCBI lineage: Bacteria > Pseudomonadati > Pseudomonadota > Gammaproteobacteria > Enterobacterales > Enterobacteriaceae > Enterobacter > Enterobacter sp. PL_is511. The sequence continues at coordinate 497,107 of NZ_JBVPGP010000024.1, read as the reverse complement.
CGCCAGCAGGGGCTGTGGAAAAGCCGAACCATTTCCGCGAATGACCTGGAAAATGCGCGCTCCTCCCGCGACCAGGCGCAGGCAACGCTGAAATCCGCGCAGGATAAGTTAAGCCAGTACCACACCGGTAACCGCCCGCAGGATATCGCCCAGGCGAAAGCCAGCCTTGAACAGGCGCAGGCGCAGCTGGCCCAGGCGGAGCTGGATCTGCACGACACCACGCTCATCGCACCGTCTGACGGCACGCTGATGACCCGCGCCGTGGAGCCGGGCAGCATGCTCAGCGCGGGCAGCACCGTGTTAACCCTCTCCCTGACCCGCCCGGTCTGGGTACGCGCCTACATTGATGAGCCCAACCTCGGCCAGATGCAGCCGGGCCGCGAGCTGCTGCTCTATACCGACGGTCGCCCGGACAAGCCGTATCACGGCAAAGTGGGCTTTGTCTCCCCTACCGCCGAATTCACGCCGAAAACAGTAGAAACGCCGGACCTGCGTACCGACCTGGTGTATCGCCTGCGCATCATCGTGACTGATGCGGATGACGCCCTGCGCCAGGGCATGCCCGTCACCGTAAAAGTGAACAGCGGGGAACGACATGAATGATGCGGTTATCCAGCTCAACAATCTGGTCAAACGCTTCGCAGGGATGGACAAACCGGCGGTCGCGCCGCTGAACTGCACCATCCAGAAAGGCTATGTCACCGGCCTGGTCGGCCCGGACGGTGCGGGAAAGACCACGCTGATGCGCATGCTGGCGGGGCTGCTGAAGCCGGATGAAGGATCGGCCAGCGTGCTCGGTCTTGACCCGATAAAAGATGACGGCGCGCTCCACGCCATGCTCGGCTATATGCCGCAGAAGTTTGGCCTGTACGAAGACCTGACGGTGATGGAAAACCTGAACCTGTACGCCGACCTGCGCAGCGTCACCGGCGAAACACGGCAGAAAACCTTCGCGCGCCTGCTGGAGTTTACCTCCCTCGGGCCGTTCACCGACCGGCTGGCGGGCAAGCTTTCCGGCGGGATGAAGCAGAAGCTGGGGCTGGCCTGTACGCTGGTGGGCGAACCAAAGGTGCTGCTGCTGGATGAGCCCGGCGTGGGCGTTGACCCGATTTCCCGCCGCGAGCTGTGGCAGATGGTGCACGAGCTGGCGGGCGACGGGATGCTGATCCTCTGGAGCACCTCCTACCTCGACGAAGCGGAACAGTGCCGGGACGTGCTGCTGATGAACGAAGGCGAACTGCTTTATCAGGGCGAGCCGACGAGGCTGACGCAGAGCATGGCCGGGCGCAGCTTCCTGCTGCACAGCCCGCAGGCGTCCAACCGCACGCTGCTGCAGCGGGTGCTCAAGCTGCCGCAGGTCAGCGACGGGATGATTCAGGGCCGCTCGGTGCGGGTGATCCTCAAAAAAGAGGCCACCGTCGACGATATTCGCCATGCGCCCGGCATGCCTGAGATCGACATGGAAGAAACGGCGCCGCGTTTCGAAGATGCGTTTATCGACCTGCTGGGCGGCGCGGGGACGTCAGAGTCGCCGCTTGGCACCATTCTGCACACGGTGGAAGGCACGCCGGGCGAAACGGTCATTGAAGCCAAATCCCTCACCAAAAAGTTCGGGGATTTCGCCGCCACCGACAACGTTAATTTTGCGGTGAAGCGCGGGGAGATTTTTGGCCTGCTCGGGCCGAACGGTGCGGGAAAATCGACCACCTTTAAGATGATGTGCGGCCTGCTGGTGCCGACGTCCGGCAAGGCGCTGGTACTGGACATGGACCTGAAGGTCAGCTCCGGCAAGGCGCGCCAGCATCTGGGCTATATGGCGCAGAAATTCTCCCTGTATGGCAACCTGACGGTCGAGCAAAATCTGCGCTTTTTCTCCGGCGTGTACGGCCTGCGCGGGCGGGCGCAGAACGACAAAATCCGCCGCATGAGCGACGCCTTCGGGTTAACCAACATTGCCTCCCACGCCACCGACGAGCTGCCGCTCGGCTTTAAGCAGCGGCTGGCGCTGGCCTGCTCGCTGATGCACGAGCCGGATATTCTGTTTCTGGATGAACCGACCTCGGGCGTTGATCCTCTCACCCGCCGCGAGTTCTGGCTGCATATCAACAGCATGGTGGAAAAAGGGGTGACCGTAATGGTGACCACCCACTTCATGGACGAGGCGGAGTACTGCGATCGCATCGGGCTGGTGTATCGCGGTAAGCTGATTGCCCACGGTACCCCGGACGACCTGAAAAACCAGGCCGCCGACGAGGAGGTCCCGGACCCGACCATGGAGCAGGCGTTTATCACCCTCATCCACGACTGGGATAAGGAGAATGCCCATGCGCAGTAACGCCCTTTCCTGGCGCCGGGTGCGCGCGCTGTGCGTTAAAGAGACGCGGCAGATCGTGCGCGATCCCAGCAGCTGGCTGATTGCGGTGGTGATCCCCCTGCTGCTGCTGTTTATCTTTGGCTACGGCATTAATCTGGACTCCAGCAAGCTCCGGGTCGGGATTTTGCTGGAACAGCAGAGCGAAGAGGCGCTGGACTTCACCCACGCCATGACCGGCTCGCCCTACATTGACGCCACCATCAGCGACAGCCGTCAGGAACTGATCCACAAGATGCAGGCCGGGAAAATTCGCGGTCTGATCGTCATTCCGGTGGATTTCGCCGCCAATATGGCGCGGGCAAATACCGATGCGCCGATCCAGGTGATCACCGACGGCAGCGAGCCGAACACCGCGAACTTCGTGCAGGGCTATGCGGAGGGGATCTGGCAGCTCTGGCAGATGCAGCGGGCGGAAGACCGGGGCGAGACGTTCAACCCGCTGATTGACGTGCAGACGCGCTACTGGTTTAACCCCGCCGCCATCAGCCAGCATTTTATTATTCCGGGTGCGGTGACCATCATCATGACGGTCATTGGCGCGATTCTGACCTCGCTGGTGATCGCCCGCGAGTGGGAGCGTGGCACCATGGAGGCGCTGCTTTCAACCGAAGTGACGCGCGTCGAGCTGCTGCTGTGCAAGCTTATTCCCTACTACTTCCTCGGTATGCTGGCGATGCTGCTCTGCATGCTGGTGTCCGTCTTTATCCTCGGCGTACCGTATCGCGGCTCGCTGGTGGTGCTGTTCTTTATCACCAGCCTGTTTTTACTCAGCACGCTGGGGATGGGGCTACTCATCTCCACCATCACCCGCAACCAGTTTAACGCGGCCCAGGTGGCCCTCAACGCCGCCTTTTTGCCGTCGATTATGCTGTCCGGGTTTATCTTCCAGATAGACAGTATGCCTGCGGTGATCCGCGCCGTGACCTACATCATCCCGGCGCGCTACTTTGTAAGCACGCTGCAAAGCCTGTTCCTGGCAGGGAATATTCCGGTGGTGCTGATTATCAACACCCTGTTTTTACTGGCGTCAGCGGCGATGTTTATCGGGTTGACGTGGATGAAAACCAAACGGCGGTTAGATTAAGGAGCGCGCATGTTTTACCGTTTATGGACGTTAATACGCAAAGAGCTGCAATCCCTGCTGCGCGAGCCGCAAACCCGCGCCATTCTGGTTTTGCCGGTGCTGATCCAGGTACTGCTGTTCCCGTTTGCCGCCACCCTTGAGGTGACCAACGCAACCATCGCCATTTACAACGAAGACAACGGCAAACACGCCGTTGAGCTAACGCAGCGCTTTGCCCGCGCGAAAGCCTTTACCCACATCCTGCTGCTAAAAAGCCCGCAGGAGATCCAGCCCACTATCGACACGCAAAAAGCGCTGCTGCTGGTACGGTTCCCGGCGGATTTCTCCCGCAATCTGGATACCTTCCAGACCGCGCCGATGCAGCTGATCCTCGACGGACGTAACTCCAACAGCGCCCAGATCGCGGCCAACTATCTGCAGCAGGTGGTGAAGGATTACCAGCAGGAGCTGATGGATGGCAAACCGAAGCCTAACAACAGCGAACTGGTGGTGCGCAACTGGTACAACCCGAATCTGGACTACAAGTGGTTTGTGGTGCCGTCGCTGATCGCCATGATCACCACCATCGGGGTGATGATCGTGACCTCCCTCTCCGTCGCCCGCGAGCGCGAACAGGGCACGCTGGATCAGCTGCTGGTCTCCCCGCTTGCTACCTGGCAGATTTTCGTCGGCAAAGCGGTTCCGGCGCTGATCGTCGCGACCTTCCAGGCCACCATCGTGCTGGGCGTGGGAATATTTGCTTACCAGATCCCGTTCGCCGGTTCGCTAGCGCTGTTTTACTTCACGATGGTGATTTACGGGCTGTCGCTGGTGGGGTTCGGGCTGCTGATCTCGGCGCTCTGCTCAACGCAGCAGCAGGCGTTTATCGGGGTATTCGTCTTTATGATGCCCGCGATTTTGCTCTCGGGGTATGTTTCGCCCGTCGAGAACATGCCGGTATGGCTACAGGATCTGACGTGGGTAAATCCGATTCGGCACTTTACGGACATCACCAAACAAATCTATCTGAAGGATGCGAGTCTGGATATTGTCTGGGGAAGTTTGTGGCCGCTACTGGTGATTGCGGCCACGACGGGCTCAGTGGCGTACGCGATGTTTAGACGCAACATTGCGTAGCTTTTTCTCTTTGGTCAGCAATGAGACGACCGCAGGCCCTGCGAGGATAGCCATACCCGCCAGGGCCAGCAGCAGGTTGTTTTGCAGCACGCGTGACAGCAGCCACAGGACGATCATCGCCGCACCAAAATACCAGGTGGTGGTGAGCTCTTCGAGCACATCACCCACCTCGCGCCAGCGTGCTTCATGGTGGCGCTGTAAGAACAGCATCGACAGCACGGTGACGCCGTAAAGGACGCATAGCCCCAGGCCAACATGCACCAGCGTGCCGCTCATCCAGCCCATCACCAGTACGGCCACGACCAGTAAATGCAACATTATCTGCCAGCAACTCAGGCCAGTTGCGACACGAACACGTTGTTGCCACTTCATGGCTTCTCTCCTGAAGGATTTTTCTCTGCTTAATCAGACTACCGCACTTTACGGAAAATTCCGTAACGCCGCATCTTTTTGTGACGCCGACTACACTTTATTTTCATTGGGATAGTCACTCAGGAAGGAGCTTATGACGAAAAAAATGCAGCATTTCTCGCTTAAAGTGCTGACGATAAACATTCATAAAGGCTTCACAGCATTTAACCGCCGCTTCATTTTACCGGAGCTGCGCGACGCGGTTCGCACCGTCAGCGCGGATATTGTCTGCCTGCAGGAGGTGATGGGCGCACACGAAGTGCATCCGCTTCACTTTGAGAACTGGCCCGACACGCCGCACTATGAATTTCTGGCCGACACCATGTGGAGTGATTACGCCTACGGCCGCAATGCGGTCTATCCGGAAGGGCATCACGGCAACGCGGTGCTGTCCCGTTATCCCATAGAACATTACGAAAACCGCGACGTTTCCGTCGGGGAGAGCGAAAAACGCGGCCTGCTTTACTGCCGCGTTACCCCGCCCGATCTTGAGCTGCCCATCCATGTCGGCTGTGTTCATCTGGGCCTGCGCGAAGCCCATCGTCAGGCGCAGCTGAAAATGCTGGCCGAATGGGCCAACGCGCTTCCCGAAGATGAACCGGTGGTAGTAGCGGGCGATTTCAACGACTGGCGACAGCGGGCAAACCATCCGTTAAAGGTAGAGGCCGGACTGGAGGAAATTTTCACCCGGGCGAACGGCAGGCCTGCGCGCACGTTTCCGGTCCGTTTCCCGCTGCTGCGGCTTGACCGCATCTACGTAAAAAATGCCCATGCCAGCAGCCCGACCGCCCTGGCGCTCCTCAACTGGCGGCATCTTTCCGACCATGCCCCGCTCAGCGCGGAGATCCACCTATGAAATGTTCCTGGCAGGAAGGCAACCGGATCACGCTGCTGGTCAACGGGGACGAGTATTACCCGGCCGTGTTTAAGGCGATTGATCACGCCCAGCAGAAGGTGATCCTCGAAACTTTCATCTGGTTCGAAGACAACGTCGGCAAGCAGCTGCACAGCGTGTTGCTGCGCGCCGCCCAGCGCGGGGTGAAAATTGAAGTGCTGCTGGATGGCTACGGCTCGCCGGACCTCAGCGATGCATTCGTCAATGAACTGACCGCCGCGGGGGTGGTGTTCCGCTACTACGATCCCGGCCCTCGCCTGTTCGGTATGCGTACCAACCTTTTCCGCCGGATGCATCGCAAAATTGTGGTGGTAGATGAGACGGTGGCGTTTGTCGGAGGCATTAACTACTCCGCTGAGCATATGTCCGACTACGGCCCGGAAGCGAAGCAGGATTACGCGATTCGCATTGAAGGCCCGGTGGTGCAGGACATCTTGCTGTTTGAGCTGGAGAACCTGCCGGGGAAAGAGGCCGTTCGCCGCTGGTGGAAACGTCGTCATCGCCCGGAAGAGAACCGGAAGCCCGGCGAAGCGCAGGCGCTTTTCGTCTGGCGCGACAACGGCGAGCACCGGGACGATATTGAACGTCATTATCTCAAGATGCTGGCCAACGCGAAGCGCGAAGTGATCATCGCTAACGCCTACTTTTTCCCGGGCTATCGTCTGCTGCATGCCATGCGCAATGCCGCCCGACGCGGCGTGCGCGTGAAGCTGATTGTGCAGGGCGAGCCGGACATGCCGATCGTTAAAGTCGGGGCGCGGCTGCTGTATAACTATCTGGTGAAGGGCGGCGTCCAGATCTACGAATATCGCCGCCGACCGCTGCACGGCAAAGTCGCGCTGATGGACGATCACTGGGCCACCGTGGGCTCCAGCAACCTCGATCCGCTGAGCTTATCGCTCAACCTTGAAGCCAACCTGATCATTCACGATCGCCAGTTTAATCAGACCCTGCGGGATAACCTGCAGGCGTTGATCGTTAACGACTGCGTGCGCGTGGATGAGTCCATGGTTCCCAAACGCACCTGGTGGAACCTGGGCATCAGCGTGGTGGTGTTCCACTTTCTGCGGCATTTCCCGGCGATGGTCGGCTGGCTGCCGGCGCATACGCCGAAGCTGGCGCAGGTGGACCCGCCGGTACAACCCGAAATGGAAACCCAGGACCGCATAGAAGCGGAAGATGGAGGCAAACCCTGATGTCGAAATCGCATCCACGCTGGCGGCTGGCAAAAAAGATCCTCACCTGGCTGTTTTTTATTGCGGTCGCTGTGCTGCTGGTGGTCTACGCGCAGAAAGTTGACTGGGAAGAGGTGTGGAAGGTCATCCGCAACTATAACCGGATGGTGCTGCTGGGCGCTGTGGGGCTGGTTATCGTGAGCTACCTGATGTACGGCTGCTATGACCTGCTGGGCCGCGCTTACTGCGGCCACAAGCTGGCCAAACGTCAGGTAATGCTGGTGTCATTTATCTGCTACGCCTTTAACCTGACGCTGAGCACCTGGGTCGGCGGCATTGGCATGCGCTATCGCCTTTATTCGCGCCTTGGCCTGCCGGGCGGAACCATCACGCGCATTTTCTCGTTAAGCATCACCACTAACTGGCTGGGCTATATTCTGCTCGGCGGGGTGATCTTCACCATCGGCGTGGTGCAGCTCCCCGCGCACTGGTATATCGACGAGGCTACGCTGCGCATTCTGGGCATCGTACTGCTGCTGATTATCGCCGTTTATCTCTGGGCCTGCGCCTTTGCCAGACGCCGTCATATGACCATTAAAGGGCAAAAGCTGGTCCTGCCCTCGTGGAAGTTTGCGGTGCTGCAGATGGCGGTTTCCAGCGCTAACTGGATGGCGATGGGAGCCATCATCTGGCTGCTGATTGGCGAGGACGTAAATTACTTCTTCGTGCTGGGCGTGCTGCTGGTGAGCAGTATTGCCGGGGTGATTGTGCATATTCCGGCGGGGATCGGCGTGCTGGAGGCGGTGTTTATTGCCCTGCTGGCCGGGGAGCACGTTTCTCAGGGTGCCATCATCGCTGCCCTGCTCGCCTACCGCATGCTGTATTACTTCCTGCCGCTGGCGCTGGCAACGGTCTGCTATCTGGTGCTGGAAAGTCGGGCGAAAAAGCTGCGGGCGAAGAATGAGAGGATGCTAGCGAAGTGAATAAGTCGGGTGGCGGCTTCGCCTTACCCGACCTACGGTTCGCGCTTCGTAGGCCGGGTAAGGCGAAGCCGCCACCCGGCAAAGCAACCTTAACGACGGTTGCCGAAAATACGCAGCAGCATCAGGAACAGGTTGATGAAGTCCAGATACAGCGTTAGCGCGCCCAGGATCGCGTATTTGCGCAGGTTTGAACTGTCGCGCACGTCGATCTGCTCGCCGATGTTTTTCAGCTTCTGGGTGTCATACGCCGTCAATCCAACGAAGATCACCACCCCGATGTAGGTCACGGCCCACATCAGCGCTTCGCTCTTCAGCCACAGGTTCACCAGCGACGCCAGCACAATCCCGATCAGCCCCATAAACAGCATACTGCCGAAGCCGCTCAGATCGCGTTTCGTGGTGTAGCCGTACAGGCTCATCGCACCGAACATCCCGCCGGTGACCACGAAGGTGCTGGCAATGGATGAGTAGGTGTAAACGATAAAGATGCTGGAAAGCGTCAGCCCCGTTAGTGCCGAATAGAGCATAAACAGGGTCGTTGCCATGCCGGCACTCAGCTTTTGCACCAGACCGGAAAGCACAAACACCAGCGCCAGCTGCGCGATAATCAGCCCAAAGAAGGTGATCTTACTGGAGAAGATAAACATCATCAGCTCCGGCGTGTTCGCCGCATACCACGCGATAAACGCGGTAAGCAGCAGGCCAACCGTCATCCAGCCGTACACCTGAGCCATATACGTCTGCAGGCCGCTACGGGTCTGCTGTACTATTGAATCGGAACGCGGAAATCGGTCCATGATTCACTCCTGATTAAGATTAAGTAGACACACACGTTAAGATTAACACATCCACGTAAACCGACTACCAACGGCTGGCGGCTTGTTTATCGCTGTCGCGAGATTCTACCCAGCGATCGCCTTCCGGCGTGGCTTCGCGCTTCCAGAACGGCGCTCTGGTTTTGAGGTAATCCATAATGAACTCCCCTGCCGCAAACGCGCTGCCGCGGTGCGCGCTGGTCACTCCAACGAAGACAATCTCCTCGCCAGGCCACATCTCGCCGATGCGGTGAATTACCGTGATGCGGCCGAGCGGCCAGCGGCCCCGCGCCTCCTCCACAATCTCCGCCAGCGACTTCTCCGTCATCCCCGGATAGTGCTCCAGCGTCAGCGCCTTCACGCTGTCGCCGAGGTTGTGGTTGCGCACCTTGCCAGTAAAGGTCACGACCGCGCCGTCTTCATCGCGTTCCGCCAGCCAGCTGTATTCGGTCCCCACGTTAAAACGCCCGGGGCTCACCAGAATGCGGGTGTCAGCCATCTTAGCCCCCCGTTACCGGCGGGAAGAAGGCCACTTCATCCCCTTCGGCCAGCGAGTGGGTGAATTCCACCAGCGTCTGGTTAACGGCGGCCAGCAGCTTGCCTTCGTCCAGCGCCAGCGCCCAGCGGTCGCTCTGTGCCGCGAGATGCGCGCGCAGGGCAGCAACGTTTTCAAAAGACGCATCCAGCGTCAGGCTGTCGGTATTCACCAGCTCGCGCACCTGCGCAAAAAAGAGCACCTTAATCATGGCTGTCCACCTTAAAATCACCGGATTTTCCGCCGCTTTTTGCCAGCAGGCGAACCGGGCCAATCACCATATCTTTCTGCACCGCTTTGCACATGTCGTAGATGGTCAGCGCGGCGACGGAGGCCGCCGTCAGCGCCTCCATCTCCACGCCGGTTTTGCCGGTTAAGCGGCACAGCGATTCAATCCGCACCCGATTATGCTCCGGCTGCGCCTGAAGGTTCACTTCCACCTTGCTCAGCATCAGCGGATGGCACAGCGGGATGAGATCCCAGGTGCGCTTGGCGGCCTGAATCCCCGCGATGCGCGCGGTGGCAAAGACATCACCCTTGTGATGGCTGCCGTCGATGATCATCGCCAGCGTCTCCGGCAGCATGGTGACGAACGCTTCGGCGCGCGCCTCGCGCACCGTTTCGGCTTTGGCGGAAACATCCACCATATGCGCTTCACCGGCGGCGTTAATGTGGGTCAGTTGTGACATAGCTTATTTCTTTAAATGGGGATGGAAATTACACGGACGGGTACGGGCGTCCAGCTGCGGGGCGATGATGTTTTCCCACGCGGTGCGGCAGGCTTTGGTCGAACCCGGCATGGCGAAAATCAGGGTTTTGTTAGCCACCCCGGCAACGGCGCGCGACTGCAGCGTGGAGGTACCAATCTCTTCAAAGGAGAGCATGCGGAACACCTCGCCGAAGCCTTCCACCTCGCGGTCGAACAGCGGGATCAGCGCTTCAGGCGCCTGATCGCCTGCGGTAAAGCCGGTGCCGCCGGTGATCAGCACCACCTGCACCTCATCGCTGGCGATCCACTGAGAGACCTGCGCGCGAATGGCGTAGCGGTTCTCCTTCACGATCGCTTTATCGACGATGTGATGCCCCGCGTCATGGGCCGCCTCGCGCAGCCAGTGGCCGGAGGTATCATCCTCTTCGCCACGACGGTCGGAAACGGTAAGGATCGCAATACGTGTCGGGATAAATTCTGCGCTTACCTGACTCATTTTCTGTTTCCTTCTTAAGCCTGATTACCCGCCGATGTAAGACAGGTTCTGAGTAATGCCGGTATTGCCCTGATGCAGGAAGTGGGTCTGTTTTTTATGCGTCAGCGCTTCAGAAATGCGTGCTTCAAGCGCGTCCTGCTGCGCATCGTCTTCCAGCAGATCGCGAAGGTCTACGCCGCCGTCACCAAACAGGCAAAGATGGAGCTTGCCCACGGAGGAGACGCGCAGGCGGTTGCAGCTGGCGCAGAAATCTTTCTCGTAAGGCATGATAAGCCCGATCTCGCCTTCGTAATCCGGGTGGCAGAAGACCTGCGCCGGGCCGTCGCTGCGCTGGCGGATCTGATGGAGCCAGCCGCGTTTTAGCAGCTCGTCGCGCAGCACCATGCCGGAGATGTGATGGCGGCGGAACAGCTCGCTACCCTCGCCGGTTTCCATCAGCTCAATAAAACGCAGCTGAATGGGGCGGGATTTAATCCACGCCAGGAAGGTATCAAGCTGGTGATGGTTTACATCACGCATCAGCACCGTGTTGACTTTGACTTTTTCGAAGCCGGCCGCAAATGCCGCATCGATACCGTCCATGACCTGCTGGAATTTATCCTGGCCGGTAATGGCGTGGAACTGGCGGGCGTCCAGGCTATCGACGCTGACGTTGATCGCCGTCAGCCCCGCATCGCGCCAGGTCGCCACGTCGCGCGCCATGCGGTAACCGTTGGTGGTCACCGCAATCTGGCGGATACGTTCGTTTTCACGTACCGCGGCAATGATGTCAGGGAAATCGCGGCGCAGCGAGGGTTCACCGCCGGTAAGGCGCACTTTTTCGGTGCCGAGCTCAGAGAAGGCGCGCGTGACGCGGCGCACTTCATCCACGGAGAGAAAGCCGTTATTGGTGACGCTGCCCGGTTTGTAGCCATCGGGCAGGCAGTAGGTGCAACGGAAGTTGCACACATCGGTAATCGACAGACGTAAGTAATAAAACTTACGCGCGAAAGCATCAGTAAGTTGTGAAGCCATGTACACCTTTCCAGATCGGGAGGCACAGTCATTTCTTTCTGTACCCTGGTGGCAAATTCGCCACGGCCAGAGCGCCATATCTTTCGACACAGGCGCAAGGGCTAGAGTGTATGTTTTCAATTTTGAAAACGTGGTTAGGGCGATAGTAGCGCGGAAATTCTGACGGCGCCATTATCGCTTTTCGCTATATAATTAAGTATATAGCGAGTCATTCGTCCATTTTCGCTACAGAATACCTAAAAACCGCATTTTCACATTGATATACGTCATTTTGCATCGGGTGAAGCATCGTCTTTTAGGGGTAGTTAGGTTACTGTTACGCGATCGAACGTAATAAGGAATACGTATGCGCAATCGCACTTTTGCGGATCTTGACCGAGTGGTCGCTCTTGGCGGAGGACACGGCTTAGGCCGGGTTATGTCCTCTTTGTCGTCACTGGGCTCAAGGCTGACAGGGATAGTGACCACCACCGATAACGGCGGCTCAACCGGGCGCATTCGTCGTGCCGAAGGCGGCATTGCCTGGGGAGATATGCGCAACTGCCTGAACCAGTTAATTACCGAGCCGAGCGTCGCGTCGGCGATGTTTGAGTACCGTTTTGGCGGTAATGGCGAACTTTCCGGGCATAACCTCGGAAATCTGATGTTAAAGGCGCTGGATCACCTGAGCGTACGGCCTCTGGAAGCCATCAACTTAATCCGTAATCTGCTCAAAGTGGACGCATTCCTGATCCCCATGTCTGAACAACCGGTTGACTTGATGGCCATCGACGCCGAAGGGCATGAAGTTTACGGCGAGGTGAATATTGACCAGCTCCTTCTGCCGCCAACGGAGTTGATGACCTATCCGAGCGTGCCCGCCACGCGTGAAGCGGTAGAGGCAATCGGGGAAGCGGATCTTATCCTGATCGGTCCAGGCAGTTTTTATACCAGCCTGATGCCCATTCTGCTGGTGAAAGAGCTGGCGCAGGCGCTGCGCCGCACCCCGGCGCCGATGGTTTACATCGGTAATCTGGGACGTGAACTGAGCCCGGCGGCGGCGAGCCTGTCGCTGGCAGACAAACTTGAATTAATGGAGCATTACGTCGGCAAGAAAATCATTGACGGCGTAGTCGTGGGACCAAAAGTGGATGTGTCAGGGATTGGCAATCGTCTGGTGGTGCAGGAGCCGCTGGAGGCCTCAGACATCAAGTATCGCCACGACCGCCATCTGCTGCGCGAGGCGCTGGAGAAGGCGATTCAGGCGCTGGGTTAGCAAAAACCCCCCGGTGGCGCTGCGCTTACCGGGGCTACAAAAGACGCTAACCCCGTAGGCCCGGTAAGCGCAGCGCCACCGGGCAAAACCGTCTCACGATGCCGCGATAAACAGATCCCGCAGCTGATGAAGCTGGTCGCGGATCTGCGCCGCCTCTTCGAACTCCAGGTTCTGCGCGTGCTGCATCATCTGACCTTCCAGCTCGTGGATTTTCTGCTGCAGCGCTTTCGGCGTCAGCACGACGGTATCTTCTTCCACCACTGAACGCGCCTTGCCGCGGCCTTTCGCTTTGGTTTTGGCAATGTTCTGACCCAGCGCCAGAATATCCACCACCTTCTTGTTCAGACCCTGCGGCGTAATGCCGTGTTCTTCGTTGTAGCGCTGCTGTTTCTCGCGGCGGCGTTCCGTCTCACCAATCGCTTTCGCCATCGACGGGGTAATTTTGTCACCGTACAGAATCGCTTTACCGTTGACGTTACGCGCCGCACGACCGATGGTCTGGATCAGGGAGCGTTCAGAACGCAGGAAGCCCTCTTTGTCCGCATCGAGAATCGCCACCAGCGAGACCTCCGGCATATCGAGACCTTCTCGCAGCAGGTTAATCCCTACCAGCACGTCAAACTCGCCCAGACGCAGGTCGCGGATAATCTCCATGCGCTCCACGGTATCGATATCCGAGTGCAGATAACGCACCTTCTCGCCGTGCTCTTCGAGATACTCGGTCAGGTCTTCCGCCATACGCTTGGTGAGCGTGGTCACCAGCACGCGCTCGTTGATGGCGGAACGGGCGCGGATCTCAGAGAGCAGGTCGTCCACCTGGGTGGCCACCGGACGCACCTCGATAACCGGATCCAACAGCCCGGTCGGACGCACCACCTGGTCAACCACCTCATCGCCCGATTTTTCCAGCTCGTAGTTGCCCGGCGTGGCCGAAACGTAGATGGTTTGCGGCGCGAGCGCCTCAAACTCTTCAAATTTCATCGGACGGTTATCCAGCGCCGACGGCAGGCGGAAGCCGTACTCTACCAGCGTCTCTTTACGCGCCCGGTCGCCGCGGTACATCCCGCCGATCTGCGGGATCGTAACGTGGGATTCGTCGATCACCAGCAAACCGTCTGCCGGAAGGTAATCAAACAGCGTCGGCGGCGGCTCGCCCGGCCCGCGCCCGGAGAGGAAGCGGGAGTAGTTTTCAATGCCGGAGCAGTAGCCCAGCTCGTTCATCATCTCAAGGTCAAACTGGGTGCGCTGGCTCAGGCGCTGCTCTTCCAGCAGCTTATTGTTCGCCAGCAGCACCTTACGGCGCTCGGCCAGCTCCACTTTGATCTCTTCCATCGCCTGCACGATACGCTCGCGCGGCGTCACGTAGTGCGTTTTCGGGTAGATGGTGAAGCGCTGGATCACCGACTCAACGTGTCCGGTCAGCGGGTCGAAGAGCGACAGGCGTTCAACCTCTTCGTCGAACAGCTCGACGCGCAGTGCCATATCGTCCGATTCCGCCGGGAAGATGTCGATCACCTCACCGCGTACGCGGAAGGTGCCGCGCTGGAACGCCTGATCGTTACGCGCATACTGCAGCTCCGCCAGACGACGGACGATGGCGCGCTGGTCGATGATCATCCCCTGCGTCAGGTGCAGCATCATCTTGAGATAGAGATCCGGATCGCCGAGACCGTAGATCGCGGAAACCGATGCGACAACGACCACATCGCGACGCTCCAGAAGCGCCTTAGTGGCCGACAGACGCATCTGCTCGATGTGTTCGTTCACCGAGGCATCTTTCTCAATGAAGGTGTCAGAGCTCGGTACATAAGCTTCAGGCTGGTAGTAATCGTAGTAGGAGACGAAATACTCCACGGCGTTTTCCGGGAAGAACTCTTTCATCTCGCCGTAAAGCTGTGCTGCCAGGGTTTTATTGGGTGCCAGCACCATCGTGGGGCGCTGGAGATCCGCAATCACGTTGGCGATGGTGAACGTTTTACCCGAGCCGGTTACCCCCAGCAGCGTCTGGTGCGCCAGCCCATCTTCCAGCCCTTCTTCCAGACGACGGATCGCCTCAGGCTGATCGCCAGATGGACGGAAAGCAGAATTCAATTTGAACGGTTTACTCATGGGCGACAACCTGATGACGTTATAAGCGGCAGGTGAGTAATTTTACTCCTTGTTGCCAGGAATGCCAGTAAAAAACACTGGATGAAAAACCAGTAGCATGTCAGGATATTTAGAGTAGCGCCTGAATGATTAGCGCGATAGCGACCAAAATTTGGACTGTGACAATATAAAACACCAGTCAGGTCAGGTTATCCCCAGAACTTTTTCTTTTTTAACATTTGTCAAGCCAGGTAATGATAGTTTTGTGGCAACGAGTGACACTTTCATGACGGGAATTGCTTTTATCTAAGCAATTAAATAATAAACGATATTTTCTAAAGCCGCGTTTCGCGTCAATTTGGGCGTAAGCCGCGTCTTCTCTCGCTTATCGCGTGTTTTCTAACTCTAATGCACATGGTTATCCACAGGAATAGTGGATAACTGCTTCCAGCCCATGCAGACTGGCGCTCGGCAAATTCCCGGATTTTCCCACGAGACGGCGGTAAAAAATTTTTATAGCTATTTTTTGCTGATTAACAGTTGCGTCATTCATAACCAACCGATGCGATCTTGCTCACATTTTCAGCATTTCGGGTTCTGCACCACAACTCAACACCGCCAGCACCGTCGATGTGCAATCCCGTTTTTTCTCACCCCCTCTCCGGTGACTTATTCCTAAAAAAGCCGGTTTTTTAAACGCTTTTCGGTTTCTGGCAGGGGTTTTGCAGATTCAAACCCGAGCCTCACCTACACACATTTTTAAGGAGAGAAAGATGTTGAGTCTGCGTGCTGTGAATCAGTTTTACGGAAGCCAACATACGCTATGGAACGTGAATTTGGATTTTCCGCAAGGGATGTGTACAGGCGTCGTTGGCCTGCCGGGAATGGGGAAAACCACCCTCATGAATTGCATCGCCGGGAGAGTGCCCGTCGAAAGCGGTAGCATCATCTGGCATGAGGCAGGCGCGCCGCCGCGCGATTTGCTTAACCTGCCGCCAGAACAGCGTTCAGGAACGGAGATAGGCTATGTCCCGCAGGACAGGCGGATCTTCTCCCAGTTAACGATTGAGGAGAATCTGCATATCGCCATGCGGGCGATGGGGAAACCCAACCCTGAAGCGAAAAATGACGTTTACGACCTGTTTCCAGCGCTCTACGCATTGCGACAGACCCGCGCCAACACGCTCTCTCCGGACGACCAGTACCAGCTGGCGCTGGCTAATGCGCTGGTGAACCGTCCTCACCTGCTGATCCTCGATGAGCCCCTGCACGGCGCAGGACACAGCTTCGCTCAGAAGCTGGGGCAGCTGCTGGCGCGCTTAAACCGGGAGTTAGGTATGACGGTGCTGTTAGCGGAGCAGCAGCTGTCGTTTATCCGCCGGGTTGCGGACCGTTTCTGTATGCTCTATCGCGGGCGTAACGTGGCGCAGGGCCACGTTAACGAACTGGATGACGAGCTTATCGCGCACTGGATGTCGCGGGAAGCAAGACGCTGAGATCGAGATAACGCCCGGTTTCGGCATTTTCCGCGCCGTCAGCAAGCCAGGGAATTTCTCCGAGGCACGGGGCGGGAAGAACGCGCCTGAGCGTCGCCAGATACTCCTGGTGTCGTTTCCCCGGCGCAACCACGTCGTTGGCTATCCAGCCCGCCAGACGCAGCCCGGCCTGCCGTATGGCCTGCGCGGTCAGCATGGCGTGATTGATGCAGCCCAGCTTAACGCCGACGACCAGAATGACCGGAAGCTGCTCGGCCTGCACCCAGTCAGCAAACGTCTGCGTGTCCGAAAGCGGCGTAAACCAGCCTCCAGCCCCTTCCACCAGCACCCAGTCGGCCTGGCTTTCCAGCGCCCGTAACCCGGCTGAAAGCAGGGCGAAATCAATCGGACGACCTTCGTCAGCGCTGATGATGTGCGGCGAGGTCGGCTCGGCAAAGGTGTACGGATTGACCGCTGAATAGGCGAGTTCACGCGTGCTGTTACGCTGGAGCGCCAGCGCGTCGGTGTTGCGTAACCCTTCCGCCGTCATCTCGCTGCCGGAAGCAACGGGCTTATATCCGGCGGTGTTTTTTCCGAGCTTTCGTGCCGCCTGCAGCAGCGCAGAGCTGGCCACCGTTTTGCCCACTTCCGTATCCGTTCCGGTGACAAAATAACGTTCAGTCACGTTCGATAATCCCATGAAAAAGTTGATAAGAGAGCGGGAAATAACCCCGCTGCTGAGGCCAGGCCAGCTCCAGCCGCTGCAGCTGTCCGCGGGTGAGTGGTTTTTTCTCCCGTCCGGTATGCAGGTGCGTGGCGCCGATGCCCTTCAGCGAACGCATGGCGCTGAACGCATCGCTAAAATTGAGCGTGATGGTCTGCACCGTGCTGCGGTAGCGCCAGCCTGTCAGCGCCTGCGTCACCTGCTCATGCGATAAAAAACGGTTAGCGTGCGGCTGCTCATCCACCGCTTTCCACGCCTGATTCAGCTCCGGCAGCGAACTCTCCAGCAAGGTGGTAAAGGCCACCTTCCCGCCCGGTCGCGCCACGCGATAAAGCTCGCGCAAGGCCTGCGGCAGGCTGCTGCACCACTGGACCGCCAGATGGCTCCAGACCAGATCGAACTGCGCATCCGCCAGCGGGATCGCCTCGATATCGGCCAGCAGATAGCGATCTGCCGCCTGCCGCTGGCGTGCCTCTTCCAGCATCTGGGCTGAGAGATCGATAGCCGTCACCTGGCTTCCTGCCCCGCGCCAGTAGCGGCTGTTGCTGCCCGGACCACAGCCGGCGTCGAGTACCTGCGGAAAACGACTCTCGCCAAGCGCGGTCAGAAGCCCCTGCGCGCTCAGACGCTGCAGCTCATCGTGCTGCGAATAGCTCTGCGCGGCGCGACCAAATGCCGCCGCGATGGCCTGCTTATTCACCGGCAACATGGAGCGCCTCCAGCAACGTCTCAATATCCTGTCGTTCATGCGCCGCCGTCAGGGTTAAGCGCAGCCGCGCGGTACCTGGCGGGACCGTTGGCGGGCGGATGGCGGTCACCCACATGCCGCGCTGGCGCAGCGCCTGTGCCAGCGCCAGCGCGCGGGCATTTTCACCGACAATCACCGGCTGGATAGCGCTCTGCGAATCGGGACTGCGGAAGGGCAGCGCCTCAAGTCCCTGACGGAAGCGAGCGATATGCTCTGCCAGACGCTGGCGACGTTCATCCCCTTCTGCGCTGCGGATCACCGCCAGCGATGCAGACAGCGCCACGGCCTGCGCCGGGGGCATGCTGGTGCTATAGATTAGGTGTCGGGCAAACTGCAGCAGATAGTCGGCGACGGATTCGCTGCACAGCACGGCGGCGCCGCTGACGCCAAAACCTTTGCCGAAGGTGACAATCAGCAGCTCCGGCTTCACGTTTTGCTGATACGCGCTCCCGCGCCCTTCGTCGCCCATTACGCCAATGCCGTGGGCATCGTCCACCAGCAGCCAGGCGTTTTGCCGTTTGGCGGTATCGTGCAGCGCGGCAAGCGGCGCGCTGTCGCCGTCCATGCTGAATACCCCTTCCGTGACCGCCAGCTGTTGTCCGTCGCAGGGTTTATCCAGCAGCGCAGCAAGCTGTCCCGCATCGTTATGAGCAAAGCGGCGCAGCTGCGCCGGGCTTAAATGTGCCGCCTCCAGCAGGGAGGCGTGACTTAAGCGGTCGGCGACAATGCGGTCCTCTTTTTCCATCAGGGCAGTAATCACCGCCTGGTTGGCGGCAAAGCCGGAGATAAACAGCAGCGCGCGCGGGTAGCCGAGCCAGTCAGCCAGTTCCTCTTCCAGCGCATGATGCGCTGTGGTGTATCCGCTGACGTGTCCCGAGCCGCCGCTGCCCACGCCAAACCGCTCAGCGCCCTGCTGCCAGGCGCGGATAATGGCCGTATGCTGGCTCAACCCGAGATAGTCGTTGCTGGAGAAATTACAAAACTGCCGCCCGTCGCGGGTAAGAAAACGGCCCGCGCCGTTTTCCACCACCCTGCGAACGCGAAATGCCTCTGCCGCCCGACGGTCGTCAAGCGCAGAGTTGATACGTGCCTGCCAGGTCATACGGCTGCCGCGTTGTAGAACTGGTCGGTGTCGGCGTTGAAAATCTGCTGCTCCAGCTGCTGCTGTTGCTCGTTATCGCCCGTCAGCACCTCGGTCTGATGCGGGTTAAGCCCCAGCTTGCGGAACAGCTGAACGTCTTTGTCCTCTTCCGGGTTCGGCGTGGTCAGCAGCTTGCAGCCATAGAAGATAGAGTTGGCTCCGGCCATAAAGCACATGGCCTGGGTCTGCTCGTTCATCTGCTCGCGACCGGCAGAGAGGCGCACGAAAGAGGTCGGCATCATGATGCGCGCCACCGCGATGGTGCGAATAAAATCAAACGCATCCACGTCATCGTTGTCCGCCAGCGGCGTGCCCTTGACCTTCACCAGCATGTTGATCGGCACGCTTTCCGGCGGGGTCGGCAGGTTAGCCAGCTGCAGCAGCAGGCCCGCGCGGTCTTTCACCGTTTCGCCTAAACCCACGATACCGCCGGAGCACACTTTGATTCCGGCATCACGCACTTTATCCAGCGTATCCAGACGCTCCTGGTAGGTACGCGTGGTGATGATGTTGCCGTAAAATTCCGGCGAGGTGTCGAGGTTGTGGTTGTAGTAGTCCAGCCCCGCCGCCGAGAGGCGCTGCGCCTGCTCCTCGTTGAGCGTGCCGAGCGTCATACAGGCCTCTAGGCCCATCTCCTTCACGCCTTTTACCATCTGCTCCAGGTAAGGCATGTCGCGATCGTGCGGGTTCTTCCACGCCGCGCCCATGCAGAAGCGGGTCGAGCCGGCGTTTTTCGCCTTGCGCGCCGAGTCGAGTACCTGCTCAACTTCCATCAGCCGTTCGGATTCCAGGCCGGTTTTGTAGCGCGCGCTCTGCGGGCAATATTTGCAGTCTTCAGGGCAGGCACCGGTTTTGATCGACAGCAGCGTGCTGACCTGAACATGGCGAGGATCGAAGTGCTGACGATGCACCTGTTGGGCTTCGAACATCAGCTCAAGGAAAGGTTTATTGAATAATTCAGTGACTTGCGACATCGTCCAGCGTGCGTGGTGAGCCATGGGGCTTCTCCAAAGGGTTTTGTTAATTTTCGGTTCGGTTTATACTCGTAAACCTAAAACTTTTCAAAATGGTTTACAAGTCGATTATGACCCAGGACGATCTCGCCTTCGACAAGCAGCATATCTGGCACCCTTACACCTCCACGACCCGCCCCCTTCCCGTCTATCCGGTGACCTCCGCCCACGGCTGCGAGCTGCATCTCGCCAGCGGCGAACAGCTCGTTGACGGGATGTCATCCTGGTGGGCGGCCATTCACGGGTACAACCACCCGCGCCTGAATGCGGCAATGAAGGCGCAGATTGACCAGATGTCGCACGTGATGTTCGGCGGTATCACCCATCAGCCCGCGGTGGATTTATGCCGTCGCCTGGTGGCGATGACGCCTGACTCGCTGGAGTGCGTGTTCCTGGCGGATTCCGGCTCCGTGGCGGTGGAAGTGGCGATGAAAATGGCGCTGCAGTACTGGCACGCGAAGGGCGAAACGCGCCAGCGGTTCCTCACCTTCCGCAACGGCTATCACGGGGATACCTTCGGGGCGATGTCGGTATGCGATCCGGACAACTCCATGCACAGCCTGTGGAAGGGCTATCTGCCGGAAAACCTGTTTGCCCCGGCCCCCCAGAGCCGCTTCGACGGCGAGTGGAACGAGATGGACATGGTCGGCTTCGCGCGGCTGATGGCGGCGCATCGCCATGAAATCGCCGCCGTGATACTTGAGCCGATTGTGCAGGGCGCGGGGGGGATGCGGATGTACCACCCGGAATGGTTGAGGCGTATTCGCAGGATGTGCGACCGCGAGGGCATTCTGCTGATTGCCGATGAGATCGCCACCGGCTTTGGCCGCACCGGCAAGCTGTTTGCCTGCGAACATGCGGGTATCGCCCCGGATATTCTGTGCCTCGGCAAAGCGCTGACCGGCGGCACCATGACGCTCTCCGCCACGCTCATGACCCGCCAGGTCGCCGACACCATCAGCGACGGCGAAGCAGGCTGCTTTATGCACGGCCCGACGTTTATGGGTAATCCTCTCGCCTGCGCCGTCGCAAGCGAAAGCCTCGCCATTCTGGAGAGCGGCGAGTGGCAAACGCAGGTGGCGGCGATTGAAGCGCAGCTGAAAGCAGAGCTGAGCGCCGCCTCAGGGGCGAATTTCGTCGCGGACGTGCGCGTGCTGGGCGCCATCGGGGTGATTGAAACCACCCATCCGGTGAATATGGCGGCGCTACAGCGCTTCTTCGTGGACCAGGGCGTGTGGGTACGGCCTTTCGGCAAGCTTATCTACCTGATGCCGCCGTACAGCATTACGCCGGAGCAGCTGCGAAAATTAACCGACGCGGTTGTAACAGCCGTTAACATTCCCGCGCATTTCACGATTTAACCCTATGCATTACACTTGCTGAACGAGCGATCAACGAGGGTAAACCGTATGAAAATCATCAGCAAAGATCTGCGCGACGGTGAAAAACTGCCGGAGCGTCACGTTTTCAACGGCATGGGGTATCAGGGAGACAATATCTCCCCACACCTGGCGTGGGATGAGGTTCCGGCAGGCACCAAAAGCTTTGTCGTGACCTGCTACGACCCGGATGCGCCTACTGGCTCCGGCTGGTGGCACTGGATTGTGGCGAACCTGCCTGCCGACACGCGCGTCCTGCCGCAGGGTTCCGGTTCAGACCTGGTTGCCCTGCCTGAAGGTGCCATTCAGACGCGCACTGACTTCGGTAAAGCGGGCTACGGGGGCGCGGCGCCGCCAAAAGGGGAAACCCACCGCTATATCTTCACGGTGCACGCGCTGGATGTGGAGAAGATTGAGGTCGATGAAGGGGCGAGCGGCGCGATGGTCGGGTTTAACGTGCATTTCCATACGCTTGGCAGCGCGTCGATTACGGCGATGTATTCGTAATAGTGCGGGCTGATGCCCTCACCCCGGCCCTCTCCCACAGGGAGAGGGAGAAAACCTGGCAATTCCCTCTCCCTTTGGGAGAGGGTTAGGGTGAGGGTGAGGGGAAAAATCACAGCACCGAAGGTAACAGCCCCACCAGCCGCCCTTCTTCCAGAAGCTGCATCGCCTTATCAATATCCGGGGCAAAGAAGCGGTCGTCGTCGTAATGGGTGACGTGCTCGCGCAGCACCTGACGCGCCTGCTCCAGCAGCGGGCTGGATTTTAGCCCTTCACGCAGATCGATACCCTGACTTGCCGCCAGCCATTCCACCGCCAGCACGCCGCGGGTGTTGGAGGCCATTTCCCAGAGACGACGCCCGGCAGCCGGTGCCATCGAAACGTGATCTTCCTGGTTTGCAGACGTTGGCAGGCTGTCCACGCTGTGCGGGTGCGACAGTGCTTTGTTCTCGCTTGCCAGCGCTGCGGCCGTCACCTGAGCAATCATAAAGCCCGAGTTGACCCCGCCGTTACGCACCAGGAACGGTGGTAGCTGGGACATATGTTTATCCATCATCAGCGCGATACGGCGCTCGGACAACGCGCCGACTTCGGCAATCGCCAGGGCGATATTATCCGCCGCCATCGCTACCGGCTCGGCGTGGAAGTTACCGCCGGAGACCACCTCGTTTTCCTGGGCGAACACCAGCGGGTTATCGGACACCGCGTTGGCTTCGACCAGCAGCACCTCCGCCGCCTGACGCAGCTGCGTCAGGCACGCGCCCATCACCTGCGGCTGGCAGCGCAGGGAATACGGATCCTGCACCTTTTCGCAGTTATGGTGTGAATCGGCAATTTCGCTGGTGTCGGTAAGCACGTGACGGTACATCGCGGCGGCATCAATCTGCCCGCGCTGACCGCGCACCTCGTGGATGCGGGCATCGAACGGGCGACGCGAGCCCAGCACGGCTTCGGTGGTCAGCGCGCCGCACACCACCGCCGAGGCAAACAGATCTTCCGCTTCAAACAGGCCGCGCAGCGCGAAAGCGGTCGATGCCTGCGTGCCGTTCAGCAGTGCCAGCCCCTCTTTCGCCGCCAGCGTAATGGGCGTTAAGCCGGCTTTTTTCAGCGCCTCTTTCGCAGGCAGCCACTCGCCCTGCCAGCGCGCTTTGCCTTCGCCCAGCAGCAGCAGCGACATGTGCGCCAGCGGGGCAAGATCGCCGGATGCCCCAACAGAGCCTTTTGCCGGGATCCACGGATAGACTTCCGCATTGACCAGCGCCATCAGCGCCTGAATCACGCTCAGGCGAATGCCTGAAAAGCCGCGCGCCAGGCTGTTGATTTTGAGGACCATCATCAGACGGACAATCTCATCGTCAAGCGGCTGGCCGACGCCCGCCGCGTGCGACAGCACCAGCGAACGCTGCAGGTTTTCCAGATCGTGCGTCGCGATGCGGGTCTGCGCCAGCAGCCCAAAGCCGGTGTTAATCCCGTAGGCAGTGCGCCCTTCGGCCACAATGGCTTCCACACAGGCAACGCTGTCATTAATGGCCGCGTGCGCGCTTTCATCCAGCGAAAGGGTGACCGGTTTACGCCAGACGTTACGCAGCTGTTTGAGCGTCAGCGAGCCGGGAGTGAGTGTTAATGCGTTCATTCATGCTTTCCTTGTGTGGCAGGGATCATCGGCAGGTTAAGGCCCTGCTCTTTGGCACAGTCAATGGCAATCTCATAACCCGCATCCGCGTGACGCATCACGCCGGTTGCCGGGTCGTTGTGGAGTACGCGAGCGATACGCGCGGCGGCTTCATCGGTTCCGTCGCAGACGATGACCATCCCGGAATGCTGGGAGAAGCCCATCCCCACGCCGCCACCGTGGTGCAGCGATACCCAGGTCGCGCCGCTGGCGGTATTCAGAAGAGCGTTCAGCAGCGGCCAGTCGGAGACCGCATCCGAGCCGTCGCGCATGGCTTCGGTTTCGCGGTTCGGGCTGGCGACGGAGCCGGAGTCCAGGTGGTCGCGGCCAATGACGATCGGCGCGGAAACTTCACCGCTGCGCACCATTTCGTTGAAGGCCAGACCGAGTTTTTGCCGCCACTCCAGCCCTACCCAGCAGATACGCGCCGGCAGGCCCTGGAAGTTAATGCGCTCGCGGGCCATATCCAGCCAGCGGTGCAGGTGTTCGTCATCGGCGACGATCTCCTTCACTTTGGCGTCGGTTTTGTAGATATCCTCCGGGTCACCGGACAGGGCAACCCAGCGGAACGGACCGATGCCGCGGCAGAACAGCGGGCGAATATAGGCAGGAACGAAGCCCGGGAAGTCGAAGGCGTTATTCACGCCCATCTCTTTCGCCATCTGGCGAATGTTATTGCCGTAATCAAAGGTCGGAATGCCCATCTTGCTGAAGGCCAGCATCGCGGAGACGTGTTCCGCCATGGAGCGTTTCGCGGCAAGCACCGTGCCTTCCGGATCGGTTTCCGCTTTTTGCTGATAGTCTTCCCACGTCCAGCCTTTTGGCAGGTAACCGTGCAGCGGGTCATGGGCGCTGGTCTGGTCGGTAACCAGATCCGGGCGTACGCCGCGGGCGACGAGCTGCGGGAGAATGTCCGCCGCGTTGCCGCACAGGGCAATCGACACCGCTTTACCTTCAGACGTGTATTTTTTGATGCGCGCCAGCGCATCGTCCAGGTCGGTTGCCTGTTCGTCGACGTAACGGGTACGCAGACGGAAATCAATGCGGCTCTGCTGGCATTCAATATTGAGCGAGCACGCGCCGGCAAGCGTGGCGGCCAGCGGCTGCGCGCCGCCCATCCCACCGAGACCCGCGGTCAGCACCCAGCGGCCTTTGAGCGAGCCATTATAGTGCTGGCGACCGGCTTCCACGAAGGTTTCGTAGGTGCCCTGCACAATCCCCTGACTGCCGATGTAGATCCAGCTACCCGCGGTCATCTGGCCATACATCGCCAGCCCTTTCGCGTCCAGTTCGTTGAAGTGTTCCCAGGTGGCCCAGTGCGGCACGAGGTTAGAGTTGGCGATCAGCACGCGCGGCGCGTTTTTGTGCGTTTTGAACACGCCCACCGGCTTGCCGGACTGCACCAGCAGGGTTTCGTCATGTTCGAGTTCGGTCAGGGATTTTACAATTGCGTCATAGCATTCCCAGTTGCGCGCGGCGCGGCCTATGCCGCCGTAGACCACCAGCTCGTGGGGGTTCTCCGCCACCTCAGGATCAAGGTTGTTCATCAACATACGCAGCGGGGCTTCGGTGAGCCAGCTTTTGGCGGTGAGAGTGGTGCCGCGCGCGGCGCGGACATCCTGCTGGCGGTATTTACCTGACGACATTGTGTGCTCCTCATACGGGACAGTGATGCATTTAGATATACTTGTATAGACAAGCACACACAAGGTCAGTTTTAACAAAAAAGATACAATTTTGTTATATTGCGTTAGCTATCACGCTTTTAAAACTTATGACATAAAGTGGCCCTGCAGCCGGTAACGGTTCCCCGGGAAAAGCAGTCGGGCATGCGACACAATGTGCGACGAGGACCAGGTTCGACGGCGGATCAGCAGGCACGGATCGTGCTCTTTAATTCGCAACCGTTCACACTCCTGCGGCGTGGCGCGCACGGCCTCCACAATGTGCTCCCCTTCCGTCAGCGGTGCGACGAGCGAGAGATAGGCGTGCGGCGTCGTCTGGGTGTAATCCTGGTTCAGATAGTCCGGTATCCGTTCAGCATTCACGCAGCGATCTTCAATCTGCACCGGAATGTCGTTCTCAAAATGCACCATAACCGAGTGGAAGATCCGGCTACCTTCTTTGACATTCAGCTCTACCGCCTGCTCGGCGCTGGCCTGGGTCTCTTCGAGCACCAGTACCTCACAGCGGTGCTGGTGATTACGCGAGGTTATCTCATCGGCAATACTGCGGATTTCAAACAGGGCGGATTGCCCTTTCGGTTCCGCCACAAATGTCCCCACGCCCTGCAGGCGCACCAGAAGCCCTTCGTCGGTCAGCTCGCGCAGCGCCCGGTTGACGGTCATCCGGCTAAAACCGAACTGCGCCACCAGCTCGGCCTCCGAGGGAATGCGATCGTGCGGCCGCCAGACGCCGGTGGCGATTTTTTCGCTGATCGCCTGCTTCACCTTTTCGTAGAAAGGCGCGGGAGGGCTCGACTGCGGCAGAGGTGAGCGTGAAAACATCGTAACTCCTTGAATAATATTATGCCCACCAGTGAGCAATTTGCCAGGCCAGACGGGCGGCAAGCTTTGCGCCCTGTCCGTCCCGATCGTACTGCGGGTTAAACTCTACCAGATCGGCGGCCTGTAGCTTACCGCTACGGCAGATTTGTTCGATAACCGGCAGAAGATCCAGCGCCGGTATGCCTAACGCAGCCGGAGCGGAAACGGCAGGCATTTCGCTGGCGGGCAGGACGTCCAGATCGATCGTCAGATAGATACGGTCAGCCTGCGCCAGCACTTTTTCCAGCGCAGATAGCGCATCGCGCCTGAAATGGAGATCTTCCACCAGCGTGACGTTCAGGCGTTCGGCCTCATCCCACAGAGCCTGCGTGTTGGCCGCCCGGCTCACGCCAAAGCAGGCGTACTGAAATGCCCGCCCGCGCTCATCGCAATAGTGCGCCAGCTGGCGAAACGGGGTGCCGGACGTCGCCCGGTCGGCCTTGCGCAGGTCAAGATGCGCATCAAGATTGATCACCGCCACGCGCTCGTTGGGGAACGCGTCCAGCACGCCCCGACCGTGTGCCCAGGCGGTTTCGTGCCCACCGCCAAAGACCAGCGTACGCATCCCGGACTGCTGACAGGCCGTAACGGCATCGCTTAACGCCTGCTGTGCCGCTTCCAGCTCGTCGCCTTCAACGTAAACCGAGCCCATATCCGCCAGCCGATCGTGTCCCTGATGGCTTGCCATATTCGCCAGCGCCTTTCGCAGCATATCAGGCGCCTGCACGGCGCCGGGCCTGCCCTGATTGCGTTTTACCCCTGCATCACATTCAAAGCCTATCAGCGCGATGCCGGATGAAAGCGGCGTGAACTGCCCCTGCTGCTTTATCGTCTGGAAAATGCGCGTCGCATTGCTGGCCTCGGCGCTGTCGTCGCGCCCCTGCCAGACCGTTTCGGCTACGGACCGCCATAACCTCATACTGCCTCCCCACGGAAAATACGTTGATACAGCGGATTGCGTCCCGGCTCGTAGACCATCTCAACCGGATGATGAGCATCCCAGACGATAAAATCGGCGACAAACCCGGCCCGCAGCTGTCCGTGGGTTGCACCACGCCCCAGCGCCTGCGCCGCGTGTCGCGTCACGCCAGCCCAGGCCTCTTCCGGCGTCAGGCCGAACTGGACGCAGGCCATGTTCATCGCCAGGTGCAGGCTGGCAAACGGGCTGGTGCCGGGGTTGTAGTCGGTGGCGACCGCCATCGGCACACCCTGTTTTCTGAGCTGTTCAACCGGCGGACGCTGGCGCTCCTGCAGAAAATAGAACGCCCCCGGCAACAGGACCGCAACCGTGCCGCTTTCCGCCATCGCCTGAACGCCTGCGTCGTCAAGATATTCGATATGATCGGCGGAGCGTCCCTTATACCGGCTAACCAGCGCCGCACCGCCCTGATTCGACAGCTGTTCGACATGTCCTTTCACCGGGATGCCGAGCGCGGTTGCCGCCTGAAAGAGGCGCTCGGTTTGCGACGGGGTAAAGCCGACGTTTTCGCAGAACACGTCTACTGCTTCATATAACTCTTTTTGCCACAGCGTGGGCAATATCTGCTCACAGACCAGCGTGAGATACGCATCTGGATCCTGTCGGTATTCCGGCGGAACCGCATGGGCCGCCAGCAGCGTAGGGCTGATATCGATCGGATTATTGAGGCTCAGCTGGCGGGCAACCTGCAGCATCTTCTCTTCGGCCTCGGGGTTTAGACCGTATCCCGACTTGATTTCAACCGTAGTGACGCCTTCATTCATCAGTCGCTGAAGCCGCTGCTGCGCCAGTTTAAGCAGGGTTTCGGGTGAGCTGCTGCGCGTCGCCGTCACGGTCGCGTTAATCCCGCCCCCCTGGACGCTGATGGTTTGATAAGAGACGCCGTTCAGACGCTGCTCCCACTCCGCCGCGCGATCGCCGCCAAACACCAGGTGGGTATGGCAGTCAATCAGGCCAGGCGTGACCAGACGCCCCTGGAGATCGACACAGTGAGGGTGTCCGGCAGGAATGTCAGATTCAGGGATCACGGCCAGAAGGGTGTGGCCGCGCACGACCAGGGCATGTTGCTCTTTCAGTCCATAGGGCGCAGAGACGTCCGGCACCATCGTAGCCAGTCGCGCATTTCGCCATATTACATCGTCGGGATGAATCTGCTGCATGGGCATTCCACTTGTCATAGGTTGTATAGACATTTATTTTCATCTGTTGCCTGCTGTCAACCGACTTTGTGGAAAATGTTATTTATTTGTGATCACTTACCTGCGGCTTCGGGGCTAAAAATGCAACTTTTACCCTTTTTATCTTCCCGTTTCGCTCAACTTAGTATAAAAAAGCAGGCTATTTCGTCTATCCCGTAAAGACTTGCATACCCAGGAGCTTCACCTTGAACATTTCCAGGATTTCCCGTCTGGCGTTAGCACTCGCCTTTGGCGTGACCTTATCCGCATGCAGTTCAACCCCACCGGATCAGCGACCTTCTGAGCAGGTTGCGCCCGGTACCGCCTCCCGCCCGATTTTGTCCGCTGATGAAGCGAAGAACTTCGATCGTGCGCACTACTTCTCAGCGATGGATCCTAACGCTGCACCGTGGACACCGTCGTCTATTAACCTGCCTAAACAGCCTGACTTCGTGGTAGGCCCGGCGGGTGCGCAGGGCGTAACGCATACCTCTATTCAGGCTGCGGTTGATGCTGCCATCACTAAACACAGCGCGTCTCGCCAGTACATCGCGATCCTGCCAGGTGAATATGAAGGCACCGTGTATGTTCCGGCCGCACCAGGCAGCATTACGCTTTACGGTCTGGGCGAAAAAGCTATCGACGTAAAAATTGGCCTGGCGATTGATTCCGAAATCGACAGCAACACCTGGCGTCACCTGGTGAACCCGGCCGGTAAATATATGCCGGGTAAACCGGCGTGGTACATGTTTGATAACTGCCAGAGCAAGCGTTCCGCCACCATTGGCGTGATGTGCTCAGCGGTGTTCTGGTCTCAGAATAACGGTCTGCAGCTGCAGAACCTGACCATCCAGAATACCCTGGGCGACAGCGTTGATGCCGGTAACCACCAGGCCGTTGCGCTGCGTAGCGATGGCGACCAGGTGCAGATTAACAACGTCAACATTCTGGGCCGGCAGAACACCTTCTTCGTGACCAACAGCGGCGTGCAGAACGCCCTGCAGAATAACCGCCTGACCCGTACCCTGGTGACCAACAGCTACGTTGAAGGTGACGTGGATCTGGTGTCCGGTCGCGGCGCGGTGGTGTTTGATAACACCGATTTCCGCGTGGTGAACTCACGTACTCAGCAGGAAGGTTACGTGTTTGCTCCGGCAACCCAGTCTAACCTCTTCTACGGCTTCCTGGCCGTGAACAGCCGCTTTAATGCTGCCGGTGACGGCGTGGCGCAGCTGGGACGTTCCCTGGACGTGGACTCTGCCACTAACGGCCAGGTCGTGATCCGCGACAGCGTGATCAACGAAGGCTTCAACATGGCGAAGCCGTGGGCTGATGCAGCAATCTCCAAACGTCCGTTCTCCGGCAATACCGGTGCGATGGATGATAAAGGGAACGTGCAGCGCAACCTGAACGACGCTAACTTCAACCGCATGTGGGAATACAACAACCGCGGTCTGGGTAGCAAAGTGGTTGCTGAGCCGAAGCAGTAAGCTGTTTTGCCGGGTGGCGGCTTCGCCTTACCCGGCCTACATAACCCGTAGGCCCGGTAAACGCAGTGCCACCGGGCATAAAAAACCTCGCATTCGCGAGGTTTTTTTGTTTTAAGCCGCTTAGTGAGCGTTAACCACCACCCACATCGGCCCCTGGCCTACGGCGTAGCGCCCTTTCTCTTCCAGCAGACCCTGCTCGCCTTTGATTTCATACAGCGCGATGTGGTGGGATTTCTGCCCCGCTGCAATCAGGTATTTACCGCTGTGATCGATATTAAAGCCGCGCGGCTGGGTTTCCGTTGGCTGGAAGCCTTCAACCGCCAGCACGCTGCCGTCTTCAGAAACGCTAAACACGGTAATCAGGCTGGAGGTACGGTCACAGGTGTACAGATGGCGGCCATCTGGCGTAATGTGGATATCCGCCGCCCAGCGGGTGTCGGAGAAGTCAGACGGCATCATGTCCAGCGTCTGCACGCACTCAATCTGGCCGTTAGGATCTTTCAGTTCCCACACGTCCACAGAGCTGTTCAGTTCATTAACCACGTAGGCGTATTGCTGGTTCGGATGGAAGACCATATGGCGCGGGCCTGCGCCTTCAACGGTAGTCACTTCGGCAGGATTCTGCGCCACCAGGTGACCATCGTCGCTCAGGGTGAACAGGCAGATACGATCCTGCTTCAGCGCAGGCACCCACAGCGTGCGGTTATCCGGAGAGATATTCGCCGAGTGGCAGCCTTCAAGCCCTTCCACCACATCCACGGTTTCGACCGGAATGCCATTTTCCAGACGGGTTACGCTGACGCAACCCGCGTTATAAGAGCCGCTGAAGACAAAGTTGCCTTTACGATCGGTAGAAATATGGGTTGGGCTGCCCGGCAGCGGGGCTTCGGCAGTGTACGTCAGCGCGCCATCGTCCGGAGAAATGCGATAGGCCAGCACGCGGAACTCCGGGCGCACACCCACGTACAAGAAACGTTTATCCGGGCTGATGACCATCGGTTGCACCTGGCCTGGCACATCAACAACCTGCACCAGCGTGAGTGTCCCTTCGGTATTTAAACGCCAGACGTGGATCTGCTGGCTTTCAGGACTGGCGGTATAAACGGTTTGTTTCATGAATATTCACTCCTCACTGCGCATGAAAGTAGTTAACTTTTGACGGTGAATGCTGAATTGTCGACAGGAGTTTTGAAGCATTCGCCTCTCGGTGTACCATCCCATCAAAACGTAAATTCAATATTAACCCGGGAAAACAGATGACCTCGCGTGTGATTGCTCTGGATTTAGACGGTACCTTACTGACGCCGCAAAAAACCCTTCTCCCCTCTTCTCTGGAAGCGCTTAAACGCGCACAGGAAGCGGGATATCAACTCCTTATCGTAACGGGTCGACATCACGTTGCCATTCACCCTTTTTATCAGGCACTGGCGTTAGATACACCTGCAATTTGTTGTAATGGCACCTATTTGTATGATTATCAGGCAAAAAAGGTTTTAGCCTCCGACCCGCTGCCGGTTCCCCAGGCGCTGCAATTGATTGATCTGCTGGATGAGCATGCCGTTCACGGGCTGATGTACGTGGATAACGCGATGGTGTACGAGCGCCCAACCGGCCATGTGGTGCGCACCAGCAACTGGGCGTTGTCCCTGCCTGAAGCGCAGCGTCCGGTCTTTACTCAGGTATCTTCACTGCGTCAGGCAGCCCAGGACGTTGAGGCTATCTGGAAATTCGCCCTGACGGATGAAGACACGACCAAACTGAATACCTTTGCAA
The DNA here is from genome assembly GCF_055816065.1 of Enterobacter sp. PL_is511. Taxonomy (NCBI): domain Bacteria; kingdom Pseudomonadati; phylum Pseudomonadota; class Gammaproteobacteria; order Enterobacterales; family Enterobacteriaceae; genus Enterobacter; species Enterobacter sp. PL_is511. The sequence continues at coordinate 465,535 of NZ_JBVPGP010000024.1, read as the reverse complement.
AACACGTGGAACAGACGCTGGGTCTGGAGTGCGAATGGTCCTGGCATGACCAGGTGGACATTGCCCGCAAAGGCAACAGCAAAGGCAAGCGTCTGACGCAGTTTGTGGAATCAAAAGGCTGGTCGATGCGGGATGTGATCGCCTTCGGCGACAACTACAACGACATCAGCATGCTGGAAGCCGCCGGTACCGGCGTGGCGATGGGCAATGCCGACGACGCGGTCAAAGCGCGTGCTAACGTGGTGATCGGCGACAACACCACCGACAGCATCGCGCAGTACATTTATACCCACCTGTTGTAATCAGGCGGTAATCGAGACGCTCTTAATTTGCGCGTAAAGCCACAGGCCGGGTTTGATCCCTAACTCATCCCTGGCCCACGGGCTGATGCGCGCCCAGAGCGTTCTGCTTCCCACTTCAAGCTTCACTTCCACCTGCCCGTTATCATCAAAACACTCCGCGACTTTGGCGCGCAGAATATTTCGAATACTGGTTTGCAGCGGTGGTTGCAGCACCAGCGAGACGTCCGACGCCTGAATGCGAATTCGCAGTACGGATTGTAACGGTTTATCAATCTTATTGACCCAAAGATGCTGATCACCCAGCGCCAGGGCGGTCATCGCATAGTGCGGGTGGTGTTCCAGCACGCTCACTTTCAGGATGCTGCTCTGCTGTTCCCGGGGTAACCACGGGTGCATTACGCTGCTGCCCCACACCTCTTCCAGGTTGCCGAAGGCCTTGACGCGGCCCTCTTCCAGCACCAGCACCTTGTCGGCCAGATGCAGGATCTCATCCAGCGAATGGCTGACGTAGAGCATCGGAATATTAATTTCCCGCGTCAGGCGCTGTAGATAAGGCAGAAGTTCACGTTTACGCGGAATATCCAGCGAGGCCAGCGGTTCGTCGAGCAGCAGCAGTTCGGGTGCGGTCAGCAACGCGCGGCCAATCGCCACGCGCTGTTTTTCTCCGCCGGAAAGCGAGGAAGGCAGCCTGTCGAGCAGAGGTTCAATGCCTAAAAGTGTCACCAGCTTATCAAACTGCCCGGCCATGCTTTTCGCCATGCCGTAACGCAGGTTGCCGCGCACGCTGTAGTGCGGGAATAAGCGCGCGTCCTGGAAAACATAGCCGATGTGGCGCTTATCCGGCGAGAGGTAAACTTTATTCTCCACGTCATTCAGGACGCGGTCATTCAGGACAATACGGCCTGACTGCGGGCGGGTCAGACCGCTGATGGCATTAATCAGCGACGTTTTTCCCGCCCCCGACACGCCGAAGATGGCGGTGATGCCGCTTGCCGGCAGCGTCTCGTTAAGCGTCAGGGTATGGTTTCCCAGCGTCTGGGTGAAATGGAGTTCCAGCATGCTTATTTCCCCATCCGCTCACGGCTGAGCCGCGCCAGCCATTCAGACACCATTAGCGATGCCAGCGCCAGCACAATTGAAATAATACACAGACGCGCCGCCGCGCCTTCACCGCCCGGCGTTTGAATCAGAGTATACATCGCCGACGGGATGGTTCGCGTCTCGCCGGGGATGTTCGACACAAACGTGATGGTCGCGCCAAACTCGCCCAGCGAGCGGGCGAAGGCCAGCACCGTCCCGACAATAATCCCGGGTAACGTCAGGGGAAGCGTGATGGTGAAAAAGACGCGCCAGCGCCCGGCCCCCAGCGTGCGGGCCGCCTGTTCAAGCTTTATGTCCACGCCTTCCAGCGCGAGGCGTATCGCCCTCACCATCAGCGGAAATGACATTACCGCCGCCGCCAGTACCGCACCGCGCCAGCTAAACGCAAACGTCAGCCCAAACCAGTCGTAGAGCTTCTCGCCGATAAAACCGCGCCGCCCCATCGAAATCAGCAGCAGGTAACCGACCACCACAGGCGGCAACACGAGCGGAAGATGAAGCACGCTGTCGAGCAGCGTTTTGCCGGGAAACTGACAGCGAACCAGTAACCAGGCAAAGAAGATCCCAAAGGGCAAACTCAGCGCAACCGCCAGGGAAGAGACTTTAAGGCTCAGCAGAACAGCCTGCCATTCAGGATCGGTCAATATCATCAGTGAGTCGTAAATCCGTAACGTTTAAAGATTGCGGACGCTTCCGGCCCCTTCAGGTAATCGCGGAAGGCCGTCACGGTCGCATTTTTATGTCCATCAACAATCGCAACAGGATATTCCACTTTCTTGTGGGAGTCTTCCGGGAACGTTGCGACCACTTTTACACCTTTACTGGCAACGGCATCAGAGCCATACACAATGCCCAGCGGGGCTTCGTTGCGTTCCACCAGCGCCAGCGCGCCGCGTACATCTTCCGCCGGAGCCAGCTTCGGCGACAATGTCTCCCATGCACCAAGCTTTTGCAGCGCTTCTTTGGCATAAATACCGGCCGGAACGTGCTCCGGATCGCCCACCGCCAGACGGCCACCGTTCAGCAGGCTCGTCCAGTTGGTCTCTTTGTTGATGGTAATGTCCGCCTGGGCGCTGGCTTTTGGCGCCACGACAACCAGGCTATTCCCCAGCAGCGTTTCGCGGGTTGCCGCATCAATCGCTTTCTTCTCCACCGCGTAATCCATCCACTTCTGATCGGCAGAGATGAACAGATCCGCCGGTGCGCCCGCTTCTATCTGGCGCGCCAGCGTCGAGGAAGAGGCAAAAGAGGAGACCACCTCGACGTTTTTCTCTTTTTTATACGCCGCCGCGATATCCTGCAGCGCGTTGGTCAGCGACGCCGCCGCAAAGACCGTGATTTTACCGTCGTCCGCCAGCGCGTGGCCGGTAAGTGAAAGCGTCAGCGTTGCCCCTGCGAAAAGGCGTACCCAGGTACGTGCCATTTTTAACTCCTGTGAGTAGCGTTATATACATATTAATATAACGGTAACGTCAGGGAGATCCCAGCGTTAAATCGTACCGCTGAAGAGGTAAACCGGTGTGATACGTTAAATATTATCGGCGAAAACGGGAAAATCTTGAGAGCAAAACGCCCGGACAAGCCGGGCGTTTTGTGGGGAATCAATGCTGCTTTTTAGCCTGGTCTCTGTGACCAATGTTCGAAAAGACGTTGAACACTTCACCCAGGCCGTAGATGGCACCGAGGATGATGGCCATCACTACTGGTACCATGATCACGGCGAATACCAGACTTTTCAACAACTCTAACATGGTTTTCTCCAGATATTGTGAATAGCTTATTCTACCCTTTCAAGTGAGAAAAACATCCCCTTTTGTGCGGTACCCTTTGCGCCCTGCACCATTTGGGTCACAATACTCTTTTTGCCAGGACACTGTTATGCAGGCCGAAATTCTTCTCACACTCCGACTTCAGCAAAAGCTTTTCGCCGATCCGCGACGTATCGCCCTGCTTAAACAAATAGAACAAACAGGCTCGATTAGCCAGGGGGCGAAAAACGCGGGCATCAGCTATAAAAGCGCCTGGGACGCCATCAACGAGATGAACACCCTGAGCGAACAGCCGCTGGTAGACAGAGCCACGGGCGGCAAAGGCGGCGGCGGTGCAATCGTGACGCGTTACGGTCAGCGCCTTATTCAGCTTTACGATCTGCTGGCCCGAATCCAGCAAAAAGCGTTTGATGTGTTGAGCGACGACGACGACGTTCCGCTGGACAGTTTGCTGGCCGCCATTTCCCGCTTCTCATTACAAACCAGCGCCCGCAACCAGTGGTTTGGCACGGTGACGGCGCGCGATAATCTGCAGGTACAGCAGCATATTGAAATCCTGCTTGCCGATGGCACTACCCGTCTGAAAGCCGCCATAACGGCGCAGAGTGCAGAGCGCCTTGAGCTGGACGAAGGGAAAGAGGTGCTGGTGCTGCTGAAAGCACCGTGGGTCAATATCACGCGCGATCCCGACACCGCAAAGGCAGCAGATAACCAGCTGCAGGGCGCAATTAGCCACATCGAACGCGGCCAGGCGCAGTGCGAAGTGCTGATGACCCTGGCAGACGGGCAACGGCTTTGCGCGACAATACCGCTTAGCGAGGCGGACGGTTTAGAAGAAGGTACTGTCGTCACCGCCTGGTTCAACGCAGATCGGGTGATTATCGCCACATTGTGCTGAGCACATTGACAATCGCGCCGACAGTGCGTATCCCTGATATCTATTGCTGCAAAAACAGGGATAAATCATGTCATCATTGCATATTTCGCAAGGCACGTTTCGTCTTAGCGATGTCCGAACGCTGACGATTGCTGATTTGACAATACGCGCAGGTGAAAGCTGGGCGTTTGTCGGCACTAACGGCAGCGGTAAATCTGCGCTGGCCCGCGCGCTGGCCGGCGAGCTCAACCTCCTCAAGGGCGAATACCAGAGCACCTTTACGCGCCTGACGCGCCTGTCGTTTGAACAACTGCAAAAGCTGGTCAGCGACGAGTGGCAGCGCAACAACACCGATTTACTCAGCCCTGGCGAAGACGATACCGGCCGTACGACGGCAGAAATTATTCAGGATGAGGTGAAAGACCCCGCCCGCTGTCAGCGCCTGGCAGAACGGTTCGGTATCACCGCCCTGCTGAACCGGCGCTTTAAATACCTTTCGACCGGCGAGACGCGGAAAACGCTGCTTTGTCAGGCGCTGATGAGCGAGCCTGACCTTCTTATTCTGGACGAACCGTTCGACGGTCTTGACGTGCAGTCCCGTGCGCAGCTTGCTGCTCTGCTGGAGTCGCTTAATCGGCAGGGATATACCCTGGTGCTGGTACTTAACCGCTTCGATGAAATTCCGGACTTTATCCAGCACGCGGGCGTACTGGCCGACTGTAACCTGACCGAGACTGGCGAAAAAACCGCACTGCTTAAGCAGGCGCTCATTGCCCAGCTCGCGCACAGCGAACAGCTCGATGGTATTACCCTTCCGGAACCCGACGCCCCGTCGGCGCGCCATGCGCTTGATCCCCATCAGCCGCGCATCGTGCTGCGTGACGGGATGGTCACTTATGACGATCGCCCGATCCTTAACCGTCTAAGCTGGACGGTCAATCCGGGCGAGCACTGGCAGATTGTCGGCCCTAACGGCGCGGGAAAATCAACGCTGCTGAGCCTCATCACCGGCGATCACCCGCAGGGCTATAGCAACGATCTGACGCTGTTCGGTCGGCGTCGCGGCAGCGGCGAAACCATCTGGGATATTAAAAAACATATCGGCTATGTCAGCAGCAGCCTGCATCTGGATTACCGGGTCAGTACCACGGTACGCAACGTGATCCTCTCCGGCTATTTTGACTCGATCGGCATTTATCAGGCGGTGTCGGACAAACAGCACAAGCTGGCCCAGCAGTGGCTGGATATCCTTGGCATGGACAACCGGGTCGCTGACGCACCGTTTCATAGTCTGTCGTGGGGGCAGCAGCGTCTGGCCCTGATCGTTCGCGCGCTGGTAAAACACCCTACGCTGCTGATCCTCGACGAACCGCTGCAGGGACTCGATCCGCTGAATCGACAGCTTATCCGCCGCTTTGTGGACGTGCTGATTAGCGAAGGTGAAACGCAGCTGCTTTTCGTTTCACACCATGCCGAAGATGCCCCCTCCTGCATCACCCATCGGCTGGAGTTTGTTCCGGACGGTGAGCAGTATCGTTATCTGCAAAGCAAAATCGATTAACTCCCGGAGGGCACCGCCCTCCGTTTTTCAGATAACCTGCACTAAGACATTGCTATCCCGTTGATCTACAATGCCCCACAGCGGCTGATAATCGGACTTTAAAAACAGTGTAAACGATTCCACTATTTTATCCCATGTCACACTTTTCGCGTCTCTGTTATGCTATGGTTATTACATACCATAAGCCCAATGGAGCGAAATATGCGAGTTCTGGTAACAGGTGGTAGCGGTTACATAGGTAGTCATACCTGCGTGCAACTGCTGCAAAACGGTCACGACGTCATCATCCTCGACAACCTGTGCAACAGTAAGCGCAGCGTGCTGCCTGTGATTGAACGTCTTGGCGGTAAACAACCGACTTTTGTAGAAGGCGACATCCGCAACGAAGCGCTGATGACCGAGATCCTTCACGACCACGCCATCGAAGCGGTGATCCACTTCGCAGGTCTGAAAGCGGTCGGTGAATCCGTTGCGAAACCGCTCGAGTATTACGACAACAATGTCAACGGTACTCTGCGTCTCATCTCCGCCATGCGTGCGGCCAACGTCAAAAACTTCATCTTTAGCTCTTCGGCTACCGTCTACGGCGATCAGCCCAAAATCCCTTACGTTGAAAGCTTCCCAACCGGGACACCGCAAAGCCCGTACGGCAAGAGCAAACTGATGGTGGAGCAGATCCTGACCGACCTGCAAAAAGCCCAGCCGGAGTGGAGCATCGCGCTGCTGCGCTACTTCAACCCGGTCGGCGCCCATCCGTCCGGCGATATGGGTGAAGATCCGCAGGGCATCCCGAACAACCTGATGCCGTATATCGCGCAGGTTGCCGTCGGTCGTCGCGACTCGCTGGCGATTTTTGGCAATGACTACCCTACCGAAGACGGCACCGGCGTGCGTGACTACATCCACGTCATGGATCTGGCCGACGGCCACGTGGCCGCGATGCAGCAGCTGGCCAACAAGCCGGGCGTGCATATTTACAACCTCGGCGCCGGGGTCGGCAGCAGCGTGCTGGACGTGGTTAACGCCTTCAGCAAAGCCTGCGGTAAGCCGGTGAGCTACCACTTCGCACCGCGTCGTGATGGCGACCTGCCTGCTTACTGGGCCGATGCCACCAAAGCCGACAAAGAGCTTAACTGGCGTGTCACGCGCACGCTTGATGAAATGGCACAGGATACCTGGCACTGGCAGTCACGCCACCCGCAGGGCTATCCGGACTAAGGATCCGTCATGACGCAATTTAATCCCGTCGATCATCCGCATCGTCGCTTTAACCCGTTAAGCGGGCAATGGATTTTGGTTTCTCCGCATCGCGCCAAGCGCCCCTGGCAGGGGGCGCAGGAAACGCCTGCGAAACAAACGCTGCCACAGCACGACCCGGACTGCTTCCTCTGTCCGGGCAACACGCGCGTCACCGGGGATAAAAACCCGGACTACAAAGGCACCTTCGTCTTCACCAACGATTTTGCCGCCCTGATGACCGACACCCCGGACGCACCGGAAAGCCACGATCCGCTGATGCGCTGCGAAAGCGCGCGCGGTACCAGCCGCGTGATCTGCTTCTCCCCCGACCACAGCAAAACGCTGCCGGAGCTGAGCGTTGAGGCACTGAAAGAGGTCGTCAGCACCTGGCAGGCGCAAACCGCCGAGCTGGGTCAAACTTACCCGTGGGTGCAGGTGTTCGAAAACAAAGGCGCGGCTATGGGCTGCTCCAACCCGCATCCGCATGGCCAGGTCTGGGCGAACAGCTTCCTGCCTAACGAAGCCGAGCGTGAAGACCGTCTGCAAAAAGCGTATTACGCGGAAAACGGTTCCCCAATGCTGGTCGATTACACCCGCCGTGAGCTGGCCGACGGCAGCCGCACCGTGGTGGAAACCGAACACTGGCTGGCCGTCGTGCCTTACTGGGCTGCCTGGCCGTTTGAAACGCTGCTGCTGCCGAAAGCGCACGTACAGCGCATCACCGATCTCAGCGACGCGCAGCGTGACGACCTTGCTCTGGCGCTGAAAAAGCTGACCAGCCGTTACGACAACCTGTTCCAGTGCTCCTTCCCGTACTCCATGGGCTGGCACGGCGCCCCGTTTAACGGCGAAGGGAATCTACACTGGCAGCTGCACGCCCATTTCTATCCGCCGCTGCTGCGCTCTGCGACGGTGCGTAAATTTATGGTGGGCTATGAAATGCTGGCGGAAACCCAGCGTGACCTGACGGCGGAACAGGCGGCAGAACGTCTGCGTGCCGTTAGCGACGTCCACTATCGCGAATCAGGAGTCTAAAAAAATGAGTCTGAAAGATAAAACACAATCCCTGTTTGCTGAAAAATTTGGCTACCCTGCCACCCACGTTATCCAGGCCCCTGGCCGCGTCAACCTGATTGGTGAACACACCGACTATAACGACGGTTTCGTCCTGCCGTGCGCCATCGATTACCAGACGGTGATCAGCTGTGCGAAGCGCGACGACCGCCAGGTTCGCGTGATTGCAGCGGATTACGGTAATGAGACGGACGCGTTTTCCCTCGATGCCCCAATCGTGACGCACGACAGCCAGCAGTGGTCAAACTACGTGCGCGGCGTGGTGAAGCATCTACAGAAGCGTAACAAAAACTTTGGCGGTGCGGATTTAGTGATCAGCGGCAACGTGCCGCAGGGCGCGGGCTTAAGCTCCTCTGCGTCTCTGGAAGTCGCGGTGGGTACCGTGTTCCAGCAGCTTTATCATTTACCGCTGGATGGCGCGCAAATCGCCCTGAATGGTCAGGAAGCGGAAAACCAGTTCGTGGGCTGTAACTGCGGCATTATGGACCAGCTGATCTCCGCACTGGGCAAAAAAGAACACGCGCTGCTGATCGACTGCCGCTCGCTGGGCACTAAAGCCGTTCCCCTGCCAAAAGGCGCGGCTGTGGTAATCATCAACAGCAACTTTAAGCGCACGCTGGTGGGCAGCGAGTACAACACCCGCCGCCAACAGTGCGAAACCGGTGCCCGCTTCTTCCAGCAGCCCGCCCTGCGCGACGTAACGCTCAATGAATTTAACAAAGTGGCGCACGAGCTGGATCCGGTCGTCGCCAGGCGCGTTCGTCACGTGCTGACGGAAAATGCCCGTACCGTTGAAGCCGCCTCCGCGCTGGCGAAAGGTGACCTGAAACGCATGGGTGAGCTGATGGCGGAATCTCACGCCTCCATGCGCGATGATTTTGAAATCACCGTTCCGCAAATCGATACCCTGGTGGACATCGTCAAAGCCACCATCGGCGACAAAGGTGGCGTGCGCATGACGGGCGGCGGTTTTGGCGGCTGCATCGTTGCGCTGGTGCCTGAAGAGCTGGTTCCTGCCGTACAGGATGCCGTGGCGAAGCAGTACGAAGCAAAAACGGGTATCAAAGAAACCTTCTATGTTTGCAAAGCATCACAAGGAGCCGGACAGTGCTAAACGAAACGCCTACCCTCGCACCGGATGGTCTGCCGTATCGCCTGTTAACCCTGCGCAACCGCGCAGGGATGGTCGTTACGGTGATGGACTGGGGTGCTACCCTTCTTTCTGCCCGCGTACCGATGCCTGACGGCAGCGTGCGCGAGACTCTGCTGGGCTGCGCCTCGCCTGAGCAGTACGTCAATCAGTCCGCCTATCTGGGCGCGTCCGTTGGGCGCTATGCTAACCGAATCGCGAAGAGCCGTTTTGAGCTCGACGGCGTGCAGTACGCCCTGCTTCCAAGCCAGGGTGAGAACCAGCTGCACGGCGGACCGGACGGGTTTGATAAACGCCGCTGGAAGATTGTTCGTCAAAACGACGGGGAAGTGCTGTTCTCGCTGGATTCGCCTGATGGGGATCAGGGGTTCCCGGGGAATCTTATCGCGTCCGCGCGCTTTACGCTGACCGACGACAACCGTATCGCCATTGAATACCGTGCGACGGTCGACAAGCCGTGTCCGGTCAACCTGACCAATCACGCGTACTTTAATCTGGACGGTAACCAGTGCGACGTGCGTAACCACAGGCTGCAGATCCTGGCGGATGCCTGGCTGCCGGTTGACGAGATGGGCATTCCGCATCAGGGCCTCAAAGACGTGAGCGGCACCAGCTTTGACTTCCGCAGCGCGAAAACGATCGCCCAGGATTTCCTGAGCGATGACGATCAGCGCAAGGTGAAAGGTTACGACCACGCGTTCCTGCTACAGGCCAAAGGTGATGTGAAACAACCTGCCGCGCAGGTCTGGTCTGCGGATGAGAAGCTGCAGATGACGGTGTATACCACTGCCCCTGCCCTGCAGTTCTACTCAGGTAACTATCTCGGCGGCACAACGGCGCGCGAACACGAAGAGTATAGCGACTGGCAAGGCCTGGCGCTGGAGAGCGAGTTCCTGCCGGACAGCCCGAACCATCCGGAATGGCCGCAGCCGGACTGCGTGCTGCGCCCGGGTAAAGAGTACGTTAGCGTCACAGAGTATCATTTTATTCCGCATTGATTTCCAGCCCTCCCATCGGAGGGCTTTTTTCTGCGCGCCTTGCTGAAAATAGCGCCGATCGCAGACAAAATCATAACCCTGGATTCACAAGCATCTTACACTCAGAGACTATTTTCGCTATGGTTAGGGTTAAGCGTTGCTGGTGGCACGGCCACGGCAATATAATGAGAATTGTTATCATTCTAAAAATGCTTGAGGAGTAAGAGATGGCTATAACTAAGCTGGTCCTGGTGCGTCACGGCGAAAGCCAGTGGAACAACGAAAACCGCTTTACCGGTTGGTACGACGTTGATCTGTCTGAGAAAGGCGTAAGCGAAGCAAAAGCAGCAGGTAAACTGCTGAAGGAAGAAGGCTTCAGCTTTGATTTTGCTTACACCTCTGTGCTGAAACGTGCCATCCACACCCTGTGGAACGTGCTGGACGAACTGGATCAGGCCTGGCTGCCGGTTGAGAAGTCCTGGAAACTGAACGAACGTCACTACGGTGCGCTGCAGGGCCTGAACAAAGCGGAAACCGCTGAGAAATACGGCGACGAGCAGGTTAAACAGTGGCGTCGCGGCTTCGCAATCACCCCGCCAGAGCTGACCAAAGATGACGAGCGCTACCCGGGCCACGACCCGCGTTACGCGAAGCTGACCGACGCTGAGCTGCCAACCACCGAGAGCCTGGCGCTGACCATCGACCGCGTTGTGCCTTACTGGAACGAAACCATTCTGCCACGCCTGAAAAGCGGCGAGCGCGTGATCATCGCTGCTCACGGTAACTCCCTGCGCGCGCTGGTGAAATACCTGGACAACATGGGTGAAGACGAAATTCTCGAACTGAACATCCCAACTGGCGTACCGCTGGTGTATGAGTTCGACGAAAACTTCAAGCCAATCAAACACTACTATCTGGGTAACGCGGAAGAGATCGCGGCGAAAGCAGCGGCTGTCGCGAACCAGGGTAAAGCGAAGTAATTTTCGCCAGACATAAAAAAAGCGCGGAGCCTTCCGCGCTTTTTTATTTGTGCCTGATAATTCAGCCGCGACGCGCTTTTACCGCATTCGCCAGCTGACGCAGGATGGTATCGGTATCCTCCCAGCCGATGCAGGCATCGGTCACGCTTTTGCCATACACCAGCGGTTCGCTGCCTTCCAGATTTTGGTTACCTTCAACCAGATGGCTTTCGATCATCACCCCAATCACCGCCTTCTCACCGCCGGCAATCTGCTGACAGACGTCTGCACCCACTTCCATCTGCTTTTTAAACTGCTTGCTGGAGTTGGCGTGGCTGAAATCGATCATCACCTGCGGTGGCAGCCCGGCTTTTTCCAGCCCGACCTTCACTTCTGCCACGTGTTTTGCGCTGTAGTTCGGCTCTTTGCCGCCGCGCAGAATGATATGGCAGTCGCCGTTACCGCTGGTGTTAACGATGGCGGAATGACCCCATTTGGTCACCGACAGGAAGCAGTGCGGTGCACCTGCAGCATTGATAGCGTCAATGGCGACCTTGATGGTGCCGTCAGTGCCGTTTTTGAAGCCCACCGGACAAGAGAGACCGGACGCCAGCTCGCGGTGCACCTGAGATTCAGTGGTACGGGCACCAATTGCGCCCCAGCTCATCAGGTCTGCCAGGTATTGTGGCGTAATCATGTCCAGGAATTCACCGGCTGCAGGCAGGCCGCTGTCGTTGATCTCCAGCAGCAGCTTGCGCGCAATGCGCAGACCGTCGTTGATCTGGAAGCTGTTATCCATGTGCGGATCGTTAATCAGCCCTTTCCAGCCCACAGTGGTGCGCGGTTTTTCAAAGTAGACGCGCATGACGATTTCAAGCTCGTCCTTCAGCTCTTCACGGAGGGTGAGCAGACGGGCTGCGTACTCTTTCGCGGCTGCAGGATCGTGAATGGAGCACGGGCCAATCACCACCAGAAGACGATCGTCATTACCTTTCAGGATCTTATGGATCGCTTTACGAGCATGAGAAACCGTGTTTGCGGCATTTTCAGTGGCGGGGAATTTCTCAAGGAGCGCTACAGGAGGTAATAACTCATTGATCTCTTTGATGCGTAAATCGTCGTTCTGATAATTCATTTTCTTTCCAGCTCTGCCATATCTTTAGTAATGAAAGCAATCCTTTCAATCTATCTTGTCGACCAGGAAGTGTAAACACGGTTTTACACTTCACGCAGATAATTCCTGGAATTCGCCTAAAAATCGCCACAAAATAGCGAAAAATGAGATCTAACCTAAGCTTTTTAACTGTAACAACCAATTTTACACGCTTAAACGCGATTCCCTACTGACGTAAGTCCGTAAGGCGGAATCTTTCGCCTCTGAAAAAGATGCACTGTTGGAGAATGTTATCCAGCGTAACGACAAGAACAGGAGCACCATGATGAAAATGACAAAACTGGCAACCCTCTTCCTGACCGCCACACTCACTCTGGCCAGCGGCAGCGTCCTGGCCGCGGAAACGGGCACATCAGACAGCAACGGGGATGCAAATGCGGCTGCGGCTGCAGGCCAGCCCGCCCCAGACGCGAAACAGAATATCGCCCCGAATAATGTCGACAACAACCAGATCAATACCGGGAACACCAACACCGGCGGCACGATGCTGCATCCCAACGGCAGCGGTTCCGGTACCATGAATCATGACAATATGAGTTCGGATGAGGTTCATAAGAACTCGATGTGTAAGGACGGCAAATGCCCGAACCCTAACGACAAAGTGGGTAACGACGCCAATACCAAAACTGATGGCACCACCCAGTAATTTGTTATGAACCGTCAGAAAAAGGAGAGCCCAGGCTCTCCTTTCTTTTTGGAGTAACCTATTAAAAACGCTACACTAAAAACAATAACACTTCAGGAAAGCAGACATGGCGCACTCCCATTCCCACTCGCATTCTCCCGGCAACGACAACGCTAAACGACTGATGCTGGCCTTTGGCGTCACGGCAACGTTTATGATTATCGAGGTCATTGGCGGCCTGGTTTCCGGCTCTCTGGCGCTTCTGGCCGATGCCGGACATATGCTGACCGATGCCGCCGCCCTGCTCTTCGCCCTGCTGGCGGTGCAGTTCGCGCGTCGTCCACCAAATGCGCGCCACACATTCGGCTGGCTGAGGCTGACCACCCTGGCCGCGTTTGTTAACGCCATTGCGCTGGTGGTCATTACCGTGCTTATCGTCTGGGAGGCCGTACAGCGCTTCCGGCATCCTCAGCCGATCGCCGGAGCGACCATGATGGTGATTGCCGTGGCAGGGCTGCTGGCGAATATCCTGGCCTTCTGGATTCTGCACCGCGGCAGCGGAGAAAAGAACCTCAACGTGCGCGCGGCAGCGCTGCATGTTCTGGGGGATTTACTCGGTTCCGTCGGGGCGATTGTCGCCGCGCTGGTGATCCTCTATACCGGCTGGACGCCTGTCGATCCGATTCTGTCCGTGCTGGTGTCGTGTCTGGTCTTACGCAGTGCCTGGCGGCTGTTGAAGGAGAGCGTGAATGAACTGCTCGAAGGGGCACCGGCATCCATGGATATTGACGAACTGAAGCGCAACTTGCGCCGTTCAGTCCCGGAAGTCCGGAATGTTCATCATGTGCACGTCTGGCTGGTGGGGGAAAAACCGGTCATGACGCTGCACGTCCAGGTGATCCCGCCTCACGACCACGATGCGCTGCTGGAACGCATCCAGCATTTTCTTGAGCATCACTACGAAATAGGCCACTCCACCATCCAGATGGAGTATCAGCCCTGTAACGGGCCGGACTGCCACCTTAACGAGGCGCAGTCCGGACATTCACATCATCATCACCACTAGCTGGAAAGCGCGTGAGAGCCTCGCTCACGCGCGCTGTTAATCCACATCCGGCTGCCGTTCAGCGCAATGAAGGTCAGCAGCAGATATTCCAGCGACATCGCATAGACGCCCTGCAGAGCGAAGATCGCCACGCTGATCACGTTGATGATGACCCACAGCAGCCAGTTCTCAACGTATTTACGGGTCATCAGGATCATCGCCGCAATCGACAGCACCATCATGCAGGAATCCCAGAACGGGAAAGCATCCGGCTGCAGCTCTGGCATCGTCACGTTCAGGCCGATACCGGACATGACCGAAACGGCGACGCGGGTCAGGAACGCAAACACCGGGTTGATGTAGACAGTCATTAAGCCAATGGCCACCACGCAGGCGACGAACCAGGCGATGGCTTTCGGCAAGGGCAGCCAGCGGATCTGCAGCTCTGCCTCCTGCTGGCTGTTCTGACGCGACCACGCGTACCAGCCGTAGATATTGGCGGCGAAGAAGAACAGCTGTAAAAGCAGGCTGGCGTAAAGCTGGATCTGGAAGAAGATAATCGCAAACAGCGTGACGTTAATCAGCCCGAACGCATAGTTGCTGATCTTCTCCAGGCTTGCCAGCCAGATACAGAGTAAACCCGCCAGCGTGCCAACGGCCTCAATCCATGACAGGTCATAGCCACCTGCACCAATCGGTATATGAACCAGAATGTTATGTGTGCTAAAAAAATCCATCTTTTCTCCGCGGCGTGTTGAATTAAGTACGTAGTGTAGCCGCAAAATCCAGCATGCGGTTAAGCGGAATCAACGCACCTTCACGCAGAGCGGCATCCACATGGATTTCATGTGCTGCACCGCCTGTCTCGAGCCCTTCGGCAATGGCCTTCAGGCCGTTCATCGCCATCCACGGGCAATGGGCACAGCTGCGACACGTTGCGCCCTCACCCGCCGTTGGCGCTTCAAGGAGCTCTTTCTCCGGCACGGCCTGCTGCATCTTATAGAAGATACCGCGATCGGTCGCCACGATGAGCTGCTTGTGAGGCAACGTCCTGGCCGCGTTGATAAGCTGGCTGGTTGAGCCCACGGCATCCGCCATGTCGACAATTGACTGCGGTGACTCAGGGTGAACAAGAATGGCGGCGTCAGGATAAAGTGCCTTCATGCGCGCCAGCGCCTGGGTTTTGAATTCATCATGCACGATGCAGGCGCCCTGCCAGCAGAGAACGTCAGCCCCCGTCTGCTTCTGGACATAATTTCCAAGATGACGGTCAGGCGCCCAGATAATTTTCTCTCCCAGGCTATCCAGATGTTCAATCAGCTCAACGGCGATGCTCGACGTGACTACCCAGTCGGCCCGCGCTTTTACCGCCGCAGAGGTGTTGGCGTAAACCACCACGGTCCGATCGGGGTGGGCGTCACAGAAGGCCGTGAATTCGTCAATCGGACAGCCCAGATCCAGCGAACACTCTGCGTTAAGCGTGGGCATCAGGATGGTTTTTTCAGGGCTCAGGATCTTTGCCGTTTCGCCCATAAAACGCACGCCAGCAACCAGTAGCGTGGAAGCGGGGTGTCGTGCACCGAAGCGTGCCATCTCCAGTGAGTCAGAAATGCAGCCTCCGGTCTCTTCAGCCAGCTGCTGAATTTCCGGGTCGGTGTAGTAATGGGCCACCATTACCGCATCGCGCTCTTTAAGAAGACGTTTGATCTTCTCGCGGTAGAATTGCTTTTCATCCTGGCTCAGCGGGACAGGCTTTGGCGGAAACGGATAGATTGCGGCTTCAGGATCAAACATCACACTCATTATGGCTTCTCGTTTTACTGGCTTAACAATATTGCCTTTCTTTTGCCTGACATAGCAAAACGCGTGGCAATTGTGTTTTGTATACTAAACAAGATAGCGAATCTGGAGTGAAAAGTCACCGGGAATAGATGGGCGGAGCATTTGTTGTACCGCAGATAGCAAAAAGGCGCCTTTAGGGCGCCTTTCTACACTGGTGGGTCGTGCAGGATTCGAACCTGCGACCAATTGATTAAAAGTCAACTGCTCTACCAACTGAGCTAACGACCCCTTGCGGGATTTTTTTCTTCGAAGTGGTGGGTCGTGCAGGATTCGAACCTGCGACCAATTGATTAAAAGTCAACTGCTCTACCAACTGAGCTAACGACCCATTCGGGTGCTGACTTCGAAGATTTTTACTCGGTACCACCGGAGAGTGGTGGGTCGTGCAGGATGACTCGGCTTCGTCTCGCCCTTCGGGCCGTTGCTAAAGCAACGTTATCCTTCACGTTTAATATCTGAGTAAGATATTAAAATTGGTGGGTCGTGCAGGATTCGAACCTGCGACCAATTGATTAAAAGTCAACTGCTCTACCAACTGAGCTAACGACCCGAGTGGTGGGTGATGACGGGCTCGAACCGCCGACCCCCTCCGTGTAAAGGAGATGCTCTACCAACTGAGCTAATCACCCACTCTGTACTGCCGGTATGCGTTAAGTGGTGGGTCGTGCAGGATTCGAACCTGCGACCAATTGATTAAAAGTCAACTGCTCTACCAACTGAGCTAACGACCCACTTTTACGCTGTTTTCACGTTGTTTGATATCCCGTGGCAACGGCGGCATATATTACTGATTTAAGAATTCTGCGCAACAAAAATTTCGATGAAGATCACTTAACTGCTTAGTAATCATGCTGCACGACCAGAAATAACGCGATTTCTGGTCATGCGATAATCATCCCATCGAATTCAGACGTTTTTGCGCCTGCTTAGCACCTTCGGTACCCGGGAATTTAGAGACCACCTGCTGATAAACCGCTTTGGCTTTCGCAGTGTCGCCTTTGTCCTGCATGATGACGCCCACTTTGTACATCGCATCAGGCGCTTTTGGCGATTTCGGGTAGTTTTTTACCACGGAGGCAAAATAAAACGCCGCATCGTCCTTTTTACCCTTGTTGTAATTCAGCTGACCGAGCCAGTAATTCGCATTTGGCTGATAAGTAGAATCAGGGTATTTCTTAACAAAGTTCTGAAACGCAGCAAGCGCGTCATCCTGACGAGATTGATCCTGCACCAGGGCAATGGCCGCGTTGTAGTCCGTATTCGCGTCACCGCTCTGTACAGGCGCACCTGTTGAAGCAGAAGCATCCGCAGCCGGAGCTGATGTCGCTGCACCGCTCTGATCGCCCGCGGCTGGCTGTGCTTGTGCTGCACTACCACTGCTCAGGCTATCCATCTGCAGCAAAATCTGCTTCTGACGTTCCACAACCTGGTTAAGCTGATACTGGCTTTCCTGAATCTGACCGCGGAGAGCGTCAATATCATTCTGGTTATCGGAGAGCTGTTGCTGGAGTTGGGTTAAAAGCTGGCTGTGAGCGTTAGAAATACGCTCGAGTTGAGTGACCCGGTCTTCTACCGAGCCTGAGCCGACACTACTGATTGGTGCCTGAGCAAAAGCGGCCCAGGGGGCCGCTATTCCAACCAGTAACGACAGACTCAACAGATGATGTCTGAAGTTACTGCTCATGCAATTCTCTTAGTAAACCAGTACGGCACGACGGTTTTTGGAGTAAGCCGCTTCGTCGTGACCCAGTACTGCAGGTTTTTCTTTACCGTAAGAAACGATGGAGATCTGGTCAGCAGAAACGCCTTTACCCTGCAGGTACATTTTAACAGCGTTAGCACGACGTTCACCCAGGGAGATGTTGTACTCTGGAGTACCACGTTCGTCCGCGTGACCTTCTACGGTGACTTTGTAAGATGGGTTGCTACGCAGGAAGTTAGCGTGCGCATCCAGCATCGCAGCGAAGTCAGAACGGATGTCGTATTTATCCAGATCGAAGTAAACGATGTTGTTCTGCTGCAGCTGCTGCATCTGAAGACGCGCTTGCTCTTCAGAAGACATGTTGCCATTGCCGTTCGCGTCCATACCGGTGCCGGCACCCATCATGCCTTCGCCGCTCTGGTCATTGCTTGCGTTCTTGTTAGAAGAACACGCTGCGATTGCCATTACAGGCAGAGCGATCATCAGCCCCTTCAGCACTTTGTTCAGTTGCATTTCTATGATTCCTTTAGTAATCAATTAATTATTATTTACAGATACGGCGACCAGGCAGGAGATTTTACCTGTCCATCAGTTGCCGGAATACGCGCTTTGAAACGCCCATCTGTAGAAACCAGATTCAGCACAGATCCCATCCCCTGAGAAGAGCTGTAGATTACCATCGTGCCGTTAGGTGCCAGACTTGGCGTTTCATCCAGGAACGTTGACGACAGAACTTGAACGCCACCCGCTACCAGATCTTGTTTGGCAATGTGCTGCTGCCCACCGTTGGAGCTCACCATTACCATAAATTTACCGTCGCTGCTCACGTCTGAGTTCTGGTTCTGCGAACCTTCCCAGGTAATACGCTGCGGAGCACCGCCGTTGATGTTGACTTTGTAGATTTGTGGACGGCCAGCCTGGTCAGAGGTAAACGCCAGGTTTTGACTGTCCGGGAACCATGAAGGTTCGGTGTTGTTGCTGCGACCGTCGGTCACCTGACGGATCTGGCCAGAGCCAATGTCCATCACGTACAGGTTCAGGCTACCGGTTTTTGACAACGCAAACGCCAGTTTAGAACCGTCCGGAGAGAACGAAGGCGCACCGTTGTGACGTGGGAAAGATGCTACCTGACGAACAGCACCGTTTGCCAGCGTCTGGATAACCAGTGCTGAACGGCCACTTTCGAAGGTGACATACGCCAGTTTAGAACCGTCCGGAGACCAGGCTGGAGACATCAGCGGCTGTGAAGAACGTTTCACCAGGAACTGGTTGTAGCCGTCGTAGTCAGATACGCGCAGCTCATACGGGAACTGACCACCGTTGGTCTGCACCACATAAGCAATACGGGTACGGAACGCACCTTTAATGCCGGTCAGTTTTTCGAATACGGCATCGCTGGCAGCGTGAGCCGCGTAGCGCAGGTACTGCTTAGTGACCTTGTAAGAGTTCTGAGCCAGAACGGTACCCGGTGCACCGCCGGTATCCACCAGCTGCCAGGCCACGTTGTAAGAGCCGTCCGGGTTAGGCGTAACCTGACCCACAACCACGGCATCAATACCCAGCGCAGACCATGCTGCAGGCTGTACTTCCTGCGCGCTACCCGGCTGCTGAGGCAGACGAGAACGATCTAACGGGTTGAATTTACCGCTGTTACGCAGGTCAGCCGCCACGATGCCACCGGCATCTTCAGGTGCAGCGCCAGGACCGGCCCACTGGAACGGAACAACACCGATTGGGCGTGCCGAGTCCACCCCCTGGGTGATCTCGATACGTACTTCTGCGTGCAGTACTGCTGCCCACAGCATTAAAAAACCAAATGCTACACGTAATGCCTGCTTCATCATATCTCCCTTATCCGGGTAACCTTACCCACGATAATTTAGCAGAATGTTAACAAACTCAAATAGACAAAACTACCCGAACCCTGTGACTAAACCTGGTCTATTTTTCCCCGTTTGCACGGGGAAAATGTAACTTAAGGTTTGAAGTCCAGCGGCGCATTTTTGAAGACTTCGTAAACTGCCTGAGACGGCGGTTTCGGCATCTTCGCCTGACGCGCTGCAGCCAGGGCCGCAGTACATAAAGCCGGGTCGCCACCTTCCGACTTGATATCCAGCAGCATGCCGTCCGGAGCCAGTTTTATACGCAACGTACACGTTTTACCGGTATAGGAAGACGCATCATAGAATCGGCTTTCAATAGCGGATTTAATCTGCGCGGCATAACCGTTGATTTCAGCCCCGGTCGCACCGTTACTCTTAGTGTTACCACTTCCGGTCGGCGCTGCGTTGTTTCCTTTCGCCCCACCACCCGTTTTCGGTGCATTCTTACCGGAGCTCAAATCGCCCAGCAGATCGTCAACCCCTGCGGCAGCAGCGGCTTTTTCCGCGGCGGCAGCCTTTTTAGCAGCCGCTTTTTCAGCAGCGGCTTTCTTATCGGCAGCGGCCTTCTCAGCTGCAGCTTTTTTATCAGCAGCGGCTTTTTCCGCGGCAGCTGCTTTTTCTGCTGCCGCTTTCTCAGCAGCAGCCGCTTTCTTAGCGGCCTCGGCAGCAGCTTTCTTCTCTGCGTCCTGAGCGGCTTTCTTCGCGGCTTCCGCTTCAGCTTTCTTCTGAGCATCAGCAGCGGCTTTCTTCGCGGCTTCCGCTTCGGCTTTCTTCTGAGCATCAGCAGCGGCTTTCTTCGCGGCTTCAGCTTCAGCTTTCTTCTGAGCATCTGCAGCAGCTTTCTTCGCCGCTTCCGCTTCAGCTTTCTTCTGAGCATCAGCCGCGGCTTTCTTCGCCGCTTCTGCCGCTAATTTTGCCTGGGCATCAGCCTGTGCTTTCGCGTCCGCTGCGGCTTTTGCTGCCGCCTCTTCCGCCTGCTTTTGCTGTTCCTGTGCTTTCTTCGCGGCCTCTTCGGCTTGTTTCTGCTGTTCCGCCTGCTCTTTCGCAGCTTCCTGCGCCTGCAAACGTTCTTTCTCAAGCTGCTTCAGACGTTCCTGCTCTGCGGCCTGCTTTTCACGCAGCTCTTCCGCCTGCTGTTGCGACTGTTTTTCACGCTGCTCTTCAGCCCGTTTGGCACTCGCCTTCTGCTGTTGTTCGCGATTATAGTTCTGTACTACCGCACCGGGATCCACCATCACGGCATCAATGGAAGAGCCTCCACCGCCGCCGGCTGATGCATCAATATGCTCGTCGAACGAACTCCAGATCAGCGCTGCAAAGAGAATAACGTGCAGCACTGCGGAGACGATTATCGCTCGCTTAAGCTTGTCGTTCTGTTCGGTTGCCTTTGACACTATCGGTTCCCAAAAACTACGCGGATGATCAAATAGGTTGGGTCATTAAGCCAACTGACTTAACACCCGCACTATGTAGCAAGTTCAGCGCTTTAATAATTTCATCGTAGGGTACGTCTTTCGCGCCACCGATTAAGAAGACCGTTTTCGGATTTGACTCCAGGCGACGCTGCGCTTCAGCAATCACCTGCTCAGGCGGCAGCTGATCCATACGATCTTTCTCTACCACGACGCTGTATTGCCCTACGCCGGAAACCTCAATGATAACCGGAGGATCGTCATTGGTGCTCACCGCCTGTGATTCTGTCGCATCCGGCAGATCCACTTCCACGCTCTGGGTAATGATTGGCGCTGTCGCCATGAAGATCAGCAGCAGTACCAACAGGACGTCCAGCAGTGGAACGATATTGATTTCGGACTTGAGCTCGCGACGACCTCGTCCACGCGATCTGGCCATGGTTTACCCCTTGTTGCTCTCGGTGCTGGTAAACGCCTGACGGTGCAGAATCGCAGTGAACTCTTCCATAAAGTTGTCGTAGTTCAGTTCCAGTTTGTTCACACGCTGGTTCAGACGGTTGTAAGCCATAACCGCCGGAATTGCCGCAAACAGACCGATAGCGGTCGCAATCAGTGCTTCAGCGATACCCGGTGCAACCATCTGCAACGTCGCCTGCTTCACCGCGCCCAGCGCGATAAAGGCGTGCATGATCCCCCACACGGTACCAAACAGGCCGATATACGGGCTGATGGAACCGACAGTACCGAGGAATGGAATGTGCGTTTCAAGGTTTTCCAGCTCGCGGTTCATAGAGATGCGCATCGCACGCGAGGCACCTTCCACCACCGCTTCCGGCGCATGATTGTTTGCACGATGCAGACGGGCAAACTCTTTGAAACCGCTATAAAAAATTTGCTCGGAGCCTGTAAGGTTTTCACGGCGTCCCTGGCTTTCCTGATACAGACGAGAAAGCTCAATACCCGACCAGAACTTATCTTCAAACGCTTCGGCTTCACGGCCAGCGGCATTGAGGATACGCGTTCTCTGGATGATGATGGCCCAGGATGCGATTGAAAAACCAATCAAAATCAACATGATAAGTTTAACCAGAAGGCTTGCCTTCAGGAACAAATCAAGGATATTCATGTCAGTCACTGCTTAAACTCCGCGACAATAGACTTAGGAAGCGCACGAGGCTTCATTATGGTTGGATCAACACAAACAATCAGTACTTCAGCTGAGTTCAGTACGGTATTCTCTGCGTTGACTATCCGCTGCGTGAAAACCAGTGAGGTCCCGCGCATTGATGTAATTTCAGTTTGGACTTCGAGCATATCGTCGAGTCTGGCAGGCGCAAAATACTCAAGCGTCATCTTGCGAACCACGAAGGCAACTCGCTCAGCCAACAGTACCTGTTGACTAAAGTGATGATGGCGCAGCATCTCTGTGCGTGCCCGTTCATAAAAAGCAACGTAGCTGGCGTGGTAAACCACACCACCGGCATCGGTATCTTCGTAATAGACACGAACCGGCCATCGAAACAGCGTTGTATTCACTTTACATCCCGGTAATGCAACAAAAGTTAATGCTTTTAAACTTCGCTACTATACGCGCGGGAAAGAGGGTTGGGAATGGGGGAAAGTAAACGGAGAGTAAATTTTTATGGGCTCGGGTAAGCCCATAACGTTAACGGACATTTCTTATTCAGAAGAAGAAGAAAATCAAACCGGCGAGAAGCACCAGATCGGCAATCAGCGGGCAGAAAATTCCCTGCCAGTGAACGGCTTTCGGACGAAAGCCCACGCCGTGGATCACACCTGCGCACACCGCCCACATGATGAGGAAGCCGTGCCAGATTTCAAGCTCGCTGGTTTTCGCTGCAAAGCGCGAAGGGTCCCAGAAGATACAACCTGCCAGCAGTAATGCCATCACTAAAGAAAGCGCCCGTAACGGGCGCTTGTCCATTACCGCGTAAAGTTTCGCGATAATATTCATCAGTGTTTTTCTTCACCCGCTTTGGTCGCTTCTACGTGCTCAAGCGCCAGGGCAGTGATGACACCAAATGCACAGGCAAGAAGCGTCCCTAAAATCCATGCGAAATACCACATATTCAGCTCCTTACTTAGTACATAGAGTGGGTGTTGCTTTCGATATGTTCTTTCGTGATACGACCGAACATTTTCCAGTAACACCAGATGGTGTAGGCCAGAACAATCGGAACGAATACGCAAGCAACATATGTCATCAGGTTCAGCGTCATATGGCTGGACGTTGCATCCCACATGGTCAGGCTAGCATTCAGCATGGTGCTGGATGGCATGACGAATGGGAACATCGCAATACCCGATGTCAGGATGATGCACGCCAGGGTCAGTGATGAGAACACGAACGCCAGAGCGCCTTTCTCCAGACGGGACGTCAACACGGTCAGCAGCGGCAGCAATACGCCCAGAGCCGGAATAGCCCACAGCGCAGGGGTATTGTTAAAGTTCACCAGCCATGCACCTGCCTGACGCGCCACTTCTTTGGTCAGCGGATTAGACGGCGCAGTATGGTTAATCGCAGACGTCACCACGTAGCCATCAATGCCGTACACCACCCACACACCAGCCAGTGCGAAGCAGACCAGCGTGACCAGCGCAGCGACCTGAGCCGTCGCGCGAGAACGCAGGTGCAGTTCACCAACCGTACGCATCTGCAGGTAGGTTGCGCCCTGAGTGATGATCATCGCCACGCTCACTACGCCGGCCAGCAGACCAAACGGATTCAGCAGCTGGAAGAAGTTACCGGTGTAGTAGAGACGCATGTACTCGTCCAGGTGGAACGGCACGCCCTGCAGCAGGTTACCGAACGCCACGCCGATGACCAGCGGTGGAACGAAGCTACCGATGAAGATGCCCCAGTCCCACATGTTGCGCCAGCGGGTGTCTTCAATCTTGGAACGGTAGTCGAAACCGACCGGACGGAAGAATAAAGAAGCCAGCACCAGAATCATCGCCACGTAGAAGCCGGAGAACGCAGCCGCGTAGACCATCGGCCAGGCAGCGAACAGCGCGCCGCCTGCGGTGATCAGCCACACCTGGTTACCGTCCCAGTGTGGGGCGATGGAGTTGATCATGATTCGACGCTCGGTGTCATTACGACCGAGGAAACGGGTGAGCATCCCCACCCCCATGTCGAAACCATCCGTGACGGCGAAACCGATCAGCAGAACGCCGATCAACAGCCACCAGATAAAACGCAATACTTCATAATCGATCATTTGATGACTCCTGTCTTAGCGTGCCGGCTGAGTAGTCGCAGTGGACTGCTCGTAGTGATAGCGACCGGTTTTCAGGCTGCTTGGGCCAAGGCGCGCGAACTTGAACATCAGGAACAGTTCAGCTACCAGGAACAGGGTGTACAGACCACAAATCAGCAGCATGGAGAAGATCAGGTCGCCCGCTGTCAGGGAGGAGTTCGCTACCGCCGTTGGCAGTACCTCACCAATCGCCCATGGCTGACGGCCATACTCCGCCACAAACCAGCCGGATTCGATTGCGATCCACGGCAGTGGAATACCGTACAGCGCAGTGCGCAGCAGCCATTTTTTCTCGCCGATGCGGTTGCGAATCACGGACCAGAAGGACGCCGCAATGATCAGCAGCATGATGATGCCGCAGCCCACCATGATACGGAATGCGAAGTACAGAGGCGCAACGCGTGGAATCGAGTCTTTGGTTGCCATCTGGATCTGTGCTTCTGTCGCATCAGACACGTTCGGGGTATAGCGCTTCAGCAGCAGACCGTAACCCAGATCTTTCTTCACGTTATTGAACTGGTCGCGAACGGCCTGGTCGGTAGAACCGGCACGCAGCTGTTCCAGCAGCGAGTAGGCTTTCATACCGTTACGGATACGCTCTTCGTGCTGAACCATCAGCTCTTTCAGCCCCGTCACCTGCTTATCAACAGAACGGGTGGCGATGATACCCAGCGCGTAAGGGATCTGAATCGCGAAGTGGTTTTGCTGCGCGTCCTGATCCGGAATACCGAACAGCGTAAAGGCCGCAGGCGCCGGTTGGGTTTCCCATTCGGCTTCGATGGCGGCCAGTTTGGTTTTCTGCACGTCACCCATTTCGTAACCGGATTCATCACCCAGAACGATAACAGAGAGGATTGCAGCCATACCGAAGCTTGCCGCGATAGCAAAGGAGCGCTTAGCAAACGCGAAGTCACGACCGCGCAGCATGTAGTAAGAACTGATACCCAGGATAAACATTGCGCCGCACACATAGCCAGAAGCGACGGTGTGAACGAATTTAACCTGCGCAACCGGGTTCAGGACCAGCTCGGCAAAGCTGACCATCTCCATACGCATGGTTTCGAAGTTGAAATCAGACGCGATCGGGTTCTGCATCCAGCCGTTCGCCACCAGGATCCACAGCGCGGACAGGTTCGAACCTAATGCCACCAGCCAGGTCACCGCCATATGCTGGACTTTACCCAGACGGTCCCAACCGAAGAAGAACAGACCTACAAAGGTGGATTCGAGGAAGAATGCCATCAGACCTTCAATGGCCAGCGGCGCACCGAAGATATCCCCTACATAGTGGGAATAGTAAGACCAGTTAGTCCCGAACTGGAACTCCATAGTCAGACCGGTTGCCACGCCCAGTGCGAAGTTGATACCAAACAACTTGCCCCAGAACTTGGTCATATCTTTATAAATCTGTTTGCCGGAGAGAACGTATACCGTTTCCATGATGGCCAGCAGGAACGCCATACCGAGCGTCAGTGGCACAAAAAGGAAGTGGTACATCGCGGTCAAGGCAAACTGTAAGCGCGACAGTTCGACTATATCTAACATCATGACTCCTTGCTCATCGCATGAAGACTCCGAGAGTGAACCCCGTCAGAAAGAGATCCACACGCATGCCCCAATACAAATTATTCGCATCCTTGTCGTCGTTATTACCCTAAAGGAGGATAAAAACGATGACGTGAGGTTACAAATACGTTAATAAAAAACTCAAATTGATCCCGCAAATATAATACGCTGCAAAACCCTTACAATAAACAGGTTTTTATTGAATCACATTTACGTTTTTCGACGGTGATCAATTTATAGCAAAATTACCACTTTTCGGCCATTTTGATCGGGGACAATTTAGCGCCTTTTGGTGTGTTTTTCCAAACATTAAACATTGATTTAAATCAAAAACAGTCTGTTATGTTAATTGTGTTTTGATGCGGTGAACATAGTAAAGACCATGTTAAAGATATGTATATAAAATACAATTAAGGTTATCGAATCGACGGGTGAATATAAACAGAAGTGATTTTTATTAACTTAGTAGTCTGAATGCCGATTTATTCAGGACATAAATTTTAGTGGGTTTTTCGTTTTTTTCCATCTGCTCTCTTTAAGGCAAATAAATAACAATTATTTTACTTTTACATCCTCTCTAATTAACACCTATTTGTGACTATTGCATGACGCCCGGCAGGCAATAAAAAAGGCCGCTTTACAGCGGCCAACCATGTCGAAACGGACATTTTTATACTTCAACGCTCCCCTTTCGGGGAGCAGAGAGGACTTACTTAATGATGGATTTCAGTGCTTCGCCGATATCCGCCAGGCTGCGAACGGTTTTCACGCCTGCGGCTTCCAGCGCTGCGAATTTCTCATCAGCCGTACCCTTACCACCGGCGATGATCGCGCCTGCGTGACCCATACGCTTGCCTTTCGGCGCAGTCACACCCGCGATGTAACCCACAACTGGCTTGGTCACGTGTTCTTTGATGTAAGCAGCCGCTTCTTCTTCCGCGCTACCACCGATCTCACCGATCATCACGATCGCTTCGGTCTGTGGATCTTCCTGGAACAGCTTCAGGATGTCGATGAAGTTAGAGCCCGGGATCGGGTCACCGCCGATGCCCACGCAGGTGGACTGGCCGAAGCCGTAGTCGGTGGTTTGCTTAACGGCTTCATAGGTCAGGGTACCGGAACGGGACACGATGCCCACTTTGCCCGGCTTGTGAATGTGGCCCGGCATGATGCCGATTTTGCATTCGCCCGGGGTGATAACGCCAGGGCAGTTCGGGCCGATCATGCGCACTCCTGCTTCATCCAGCTTTACCTTCACGGTCAGCATATCCAGCGTCGGGATGCCTTCTGTGATGGTGATGATCAGTTTGATGCCTGCGTCGATCGCTTCCAGAATAGAGTCTTTGCAGAACGGCGCCGGAACGTAGATCACGGTCGCGGTTGCGCCCGTCGCTTCTACGGCTTCACGCACGGTATTGAACACCGGCAGGCCCAGGTGGGTGGTGCCGCCTTTACCTGGCGTTACGCCGCCAACCATCTGCGTGCCGTAAGCAATCGCCTGTTCGGAGTGGAAAGTCCCCTGGCTACCGGTGAAGCCCTGGCAGATAACCTTGGTATCTTTATTAATTAAAACTGACATTATTTCCCCTCCACTGCGGCAACAACCTGCTGAGCTGCATCCGTCAGACTTTTCGCTGCAATAATATTCAGGCCGCTGTCAGCCAGTTTTTTCGCGCCGAGTTCAGCGTTGTTACCTTCCAGACGCACAACAACCGGAACGTTAACACCCACTTCTTCTACCGCACCGATGATACCGTCGGCGATCAGGTCGCAACGGACGATACCGCCGAAGATGTTAACCAGAACGGCCTTCACGTTGTCATCAGAGAGAATGATTTTGAACGCTTCGGTTACGCGCTCTTTGGTTGCGCCACCGCCCACGTCGAGGAAGTTTGCTGGCTCACCGCCGTGCAGCTTAACGATGTCCATGGTGCCCATCGCCAGGCCCGCACCGTTAACCATGCAGCCGATGTTGCCGTCCAGCGCCACGTAGTTCAGCTCCCACTGTGCAGCCTGCGCTTCACGCGGATCTTCCTGAGACTGATCGCGCATTTCGCGCAGATCCGGCTGGCGGAACAGCGCGTTGCCGTCAGCGCCCAGCTTGCCGTCGAGGCAGATCAGGTCGCCCTGAGTGGTGATCACCAGCGGGTTAATTTCGATCAGCGCCAGATCGCGCTCCAGGAAGATGGTTGCCAGACCCATGAAGATCTTGGTGAACTGCTGAACCAGTTTACCTTCCAGACCCAGTTTGAACGCCAGCTCGCGACCCTGGTAAGGCATTGGGCCCGCCAGCGGATCGATAGCCACTTTGTGGATCAGGTGCGGGGTCTCTTCCGCCACTTTTTCGATTTCCACGCCGCCTTCGGTAGACGCCATGAACACCACGCGACGGGAGCTACGGTCAACAACCGCGCCCAGGTACAGTTCTTTCGCGATGTCGGTCGCCGCTTCAACCAGGATCTGGTTAACCGGCTGGCCGTTCGCGTCTGTCTGGTAGGTCACCAGACGCTTGCCGAGCCAATGTTCAGCAAACGCACGAATCTCTTCTTTACTCTTAACAACCTTCACACCGCCCGCTTTACCACGGCCACCAGCGTGAACCTGACACTTAACTACCCACGGGCCGGAACCGATTTTAGATGCAGCTTCTTCTGCTTCACGCGGGGTAGTACAGGCATAACCCACCGGAGCCGGTAAGCCATACCGGGCAAACAGCTGTTTGGCCTGATATTCATGTAAGTTCATGTGTTCTATCCATCCTTCAGGGTAATCGTTATCTTCAAACCTGTAGACCGGCGCAGTCTGTGTGCCGGATGGCGCTACGCTTATCCGGCCTACAGGGCAGGTGATGCTAAATAGTCACTAGACGTCCAGCAGCAGACGCGTTGGATCTTCCAGCAGCTCTTTAATCGCTACCAGGAAGCCCACGGACTCGCGGCCGTCGAT
Source organism: Enterobacter sp. PL_is511 (assembly GCF_055816065.1). Taxonomy (NCBI): domain Bacteria; kingdom Pseudomonadati; phylum Pseudomonadota; class Gammaproteobacteria; order Enterobacterales; family Enterobacteriaceae; genus Enterobacter; species Enterobacter sp. PL_is511. Next base: position 437,050 of record NZ_JBVPGP010000024.1, on the reverse strand, counting down.
CAGGCGGTGGTCGTAAGAGAGCGCCAGATACATCATCGGCAGGATCTCAACTTTACCGTCTACCGCCATCGGGCGATCTTTAATGGCATGCATACCCAGGATCGCGCTCTGCGGCGGGTTAATGATCGGGGTAGACATCAGCGAGCCGAATACGCCGCCGTTGGTAATGGTGAAGTTACCGCCGGTCAGATCGTCTACGGTCAGCTTGCCGTCGCGGCCTTTAACAGCCAGCTCTTTAATGTTTTTCTCGATGTCAGCCATTCCCAGGGTATCCACATCACGCAGAACCGGCGTTACCAGGCCACGTGGGGTAGAAACCGCCATGCTGACGTCGAAATAGTTGTGGTAAACCACGTCATCGCCATCGATAGACGCGTTCACTTCCGGGTAGCGTTTCAGCGCTTCAACTACCGCTTTCACGTAGAAGGACATAAAGCCCAGACGGATACCGTGACGTTTTTCAAACGCGTCACCGTACTGCTTACGCAGGTCCATGATTGGCTTCATGTTCACTTCGTTGAAGGTGGTCAGCATCGCGGTGGAGTTTTTCGCTTCCAGCAGACGCTCGGCCACGCGCTTACGCAGGCGAGTCATCGGCACGCGTTTTTCGCTGCGGGCGCCCAGAGCAGGCTGAGCTGCTGGTGCTGCCGCAGGGGCTTTCGCTTCTGCCTGAGCAGGCGCTTTCGCCAGGTGTTTGTCGATGTCTTCGCGGGTCAGACGTCCGCCCACACCGGTGCCTTTGATGGCTGCCGGGTCAAGGCTGTGTTCAGCCAGCAGGCGACGGATCGCCGGGCTGAGGGCGTCGTTAGACTGTTCTTCCAGAGAAGCCTGCTGGCGCTGAGCCGGCGTAGAGGCTTTCTCTTCAGACTTCGCGCTGGACTCTTTGCCCGCGCTGTTGCCTTCACGCAGGCGACCCAGGATCTGACGAGAGGTGACGGTGGTACCTTCATCTTCCAGCACCGCGTCCAGAACGCCATCCGCCGAAGCCGGTACTTCCAGTACCACTTTGTCAGTTTCGATTTCTACCAGCACTTCATCGCGCTTAACGGCATCGCCTGGTTTTTTGTGCCAGGTAGCGACGGTCGCATCTGCTACGGATTCAGGCAGGTCGGGAACAAGAATATCTACGCTACTCATTTTGTATCCTTTAATTAATCGACGTTCAGCGCGTCATTGACCAGATCTTGTTGCTGCTTCTGGTGAACGGACATATACCCTACCGCCGGAGAGGCGGAGGCCGGGCGACCTGCATAACGCAGGGCTGACCCAAATGGAATCACTTCACGGAAATGATGCTGGCTGCAGTACCATGCGCCCTGGTTGAGCGGCTCTTCCTGGCACCAGACAAAATCATGTACGTGAGCATATTGTTTCAGCACTTCCTGCATCGCCTGATGCGGGAACGGATAAAGCTGTTCGATACGCACGATGGCGACATCTTTCTGATCGTTCTTGCGGCGCTGTTCCAGCAGGTCGTAATAAACCTTACCAGAACACATCACCACGCGCTTCACGCCCTGCGGATCCAGCTCGTCAATTTCACCAATGGCCGGCTGGAAGGTACCGTTCGCCAGTTCTTCCAGGCTGGACACCGCCAGCGGATGACGCAGCAGGGATTTTGGCGACATCACCACCAGCGGACGGCGCATACCGCGCAGCGCCTGACGACGCAGCATGTGGTACACCTGAGCCGGAGTAGACGGCACGCAGACCTGCATGTTCTGCTCGGCGCAGAGCTGCAGATAACGTTCCAGACGCGCGGAGGAGTGCTCAGGACCCTGGCCTTCATAGCCGTGCGGCAGCAGCATAACCAGGCCACACATACGGCCCCACTTCTGCTCGCCGGAGGAGATGAACTGGTCGATAACCACCTGCGCGCCGTTGGCGAAGTCACCAAACTGCGCTTCCCAGATGGTCAGGGTGCGTGGTTCAGCGGTGGCGTAGCCGTATTCGAAAGCCAGTACCGCTTCTTCAGACAGCACGGAGTCCCAGACCTTGAACTGGCCCTGACCGTTGTGCACGTGCTGCAGCGGGGTGTAGGTTGAACCGTTGGACTGGTTGTGAACAACCGCGTGACGGTGGAAGAAGGTCCCACGGCCCGCATCTTCACCGGACAGACGAACAGGAATGCCTTCGTCAACCAGCGTTGCGTAAGCCAGCGTTTCCGCGCCGCCCCAGTCGAACAGCTTCTCGCCTGCCGCCATGGACTGACGGTCAGCGTAGATTTTCTGCACGCGAGACTGCATCTCGATAGCGTCCGGTACGGTGCTGATGCGTTTAGCCAGCTCCTGCAGGCGCTTCATCTCAACCTTGTTCGGGTAGCTCTCATCCCACTCGTGGTTGAGGTACGGCGACCAGGTAAAGGAGTGCATGTTCATCGGACGCAGCTCTTTCACCACGCATTCACCCGCATCCAGCGCGTCGCGGTAGAGGTTGACCATTTCGGTCGCATCTTCCAGCGTCGCCACTTTGTCGCTCTCCAGCTTGTCAGCATAGATTTTGCGCGGGGTTGGGTGTTTTTTGATTTTCTGGTACATCAGCGGCTGGGTTGCACTTGGCTCATCCGCTTCATTGTGGCCGTGACGGCGGTAGCAGAAGAGGTCAATGAACACATCGCGTTTAAAGGTATTACGGAAGTCCAGCGCCAGACGGGTAACGAAAGCAACGGCTTCCGGGTCATCCGCGTTAACGTGGAAGATCGGCGCCTGCACCATCTTACCGATGTCGGTGCAGTACGGGGTAGAACGCGCATCCAGCGGGTTAGAGGTGGTGAAGCCCACCTGGTTGTTAATCACGATGCGAACGGTACCGCCCACTTCGTAACCACGCGCTTTCGACATGTTCAGGGTTTCCTGAACCACGCCCTGCCCTGTTACCGCCGCATCACCGTGGATGGTGATTGGCAGCACTTTATTGCTGCTTGGCTCGTCCAGACGATCCAGACGCGCACGTACGGAACCGATAACCACCGGGCTGACGATTTCCAGGTGTGACGGGTTAAACGCCAGCGCCAGGTGAACCAGACCGCCTTCGGTTTCGATATCAGACGAGAAGCCCATGTGGTACTTCACGTCGCCGGTGCCGAGGTGTTCTTTATGTTTGCCCGCGAATTCGTCGAACAGGTCCTGTGGTTTTTTACCCAGCACGTTGACCAGTACGTTCAGACGACCGCGGTGCGCCATACCCAGTACCACTTCACGGGTACCGCTCTTGCCTGCGTGACGAATCAGCTCTTTCAGCATCGGCACCAGCGCGTCGCCGCCTTCCAGCGAGAAGCGTTTTGCGCCCGGGAATTTCGCGCCCAGATAGCGCTCAAGCCCTTCCGCTGCGGTCAGTTCGTTCAGGAAGCGTTTTTTCTCGTCAGCTGAGAAGGTCGCGTGGCCCGCTACGGATTCGATGCGCTGCTGGATCCAGCGTTTCTCTTCGGTAGAGGTAATGTGCATATATTCCGCGCCGATGGAGCCGCAGTAGGTTTGCTTGAGCGCGTCAATCAGATCGCCCAGCTTCATCGTGTCTTTGCCGATGGCAAAGGAACCTACGTTAAAGCTTTCCTGGAAATCGGCCTCGGTCAGATCGTGATACGCCGGATCGAGATCGGCCACACGGTCTTGTTTCCACAGTCCCAGCGGATCGAGATTCGCATGCTGGTGACCGCGGAAGCGATAAGCGTTGATAAGCTGCAGGACTTTAACCTGCTTCGCATTGGTGTCAGGGTCGGAAATCGCAGAAGAGTAACGTGAGGCATCCTTCGCCAGACGACGGAAATAATCACGTGTTTTGGAATGGAATTGATCCGGTTTGACCCCTGTGCCAGGCAACTGCTGGAACATGGAACGCCAGTTTGCGTCCACTGAGTCAGGATCGGTTAAGAAGTCTTCATAGAGCTGTTCTATCCAGCTCTGGTTCGCACCAGAGAGGTAAGAAGAGTCCAGCCAGGCTTTCATTGCGCCGTTCTGCATCGTGATCCCTTAAGCATTTTTATGCTTACTTTCGCCGTAGAAACTACCACGCACACCGCGTGTACGTGCCGGGGTTCACCTGCGAGCTCTTTTCATTTGGCCCGCGAAGGAACCTTTAGAAACTGTCTGGACTTCAGGGTAGTACAGGGCAGTTTTTAAAGGTTTCTGCAATCTGTTCCCTCTCCCTTTGGGAGAGGGTCAGGGTGAGGGGAACAGCGCTCCCCTCTCACTACTTACGCACTGCGCTGCAGCAGCATCGACTTAATATGGCCGATGGCGCGCGTCGGGTTCAGCCCCTTCGGACACACACTGACGCAGTTCATGATGCTATGGCAGCGGAATACGCTGAAAGCGTCACTCAGTCCTTCCAGACGGCTGTCGGTTTCGGTGTCGCGGCTATCGATCAGGAAGCGATAGGCAGCCAGCAGACCGGCCGGGCCGATAAACTTGTCCGGGTTCCACCAGAACGACGGGCAGGACGTTGAACAGCATGCGCAGAGAATACACTCGTACAACCCATCGAGTTTTTCACGCTGCTCTGGAGACTGTAAGTGCTCGCGAGCGGGTGGATTTTGCCCATTATTCAATAAGTAAGGCTTAATCTTCTCATATTGTGCATAGAATTGCCCCATGTCTACCACCAAATCACGCACAACCGGCAGGCCTGGCAGAGGACGGATAACAATTTTCTGACCAGGACGCTGCAGCGCTGAAATTGGCGTGATGCAGGCCAGGCCATTTTTGCCGTTCATGTTCACCCCGTCAGAGCCACACACCCCTTCACGGCAGGAGCGGCGGAACGACAGCGTTGGATCTTTTTCTTTCAGCTGGATTAACGCATCCAGCAGCATCATGTCGCGACCTTCTTCCGCTTCCAGGGTGTAGTCCTGCATGCGCGGAGCGTCATCAACATCCGGGTTATAACGATAAACTGAGAATTCGAGTTTCATTATCCTGTCTCCGCATTAGTAAGTACGAATCTTCGGCGGGAACGCCGGACGCAGTTTCGGTTCCATATTGACGCTACGACGCGTCATGGTTTCCGACTCTGGCAGATACAGGGAATGGCACAGCCAGTTTTCGTCATCACGCTCCGGGAAGTCGAAGCGGCTATGCGCGCCACGGCTTTCGGTACGGAAGTTTGCCGACATTGCCGTCGCGAACGCGGTTTCCATCAGGTTATCCAGCTCCAGGCACTCAACGCGCTGGGTGTTGAACTCGCTGGAGGTGTCGTCCAGACGGGCATTTTTGAGACGCTCGCGGATAGCTTTCAGCTGCTCAAGGCCTTTGGCCATCGCATCGCCTTCACGGAATACCGAGAAGTTGTGCTGCATGCATTCCTGCAACGCTTTACGGATTTCCACCGGATCTTCGCCGTTACGGTTACCGTTCCAGCGGTTGAGGCGCTCAAGAGAGGCATCAATTTCGTCATCGGTCGCGTCACGCAGCGCGCCCTGCTCGGCAATAGATTCCTGCAGATGCAGACCCACTGCGCGACCAAACACTACCAGGTCCAGCAGGGAGTTACCGCCCAGACGGTTTGCGCCGTGTACGGATACGCAGGCAATTTCGCCTACCGCGAACAGGCCAGGAATAACCACGTCTTCGCCCTGCTCGTTCACGGTCAGCGCCTGACCGGTCACTTTGGTCGGAATACCGCCCATCATGTAGTGGCAGGTTGGGATAACCGGAATCGGCTCTTTCACCGGGTCGACGTGTGCAAAGGTGCGGGAGAGTTCCAGGATGCCCGGCAGACGGGATTCCAGCACTTCTTTACCCAGATGGTCGAGTTTCAGCTTCGCGTGTGGACCCCATGGGCCATCACAGCCGCGGCCTTCACGGATTTCGATCATGATGGAACGCGCCACCACGTCACGACCCGCCAGGTCTTTCGCATTCGGGGCATAACGCTCCATGAAGCGCTCGCCGTGTTTGTTCAGCAGGTAACCACCTTCACCGCGGCAACCTTCTGTTACCAGAACGCCCGCACCGGCGATACCGGTTGGGTGGAACTGCCACATCTCCATATCCTGCACCGGCACGCCCGCGCGGATAGCCATACCGACACCGTCACCGGTGTTGATGTGGGCGTTAGTGGTGGACTGATAGATACGGCCTGCGCCGCCGGTCGCCAGCACGGTCGCGCGGGCTTTGAAGTAAACCACTTCACCGGTTTCGATGCACAGCGCGGTACAACCAACAATTGCGCCATCGGCGTTTTTCACCAGATCCAGCGCATACCACTCGGAGAAGATGGTGGTGTGGTTTTTCAGGTTCTGCTGATACAGGGTGTGCAGCAGTGCGTGACCGGTACGGTCAGCCGCCGCCGCGGTACGTGCCGCCTGCTCGCCGCCGAAGTTTTTCGACTGGCCGCCAAACGGACGCTGATAGATAGTGCCATTTTCCAGACGGGAGAACGGCAGACCCATATGGTCCAGCTCCAGAATCGCTTCCGGGCCGGTTTTACACATATATTCGATGGCATCCTGGTCGCCGATGTAGTCGGAACCTTTTACCGTGTCATACATGTGCCATTCCCAGTTGTCTTCATGGGAGTTACCCAGCGCAACGGTGATACCGCCCTGCGCAGACACGGTGTGGGAACGGGTCGGGAATACTTTAGAGAGCAGCGCACAGGTCTGGCCGCTCTGGGAAATTTGCAGTGCGGCACGCATACCTGCGCCACCGGCACCAATCACAACAGCATCAAATTCTCTGACTGGCAGTTTCATTACACACCCCACACCACAACGAATCCATAAATAACGTAAACCACCAGTGCAACCACAATGGCCAGCTGCAGCGGGAGGCGAATCGCCAGCGGTTTAACGTAATCGGTCAACACCTGCCACATACCAATCCAGGCATGAATAAGGATGGAGAACAGAGCCAGCAGGGTGAACACTTTGGTGAAGGCGGATCCGAAGAACCCACTCCAGATTTCCCACGTCAGCGTGCCGCTGGTCGCGAAGAAACCGATCATATAGATGATGTAAAGGGTGAGAACGATGGCGGTAGCACGGACCAGGATGAAGTCATGTACGCCGTTGCGTCCTAATGCGGAGGCGTTGCTTACCATACGAGAACTCCTGCGAGAAGTGAAAGCACGACTGTAATCACAAATGAAATGTTAGCGGAGCGTTTCCCGGCTTCGAAAGTCTCTTCCAGATAGCCAAAGTCCATCAGCATATGGCGAACACCCACGACGACGTGGTACGCCAGCGCGGTCAGAATGCCCCACATGATGAATTTCACGAAGAAGCTGTTCATGATGGCAGAGGCCTGGAGGAATCCTTCAGGGGAAGAGAGGCTGGTGCCCAGTAACCACAGCAAAATACCGACCGCCACAAACGTAATCACACCAGAAACACGGTGCAGAATGGACGCTATTGCTGTTACAGGGAACCGGATCGTTTTGAGATCCAGATTGACAGGTCTTTGTTTTTTCACATTTCTTATCATGAATAACGCCCACATGCTGTTCTTATTGTTTCCTTCCTCCGGACTGCGATGCGGGTCAAGCAGCGTTCCTTTTCTATAACTGCGCGTCATGCAAAACATTGCTTCCAGATGCTAAAACGACACGTTACAACGCTGGGTGGCTCGGGATTGCAGGGTGTTCCGGAGACCTGGCGGCAGTATAGGCCGTTCACAAAATCATTACAATTAACCTACATACAGTTTGTCGGGTTTTCTCTGGAACAGTGATCAGGGTCACGATAACAACATCTTTTTAATTTTTAATCATCTGATTTGACAAATGTTAAACAATATTGTTACAAACGTCATCAGAAAAGGCATATAATGCGCAAAAGTTATGAGGTCTCACTTTCACCTGACAAATAGTTATGTAACAGTGTGATGGTATTGACCGAAGTTATCAGGACAGTTATTAGTGATATACAGGTTTGAATAATTCGGACTGCAAAAACGCTGATTTGCTGTTGTTTCACTGATATTTCATTCGTTTACCTGCAAGGCGCCATAGCTCTGTACCCTGGTTTGTCCTCGTGAGCTGAGCGGTAAGCCAAATAACAATCTGGTAACGGTGATTTACAGCTGAAAGCAAATCCGGTGAAGCGCAGTCTTAAGCATAAGGCGCTAAGGAGACCGTAAATGGCTGATACAAAGGCAACGCTCACCCTAAATGGTGACACTGCTATTGAACTGGATGTGCTAAAAGGCACGCTCGGTCAGGATGTTATTGATATCCGTACGCTGGGTTCTAAAGGTGTGTTCACCTTTGACCCTGGATTTACCTCTACCGCATCTTGCGAATCCAAAATCACCTACATTGACGGTGACGAAGGTATCCTGCTCCATCGCGGCTTCCCCATCGATCAGTTAGCCACCGAATCCAACTATCTGGAAGTGTGCTACATCCTGCTGAACGGCGAAAAACCGACGCAGGCACAGTACGATGAATTCAAAACCACCGTGACCCGTCACACCATGATCCATGAGCAGATTACCCGTCTGTTCCATGCGTTCCGTCGTGACTCTCACCCTATGGCGGTGATGTGCGGGATTACCGGTGCGCTGGCGGCGTTCTACCACGACTCCCTTGACGTGAATAACCCGCGTCACCGTGATATCGCGGCGTTCCGCCTGCTGTCCAAAATGCCTACCATGGCGGCGATGTGCTACAAATACTCCATCGGCCAGCCGTTTGTGTATCCGCGCAACGACCTCTCCTACGCGGGTAACTTCCTGCGCATGATGTTCTCCACGCCGTGCGAAGAGTACGAAGTGAACCCGGTACTGGAACGTGCGATGGACCGTATTCTGATCCTGCACGCTGACCACGAACAGAACGCCTCTACCTCTACCGTCCGTACCGCGGGCTCTTCAGGCGCGAACCCGTTCGCCTGTATCGCTGCGGGTATCGCCTCCCTGTGGGGACCGGCGCACGGCGGCGCGAACGAAGCGGCACTGAAGATGCTGGAAGAGATCAGCACCGTTGAGCACATTCCTGAGTTCGTGCGTCGTGCGAAAGACAAGAATGACTCCTTCCGCCTGATGGGCTTCGGTCACCGTGTTTACAAAAACTACGACCCGCGCGCCACCGTCATGCGTGAGACCTGCCACGAAGTGCTGAAAGAGTTGGGTACCAAAGATGACCTGCTGGAAGTGGCGATGGAGCTGGAACACATCGCGCTGAACGACCCGTACTTCATCGAGAAGAAACTCTACCCGAACGTCGATTTCTACTCTGGCATTATTCTGAAAGCGATGGGCATTCCGTCTTCCATGTTCACCGTCATCTTCGCCATGGCCCGTACCGTAGGCTGGATTGCGCACTGGAACGAAATGCACAGCGAAGGCATGAAAATCGCCCGTCCTCGTCAGCTGTATACCGGCTACGAGCAGCGTGATTTTAAGTCTGATATTAAGCGCTAACAGACGTTGGGTGCGGCCTGATGCCTTCACCCCGGCCCTCTCCCACAGGGAGAGGGAGAAAACATTAAAACGGCAACTTTCGTTGCCGTTTTGCTTTTATTTCTGGCAGTGCGGGCACCAGTAAAAGGGTCTCGAAGAGAGCATAATCTTGTCGATAATCCCGCCGCATCGCTCGCACATTTTCCCCTCCCGATGAAACGCCTTGAACCGGAACAGCGCCCCGTGATGCTTGTTCTCATCCACCACGCCGCGCGTGTTATACGACAGCCGCGGAATATCCAGCAGCGCGTGGGATAACGCCTCCAGCTGTTCATCATTCAGCTGAGACGCTTTGTGCTGCGGCGCCAGCCCGACTTCCCAGAGGATCTCCACCCGCAGGTAGTTGCCGAGCCCGGCCAGAAACGCCTGGTCAAGGAACAGGCCGGAAAACTGCCGGTTACGGAATTTAGGTGATAACAGCCGGGCCTTCACATCGCTCGCCGTCAGGCGCATGTCCAGCACGTCCGGCCCGACCCGCTGCAGAAACGGGTGCGTCAGCAGCTGCTCCGGCGTTAACATTTCGATATCCGACGCGCTGTAAAGCAGGATCGCTTTATCCGCCGTTTGCAGCCTGACGCGCAGCACGCGGGTGGTTTGCGGCTGCTCCTCCGCCTCCACCACGCGCCAGACGCCGTAAAGCTGGTTATGGCTATATAACGTCAGGTTATGGGAAAAATGCGTGAGCAACGCTTTGCCGCGCGTTTCAATATGGGTCACCGTCTGCCCCACCAGCTGTGATTCAAACGGCTTTAGCTGAGGAAAAGCAAACCAGACATGCGTCAATGGTTTGCCCTTTATCGCCGCCTCCAGGCTATCCGCCGCGCGGCGGATCTCCGGACCTTCTGGCATGTTATTGTCCTTTCATGATTATTCTGCGCTGACCAGAATGCCCTCTTCAGAGAACGCCGCCCGCAAGCGGCGCGCGAACTGGAGCGCATGCTCGCCGTCGCCGTGTAAACATACCGTATCAGCCTGAACGTTTGCCTGTGTGCCATCCACGGCGGTCACCCGCCCGGCGCGCACCATCTCCAGCGTCTGCGCCAGCGCTTTAGCTTCGTCGGTAATCAGCGCCCCGGCCTGTGTACGTGGAACCAGGCTGCCGTCCGGCAGGTATCCCCGGTCGGCAAACACTTCCTGACGGGTGGTCAGGCCCAGCCGCTGTCCGGCACGAATAAGCTCGCTACCCGCAAGGCCTACCAGAATCAGCTGCGGATTACAGTCCCGCACCGCGCGGGCAATCGCCTCCGCCAGCGCCGGATCTTTTGCCGCCTGGTTGTAGAGCATACCGTGCGGCTTCACGTGGCGCAGCACGCCGTTCTCAGCGCGCACCATCGCCTCCAGCGCGCCGATCTGGTAGAGCACCTGAGCGTAGACCGTCTCCGGCGGCAGATCCATCGCCGTGCGGCCAAAGTTTTCCCGGTCAGGGAAGCTCGGATGAGCGCCAATCGCGACGCCGTTTTTGATGGCATTACGCACGCTCTCCAGCATGGTTTGCGCATCGCCCGCGTGAAAGCCACAGGCGATGTTGACTGAGGTGACAAGCGTCATCAGCGCCGCATCGGCGCTGCTGCCCTCGCCCAGATCGGCATTCAAATCAATCTTTACCATCAAGCCTCCACGCCAGCTGTTCGAGATAACGCTGCTGATCCTGCCGCGCCTTCAGCGCCTCTTCCAGTGAACACTGCACGAAGTGAATCGGCTGCCCGAGGGGAATTTGCGCCAGATGGTAGCGATCGGCTTCTATGATGCAGGCAATTCGCGGGTAACCGCCGGTCGTCTGCGCGTCGTTCATTAACACGATCGGTTGCCCGTTGCCTGGAACCTGAATAACCCCAGGCAGTAAACCGTGGGAGAGCAGTTCCCGGTCAGTCGTGCGGGTCAGCGGTTGCCCCTGAAGACGGTAGCCCATGCGGTTACTCTGCGGACTGAGCTTCCACGGCGAGCGCCAGAAGGACTCTTTGGAAGCCTCGTCAAACTCATGATATTCCGGCCCCGGTAAGGCGCGGATCTGGTTTCCCCACAGCAGCTGTTTTACGCCCTGCGCGGTCGAGAAATGGCGTGCCGAGGGCTTGATTGCCAGCCGGTCGCCGTCGCGCAGCAAACGTCCTTCATGACCGCCGATCCCGGCTTTCTGATCGGTACTGGATGAGCCCAGCACCTCAGGCACGTCGATGCCGCCCGCCACCGCGAGATAGCTACGCACACCGTGCAAAGGACGCTTTAAGGTCAGACGCTGTCCGGCTTTCGCCCGCAGCCGCCAGCCGGTCCAGACCGCTTTGCCATCCAGCGTCGCATCACACCCCGCGCCGGTTAAGGCAAACCAGGTCTCCTGACTAAACTCAATGACGCACTGGCCGAGCGTAATTTCGAGCGCGGCCGTATTGCCGGGGTTGCCCACCAGCACGTTAGCAATCTCCAGCGCAGGCCTGTCCAGCGCGCCACAATAGCTCACGCCAGACTGGCGCATACCAAAGCGGCCCGCATCCTGTACGGAGGTATAAAGCCCGGCGCGAATAAGCGTTAACATACCCCCTCCTTCTGCGGGATAAAGCGAAGGGTATCGCCGGGACGCAGGAGTATTGGCGTCTCCAGCCCCGGGTCAAATAACGGTGTGGTGGTATGCCCAATAAGCTGCCAGCCGCCGGGCGATGTCAGCGGATAAACGCCGGTCTGCTCGCCGCCGATAGCCACCGTCCCCGCCGGTACGCTCAGGCGCGGTTCGGCACGACGTGGCGTATGCAGCTGAGGGGATAATCCGCCCAGATACGGGAATCCGGGCTGAAACCCCAGGAACCAGACCACGTAGTCAACCGAGCTGTGCAGCTCAACAACCTGCTTTGCTGTTAAACCACAGTGGTCCGCCACCACGCCAAGATCCGGTCCCCCCGTACCGCCATACACGACCGGGATCTCGATGGCACGCGATTCCGGCTCCAGCGCCTCACTCTCTTCCCACCAGCGCTGCAAACGTTCGATGGCATCTAGCGCCAGCGTATGCGGGTTACGCAGCACCACGGTGATGTTATTCATCCCCGGAATGGCTTCAACCACTTCCGGCAGATCGACCAGACGCTGGGTTAGCCGCCAGATACGCTTTTGCGTGGCAAGGGTCACCGGCGGCTCGAGCTCCAGAACCACTGCCGTTTCTCCCAGAAGATAACAACGCGCTCGCTGCACTCAGGCACCTCTCATCAGGCCGGGTTAGGGATATCAATAAAGGTCACATCCAGATCGGTGTTTTCCGTCAGCCACTCGCTGAGGGCGCGAATGCCGCCGCGCTCGGTGGCATGATGGCCTGCCGCGTAAAAATGCAGCCCCTGCTCACGCGCCGAATGAATAGTCTGCTCGGACACCTCGCCGGTGATAAAAGCATCGACACCAAAACGCGCGGCGCTGTCGATAAAGCCCTGCCCGCCACCGGTACACCAGGCCACACGCTTCACCGTATCCGGGCCGGTATCACCGCTCCATAGCGGACGACGCCCCAGGCGCGCTTCAATCCACGAGGCCAGCTCCAGCCCCGGAACCGGCATCGCCAGTTCGCCCCACGGCACCAGCGGCTCAATCTCGCCCATCACGGTAATGCCCAGTAGCTGCGCCAGCTGGACGTTGTTACCGAGCTCCGGGTGCGCATCCAGCGGCAGGTGGTAACCGTACAGGTTAATGTCATTTGCCAGCAGCGTTTTCAGGCGGTTGCGCTTCATGCCGCGAATAATCGGCGATTCGTTTTTCCAGAAGTAACCGTGATGGACAATCACCGCATCAGCGTTCTGACGGACCGCCTCGTCCAGCAGCGCCTGGCTTGCCGTGACGCCGGTGATAATTTTTTGCACCGTTTCGCGTCCTTCGACCTGGAGCCCGTTCGGGCCGTAATCGCTGAAGGAGGCGCTGTTCAGTTTTTCGTTAATCAGGCGTTCCAGTTCGCTGTTTTTCATCATCACTCTCTTATGCTTTGCGGGCCGCTTCGTACGCAGCCAGCGTGGCGACACGCGCCTGTTTATGATCGACAATCGGACGGGGATAATTCAGTTTTACACGCTGTTTATCCGCCCATGCCCACGGTTCGTGGATCGCTTTAGCCGGTATCTCTTTAAGTTCAGGGATCCAGCGGCGGATAAACTCGCCGTCCTCATCAAATTTTTGTCCCTGAGTGGTTGGATTAAAAATCCGGAAATAGGGAGCCGCATCGGTGCCCGTTGAGGCTGCCCACTGCCAGCCGCCGTTATTCGCGGCAAGATCGCCATCGATCAGCTGAGAGATAAAATAGCGCTCTCCGATACGCCAGTCGATAAGCATATCCTTCACCAGAAAGCTGGCGGTAATCATTCTTAGGCGGTTGTGCATCCACCCGGTTTCATTCAGTTGGCGCATCGCGGCATCGACTATCGGGTAGCCCGTCTGCCCTGTTTGCCAGGCCTGTAAAAGTGCCTCATCGTGCTGCCATTTTACGTTGTCGGTCCAGGGAATGAACGGACGATGCTTACAGAGATCGGGATGATACGTCATCAGATGGCGGTAGAACTCACGCCAGATAAGTTCGTTAAGCCAGACAGAACCGGCTCCCCCTTCCAGCGCCTGCGGCTGCTCCGCCAGCAGACGGTGTAAACACTGACGAGGAGAGATCGCGCCCAGTGCCAGACAGGCCGACAGGCGGCTGGTGCCCTCGATGGCGGGAAAATCCCGACGCGCGTCGTAGTTGGCCGCATCCTGTTTGCAGAACTGGCGCAGTTGGGCGATGGCCGCTTTCTCATCGGCGGGGAACAGCGCTTTATCAAACGGCTGCTGAGGATAATCGAACGTCAGTTCAGGCAGGTCCTTCAGGGGTTCGCCCCTCGCGGCAGGCGCAGCAACGCACTCCGGCAACGCCTCTTTCAGACGTTTGATAAAGGCATTTTTAAACGGTGTGAAAACTTTATACATCTCACGGTTGCCGGTCATCACGCTGCCCGGTGCCAGCATCACGCTGTCATCAAACCCTTCACAGACCACATCTTCCAGTATCTTCTCCAGCTGACGGTCGCGCTGCTGCTCGTTGAATTCGTACTGATAGTTGTAAAAAAGATGCGTGACGTTGTGCTGCTTACAGGTCTCCTGCACCGTCTGCAGCTGTGCGGCAAAATCACTTACCTCTTTATAAATCAGCGGTATGCCTTTTCCGGCAAGCGAATGCTGCAGATCGGTCAGATACGCCCGCAGCAAGGCCGCCTGGCGTGGCGCCATATCATGCTGCCGCCACTGCTCGGGCGTAGCCACAAACAGAGCCAGTACGTTAGCGTCTTTGGCGCGGCAGGCCGCCGCGAGGGCGATGTTGTCATGTACGCGAAGATCCGCGCGAAACCAAACCAGATGGGTGGGCATAAAACTCCAGGCAAATATCCATTATGTCCGTAAGGGCATGCCGTAAAAGGAAAAAGCATGCATTGAACTACTTTGCCATGAAGTGTAGACGGGATGAAATAAAAAAGGCCGCCCAAGGCGGCCTTAACGCTACTTGTCCTGCGCTATCGTTCTAAATGCAACAAACCCGATCGGTTCATCACTTTTGACAACGAGTACGCTGGCGACAATGAACGCGATGCAAAAATAGCGTTTCATTATGCGGTCCCTGCTGCTAACCGCTCCACCGTTCACCACCGGTGATAAGTCGGTGGACACAAGCTCTGACGAGAGCCTGACTTACGGTTGTGGTCACGCCTTTCCCGGGACCGGTGCCCATGTGCGAGATGGCGGAAAGGGACGCTGCATAGTAGTTGGCCCTGGCGTAAAACGTAATCCACCGAAAAGGTTTTTAAGAATATATTTAGGGAGTTGCAGTTTGATTACTTAAGGACCCGAGATATTCTTTTAAGCCTCTGACGAGGGCTTGAAGACCACCCAACGGACCGCGAATCCCGAGGGACAAAAAAACCGCCACATTGCTGTTGGCGGTTTTTTTATTGCTGCGTGTAGTCTTAGTAGAAGTCGCAGGTCGCTTTCTCGGCCTGATCCATCCACACCGGCTTCTCGCTGGTTTTCGCCCAGACGCGGTGCAGATAGCTGTAAAAACGTGCGCGATCTTTCCAGAACAGCATCACCGGCAGAGCCAGCACGCCAGCCACTACGGCGAAAGCGCGGCGCATGAACACGATATGAGCCGGAAACTCTTTATAAAGATCCATATTTTTCTCCCCTATAGTTGGCCGGAAATGTCATCCGGAAAATTCAAAATCTGTGACCTGGCTAAAATAATATCGCTTTGTTTGTAATTTTACTACTCATCCGACCACTTATTTTCGTCCGTTTAGCAAAAATTTACACTCACACCGTAATTAAGTTACAAAAAAGTTAACGATTTACTTATCAATAGTTAAATTGTGGGCTTTGCCATTTTTATACTTTTTTTACACCCGCCCTTCTCATTTTTGCGAAATCTTTGCGCCATAAATCCTACCGTTAGCACAACAACAAAAGTCACCCGGAGGTGGATTGTGAGTGCAGGTCTTATTGCCGGCATCGTGCTGGTGTTCCTGTTATTGGGTTATTTGGTTTATGCCCTGATTAATGCGGAGGCATTCTGATGGCTGCTCAGGCGTTTTTGCTTATTGCCAGTTTCTTAGTGGTGTTGTTCGTCCTGGCAAGGCCGCTGGGCTCGGGGCTGGCACGGCTAATCAATAACGTTCCCCTGCCCGGCACGGGAAGCGTTGAAAAAGGGATCTGGCGCGTACTGGGAATAGACGATCGGGAGATGAACTGGCGTGACTATCTGATCGCCATTCTGCTGCTGAATATTGTTGGGCTCATTGCGCTTTTTGCCATGCTGATGTTGCAGGGCATTCTGCCGCTGAATCCGCAACAATTACCGGGCCTGTCCTGGCATCTTGCGCTGAACACGGCTGTCAGTTTTGTCACCAACACCAACTGGCAGTCCTATTCCGGTGAAACCACGCTCAGCTACTTCAGCCAGATGGTCGGGTTAACCGTGCAGAACTTCCTCTCTGCCGCGAGCGGTATTGCGGTGATCTTCGCGCTGACGCGTGCGTTTGCGCGCCAGAAAGTGAGCACGCTGGGTAACGCGTGGGTGGATCTGACGCGCATTACGCTGTGGATCCTGCTGCCGATTGCGCTGCTGATCGCGCTGTTCTTTATTCAGCAGGGCACCCTGCAAAACCTGATGCCTTACACGCCTTATACCTCGCTGGAAGGCGCAAAACAGCTCCTGCCGATGGGGCCGGTGGCGTCGCAGGAAGCCATCAAAATGCTCGGGACGAACGGCGGGGGCTTCTTCAACGCCAACTCCTCGCACCCGTTTGAAAACCCTACCGCCCTGACCAATTTTGTGCAGATGCTGGCGATTTTCCTGATCCCCGCCGCGCTCTGCTTTGCCTTTGGCGACGTAGTCAACGATCGCCGTCAGGGGCGCACCCTGCTCTGGACGATGTCGCTTATCTTCGTGGTCTGTGTTGCGCTGGTGATGTGGGCCGAATGGCAGGGTAATCCGCACTTCCTGACACTGGGTGCCGACAGCGCAATCAATATGGAAGGTAAAGAGAGCCGCTTTGGCATTCTTGCCAGCAGCCTGTATGCGGTGGTCACCACGGCTGCCTCGTGCGGGGCGGTCAACGCCATGCACGATTCCTTTACGACGCTGGGTGGCATGATCCCGATGTGGCTGATGCAGATTGGCGAGGTGGTGTTTGGCGGCGTAGGCTCGGGTCTTTACGGCATGCTGCTGTTCGTGCTGCTGGCGGTGTTTATTGCCGGTCTGATGATTGGCCGCACCCCGGAATATCTGGGTAAAAAAATCGACGTTCGCGAGATGAAATTAACCGCGCTGGCGATTCTGGTCACCCCGGCGCTTGTGCTGCTCGGCACCGCGCTGGCGCTGATGACCGAGGCCGGACGCAGCGGCATCTTTAACCCTGGCATTCACGGTTTCAGTGAAGTGCTGTATGCCGTCTCCTCTGCCGCCAACAACAACGGCAGCGCCTTTGCAGGCTTAAGCGCCAACTCACCGTTCTGGAACTGCCTGCTGGCGTTTTGCATGTTCGTGGGTCGCTTCGGGATCATTGTGCCGGTTATGGCGATTGCCGGATCGCTGGTGAACAAAAAAATCCAACCGACCACCACCGGGACGTTACCGACCCACGGCGCGCTGTTTATCGGCCTGCTGACGGGCACCGTGTTACTGGTTGGCGCCCTGACCTTTATCCCCGCCCTCGCGTTAGGCCCGGTCGCGGAATACCTCTCTTTACGCTGATTTTGCGGAGAAATTGTCATGAGTCGTAAACAACTGGCCCTGTTCGAACCGTCATTAGTTCGTCAGGCGCTCATGGATGCGGTGAAAAAGCTGAGCCCGCGCGTGCAGTGGCACAACCCGGTGATGTTTATTGTCTGGGCGGGAAGCGTCCTGACCACCGGCCTGGCGATTGCCATGGGAACGGGCCACATGCCGGGGAATGCGATGTTTACCGGTGCCATCAGCCTGTGGCTGTGGTTTACCGTGCTGTTCGCCAATTTTGCGGAAGCGCTGGCGGAAGGCCGGAGTAAAGCCCAGGCCAACAGCCTGAAAGGGGTGAAAAAAACCGCCTTCGCGCGCAAGCTACGTGAACCGAAATACGGCGCGCAGATGGACCACGTTCCGGCGGATGAACTGCGTAAAGGCGATGTGGTGCTGGTGGAAGCCGGTGACATCATCCCTTGCGACGGCGAAGTCATTGAAGGGGGCGCATCGGTGGATGAAAGCGCCATCACCGGCGAATCCGCGCCGGTGATCCGTGAGTCCGGCGGCGATTTCGCCTCCGTGACGGGCGGGACGCGCATTCTCTCCGACTGGCTGGTGATCCAGTGTAGCGTTAACCCGGGTGAAACCTTCCTCGACCGGATGATCGCCATGGTGGAAGGCGCCCAGCGCCGTAAAACGCCAAACGAAATTGCCCTGACCATCCTGCTGGTGGCCCTGACCATTGTCTTCCTGCTGGCAACCGCGACGCTGTGGCCATTCTCTGCCTATGGCGGTACCGCGGTCACCGTCACGGTACTGGTGGCGCTGCTGGTTTGTCTGATCCCAACCACCATTGGCGGCCTGCTGTCGGCCATCGGCGTGGCCGGCATGAGCCGTATGCTCGGTGCCAACGTTATCGCCACCAGCGGGCGTGCGGTGGAAGCCGCCGGTGACGTGGACGTCTTGCTGCTGGATAAAACCGGGACCATCACCCTCGGTAACCGTCAGGCGTCAGATTTCTTACCCGCCCCGGGCGTGGATGAAAAAACGCTGGCAGATGCCGCACAGCTCTCTTCGCTTGCCGATGAAACCCCGGAAGGCCGCAGTATCGTGATCCTCGCCAAGCAACGCTTTAACCTGCGCCAGCGCGACGTTCAGAGCCTGCACGCCACGTTCGTGCCCTTCACGGCGCAAACCCGCATGAGCGGCATTAACATTCAGGATCGCATGATCCGTAAAGGCTCGGTTGACGCCATCCGCCGCCACATCGAGGCTAACAACGGTCACTTCCCGCCGGAAGTGGACAGCCTGGTCGAAAGCGTGGCCCGTCAGGGGGCGACGCCGCTGGTGGTGGCCGAAGGGGCCCATGTGCTGGGGGTAATTGCGCTGAAGGATATCGTCAAAGGCGGCATCAAGGAGCGCTTTGCCCAGCTGCGTAAGATGGGGATCAAAACGGTAATGATCACCGGGGATAACCGTCTTACCGCCGCGGCGATTGCCGCCGAAGCGGGCGTGGATGATTTCCTTTCCGAAGCCACCCCGGAAGCCAAGCTGGCACTGATTCGTCAGTATCAGGCGGAAGGCCGTCTGGTGGCGATGACGGGTGACGGGACCAACGATGCCCCTGCCCTGGCGCAGGCCGACGTGGCGGTGGCAATGAACTCCGGTACCCAGGCGGCAAAAGAGGCGGGCAATATGGTCGACCTCGACTCTAACCCGACCAAGCTGATCGAAGTGGTACACATCGGCAAGCAGATGCTGATGACGCGCGGGTCGCTGACCACGTTCAGTATCGCCAACGACGTGGCGAAGTATTTCGCCATCATTCCGGCCGCGTTTGCCGCGACCTATCCGCAGTTAAACGCCCTGAACGTGATGCACCTGCACTCTCCGGCCTCGGCCATTCTGAGCGCAGTCATCTTTAACGCCCTGATTATTGTCTTCCTGATCCCGCTGGCGCTGAAGGGCGTGAGCTACAAGCCGCTCACGGCGGCCGCCATGCTGCGCCGTAACCTGTGGATTTACGGCCTGGGCGGGCTGGTGGTGCCCTTCGTCGGTATCAAGGTTATCGACCTGCTGTTGACGCTGTTCGGCCTGGTTTAAAAGGTGAATCAAATGACCATGTTACGCCCCGCTATACTTCTGTTTATTCTGCTGTCTCTCATTACCGGCGGGCTGTACCCGCTGGTGACCACCGCGCTGGGCCAGTGGTGGTTTAAGGATCAGGCTAACGGCTCGCTGATACTGCAAAACGGTGAAAACCGCGGTTCTCGCCTGATTGGTCAGAACTTTACGGATGCCCGCTACTTCCAGGGACGCCCTTCCGCCACTGCCGAAAGCCCGTATAATCCGATGGCATCCGGCGGCAGCAACCTGGCGGGCAGCAACCCGGAGCTGGACAAAGCCGTCGCTGAGCGCGTGGAAACCCTTCGCGCCGCGAATTCACAGGCCAGCCGGGAAGTACCCGTGGAGCTGGTGACCGCCTCGGCCAGCGGGCTGGACTACAGCCTGACGCCGGCAGCCGTGGCATGGCAGATCCCGCGCGTCGCCGCCGCCCGCCAGCTAACCGTCGAACAGGTGAGCCAGCTGGTTGCAGAGCACACGCAAAAGCCGCTGGTCAGCTTCATCGGCATGCCCGTGGTAAATATTGTTGAGCTGAATCTGGCGCTGGACGCGCTAAGGAAAAACTAAATGACCGACGAGCCCATGCGCCCGGATCCGGACAGGCTGCTTGAACAGACGGCTGAAGCCCATCGTGGCAAACTGAAAATTTTCTTCGGCGCCTGCGCGGGCGTCGGGAAAACCTTCGCCATGCTGACGGAAGCCCAGCGGCTTCGGGCGCAGGGGCTCGATATTTTGATCGGCGTGGTTGAAACCCACGGACGTAAAGAGACGGCATCGCTGCTGAAGGGGCTGGCTACCCAGCCGCCCCGCCGCATCAGCCATCGCGGTCGGTTAGTCACCGAATTCGATCTCGATGCCGCCCTCGCCCGCCGTCCCGCCCTTATCCTGATGGACGAACTGGCGCACAGCAATGCGCCAGGCTCACGCCACCCAAAACGCTGGCAGGATGTTGAAGAGCTACTTGAAGCCGGTATCGATGTGTTCACCACGGTTAACGTTCAGCATCTCGAAAGCCTGAACGACGTGGTCAGCGGCGTGACCGGCATTCAGGTGCGCGAGACGGTGCCCGACCCCTTCTTTGATTCCGCGGACGAGGTGGTGCTGGTCGACCTGCCCCCCGATGATTTGCGCCAGCGCCTGCACGAAGGCAAAGTGTATATCGCCGGCCAGGCCGAGCGCGCCATCGAACATTTCTTCCGTAAAGGCAACCTGATAGCCCTGCGCGAGCTGGCCCTGCGCCGAACCGCCGACCGGGTGGACGATCAGATGCGCGCCTGGCGCGACCTGCAGGGCCAGGAACGCGTCTGGCACACGCGGGATGCCATCCTGCTGTGCGTCGGCCACGGCAGCGGCAACGAAAAGCTTGTCCGCACCGCCGCGCGCCTCGCTGCCAAATTTGGCAGCGTCTGGCATGCGGTGTATGTCGAAACGCCGCAGCTGCACGCGCTGCCCGAAAACCAGCGTCGCGCGATCCTGAGTTCGCTGCGCCTGGCGCAGGAGCTGGGTGCCGAAACCGCGACGCTTTCCGATCCGCAGGAAGATAAAGCCATTCTGCGCTACGCGCGCGAGCACAACCTGGGGAAAATCGTCATTGGCCGTCGCCAGCATCGCCGCTGGTTTAGCCGCGAATCCTTTGCCGACAAGCTGGCTCGTCGTGCGCCGGATCTGGATCTGGTGATCGTGGCGCTGGATGACAAACCTACCCCCTTACCGAATCGCGCGCCGGACAGCCGCACCTTCAGCGATAAATGGCGCATTCAGCTTCGCGGCTGTCTTGTCGCCGTCGTGCTCTGCGCCCTGATTACCGTCATTGCCAGCCAGTGGCTGATTGCGTTTGATGCCGCCAACCTGGTGATGATCTACCTTCTTGGCGTGGTGGTGGTGGCGCTCTTTTACGGGCGCTGGCCGTCGGTACTGGCGACGGTTGTCAACGTCATCAGCTTCGATCTGTTCTTTATTGCTCCCCGCGGGACGCTCGCCGTCTCGGACGTACAGTACATTCTCACCTTTGCGGTGATGCTCACCGTCGGGCTGGTGATCGGGAATCTGACGGCGGGCGTGCGCTACCAGGCGCGCATCGCCCGCTACCGCGAACAGCGTACGCGCCATCTCTATGAGATGTCGAAATCGCTGGCGGTGGGCCGTACGCCGCTGGATATCGTGCAGACCAGCGAGCAGTTTATTCGCTCGACGTTTCATGCCAGCAACCTGATTTTACTCCCGGACGAACACGGTAAGCTGCGCCCGCTGACCTCGGCCAGCGGCATGACGCCCTGGGACGAAGCCATCGCGCGCTGGAGCTTTGACAAAGGCTTACCGGCGGGCGCAGGGACCGACACCCTCCCCGGCGTGCCCTATCAAATTCTGCCGCTGCGCAGTGCCGATAAAAATCAGGGGCTGGTCATCGTAGAGCCTTCCAACCTGCGCCAGCTGATGATCCCCGAACAGCAGCGTTTACTGGAGACGTTTACGCTGCTGGTTGCCAGCGCGCTGGAACGACTGGCCCTTACCGCCAGCGAGGAACAGGCCCGTCTGGCGAGCGAGCGTGAAAGCATTCGTAACTCGCTGCTGGCGGCGCTCTCTCACGATCTGCGGACCCCGCTCACCGTCCTGTTTGGTCAGTCAGAAATCCTGACGCTTGACCTGGCGGCGGAAGGCTCTAAACACGCCCTTCAGGCCAGCGAGATCCGCCAGCATGTGCTGAATACCACGCGCCTGGTGAATAACCTGCTCGATATGGCGCGTATCCAGTCAGGCGGTTTTAACCTCAAAAAAGAGTGGCTCACGCTGGAAGAGGTGGTGGGCAGCGCCCTGAAAATGCTCGAACCCGGCCTGGGTGGGCGACATATCGCGCTGAACATGCCCGAGCCTCTGACGTTAATTCACGTCGACGGTCCGCTGTTTGAGCGGGTGCTGATCAACCTGCTGGAGAACGCCGGCAAATATGCGGGCTCCAGCGCCCGGATTGGGGTGGATGCGACGGTGGACGATGGTACGCTTCGTCTTGACGTCTGGGATACCGGCCCCGGCATCCCAGCCGGGCAGGAGCTGGCTATTTTCGAAAAATTCGCACGCGGCAATAAGGAGTCGGCCATTCCAGGCGTCGGGCTGGGGCTGGCGATTTGCCAGGCGATCATTGACGTCCATGGCGGGACCATTTCCGCAGAGAATCGTCCGGAAGGCGGCGCGCGGTTTTGTGTTACACTTCCTCTGGAAACCCCGCCAGAACTTAATGAATTACCAGAGGATTTGTGATCAACGTTCTGATTGTTGAAGATGAGATCGCCATTAGCCGTTTTCTGCGCGCTGCGCTGGAAGGAGACGGTCTGCGCGTTCATGATGCGGGTACGCTTCAGCGGGGTTTAATTGAAGCCGCTACCCGCAAGCCGGACCTGGTGATCCTCGATCTTGGCCTACCGGACGGTGACGGCATCGATTTTATCCGGGAAGTCCGTCAGTGGAGCCAGATGCCGATCCTCGTGCTCTCCGCCCGTACTGAAGAGACGGATAAAATCGCGGCGCTGGATGCCGGGGCGGATGACTATCTGATTAAACCTTTTGGGATCGGCGAACTACAGGCCCGCCTTCGCGTGGCCCTGCGTCGCCACAGCGCAACCACGCCTGCTGACCCAACCTACACGTTTGGGGATATCCGGGTTGACCTGGCCGCGCGGCGCATTGTGCGCGGCGATGAGGAGATTCACCTCACGCCGATAGAATTTCGCCTGCTCGCCGTACTGCTCAACAACCACGGTAAGGTTCTCACCCAACGCCAGCTGTTAAGTCAGGTGTGGGGACCCAACGCTGTGGAACATAGTCATTATTTACGCATATATATGGGACATCTTCGTCAGAAACTCGAAGTCGACCCCGCTCGCCCTCGCCATCTATTAACTGAAACCGGTATCGGTTATCGGTTTATGCTTTGAATAACTATTCATTTTATTTCTAAATAAAACTAAATCCCTCAGAAAATATTTCACAAATAACCCATACGTTATTTTTACGGGTTATTTTTGCTCATTTAAAACATTGATAACACAACCCATTAACGCAGCATCAACAAATCAGAATTTTGATCTGCGATATTCATCTAAAACGAATATTTATTTCTGATTTGATCGATTATCGGTGATCTACCTCACGGTTAATCGCCTTTTCCTGGATAAAATGACCATGCTTTCAATTACTGAAAGGAAAATGAATCATGGAAAACAACAATCGCTTAATGCCCCATATAAGGCGGACAACACATATCATGATGTTTGCCCACCGAAACTGCTTTGACTTTCATCTCTTTAATGCCCGGTAGTCCTTCGACTTCTGGCGCACTCGCTTACAGGTCATCCTGAAACATCTTATTTTACAGGCTTTTGCCTGTGAACCCGTGCGCTCATTCATCTTGATTCAGACTCATCCGCACCGGGCGGACTGAATTTCAATCATCAAAAAAGCAATTCACTGATTTAAATCAGCGGCCACCCTTTGCTTTTTTTCCGGAAAATTATCGATTTCTTTCTTGCAAGAAATCGAGGGACGCTTATTACCTAAAATAAAGAGAGAAAGATGAAAAGTTTAAAAATCGCAGCCAGCCGTGCCTGTCCGGATTGCTTTACCACCCAGCGTGAACTGGTGGATGTCCGCGCTTCTGATTATATTGATGTTGCCGCCATTGTTCTGGCGGTAACGGATATTGCCAGCGGTATCCTGGACGAAATAGAAGCCACCGGTTTTGGCATTCCTGTTTTTGTCGCGACGCATAAAGAAGAGATCATTCCGGCAGACTATTTATCGCGCATTCATGGCGTATTTGAGTATTCAGACACCAGCAACGACTTTTATGGACGCCAGCTGGAAGCAGCGGCCCTGAAGTACGAAACCCAGCTGCGTCCGCCGTTTTTCCGCGCCCTGGTCGACTATGTGAAGCAGGGTAACAGCGCGTTTGACTGTCCTGGGCATCAGGGCGGTCAGTTCTTCCGCCGTCATCCTGCCGGTAATCAGTTTGTCGATTTCTTTGGTGAGACGCTTTTCCGCTCCGATCTGTGTAACGCCGACGTCGCAATGGGCGATCTGCTGATTCACGAGGGCGCGCCGTGCATTGCGCAGCAACATGCGGCGAAGGTCTTTAATGCCGATAAGACCTACTTCGTGCTGAACGGCACCTCGTCATCCAACAAAGTGGTGCTTAACGCCCTGCTTACCCCGGGCGACCTGGTGCTGTTCGACCGTAACAACCACAAATCTAACCATCACGGTGCCCTCCTCCAGGCTGGCGCAACGCCGGTCTATCTCGAAACCGCGCGTAACCCGTACGGCTTCATTGGTGGCATTGACGCCCACTGCTTTGAAGAAAGCTATCTGCGCGAGCTGGTAGCAGAGGTGGCGCCGGGCCGTGCACGCGATGCGCGTCCGTTCCGTCTGGCGGTGATCCAACTGGGTACCTACGATGGCACCATCTATAACGCCCGTCAGGTGGTGGATAAGATTGGGCACCTGTGTGATTACATCCTGTTTGACTCGGCCTGGGTGGGTTACGAGCAGTTTATTCCGATGATGGCCGACTGCTCGCCGCTGCTGCTGGAGCTGAACGAAAACGATCCGGGGATTTTGGTTACCCAGTCCGTGCATAAACAGCAGGCAGGCTTCTCCCAGACCTCGCAAATTCACAAGAAAGACAGCCACATCAAAGGCCAGCAGCGCTATGTCCCGCATAAGCGGCTGAATAATGCCTTTATGATGCACGCCTCCACCAGCCCGTTCTATCCGCTGTTCGCTGCGCTGGACATTAACGCCCGTATGCATGAAGGCCAGAGCGGCCGCAACATGTGGATGGACTGCGTGGTGAACGGTATCGAAGCGCGCAAGCTGATCCTGGAGAACTGCCAGTATCTGCGTCCCTTCGTGCCGGAGACGGTGGATGGTCGTCCGTGGGAAAGCTGGGACACGGCGGAGATTGCAACCGATCTGCGCTTCTTCCACTTCGTACCGGGTGAAAACTGGCACGCTTTTGAAGGCTACGCAGAGCATCAGTATTTTATCGACCCATGCAAGCTCCTGCTGACCACGCCGGGCATTAACGCCCGCACCGGGGAGTATGACGACTTCGGCGTGCCCGCCACTATCCTCGCCAACTTCCTGCGTGAAAACGGCATCGTGCCGGAAAAATGCGATCTCAACTCGATCCTGTTCCTGCTCACGCCTGCGGAAGATATGGGCAAACTGCAGCAGCTGGTGGCGCAGCTGGTGCGCTTCGAAAAACTGCTCGAGAGCGATGCTCCGCTGAAAGAGGTCCTGCCTTCTCTCTACAAACAGCATCCGGAACGTTACGCGGATTACACCCTGCGCCAGATCTGCCAGGAGATGCATGACCTGTACGCCCGCCACAACGTGAAACAGCTGCAGAAAGAGATGTTCCGCAAGTCTCACTTCCCACGCGTGATGATGAACCCGCAGGACGCGAACTACGCCTATCTGCGCGGTGAAGTTGAGCTGGTCTCCCTGCGCGACGCGGAAGGCCGCATCGCCGCCGAAGGCGCCCTTCCTTATCCGCCGGGGGTACTGTGTGTTGTCCCAGGGGAAGTCTGGGGCGGTTCCGTGCTGCGCTACTTTGCCGCCCTGGAAGAAGGCATCAACCTTCTTCCGGGCTTCGCGCCGGAGCTGCAGGGTGTGTACGTCGAGGAGTGTGAGGGCCGCAAACAGGTTCGCTGCAATGTCATCAAACAACCCACCGCTCAGTCCACGCTGCTGAAAGGAGAGAAATTATGAGTAAGTCCAATAAGATGGGCGTGGTGCAGCTGACCATCCTCACCATGGTGAACATGATGGGCTCCGGGATTATCATGCTGCCCACCAAGCTTGCAGAGGTGGGTACCATCTCTATCATCTCCTGGCTGGTGACGGCAGTCGGTTCAATGGCGCTGGCGTGGGCGTTCGCCAAGTGCGGGATGTTCAGCCGTAAGTCAGGCGGGATGGGGGGCTATGCCGAATACGCCTTTGGCAAGTCGGGCAACTTTATGGCCAACTACACCTACGGCGTGTCGCTGCTGATCGCCAACGTGGCGATTGCCATCTCCGCCGTAGGTTACGGTACGGAGCTGTTTGGCGCGACGCTCAGCCCGGTACAAATTGGGCTGGCGACCATCGGGGTTCTGTGGATCTGCACCGTAGCTAACTTTGGCGGCGCGCGTATCACCGGACAGCTCTCCAGCATCACCGTCTGGGGTGTGATTATCCCGGTTGTCGGCCTGTGCATCATCGGCTGGTTCTGGTTCAGCCCGACGCTGTACGCCAACTCCTGGAACCCGCACCATGTGCCGTTCTTTACCGCTGTGGGCTCTTCTATCGCTATGACGCTCTGGGCTTTCCTGGGGCTGGAATCCGCCTGCGCGAACGCGGAAGTGGTGGACAATCCTGAAAAGAACGTGCCGATTGCGGTCCTTGGCGGAACGCTGGGCGCGGCGGTGATCTATATCGTCTCGACTAACGTCATTGCGGGCATCGTACCGAATATGGATCTGGCTAACTCCACGGCGCCGTTCGGGCTGGCCTTCGCGCAGATGTTCACTCCGGAAGTCGGGAAAGTGATCATGGGTCTGATGGTGATGTCCTGCTGCGGTTCACTCCTTGGGTGGCAGTTCACCATCGCACAGGTGTTTAAATCCTCCGCTGATGAAGGTTACTTCCCAAAAATCTTCTCCCGCGTGACCAAAGCGGATGCGCCGGTGCAGGGCATGCTGGCGATTGTTATCTTCCAGAGCGGATTGTCGCTGATGACCATTAGCCCGTCGCTGAACAGCCAGTTCAACGTGCTGGTCAACCTGGCGGTCGTGACAAATATCATTCCGTATATTCTGTCGATGGCGGCGCTGGTGATTATTCAGAAAGTCGCGAAGGTGGATCCACGCAAGGCGCGTGCGGCGAATATCGTGGCGCTGATTGGCGCGATTTACAGCTTCTACGCGCTCTACTCATCCGGTGAGGAAGCGATGCTGTATGGCGCGATGGTGACCTTTATGGGCTGGACGCTGTACGGTCTGGTGTCACCACGGTTTGAATTGAAGAATAAGCACAGTTAGGTAAAAGCAAAACGGCAACCCAAGGGTTGCCGTTTTTATTGTTTTCTCCCTCTCCCTGTGGGAGAGGGCCGGGGTGAGGGCATCAGCCCGCACACAAACCGCACTTACGCGTTTTTCAGCACTTCGCTGACAATCTCTACCGCTTCTTTCTCAATCTGCTGACGGTGCTCAGCGCCGAGGAAGCTTTCGCAATAGATTTTATACGCATCTTCCGTACCGGATGGACGCGCGGCGAACCAGCCGTTTTCGGTCATCACTTTCAGCCCACCAATGGAGGCGCCGTTGCCCGGTGCCGCCGTCAGACGCGCGGTGATCGGGTCACCTGCCAGGGTGCTTGCGCTGACCATCTCCGGAGAGAGTTTGGACAGGGCCGCTTTCTGAGCTGACGTCGCGCTGGCCTGAATACGGTTATAGCTTGGTGCACCAAAGCGTGCCGCCAGATCATTGTAATGTTCCTGCGGGTTCTTACCGGTGACCGCGGTGATCTCC
Organism: Enterobacter sp. PL_is511; assembly: GCF_055816065.1. Classification (NCBI taxonomy): domain Bacteria; kingdom Pseudomonadati; phylum Pseudomonadota; class Gammaproteobacteria; order Enterobacterales; family Enterobacteriaceae; genus Enterobacter; species Enterobacter sp. PL_is511. The sequence goes on along the minus strand of NZ_JBVPGP010000024.1, from coordinate 408,764 downwards.
GCCGCCAGCAGGCACATGATGATGCCGTCTTTATCGGTTGACCATGGCGTGCCGTCGAAACGCAGGAAAGAGGCCCCCGCGCTCTCTTCTCCACCGAAACCAAAGCTGCCGTCGTGCAGACCGTCAACGAACCATTTGAAGCCCACCGGCACTTCCACCAGCTTGCGGCCCAGCGCCTCGACCACCCGGTCGATCATCGCCGAGGAAACCAGCGTTTTACCGACGGCCACCTCTTTGCCCCACTGCGGACGGTGCTGGAACAGGTAGTTAATCGCAACCGCCAGATAGTGGTTCGGGTTCATCAGCCCGGCAGGGGTGACGATACCGTGACGGTCATAATCCGGGTCGTTAGCAAACGCCAGATCGAATTTATCACGCAGCGCCAGCAGGCCCGCCATTGCGCACTCGGAAGAGCAGTCCATACGGATCGCGCCGTCTTTATCCAGGTGCATAAAACGGAAGGTCTGATCGACGTGATCGTTCACGATGGTCAGATCCAGCTTGTAGTGCTCGGCGATACGCTTCCAGTATTCGATACCAGAGCCGCCCAACGGATCCACGCCCAGCTTCAGGCCGGCTTTCTGAATGGCCGCCATATCGACGATATCCGCCAGCCCTTCCACGAACGGCTGAACCAGATCCTGCTCTTTTACGTGGCCGGACGCCATGGCCGCATCCAGAGAAATGCGCTTCACGCCTTTCAGGCCGTCAGCCAGCAAGGCGTTCGCACGATCTTCGACCACTTTGGTGACGTTGGTGTCCGCCGGGCCACCGTTAGGCGGGTTGTATTTGATGCCACCGTCTTCCGGCGGGTTGTGGGATGGCGTGATAACGATACCGTCAGCCAGCGCGCCACCTTTTTTGTTGTGTACCAGGATGGCGTTAGAGACCGCAGGCGTTGGGGTGAAGCCATTGTTCTCCTGAACAATGACATCGACGCCGTTTGCAGCCAGCACTTCCACAACAGAGATGAACGCCGGTTCAGACAGGGCATGGGTATCTTTCCCCACGTAGCACGGACCGGTAACGCCGTTTTTAGCGCGCTCTTCCGCAATGGCCTGAGCAATGGCCAGAATGTGCGGTTCGTTAAAGCTGTGGCGCGCCGCGCTGCCGCGGTGACCAGATGTACCAAACTTCACTGCGTGTTCTGCGTTGCCCACGACCGGCTTCAGCACGTAATACTGCGCGGTCAGCTGAGCGACGTTAATCAAATCGCTTTGTTGTGCAGGTTGGCCTGCACGGCTGTGATTTGCCATTACCGGGTCCTTCTGATGCAAGGGTTAAATTGTACCGCAAACCTTTTCAATCAATTCCGCCGGGAACTGCATGGACTGCATGATGTGTTCAATCATGCTGCACTTGCGGCCCGTATTGGTATTGGTTATCACCCAGTATGGGGTGCCAGGAACATGTTTGGGTTTGGTTTGATTGCCATTTTGCAGCAGCGTCTGCTCGTCGCCCGCGAAATAGACGCGAGTACGACCGTGCAGCGACTCGGTCGCTTCAGCAAACGCTTTGTTATCCAGTGAATAAAGTGTAGACAGCACCAGCATAAAGCGGTTAACCGCCTTTTTCTGCTCCGCGTATTCATCGGAGAGCAGCAGCTCGCGCATCGCGCGCACTTTATCTTTTGCCGGCGTCACGGCAGGTTTTGCTTGTGCAACAACGCTTGGCTGAGACACGACATCTTTGGTGACTGGGGTAGCAGGCTGTGAAGCGGCGGAAATTTTAAGCATGCGCCGTAAAATGTCGGACGCGCTCTCCCCGATATGCCGCGTCTGGCTGGCAATATACTGATAGAGTTCGTCATCAACTTCGATTGTTTTCATCTTAATCCAGTGCGATATCTTATCTGAATACAAGTCATTGGGATTATAAGGTCAAATCCCAACAGCGGATAGCGTCAAACCAGGTTGGCGGCAAAAGTCAGATTAAACTGGAACCTTGCAGCCGGGCGGCAGAATGGTCAACATGATACCCTAACCTGACATACGTAAAAAAAGAACTTTGCCATGAAATTGAATACCCGAGCGCAAACTGCACAATCGCCGAACAATAATTCTCCCATCGTACTGGTTCACGGGCTTTTTGGCAGCCTGGATAACCTGGGCGTGCTGGCACGTGATCTGGTTACCGACCACGATATTTTACAGGTCGATATGCGCAATCACGGTCTTTCCGGGCGTTCCGACGAGATGACCTACGCGGCGATGGCGCAGGATCTGCTGGATACGCTGGACGCACATAGCCTGCAGAAGGTAACGCTGATCGGGCATTCAATGGGTGGTAAAGCGGTGATGGCCCTGACGGCACTGGCCCCGGACCGTATTAGCGGCCTGGTGGTAATTGACGTCGCGCCCGTGGATTATGACGTCCGTCGTCACGACGAGATTTTTGCCGCCATTAATGCGGTCACAGAAGCGGGTGTCGCGACACGCCAACAGGCGGCTGCCGTCATGCGTGAGCATCTTGATGAAGAAGGCGTCGTGCAGTTCCTGCTGAAGTCGTTTGTTGACGGGCAATGGCGTTTTAACGTGCCGGTGCTCTGGGACCAGTACAACAACATCGTGGGCTGGAAAACCGTCCCCGCCTGGCCGCACCCTACCCTCTTTATTCGCGGCGGAAACTCACCTTACGTAACCGACGCGTACCGCGACACGCTGCTGGCCCAGTTCCCGCAGGCTCGCGCCCACGTTATTGCCGGTGCCGGGCACTGGGTGCATGCGGAAAAACCTGACGCCGTGCTGCGCGCCATTCGCCGCTATCTTGCTGATACTGCAAATTGATTAAAAAGAGAGCGACTGGAAGGCTGCAGGCGTCCAGTCGTTGGCGTGCCGTTTTTGGTGATGTATGATGGCGCGCTTATCGCCCGGGCATTAGCAGGGCGGCGTGTTTCCCCCGAAGTCTCAGAATCATGGCCAAAGAACAAACGGACCGTACGACACTAGATCTGTTCGCGAATGAGCGTCGCCCGGGACGACCCAAGACGAATCCGCTTTCGCGCGATGAACAGCTGCGTATCAATAAACGCAACCAGCTTAAACGCGATAAAAATCGTGGGCTTAAGCGTGTCGAACTGAAGCTTAACGCCGACGCCGTCGATGCGCTGAACGAGCTGGCCGACGCGCGAAATATCAGCCGCAGTGAACTCATTGAAGAGATGTTGATCGCTCAGCTTGAAACGTTACGCGGCCAGGCATAAGTCTGAAAATCCCCTTTATCGCCCTTTTCATGTAGCACAGAGTGCAGTCCTGCGCGATAGCTGTTTCCGCAGGGTTGCCAGTTCTGCTATTATTGCCCTTATCCGTGGCCGAATTGCGCCACCATACTATTAAGTTTCAAGAGGTTATTTTACTCATGGCAATCATCGGCATTTTCTTTGGCAGTGATACCGGCAATACCGAAAATATCGCAAAAAACATTCAAAAACAGCTCGGTAAAGACGTTGCTGATGTGCATGACATCGCCAAGAGCAGCAAAGAAGATCTGGAAGGCTATGACATTTTGCTGCTGGGTATCCCAACCTGGTACTACGGTGAAGCCCAGTGCGACTGGGATGATTTCTTCCCGACGCTGGAAGAAGTCGACTTCAACGGTAAGCTGGTCGCCCTGTTTGGCTGTGGCGATCAGGAAGACTACGCCGAATACTTCTGTGACGCGCTGGGCACCATCCGCGACATCATTGAGCCGAATGGCGCGGTTATTGTAGGCCACTGGCCGACCGCCGGTTACCACTTCGAAGCGTCTAAAGGCCTGGCCGATGACGATCACTTCGTGGGTCTGGCCATCGACGAAGACCGTCAGCCAGAACTGACCGCCGAGCGTGTTGAGAAGTGGGTGAAGCAGATCCGTGAAGAACTGCACCTGGACGATATTCTGAACGCCTGATTATTTCGCGGCGCAACTGCGGTTGCGCCCATGCCCCAGGTCAAACCGATTAAATTAATCGCTACAATCTTTTAACTTTTTCGCCCAGACCTGTACAATGTCTCCCTGATAAAATGTGGTTTTCCATTGAGCAAGTTTGTTGGTGATACCCCATTTTTATAAGCATATTTTGCCTGAGACTTGCAGTTTTCATTTAGCCATGGCAGTTCTATAATGAGACGCATTATCCCAGGTGCATTTTCTGTCACTTCCTACAGAAGTGAATCGTTTAGCAACAGGACAGATTCCGCATGACTGACAACAATACCGCATTAAAGAAGGCTGGCCTGAAAGTTACGCTTCCTCGGTTAAAAATCCTTGAAGTGCTTCAGGGTCCAGACAATCACCATGTCAGTGCGGAAGACCTTTATAAACGTCTTATCGACATGGGTGAAGAGATTGGGCTGGCTACCGTCTATCGCGTGCTGAACCAGTTTGATGACGCGGGCATTGTTACCCGTCATAATTTCGAAGGCGGTAAATCTGTTTTCGAACTGACCCAGCAGCAGCACCACGATCACCTGATCTGCCTCGATTGCGGCAAGGTCATTGAATTCAGCGATGATTCCATCGAATCACGCCAGCGTGAAATCGCCGCGCGTCATGGCATCCGCCTGACCAACCACAGCCTGTACCTTTACGGTCATTGTGCTGAAGGCGATTGCCGCGAAGACGACCACGCGCACGACGCGAAATAAACAAGTGTTCATACTCTGAGCCAGCCGTAAGGTTGGCTTTTTTTTGCCTAAAAAAATGCCCGGTGGCGCAGCGCCACCGGGCATGATAACAGCGAGTTACTTACTGTTATTGCTTCGAATTTCTTTCCAAATCTGGTCGCAACGCTTCGCCACTTCCTGATCGTTACCGGTTTTACGCGCCTGGATACAGGCCTGGTAATCCATTACGCGGACATTTTCCTGCGTCGCGAACTGCTCATGCGCTTTCTCTTTCTTCAGCACGTTTAGCACGCTCTGACAGGCTTCAATTTTTTCCGGCGAACCTTCCGCAGTATTAATGCAGGCGCTATATGCCTCCTTCAGGCGGGAGTCCTCTTTTGGTGCCTGAGTCTGCGCACACGCCACCAGCCCTGATGCCAGCAACGCGACGACTACGATTTTTTTCATCATATACAGTCTCCATACCGGCGGGACTCAGCCCGCCAGTGCGTTTATCAGAAGATGGTGAATGGGGCGATAACCATGAATTTCACGTCACGTTCATCCTGGAAGATGTTGCCGTAACCGCCCGCATAGCTCGGGATATCGGAGTGGTTGTCATACTGGGTGAAGTGCAGTTTGAACATCGTGCCTTTCGCGCGGCCATCCTGCAGGGTATAGATTGCATCCAGGCTGTAGGAAGACTCTTTCAGGCGATAGTTGGGATCGTAGTATGCGTCCGGTGTTGCCATATCGGCAGGTTTTGCGTCCCAGGCGTAAGCGTAAGAAGCGCCCACCGCCCAGCCAGGCAGGTTCCAGTTTTTCAGGTCGTACATTGCACCGAAGAAGACCGCTTTCTCGCCGTCGGCGTTGAAGTCTGAGCGGTTATCCCACCAGATATCAAGACGGCCGTTGGAGGAGGCGTAGGTCGGAGTCATACGCTGCAGGAAGTAGCCCTGCTGCCCTTCCGCCTTCACCCATGTGCCTTCCAGACGCAAATCAACCTGGCCAACCTTATAGCCGAAGGTGAGTGCCTGCAGCCACGCGGTGCCGTCATAAATGTCATTGACCCCACCGTTACTGACTTTATCGCGCGTACCGTAGAACTGGTAGCTAGTACTCAGCGGGCTACCCGCGACATCAAACTTATAGCTGGCCTTGGCAAAGTACTGATCGATATAGCCTTGTGCCTGACCAAATGCCGCTTCAAGCACCAGATCGTTTTTGAAGTCGTATTTCGCGCCCAGCGAGTGCAGGTAATCGACTTTGGTTTTTTTATCGTTCTGGTAGAACTTGTCCATCTCGATGTGCCAAGGCGCTTTGTACTCGTTGGTCCACATATAGGAGAAGCTCAACGCACCCGCATCACCGTAGTCAAAGTTAGCCCCCGCTTCCGCACCCTGATAGGTACCCGGCATAAAGCTCCAGTGCGGCGCTAACAGAGTCTGGCCAGTTGGCTGAATATAACCGCCGCGCGCCCATACCGGACCGTATTTAAATTTCGCCGCGGCTTTGTAAAGGCTTATACCGCTCTTATCCCCGGACCAGTCTTCATCATAGGCTTTGTTGCTGGAGGAGAAGGCGATTTCGTTCGGGTGGCCGCTGTCGCCGTTTTCCGCCATTTCAATCGCGGTGAACGCAGCAATATCCAGACCGAACATATCCGCGGCATAGCCTGACTGGAAGTCCAGGTTGGCGTTCCAGGTGGAGTGAGAAAGGTTGGTTTTGTATTTATCTTCAGTGACGTCTTTACGGTCACGCTCACGCTGCCAGTAATAAATACCGCCCGTGAGGGTAGAATCTTCGATGAAACCCGCTGCTTTTGCCTCTGGCGCAATCACCAGGCCCGACATTGCTGTCACACCGGCAATAGCCAGCGCCAGCGCACTACGTTTGCCACTGAACGTACGCATAGATTATTCCTCTTTGACGAATTAAAACGCCTGAAACGGCGTAAATAAAAAAGACCAAATGGTCAGGGGTAGTTTTAAATACCCTCGAATTAACTACCGTCTTTAGGTTATTTTTCGCGACGCGAATTATCAATGCTTTTTAGCGGACAAAAGTCAGGATTATGACGAAGTGCACATAATTGGTAGTGCTTTGTAACATTTACGGGAAGGCGAGGAATGACGGGGAATTATCAGGTATTTCAGTGGGTAGACGTGGAATCTTTTTCCATTTATGTAACATTTTTGATTTTCGCAATGGCACAAACTTTTTTTTAAAAAATAAGTAGCACCTCATTGACCTGATATTTTCATGACGCCTCTTTAAGCCCTGGCTTAATACTCTGATCGTTAAATAAAAAAACGCCGCACAGTGCGGCGTTTGTCTCTCATTGACCAGAGCAGCAATATTATTCGCCGATCTTCGTCCAGGTATCACGCAGACCTACAGTACGGTTAAATACTGGTTTTTCCGCGGTGCTGTAACGGCTGTCCAGGCAGAAGTAACCTTCACGTTCGAACTGGAACGCTTTGCCCGCTTCAGCGGCTTTCAGAGAAGGTTCCGCATAACCCTGCTTGATCACCAGCGATTCCGGGTTGATGGTCGCCAGGAAGTCTTCCGCCGCACCCGGGTTAGGCACGCTGAACAGACGATCGTACAGACGAATTTCTACCGACAGCGCGTGGGATGCGCTCACCCAGTGGATAACGCCCTTCACTTTACGGCCGTCAGCAGGATCTTTGCTCAGCGTTTCAGCGTCATAAGAACAGAAGATGGTGGTGATATTCCCTTCCGCATCTTTTTCAACGCGCTCGGCTTTGATGACGTAAGCATTACGCAGACGCACTTCTTTACCCAGCACCAGACGCTTGTACTGCTTGTTGGCTTCTTCGCGGAAGTCAGCGCGGTCAATCCAGATCTCGCCGCTGAACGGCACGTCACGGCTTCCCATTTCCGGTTTGTTCGGATGGTTAGGCATGGAGACCAGCTCGCTTTCACCCTGCGGATAGTTTTCGATGACCAGTTTCACCGGGTCGATAACCGCCATCGCGCGCGGGGCGTTTTCGTTGAGATCTTCACGAATGCAGGATTCCAGGGAAGCCATCTCAATGGTGTTATCCTGTTTGGTCACGCCGATACGTTTGCAGAACTCACGAATAGACGCGGCAGTGTAACCACGACGACGCAGACCAGAAATGGTAGGCATACGCGGGTCATCCCAGCCCTCAACGTGCTTGTCGGTCACCAGCAGGTTCAGCTTACGCTTGGACATCACGGTGTATTCCAGATTCAGACGAGAGAACTCGTACTGGCGCGGGTGCACAGGAATGGTGATGTTATCCAGCACCCAGTCGTACAGACGACGGTTATCCTGGAACTCCAGCGTACACAGCGAGTGAGTGATGCCTTCCAGCGCATCGCTGATGCAGTGGGTAAAGTCGTACATCGGGTAGATGCACCACTTGTTACCGGTCTGGTGGTGTTCTGCGAACTTGATACGGTACAGCACCGGATCGCGCATCACGATGAACGGAGACGCCATGTCAATTTTGGCACGCAGGCACGCTTTGCCTTCCTCGAAGCCGCCAGCACGCATTTTTTCAAACAGCGCCAGGTTCTCTTCCACGCTGCGATCGCGGAATGGGCTGTTTTTGCCCGGCGCGGTCAGCGTACCGCGGTATTCGCGGATTTCGTCAGCAGACAGCTCGTCGACATACGCCAGACCTTTGTTGATAAGCTCTACCGCATAGGCGTACAGCTGATCGAAATAGTCAGAGGAGTAGCAGATGTCGCCAGACCAGTTGAAGCCCAGCCACTGCACGTCGTTCTTAATGGACTCAACGTATTCGATGTCTTCTTTTACTGGGTTGGTGTCATCGAAACGCAGGTTGCACTGGCCCTGGTAGTCCTGGGCAATGCCAAAGTTCAGGCAGATAGATTTTGCATGCCCGATGTGCAGGTAGCCGTTCGGCTCCGGCGGGAAACGGGTATGGATTGTGGTGTGCTTACCACTGGCCAGATCTTCATCGATGATCTGACGAATAAAGTTACTCGGGCGGGCTTCTGCCTCACTCATCGTGGATTCCTCAAAGCGTAAACAACGTATAACGGCGTATGATCTTATAAGCCGGACGTAGTGACAACCCTTAAAACGTCTCTGAAGAAAATAATGGGGGCATTTGCTGCAAAAAAAAGCGGCGGAGGATATCCCCCGCCGCTTAAGGCATGACTCTACTCAGGAGCGATTACTTGCCTTTAATCTCATACAGCGGTGTTTGACCCGCAACAACCTGACCTTTAGCCTGGATAACCAGACCGCTGAAGTCGTCAATGTTGCTGCAAACAACCGGGCTTATCATGGAGCGTGCGTTGGCGTTCAGGAAGTCCAGATCCATTTCCAGAATCGGCTGCCCTGCCACCACTTCAGCGCCCTCTTCCACCAGGCGAGTAAAGCCCTGACCGTTCAGCGCAACGGTATCGATACCCATATGGACAACGATCTCCGCACCATTTTCGGTTTCGAGGCAGAACGCGTGGTTGGTGTTGAAGATTTTCACGATGGTACCGGCCGCCGGAGACACAACGGTTTTTTCCGTTGGTTTCACCGCCACACCGTCACCGACCGCTTTGCTGGCGAAGGCTTCGTCAGGCACTTGCTCAATCGCAACGACTTCACCTGTTACCGGTGAAACCAGCGCGGCTACCGTTTTGGCGTTAGGTACTGCCTGCGGTTTTGCAGCCGCTGGCGCGGCGGCAGGTGCGGCAGAAGCTTCTGCTGCGGCTACCGGACCGGTGGTTTTCATGGCGTTAGCAATTTTCTCTGCCACGAAGCCAACGATAATCTGCACGCTGGTTTTGTTCAGGCGGATAACACCGGAGGCACCCAGACGTTTGGCCAGCGCTTCGTTCACCAGGGAAGAATCTTTCACGTTCAGACGCAGACGGGTGATACAGGCGTCGATACCGGTCAGGTTGTCAGAACCGCCAACAGCGGCGATGTACTGACGCGCCAGACCTGAAACGTCCTGATCCTGAGCACCGCTCACGTTCACATCCTGACCATCCGCTTCGCTACCGGCCACGGCCAGCTCACGACCCGGGGTCATCAGGTTGAATTTGGTGATAGTGAAACGGAACACCATGTAGTAGATCGCGAAGAACACCAGACCTTGTGGAATCAGCATCCACCAGTGTGTTGCCAGCGGGTTACGGGAAGAAAGCACCATATCCACCAGACCCGCACTGAAGCCGAAACCGGCAATCCAGTGCATGCTGGCAGCGATGAACACGGAGATACCGGTCAGCACAGCGTGGATCACATACAGAACTGGCGCCACGAACATGAAGGAGAACTCCAGCGGCTCGGTGATACCGGTGAAGAAGGCCGCGAACGCCCCCGCCATCATGATACCCAGCACTTTCGCTTTGTTCTCTGGACGTGCGCAGTGGTAGATAGCCAGCGCAGCTCCCGGCAGACCAAACATCATGATCGGGAAGAAGCCAGCCTGGTAACGACCGGTGATACCGACAACCGCTTTACCTGCTTCGATGGACTGTGCGCCACCCAGGAAGTTAGGAATATCGTTAATACCGGCAACATCGAACCAGAATACAGAGTTCAGCGCGTGGTGCAGACCGACCGGGATCAGCAGACGGTTAAAGAACGCGTACACGCCCGCACCGACAGAACCCAGTTTCTGGATGTGCTCACCGAAGTTCACCAGACCGTCGAAGATCATCGGCCAGACGTACATCATGATGAACGCAACAACGATCATCACAAACGAGGTCAGGATGGGGACCAGACGGCGGCCGCTAAAGAAGGAGAGCGCTTTTGGCAGCTCTACGCTGCTGAAGCGGTTATACAGTTCAGCGGAGATGATACCCACAAGGATACCGACAAACTGGTTACTGATCTTACCAAATGCCGCCGGAACCTGGTCCGCCGGGATTTTTTGGATCATGGCCACCGCTGCCGGTGAGCAGAGAGTGGTTAACACAAGGAAACCGACAAAACCGGTCAGCGCAGCGGCGCCGTCTTTGTCTTTGGACATACCATAAGCCACACCAATAGCAAACAACACGGACATGTTGTCGATAATGGCAGAGCCCGACTTGATAAAGAACGCCGCCAGCGCGCTGGTATTACCCCAGCCGTTGGGGTCGATCCAGTAGCCGACACCCATCAGGATGGCTGCGGCAGGCAGCGTGGCGACCGGCACCATCAGTGCGCGACCAACCTTTTGTAAATAACCTAGAATACTCACTTTCTTCCCCCTATGAGACCCCGTTTAAGGCATGTTCTCAGCTCTGTTTTTTTATTGTGTCACGAACTATAGATACAGTTGATGATTCACTGGCATTGTGAGTGTGTGAAAAATTAATTCGTATCGCAAATTAAACGCGTACTTTTTGTGATTTTTGTCACCAAATATCGTTATTCACCCTCCCTTATACTGGCTAACAGCGAAAACTTATTTTATCATTCAAAAAATCAAGACGGATTGATCCGGCCTGAAAGTTTCCAGGTTACGCTTAAGTATCAGGTTCCGATAGCCATCCGCCCACTCTTCTACTTTAACTCTCGAGGTGAACAATGAGACTGATTCCCCTGGCAACTGCTGAACAAGTTGGTAAATGGGCCGCTCGCCATATCGTAAACCGCATTAACGCATTCAAGCCGACTGCCGATCGTCCTTTCGTTCTTGGACTTCCAACAGGCGGCACGCCGCTGACAGCCTATAAGGCGCTGGTTGAGATGCATAAAGCAGGCCAGGTTAGCTTCAAACATGTTGTCACCTTCAATATGGATGAATACGTTGGCTTACCGAAAGACCACCCGGAAAGCTACCATAGCTTTATGCACCGCAATTTCTTTGATCACGTTGATATTCCATCTGAAAATATTAACCTGCTGAATGGAAACGCGCCGGATATTGACGCAGAATGCCGTCAGTATGAAGAAAAAATCCGTTCTTACGGTAAGATCCACCTGTTCATGGGTGGTGTAGGTAATGATGGTCATATCGCGTTTAACGAACCGGCGTCATCTCTGGCTTCCCGCACCCGTATTAAAACGCTGACCCATGACACGCGCGTGGCAAACTCCCGCTTCTTTGACGGCGATGTTAACCAGGTTCCAAAATACGCCCTGACCGTAGGCGTAGGCACCCTGCTGGATGCCGAAGAAGTGATGATTCTGGTGCTGGGCGGCGTGAAAGCGCAGGCGCTCCAGGCTGCCGTTGAAGGCAACGTTAACCATATGTGGACCATCAGCTGCCTGCAGCTGCATCCGAAATCCGTCATCGTCTGTGACGAACCGTCCACGATGGAGCTGAAGGTAAAAACGCTGAAATACTTCAACGAGTTAGAAGCCGAGAATATCAAAGATCTGTAATTGAATAACCGCCTCTTCATCAGGAGGCGGCCGCTTTTTTTAACCGGGGGTCGTTATGTACGCTTTAACCCACGGTCGGATTTATACCGGCCATGAAATTCTGGATGACCATGCGATTGTTATCGCTGATGGCCTGATTGAACGTGTTTGCCCGCTGGCAGAACTGCCGCCGGAGATTGAACAGCGCTCACTCAATGGAGCAGTAATCTCCCCCGGTTTCATCGACGTTCAGCTCAACGGCTGCGGCGGTGTGCAATTCAATGATACCGCCGAGGCGGTAACGGTCGAAACGCTGGAGATCATGCAAAAAGCCAATGAGAAATCGGGCTGCACCAGCTATCTGCCAACGCTCATCACCAGCAGTGATGAGCTGATGAAGCAGGGTATCCGCGTGATGCGTGAATATCTGGCCAAACATCCTAATCAGGCGCTGGGTCTGCACCTTGAAGGGCCATGGCTGAACATGGTCAAGAAAGGAACGCATAACCCGAATTACGTGCGTAAGCCTGATGCGGAGCTGGTTGACTACATGTGTGCCAACGCCGATGTGATCACCAAAGTGACGCTGGCACCTGAAATGACGGGTACGGATGTCATCAGCAAACTTGCTGCCGCCGGGATTATCGTTTCAGCCGGTCACTCAAACGCGACGCTGAAAGAAGCGAAAGCCGGTTTCCGCGCGGGCATTACCTTCGCGACGCACCTTTACAACGCCATGCCGTATATCACAGGCCGTGAACCGGGTCTGGTCGGGGCGATTCTGGATGAGCCAGACGTCTACTGCGGTATTATTGCTGACGGCTTACACGTTGATTACACCAACATTCGCAATGCTAAGCGGCTGAAAGGTGACAAGCTTTGTCTGGTGACGGATGCCACTGCACCGGCAGGTGCAAATATTGAGCAGTTCATTTTTGCCGGTAAAACAATATACTACCGCAATGGACTGTGTGTGGATGAAAACGGTACGCTGAGTGGTTCCTCTTTGACCATGATTGAAGGGGTGCGTAACCTGGTTGAGCATTGCGGGATTGCGCTTGATGAAGTCCTGCGTATGGCAACCCTTTATCCGGCTCGCGCAATGGGCGTGGATAAACAGCTCGGCGGAATTGCACCAGGTATGGTTGCAAACCTGACGGCATTCACACACGATTATAAAATTATTAAGACCATCGTTAATGGTAACGAGGTCGTCACTGAGTAAGTAAAAGTATGACACCTGGCGGACAAGCTCAAATCGGTAATGTCGATCTCGTTAAACAACTTAACAGTGCGGCGGTATATCGCCTGATTGACCAACACGGACCCATCTCGCGAATTCAGATAGCCGAACAAAGCCAGCTTGCACCCGCCAGCGTGACAAAAATTACCCGCCAGCTTATTGAGCGCGGTCTGATCAAAGAAGTCGATCAGCAGGCCTCCACCGGCGGCCGTCGCGCCATCTCCATTATTACTGAAACCCGTAATTTTCAGGCAATTGGCGTCCGTCTGGGCCGTCATGACACCACGCTCACGCTATACGATCTGAGCAGTAAAGCCATCGCGGAAGAGCACTACCCTCTTCCGGAGCGCACCCAGGAGACGCTGGAGCATGCGCTGCTGAATACCATCGCGCAGTTTATTGAAAGCTGTCAGCGCAAGATCCGCGAACTCATCGCTATCTCCGTAATTCTGCCCGGCCTGGTCGACCCGGAAAGCGGCGTGATCCGCTATATGCCGCACATTCCGGTTGAAAACTGGGGGCTGGTCGATGCGCTGGAAAAGCGTTTTAAAGTGACCTGCTTTGTGGGCCACGATATTCGCTCGCTGGCGCTGGCGGAGCACTACTTTGGTGCGAGTCAGGACTGTGAAGACTCTATTCTGGTGCGCGTTCACCGCGGAACGGGCGCGGGCATTATCTCTAACGGCCGTATTTTTATTGGTCGCAACGGTAACGTCGGTGAGATTGGCCACATTCAGGTTGAGCCCCTTGGGGAGCGCTGCCACTGCGGCAATTTCGGCTGTCTTGAAACCATCGCCGCCAACACGGCCATCGAGCAGCGCGTCCGCCATCTGCTTGAACAGGGTTACCAAAGCCGCGTCACGCTGGACGACTGCAAAATAGGCACCATCTGCAAAGCCGCTAATAAAGGCGACGCGCTGGCCTGTGAAGTAATCGAGCAGGTGGGGCGCCATCTGGGGAAAACTATCGCCATCGCCATTAACCTGTTTAACCCACAAAAAGTGGTGATCGCCGGTGAAATTGTGGAAGCGGAAAAGGTGCTGCTCCCCGCGATTGAAGGCTGTATTAACACCCAGGCGCTGAAAGCATTCCGCCAGAATCTTCCGGTGGTTCGTTCAAAGCTTGACCATCGCTCGGCGATTGGCGCGTTCGCGCTGGTCAAACGCGCCATGCTCAACGGAATTCTGCTGCAGCATTTGCTGGAAAGTTGATCGGACCTTATAGTAACGCCTTCTTTTTTTAATGTCGGACTGTCCATGACCATTAAGAATGTAATTTGTGATATCGACGGCGTGCTGATGCACGACAACGTTGCCGTGCCGGGTGCAGCGGAGTTTCTTCACCGCATCATCGACAAAGGAATGCCTCTGGTTCTTCTCACGAACTACCCTTCTCAGACCGGTCAGGATCTGGCAAACCGTTTTGCCACGGCAGGTGTCGATGTCCCGGACAGCGTGTTTTATACCTCGGCGATGGCCACTGCGGATTTTCTGAAGCGTCAGGAAGGGAAAAAAGCCTACGTGGTGGGTGAAGGTGCGCTGATCCATGAACTATACAAAGCGGGCTTTACCATCACCGACGTCAACCCGGACTTTGTGATTGTTGGCGAAACGCGATCCTTTAACTGGGAGATGATGCATAAAGCTGCATACTTTGTCGCCAGTGGCGCACGCTTTATCGCCACCAACCCGGATACCCACGGCCGCGGTTTTTATCCGGCCTGTGGCGCGCTGTGTGCCGGTATCGAAAAAATCTCTGGCCGTCAGCCGTTCGTTGTCGGGAAACCGAGCCCGTGGATCATTCGTGCCGCGCTAAACAAGATGCAGGCCCACTCAGAAGAAACCGTTATTGTCGGCGACAACCTGCGCACCGATATTCTGGCCGGTTTCCAGGCGGGTCTGGAGACAATTCTGGTCCTCTCTGGCGTCTCTCAGCTTGATGACATTGATTCGATGCCGTTCCGGCCAAGCTGGATTTACCCCTCCGTCGACGAAATCGACATTATCTGATTCCGAACCACGCCTCAGGGCGTGGTTTTTTATTTTCTCGCCTGTAAAACACAACTGCATCTAACGGAAAAGCACTTTCATTGCATAATCATCAATAAAAGCGCTCACGACATACGCATTTTTCACAGATCGGCAACCGCCATTGCACTATTTACGTTTTCACCCGTAAAACGCTTGCGCGCCCTGCCCCTTTGCGGCATTTTCATAAGCAAGCAACATTACAAAGCAACAGGGTTAACGGAGAAGGTTATGTGTTCAATTTTTGGCGTACTGGATATTAAAACTGACGCAGGTGAACTGCGTAAAAAGGCACTCGAACTGTCCCGCCTGATGCGCCATCGCGGACCGGACTGGTCAGGCGTTTACGCCAGTGACAAAGCGATTCTGGCTCACGAACGTCTGTCTATTGTTGACGTCAACGCCGGTGCACAGCCGCTCTATAACGAGAAAAAAACGCACGCGCTGGCTGTCAACGGTGAGATCTACAACCACCAGGCGCTGCGCGCCGAATACGGCGACCGCTACGCGTTCCAGACCGGTTCTGACTGTGAAGTGATCCTGGCGCTTTATCAGGAGAAAGGGCCTGAGTTCCTGGACGACCTGCAGGGCATGTTCGCCTTCGCGCTGTACGACAGCGAAAAAGACGCTTACCTGATTGGCCGCGACCATATCGGCATTATCCCGCTGTACATGGGCCACGATGAGCATGGCAACTTCTACGTTGCCTCTGAAATGAAAGCCCTGGTACCGGTCTGCCGCACCATCAAAGAGTTCCCGGCAGGCAGCTACCTGTGGAGCAAAGACGGCGAGATCCGTCAATATTATCAGCGTGACTGGTTCGATTTCGACGCGGTAAAAGACAACGTCACGGACAAAGCCGAGCTGCGTCAGGCGCTGGAAGATTCCGTGAAAAGCCACCTGATGTCCGACGTGCCGTACGGCGTGCTGCTCTCCGGCGGTCTGGACTCCTCCGTGATCTCCGCGATCACCAAGAAATTCGCGGCCCGTCGCGTGGAAGATCAGGAGCGCTCAGAAGCCTGGTGGCCACAGCTGCACTCCTTTGCCGTGGGCCTGGAAGGCGCGCCTGACCTGAAAGCCGCGCAGGAAGTGGCAAACCACCTCGGCACCGTGCACCATGAAATTCACTTCACCGTGCAGGAAGGTCTGGATGCGATCCGCGATGTGATCTATCACATTGAAACCTATGACGTGACCACCATCCGCGCCTCGACCCCGATGTACCTGATGTCACGTAAGATCAAAGCGATGGGCATCAAGATGGTGCTCTCCGGTGAAGGTTCTGACGAAGTGTTTGGCGGCTACCTGTACTTCCACAAAGCGCCGAATGCCAAAGAGCTGCACGAAGAGACCGTGCGCAAACTGCAGGCGTTGCACATGTTCGACTGTGCGCGTGCCAACAAAGCGATGTCCGCCTGGGGCGTGGAAGCGCGCGTGCCGTTCCTGGATAAGAAATTCCTCGACGTGGCGATGCGCATCAACCCGCAGGACAAGATGTGCGGCAACGGCAAAATGGAAAAACATATCCTGCGTGAATGTTTTGAATCCTACCTGCCGGCGAGCGTGGCGTGGCGTCAGAAAGAGCAGTTCTCTGATGGCGTAGGTTATAGCTGGATCGACACCCTGAAAGAGGTCGCGGCGAAACAGGTTTCTGACCAACAGCTGGAAACCGCAAGCTTCCGCTTCCCGTACAACACGCCGGGTTCGAAAGAAGCATATCTCTACCGTGAAATTTTTGAAGAATTGTTCCCGGTACCGAGCGCTGCGGAGTGTGTGCCGGGTGGCCCGTCCGTCGCCTGCTCGTCTGCCAAAGCGATTGAATGGGATGAATCGTTCAAATCCATGAACGATCCGTCAGGACGTGCGGTAGGCGTTCACCAGTCAGCCTACAAATAATCGCGTATTTCATCATCAGGCCCTGCGGGGCCTGATTTTTTTTGCCCCGCTTTTGCACAGCTAAAAACGATTAATAACCAATAATTGCCGAATATTCGGTCACGCTGTTCGCAACCTAACCAAACAGTCACATTCCGGCTATTTTCGTTGAAAAAGGTGTTGACGCTGCAAGGGTCTATACGCATAATGCGCCCCGCAACGCCGATAAGGTAACGCGAAAAAAGATGGCTACGTAGCTCAGTTGGTTAGAGCACATCACTCATAATGATGGGGTCACAGGTTCGAATCCCGTCGTAGCCACCATCTTTTTTGCGGGAGTGGCGAAATTGGTAGACGCACCAGATTTAGGTTCTGGCGCCGCAAGGTGTGCGAGTTCAAGTCTCGCCTCCCGCACCATTCCCGGGTAAGCGTTGCACGGATGGGGTATCGCCAAGCGGTAAGGCACCGGTTTTTGATACCGGCATTCCCTGGTTCGAATCCAGGTACCCCAGCCATCGAAGATTGCAGTACTGGCTACGTAGCTCAGTTGGTTAGAGCACATCACTCATAATGATGGGGTCACAGGTTCGAATCCCGTCGTAGCCACCAAATTTAGATTATCGATGTTGTTCGGTAATGAAAAAAAATTGTTGGGGTATCGCCAAGCGGTAAGGCACCGGATTCTGATTCCGGCATTCCGAGGTTCGAATCCTCGTACCCCAGCCAATTTAAAAAGTCGTTAAGCAGTTTGTTTAACGCAATTGGGGTGTCGCCAAGCGGTAAGGCTCTGGTTTCTGATACCAGCATTCCGGGGTTCGAATCCCTGCACCCCAGCCACTTAGTAACAAAAAAGCCCGCTCTGCGGGCTTTTTTGTTTTGTACAGAATTGTGCGGCCTGATGCCCTCACCCTGGCCCTCTCCCACGGGGAGAGGGAAAAAAGTTTAGAGTCCGAGGGCGTACTTCAGGGCCTGACGCTTCAGACCACCGGCGCGTTCCGCTGCCATCAGGCCAATATTACGCAGAATGCGCACCGGGGCCAGGTCATTGCTGAACCCGGCATAGAACAGATCCATTCCCGACTGCATGATGAAATTGTCCGCCATGCGCCGCGTCTGATAACGCTTTAGCACCTGATGGCTGGCCCAGTTTTCCGCGTGTCCGCGGGCGCTGCCCAGCACATCCAGTAATGCATCGACGTCGCGATACCCCAGGTTCACGCCCTGCCCGGCCAGCGGATGAATGGTGTGTGCCGCATCGCCCACCAGCGCCAGCCCTTCACGGGCATACTGCAAAGCGTGACGGCGCGTGAGCGGGAACGCCCCGGCGGCGGCCGGCGTAACGTTGCCCAGGCGGCTCGGGAAGTGCAGGCGGATTTCCCGCTGCAATTGTTCCATTGAAAGCCCCTGCAGCTGGCGAATACGCGCCGGTTTGTCGTACCACACCAGCGACGCCCAGTTATCAAACAGCGGTAAAAAGGCGTGCGGGCCGTTCGGCGTAAAGTGCTGCCAGGTGCTTTCTCCCGGTGCATTCTCGCACTCAACGGTAATCAGCATGCAGGACTGCTCATACTGCCAGGCATGAACCCCAATACCCGCCATCTGTCTGACCTGCGAGTTAGCGCCGTCCGCCCCAACGACCAGCTTCACGGCCAGTTCATCGCCGCTGTCGAGCGTCAGTAGATAGCCGCTCTCGTGAGGATGCAGTGCCTTAATCGAGGCCGGAAAACGCAGCGTCACCTTCGGATGTGTCTCCAGCGCCTGCCAGAGCGCCAGCTGGAGCACGTTGTTTTCCACCATATAACCCAGGCGCGGCAGCTTCAGCTCAGCGGCATCAAACGCAACGTGGGCATTTTCCCACTCCCAGGTTTCAAGACGGCTGTAAGGATGGGCGCGCATTGCCAGCACCGCCTCCCAGACGCCCAGCCCGCGTAGCAGATCGACGGAAGCCGCGCTGATCGCGGAAATGCGCACATCCGGTTTGCTAGCGGGATCGAAGGCCGGCGGAGCCGCCTGTTCGATTACCGTTACCTCAAATCCCTGCTGCGCCAGCCCCAGCGCCAGCGCGCCGCCGACCATACCGCCGCCGACAACGGCAACTTCGGTGTGTAGGAGTGTCATGGTCAATTTTCCTTATTGGAGAATCCCTTAAGTTTACCGGATTTTTGCGGTCCTGAGACACATAACCTTCATACTGGTCACAACCCCACCAAAGCATTACAATACGCGGCTTGCAATCCTGAGCTGAGCAAGTCGATGACTAAAAAACTCCATATAAAAACCTGGGGCTGTCAGATGAACGAATACGATTCATCCAAGATGGCCGATCTGCTGGATTCAACCCACGGATACCAGCTGACAGAAAATGTGAAAGAAGCGGACGTGCTGCTGCTGAACACCTGTTCGATTCGTGAAAAAGCGCAGGAAAAAGTCTTTCACGTGTTAGGCCGCTGGAAGCTTCTCAAGCGAAAAAATCCGGACCTGATCATCGGCGTGGGTGGCTGCGTTGCGTCGCAGGAAGGCAAGCTGATCCGCCAGAGAGCCCCGTATGTGGATATTGTCTTTGGCCCTCAGACCCTGCACCGCCTGCCCGAGATGATCAACCAGGTTCGCGGCAACCGCAGCCCGGTCGTTGACGTCAGCTTCCCGGAAATCGAAAAGTTTGACCGTCTGCCTGAGCCGCGCGCCGATGGCCCGACCGCCTTCGTCTCGATCATGGAAGGCTGCAACAAATACTGTACTTACTGCGTGGTACCGTACACCCGTGGTGAAGAGGTCAGCCGCCCGGCAGATGACATTCTGTTTGAAATCGCACAGCTTGCCGCGCAGGGCGTTCGCGAAGTGAACCTGCTGGGCCAGAACGTTAACGCCTGGCGCGGGGAAAACTACGACGGCACCACCGGCAGCTTTGCCGAACTGCTGCGTCTGGTGGCCGCGATTGACGGTATCGACCGCATTCGCTTTACCACCAGCCATCCGATGGAATTTACCGACGACATTATTGACGTCTATCGCGATACGCCAGAGCTGGTGAGCTTCCTGCACCTGCCGATTCAGTGCGGCTCTGACCGCGTGCTGAACCTGATGGGCCGCCCGCATACGGTGCTGGAGTACAAGTCCACCATCCGCAAGCTGCGTGAAGCGCGTCCGGATATCCAGATTAGCTCCGACTTTATCGTCGGCTTCCCTGGCGAAACCGCTGATGACTTCGAGCGCACCATGAAGCTCATCGGTGAAGTGAATTTTGACGTCAGCTACAGCTTCATCTTCTCTGCGCGTCCGGGAACACCGGCGGCCGATATGGTTGACGATGTTCCGGAAGAAGAGAAGAAACAGCGTCTGTATATTCTGCAGGAGCGTATCCTTCAGCAGGCCAACGCCTGGAGCCGCCGCATGCTCGGCACCGTTCAGCGCATTCTGGTGGAAGGCACCTCACGCAAGAGCATTATGGAACTGTCCGGTCGTACCGAGAACAACCGCGTAGTGAACTTTGAAGGCACCCCGGATATGATCGGTAAATTCGTAGACGTCGAGATTGTCGAAGTGCTGACCAACTCGCTGCGCGCGAAGGTAGTCCGCACCGAGGACGAAATGGGCCTGCGCATTGCCGAGTCACCGGAATCCGTGATCTCGCGTACCCGTAAAGAAAACGATTCTGGCGTTGGGATTTACCAGCCTTAATCCTCATGGCCTGCCCTTCCGGCAGGCCTTGTATTTCCTCTCATCGTCCCCAATATCTTCCGCAACGCTTGCGCCTTTATTCTGTGGCGTGAATAATTTCGGTAATGACCGTTTTATTACGTCCTGTCGCAACGGATCGGTTAACCAATTAAAGAGGAACAGTTTGAACATAGATACGCGTGAAATTAGCCTTGAGCCAGCAGACAACGCTCGCCTGCTGAGCCTGTGCGGGCCGTTTGATGACAATATCAAACAACTGGAGCGACGTCTGGGTATCGAAATCAATCGTCGCGATAATCATTTCAAACTTACCGGACGCCCTATCTGCGTCAACGCCGCTGCGGATATTCTGCGTAGCCTGTATGTTGATACCGCCCCAATGCGCGGTGAAATTCAGGATATCGAACCGGAACAGATCCACCTCGCGATTAAAGAGGCGCGCGTGCTTGAGCAGAGCGCGGAGAGCGTCCCGGACTACGGCAAGGCCATTAACATCAAGACCAAACGTGGCGTCATTAAGCCGCGTACGCCAAACCAGGCGCAGTACATCGCCAATATCCTCGACCACGACATCACCTTCGGGGTGGGTCCGGCGGGGACGGGTAAAACCTATCTCGCCGTTGCCGCGGCGGTCGATGCGCTGGAACGTCAGGAAATCCGCCGTATCCTGCTGACCCGCCCTGCCGTTGAAGCCGGTGAAAAACTGGGCTTCCTGCCAGGCGATCTAAGCCAGAAGGTCGACCCGTATCTGCGTCCTTTATACGATGCGCTGTTCGAAATGCTGGGCTTTGAGAAGGTCGAGAAGCTCATTGAACGTAACGTTATCGAAGTTGCCCCGCTCGCCTACATGCGCGGCCGTACGCTGAATGATGCGTTCATCATTCTCGATGAGAGCCAGAACACCACCATTGAACAGATGAAGATGTTCCTGACGCGTATTGGCTTTAACTCGAAGGCGGTGATTACCGGCGACGTCACTCAGATTGACCTGCCGCGCAGCACTAAATCCGGCCTGCGCCACGCCATTGAGGTGCTGGCCGAGGTCGACGAAATCAGCTTTAACTTCTTCCACAGTGAAGACGTGGTACGCCACCCGGTGGTCGCGCGTATCGTTAATGCCTATGAAGCCTGGGAAGAGGCGGATCAGAAGCGTAAGGCCGAACTGGCCGCAGAACGTAAGCGCGAAGCGCAGGAGCAAGAACAGAAATGAGTCAGGTGATCCTCGATTTACAGCTGGCCTGTGAAAACAATTCCGGCATGCCAGATGAGGCACAGTTTCAGACATGGCTGGATGCCGTTATTCCTCAGTTTCAGGAAGAATCAGAAGTTACGATTCGCCTGGTGGATGAAGCGGAAAGCCATGAGCTTAACCTGACCTATCGCGGGAAAGATAAGCCGACCAACGTGCTCTCTTTCCCGTTCGAAGCGCCGCCGGGCATAGAGATGCCGCTATTGGGCGATCTGATCATCTGCCGTCAGGTGGTTGAGCAGGAAGCCAAAGAGCAGCAAAAGCCGCTTGAGGCCCACTGGGCGCATATGGTGGTACACGGCAGCCTGCATCTGCTCGGCTACGATCATATTGAAGACGACGAAGCGGAAGAGATGGAGTCCCTCGAGACAGAGATAATGCTTGCTCTGGGCTATGAGGATCCGTACATTGCCGAGAAAGAATAGTCCGTCACCTGACGGACTCCCCTGCCGCCACGAAAGGACATCGCGTGGCGGTAAACGTTGAACTAACAAGAGAACCCTTAACAAACGCCATGAGCGACGACAATTCACACAGTAGCGACACGACAACCAGTAAAAAGGGATTTTTCTCCCTCATTCTGAACCAGCTTTTCCACGGCGAACCGAAAAACCGTGATGAACTGCTGGAGCTGATTCGTGATTCCGGGCAGAACGACCTTATCGACGAAGATACGCGCGAAATGCTCGAAGGGGTTATGGACATCGCCGACCAGCGCGTTCGCGATATCATGATCCCCCGCTCGCAGATGATCACCCTGAAACGTAACCAGACGCTGGACGAGTGCCTCGATGTGATCATCGAATCCGCCCACTCGCGTTTTCCGGTCATCAGCGAAGACAAAGATCACATCGAAGGGATTTTGATGGCGAAAGATCTGCTGCCGTTTATGCGCAGCGATGCCGAAGCCTTCAGCATGGAAAAAGTGTTACGCCAGGCCGTGGTTGTGCCGGAAAGTAAACGTGTGGATCGGATGCTGAAAGAGTTTCGCTCTCAGCGTTACCACATGGCGATTGTTATTGATGAATTTGGTGGCGTTTCCGGTCTGGTCACGATCGAGGATATCCTTGAGCTGATCGTGGGCGAAATCGAAGACGAGTACGACGAAGAAGAGGATATCGACTTCCGTCAGCTTAGCCGCCACACCTGGACCGTGCGCGCGCTGGCCTCCATCGAAGACTTCAACGACGCCTTCGGAACCCACTTCAGCGATGAAGAGGTCGATACCATTGGCGGGCTGGTGATGCAGGCCTTTGGCCACCTCCCGGCGCGTGGAGAGACCGTTGACATCGACGGTTACCAGTTCAAAGTAGCCATGGCCGACAGCCGACGTATTATACAGGTTCACGTCAGAACGCCGGACGACTCACCGGTGCCAAAACTGGAAGATTAATGTAAATGGCATTTGCCCCATTGCTTGAACGCCAGCGCGTCCGTTTGCTGCTGGCGCTGTTACTCGGAGCCAGCGCTACGCTGGCTTTTTCTCCTTACGATATCTGGCCCGCGGCCATTCTCTCCCTGATGGGGCTTCAGGGTCTGACCCTGAACCGTCGTCCGGTACAGGCTGCCGCTATCGGCTACTTCTGGGGGCTGGGGCTGTTTGGCTCAGGCATCAACTGGGTTTATGTCAGCATCGCCCAGTTTGGCGGTATGCCTGGCCCGGTAAACGTCTTCCTGGTGGTACTGCTCGCCGCCTATCTCTCGCTCTATACCGGTCTGTTCGCCGGCATCCTTTCTCGCCTGTGGCCCAAAACCAACTGGCTGCGCGTCGCCATTGCCGCGCCGGTGGTCTGGCAGGTAACCGAGTTCCTGCGCGGTTGGGTGCTGACCGGCTTCCCGTGGCTGCAGTTCGGCTACAGCCAGATTGACGGCCCGCTGAAAGGCCTGGCACCGGTAATGGGTGTTGAAGCTATCAACTTCCTGCTGATGGTCGTGAGCGGCCTGCTGGTATTAGCGCTGGTCACGCGCGGCTGGAAACCGCTGGCTGTGGCGCTGGTGCTGTTCGCCCTGCCCTTCCCGCTGCGCTATATCCAGTGGTTCACGCCTGAGCCCGATCGCGCCATGCGGGTTTCCATGGTGCAGGGGAATATCCCGCAGTCCATGAAGTGGGACGAAAAAGAGCTGCTGAATACGCTGAAGATCTACGCCAACGCCACCGAAGAGGTGATGGGTAAATCGCAGCTGATTATCTGGCCGGAGTCTGCGATCCCCGATCTGGAAATTAACCAGCAGCCGTTCCTCAACATGATGAACGACCTGCTGCTGGCCCGCGGCAGCACGCTGATCACCGGGATTGTCGATGCGCGTCTGAATCAGCAGAACCGCTACGACACCTACAACACCATCATTACGCTCGGCAAAGACAGCGAATACAGCTACCACTCCACTGACCGATACAACAAGAACCACCTGGTGCCATTTGGTGAATTTGTGCCGCTGGAATCGATTCTGCGCCCGCTGGCCCCGTTCTTTGATTTGCCGATGTCCTCCTTCAGCCGCGGACCGTACGTTCAGCCTCAGCTGCACGCGCACGGCGCTGCCCTGACGCCGGCTATCTGCTACGAAATCATTCTCGGCGAGCAGGTGCGCGATAACTTCCGCCCGGATACTGACTATCTGCTGACCATCTCCAACGATGCCTGGTTTGGTAAGTCAATTGGCCCGTGGCAGCACTTCCAGATGGCTCGTATGCGCTCCCTGGAGCTGGCGCGTCCGCTGCTGCGCAGCACCAACAACGGCATCACCGCCGTGATTGGTCCTCAGGGTGAAATTCAGGCCATGATCCCGCAGTTTACCCGTGAGGTACTGACCGCTAACGTCACGCCGACCACGGGACTGACGCCATACGCCCGTACCGGCAACTGGTCGCTGTGGATACTGACCGTACTGTTCGGCTTTGGCGCGGTGCTGATGAGCCTGCGTCAGCGTCGTAAATAACCTTCCCTTCTGTTGCCGGGTGGCGGCTACGCCTTACCCGGCCTACATTTTTGCTCCCGTAGGTCGGGTAAGGCGTAGCCGCCACCCGACAATTCCCTCCAAATGCCCATTCTGGCACGCCTATTGCTTTGTTTATTCAGGTAAACGCAGTTTGGCTTGATGTGCAACTTTGTCGCACCAGCGTAGATCATCGGTAGCACCGAAACGGTGCAACGGGAGATATTTGCCTCTGAATGGTGCGGCGCGCTTCGCAAAAATAAACAATAACGCAGCAAAATCTTTACATTAAGCCAGACTAAATGTTAACAAGCTTGCATAACACTGCACTCGCATTGCGCGAGATATAACAACATCACAATGGGTATCAATGCGTCGCTGGCGCTGATAAAAAAGGAGTTGGGTATGCAATTACGTAAACTGGCCACAGCAATGCTGGTTATGGGAATGTCTGCTGGCGTGGTTCACGCTGAAGATGCGCCTGCAGCAGGCAGCACTCTCGACAAGATTGCCAAAAACGGCGTCATCGTGGTCGGCCACCGTGAATCTTCTGTCCCGTTCTCTTACTACGACAACACGCAAAAAGTCGTGGGCTATTCACAGGATTACTCCAACGCTATCGTTGAAGCCGTGAAGAAAAAGCTGAACAAACCTGACCTGCAGGTGAAGCTGATCCCTATCACTTCACAAAACCGTATTCCACTGTTGCAAAACGGCACCTTTGACTTCGAGTGTGGCTCCACCACCAACAACCTTGAGCGTCAGAAACAGGCTGCCTTCTCGGACACCATCTTTGTCGTGGGCACCCGTCTGCTGACGAAGAAAGGCGGCGACATTAAAGACTTCGCTGATCTGAAAGGCAAAGCGGTTGTTGTCACCTCCGGTACCACCTCAGAAGTGCTGCTGCACAAGCTGAACGACGAGAAAAAAATGGATATGCGCATCATCAGCGCGAAAGACCATGGCGACTCCTTCCGTACCCTGGAAAGCGGTCGTGCCGTCGCGTTTATGATGGATGATGCCCTGCTGGCGGGCGAGCGTGCGAAAGCGAAGAAACCTGACAACTGGGATATCGTCGGCACCGCGCAGTCGAAAGAAGCCTACGGCTGTATGCTGCGTAAAGACGATCCGCAGTTCAAAAAGCTGATCGATGACACCATCGCTCAGGTGCAGACCTCCGGCGAAGCGGAAAAATGGTTCGACAAGTGGTTCAAGAACCCGATTCCACCAAAAAATCTCAACATGAATTTTGAACTGTCTGACGACATGAAAGCGCTGTTCAAATCTCCAAATGACAAGGCTCTTAACTAATTAGAACAACAGGGGCGGGATCTCCTGCCCTCTCGATTGTCGGGAAGCATGGACAGACTATACGTTGAGTGGTCGTTCCCCACTCAGCGCGAAAAATGAGCTTCTCACCAATCTTCGAGGGTAGCGCTGCTACCCTTTTTTTTCTGGAGTTTATTATGTCAATCGACTGGAACTGGGGCATATTCCTGCAACAAGCCCCGTTCGGCAACACCACCTATCTTGGCTGGCTGTGGAGCGGCTTTCAGGTCACCGTGGCATTATCGATAACGGCGTGGATCATCGCGTTTCTTGTCGGTTCTTTGTTCGGTATTCTGCGCACCGTCCCTAACCGTTTTCTTTCAACACTCGGCACCCTGTATGTGGAACTGTTCCGTAACGTTCCGCTGATCGTGCAATTCTTTACCTGGTATCTGGTTATCCCGGAACTGCTGCCGGAAAATATTGGCATGTGGTTCAAGTCGGAACTGGATCCGAACGTACAGTTCTTTGTCTCCTCCATGATGTGTCTGGGGCTGTTTACCGCTGCGCGCGTTTGCGAGCAGGTGCGTGCCGCCATTCAGTCATTGCCCCGTGGACAAAAAAATGCGGGTCTGGCGATGGGGTTAACCCTGCCACAGACCTACCGCTACGTGCTGCTGCCTAACGCCTACCGCGTCATCGTTCCGCCGATGACCTCCGAGATGATGAACCTGGTGAAAAACTCGGCCATCGCCTCGACCATTGGCCTGGTCGATATGGCTGCGCAGGCGGGCAAGCTGCTGGATTACTCCGCTCACGCGTGGGAATCCTTCACCGCGATCACGCTCGCCTATGTTCTGATAAACGCTTTCATCATGCTGGTGATGAACCTGGTTGAACGCAAAATTCGCCTGCCGGGCAACATGGGGGGCAAATAATGTACGAATTTGACTGGAGTTCTATCGTTCCATCCATGCCTTACCTGCTTGATGGCCTGATGATTACCTTAAAAATCACCGTTATTGCCATCATCGTCGGTATCGTCTGGGGCACCCTGCTGGCCGTTATGCGTCTGTCGAGCTTTAAGCCGCTCGCCTGGTTCGCGACCGCCTACGTTAACGTGTTCCGCTCTATCCCGCTGGTAATGGTGCTGCTGTGGTTTTACCTGATCGTGCCCGGCTTCCTGCAGAACGTGCTGGGGCTGTCGCCGAAAACCGATATCCGTCTGATCTCGGCGATGGTAGCGTTCTCGATGTTTGAGGCCGCTTACTACTCAGAGATTATCCGAGCGGGCATTCAGAGTATCTCCCGCGGACAGTCCAGCGCCGCGCTGGCGCTGGGGATGACGCACTGGCAGTCCATGCAGCTCATTATTCTGCCGCAGGCGTTTCGCGCCATGGTTCCGCTCCTGCTGACCCAGGGTATCGTGCTGTTCCAGGATACCTCTCTGGTCTACGTTCTGAGCCTGGCAGACTTCTTCCGTACCGCGTCAACCATCGGTGAGCGTGATGGTACGCAGGTTGAGATGGTGCTCTTCGCGGGTGCGGTCTATTTTGTGATTAGTTTAAGCGCGTCGCTGTTGGTCAGCTGGCTGAAGAAAAGGACGGTATAATGATTTCCCTGAAAAATGTTTCTAAATGGTATGGGCACTTTCAGGTGCTGACCGACTGCTCCACCGAAGTGAAAAAAGGCGACGTGGTGGTAGTGTGCGGGCCGTCAGGTTCCGGTAAATCGACGCTGATCAAAACCGTCAACGGGCTGGAGCCAGTGCAGCAGGGTGAGATCGTCGTCAACGGTACTAAAGTCAACGACAAGAAAACCAACCTCGCCCAGCTTCGCTCTCACGTTGGCATGGTGTTCCAGCATTTTGAGCTGTTCCCTCACCTCTCTATTATTGAGAACCTGACCCTGGCGCAGGTAAAAGTGCTTAAGCGTGATAAAAAAGCGTCGCGCGAGAAAGGTCTGAAGCTCCTGGAACGCGTTGGGCTTTCTGCGCATGCCGATAAGTTCCCGGCGCAGCTTTCTGGCGGCCAACAGCAGCGTGTGGCGATCGCCCGCGCGCTGTGCATGGATCCGGTCGCGATGCTGTTTGATGAGCCCACGTCGGCGCTCGATCCAGAGATGATCAACGAAGTGCTGGACGTGATGGTCGAACTGGCGCACGAAGGGATGACCATGATGGTGGTGACCCACGAAATGGGCTTCGCCCGTAAGGTGGCCAACCGGGTGATCTTTATGGACGAAGGGAAAATTGTCGAAGACTCGCCGAAAGAAGAGTTCTTCGCTAACCCGAAATCCGAGCGTGCGAAAGATTTCCTCGCGAAAATCCTGCACTAATCTTCCCGGTGCGCAATCTGCGGATTGCGCACTGCTTCACGCTTTCACTCACTTCCTCTCGTCGGCGTCACATCGCAGCGTTAACCTTGTCACAAAATAACGCTACGTATGGAGAACGCTATGGCACAGCCTATTATTCTCGATTGCGATCCGGGTCATGATGACGCGATCGCGCTCGTCCTTGCACTTGCCTCCCCTGAACTCGACGTCAAAGCCGTCACCTCTTCTGCCGGAAACCAGACGCCGGATAAAACGCTGCGTAACGTTTTGCGTATGCTGACGTTGCTCAAGCGTACCGATATTCCCGTCGCTGGTGGAGCCCTCAAGCCCCTGATGCGTGAATTAATTATCGCGGATAACGTGCATGGTGAAAGCGGGCTGGACGGTCCGGCGCTGCCGGAGCCGGGCTTCGCGCCGCAAAACTGCACCGCCGTGGAGCTGATGGCGAAGGTGCTGCGCGAGAGCATGGAACCCGTGACGCTGGTGGCTACCGGGCCGCAAACTAACGTCGCGCTGCTGCTGAACAGCTACCCTGAACTGCACAGCAAAATAGCCCGTATCGTCATCATGGGCGGGGCCATGGGGCTGGGTAACTGGACGCCGTCCGCAGAATTCAACATTTTTGTCGACCCGGAAGCCGCTGAGATTGTCTTCCAGTCAGGCTTACCGATTGTAATGGCGGGACTGGACGTTACCCATCGCGCGCAGATTATGGCGGACGATATTGAGCGCTTCCGTGCCGTTGGTAATCCGGTCGCGACAACCGTGGCCGAGCTGCTCGACTTCTTTATGGAGTATCACAAAGCCGAGAAGTGGGGCTT
Organism: Enterobacter sp. PL_is511; assembly: GCF_055816065.1. Classification (NCBI taxonomy): domain Bacteria; kingdom Pseudomonadati; phylum Pseudomonadota; class Gammaproteobacteria; order Enterobacterales; family Enterobacteriaceae; genus Enterobacter; species Enterobacter sp. PL_is511. Next base: position 379,421 of record NZ_JBVPGP010000024.1, on the reverse strand, counting down.
CCACGGCGCGCCCCTGCACGACCCGTGCACCATTGCCTGGCTGTTAAAGCCTGAGATATTCACCACGGTTGACCGCTGGGTTGGCGTGGAAACGCAGGGAAAATACACCCAGGGAATGACGGTGGTGGATTATTACTCGCTGACAGGGAATAAGCCGAATACTACCGTGATGGTGGACATCGACAGGGAGGCGTTTGTGGATTTGCTGGCGGAGAGACTGGCTTACTATAGTGCGGCCTGATGCCCTCACCCCGGCCCTCTCCCACGGGGAGAGGGAGCACACACTAAAAACGGCAACAGGGTTGCCGTTTTGCTTTTACCTTGTGCGGCCTGATGCCCTCACCCCGCCCCTCTCCCATGGGGAGAGGGAGCAAACCTGCGCTTTTACCTAGGGCTCAAACGGACGACGCTGGAACTGATCGTGGCCGCATTTTGGGCACAGCGACAGAACCTCCGGCGTATACACCGCAATATGGTGGTGGCAATTCTCGCACACCAGATTTCCCAGCCCGACCACCTCACCGCTGTGGTACACACCATGGTGGTTCAAATCCTGAAAGACCTCGCGCCATTCCAGCTGCGTTTTATCCGTAATATCGGCCAGCTCCTGCCACAGGCTCTCTTTAATCACCCGCATGAAAACGCTGTCCGTGACCTCCTCCTGGCTCTCCTGGTAGCTGCGCGCGAACTCTTCCAGATCGCGACGCACGGCGCGCGTTACCTCTTCCACTTCGGTTCGCGTTAACTCACCCGTTTGCGACACGCGGGCACGCGCCTGCTCCACCAGCGCATCGATATCGCGCTCGCCGTTACGCAGTCGTTCCGTCAGTGTCGCCACCAGTTCGCGGTAAAATTGAGCAACCTTGTTCATCATTTTGCCTCCCGGGTAAGTAACTATTTCTAATAATAGACCTTATTTCATCGCCGCTTTGTCAGGTGAAGCACAGACCCGGTAAATTCCTGCAAAGCGCATTTGTGCGAAAGGCTGTTTTGACGCGGGCGTTTGGGCTATGCTATGCGGATCTGAATGACCACATCCATTGGCTACATTTGTAGCTGTATTGAAAACAGGACCACTGGCTGCCATGCAAGAGCAATACCGCCCGGAAGAGATAGAATCAAAAGTCCAGCAACACTGGGACGAGAAGCGCACCTTTGAAGTAACCGAAGACGAGAGCAAAGAGAAGTATTACTGCCTGTCGATGCTTCCCTATCCTTCTGGTCGACTACACATGGGCCATGTGCGTAACTACACCATTGGCGATGTGATCGCACGTTACCAGCGCATGCTGGGCAAAAACGTTCTGCAGCCTATCGGCTGGGATGCGTTCGGTCTGCCTGCGGAAGGCGCGGCGGTCAAAAACAACACCGCACCGGCCCCGTGGACATACGACAACATCGCGTACATGAAAAACCAGCTCAAAATGCTGGGCTTTGGCTATGACTGGAGCCGCGAGCTGGCAACCTGTACCCCGGAATACTACCGCTGGGAGCAGAAGTTCTTCACCGAGCTGTACAAAAAAGGCCTGGTGTATAAGAAGACCTCTGCCGTTAACTGGTGTCCGAATGACCAGACCGTTCTCGCGAACGAACAGGTTATCGATGGCTGCTGCTGGCGCTGCGACACCAAAGTAGAGCGTAAAGAGATCCCACAGTGGTTTATCAAAATCACCGCTTACGCTGATGAGCTGCTGAACGATCTGGATAATCTGGACCACTGGCCAGATACCGTGAAGACCATGCAGCGCAACTGGATCGGCCGTTCTGAAGGTGTGGAGATTACCTTCAACGTTGAGAACTACGACCAGACTCTGACTGTCTACACCACCCGTCCGGACACCTTCATGGGCGCGACCTACCTGGCCGTGGCTGCAGGTCACCCGCTGGCGCAGAAAGCGGCAGAAAACAATCCGGAACTGGCTACCTTCATCGATGAGTGCCGCAACACCAAAGTGGCCGAAGCCGACATGGCGACGATGGAGAAAAAAGGCGTTGCGACAGGCTTCTATGCTAAGCATCCGCTGACTGGCGAAGCGATCCCGGTCTGGGCAGCGAACTTCGTGCTGATGGAGTACGGTACAGGTGCGGTAATGGCTGTTCCGGGCCACGATCAGCGCGACTACGAGTTTGCCACCAAATACAACCTGCCGATTAAAGCCGTTATTCTGGCCGCCGATGGTTCTGAACCAGACCTGTCCGAAAACGCGCTGACTGAAAAAGGCACCCTGTTCAACTCCGGTGAATTCAGCGGTCTGAGCTTCGAAGAGGGCTTTAACGCCATCGCCGGCAAGCTGGCCTCCCTTGGCGTGGGCGAGCGTAAAGTTAACTTCCGTCTGCGCGACTGGGGTGTTTCCCGTCAGCGTTACTGGGGTGCGCCAATTCCAATGGTGACGCTGGAAGATGGCACCGTGATGCCAACGCCAGAAGATCAGCTGCCGGTGATCCTGCCGGAAGACGTCGTCATGGACGGCATCACCAGCCCGATCAAAGCCGATCCTGAGTGGGCAAAAACCACCGTCAACGGCCAGCCTGCGCTGCGTGAAACCGACACCTTTGACACCTTTATGGAGTCATCCTGGTACTATGCGCGCTACACATGCCCGCAGTATCAGGACGGTATGCTGGATTCCAAAGCGGCAAACTACTGGCTTCCGGTAGACATCTACATCGGTGGTATCGAACACGCCATCATGCACCTGCTCTACTTCCGCTTCTTCCACAAGCTGATGCGCGATGCTGGCATGGTGAACTCTGACGAACCCGCAAAACAGTTGCTGTGCCAGGGCATGGTGCTGGCGGATGCCTTCTATTACGTCGGTGCCAACGGCGAGCGTAACTGGGTTTCTCCGGTTGATGCGATCGTCGAGCGCGACGAGAAGGGCCGTATCGTGAAGGCCAAAGACGCCGAAGGTCATGAACTGGTCTACACCGGCATGAGCAAGATGTCCAAGTCTAAAAACAACGGTATCGATCCGCAGGTGATGGTTGAGCGTTACGGTGCAGATACCGTGCGTCTGTTCATGATGTTTGCTTCTCCGGCGGACATGACGCTGGAGTGGCAGGAGTCTGGCGTGGAAGGTGCAAACCGCTTCCTGAAACGCGTCTGGAAACTGGTTTACGAACACACTGCACTGGGCGATGCCCCGGCGCTGAATGCCGCCGCACTGACTGAAGATCAGCAGGCGCTGCGTCGCGATGTTCATAAAACGATTGCAAAAGTGACCGATGATATTGGTCGTCGTCAGACCTTCAATACCGCAATTGCGGCTATTATGGAACTGATGAACAAGCTGGCGAAGGCTTCGCAGGACGGCGAGCAGGATCGTGCTTTAATGCGTGAAGCGCTGCTGGCCGTTGTTCGCATGCTGAACCCGTTCACGCCGCACGTTAGCTTTACCCTGTGGCAGGAGCTGAAAGGCGAAGGCGATATCGACAACGCGCCGTGGCCGCAGGCTGACGAATCAGCGATGGTGGAAAACACGACGCTGGTCGTGGTCCAGGTGAACGGCAAAGTCCGCGGTAAAATTACCGTGGCGGTCGATGCAACCGAAGAACAGGTTCGCGAGCGCGCGGGCCAGGAACCTCTGGTCGCAAAATATCTTGAGGGCGTTACCGTACGTAAAGTGATCTACGTACCGGGTAAACTGCTCAATCTGGTCGTTGGCTAAGCGCGGGAGGAAACGTGCGACAACTGGCAACAATACTCTTATCACTGGCGGTGCTTGTCACCGCTGGCTGTGGCTGGCACCTGCGCAATACCACGGCGGTGCCCGCTGAGATGAAAACGATGATTTTCGACTCACCAGATCCGAATGGCCCACTCAGCCGGGCCATTCGTAATCAGCTGCGTCTCAACGGCGTAGAGATTGTCGAAAAACAAACCCTGCGCCAGGATGTACCGTCTCTGCGTGTTATAGGTGGCGGCCTGTCGAGAGATACAGCCTCTATCTTCCAGGATGGCCGTACAGCTGAGTATCAGATGGTGTTGACGGTCGACGCGGCAGTCCTGATCCCCGGTAAAGACATCTACCCGATCAGCACGAAAGTATACCGTTCGTTCTTCGATAACCCGCAGACAGCGCTGGCAAAAGATGCCGAACAGCAGATTATCATCAACGAAATGTACGACAAGGCAGCGGAACAGCTGATCCGTAAACTGCCAAGTATTGCAGCGTCAACTAAACAAGGATCTGACATCGTTGAAAAACCGATTGCTGGCACGCTTCCTGCTGCTAACTCTCTGGGTAAATGATGATCAGGCTGTATCCTGAACAACTCCGCGCGCAGCTCAATGAAGGGCTGCGCGCGGCGTATCTGCTTCTTGGAAACGATCCGTTATTACTTCAGGAAAGCCAGGATGCCGTGCGGCATGCCGCCGCCGCGCAGGGCTTCGATGAACACCACACCGTCCAATTGGACAACAACACCGACTGGAACGCCCTCTTCTCGCTTTGTCAGGCGATGAGCCTTTTCGCCTCGCGCCAGACAATTCAGATCCTGCTGCCGGAGAACGGCCCTAACGCGATGATGAACGAGCAGCTCGCTACGCTGGTCAGCCTCTTACACAGCGATCTGCTCCTTATTGTGCGTGGCAACAAGCTGACCAAAGCCCAGGAAAACGCGGCGTGGTTTACCCAGATCGCGACCCACGCGGTGCTGGTCACCTGTCAGACGCCTGAGCAGGCACATCTGCCTAAATGGGTCGCCGCGAGAGCGAAACAGCACAACCTTCAGCTGGATGACGCGGCAAATCAGCTGCTCTGCTACTGCTATGAAGGTAACCTGCTGGCCCTGGCGCAGGCGCTGGACAGACTCTCCCTGCTCTGGCCGGATGGCAAGCTGACCTTGCCGCGCGTCGAGCAGGCCGTTAACGACGCGGCGCACTTCACGCCGTTCCACTGGGTGGACGCGCTACTGTCAGCAAAAAGCAAACGCGCCCTGCATATTCTGCAACAGCTGCGTCTTGAAGGGAGCGAACCCGTTATTCTGCTGCGTACGCTGCAGCGCGAATTACTGCTGCTGATTACGCTCAAGCGCCAGTCTGCCCATATGCCGCTGCGTTCGCTGTTTGATAAACACCGGGTGTGGCAAAATCGCCGGGCTTTGACCACCGAGGCCGTCAACCGCCTGAGTCATGAACAGCTTCGTCAGGCTGTACAGCTTCTGATGCGCGCTGAGCTCACGTTAAAACAAGATTACGGCCAGTCGGTCTGGGCGGAGCTGGAAAGCCTTTCTCTGCTGCTCTGCCACAAGGCGCTGGCAGACGTTTTTATTGATGGATAGTATGCATTCTTTACAGGCCCTGTATGGCGGCACCTTCGACCCGGTACATTACGGGCACCTGAAGCCGGTTGAAATTCTGGCGAATTTGATCGGCCTTCAGCGCGTCACCATCATGCCCAATAATGTCCCGCCCCATCGTCCACAGCCGGAGGCGACCAGCGAGCAGCGAAAAGCGATGCTCGCCCTTGCCATCGAAGATAAACCGCTCTTCCAACTTGATGAGCGTGAGCTGCGTCGCGACACGCCCTCCTGGACGTCACAGACGCTTCAGGAGTGGCGCACAGAACAGGGTCCAGACCAGCCGCTGGCGTTTATCATCGGCCAGGATTCCCTGCTGAATTTACCCACATGGCATCAGTATGAAACCATCCTGGAGAACAGCCATCTGCTCGTCTGCCGCCGCCCTGGCTATCCTCTGACCATGCGTGAAGCGCAGTACCAGCAGTGGCTGGAAGATCATCTCACCGATAATGTTGAAGATCTTCACAATCGGCCTGCCGGGAAGATCTATCTGGCGGAAACGCCGTGGTTCGATATCTCTGCAACCCTCATACGTGAGCGTTTACAGCAGGGTTTAGCCTGTGACGATCTACTGCCAGCCCCGGTGCTGGCGTATATCCATACGCACGGGTTGTATCAGAAAAGCGCAGATGAATAGCCGGAGGGCATAAAAAGCGGCTTATTGTTTATCCTGCCTTGACAGGTTAAGCCATACTGTTATTCTCCGCTGCCAGACTTTCCCGCCGATCATTGCTTTACAGAAATTGTTTTACAAAAATGGCGATGCAATCTCAGGCAGAGGGTGGGATGATACCCGCCTTCAAAAGCCCGGTCGGAGACATTTGTCCCGACACAGGCGTGAGTTCAGGTATACTGTCTGGCTACGAATTCAACGTTTTACAATCTCATTCACCCCAGGGGGAAAACTTGCAGGGTAAAGCACTCCAGGATTTTGTTATTGACAAAATTGATGACCTGAAAGGTCAGGACATCATCGCTATCGACGTTAAGGGTAAATCCAGTATTACCGACTGCATGATCATCTGCACCGGTACCTCTACGCGTCATGTTGTTTCGATTGCCGATCACGTGGTTCAGGAATCGCGTGCAGCAGGACTGTTGCCACTGGGTGTTGAAGGTGAAGCAACGGCTGACTGGGTGGTTGTCGACCTCGGCGATGTGATTGTCCACGTCATGCAGGACGAGAGCCGTCGCCTGTATGAGCTGGAAAAACTCTGGGGTTAATGCGTGAAGTTGCAGCTGGTCGCCGTCGGCACCAAAATGCCGGACTGGGTACAAACCGGTTTTACTGAATATCTGCGTCGTTTTCCAAAAGACATGCCGTTCGAACTGGTGGAAATTCCCGCCGGTAAGCGCGGCAAGAACGCGGATATCAAACGTATTCTCGATAAAGAGGGCGAACTGATGCTGGCTGCCGCAGGCAAAAACCGCATCGTCACCCTCGATATTCCAGGAAAACCCTGGGATACGCCGCAGCTGGCGCACGAACTGGAGCGCTGGAAGCAGGATGGCCGTGACGTCAGTCTGTTGATTGGCGGTCCAGAAGGGTTATCCCCCGCCTGCAAAGCGGCGGCTGAACAAAGTTGGTCCCTCTCCGCGCTGACGCTTCCCCACCCGCTCGTTCGGGTACTGGTGGCAGAGAGCCTCTATCGCGCGTGGAGCATTACTACCAACCACCCCTATCACCGCGAGTAATGACTGACCAGGGTAGATTAAGCAGCGGATGAAACTACAGAATTCTTTTCGCGACTATACGGCTGAGTCCGCGCTGTTTGTGCGCCGGGCGCTGGTCGCCTTTACCGGGATTTTGCTGCTTACCGGCGTGCTGATCGCCAACCTTTACAATCTGCAAATTGTCCGCTTTACCGACTACCAGACGCGCTCAAACGAAAACCGTATCAAGCTGGTGCCTATCGCTCCCAGCCGCGGCATTATTTACGATCGTAACGGCACGCCGCTGGCGTTAAACCGCACCATCTATCAAATCGAGATGATGCCGGAAAAAGTTGATAATGTTCAGGATACGCTGGAAGCGCTGAAAAGCGTTGTCGACCTTAACGATGACGATATCGCGGCCTTCAAAAAAGAGCGCTCCCGCTCTCACCGTTTCACCTCCATCCCGGTTAAAACCAACCTGACGGAAGTCCAGGTAGCCCGCTTTGCGGTAAACCAGTACCGCTTCCCCGGCGTGGAAGTGAAGGGTTACAAGCGTCGCTACTACCCCTACGGCTCCGCGCTGACGCATGTGATTGGCTACGTCTCCAAGATTAACGACAAAGACGTCGACCGCCTTGATAAAGACGGCAAGCTGGCAAACTACGCTGCAACGCACGATATCGGTAAGCTGGGGATCGAACGTTACTACGAAGACGTTTTGCACGGGCAAACCGGCTATGAAGAAGTTGAGGTTAACAACCGCGGCCGCGTGATTCGCCAGCTGAAAGAAGTCCCTCCTCAGGCGGGGCATGACGTCTATCTGACCCTCGACCTTAAGCTGCAGCAGTATATCGAAACCCTGCTGGCGGGCAGCCGTGCAGCCGTTGTGGTCACCGATCCTCGTACCGGCGGCATTCTGGCAATGGTGTCTATGCCCAGCTATGACCCGAACCTGTTCGTTGACGGCATTTCCAGTAAGGACTATTCCGGTCTGCTGAATGACCCGAACACGCCGCTGGTGAACCGCGCGACGCAAGGGGTTTATCCGCCGGCATCAACGGTTAAGCCGTACGTGGCGGTTTCTGCGCTGAGTGCCGGCGTCATTAACCGTAATACCAGTCTGTTTGACCCGGGCTGGTGGCAACTGCCTGGTTCAGATAAACGCTATCGTGACTGGAAAAAATGGGGCCACGGTCATCTGAACGTCACCAAATCGCTGGAAGAATCTGCGGATACCTTCTTCTATCAGGTGGCGTATGACATGGGGATCGACCGCCTGTCAGAGTGGATGAGCAAATTCGGTTACGGGCATTACACCGGCGTTGACCTCTCCGAAGAACGTTCTGGCAACATGCCAACGCGTGAATGGAAGCTGAAGCGCTTTAAAAAACCGTGGTATCAGGGTGACACCATTCCGGTGGGTATCGGCCAGGGCTACTGGACGGCAACACCGCTTCAGATGAACAAGGCCATGATGATCCTCATCAATGACGGCGTGGTAAAAGTGCCTCATCTGCTACAGAGCACGGTTGAAGACGGCAAAAAAGTGCCGTGGAACCAGCCGCATGAGGCCCCGGTGGGTGACATTCATTCCGGCTTCTGGGAAATTGCGAAAGACGGTATGTACGGCGTGGCAAACCGCCCGAACGGTACCGCGCATAAGTACTTCACCGGTACGCCGTACAAAGTGGCCGCAAAATCCGGTACTGCGCAGGTGTTCGGTCTGAAAGCCAACGAAACCTATAACGCGCACCGCATTGCTGAACGTCTGCGTGACCATAAGCTGATGACGGCGTTTGCCCCTTATGATAACCCGCAGGTTGCGGTGGCGATGATTCTGGAGAACGGCGGTGCCGGTCCAGCTGTAGGGACCATCATGCGCCAGATCCTTGACCACATTATGCTGGGTGATAACAACACCGAACTGCCGGCTGAAAACCCGGCCGCCGCTGCGGCGGAGGACCAATAATCATGACGGATAATCCAAATAAAAAATCGCTGTGGGACAAAATCCACATCGACCCAGCCATGCTGCTGATCCTGCTGGCCCTGCTGGTTTACAGCGCCCTGGTTATCTGGAGCGCCAGCGGCCAGGACATCGGCATGATGGAGCGCAAAATTGGCCAGATTGCCATGGGTCTGATCATTATGGTGGTGATGGCGCAGATCCCGCCGCGCGTCTACGAAGGCTGGGCGCCCTACCTCTACATCTTCTGTATTATTTTGCTGGTTGCGGTAGATGCGTTTGGCGCCATTTCAAAAGGGGCGCAGCGCTGGCTGGATTTGGGGATTGTCCGCTTCCAGCCCTCGGAGATTGCCAAAATCGCCGTGCCACTGATGGTGGCACGCTTTATCAACCGCGACGTCTGTCCGCCGTCTCTGAAGAATACCGCCATCGCGCTGGTGCTGATTTTCCTGCCAACGCTGCTGGTTGCGGCACAGCCTGACCTTGGCACCTCAATCCTTATCGCGCTCTCCGGCCTGTTTGTCCTCTTCCTGTCGGGCCTGAGCTGGCGCCTGATTGGCATCGCGGTGGTGCTGATAGCGGCGTTCATCCCTATTCTCTGGTTCTTCCTGATGCACGATTACCAGCGCCAGCGCGTCATGATGCTACTCGATCCGGAAACCGATCCGCTGGGCGCGGGCTATCATATTATTCAGTCGAAGATTGCAATTGGCTCCGGGGGCCTGCGCGGTAAAGGCTGGCTGCACGGTACGCAGTCGCAGCTGGAATTTTTACCGGAACGCCACACCGATTTTATCTTTGCCGTACTGGCGGAAGAGCTGGGGCTGGTTGGCATTCTGATACTTCTTGCGCTGTATGTCCTGCTGATCATGCGGGGATTGTGGATTGCAGCGCGTGCACAAACCACGTTTGGTCGCGTCATGGCTGGCGGGTTGATGCTGATTTTATTCGTTTATGTCTTCGTAAATATTGGTATGGTGAGTGGTATTCTGCCGGTGGTAGGCGTACCGCTGCCGCTGGTGAGTTACGGAGGCTCGGCACTGATCGTGTTGATGGCCGGGTTTGGTATCGTGATGTCGATCCATACCCACAGAAAAATGTTGTCAAAAAGCGTATAAAAATAAGGGGATCGGAATGCGTAAGCAGTGGCTGGGGATCTGCATCGCGGCAAGTTTACTTGCGGCCTGCACAAGTGATGATGGTCAGCAACAGGCAACCGTCGCGCCGCCGCAGCCTGCGGTGTGTAATGGCCCGATCGTTGAAATCAGCGGTGCCGATCCCGTTTATGAACCGCTGAATGCCAGTGCCAATCAGGATTACGAGCGCGACGGCAAAAGCTATAAAATTGTTCAGGATCCTTCCCGTTTCAGTCAGGCAGGCTTTGCCGCCATTTATGATGCCGAGCCAGGCAGTAACCTGACGGCTTCCGGGGAGGCGTTCGACCCAATGCAACTGACGGCGGCACACCCAACGCTGCCGATTCCGAGCTACGCCCGTATCACCAACCTGGCGAATGGCCGCATGATCGTCGTGCGTATCAACGATCGCGGCCCGTACGGGAATGACCGGGTGATTTCCCTCTCGCGCGCGTCTGCCGATCGCCTGAACACCTCGAACAACACCAAAGTTCGTATTGACCCGATTATCGTCGCGCAGGATGGTTCGCTCTCCGGACCGGGTACCGCGTGTACAACGGTGGCGAAACAGACCTATGCCCTTCCTGACCGCCCAAATCTTGACGGCGGAATGGGAAGCGTCTCGTCTCCGGCAGAGCCTGCTCAGCCGGGAGGAGAAATACGCCCGATCAGCAATGACACGCTGCAAAGCGAGGATGCTACCGGCGCACCGGTAAAGAGTAGCGGCTTTCTTGGCGCACCGACGACCTTAGCCGCGGGCGTGCTGGAAGGCAGTGAACCCACTCCAGCCCCTGCTCCCGTCGCTGCGCCAGCGACCCAGCCGGCTCCCGTAACGGCACCAGCGGCCACGCAAAGTGCGGCGGTGGCAGCTCCAGCAGCGGCCAGCGGAAACTATGTGGTTCAGGTAGGCGCAGTGAGCGATCAGGCCCGGGCCAAACAGTATCAACAGCGTCTGAGCCAGCAGTTTGGCGTACCAGGACGCGTTGAGCAGAACGGCGCGGTCTGGCGCATTCAGATGGGGCCGTTTGCCAGCAAATCGCAGGCAGCCTCCCTGCAGCAGCGTCTGCAGAATGAAGCTCAACTTCAGTCATTTATCGCTGTTGCGAAATAATTAACCGGCGGTATCCGAATTGTCAGTTAGTGTAAAACACATTCACAAACTCATGCTTAAAGTCGGATGCCTGCCTGAATAGCATTTGCTATAGTAAGGCACTTTTTTTAATTCCATCACGGATGTCGTAGTTCTGACCATGAAGACCACTTTTTCTGCTCGTTTTGTGCAGCGCATGGCGCTGACCACGGCCCTTTGCGCGGCTGCTCTTTCTGCAGCTCACGCCGATGACCTGAATATCAAGACCATGATCCCTGGCGTTCCGCAAATCGATGCGGAATCCTACATCCTGATCGATTACAACTCTGGCAAAGTGCTGGCAGAACAGAATGCCGATGCCCGCCGTGATCCGGCCAGCCTGACCAAAATGATGACCAGCTACGTTATCGGCCAGGCGATGAAGGCAGGTAAATTCAAAGAATCGGATCTGGTCACCATCGGTAACGATGCGTGGGCAACCGGGAACCCTGTCTTCAAAGGTTCCTCTCTGATGTTCCTGAAGCCGGGTATGCAGGTTCCTGTTTCCCAGCTGATTCGTGGTATCAACCTGCAGTCGGGTAACGATGCCTGCGTGGCGATGGCCGATTTCGCCGCCGGTAGCCAGGATGCCTTCGTGGGTCTGATGAACAGCTACGTTACCGCGCTGGGTCTGAAAAACAGCCACTTCCAGACCGTACACGGCCTGGACGCAGACGGTCAGTACAGCTCCGCACGTGATATGGCCCTGATTGGTCAGGCGCTGATCCGCGATGTCCCTAACGAATACTCTATCTACAAAGAAAAAGAGTTCACCTTCAACGGGATTCGTCAGACCAACCGTAACGGTCTGCTGTGGGATAACAGCCTGAACGTTGACGGCATTAAAACTGGCCATACCGACAAAGCGGGCTACAACCTGGTGGCCTCTGCTACTGAAGGTCAGATGCGTCTGATCTCTGCCGTGATGGGCGGCCGCACCTTTAAAGGTCGTGAAACAGAAAGCAAGAAGCTGCTGACCTGGGGCTTCCGCTTCTTCGAAACCGTGAATCCACTGAAAGCAGGCAAAGAGTTTGCGTCTGAACCCGTCTGGTTCGGCGACAACGACCGTGCTTCTCTCGGCGTTGATAAAGACCTCTACCTGACCATTCCGCGCGGTCGTATGAAGGATCTGAAAGCCAGCTACGTGCTGAACAGCACCGAGCTGCACGCCCCGCTGCAGAAAAACCAGGTTGTAGGCACGATCAACTTCCAGCTGGATGGAAAAACGATCGATCAGCGTCCGCTGGTTGTCCTGCAAGAAATTCCTGAAGGCAATTTCTTCGGCAAAATCATTGATTACATTAAATTGATGTTCCACCACTGGTTTGGTTAAAAATTGAACACTTGAAAGTGTGATTTTGATCCCCATATACTAAGTATCCTGATAACTCCCACCTGACGTGGGAGTTATTATTTTTTGACGTTACGCCGGAGCTGACATGAAAACCAAACTTAACGAACTGCTTGAATTCCCTACCCCATTTACCTACAAAGTAATGGGTCTGGCGAAACCTGAGCTGGTTGATCAGGTGGTTGAAGTGGTACAGCGCCATGCGCCGGGTGACTACTCTCCGTCAGTAAAACCAAGCAGCAAGGGCAACTACCACTCGGTTTCTATCACCATCACTGCGACACACATTGAGCAGGTTGAGACGCTGTACGAAGAGCTCGGCAATATCGAAATCGTTCGTATGGTACTGTAGTCCCTTTGCGGTTACCCGGTTTGCCGGGTAACCCTTCTCCCCGCTGTGATATACTCCCCCCACACTTTTTGTCCCTCGTCTTCGGAGACGCAGTTTTGTATCAGGATAAAATTCTGGTCCGTCACCTCGGGCTGCAACCTTATGAGCCTGTCTCCCAGGCCATGCATGACTTCACCGATTCACGCGATGACAGCACCCCAGATGAAATCTGGCTGGTCGAACACCTGCCGGTATTTACGCAGGGTCAGGCGGGTAAAGCAGAACATCTATTAATGACGGGAGATATCCCGGTTATTCAGAGCGATCGCGGCGGTCAGGTCACGTACCATGGGCCCGGGCAGCAGGTGATGTACGTCCTGCTCAATCTGAAACGCAGAAAGCTGGGCGTGCGTGAACTGGTCACTTTACTGGAACAAACCGTCGTCAACACGCTGGCGGAATATGGTATTGACGCGCATCCGCGTGCCGATGCGCCGGGCGTTTACGTTGGGGAAATGAAGATCTGCTCCCTGGGGCTGCGTATTCGAAAAGGCTGTTCATTCCATGGCCTGGCATTGAATATCAATATGGATCTCGCGCCGTTCCAGCGCATAAACCCCTGCGGCTACGCCGGCATGGAAATGACGCAAATGCGCCAGTGGGTAGAAGCCGCTACGCCCGAACATATTCGTCCCGTGCTTTTGAAGAACGTGTTAGCGCTACTTAACAATCCCCCACACGAATATATCCCTGCTTAATATATCGTACAACAGGGCTCGATAATTTGACGGGCCACTGTTTATTTACCGCTTTTGCACTTTACAATAATCCACAGATTCTATATTTTCGAAGCGCCCGAATATTACCGCTACATATTATTTAGCCTCCAGCAAGCTCGGCAAACACGGCATAAGTAACGTGAGCAATTATCACACAACTGTTTGCTTTTGATAAACAAGTGAAACAAAACCAACACTTTACGAATCTCTACAAGCATAATAAATAAATTCAACTATCATTCATATTGTGAATGTATACGGGGTGAAAGCGTGGAGTATAATAATTTACCAGCCAAACGACTGAATGAACCTGGTGGCGAAGACAAGCCGCAAATTTTTCGGACTTTACGTAATATTGATCTCAATTTACTGACTATTTTTGAGGCAGTATATGTCCATAAAGGTATCGTTAACGCTGCGAAAATTCTTAATCTCACGCCATCAGCAATAAGTCAGTCAATCCAAAAGCTACGCGCTATATTTCCTGACCCGTTATTTATTCGTAAGGGCCAGGGGGTAACGCCGACGGCTTACGCCACGCATCTCCACGAGTACATCAGCCAGGGGCTGGAGTCGATTCTGGGCGCACTGGATTTAACCGGGAGCTATGATAAGCAGAGAACCATCACCATCGGCTGCTCCCCTTCTGTGGGTGTGCTGGTGATGCCGGCGATCTTCCAGGCCGTGAAAGAGCATGCTCCGCAGCTCCTGCTTCGTAATGTGCCGCTCAATGAACCTGACATTCAGCTTGCCCAGTTCCAGACGGACCTGATTATTGAAAGCGGCAGCTTCAGTGCCAGAGCGCTGGGTCAAAATGTGCTCTATTCGGATAACCTGGTGCTGGTTTGCCGGCAGCAGCATCCGGTTCTCAGCGAACCGCTGACCATCGAAAACCTGCGCAACTACGACCACTCGTCTTTCATGACCGAAGGGCAGTCTAACCACGCCCTTCGTCAGCGTATTGATGAAATTTTCCCGGAACGTCAGATCAGCTTCAGCAGTTACAATATGTTTACCACCGCATCGCTGATTGGCAGCAGCGATATGCTGTGCGTTATGCCATCACGCCTGTACAGCCTGCTACAAAAATGCTGGCCGCTGGAGAGCATTCCACTCAGTCAGCTTAATGCGGAATCAATCGAGATTTCACTGCATTACAACAAGCTGAGTTTACGCGACCCGGTTCTGGAAAACGTCATCCGCATTATCCGTCAGGCCTTCTGACAGGTTTAGCCAGCACAAGCCCCTGCAACAGGCAGGGCGAAAGGCACAAAACAACAACTATTTTACAAATTGGCGATCTGGCAGGCTGCTTTAACGACCGTTTCAATGATATACTGCCTGTCGTTCGTTCAAAAATAGTTGATAAATACAACATTCCCTTGAATTGAAACGCTTTCCTTCGATATTCGCAACTGGAACACGCACGCTATGAGTAAACCCATTGTGATGGAACGCGGTGTTAAATACCGCGATGCCGATAAAATGGCCCTTATCCCGGTTAAAAACGTGGCTACAGAGCGCGAGGCGCTGTTAAGAAAACCGGAATGGATGAAAATCAAACTTCCGGCCGACTCTTCGCGTATCCAGGGGATCAAAGCGGCGATGCGCAAGAATGGCCTTCACTCCGTATGTGAAGAAGCCTCTTGTCCGAACCTTGCTGAATGTTTCAATCACGGTACCGCGACGTTTATGATTCTGGGTGCTATCTGTACCCGCCGCTGCCCGTTCTGCGATGTTGCTCATGGCCGTCCGGTTGCACCTGATGCTAACGAACCCCAGAAACTGGCGCAGACCATTGCTGACATGGCGCTGCGCTATGTGGTTATCACCTCCGTTGACCGTGACGATCTGCGTGACGGTGGTGCTCAGCACTTCGCCGACTGTATTACGGCCATTCGCGAGAAAAGCCCTAACATCAAAATCGAGACGCTGGTGCCTGACTTCCGTGGCCGTATGGACCGCGCGCTGGATATCCTGACCGCAACGCCGCCAGATGTGTTTAACCACAACCTGGAGAACGTGCCGCGTCTCTACCGTCAGGTCCGCCCGGGTGCTGACTATAACTGGTCTCTGAAACTGCTGGAGCGTTTCAAAGAAGCGCATCCGCATATTCCGACCAAGTCTGGTCTGATGGTGGGGCTGGGTGAAACCAATGAGGAAATCATTGAGGTGATGCGCGATCTTCGCCGCCACGGTGTGACCATGTTGACCCTGGGGCAGTATCTGCAGCCAAGCCGTCACCACCTGCCGGTACAGCGCTACGTTAGCCCGGATGAGTTCGATGAAATGAAAGCCGAAGCGATGGCGATGGGCTTCACCCACGCAGCCTGCGGCCCGTTCGTTCGCTCCTCATACCACGCCGATATGCAGGCAAAAGGCGAAGAAGTTAAATAATGCTGTAATATTCTTTTACAGTAATACAAAAAAACCGGCCTCATGAGCCGGTTTTTTTTCGCAAGCCCTCAGGCGTTGCTGTCACTCTTTGTGAGAAAGCTTGTCTGCCGGGACGTCATCCTCGGCGCTTTTCTTCGCTGCTGCATCATCGTCGTTCATCGCTTTCTTAAAGCCTTTGATGGCAGCCCCCAGGTCACCACCCAGCGTGCGTAACTTCTTGGTACCAAACAGCAGGACGACCAGTGCGGCAACCACCAGCAGTTTGGTAATACTAATCTCACCCATAGATACCTTCTTTACTTAAAACAGGCTGCATTCAGCGCCAAAACCTGATTGTATTAACGGTCATTTAGCGCGTGCACACAATAGCAATCTGTAACAAGGTGAATCAAGCATTGTTGAAAAAAACATCACAATAATTGCGGTGGCGCAAACCGACGATTGCGAAGAACAGGTAGTTGCTGACGTGCAAGCGTAATTCTCTCTAAGTTTATCTCCGCCACCAGCAAATGCGGGGCTTCAGCGGCGGCGGCGATCGTCACCCCCAGCGGATCGACCACCCTGCTTTGCCCGATGTTTTTCGTGCCACATTCCCCTGCGGCAACCACATAGCAGGTTGTATCCAGCGCACGCGCCGCAAGCAGCGTTGCCCAGTGGTGCTCTTTTAACTGCCCGCGAACCCACGCGGCAGGGAGTACCAGTACGTCCGCACCCTGCAGCGCCAGATGGAGCGCCAGCTCGGGAAAACGCAGGTCATAGCAGGTCATCAACCCGATCTTAAATCCGTCAATCTCCAGAAGCGGTGGGATACTGTCTCCGGGGTCAACGCGCCGCGACTCCTGAATGCTGAACGCATCATAGAGATGCAGCTTGGCGTAGCGTGCGACAATGGCCCCGCCACGGATAGCCACAAGCGTATTGACTGCGCGACCCAGCGTGGAGGGGACATGGATCGTTAAGATCGTCGTCATCGTATTGCCCACGCTCTGGGCGAGCAGTTGCTGCAAGAATTCGCCGTCCAGCGACTGCGCGGACTTCACCGATAAATCCGGGTCATTATCATCCCTGGCCAGCAGCGCTTCAGGGAGAACCAGCAGCGACGCGCCTTTCTGCCGGGCCTGCATCATCAGGTTGACGCATGTTATCGCGTTCGCCTGCCAGTCAGGCGTGACCGCAAATTGCCCTACCGCAACATACATATTTGTCCCCTCATCATAAACGGCGTTAAACTCGCTTCTCTTACACATCAAATAGCAGGTATTTAGCGTGTTACAACTACTTTTAGCCGTTTTTATTGGTGGGGGAACGGGTAGCGTTGCGCGATGGTTTCTGAGTATGCGGTTTAATCCTCTTCATCAGGCGATTCCTATGGGGACACTGGCCGCTAACCTGATTGGTGCCTTTATCATTGGCATGGGTCTGGCCTGGTTTAACCGAATGACGCACATCGACCCGATGTGGAAAGTCCTGATTACGACGGGTTTCTGCGGCGGGTTAACCACCTTCTCGACGTTCTCCGCAGAAGTCGTGTTTCTCTTTCAGGAAGGCCGTATCGGCTGGGCACTGGCGAACATCGCGATTAACATGCTCGGCTCGTTTGCGATGACGGGGATCGCATTTTGGCTCTTTTCCTCCGCAAGCACGCATTAACCGTCGAACCGTTAATGTTGGCTTAATTTTTCTCTGTCACTCTGAATGCAGAACTGAACGAGGGTGACAGAATGAAACAGAGTCTGATGAGCGCAGGCATGGTGTTGTTAAGCGTGCTGATCGTTGCCAGCTTCCTGAAAATGTATCTGCTTGGCTGATTCAAAACGAAAAAAACCCGCTCAGGGAGCGGGTTTTGAAATTCTTGCTGACGCGTCTGAATTACAGAGCGATTACGTTAGCAGCAGAAGGGCCTTTGGCACCGTTAGTGATTTCGAACTCTACACGCTGACCTTCAGCCAGAGTTTTGAAACCATTAGACTGGATTGCAGAGAAGTGTACGAACACGTCTTTGCTGCCATCTTCAGGAGTAATGAAACCGAATCCTTTGGACTCATTAAACCACTTAACGTTACCTTTAATCTTAGACATCAAAATTACCTTTACATTAAAAAACGACACAAATGCTGTGTCGGTTACCAGTACATCAATTGTGGGACCTTTTGTCCAGCGGATCTTTGATAAAAAGTGACTAAAGTCGCGTTAATTTTCACTGGCAGATTTTTATCGTTTATGAATCAACGCCTGCGCGTTTTTTCACCACTATGTAACGTTTTGTCAGTTAAAACTGAAAACGCATCCAGGCGAAGTAAACGTTTCCGTTGTTGTACGTACCCGGGATGTAGGTCATCTGGAACGTTGCGGGGCCATAGCCAATAGAGGCCAAAGGCAGCAGCACCGGGATCGGGATGTAGTTCCAGTTGTCACGTGCAGTGACCCCGGCGGTATAGCCCAAACCGACGTGGAAGTTCTCGTCCGCTAGCGGACGCCAGGTTTTCTCCCAACCATATCCCCCAATCGGCTCCCATTTATTAAACGAGTCTTTGAAGGCCATCAGATAGATGCCATGCCAGTTTCCCTTTTCGTCCCAGCGAGACTGACCAAAACCCGCGCCCCACGGACGCTCGTTGTATTTATCGGTTTTCTCTTTGTCATAAGCAAAACGCGCATGCCACGTTATTGCCGGAACATAGAGATCATAATGTTCAGGAGCCGTCCAGGTCTGGGAAACATTATCCGTAAAGGTGGAGAACCAGCCTTTGTCCGTCGCGTTGCCTTCTGCCTGTGCAACAGAAGAAAACGTTAACTGCCCAAAAATAAACAACAAAACAGAGAAAAATGTATTACGTACGATCACAATGCAATTACCATTCTTAGTATTCGAGGCAAAGTTTACCATAAAATAGTTGAATCAAGGCTTAACGGCATCGGCGTTATTCCTAATTATTCGGCCATTTTCCGGGAATATTCTTAAAGAAATCGGGGGATATGCTCAAATAAGCCTACAAGAGGTGTGACTTTTCCCATTTAGCGTTCGTAATCAGTGACATGCAAAACCACACAAAACATTAACAATTTGTTATCATTATTGGGACACATTGCGCCATTTCTGATGGTCAAGACCCTCATGGTATAAATGTATGGGCCATGGCAAAAACACGCTTGTTCTGTTCTCTAGTCGTCTGTTTATTGATTTTAATCAGCAAGAACAGGCCAATTATTCGGCACATTTCCATCCTTCTTTTTTTATTGATTTTTTGTGCTCCACTGCAGCAGAGATACAGGGGAAATCATGCTTACGCTATTCGAACTCCTTATTGGAGTCGTCGTCATTGTCGGCGTCGCGCGCTACATCATTAAAGGCTACTCGGCCACGGGCGTATTATTTGTTGGCGGTTTAACGCTGTTGATTATCAGCGCACTGATGGGGCACCAGGTGTTACCTGCCAGCGCCACGAGCACCGGTTACACCGCTACAGATATTGTTGAATACATTAAAATATTGCTCATGAGCCGCGGCGGCGATCTGGGCATGATGATCATGATGCTGTGTGGTTTTGCGGCCTACATGACCCACATCGGCGCCAACGACATGGTCGTTAAACTTGCCTCAAAACCCCTGCAGTACATTAACTCGCCGTATCTGCTGATGGTCGCCGCCTATTTCCTCGCCTGCCTGATGTCGCTGGCCGTTTCGTCGGCTACCGGACTTGGCGTACTGCTGATGGCGACCCTGTTCCCGGTCATGGTAAACGTCGGTATCAGCCGCGGCGCGGCAGCAGCCATTTGCGCGTCTCCGGCCGCGATTATTCTTTCCCCTACCTCCGGCGACGTCGTGCTGGCGGCAAAGGCAGCGGAGATGTCGCTCATCGACTTCGCCTTTAAAACCACACTGCCGATCTCCATTGTTGCCATTGTCGGCATGGGTATCGCGCATTTCTTCTGGCAGCGCTATCTCGATAAGAAAGAAAACATCAGCCATGAAATGATGGACGTGAGTGAAATCACCACTACCGCTCCCGCGTTTTATGCCATTCTGCCCTTCACGCCGATTATCGGGGTGCTGATTTTTGACGGCAAATGGGGTCCGCAGCTGCACATCATCACCATTCTGGTTATCTGCATGCTGCTGGCTGCCGTGCTGGAATTTGTGCGTGGTTTTAATACGCAAAAGGTGTTCTCGGGTCTGGAAGTTGCCTATCGCGGTATGGCGGATGCCTTCGCTGGCGTGGTGATGCTGCTGGTGGCAGCAGGCGTTTTTGCCCAGGGTCTGAGCACCATCGGCTTTATCCAGAGCCTGATCTCTATCGCCACCTCGTTCGGATCGGCCAGTATTATCCTGATGCTGGTTCTGGTGGTGCTCACCATGCTGGCGGCGATGACCACGGGTTCCGGTAATGCGCCTTTCTACGCTTTCGTTGAGATGATCCCGAAACTGGCTCACTCCTCTGGTATTAACCCGGCCTATCTCTCCATACCCATGCTGCAAGCGTCGAACCTGGGCCGTACCATCTCCCCGGTATCAGGCGTGGTGGTCGCCGTTGCCGGGATGGCGAAAATCTCACCATTCGAAGTGGTAAAACGTACCTCAGTGCCCGTTATGGTTGGCCTGATTATCGTGATTATCGCCACGGAAGTGCTGGTTCCCGGCGCGGCCTAAGCTAAATTAGGGATATCCAAAAAGCGCCTGCGGGCGCTTTTTATGCTTTAATAACCCTCAGAAATTAATCACGCTCATTCGATCAGGAAATCATATGTTCAGGAAGGATATCGTCATCCCGTCTGGCGCAATGGCGCTTGCACTCTGTATCTTCTCCGCACAGGCGGAACCGCTGAAGGCAACCCAGTATGGCGATTTCGATCGCTATGTGCTGGCTTTGTCCTGGCAAACCGGGTTTTGCCAGAGCATGGTCGAGCGCAACCGTAATGAACCTGACGAATGTCGCCTGCAAAAAGAGCGCGAGAATAAAGCCGATTTTCTGACCGTTCACGGGTTATGGCCCGGCCTGCCGAAATCTATTGCCGCACGCGGCGTGGATGACCGTCGATGGATGCGTTTTGGCTGCGCCACACGCCCCATTCCGAACATGCCGGAAGTGAAGGCCAGCCGCAAATGCGATGCCGCCGAAACCGGACTGTCGCTTTCCGCTGCCGCAAAGCTCAATGACGTGATGCCGGGCGCGGGCGGGAATTCCTGCCTGGAACGCTACGAATATGCCAAACACGGCGTCTGCTTTGGTTTTGACCCGGATGCCTATTTCGGCACGATGGTACGGATGAATCAGGAGGTTAAAAACAGTGCGGTCGGAAAATTCCTCGCCGATAACTACGGGAAATCCGTCAACCGTAGTGATTTTGACAGTGCCGTGGCCAAAAGCTGGGGCAACGAGAACGTCAAAGCGTTCAAGCTGACCTGCAACGGCAATCCGGCGTATCTCACCGAGATGCAGATTTCGCTGAAGGCAAACGCCATTAACAACCCGCTTTCTGCGACCTCATTTGCCCCGCAGCCACATCCGGGTAACTGCGGAAACCAATTCGTGATTGATAAAGCCGGCTACTGATCCGCGCCCGGGCGCACCATATCAAACCGGTTTTCATCGCTGATGCCATAGTACGCCGTCGGCCCACCCGCACGCAGGATGGGCTGCGCTTTCGCCGTCTGGTATATTCCCTCTTCCAGCAGCGTTTCGGCAATATGGATACCGACCACCTCCCCCAACACCAGCCACGTCTCCACCGGCGTACCGTCGGCACCGGTAAGCTGAATGCACTGCGACAGTCGACACTCAAAATTCACCGGGCTTTCTGCAACGCGTGGGGCGTTAACCAGCTGGCTGGCCGCTGGCGTGAGTCCGGCAAAGCTAAATTCATCCCGATCGTGGGGAAGCATCGCGGAGGTTTGGTTCATCGCTTGCGCGAGATCGCGCGTCGCCAGATTCCAGACAAACTCTTTTGTCTCAGTAATATTACGCACGCTGTCCTTCCAGCCGTTGCTGGAAAAGCCGATGATCGGTGGGCGATAGTTAAAGCAGTTAAAGAAACTATACGGCGCAAGGTTCAGCTGACCGGCCTTATCGCATGAGGAGATCCAGCCTATCGGACGTGGGCCAATAATGGCGTTCAGCGGGTCATGCGGCAGGCCGTGCCCCTGAGACGGTTGGTAGAAGTACATAATGCTCTCTCGTTGGCGGGCAACGCCCGGATTCAGGACACTCAGCGTAACGTATTCCGCCAGGAATGAAGACTGAATAAATTTCAGCGAAAATTCATATGGACCATGAATGTGACTTTCATCACTTCAAACTTGCGCGCTCAGCCAGTATCATCGGGAGAGTTAAACCCTCGCTGCCAGACGGCGAGGGTTTTCTTTTGGATCAGTTTCTGCGTTAGACGCAGCATTAACGACATGGAGTAAAAAATGTCCAGACCTACCATTATCATCAATGAGCTCGACGCAGAACGTATCGACAGGCTGCTGGAAAAAGCAGAATTTGCCTCGCTCCCCGTGGCCGACGCCCTGAATGAAGAACTCGACCGGGCACAGATGTGCACGCCTGAGACGATGCCGCATGACGTAGTCACCATGAACAGCCAGGTGAAATTCCGCAATCTGACCACCGGTGAAGAGCTGACCCGCACGCTGGTTTACCCGGCGCAGATGACCGACAGCAGCGCACAGCTTTCTGTGCTTGCGCCTGTGGGTGCCGCACTGCTGGGACTGCGTACGGGGGATACGATCCACTGGGAATTGCCGGGCGGCGCTTCAACCCATCTGGAAGTGCTGGAGCTGCTCTACCAGCCAGAAGCCGCAGGCGATTACCTGCGTTAATCTCTTCTGAATAAGCGCCTATCCGCTTTGCACAGAGGATGCCGCCGCATCCTCTTTCCGCAAATTCACACGATTTTCCTATACCGCGCAAAATGGCCTTAATCCACGCTTAATCTGTTTTGGTGCCGCGGGGACGGTCATGAGTGAGATAGGCGTTATCACACTTATCTTTCTGATTTTTGTGGCGATTATCGTCACGGCAGTGCTCTATCTTGAACGCCACTGGTAAGCGAACATTCTCAAGCCACCCCACCCGGGAAGGCATTCACCAGGCCCTTGACGGTCTGCTCTGCGGCTTCGGGGGTCTCTGCGCCCGGGACCAGAATCACCTTCCGGCACTCCTCCTCCCGTTTTTCGAAAATCTTATAGGCGCGTTCCGCATCCGCAAGGGGGAGATAATGGGTCACGATCTCTTCCGGCGTAAGCAGCCCTTTTTCGATCAGCGGTAACAGTTCACCCAGCCAGGCATGGACGTGCGTCTGACCCATCTTAAACGTCAGCCCCTTATCAAAGGCATCGCCAAACAGGAAGCCATGGATAAACCCGGCGTACACGCCGGGTACGCTAACTACCCCACCGCGCCGCACGGCAGCAATGCATTGACGCAACGCTTTGCCGCTGCTGCCTTCAATTTTTAGATTGCTGAGGATCGTTTCCGTGGTGCTGCCTTTCGCTTCAAACCCGACCGCATCAATCACGGCGTCAACGCCGCGCTGGCCCGCGGTCTGCTCGATGATTTTTTCCGCGGCGTCGTTGTCATCATCAAAGTTGATGGGAATTGCGCCGTATCGTGCCTCGGCAAATCGCAACCGGTACGGGTGGTGATCGATAACAAAGATCTGCTCAGCCCCCAGCAGCCGTGCGCAGGCAATGGTCAGTAGCCCCACCGGCCCGGCGCCGAAAACGGCTACGCTTGAACCTTTTGCAATCTGCGCATTTTTTGCCGCCTGCCAGGCCGTGGGCAAAATGTCGGAAAGGAAAAGTGCTTTATCATCAGAAAGAAGCTGCGGGACTTTAAACGGCCCGACGTTCCCCTTCGGCACGCGAACGTATTCCGCCTGTCCCCCCGGCACACCGCCGTAGAGGTGGCTATAGCCAAACAGCGCGGCCGGCGCGGGGATTTGCTTTTTGTTCAGCGCGGCGCCCTGCCCGGCATTGGTATTCTCACAGGCCGCGTATTGCTGCAGACGACAGAAGAAACAGTCCCCGCATGCGATGACAAAGGGGATCACCACGCGATCGCCTTTTTGCAAATTCTTTACCTCTGCACCGCACTCGACGATTTCCCCCATAAACTCATGGCCAAAAATATCGCCGTGCTGCACCTTCGGGATCTTTCCGCGATAGAGATGCAAATCGGAGCCGCAGATCGCCGTGGCCGTGACGCGCAGAATGATATCGTCGGGCTGTTCGATGATGGGGTCAGGGACATTCTCGACGCGAACATGGTGTGGACCGTGATACGTAAGTGCTTTCATGCGACCTCCGAAAGGTTCCAGGTAAGTCTATAAGGGTAGCTACCCATGAAGGTCTGCCCCGGAATACGGGTCTTTTGAGATTTATCCTGGCGAGATAAGAAAACTGACGGGGCGCTTACAGAAACCATTAATATTTTGTGGTTGAATGAGTACAGCGTTTATAAACAAGGAGAAACGGGTATGTATCAGAGAATCATTATGCCGGTTGATGTTTTTGAGATGGAGTTGAGCGACAAGGCCGTTCGCCACGCGGAGTTCCTGGCGCAGCAGGACGGTGTCATCCATCTGTTGCACGTGCTCCCGGGATCAGCCAGCCTGAGCCTGCACCGCTTCGCTGCCGATGTGCGCCGCTTCGAGGAGCATTTGCAGCATGAAGCGGAAACGCGTCTGCAAACCATGGTCAGCCACTTCAGTATTGACCCTTCACGGATCAAAACGCACGTCAGATTCGGCAGCGTACGTGATGCGGTAAATGAACTGGCGAACGAGTTGAAGGCAGACGTGGTGGTCATCGGTTCGCGCAACCCTTCCATTACCACACATCTGCTGGGCTCTAACGCCTCCAGCGTGATCCGCCACACACACATACCGGTGATGGTCGTCAGATAAAAAAAGAGGCCACCTTTCGGTGGCCTCTCGCTATTGCAGGTATCGCCTTACTTTCTTTTCTTATGCGGTTTTGGTGCGAATCAGATAGTCAAACGAACTCAGCGACGCCTTCGCCCCTTCGCCCGTGGCGATGATGATCTGTTTGTACGGCACGGTAGTACAGTCACCCGCCGCAAACACGCCCTTCACGCTGGTTTCACACTTCGCATCGATGATGATTTCGCCCATGCGGTTGCGCTCAATCGCGCCTTCCAGCCAGGTGGTGTTTGGCAGCAGACCAATCTGCACGAAGATCCCTGAAAGCTGCACGCTGTGAACGTCGCCGCTCACGCGGTCACGGTATTCCAGACCGGTCACCTTGCTGCCGTCGCCCTTCACTTCCGTGGTCTGCGCGTTCAGTATGATGTCGACGTTTTTCAGGCTGCGAACTTTGTCCTGCAGAACCTGGTCGGCCTTCATCTCTGGTGCGAACTCCAGAAGGGTGACGTGTTCAACAATCCCCGCCAGGTCGATAGCCGCTTCCACGCCGGAGTTACCGCCGCCGATCACCGCCACGCGTTTACCTTTAAACAGCGGGCCGTCGCAGTGCGGGCAGTAGGTCACGCCTTTGGTGCGATACTGATCTTCACCCGGGACGTTCATGTTGCGCCATTTCGCACCGGTGGCAATGATGATGCTGCGCGCTTTCAGCACCGCGCCGGAGGCGGTTTCAATGTGGTGTAAACCACCCTCAACAGCAGCAGGTACCAGCCTGCTGGCGCTCTGGCTGTCGATCACGTCCACGTCGTAGTCGCTGACGTGCGCCTTCAGCGCCCCCGCCAGCTTCTGACCTTCGGTTTTCGGCACGGAGATATAGTTTTCAATGTCCACGGTATCCAGTACCTGGCCACCGAAGCGCTCGCCCATCAGGCCAGTGCGGATCCCTTTACGCGCGGAGTACACCGCCGCCGCCGCGCCCGCCGGACCGGAACCGACGATCAGCACGTCGTAGGCATCGCGTTTGTTCAGTGCTTCCGCCGCACGTTTTTCGGCGCCGGTATCCACTTTGGCAACGATTTCCGTCAGCGTCATACGACCCTGACCGAATTCCTGACCGTTCAGATACACCGCCGGAACGCCCATCACGTTGCGATCGGTGATTTCATTCTGGAAGGTACCGCCGTCAATTGCCGTGTGCTTGATGCGCGGGTTGAGGACCGACATCAGGTTCAGCGCCTGCACCACGTCCGGGCAGTTATGGCAGGAGAGCGAGTAATAAGTTTCAAACTCGAAATCGCCGTCGATATCGCGGATCTGCTCCAGCAGCGCCTGCGCCTCTTTCGACGGATGACCACCGGTCCACAGCAGCGCCAGCACCAGCGAGGTAAATTCGTGACCCAGCGGCGAGCCGGCAAAGCGCGGCCCCAGCTCAGAGCCTGGGTTAGTAATCAGGAAAGAAGGCTTACGGACGTTAAGCGAATTATCTTCTTTGAAGGTCACTTTTGGCGACAGTTCGGCGATCTCAACCAGCAGTTCCTTGATCTCTGCCGATTTCGCGCTGTCGTCCAGCGTGGCAATCAGCTCAACGGGTTTGGTCAGTTTCTCAAGATAGGCCTTGAGCTGGGTTTTCATATTAGTGTCGAGCATTATTCTTCCCTCTCTTAAAACGTCATCATGCAAGCTGCCTTACACAGGCGGCCTGAATGCAACTTGCATCATGGTGCTGGAATGAAATGGGCGCGGGGGCGCCCATTGATTGCCGGGTGGCACTTCGTTTACCCGGCCTACGATACTGTAGGCCTGTGCAAGCGCAGCCCCGCCAGGCTTTACAGACTTAGATCTTGCCGACCAGGTCTAAGGATGGAGCGAGAGTCGCTTCGCCTTCTTTCCATTTCGCCGGGCACACTTCGCCTGGGTGAGAAGCCACGTACTGCGCTGCTTTCACTTTACGCAGCAGGTCAGACGCATCACGGCCGATACCTTCAGCGGTAACTTCGATAGCCTGGATAATACCCTGCGGGTCAACAACGAAGGTGGCGCGGTCAGCCAGGCCTTCATCTTCACGCATGTTGTCGAAGTTACGGGTCAGGGCGCCAGTCGGGTCGCCGATCATCGCGTATTTGATTTTTGCGATGGTTTCAGAGCTGCTGTGCCATGCTTTGTGGGTGAAGTGGGTATCGGTAGACACAGAGTAAACGTCTACGCCCAGCTTCTGCAGTTCGTCATAATGGTCAGCCACGTCGCCCAGTTCGGTCGGGCAAACGAAGGTGAAGTCAGCCGGATAGAAGAAGAAGACGCTCCAGCGACCTTCGGTATCTTTCTCGGTTACTTCGATGAACTCACCGTTTTTGAACGCCTGGTTTTTGAAAGGTTTAATTTTAGTGTTAATCAAAGACATCTGTACTTCCTCCGTGTTTTCGTTGAGATGTAAGGTAACCAACTTTATCCATCGGGGCTAATGCGTATGCTTTATCAAATCAATCAGCCAAACCTTACAACGTCGACAAGACAACAAGGTGAACCTTTTACAGGAAAGCCTGAAAGTAAAAAGGCCGCCTCAACGGGCGGCCCTGATACCTGAATTCCCCGCAGGTACATTCAGTGCCAGCCGAAGCTGGCGTTGCGTTGCGCTCTACAACCCTTTATATCAAGGGGTAACAGCCCTTTGATTACACCACCCGTTCAGGAATTGGGCAATCCATAAGAGAGGTATTCCTGCCTATGGCTGCGATAGGTTTTGCCAAACATCATTTCGGGACGTTATAAATTTATTTTCATTATAAAAATACCTCAATATATAAATGACAATTGTTATTTAAAATGCTCACTCCAACATCTGAGATAAAATTATCTTAATGTTCATTGAAGCACTATTTCAATAATCTGGCGTCATGATATATTAAGGTGAATTTAATTTAAATTTAAGAGGGTTAATCGAAAGGATTGTAAATGGTTAACTTCAAACTATAGTTATCAGTGATGTGATAACCACAGCAAACACAGCATCCTCAGGACGAAACATGGCAAACCTCTACGACCTTAAAAAATTCGATCTTAATCTGTTAGTCATTTTCGAGTGCATTTATCAACATCTTAGTATCAGTAAAGCCGCCGAGACGCTGTATATCACACCCTCTGCCGTGAGTCAGTCACTGCAACGCCTGCGAGGACAACTCAACGATCCTCTGTTTATCCGTTCCGGTAAAGGGATCACGCCCACGACCGTCGGCGTCAATTTGCATCATCATCTGGAACAGAACCTGAACCAGCTTGAGCAGACTATCAATATCATGCACAGCAGCGGGTTGAAGAAGAATTTTGTCATTTACTGCCCGCAGTTTATGAGCACCAAAACGATGCTTGAGCCAATGAAACTGCTCATGAACAAGTATAACTATTCGATTGAATTACATGATGTTTTTCTTGCCCCTGATTCAGCAGAAGATCTCCTGGCTTACCGAAAAGCCGACCTGATATTTTCTTTTTCCTCCTCAAGCAGCCGCTCAATTGCCTCCAGCCTTTTCCATAAGCTGCCTTTTGTGCTCGTTTGCCGGAATGATCATCCCCGCTTGAGCGGAAATCCCACGCGTGAAGAGATTCTGAATGAACAGTTCACCGCCTACCTGAGCGATGAGAACAGCGTCAAAGACTACCAGGAAAAAGCCGAGAGCCTGTTAACCGAAAGAAATATCGTTTATCGAAGCGACTCTTTTATATCCCTTCTGTCGGTGATCAGTTCATCCGACCTCATAGGGTTAGCGCCCACGCCGGCCTTTGAACAATATGGTCCAGCGCTTAACCTGCGCAAAGTAGAGACAGACATTCAATTTCCCAGCATTGATATTTACATGATGTATAATCGCTCCGCACTGAATAGCTCAGCATTCGCGAGTTTTATTGAAGAAATAACTTTACCGTGAGATGTTAGCGTGGTTTTCACACAGGATGGGAACCACCTTTTCCAGAAACATACACCATCGTTATATAAACATTCAGCATTAACTTTATACACATCATAAATTATTGACTGATATCATTCTCACTCTAGTATTGACACTAACGTCTGGTATTTATTCCTCAGGATGAGAACAAATATGTCAATTTATAAGTATCCTCTTAATCAGGATGTTCTTTCTGCGGCTCAGGAACGAATAAAATGGACTCTCGAAAATTTACCGAGGATCTGTGTCTCTTTTTCAGGAGGTAAAGACTCCACCACCATGCTGCACCTGGTTGCCCGGCAGGCGCGACAGATGAATATAAAAATAGACGTTCTCTTTATCGACTGGGAAGCGCAGTTTAGCCATACCATCACCCATGTTGAACGTATGCGCGAGTTATACAGCGATATCATCGGCCATTTCTGGTGGGTCGCGCTTCCCCTGACAACGCAAAATTCCCTGTCGCAATTTCAGCCGGAATGGCAATGCTGGGAACCCGGCACCCGATGGGTCCGCCAGCCCCCTGACGGTGCGATAACCGATCCCGCTTTTTTTCCCTTCTACCAGCCCGGCATGACGTTTGAAACTTTTGTTCGCAGCTTCTCCGACTGGTTCTCTCACAATCGCCCGGCGGCGGTGATGATTGGCATCCGCGCCGATGAATCTTACAACCGTTTTCTGGCTATCGCGTCAGCGCGTAAACAACGGTTTGCCGATGATAAACCCTGGACAACCGTCGCCCCGGGGGGACATGCCTGGTATATCTACCCTCTCTATGACTGGAAAACCGCCGATATCTGGACCTGGTTCGCCAAATCGGGATGTTGCTATAACCCACTCTATGACCTGATGTTCCAGGCTGGCGTGCCGCCCCGCTATATGCGTATTTGTGAGCCCTTTGGTCCGGAGCAGCGTCAGGGATTATGGCTCTACCATGTTGTTGAGCCCGATCGCTGGGCGGCCATGTGCGAGCGCGTGAGCGGCGTGCGCAGCGGAGGAATTTACGCCGGGCACGATAACCACTTTTATGGTCACCGGAAAATCCTGAAACCCGATCACCTCTGCTGGCGCGAATATGCCCTGCTGCTGCTCGACAGCATGCCGCAAAATACGGCTGAGCATTACCGCAATAAAATCGCCATTTATCTGCGCTGGTATCAGAAGAAAGGCATAGAGGATATTCCCGACACCCAGGACGGTGATATCGGTGCCAAAGACATTCCCTCATGGCGCCGTATTTGCAAGGTTATCCTTAATAACGACTACTGGTGCAGAGCGCTGTCGTTCAGTCCAAATAAACCCAAACATTATCAGCGCTACAGTGAAAGAGTGAAGGCGAAACGCAAGGAGTGGGGCATATTATGCGACAACGATTAATCACCGAGATCGAAACGTACCTGCAGTCTCTTCCCGAAGAGGATCGGATTAACGCCATCAATGCTTTTCGTGAAGCGATCCATAAAAACAGTCCTTTTCGTGAGCAACCGATAGACTGCGTGCTTTGGATCAAACAGGACGCGATTACCGCTAACGACTACAACCCCAACAACGTTGCCCCTCCAGAAAAACGGCTGCTCAGCAAGTCGCTGGAACTCGATGGATTCACCCAACCTATTGTCGTAACGGAAAGTGAACCGCAACATTACGAAATTGTGGATGGTTTCCACCGCCATGAAATCGGCAAAAATCGGGCGGCGTTGAAGCGCCAGCTCAAGGGATATCTCCCCGTCACCTGCCTGCGCCAGGACCGACAGGAAAAGCATGACCGTATGGCCGCCACGATCCGTCACAACCGGGCGCGGGGTCGGCACCAGATTAACGCCATGTCAGAGATCGTGCGCGAACTGGCACAGCTCAGCTGGAATGATGAGCGAATTGGCAAAGAGCTCGGAATGGACAGCGACGAGGTGCTGCGCCTCAAGCAAATCAACGGTCTGCTGGCGCTGTTTGCAGACCGTCGCTATTCCGAAGCCTGGACGGTAAAATAATCAGAGCGTGTTCAAACGCTCTGCCGCCGCCAGCAGCGTCGATTCCTGCTTGGCAAAGCAAAGACGGATCAGCTTGTGTGGGAAGGGATCGGCGCAGAATACCGACAGCGGAATGGCGGCCACCCCCACCTCTTTTGTCAACCACTGACAAAAGCTGACGTCATCCAGATCGGAAATCGCGCTGTAGTCCGCGAGCAGGAAATAGGTTCCTTCAGACGGCAAAATTTCCAGGCGGCTTTTACTCAGCGCCGTCACGAACAGATCCCGACGTTCACGATAAAAACGCGGCAGCGCGCGATAATGCTCGGGCTCCGCGCGCAGCATATCCGCCAGGGCTAGTTGAGCCGGCGTGTTCACAGCAAAGGTCAGGTACTGATGTACCTTGCGCAGCTCAGCGCTAATGGCGGCCGGTGCGACGCAGTAACCCACTTTCCAGCCGGTCATATGGTAGGTCTTACCGAACGACGAGACGGCGATAGCGCGCTCGCGAAGCTGCGGATGGGCCAGCACGCTGGCGTGTCCCTCTTCTGCAAAGCAGATGTGCTCGTAAACTTCATCGCTCAGCACGTAGATTTCACGTTCGGCAATCGCCTGCCACAGCGCGGCGAAGTCCGTTTTCTGCCACACCGTCGCGGACGGGTTGTGCGGGGTATTCAGGATCACCAGACGGGTTTTGTCGCTCAGCAGCGCAGCAAACGCCTGCCAGTCAGGGCGGAAATGCGGTGGCTGTAACGCCACGCGTTTCACCACGCCGCCGGAGAGTTCAACCGCAGGCGCATAGCTGTCGTAGCTCGGGTCAAAGCAGATGACTTCATCGCCCGCCCGCACCAGGGCGGTGATGGCCGCATACAGCGCTTCGGTCGCCCCTGCCGTCACCGTAATGTCGCTGTTCGCATCGGGCCTATGGCCATACAGCTCAGCCGTTTTATCCGCAATGGCTTCCCGCAGCGCCTGCACGCCCGTCATTGGCGCATACTGATTCGCCCCCTGCGCCACGTGGTACGCCAGACGCTCCTGCAGATAGGTCGGCCCGTCGAAATCCGGAAATCCCTGAGAAAGGTTAATGGCGTTGTGCTGCTGCGCCAGGGCGCTCATCTGCGTAAAGATGGTGGTACCTAGATTGGGAAGTTTACTTTGCGGAATCAATGCGTTAATGCTCATTGTGCTGTGCCTGCTTGTAATACTTATGTTGCTGCCACTATAACACGATGTTAGTCTTTGGCAATCAAGACGCTTAGACGTCTAAACAATATGAATATTCCTGTCCGAGAGGGTAAAAGGAAAATGACAGACAACCTGCAACTCACGCATCTGGTCGACGCCTGCCGCTGGATTGGCGCCAAAGGCTGGGCACCCGCCACCGGGGGCAATATGTCGGTGCGTCAGGACGAACGCCTCTGCTGGCTCAGCGAATCGGGCAAAGACAAAGGCAGCCTGACGACGGAGGATTTTCTCCAGGTGGAGATCGCCACCAACCGCGCGCCGTCTGGCCGCAGACCGTCGGCGGAGACCGGGCTGCACACCCTTATCTATCGTCTGTTTCCTGAGGCCAACGCCGTCCTGCACGTTCATACGGTCAACGCCACGGTGCTCTCGCGTCTGGTCAAAGAAGCCGAGCTCAACATCAGCGGCTTTGAGATGCAAAAATCCCTCACCGGGCAGACCACGCATCTGGATACGGTGGCTATCCCGGTCTTCGATAACGACCAGGACATTGACGCCCTCGCCTCGCGAATCGCCCATTACGCGCAGGAACGCCCGCTTAATTATGGTTTTCTTCTGCGCGGCCATGGCTTAACCTGCTGGGGACGCGATGTGGCCGAAGCCCGCCGTCATCTGGAAGGACTGGAATTCCTGTTTGAATGTGAAATGCGTTTACGACAACTGGAGAGAGTATGATTCGCGCGATTGTGACGGATATTGAAGGCACCACCAGCGATATTCGTTTTGTCCATGATGTTTTGTTCCCCTACGCGCGTGAGCGGCTGGCGGCCTTCGTGACCGCGCAGCAGTACGCCGAGCCGGTCACATCCATTCTGGACAACCTGCGTGATGAAATCGGTAATCCGCACGCCAGCGTCAGCGAGCTTATCGACGCCCTGTTTGCCTTTATGGATGAAGACCGCAAATCTACCGCGCTAAAAGCGCTGCAGGGGATCATCTGGCACGACGGCTACGTCAACGGCGACTTTACCGGCCATCTCTACCCGGACG
Organism: Enterobacter sp. PL_is511; assembly: GCF_055816065.1. NCBI lineage: Bacteria > Pseudomonadati > Pseudomonadota > Gammaproteobacteria > Enterobacterales > Enterobacteriaceae > Enterobacter > Enterobacter sp. PL_is511. The sequence continues at coordinate 346,343 of NZ_JBVPGP010000024.1, read as the reverse complement.
TGCTGCCCGCGCTGGAAAAATGGAAAGCGCAAGGGATTGATCTCTATGTTTATTCCTCTGGTTCCGTTGCTGCGCAGAAACTGTTATTTGGCTACAGCGACGAAGGTGATATTACTCATCTGTTCAGCGGCTATTTCGACACCCACATCGGCGCCAAGCGCGAGGTGCAGTCGTATCAGAACATTGCGGCGCAAACGGGCATCGCCCCGTCGCAGATCCTGTTCCTCTCCGATATTCATCAGGAGCTGGACGCAGCTGAACAGGCAGGTTTTCGTACCCTGCAGCTGATTCGCGGTGATGATGACGGCGCAAGCCACCATCATCAGGTCCACCAGTTTGACGAGATTAACCCGGAGCAGATCCCTTCATGAGCGCATTGACCATTTATTCCGATAAAGACGCCAGTCAGCACCAGTGGCACAGTACCGACGCCGCCGAGATTGCCCAACAGCTCAACGCGAAAGGCGTGCGGTTTGAACGCTGGGCGGCGGATCGCGATTTAGGACACGATCCCGCGCCTGAAGCCGTGATCGCGGCGTATCAACATGCGATCGACAAACTGGTCGCAGAGAAGGGTTACCAGAGCTGGGACGTGATCAGCCTGCGTGCCGACAATCCGCAGAAAGAGGCGCTGCGCGCGAAGTTCCTGAACGAACACACCCACGGCGAGGACGAAGTACGCTTTTTCGTGGAAGGCGCAGGGCTGTTCTGCCTGCACATTGGCGATGAGGTGTATCAGGTACTGTGCGAGAAAAACGACCTGATCTCCGTTCCTGCGGGCACGCCGCACTGGTTTGATATGGGCTCAGAGCCGAACTTTACCGCCATTCGTATTTTCGATAACCCGGAAGGCTGGGTGGCCCAGTTTACGGGTGATGCGATCGCGGACGCGTATCCACGGCTGGCATAGGTAAAAGCAAAACGGCAGCTATAGCTGCCGTTTTTAGTGTTTGCTCCCTCTCCCTGTGGGAGAGGGTCGGGGTGAGGGCATCAGGCCGCTCGAGCTTCAACGCTTCAATCCCTTCACATACTCAACCAGCTGATCCAGCACAATCCCCCACCCTTCGTGGAAGCCCATCTGCTCGTGCTGCTCGCGGATGTCCTTCGTGGGGTGACGCGCAATCGCCGTATAGCGCGTTTTGCCCTCCCCGACATCTTCCAGCAATAAAATCGCCGTCATAAACGGCTTCTCGGCCGGTTTCCAGCCTTCGGTATAGCTGTCGGTAAAGACCAGCTTTTTCCCCGGGTCGATTTCAAGGAAGACACCCCGGTTATCCATCCGCTGCCCATCCACCTCAAACACGGTGTTGAACCGTCCGCCCACCCGCAGATCGAGGTCGCATTCGGTCACCTTATGGGGAGCAGGAATGAAGAAGTTTTTGATGTGTTCGGGCGTAGTCCAGCAAAGCCACAGCAGGTCGCGCGGGGCATCCACCACGCGCTCCAGTTTTAAGTCTGTTTCAGGATCGAGCGTCACGATATTGTCCTCTCAGGGAAACCCCTTAAAGAATAGCCCGACTCAGGCGAATTTCCCGTTTGCCACCGCGTCCGGCGTGACCACGCCCGTATCCAGCACCCAGCCGCTAATCAGCGAGGCTGGCGTAACGTCAAACGCCGGGTTGTAGACCTGCGCGTTTTCCGGCGCCCACTGCACCGCGCCAAAGCTTCCGGCGACGCCCGTCACCTCGCTTGCGGCGCGCTGCTCAATCGGGATCGCATCACCGTTCGGGCAGTCCGGATCGAGGGTCGTTTGCGGCGCGGCCACATAGAACGGAATGCCGTGGAATTTCGCCAGCACCGCCAGAGAATAGGTGCCGATCTTATTCGCCACGTCGCCGTTAGCCGCAATGCGGTCTGCGCCCACCCACACGGCATCCACCAGCCCTTTCGCCATCAGGCTGGCGGCCATGGAATCGGTAATCAGCTGATACGGTACGCCCAGCTCGCCAAGCTCCCACGCGGTCAGTCTGCCACCCTGCAGCAGCGGACGGGTTTCATCCACCCAGACGTTGCTGACCTTGCCCTCCTGATGCGCGCGAGCAATCACGCCCAGCGCCGTACCGACGCCCGCCGTTGCCAGCCCGCCGGTGTTGCAGTGGGTCAGCAGGCGGCTGCCGGGCTTCACCAGCGCGCTGCCCGCTTGCGCAATGGCGTCACAGAGCCGTTTGTCTTCGTCGATCAGGCGCAGCGCCTCCGCGACCAGCGCCGGAACATACTCTTCCTGCCACAGCGCAATCTTCATGCGGTCAAGGTTGTTCATCAGGTTCACCGCCGTCGGGCGGGATGCGCGCAGGGTTTCCAGCGCCACCGCCAGCTCGTCACGGCTTTTGCCGTTTTCCGCCAGCAGCGCCAGCAGCAGACTTGCAGAGAGACCGATCAGCGGCGCGCCGCGCACCCGCAGGGCGTGAATATGCCCCACCAGCGCCTCTACCGTTGAGGCATCCAGCCAGCGTTTCTCCTGCGGAAGGGCCTGCTGGTCGAGAATAAAGAGCTGATTATCCGCTACCCGCAGGCTGGTCGTCTGTAATGTCTGCATGTCGTTAATTCCCTGTTGCGTTGTTGTAGCACATTGTGTCAGGATGAAATCCAGATGTATAGACGTCTACATGTCTTTATTAGCAAACCGTGAGGAGCAGGCCATGTCGCAATACCGTACCTTTACCGCTCAGGACGCCGTGGAGTATGCCAGGCAGTTTGGCGGCCTTGACGATCCTTCATCGCTGGTGGAGGCGCAGGAGGTAGGCGACGGCAACCTCAATCTGGTCTTTAAAATTTTCGACAGCGCGGGCGTGAGCCGCATCATCGTTAAGCAGGCGCTGCCCTACGTGCGCTGCGTCGGCGAGTCCTGGCCGCTGACGCTGGACCGCGCCCGTCTGGAGGCGCAAACCCTGGTCGAGCACTACCGGCACAGCCCGCAGCACACGGTGAAAATCCACCACTTCGACCCGGAGCTGGCGGTGATGGTGATGGAAGATCTCTCCAGCCATCGCATCTGGCGCGGCGAGCTGATCGGCAACATTTACTACCCGCAGGCGGCGCGTCAGCTGGGTGAATACCTCGCGCACGCGCTGTTCCACACCAGCGATTTCTACCTGCACCCGCACGAGAAAAAAGCGCAGGTGGCAAAATTCATCAATCCGGAGATGTGCGAGATCACCGAAGATCTGTTTTTCAACGATCCGTACCAGATCCACGAACGCAACAGCTACCCGGCCGAACTGGAAAATGACGTCGCCGCCCTGCGCGACGACGCCCAGCTGAAAATTGCCGTGGCCTCCCTGAAGCACCGTTTCTTTTCTCAGGCGGAAGCCCTGCTGCACGGAGACATTCACAGCGGCTCGATTTTTGTGGCCGACGGCAGCCTGAAGGCCATCGACGCCGAGTTCGGCTATTTCGGCCCGATTGGCTTTGACGTCGGCACCGCTATCGGCAACCTGCTGTTGAACTTCTGCGGCCTGCCAGGGCATCTGGGCATTCGCGATGCCGCCGCCGCCCGCGAGCAGCGCCTGACCGATATTCAGGAACTGTGGAACACCTTCGCGGAGCGATTCCAGGCGCTGGCACACGAGAAAACACGCGACGCCGCGCTCAGCGCGCCGGGCTATGCCTCCGCCTTCCTGAAAAAGGCCTGGCATGATGCCATCGGCTTCTGCGGCACCGAGCTCATTCGCCGCAGCGTCGGGCTTTCCCACGTCGCGGATATCGACACCATTCAGGACGAGGCGATGCGCCACGAATGCCTTCGCCACGCGATAACGCTCGGCAAGGCGCTGATTGTGATTGCAGACCGTATCGACAGCGCGGAAGATCTGGTGGCGCGGGTGCGACAATACAGCTGAGTGCATTTGCCCGGTGGCGGCTTCGCCTTACCGGGCCTACGGGTGCAAAATGTAGGCCCGGTAAGGCGAAGCCGCCACCCGGCAAAAACTCACCCCAAATACTCAATCACCGACAGCCCACCGTTATAATCCGTGCTGTAGATAATCCCCTGCGCATCCACAAACACGTCACACGACTGGATCACCTGCGGGCGATTCGGACGGGTATCCATCATTTTCTCCGGTGCAGCAGGCACCAGCGCGCCGGTTTCCACCGGACGATACGGATTGGAGATGTCATACGCGCGCACGCCCGCGTTCTGATACGTGGCAAAAATCAGCGTGGAGCTGACAAAGCTCCCCGGCCGGTTCTCGTGCAGGTTATGCGGCCCGAAATGCGCCCCTTTCGCCACGTAGTCAGTTTCGTCCGGCTGCGGGAAGGTCGAGATGCTTACCGGGTTCGACGGCTCGCGAATATCAAACAGCCAGATCAGCTTCTCGCCGTCTTCCTGGTTATCCAGCACCGCTTCGTCCAGCACCACCAGTAGATCGCGGTCCGACAGCGGCAGCGCGGTGTGCGTCCCGCCGCCAAACGGCGGACTCCAGTTACGGTGGCTAATCAGCTTCGGCTGGGTACGATCCTTCACGTCCAGCAGCGTCAGGCCGCCGTCGCGCCAGCTGCCGTACGCGGTATCCCCCGCGATAATCGCGTGGTGCAGGGCGTAGCGTTTCCCTTCCGGCCAGTTCGGCTTCTCACCTTCGGCCTGGTTCATCCCCGGCAACCACCAGCGCCCGGCCACTTCGGGCCTACGCGGGTCCGCCAGATCGATGGTCAGAAAGATGTAGTCGGTAAAGCCATCGATCAGCGCCGACACGTACGCCCAGCGGCCGCCGACGTACCAGATGCGGTGAATGCCAATCCCGCTCAGCGACAGAAAGCCGATTTCGCGCGGCCTGTCCGGCGTGGAGATATCAAACACGCGCAGCCCGGCGCTCCAGCCTTTGTCCTGCACGTCGCTGACGGTCTCTCCCACCTGGCGGGTGTAGTAGACCTTTTCGTCGGCAAAGCGGGCATCGGCAAACAGATCCCGGGCGTTGATCACCAGCAGCAGGTCATCATGCGCCTGCAGATGCACGTTCCAGGTGCCGGGCGGCGCGGGCACGTAGCCCGCCGCTTTCGGGTTCTTCGGATCGCGCACGTCGACAATCGAAAAGCCCTGCGACACCATATGGCCGATATAGGCGAAACCGCGGTGCACCATCAGCTGCACGCCGTCCGGGCGACCGCCCTGATCGCTATGGCCAATCAGCCGCATATTGCGGCTGTATTCTGGAGGGGGTAAAGAAGACACCTTGAGCTCCTGTTGGTTTTCCCCCTCTCCCCGTGGGAGAGGGCCGGGGTGAGGGCATCAGGCCGCACCTGATGCCACCCGGCTTGGTTTTATTTGTTTTTCGCTTCCAGCGTCGCAAACCACGGCGCGATAAAATCTTCCGTCTGGCCCCAGCCCGGAATGATTTTCCCCAGCGACGCCACGTTCACCGCGCCCGGCTGGGCGGCCAGCAGCGCCTGCGGAATGGCCGCGGCTTTGAAATCGTAGGTCGCAGGCGTGGCTTCCCCGGCAATCTTGTTCGCCACCAGACGCACGTTGGTCGCGCCAATCAGCTTCGGATCCACCGCCACGCTCACCTTCCATGGGCTGCCAGGCTCGCGCATCAGCTGCAGATCCTGGTTGGAGATGTCGATGCTGTAGAGCTTGATCTCGGTGCGGCCGTTCTCTTTCAGCGCTTTGTACGCGCCCTGGCTGAAGGCGTCCCAGGTGCCCCAGATGGCGTCGATTTTACCTTTCGGGTATTTCGCCAGGATCGCGCCCACTTTGTTAGCGGTGTCGCCCTGCACGTCAGAGGAGACCGCGCCGATGGACTCCAGCTCTTTGATGTCCGGGTACTGCTTTTGCAACTCTTTATACGCCGCCTGACGACGCTCCATCGGCGGGAAGCCCGCGACCCACAGCTTGACGATATTGGCTTTGCCGTTGAAATCTTTCGCCAGCTGGCCGAAGGAGAGGTTAGTCAGGGAGGCATCATCCTGCTGGGTAACGGTCACGCCCGGGATCTCGCCGTTGACGGCGGTATCAAAGACGGCGACCTTAATTCCGGCGTCCACCGCCTTCTTCACCAGCGCGGTGGAGTACGGATCGCGCCCCTGAGACAGGATAATCCCGTCATATTTCTGGCTGATGGCCTGGTTCACAAAGTCCTGGAATTTGGCATCGTCCCCGTTGCTTAAAAAGGTGCTGACCTTAAAGCCAAGCTTCTTCCCTTCCTGAATGGCCCCGGCAATAAACTGCGTGGTATTGTCGTCTGAGCCAAGGTTACGGATCACCGCGATGCGGATCGGGCCGTCATGGTTGGCAATGGCCGCCGGAAGCGGCGCGGGCGTAGCCGCGAAGCCAGGCAGAGCGGTGAATAACCCTAATGCCACCAAAGAGAGTGCAATCTTTTTCATTTTTTATCCCGTTGTGTTGTCAGCGTTTTTGTATGTACGTAATCGCCAGCGCTACCGCGAGCACCAGCCCTTTTATAATGTCCATGGCGTAATACGGCACGGAGAGCATCACCAGCCCGTTCGACAGCACGCCGAGAATAACCGCCCCGACCAGCGTCCCCAGCGCATTCGGCTTGCCGGACCCGGCCAGCGAGAAGCCAATCCACGCCGCCGCCACCGCATCCATCAGGTAACCGCCGCCCGCGTTTACCTGCGACGAGCCAATGCGCGAGGCCAGCAAAATCCCGCCCAGGCCCGCCAGCAGGGAGGCAATCACGTAGGCCGCCACCTTGTAGCGGGTGGTGCGAATCCCCGAGAGGCGCGCCGCTTCCGGATTACCGCCGATGGCGTACATCCGACGACCGTGAGTGGTGAGCGACAGCCCCAGCTGCGCCAGAACCGTCACTACCAGCATGATGATCACAATCGTCGGCACCTGCCCCAGCAGGCTGAACGCCGCCGGAATGGTGCCTTCCGCCATGTCACCGCTCGGCAGCACCATGTTCTCGGTAATCGACCCGCCGTAGCTGTAGGTCATCGCCACGCCCTGGATCACAAACAGGCTGGCCAGCGTCGCGAGCATGTCCGGAATGCGCAGGATGACGATAAGAAAGGCGTTAAACAGCCCCACCAGCGTGCAGAGCGCGAGGGTGATCAGAATCGACTCGGTGGTACCAAAGCCGTGCCAGACGAACAGGGAAATCACCAGCGCATTCGCCAGTGAGGCGGTCGATCCCACGGAGAGATCGAACCCGCCAATGGTCAATGATATCGACACGCCAACGGCAATCACCGTCACGATGGCGATTGAGCGCAGAATATTGATGATGTTGTTCGGATCGAGGAAGCTGTCCGACGCCAGGCCAAAGACGGCCACCAGCGCGACGACGGTTAACAGCATGCCCCACTTGTAGAGAAAATCGAAAATCTGCTGACGGCCAGACGCCGTCGCGTTTACTGAAAGGGCCTTGCTCACGACGCCGTTCCTCCGGTTGAATAATAAAGTAGTGTCTCTTCACGGGCCTCGGCTCCGGCGATTTCCGCCACGATGCGCCCGTCCCACAGCACGCAGATGCGGTCGCACAGCCCGACCAGCTCGGCAAACTCGCCCGAGGCGTAAATCACCCCTTTGCCCTCGCGCGCCAGGCCGTCAATCAGCTGGAACAGATCGGTTTTGGCCTTCACGTCCACGCCTTTGGTTGGCTCGTCGAAGATCAGCACGCTCGCGTCATTGCGCAGCCACTTGCCGATGGCGACCTTCTGCTGGTTGCCGCCGGACAGACGTCGCAAAACCTGCCCGGGGCCGCGGGCGCGCACGCCGACGCGAGCGATCACCTCCTCCGCCCAGCGCCACGCCTGACGATGGCCAAACAGGCTCCAGCGCGAGAAGCTGTTATCGGCGCACACGGCAAGGTTCATGCTCACCGGCTCGTCGATAAAAATGCCCTCTTTACGCCGCTCTTCCGGCACCAGCGCCAGGCCGCGCAGCACCGAGTCGGCCGGGTCGCGAGGCTGCCAGGGCTGTTGATTCAACTCACCGCGCGCCACGCGGCTTTTGCTGGCGCCAAACAGCGCCTTGCAGAGTTCGGTTTTCCCCGCCCCCGCCAGCCCGGCAATCCCGAGAATTTCGCCTTTGCGCAGGTGCAGGGAGATATCTTTCAGCAGCGCGTCGTCATGCAGACCTTCCACCCGCAGCAGCGTTTCGTCGCCGTGCGGCGGCCGAGCGGGCGGGTAGATATCGCTCAGCACGTGGCCGAGCATCTTCTCGACGATCGCTTCGCCGCTAAGATCGGCCATCGGGCCGGACTCGATCAGCTTGCCGTCGCGCAGCACCGTCAGGGTGTCGCAGATGGCCTTCAGCTCGTGAATGCGGTGGGAGATAAACACCACCCCGATGCCCTGCTGCTTTAACCGTCTCACCACGGCAAACAGGCGCTCGCTCTCGTGCGCGTCCAGCGGCGCGGTGGGCTCATCAAGAATCAAAAAACGACAGTGATGAGACAGGGCGCGCGCCAGCAAAATCTGCTGCTTTTCGGCAAGCGTGCAGCTGTCGATGGAACGGCGTACGTCCATAGAAACGTCCAGCTGCGCCAGCGCCTGTCTCGCCTGCTGGCGGATTGCACGCCAGCGGAAGCGATGCCCCGGCTGCGCCAGCTGGTCGAGCATGATGTTCTCGGCGATGCTTAATCCCGGGATCAGCGCCACGTCCACCTCCTGCTGCACGAGGTGGATCCCCAGCCGTTTGGCGTCCAGCGGCTCGCGGATGCTTACCGGCTGGTTATTAATGGAGATTTCGCCTTCATAGTGGTCGTGCGTCCCGCACAGCACCGCCATCAGCGTCGATTTTCCCGCGCCGTTGGCACCGGTCAGCGCATGTACCGATCCGCCGGTTAAGGTGAAGTTCACGCGCGACAGCGCCTGAAACCCGGAAAAGGCCAGGCTGATACCGCGCATTTCAAGGCGACTGGAAACCATCCGCGTAAATCCTTCATTACTCTTCTGATTTATCGAATTTTTCACAGCTCCGGTTGACTGACAACGACGGAAAAGGCATAAGTTAAAGCGAAATATTATTAGCCATCCGGATGTCCAGACATAACATCGGGTTAGCGCTTGCTAAAAAAGGACAACACCATGAGCAACACCGATATCCGCGTCGTGCCTGGCCCGGCGAACTACTTCTCCCACCCCGGAAGCCTTGCGCATCTGAATGACTTCTTTACCCCGGAACAGCTTTCCCGCGCGGTGTGGATCTACGGCGAGCGCGCTATCGACGGCGCGCGCCCTTTCCTGCCTGAGAGCTTTCACGCGCCGGGGGCGAAACACCTGCTGTTTAAAGGCCACTGCAGCGAGCGCGACGTCACCCATCTGGTGAACGAATCCGGCAGTGACGCCAGCGTGGTGATTGGCGTCGGCGGCGGTGCGGTACTGGATACCGTCAAGGCCGTGGCGCGTCGTCTGGGCGTGCCGTTCGTGGGCATCCCCACCGTTGCCGCCACCTGCGCGGCGTGGACCCCGCTCTCCGTCTGGTACAACGATGCAGGTCAGGCGCTGCATTTTGAGATCTTCGACGACGCCAACTTCCTGGTGCTGGTAGAGCCGCAGATCGTCCTTAACGCCCCGGCGGAATACCTGCTGGCGGGCATCGGCGATACGCTGGCGAAGTGGTACGAAGCGGTTGTGTTGGCACCTGAGCCGCAGAACCTGCCGCTGACCGTGCGGCTGGGCATCAACGGCGCGCTGGCGATCCGCGACGTGCTGCTGGAGCACAGTGAGGAAGCACTGGCCGACCAGCAGCGCGGCGAACAGACGCAGGCGTTTCGGGACGTGGTGGATGCGATTATCGCCGGCGGCGGGATGGTCGGCGGGTTGGGCGAACGCTATACCCGCGTGGCGGCGGCGCATGCGGTGCACAACGGTTTAACCGTGCTGCCGCAGACGGAAAAATACCTGCACGGTACCAAGGTGGCCTACGGCATTCTGGTGCAGAGCGCCCTGCTCGGCCAGGACGACGTGCTGGCGCAACTGGTGACGGCGTACCAGCGCTTTAACCTGCCGACCACGCTTCGCGAGCTGGACGTCGACATCAATAACCGGGAAGCGCTGGATAAGGTCATTGCCCACACCCTGCGCCCGGTGGAGTCGATTCACTATCTACCGGTTGCGTTAACGCCTGACGTTCTGCGCGCCGCGTTTGAGAAAGTGGAATCCTTCAGCCGTTAATCGCGCCGACAGGCTATACCTAATGATGATTCTTTCTACTCTTGCAACGAGGTCATCATGCAGATCGATTTAACAGGTAAAAAGGCGCTGGTTACCGGTGCCAGCCGCGGGTTGGGTCGGGCTATTGCACTCTCGCTGGCGCGCGCCGGTGCGGATGTGATTATTACGTATGAAAAATCTGCCGATAAAGCCCAGGCGGTCGCCGATGAGATTAAGGCGCTGGGACGACACAGCGAAGCCGTGCAGGCGGACAGCGCCAGCGCGCAGGCGATTCAGGATGCCGTCACCCATGCGGCACGTTCCCTTGGCGGGCTGGACATTCTGGTCAACAATGCCGGGATCGCGCGCGGCGGCCCGCTGGAGTCCATGACGCTGGCAGATATTGACGCCCTTATCAACGTCAACATCCGCGGCGTGGTTATCGCCATTCAGGAAGCGCTGGTGCACATGTCCGACGGCGGGCGCATCATCAACATCGGCAGCTGTCTGGCAAACCGCGTGGCGATGCCGGGCATTGCCGTTTACTCGATGACGAAGTCCGCTCTTAACTCCCTCACCCGCGGTCTGGCCCGTGATTTAGGACCGCGCGGCATTACCGTAAACCTGGTGCACCCCGGCCCCACCAACAGCGATATGAACCCGGAAGACGGCGAACAGGCGGAAGCCCAGCGCCAGATGATTGCTGTCGGTCACTACGGCCAGCCGGAAGACATCGCGGCGGCGGTCACCTTCCTCGCCAGCCCGGCTGCCGGGCAGATCTCCGGTACCGGTCTGGACGTGGACGGTGGTTTGAACGCCTGATCGCACATTTCCTGCAAGCCTCTGTCGTCCGGCAGAGGCCTTCTCGAGCCGCCTCGACGGTTTGCGTTTTGCCTCTTACCCGCGTTTTTACTCCGCTCTACAGTACCCCATTAGAAATTCGGAATTTATCTAATAGTCTTATTATTTCCTTATATTTTTTGTGGGCGTACAGTGGAGGTACGGATGAAGATTGTCTGGTCAAAAACAGCAGAGAAGCAATTTTCTAAAATCGATACGCGATATCAGAACCGCATTAAATTCAGGCTGGAGAAGATGGATGATAAAACATCAACTGTCGCGGATATCAAGAAATTATCTTCTCCCGAAAACCACTACAGGTTGCGATTAGGTGATTACAGGGTCATTTACACCTTCGGAGACCCGCCAGGTGATACCTGTTACGTAGTGGCGGTAAAACGCCGGACAACCACCACCTACCTTCATGAGGAGCATACGGAATATGACTATTCAGTTCATCAAGGATGAAGAAGGAAAAAAACAGTATGTTGTCATTCCCTACGGTGAATATTTTCGCATGCGTTTAGCCATGCTTGAGTATGATGACGATGATGAAAACGACTGGGAAGACATCCCTTACGAATCAGATATCTACGATAACGTAGGTTTACCGGGTGAAGTGTGCGACATCATGCATAGCGAGAACGTCAGCCTGCAGGCCGCATGGCGTATCCTGCGTGGGTTATCCCAGCAGGAGGTGGCGGAGAAACTCGGTATCAGCCAGTCCGCCGTGTCACAGCTGGAAGCGCTGGACTCCCGTCCGCAAAAACGCACCCGCGAAAAGCTGGCGGCGATCTACGGCTGTAAGCAGGAGCAGATCAGCCTCTATCTCCCGAAAGAGGGTTAACAGCACTTCGCCCCGCCCTTGCCGCCGTAGCGGGCGTCCTGGCGGTCACGGAAAAATTCTTCGTAGGTCATTGGCGTCTGGTCCGGATGGTTGACGCGCATATGCTCGACGTAGTTGTCGTAGTCCGGCACGCCAATCATCATTTTAGCGGCCTGGCCCAGGTACTTACCGGCTTTGGAAAGGGTGTCGAACATGATTCTGATCTCACAGGGAATGTAGGCCGGGTAAGGCGAAGCCGCCACCCGGCACAAAGGTTAGTGCGCCCCTTTCGCCTGGGACACAATCTCTTCCAGGTTTTCAGGCATTGGCTCGTACGGCGTCTCTTTCGCCGTTGGCTTATCGTTTTTCAACGCCGCCAGCGCGGTCTTGAGAGAATACAACGCCAGCACCACGACCACCACCATAAAGAAGATGGTCAGCCCGGCGTCCAGACGGTTGTTAAACACCAGCTGCGACAGCTGCGACTCGGTGTACTGCGCCGGGATCTTACCGCTGTCGATCATCGCCTGGAACTTGTTGGCGATCGCCAGGAAGCCCACTTTGTTGTCCGGGCTGAAGGCTTTCTGCCAGCCCGCCGTCAGGGTACAAATCAGCAGCCACGCGGTTGGCACTAATGCCACCCAGGCGTAACGCTGGCGCTTCATCTTGAACAGCACCACCGCGCAGAGCATCAGCGCCATGCCTGCCAGCATCTGGTTGGCGATACCAAACAGCGGCCACAGGGTGTTAATCCCGCCCAGCGGATCGACCACGCCCTGATGCAGGAAGTAGCCCCATGCCAGCACGCACAGCGCCGTCGCCAGCAGGTTAGCCGGGAGCGAATCGGTACGCTTCAGGTTCGGGGAGATCACCCCCAGCAGGTCCTGCAGCATAAAGCGCGCCGCACGGGTTCCCGCATCCACCGCAGTCAGGATAAACAGCGCCTCGAACAGGATGGCGAAGTGATACCAGAACGACACGTCCATCAGCCCGCCCAGCGCGCCGTGCAGGATGTAGGCCATGCCGACCGCCAGCGTCGGCGCCCCGCCCGCACGGGAGATAATCGACTGCTCGCCCACTTCACTGGCGATGCTCGTCAACGTATCAGGGGTAATCGCAAAGCCCCAGCCGCTCACCACCTGCGCGGCGGATGCCACCACGTCAACGGTTCCGGCAGGCGCCAGCACCGCCATCGGGCTGTTCATCGCGAAGTACACGCCCGGATCGATAATGCAGGCCGAGACCAGCGCCATGATGGCGACGAAGGACTCCATCAGCATACCGCCGTAGCCAATCAGGCAGGCCTGATTTTCATTCGCCAGCATCTTCGGCGTCGTCCCGGAGGCGATCAGCGCGTGGAAGCCGGACACCGCGCCGCAGGCAATGGTAATAAACAGGAACGGGAACAGGTTACCGGTCCAGACCGGGCCGGTGCCGTCGATAAATTTGGTTAATGCCGGCATGGTCAGGGTCGGGCGCATAATCAGAATGCCGATCGCCAGCCCGACGATGGTGCCGATTTTCAGGAAGGTAGAGAGGTAGTCACGCGGGGCCAGCAGCAGCCACACCGGCAGCACCGCCGCCACAAAGCCGTAGCCCACCAGCATCCAGGTCAGCTGTACGCCGGTAAAGTCGAAGAACGGCGCCCAGGTCGGGCTTTCCGCCACCCAGCCGCCGGAGATAATGGCGAACACCAGGAATACCAGACCAATCACCGACACTTCACCAATGCGCCCCGGGCGCAGATAGCGAATGTAGATCCCCATGAACAGCGCCAGCGGAATGGTGAAGGCAACGGTATAGGTTCCCCACGGGCTGTGGGTCAGCGCTTTCACCACGATCATCGCCAGCACCGCGAGGATGATTACCATGATCATAAAGGTCGCCACCAGCGCAATCACCCCGGCGGTGGCCCCCATCTCCTCTTTCACCAGCTCACCCAGCGAACGTCCGTCGCGGCGGGTGGAGACAAACAGCACCATAAAGTCCTGTACCGCCCCCGCCAATACCACCCCGGCGAGGATCCAGATCATCCCCGGCAGGTAACCCATTTGCGCCGCCAGCACCGGACCCACCAGCGGGCCTGCCCCGGCAATCGCCGCAAAATGGTGACCGAACAGCACTTTCTTGTCGGTCGGCACGTAGTCCAGCCCGTCGTTGTGGCGGACGGCTGGCGTCATGCGCGTCGCATCAACGCCTAACACGTTCTTTGCGATATAGCGGCCATAAAAACGGTACGCGATCAGATAAATGCAGACGGAGGCGACAACGATCCAGAGCGCGTTGATCTGCTCCCCCCGGTTGAGGGCGATATAGCCCAGGGCAAAGGCTCCCACAACGGAGAGCCCTGCCCATGTAAGGTATTTCCCTGAGTTGTTCATAGTTGTTGTCCGTTGTTGTGAAACAGTGAGATGTTACATTTTGTTTCTAGAACAACCGGAAAAATTTAACAACTTTGAAACGCAATAATGCGTGGTCAAACCAGAGATTTACACCACAGTGTTAAGCCGATCACTTTGATCTGCCTGGGCTAGCCCAGCACCATCGTACTCAACCGGCAGGTACAGCACCGCCGCCCCTGCTCGTCGAAGACCACGATCTCCCAGCTTTGGCTCGAACGCCCAAGATGCAGCGGCTGGCACACCCCGCGCACCTTACCGTGGGAGACCGCGCGATGATGCGTGGCGTTCAGCTCCGTCCCCACCACGCTCTGCCCGTCGCGGGTCATCAGAAAACCGGCCATTGAACCCAGCGTTTCCGCCAGCGCCGCCGAGGCCCCGCCGTGCAGCAGGCCAAACGGCTGGTGGGTGCGCGCATCCACCGGCATCTCCGCTTCCAGCGTGTCGTCGCCGATACGGGTATAGACAATGCCGAGATGCGCCACCAGGGTGTTCAGGCTGGTCGCGTTCAGCTCCTCGAGCGGTATATGACGTTTCCAGATCATCTTACGCCCCCAGCGTGGAGCCGCCGTCCACCACGATATCCTGCAGGGTGATATGGCTGGCGGCATCGGATGCCAGGAACAGCACCGTGCTGGCAATCTCCTGCGGACTGGCGATTTTGCCCAGCGGAATGCCGAGCTTAAACTGCTCGCCGAAGCCGCGGATGCGCTGCTGCTCCGCATCGTCGCTTTTCCACAGGGTGCGCTGCATATCGGTATCCGTTGAGCCCGGCGACACCAGATTACAGCGCACGCCGCTGCCTGCCAGCTCCAGCCCGACGGTCATGGCCAGGCTTTTCAGCGCCGCTTTCGATGCGCCATAGGCGCTCATGCCGATGCGCGGCGTGTGCGCCGCATCGGACGCCACGGTAACAATCGCCCCGCCCTGCTGACGGCGGAACTGGCCCATGGTCAGCTGGAACAGATTGAACGCGCCGCCGACGTTGACCGCGAAGGTCTGCTGCCAGTCCTCCTGCGAGAGCTGGTCCGTTGCCCCCATGCGCAGAATGCCCGCCGCGTTGACCAGCACGTCCAGACGCTCAAGCGTTGTCAGCACGCGCCCGCACACCTCATGCACCTGCGCGGCGTTCGCCACGTCCAGCGTTTCGGTGGCGAACGGGTAATCATCCTGCGGAAACGCCAGATCGAACCCAGTCACCTGCGCGCCGGCTTCGGCGAACGCCAGAGCCGTCGCGTAGCCAATCCCCTTCCCCGCGCCCGTCACCCAGACGGTTTTGCCGGTGAAATCCAGTCCCATCACTTCACCTCGCGGGAAAGCAGCGCCCACCAGGCGTCGATTGTTGGATTTTTTGCCAGCATCACGAAGTCGATATCGCCGTGTACTTTGCGCCAGCGGGCGGCCAGCGCCATCATGCGCACTGAATCCAGACCGTAGTCGATCAGGTTTTCGTCATCCATCGGCTCGTCGGACTCATCCAGCAGCGGCAGAATCAGCTCGCGCAGTGCGGCCTTCGAGGCCGGAACGGACGGCAGCAGCTCGTCGGTCATCACCACGCGGCCCGAGCGTCCGGCTACATAGTTCAGCGACATCAGGTGCTCGTCGCGGGTGAAATCCGCCAGCGCGTCGGCAATGAAGAATGGCTTAATGTCGCGCATAAAGGCGTCGGTGGCGGTGGTCATGCAGCCGATGTGGGCGTACACGCCGGTAATCAGCAGCTGGTTGCGGCCCGTCTCTTTCAGCATCTGCTCCAGCGGCGAGCGGTGGAACGCGCTGTAGCGCCACTTCACCAGCACCGTGTCCGCTTCGTCCGGCGCCAGCTCGGCGACGATGCGCTGCTGCTCCGGCGAACGGGTCAGGCCCGGGCCCCACATGTCGTTCAGCAGGGCGCGATCGTCGTCGCTCTGCTCTTTTGGCTGCGCGGTGTAGTACACCGGGATATTGTGTTCTTTGCACCAGGCGCGCAGTCTGGCGATGTTCGCCACCACCTGCTGCATCATCGCGCTGTTTTCGCCCCAGAAGTTCAGGAAATACTCCTGCATATCGTGGATCAGCAGCGCCGCACGCTCGGGCTCAAACGCCCAGTTCACCTTGCTGGTCGGCAGCTCTGCGGCGGTCGGCAGCGCGTAAGCGGTTAATTTTGGAATGGCCATACTCTTTTCCTCAGCCCCGGGCGCGTTCAGCAAGCCACAGGCGCAACTGTTTCTTATCGACTTTGCCGACAGGCGTCAGCGGGAGCGCATCCACGCTCTCCACTCGGTCCGGCAGCTTGAATTCGGCGACGCCCTGCTCGCGCAGGAAGCGACGCACCTCGACCGCGCGCAGGGGCTGTTTCACCACCAGATACGCGCAGCTTTTTTCGCCCAGCAGGCTGTCCTCCATGCTCACCAGCGCGGCGTGGATCACCGCCTCATGGCGCAGCAGCAGGTTCTCGATCTCTTCGGCAGCAATCTTCTCGCCGCCGCGGTTGATCTGATCCTTCTCGCGTCCCTGCACGGTGATGTAGCCCTGCTCGTCAATGGCGATCAGATCCCCGGAGCAGTAAAAGCCGTCGGCGTCGAAGGCGCTGGCGTTGTGTTCCGGGCTGTTGAAATAGCCGCGGAAGGTATACGGACCGCGCGTCATCAGACGCCCGACTTCCCCGCGCGGCAGCGGGTTGCCGTGCTCGTCCGCCACCCACACTTCGTCGTCCGGGCACATCGGGCGGCCCTGGGTGTTGATGATGCGCTCCGGCGCGTCGTCGAGCGCGGTGTAGTTCACCAGCCCTTCCGCCATGCCGAACACCTGCTGAAGCTGGCAGCCGATTTCCGCCGGAATGCGCGCCGCAAGCGTGGCGGAGAGGCGTGCGCCGCCCACCTGCAGCAGCTTCAGGGAGTTAAGCTGCGCGTTCCCCGCACCGTCGGCAATCGCCTGCAGCCAGAGGCTCACCGCCGGAGGGACCAGCGAGGTGACGTTAATCTGATGCCGTTCAATCAGCGGGAAGCAGAGCGTCGCGCTCGGATCGTTCGCCAGCACCACGCAGCCGCCCGCCGTGAAGACGCCCAGCGATCCCGGCGAACTCATGGCGTAGTTATGCGCCGCAGGGAGCGCGTTCAGATATCGGGTGTGCGCAGTAATGCCGCAGATCTCGTTGCTGCGGCGAATGCTGTAGTCGTAATCGTTGTGCGTGCGCGGGATCAGCTTCGGCGTACCGGTGCTGCCGCCGGAGAGCTGGAAGAACGCCACTTCGTCGGCGGGCGTCGGGTTAGGGATAAAATTGTCCGCCGGGCGCGCAATCGCCGCGTCCAGGGCATATTCACCCTTATCGCCGCGCAGGAGCACGACGCGCACCGAGCGATGTTCATCCACAAAGGCATGAAGAAAATCATCGCCCGCAAACAGCGCATGGTCGCGATCGGCGATCAGCACGGCGGGGTTGATCTGCGCCGCGTAGGCGTTCAGCTCGCTGCGCTGGTGGCTAAAGAGCGCGTTGACCGGCGCGACGCCGATTTGCAGCAGCGCGAAGAAGGTCATGTAGAACTCGGCCACGTTGCCAAGCTGCACCAGCGCCGTCTCGCCACGCTGCAGTCCACGCGCCTGAAGGGCTGAGGCCAGGTTGTTTACGGCCTGATTCAGCGCGCGGTAGGTAATGTGGCGATCGCCATCGATAATCGCCACCGCATCGCTGTCCGCCCGATCGGTCAGGATGTGGGTCAACGGCAGATCCTGCCAGTAGCCTTTTTCACGGTAGCGGCGGGCAAATGCCTCAGGCCAGCGGGTAAAGGGAATGGTCATGAGTCTTCCTTAGTGCAAACCAAACACGTTGAGCATGGTGGAGAGCTTCACGCCGGTTTCGCGCCACTCGCCCACCGGCGAGGAGGCAGGCACAATGCCCGCACCGGCAAACAGGCGAACGGTATTTTCGCGAAGACGCGCGCAGCGGATGGTCACCACCCACTCGCCGTTGCCTTCGCTGTCGCACCAGCCGACGATGCCGCCGAACAGCTCGCGGTCGAACGGCTCCAGCTCGGCGATCAGGTCTTTCGCCACCTGATGCGGGAAACCGCTCAGCGCCGGCGTCGGGTGCAGCAGACAGGCCAGGGTCAGGGCGTTTTCATTTTCACGCGCCTCGCCTTCAACCGGCGTCGCCAGATGCCACAGCGTCGGCGTGGTAATCAACTGAGGCGAATCCGGCATGCTGAGATGGTGGCTGCGCGGTGCCAGAATGGCTTTCATCGCCTGGGTCACCAGGTCGTGCTCGTGACGGTCCTTTTCGGAGGCCAGCAGCTTGTTGCCTGCTTCACGATCAAGCACGTCGTCCGGCTGACGACGCGCGGAGCCTGCCAGCGGCAGCGAGCTAAAGTGCCCACCCTCTTTGCGCAGCAGCAGCTCCGGGCTGGCGCCGAGCAGTACGCCGCCGTCTTCCAGCGGCACGTGGAAGTTAAAGCTCGCCGGGTTCTGGGCGATCAGGCGCTCCATCAGCGCGCCGCTATCAATGTACTTATCGGTCGTGATATCAATCAGGCGCGACAGCACCACCTTGTTCACCTGCGGCGTGGCAGTGAGCGACGCGGCGCGGGCAACCATCTCTTCGAACACGGGCTGCGGCGGGATCTCGGTGCGTTGTTCCACCTTCAGCGCCTGCGAGCCGGAAAAATAGCGTGAAGACTGCTGACGCGCCGGACGGGAAAAGGTCTGCCAGCGCTGTGGAATAAACAGAGAGGATGGCTTGCGGGTATCGAACGGGATAGCCCCTACCATCACCGGATGGACGATGCCGCTGGCCTTTGCGTTCTGGAAAGCCTGGGCTAATTTTTGCTGGAAGTGCCCTGCCTGATCGTCGCCGCCAACGGCGGGTTCACTGAAGCGGGCAAAGCAGCCGGACGTGGTAAAGCTGCGGTAAGGCGACATAAAGAAAAAGCGGTCTGATTCGAGCGTGGTTGCGGTGTGCTGAACTTCCTCAGCCAGGGACGTATCCATATCATCCTCCTTAAAATGATAAAAGAAGCAATAATGATTATCATTTATATTTTCGTCGGCTAACCTAATCCCACATCGCTTCGCTGTCAACCGTCGGGCAAATAACTTGTGCGACAAAAGCTTGCATCCCTTTGCGGCAACCATGAAAATGAGAAGCATTATCTTCAACAAAAACAGGATGTCGCGCTGTGAAATTCCCCGCCGTATTTCGAAATACCCTGCTTTTACCTGGACTTTTTGTTTTCGGACTTGCCTCAGCCGCTGCCGCCGACTGGCCGCGTCAGGTAACCGACAGCCGCGGCGTTCACGCGCTTGAGAGCAAACCGACGCGCATTGTCTCCACCAGCGTGACCTTAACCGGCTCCCTGCTGGCGATTGACGCACCGGTCGTCGCCAGCGGCGCGACCACGCCGAATAACCGCGTGGCGGATGGGCAGGGCTTCCTGCGCCAGTGGGGTGATATCGCGAAGCAGCGCAAGCTGGCCCGGCTGTACATCGGCGAGCCCAGCGCTGAAGCGGTCGCCGCCCAGATGCCGGACCTGATTTTGATCAGCGCCACCGGCGGGGATTCCGCGCTGGCGCTGTACGATCAGCTCTCCGCCATCGCCCCGACGCTTATCATCAACTACGACGACAAGAGCTGGCAGGCGCTGCTAACTCAGCTGGGCACCATCACCGGACAGGAAAAGCAGGCCGCAGAGCGCATTGCCACGTTTGATAAACAGCTCGCGCAGGTGAAACAGCAGATAAAGCTGCCGCCGCAGCCGGTGAACGCCATCGTCTACACCGCCGCCGCGCACAGCGCCAACCTGTGGACCGCGGAATCCGCGCAGGGCAAGCTGCTGCACCAGTTGGGCTTTGCGCTGGCGGAGCTGCCTCCCGGATTGCAGACCTCAACTAGCCAGGGTAAGCGCCACGACATTATCCAGCTGGGCGGGGAAAACCTGGCGACGGGGCTGAACGGCGAAGGGCTGTTTGTGTTTGCCGGTGACGAGAAAGACGTGGAGGCGATTTACGCCAACCCGCTGCTGGCGCATCTGCCGTCGGTGAAGAACAAGCGCGTCTGGGCGCTGGGAACGGAGACGTTCCGCCTGGATTATTACAGCGCGATGTTGGTATTAGACAGATTGAATGCGTTGTTTAAGTAGGCATTTTCCCTCCCTCTCCCCGTGGGAGAGGGCCGGGGTGAGGGCATCAGGCCGCACCGTCGTTCAACACACTCTCCTGCCTGAATCGGCGCAATTCCACCAACGCCACTAACAAAATCCCACCAACCATCGCTAACGCAAACCCGCTGCTGCTCGCCGACGCCGCCGGGGTCATTATCGCCCCCAGCCCGCCGAGGATCGCCGCGCCGATGGCATCACCCGTCACGTTCTGCGCCGTCCACAGGCCGTTGATGCGCCCGAGCATCCCTTCCGGCGTCTGGGTCTGGATCAGGGTGTACTGCAAGAGCGAGCTGATGGCGCTCAGCCAGCCGAAAATCACCAGACACAGCACCCCGAGCGCCCAGACCGGCATCAGGCTAAAGAAGCCGATGGCGATAAACGAGGCCAGCGTGGCAAGCAGCATAATCAGCCCCGGACGCGCGCTTTGCGCCAGGTTGCCGCTGGTCAGCGCCCCGCACGCCGCGCCGAGCGGAATGGCGGCGTAGAGAATGCCAATCTCCGAGGCGCTCATCTGCCACTCTCCTGCCAGCGCCGGGTAGAGCACGCGCACTGCGCTCGCCATGGTCAGCAGGCCGCCGAGCAGCGCAATGCCGCCAATCAGCGGGTTGCTGAACAGGAAACGAATAGCGGCCATCAGTGATTTCAGCGGATGCTCGCGCGGCTGCGGCGGAGGCGGCAGCAGCGGCAGGCGCAGCAGCGTCAGGGTGGTGATAAAGGTCCCCGCCGCCGCCAGCCCGTAGTTCCACGCCACGTTGCCGGTTGCCAGCAGCAGGCCGCCCACCATCGGCGAAATCACCGAGCCCAGACGCACGGTGAGCATGGTGATCGCCCCCGCCTGCATCAGGTTATCGCGCCCGACCAGCGCGGGCGTTGCCGCCAGCAGCGCCGTCACGCCTAAGGAGGCAAAGAAACCGTCCCACAGCCCGAGGGCATAAATGGCGATCAGCGACGGCTCCGGCAGCATCGCGTTCAGGCACAGCCCGATAAAGCCCACGCCGCAGGTGCCGCGCGCCAGCAGGATCAGCTTCTTGCGCTCGTAGCGGTCCGCCATTACGCCGCCGACCATCAGGCCGATAAACATCGCTCCGCCGGTTAACGTCACCGATAACCCCACCAGCCAGCTGGAGTGGGTCATAGTCTGTATCTGTACCGGCACGGCCACGCCGAGCAGGCCGAGGGATAAAATGGAGATAAAACGAGCGATAAAAACGGCGCGATACGCCGGGTGCGTTTTGAGCAGGCTGAGGTTGAGCAGCCAGGATTTTTGATTCATGACAAAGCCTTGAGTGTAATTCTACCCATTCCATGGGCGCACATGCTAACATAGCCAAATAAGATAAATAACGATAATCACTATCATTATCAAATCATGGATGTTGCTATGTCGTTTTCCTCTTCTTCGGTGCGCGCCGTTGCCGTGCCCGTTTTATTGCTGCTATTGAGCCTGGCGATTGCACTCAGCCTGCTGGTTGGCGCGAAGCCTCTGCCCGCGTCCGTTATCGTTGATGCGCTCTCCGGTACCTGCCAGAGCGCCGACTGCGTCATTGTGCTCGACGCCCGCCTGCCCCGCACCCTTGCCGGACTGCTGGCCGGTGGCGCGCTCGGCCTTGCCGGTGCCCTGATGCAAACCCTCACCCGTAACCCGCTGGCCGACCCCGGCATTCTCGGCGTGAACTCCGGTGCCAGCTTTGCCATCGTGCTCGGTGCGGCGCTGTTCGGGTTGACCTCTCCGTCCGAGCAACTGGTGATGGCCTTCTGCGGCGCGCTGGCCGCCTCGCTGGTCGTCGCCTTTACCGGCAGCCAGGGCGGCGGACAGCTGAGCCCGGTGCGCCTGACGCTGGCGGGCGTGGCGCTCGCGGCGGTGCTGGAAGGCTTATCCAACGGCATCGCCCTGCTCAACCCGGACGTTTACGACCAGCTGCGCTTCTGGCAGGCCGGTTCGCTGGATATCCGCACTCTTGAAACCCTGAAAGTGGTGGCGATCCCGGTGATGATTGCCGCTGCCGTGGCGCTGTTTTTAAGCCGGTCGCTCAACAGCCTGAGCCTCGGCAGCGACACCGCGACAGCCCTCGGCAACCGCGTGGCACGTACGCAGCTGATTGGTCTGTGCGCCATCACCGTGCTGTGCGGCAGCGCGACCGCCGTGGTCGGCCCGATCGCCTTTATTGGCCTGATGATGCCGCACATGGCGCGCTGGCTGGTGGGGGCGGATCACCGCTGGTCGCTGCCGGTGACGCTGCTGGCAACCCCTGCCCTGCTGCTGTTTGCCGATGTGCTGGGCCGCCTGCTGGTACCCGGCGAGCTGCGCGTCTCGGTGGTCAGCGCCTTTATCGGCGCGCCGGTGCTGATTTTCCTGGTACGCCGTAAACACGGAGGTGGCGCATGATGGCCCCGTCCCGTCGTTTAATCACCAGCGTCTCGCTGTTGACTCTTCTCATTGTGCTGCTGGCGGTCTGGAGCCTGCGCAGTGGCGCGGTGACGCTCGATTTTTCTCAAGTGTTTGACGCCCTGCTCGGCAGCGCGCCGCGCAACATCACTATGGTGGTGACGGAGTGGCGACTGCCGCGCGTGGCGATGGCGATTCTGGTCGGCGCGGCGCTCGGCGTGAGCGGTGCGATATTCCAGTCGCTGATGCGCAACCCGCTCGGCAGCCCGGACGTGATGGGCCTCAATACCGGGGCCTGGAGCGGCGTGCTGGTGGCGATGGTGCTGTTTGGTCAGCACCTGACGGCCATTACCTTTACGGCGATGGCGGGCGGCATTCTGACGTCCTTACTGATCTGGGCGCTGGCCTGGCGCAACGGTATCGACACCTTCCGCCTGATCATCATCGGGATTGGTATCCGCGCCATGCTGATGGCCTTTAACACCTGGCTTTTACTGCAGGCCTCGCTGGAAACCGCGCTCTCCGCCGGGCTGTGGTACGCCGGTTCCCTCAACGGCCTGACGTGGGGCAAAACCTGGCCCGCAGCACCGCTGATTGTGCTGATGTTTATCGGCGCGCTGCTGCTGGTGCGGCGCATGCGGCTGCTGGAGATGGGCGACGACAGCGCCTGCGCGCTGGGCGTGGGCGTCGAACGCTCGCGCCTGATGCTGATGCTGGTCGCCGTACTGCTGACCGCCGCCTCCACCGCTATCGCCGGGCCGATCTCGTTTATTGCCCTCGTCGCGCCGCATATCGCGCGGCGACTTAGCGGTACCGCGCGCTGGGGATTAACTCAGGCGGCGCTATGCGGCGCTGTGCTGCTGCTGGCCGCCGATCTCTGCGCCCAGCGGCTGTTTATGCCTTACCAGCTGCCGGTGGGCGTGGTGACCGTCAGCCTCGGCGGCATTTACCTTATCGTCTTGCTCGTTCAGGAGTCTCGCAAGAAATGACAGATTCAACCACCCGCTTGCGCGGCGAAAATCTCACCCTCGGCTACGGCAAAAAAATCATTGCCCGTGACTTATCCGTCGCCATTCCGGACGGCCATTTCACGGCAATTATCGGCCCTAACGGCTGCGGCAAATCGACCCTGCTGCGCACGCTGAGCCGCCTGATGACGCCGGCAGAAGGCAGCGTGCTCCTCGACGGGGAGCAGATCCAGCGCTTCGCCAGCAAAGAGGTAGCCAGGCGCATCGGGCTGCTGGCGCAAAATGCCACCACGCCGGGGGACATCACGGTGCAGGAGCTGGTCTCGCGCGGACGCTATCCGCACCAGCCGCTGTTTACCCGCTGGCGCAAGGAAGATGACGAGGCGGTGAACCGCGCGATGCGGGCGACGGGCATTACCGATCTCGCTCAGCAAAGCGTGGATACCCTTTCCGGCGGACAGCGTCAGCGCGCGTGGATCGCGATGGTGCTGGCGCAGGAGACCTCCATCATGCTGCTGGACGAGCCGACGACCTGGCTGGATATCAGCCATCAGATTGACCTGCTGGAGCTGCTGAGCGAGCTGAACCGCGAGCAGGGGTACACCCTTGCGGCGGTGCTGCACGATTTAAACCAGGCGTGCCGCTACGCCACGCACCTGATTGCCTTGCGAGACGGGGAGATTGTGGCGCAGGGCGCGCCGAAAGAGATTGTGACGCCGGAGCTGATCGAGCGGATCTACGGCATGCGCTGCATAATTATTGACGATCCGGTGGCGGGCACACCGCTGGTGGTGCCGCTTGGAAAACGTGCGGTCTGATGCCCTCACCCCGGCCCTCTCCCACAGGGAGAGGGAGCAAACCATCCCCTCTCCCTGTGGGAGAGGGTTAGGGTGAGGGGCTTTAAACGTTACCCAATATCTCCTTCAACACCGGTCCTGTCTTTTCAAACGCCTGCGGTGAAATGATATCCACGTGGGCGCAGTCCTGACTGTACACCTCCAGTTCCGCCACCCACGGCGCCCAGGCAACCTGCGGATCCATCGTTCGCGTGCGCTCGGCGACGAACAGCGTCGCTTTGCCGTCAAACCGCGCGCTGTGCGCCGTGGTGAGCAGCCGCACCGCGTCGGCGTAGTTGCCTTCGATAGCATTAAACAGCTCGCTGGAGCCCTGCCCCTGCTGGGCGGCGATAAACGCCTGACGCTCGCGCTCGATTTCCGCCAGCACTTCCGGGTCGAGGCCGTTGGCCTTTTTCTCCGCCCAGTTCTGGGTTTCCGGCGGCCAGGTATCCAGCAGGCCGAGGAAGGCTACCTCTTCACCCTGCTCGCGCAGACGGGCTGCAATCCCTTGCGCCAGCGTACCCCCGAGGGAATAGCCGAACAGATAATACGGCCCTTGCGGCTGCTGCATACGCAGCGTATTCAGATGATGCTCAATCACTCCATCCAGATCCGCACACTGCTGCATCGGCCCGTCCGGACGCGGCGACTGAACGCCGACGATTGACCAGCGCGGGCTGAGGTAGCGCGCCAGCACGCTAAACTGCCAGGCAAAGCCGGAAGCCGGATGGAAGCAGAATAGCGTCGGGCCGCCGCTCTCGCGCAGCGGCAGAAGCGTTTCATAACCCAGACGCTGCGCCTGCTCGTCGCTCATCTGCGAGTCCAGCAGCGTGCTCAGCTTGCTCACCGTGGAGGCGACCATAATCTGCCCCGGCGTAACCTTGCGCTCGAACGCGCGGCTAAGCTGCGCCGCCAGACGCATCGCCAGCAGCGAGTGTCCGCCGAGGGCAAAGAAGTCGGCCTCAATGTCGTTGACCTCGCAGCCCAGCAGCGCGGCAAACGCCTGCGCGACGGCAATTTCGGATTCGCTTTCCGGCGCACGTCCGGAGATTTTGCTGGTCAGCTCCGGCAGCGGCAGCGCCTTGCGGTCAAGCTTGCCGTTGGCGCTCAGCGGCAGCGCGCTGATTTGCAGCAGCACCACCGGCACCATATGCGGCGGCAGCTGTGCCTTGAGCGATTCGAGCAGCGCGTCGCGGTCCAGCGGTAAGCCGGTTTCAGAAACCACGTACCCCACCAGCTGCCGGGCATCGCCACCCGTTGCCGCCGCCCGGTTGAACACGCAGGCGTGCGCCACGGCCTGAGCCACGCCCGGCAGCGACAGCATCGCCCGGTCGATTTCACCCAGCTCGATGCGCTGGCCGCGGATTTTAAGCTGGTCGTCGCTGCGGCCCAGGTATTCCACCGCGCCGTTGTCCAGCCAGCGGGCAACGTCTCCGGTGCGGTACATCCGCTCGCCCGGCGCAAACGGGTCGGCGATAAAGCGGCTGGCGGTGAGGTCCGGACGGCCAAGATACCCCTGCGCCAGCTGAATGCCGGTGAGATAGAGATCGCCCGCCACGCCGAACGGCACCGGGCGCATCATCGCGTCCAGAATGCGCAGCCCCGTGTTCCACACCGGGAAGCCGATCGGCACGCTGTTGCCCTCCACCGCCGCCAGCTCGGGACCAAACGCCGGATACCAGCTCACGTCCACCGCCGCTTCCGTCGGGCCATAGAGGTTGTGAAGCGGCGCATGGGTCAACTGCTCCCACTCGCGGCACAGTTCGGTTGGCAGCGCTTCGCCGCTGCAGAACACCTGCTTAAGGGTTTTACAGCACGCCACGTTTTCCGGCGTCAGCGAGGCAACAAACGCCGCCAGCATCGACGGCACGAAGTGGGTGGTGGTCACGCCGTACCGGGTGAAGAAGCTCTGCATCGCCTGGGGATCGCGGTGCGCGTCCGGCTCGGCCATCACCAGCTTCGCCCCGGCGACAAACGGCCACCAGAACTCCCACACCGACACGTCAAAGCTGCACGGCGTTTTCTGCGCCACCACATCGTTCGCGTCCAGCGGATAATGGTCCTGCATCCACTTCAGGCGGTTAACGATGGCGGTATGGCCGACCATGACCCCTTTCGGGCGGCCCGTCGAACCGGAGGTAAAGATGATGTACGCCGTCTGCTCCGGCTTTGCCAGCCGCAGCGGCTCAGCACCCGCGGTCGGTAACAGTGTGTTGTAACTAAACGTCGTAATAGGCAGATCGCTAAAGCGCGGAAGCTGTTCGTCGGTAGTAATGAGCAGGGACGGCTTCGCGTCCTCAAGCATCATCCGCAGGCGGTCGCCCGGGTAGCCGGTGTCGAGCGGCAGCCACGCGGCGCCCGCCTCCACAATGCCGTGCAATGCTAACGTCAGGAACACCGAGCGCGGCAGGGCCACCGCCACGCTGTCGCCCGGCTTCACGCCGCGCGCGCGCAGCAGGTTTGCCAGCGCGATGACCTGCTCGCGCATCTGGCGATAGCTGAGCTCAATATGCACGTCCGCCAGCGCGGGCGCGTCCGGCGTTTTGCTCGCCTGCTCCGCCACCAGATCCGCGAGCGTGGTGGACGGCAGCGCCAGCCCGGTATCGTTGATGCGCGCCAGCTGCTGATACTCCTGCTCTGAAACGGTTTCCACTTCGCCACAGCGCAGGTCCGGATTAGCCGCAAACTGCCTCAGCATCGCGTTCAGACGCGCGACGTGTCGGGAAAGCGTCACTTCATCGTAGCGCTGCTTATTGGCGAGGATCTCAATGCTCAACCCGCCCTGCTCGTCCGGGAACAGCGCCAGCTCAAGGTCGTTCACCGGGCCGGTTGCCAGCGTGTGGGTAATGGCCTCCACATCGTCGATATCCAGCTGATAGTCGAACACCTTGACGTTCAGCACCGGGCCAAACAGCGCTTCATCACCCGCCGCTTTCCCGCTGTCGCGCACGATCTGCTCGGCGTCATAGCGCTGGTGGCGGCGCATTTTTTTCAGCTGGTTCGCCAGGCGCAGCGCCAGCGAGGGCAGGCTCTCCTGCGGATCGATATTGACCGCCAGCGGCAGGACGTTAAGCACCGGCCCGGTCGCGGTCAGCGCCGCGGAGCCCAAGCGGCGCATAAAGATAAACCCGGCGGCATAGTCCAGCCTCCCGGTCAGGCGGCCCAGCCACAGTGCCACCAGCGCAAGGGCCAGGTCGGTGCGCTGTACCTTTTCTGCCGCCTGTGCAAGCTGGCTGAAGGCGCGGCCGTCGGCGGCGATTTTCAGGCGCAGGATATCCGTTGTCGCGGCTCGGCCCGGCAGCGGCGTGGAGGAGAGCGAGACCGGAGAAGGCAGTTCCTTGCGCTGCTCTGCCCAGAACGCGCCGTCGCGCGCATACGCCTCGCTGTCGCGATAGCGCTGGTACTCGTCCACCACCTCTTCAAACGGCGTAAACGGAGATGCGGGCGTAGGTTCGCCCTTTTCCCACGCGGCGTAAATCGCGGCGATCTGGCGGGTAATGGCCGGGAAACTGAAGCCATCCACCACCAGGTGATGATACCGTTGATACCAGTACCAGTGGTTTTCACCGACCTGAATCAGCTGCTGAAACGCCAGCGGCTGACCGCTGTCGACGCGCAGGTTCTGGTCAAGATCGGATTCCATCAGCGTCATGGCGTCGTCGTGAGAGTTAACGCGAACGATGGACGGCTCAGGCAGGTTCGTGGACTCGTCCACCCACTGCCACACCTCGCCGTTCTCCTCGGAAAAACACATCCGCAGTGTATCGGCCTGCATCATGCCTTCAGCAATCGCTTTTGCCAGCAGCGGCGCGTCGATATCGCCTTTCAGCTCGGTGTAGTGCGCCACGCTCCAGGCGTTTGGCAGCGTGGACAGCTGTTCCGCCATCCAGATCCCCGGCTGGGCGGCGACGAGAGGAAGACGGATCATGCGTTCTCCCCCGCAAAATAAGACGGCTCAAGCGTGTGCCAATGCCCGACAAGCCACTGCTGGCATGCCTCCTGAGACTGTGCTTCACACACCACGTGCCACCCCGCCGGCAGTTCGCACTGCTGCGGCCACAGGCTGTACTGCCCCTGGTCGTTTTGCAAAATGGCGAACTGTCCCTGCGGATTATCGAAAGGATTGCTGAATTCCATACAGACTCCGTTAGTGAATTAGCGGCTGCCAGAGGGTCATCAGCCCCTGCGTCAGCCCACCGCGCCAGCAAAGCGCATCGTGTCCGCCGTCAACCTGACGCCAGATAACCGGTTGGTACGTGTTCAGCTCGACGTAAATCGCCTGATTCGCGCGGAAGATGAGCGGCTCGTTGCGCCCGGCTTCAAGAATGATGCGTAGCCCGCGAGGGGATATTTCACCGGCTTTAAGCTGTTCGATTAACAGCCCGTCCTGCTGCCCACCGCGGTGCGGCCACCAGAAGGACCCGGACTGGCTGAGCACGCAGCCAAAACGCTGCGGCCAGTTGAGGCCAGCATAAAGCGAAGAGAGGCCACCAAAGCTCTGGCCCGCCACCACCGTACGGTCGGCGCGGTCGCTAAACGGCACGCGTTTTTTAACAAGGGGGAGAAGTTCTTCCTGCACCGCCAGCCAGAAATCGGGATTGCACGGCAGCTCGCGGTTGCGATGCTCCATATCGATAACATCGATTAAGACGTAGACCGCAGGCGGTAATTTGCGCTCGGCGGTGAGCGACGCCAGCGCAGGCCAGACCGGCATACTTTCGGCCCAGAACTGCCCGTCGAGCAGCACCGCCAGCGGACGTTCCGAGTCGTCGCCCCCGGTAGTGAAAATCCAGACGCGACGGCGATTTTTCAGGCGCGCGCTTTCCCACTCAATGCAGACTGGCGGCTGATACGGCGTATCGGGATGATTCCACCCCGGCTGAACAGGTGCTTCCGGCATTTCCAGCGCCGAGACGGCATGACCGCGCCCGCCGCGCCAGCTCTGCGGATTCAGCGGATCAGACACCGCGTGCGGCAGCAGTTTGCGCCAGCCTTCGCGCAGCGCCATGCGGTCCGGCTGCTGGCCTTCGAATACCGCGTCGGCAAAATCGTTTTCATTCACGGAAGGGATAAAACAGTAGCTTCCGCGCCACTCGGGGCTGAAATCGCCCTGCCACTGCCAGACGTCGGTATCGGGCATGCGTTCGAGAGACTGCGGGCGGGCATTTTGGTGGTGATCGGTCACGCCGGTGACGTAGAGCCAGACGCGTTTGATCGGTGACGTTCTTTGCGTTCCTGCCGGGTCACGCCACCAGAACGTGACGCGATAGTTTCCCTTTTCCGGCTTCCATTCAGGCCCGTTTTTCGACTGCCACCACGCTTCACTTCCCGTTGTTAACGCCGTCACCCTTATAACCTCATGTTTAACAGTCTTTTTTGTTTCAGAGCAAATTTTATTGATAATATTATTGATAACTATTTGCATTTGCAATAGCGTAGTGCCCGCGCTGTGGGAAGCGCTCATAAAACAACCACAAAAGCAGGACGTACAATGAATAAGAAGATTCACTCTTTGGCCTTGCTGGTCAATTTAGGGATTTACGGCGTCGCGCTGCCCGCTCTGGCAGACGACAACACCGCCTCTGCGCAGCACGAAGACACGATGGTGATCACCGCCGCCGAGCAGAATCTGCAGGCGCCGGGGGTATCGACCATCACCGCCGATGAGATCCGTAAAAACCCGCCCGCGCGGGACGTGGCTGAAATCATCCGCACCATGCCGGGCGTTAACCTGACCGGTAACTCCACCAGCGGCCAGCGCGGGAACAACCGTCAGATTGATATCCGCGGCATGGGGCCAGAAAACACCCTGATCCTGATCGACGGCAAGCCGGTCACCAGCCGAAACTCCATCCGTCTGGGCTGGCGAGGCGAGCGTGACACGCGCGGCGATACCGGCTGGGTGCCGCCGGAGATGATCGAGCGCATCGAAGTGATCCGCGGTCCGGCCGCCGCGCGCTACGGCAACGGCGCGGCTGGCGGCGTGGTGAACATCATCACTAAAAAATTCGACGACCAGTGGCACGGCTCCTGGAACACCTACCTGAATGCGCCTGAGCACAAGGATGAAGGGTCTACCAAGCGCACCAACTTTAGCCTGAGCGGCCCGCTGGGCGGCGACTTCAGCTTCCGCATGTACGGCAATCTGGACAAAACCCAGGCCGACGCGTGGGACATCAACCAGGGTCACCAGTCTGACCGAACCGGTGCCTACGCCGACACGCTGCCCGCGGGCCGCGAGGGTGTAGAAAACAAAGACATTAACGGCGTGGTGCGCTGGGACTTTGCGCCGATGCAGTCTCTGGAATTTGAGGCGGGCTACAGCCGCCAGAATAACCTCTACGCAGGCGACACGCAGAACACCAACAACGACAACAGCTCCAGCGGTCTGGTGAAAAAGAACTACGGCAAAGAGACCAACCGCATCTATCGCCAGAACTTCGCGGTGACCTGGAACGGCGGCTGGGATAACGGCATTACCACCAGCAACTGGGCGCAGTACGAGCACACCCGCAACTCCCGTCTGGGAGAGGGGCTGGCGGGCGGTCTGGAAGGTCTGTTCAACAGTAATAAATTCACCGACACCGATCTGGCCGACGTGATGCTGCACAGCGAAGTCAACCTGCCGATTGATTTCATCGTCAACCAGAACCTGACGCTCGGCACCGAGTGGAACCAGCAGCGCATGAAGGACTCGACCTCCTTCACCCAAACCCAGCAGGGCGGCACCATTCCGGGCATGAGCAACGACCGCAGCCCGTACACGTCGGCAGAGATTTTCTCCCTGTTCGCCGAAAACAACATGGAGCTGACCGACAGCACCATGCTGACCCCTGCCCTGCGCTTCGACCATCACACCATCGTCGGCAACAACTGGAGCCCGTCACTTAACCTGTCGCAGGGGCTGGGGGATGACTTCACGCTTAAGATGGGGATCGCGCGCGCCTATAAGGCGCCGAGCCTGTACCAGACCAACCCGAACTACCTGCTCTACAGTAAAGGCCAGGGCTGCTACGCCAGCTCCGACGGCGTGGGCTGCTACATGATGGGTAACGACGACCTGAAGGCCGAAACCAGCATCAACAAAGAGATTGGTCTGGAGTGGAAGCGCGACGGCTGGCTGGCGGGCGTCACCTGGTTCCGCAACGACTACCGCGACAAGATTGAAGCGGGCTACGCGCCGATTGGTCACACCTCTTCCGGTAAAGTGCAGACCGACATCTACCAGTGGGAAAACGTACCTAAAGCAGTCGTCGAAGGGCTGGAAGGCTCCCTGAACGTGCCGGTCAGCGACACGATTAACTGGACCAACAACATTACCTACATGCTGCAGAGCAAGAACAAGGAGACCGGCGACCGTCTGTCGATCATTCCGGAGTACACGCTGAACTCAACCCTGAGCTGGCAGGTGCATCAGGACGTGTCGCTCCAGTCGACCTTTACCTGGTACGGCAAGCAGCAGCCGAAAAAGTACAACTACAAAGGTCAGCCGGTGACCGGGTCTGAAAAAGACGAAGTCAGTCCGTACAGCATCGTTGGCCTGAGCGCGACCTGGGACATGACCAAAAACGTCAGCCTGACCGGCGGCGTGGACAACGTCTTCGACAAACGCCAGTGGCGCGCGGGTAATGCCCAGACAACCGGAAACACCACCACCGGTGCGTATATGTACGGTGCGGGTGCGTATACGTATAATGAACCGGGTCGCACCTGGTACATGAGCGTGAATACGCGTTTCTAGGTAAAAGCAAAACGGCAACCCTGTTGCCGTTTTTAGTGTTTGCTCCCTCTCCTCGTGGGAGAGGGCCGGGGTGAGGGCATCAGGCCGCACAATTCTGAAGGAAAAAAACATGCACACCACCCACAGCACGCTCATTCTCGCCGGCCACACCGTCCACCACGTTACCTTCGACCCAACCACCTTCACCGACACCGATCTCCTCTGGCTCCCCCACCACGCCGAGCTTTCAAACGCCGGGCGCAAACGCAAAGCCGAGCATCTGGCAGGCCGCATCGCCGCCGCGTATGCCTTACCTGACCACACCGTGCCCGGCATCGGCCCCAGCGGTGAACCTCTCTGGGCTGACGGCGTATCAGGGAGCATCACCCACTGCGGCACGCAGGCGATGGCGCTTGCCGTCCGTCATCCATATGCGCTGGTGGGTATTGATTGCGAAGCCATTCTTCCTGACCGTGAAGCCCGCGAAATCCAGGACGGCATCATTGATGCACAGGAAGCGATGTGCCTGAAGCGTTCGGGCTACCCCTTTGCGCTGGCATTGACGCTTGCATTCAGCGCCAAGGAAAGTTTGTTTAAAGCCCTGTTCCCTACGGCAAGGCACTACATGGGATTCGACTGTGCACGGGTCACGGCGTTGAATCAGCAAACTATCGCGTTGACGCTCAGCCATCCGGCGGGCCGTTATCAGCAGGGAAAATGCTTTAGCCTCGCCTGGCAACGTGTTAAAGAAGAGGTATATACCTTGATTGTCGTTCAGGAATAATGCTGCCCGTTTATTGCTCCCGGCAATTAAAGACTAAAAATAACGAAACTCTCACTCCCTACCATTTATAATAGCCACCAAAATCTTCCTGAAGC
Organism: Enterobacter sp. PL_is511; assembly: GCF_055816065.1. Classification (NCBI taxonomy): domain Bacteria; kingdom Pseudomonadati; phylum Pseudomonadota; class Gammaproteobacteria; order Enterobacterales; family Enterobacteriaceae; genus Enterobacter; species Enterobacter sp. PL_is511. The sequence goes on along the minus strand of NZ_JBVPGP010000024.1, from coordinate 313,296 downwards.
ATTTAAACGTATGCGGGCGATTTTTTTCATAACAGAATTTGGTCATAAAACCTCGAGCCAGATCAAAAACACGAGGATAAAAAATCAATAAATACAAAATAAGTTATTTCAATTTTATATTTTCAGGAACATTATTCCTTCGCTGTTTTACATTATCTCGATGTGACTAACTAACGCCACTAACAGAACAACATGAGCCCAGCCAGAAATGAAACATTGTCTGATACCGAGAATAAAACCTATCAGCAAACAGATAATTATTACTATCCTCGCATTTTTCGGCTGTCTCTTTTTCGCTCATGCTAACGAAAATCCCTATGAGGACGGCATGGATCCTTATCATTGGATGGAAACTCACCCCCAACAGACTGCTCGCTGGTTAAATCAACGCTCAAACCAGACGGTTAAGACACTCCACGCCCTTCCATGGAGAAACGCGCTGGCGAAAAGGTTAAGCGAGCTGGAGAATACGGCCCCCACTATTTCTGATATTTATGATGCGGGACAAAATCGTTTTTATCTACGCTCAACGGTCGAACACCCATACCTGCGGCTGTTTGTAAGACAGAAGGGAAAACCGGAACGGGTGCTCATTGATCCGCCTGTTGGCTATGGGATTAATTTTTTTAGCCCTTCACATGATGGTCGCTACGTGGCTTTTGGGCTCTCAAGAAACGGGACTGAAAGCACGAGAATTACCGTTATCCGGGTTGTGGATAATGTCGTATTAGATACGCATATACCCGACGTTCGCTATCCCAGCGTTGTCTGGGCCTCGGATAATCAGTCCTTTTATTATAGTCTCAACACCATCACTCAGGATTCAGGACGGCAAACCTGCGGCAAGGTCTACCTCCATCATATAGAAAGCAACAACGATATTATGACGTTTGACTGGCGCACCATTCCAGAACTCGCACAGCAATCCTGCGAAAACGTTAATCTTTACGCCTCCCCTGATTCTGACTACCTGATTGTTAACGTGTCAAAATCCATTAGCGGTTATGGCAGCTCTCTTTTTTCCGCTAAAAAAGACGCAGATGGCAACGGCACGCTCAACTGGACCAGGATTGTTGATCCCGATAAAAATGTTTCTGCCTTTGTTTATTCCGGGGAGTGGATTTATCTGGCGAGCTATAACGCCTCCTCAGGCTATGATATTTCACGCATCAATCTGGCGGCTCCTGCCTCCACTAAAGAACCCGTGATGAGCTGGTCGAACGGAGAGTTAACACAATTAAGCCTGAGCAGGGATTCACTTTATGTGGCTTATCATAACGCCGGAAGCAGTAAATTCATGCGTATTCCGTTTGCTGATATCAGTAACCACCAGGCAATTCCGGTCCCTGCAGATGAAGACGTGAGTGCGATATTTGCCAGCAGCGATAGTCAGGACATTCTCTTCACCCGCCAGGGCTGGCTGAAGCCCCCCGTCATTTATCATTATCAACCTGCAGATAACATCATCCAGAAAACAGAGTTAATACCGCCGTTAAGCCAGCCCCTGACAGACTATGTGACGGAAGAAAAATGGGTCACTACAGCAGACAATATTCGCGTCCCACTGACCCTCATATACCGTAAAGGTATTGCGCGCGATGGTTCGGTCCCTACCTGGTTGACGGCTTATGGCGCGTATGGTGTAAGTACATTTCCATCATTCGATCTGTCGCGCCTGCTCTGGCTTGAACAAGGCGGTATTCTCGCTATCGCGCATGTACGCGGAGGCGGCGAACTGGGCCCCGCATGGCACGAGGAAGGAAGAGCGGATAAGAAAGAAAATTCCATTACCGATTTTATCCGTTGCGCGGAATATCTTATCGACAGTCGCTACACCTCACCGTCAAAACTGGCAATCGGGGGTGAAAGCGCGGGGGGAATTATCGTGAGTATGGCGATGACCCGTCGCCCGGAACTGTTTGCCGCTGTGGCCATAGACGCAGGGATACTCAATACCAGCCGACTGGATAACATTCCGATAGGCGTGATGAACTATGACGAACTGGGATCGCCGCTAACGCCGTCTGGCAGGCTAAACTTACTGAAAATAGATGCTTACCGGCATCTGGTACCTGAAAAACGTTATCCTCCCGTCCTGTTAACCGTAGGCCTGCATGACCAGCGCGTTTCCCCGTGGCAAACAGCAAAATTCGCCGCCCGTTTAGAGGAAATAGGCTCGCCGCGCAGTGTGCTGGTTCTGGCTTACCGTCAGGGAGGACACAGTGCCGCAACCTATGCCGAGGCCGATTCAAAATTAGTCGACACGGTAAGCTTCTTTATCTGGAAAACCGGTCTTCACGTTCAGGATAGATGATAGCGGCACCCGTTACGGGTGCCCTGTCATTCATACACGAAATGGTTCAAACATCCGGGAACATCACGCTATTCCCCGGCGCTTCCCTGTGCAGATGGATAAAGTTCAGGTGCCGTTCATACTGATCCAGAATGTCCGTAATTACCTGCTCCTTGCTGTAGTCCATCAAATCGTTCCCCTGGCTCCCTTCCAGCAGGAAGGTCTCAAGCCGGTAGTAGGTCGATTTCCCGCTGCGCGCCCGGTAGGTAAAGCCGGGGACCGAGTACTGCTGCGGCCAGATCTGGTAGACAAAATTCTGCTCGTCGCCCATATGCACCAGCAGATCCAGGTGCCCCAGGGTCTCGCCCTCCTCCGGCGGCAGGTTTTTCAGCTCCACGTAAGCACCACGCAGCTTCAGCTCCTGGGCTACCTCTTCCATGGCGGGGAAGCAGACCGTCTCCATCATCTGTTTGGTGTAGCGCGTGCCCGGGTAGTTCATCAGGCGCGACAGACGTTTCTTCCAGCTCAGCCTGTCCTGCGCGCCCATCGGGCGCGGCGCGGTGTCGCGGCTGGCGCTGACGCGGCGGTAATCTTCCACCTTGAGGGACTTATACAGCCCGGCCATGACAAAGAAGATGACGAAGCTGAACGGCAGCCCCATGATCACCGTGGTGTTCTGCAGCGCCGAGATGCCGTTGGTCATCAGCATGCCGAGCGTCAGCAGGCCGATGGCGACGGACCAGAAGATGCGCAGCCAGTTCGGGGCATCGCTGTTGATGTCCTTCAGCTTCGAGGTGAAGTTACCCAGCACCAGCGCGCCGGAATCCGCCGAGGTGACGTAAAACAGCAGGCCGGTAATAGTCGCCACGGAGGCGCTAAAGGTGAACGCCGGATACTGCGCCAGCAGGCTGTAGAAGCCTCGCTCCGGGTGCGCCATCGCTTCCTGCGCGAAAGTAGCATTGCCGTGGATAATCTCGTGCAGCGCGCTGTTGCCGAACACCGACAGCCACAGCAGGGTAAAGGTGAACGGGATGATCAGCGTGCCCATCACAAACTGGCGGATGGTGCGGCCACGTGAAATACGCGCCAGGAACAGGCCAACGAACGGCGACCACGCGACCCACCACGCCCAGAAGAACAGCGTCCAGTTGTTCATCCACTCTACAGGGCGGTCGAAGGCGAAGCTGTTCAGCGTCATGCCCATAAAGCGGTTCACATAGTCGCCCACGTTCAGCACTAAGGCATTGAGCAGGAACGAGGTATCGCCCATAAACAGCACGAACAGGATCAGGCCCAGCGCCAGCGCCACGTTCAGCTCGGAGAGCACGCGGATGCCCTTATCGACGCCCGACGTCACCGAAATGGTGGCGATAATGACGGAGAGCGCAATCAGCGCCGCTTTCGCCGCCATCGAATCCGGAATATCAAACAGCACGCTCAGCCCGTAGTTAAGCTGCACCACGCCAATCCCAAGCGTCGTCGCGATACCGAAGATGGTGCCGATCACCGCCGCAATGTCGACGCTGTGGCCAATCGGGCCGTTTATCTTTTTACCGAAAATCGGGTACAGCGCGGAGCGGATGGTGAGGGGCAAATTATAACGATAGCTAAAGTATCCCAGCGCCATGCCCATCAGGGCGTACATTGACCAGCCGGTCAGGCCGTAGTGGAACAGCGTCCAGACCATCGCCTGGCGCGCGGCCTCCATCGTCTGCCCTGCCCCTTCCGGCGGCTGCATATACTGCGTGACCGGTTCGGCCACGGAGAAGAACATCAGGTCGATGCCGATGCCCGCGGCAAACAGCATTGCGGCCCAGCTCGGCAGGCTGAACTCGGGCTTTGACTGCTCTGGCCCGAGCTTCACCGAACCAAAGCGCGAGCAGGCAATGCAGACCACGAAGACGATATAGAGCGTCGCCGCCAGCAGGTAGTACCAGCCGAAGGTCTTCGAAACCCAGTTCAGGGTGCGCCCAATCCACTCGGCAGAAAAATCGCGAAAGAAGATCGTTGTCAGGGAAAACAACAAAATCAGCCCGGCAGACGTATAAAAAACGACCGGGTTGATTTTGTCTTTTTCTCTGTCCTGTGAAAGGTCTGTCATCCAGTATCCCCACTGTTTTTGTAACTATTAAAATCCAAATCCGCAACAATTAAGACACATTTTATATTGAACGTCCAATCAAAAACCGCTTTAATGGTTAACCAACGCTGATGAATGGAGTGGCAAAAATGCCCAAAGTGGGGATGCAGCCGATCCGGCGCAGGCAGCTTATCGACGCCACGCTGGAAGCAATAAATGAAGTGGGAATGCATGACGCGACGATCGCGCAGATCGCCCGTCGGGCGGGCGTTTCCACGGGGATCATCAGTCACTATTTCAAAGACAAAAACGGTCTGCTGGAAGCAACCATGCGCGATATCACCGGCCAGCTGCGCGACGCGGTATTAAGCCGCTTACGCGCCCTGCCGGACGCCAGCGCGGAGCAGCGCCTGCAGGCGATTGTCGGCGGCAATTTTGATGAAACCCAGACCAGCGGCGCGGCAATGAAGGCCTGGCTGGCCTTCTGGGCAAGCAGCATGCACCAGCCGATGCTCTACCGCCTGCAGCAGGTAAGCAGCCGCCGCCTGCTGTCGAACCTGGTGTACGAGTTCCGCCGCGAACTGCCGCGCGAACAGGCCGAAGAGGCGGGCTACGGCCTGGCGGCGCTGATCGACGGGCTGTGGCTGCGCGCCGCGCTAAGCGGCAAGCCGCTGGATAAAACCCTGGCACAATCGCTCACCAGCCACTTTATCAGCCAGCATTTACCGACCGAATAACCGAGGAGAATTTATGTCCCGAATGGCAGAACAGCAGCTTTATATCAATGGTGGTTATACATCGGCCACCAGCGGTCGCACCTTCGAGACCATCGACCCGGCCAACGGTGAAGTCCTGGCGAGCGTACAGGCCGCCGGGCGCGAAGACGTCGATCGCGCCGTAGAAAGCGCAACGCGCGGGCAAAAAGTCTGGGCGGCGATGACCGCCATGGAGCGCTCTCGCATCCTGCGTCGCGCCGTCGATATCCTGCGCGAGCGCAACGACGATCTGGCAAAGCTGGAAACCCTCGACACCGGTAAAGCGTATTCCGAAACCTCAACCGTGGATATCGTCACCGGCGCGGACGTGCTGGAGTACTACGCGGGACTGATCCCGGCGCTGGAAGGCAGTCAGATCCCATTGCGCGAGACCTCATTCGTCTACACCCGCCGCGAGCCGCTGGGCGTGGTGGCGGGTATCGGGGCGTGGAACTACCCGATCCAGATCGCCCTGTGGAAATCGGCCCCGGCGCTGGCGGCGGGCAACGCGATGATCTTCAAGCCAAGCGAAGTGACGCCGCTTACCGCTCTGAAGCTTGCCGAGATCTACACCGAAGCGGGCCTGCCGGACGGCGTGTTTAACGTCCTGCCGGGCGTGGGCGCGGAGACCGGCCAGTACCTGACCGAGCATCCGGGCATCGCCAAAGTCTCCTTTACTGGCGGCGTCGCCAGCGGCAAAAAGGTGATGGCGAACGCCGCGGCCTCGTCCCTGAAAGAGGTGACGATGGAGCTGGGCGGTAAATCCCCGCTGATTATTTTCGACGACGCCGATCTGGATCTCGCGGCGGACATCGCCATGATGGCCAACTTCTTCAGCTCCGGCCAGGTGTGCACCAACGGCACCCGCGTGTTTGTTCCGGCCAAGTTCAAAGCCGCGTTCGAGCAGAAAATCGTTGAGCGCGTGGGCCGCATCCGCGCGGGCGATCTGTTCGATGAAGCTACCAACTTTGGTCCGATGGTCAGCTTCCCGCACCGCGACAGCGTGATGCGCTACATCGCCAAAGGCAAAGAGGAAGGCGCGCGCGTGCTGTGCGGCGGCGACGTGCTGAAGGGCGAAGGCTTCGATAACGGCGCGTGGGTGGCCCCGACCGTGTTCACCGACTGCACCGACGAGATGACCATCGTGCGCGAAGAGATCTTCGGCCCGGTGATGTCCATCCTGACCTATGAGTCCATTGAGGAAGCGATTCGCCGCGCCAACGACACCGACTACGGGCTGGCGGCAGGCATCGTCACGGCCGACCTGAACCGCGCCCACGGCACCATTCATCAGCTCGAAGCGGGCATCTGCTGGATCAACACCTGGGGTGAATCCGCCGCAGAGATGCCGGTCGGCGGCTACAAGCACTCCGGCATTGGCCGCGAGAATGGCGTGATGACGCTGCAGAGCTATACCCAGGTGAAGTCCATCCAGGTTGAGATGGGTAAATTCCAGTCCATATTTTAACCGGGAGGTTTATTTGCAATTTGACTACATCATTATCGGTGCCGGCTCTGCCGGCAACGTGCTGGCTACACGACTGACTGAAGATCCGAACACCACCGTCCTGCTGCTTGAAGCAGGCGGACCGGATTACCGCTTTGACTTCCGCACCCAGATGCCCGCCGCGCTGGCGTTCCCGCTGCAGGGCAAGCGCTACAACTGGGCGTACGAAACCGAACCAGAGCCGTACATGAACAACCGCCGCATGGAGTGCGGACGCGGCAAAGGGCTGGGCGGCTCGTCGCTGATCAACGGCATGTGCTACATCCGCGGTAACGCGATGGACCTCGACCACTGGGCGAAAGAGCCGGGCCTGGAGCACTGGAGCTACCTCAACTGCCTGCCCTACTACCGCAAGGCAGAGACCCGCGACGTGGGGCCGAACGACTACCACGGCGGCGACGGTCCGGTGAGCGTCACCACCTCGAAACCGGGTGTGAACCCGCTGTTTGAGGCGATGGTGGAGGCGGGCGTGCAGGCGGGCTATCCTCGCACCGACGATCTTAACGGCTACCAGCAGGAAGGCTTCGGCCCGATGGACCGCACGGTCACGCCGCAGGGCCGACGCGCCAGCACCGCGCGCGGCTATCTGGATCAGGCGAAACCGCGCCCAAACCTGACCATCCGCACCCACGCCATGACCGATCGCATCCTCTTTGAGGGCAAGCGCGCGGTGGGCGTCGAGTGGCTGGAGGGTGAAAGCACCATCCCATCCAAAGCGACGGCAAAAAAAGAAGTGCTGCTGAGCGCCGGGGCGATTGCCTCCCCGCAGATCCTCCAGCGCTCCGGCGTGGGCAACGCTGACCTGCTGAAACAGTTCGATATCCCGCTGGTACACGATCTGCCCGGCGTGGGCGAAAACCTGCAGGATCACCTGGAGATGTACCTCCAGTACGAATGCAAAGAGCCGGTCTCCCTCTACCCAGCCCTGCAGTGGTGGAACCAGCCGAAGATTGGCGCCGAGTGGCTGTTTGGCGGCACCGGCGTGGGCGCGAGCAACCACTTCGAAGCGGGCGGGTTTATCCGCAGCCGTGAAGAGTTTGAATGGCCGAACATTCAGTACCACTTCCTGCCGGTGGCGATTAACTACAACGGCTCGAACGCGGTGAAAGAACATGGCTTCCAGTGCCACGTCGGATCCATGCGTTCACCAAGCCGTGGACACGTGCGCATCCAGTCGCGCGATCCGCACCAGCATCCGGCGATCCTGTTCAACTATATGTCCCACGAGCAGGACTGGCAGGAGTTCCGCGACGCGATCCGCATTACCCGCGAGATCATGCACCAGCCCGCGCTGGACAAGTACCGGGGGCGCGAAATCAGCCCAGGTATCGAATGCCAGACCGACGAGCAGCTGGACGAGTTCGTGCGCAACCACGCCGAAACCGCCTTCCATCCGTGCGGCACCTGCAAGATGGGCTATGACGAGATGGCGGTGGTTGACGGCGAAGGCCGCGTTCACGGACTGGAAGGCCTGCGCGTGGTGGATGCGTCGATCATGCCGCAGATCATCACCGGCAACCTGAACGCCACCACCATTATGATCGGCGAGAAGATTGCCGACGCCATTCGCGGACGCGAGCCGCTGGCGAAGAGCACGGCCGCGTATTATGTGGCGAACGGGGCACCGGTTCGTCAGGTAACGCAGAGAGCATAATTGCCACCCCCTCTCCGTAAAAGGAGAGGGTTTTCAACACCCCCGCATCATTTCGATATTATTTTCTGTCACCCATAAGAATTAAATATTAGGCCTGCAATTAATTTAATTATTAAAAAACGACATTGACAGACTCTTCCGTACTCCATTAAGTTTTAAACGAACATCATTTTACTCCCGATACACAATATATCAAAAACCCGCGTTAATGAATTTATCATTATTCATTAACGCTTCTCTGCCTTTTATTTTTTGCATCACTCAATAGCGAGATAAGATCATGAATAATAGTGCAAACAAGGTTGTTGTCATTACCGGTGCCAGCAGCGGTATTGGTCAGGCGATTGCCCTCCATTTAGCGAATAACGCGTTTTCGCTGGTGCTGGTGGCGCGCCGTCTGGACAGAATTAATGCCCTGGTGGATCAGATTATTCAGCAAGGCGGCAAGGCTATTGCCGTGAAGGCCGATGTCACCCGTCAGGAAGAGGTTCAGCGCGCCATTGACGCTGCCGTTGCCGCCTACCAGCGCGTGGATGTGCTGATCAACAACGCGGGCTTTATGGCTATCGCCCCCCTCAGCGAGCTGAAAACCGACGAATGGGACAAGATGATTGATACCAATCTGAAAGGGGTACTGTACGGCATCGCTGCCGCTTTCCCGGTGTTCCAGCGTCAGGGCAGCGGGCATTTTATTAACGTTGCCTCCGTCGCGGGCATCAAGGTGCTGGCGCCTGGCGGCGTGGTGTACAGCGCCACGAAATTCGCCGTCCGCGCGCTGAGTGAAGGCTTACGTCAGGAGGCGGGTAAAACCCTCCGCACGACGCTTATTTCGCCCGGTGCCGTCGAGAGCGAACTGCAATTCGGTAGCTCTGACGAAGAGAGCAAAAAATTTCTCCATGAGTTTTATAAGCAGGCTATTCCGGCTGAAGCAATTGCCCGCGCGGTTTTATTTGCTATTGAACAGCCTGGCGACGTTGATATTAATGAAATTGTTGTTCGTCCGACGCAGGAAGAATTTTAGCCTGGGTTAATTAATACTGAATGAGGTGTCAGTATGATTAAATCATTAACGTCCTTATCAGATCTCAATATGCGAACGGGTGCCGATATTCTCCTTGAAGTGCTGGAGAGTGAAGGCGTGGAATATATTTTTGGCAACCCCGGTACCACCGAGCTTCCGCTCATTGATGCCCTGCTTCGCCATGAAAATATTCATTATATTCTGGCGCTACAGGAGAGCACCGTGGTGGCAATTGCTGACGGCTATGCGAAAGCCTCCGGCAAAACGGGCTTTATCAATTTGCATACCGCCAGCGGTCTGGGGCACGGCATGGGGAATCTGATTAATTCGCGGATCATGAAAACCCCGCTGGTGGTCACCGTTGGACAGCAGGATACGCGGCACTACGTCCGCGACCCGCTGCTGTATGATGATATTGTTTCCATTGGCTCCCCGGTCATGAAATGGGCGCAGGAGGTCACCAGCGCCGACCAGCTCCCGGTGCTGGTGCGCCGCGCGTTTCACGCTGCCAGCTATCCTCCGGCCGGTCCGGTGCTGCTCTCTCTGCCAATGAACGTGATGGAAGAGCTCAGCGACGCCGGGATACAAACGGCCTCTAAAGTGAACTACCACACCGTGGCGGGCTCGCTGGACGAACTGGCCGAAGAACTGAGCCAGGTTACGCCCGGCAGGATCATGATTGTGGCGGGCGATGAGGTGCACTCCAGCGGCTCGACGCAGGAGATTGTCCAACTGGCGGAAGCGCTCAGCGCCCACGTCTACGGCTCCTCCTGGCCGCTGAATTTGCCTTTTCCCACTCAGCACGCGCTCTGGCGGGGCAATATGCCCACCACCGCCAGCGAAATCGCCAACATCATCAATGCCTACGATGCCGTATTCATCATCGGCGGCAGAAGCCTGATCACCATTTTGTACAGCGAGGGGGAGGCCATTCCGGCGACCTGCGCGGTGTATCAGCTCTCTGCGGATATGCACGAACTTGGCCGCACCTATGCCACTCGCCTTTCGGTGATGGGGGATATCAAATTGTCCCTGCACGAACTGCTGCCAAAGCTTGAGCAGCGCCTGATCGCCAGCAGGCTGGTCCACCAGCGGCTGCTGGTCGCAGCCCGTGACGAACGGGAGAAGGAGTGGCAGCAGCAGGAGGAACGTCTGACCGCCGAGCGGCTACGCCCGGCGATCTCACCGATGGTCGCAGCATGGGAAGTCATCCGATCCATTCCGGCGGGTACCACCATCGTTGATGAGGCGATAGCGACCGCCAGGCATGTCCGCCGGTTCATCTCTGACCAGCAGCACCAGCGCTACTACTTTATGCGCGGCGGCGGACTGGGCTGGGGGATGCCTGCCTCAGTAGGGCACTCGCTGGGACGCGGACGGGAGCCGGTGGTCTGCCTGATAGGTGACGGAGCCTCCCTGTACTCGCCGCAGGCGCTCTGGACGGCGGCACACGAAAATCTGCCGGTCACCTTTATCGTCATGAATAACAGGGAGTACAACATCCTGAAAAACTTTATGAAGAGCCATGCTGACTACAGCTCAACGCGGCTGGGGCGTTTTATCGGGATGGACCTGGTGAACCCGCATATCGATTTTCAGTCGCTGGCCACCGCCATGGGCGTCCACTGCTGCCGGGTAACCGAAGCTGCCGATATCGCCGAAGCGGTAGCGCGCGGGCTACAGTCAGGAAAAACCAACCTGATTGAAATCGCGATTTCCGCGGATTAGCCGCGCGTTTACGCTGTACCCTACATAAAAAACTTATAACCGAAACGCCTCAAGACGCTTTATCTGACGCCCGTCGTCGTCAAAATTCTCCGCCGCCAGCCAGGCGCGCAGCTCCGCATCTCTTTGCGGCCATTCGCCGTCAATAATAGAAAGCATATCGCTGTCGCGGTTGCGCCCTTTGCGCACCAGCTTCTGGCGCAGGCGCCCTTCCCAGACAAACCCCAGCCGCTCCGCCGCCCTGCGTGAGGCAACGTTCATCGAATCGCACTTCCACTCGAGGCGCCGGTAGCCGTGCTCAAACGCATTTTTCAGCAGCAGCCACACCGTTTCAGTGCCGATGCGGGAACCTTTCATTTTACGCGACCAGGTGACGTGTCCTATCTCCACCGACCCCAGCAGCCGCTCGTTGGCCATATAGCTCACCAGCCCCACCGCCCGTTCGGTACGTAAGTCAATGACGGCAAATGGCACCAGCTCATCGTCCATGACCTTCGCCATGATCCAGTGCGCGGTGGCTTCCACGCTCTCTGGCTGCGTGCTGGCAAGCCACGTCCAGTCGCTGTCGTCGCCCAGCGCGTAGGCCTCATAGAGATCGGCCGCGTGGCGATCGGCGTCCAGCGGCTCCAGGCGGCAATACTGGCCGAACAGCGGCGTGCGGGTTAACGGGCGCGCGCCTTTCCAGTCGGGAACGATATCGTTAACGGTTTGACCATGTTGATTGATTTCGGGCACGGCGGTGACTCCCTGAAAGGTAAGGCATTTGTTATAGCAGGTTAAAAAGCGCGCGAAAAGCAGCGTGTTTTAATAGCCCGAGCGCATGCGATATTCCCGGAAGGCATAAGTAAAGCTGAATTTCGACTTTGTGGAATGTCACAGTCGCCCTAACGTAGCGGAGCATAAAACAATCACAATATATTCTTCTCAGGGATCGCTATGACAAAAAAACTGTTGCCGTTACTGGTGCTGGCTGCGCTCTCAAGCGCTACCCACGCCGCTACTCCGCCCAACACGCTGGTGGTTGCCCAGGGGCTGGATGACATCGTGAGCCTCGACCCGGCCGAAGCCAACGAGCTCTCCAGCATCCAGACCGTGCCGAGCCTGTACCAGCGTCTGGTCCAGCCGGACCGCGATAATCCGGAAAAAATCACGCCGATTCTGGCGGAAAGCTGGGAAGCGGACGCGGCAGCAAAAACCCTGACCATCAAGCTTAAACCCGATGCGAAATTCGCCTCCGGCAACCCGCTGCGCCCGGAAGACGTGATTTTCTCCTACACCCGCGCCGTGACGCTGAACAAATCCCCGGCCTTTATCCTCAACGTGCTGGGCTGGGACGCGAGCAACATCGCCAGCCAGCTGAAAAAGGTGGACGATCACACCCTCCAGCTGCACTGGACGGCGGACGTCAGCCCGTCTGTGGCGCTGAATATTCTCTCCACGCCGATTGCCTCTATCGTCGATGAAAAGCAGGTCGCCGCGAACGTGAAGGATAATGACTTCGGTAACGCGTGGCTGAAAATGCACTCGGCGGGCAGCGGCGCGTTCAAAATGCGCGTCTATCAGCCGCATCAGGCCATCGTGCTGGAAGCTAACGACTCCGCGCCCGGCGGCGCGCCGAAGCTCAAAAGCATCATCATTAAAAACGTCCCCGATCCGGCTTCACGCCGCCTGCTGATCCAGCAGGGTGATGCGGATGTGGCGCGCGATCTGGGTGCAGACCAGATTAGCGCGCTCGACGGCAAGCCGGGCGTGAAGGTGCTGAGCATTCCGTCCGCCGAGCAGAATTACCTGGTGTTTAACACCGGCAACAGCGCTAACCCGCTGCTGAATAACCCGGCCTTCTGGGAAGCGTCGCGCTGGCTGGTGGACTATGAAGGCATTACCAAAAACCTGCTGAAAGGCCAGTATTTTGTTCACCAGAGCTTCCTGCCGGTCGGTCTGCCAGGCGCGCTGGAAGACAATCCGTTTAAGTTTGACCCGGCAAAAGCGAAAGCCATTCTCGCCAAAGCGGGCATTAAGGACGCGCACTTCACGCTGGACGTAGAGAACAAGCCGCCGTTTATCACCATCGCCCAGTCGATGCAGGCGAGCTTTGCGCAGGGTGGCGTGAAGGTGGATCTGCTGCCTGCCGCCGGGAGTCAGGTCTATGCCCGCGTGCGCGCTAAGCAGCATCAGGCGGCGATTCGTCTGTGGATCCCGGACTACTTCGATGCGCACTCTAACGCCAGCGCCTTCGCGTGGAACGACGGGAAGTCCAGCACCGTGGCCGGTCTGAACGGCTGGAAAATCCCGGAGCTGAACAAGGCCACGCTGGCGGCGGTTGCCGAACCGGATCCGGCGAAGCGTCTGGATCTGTACAAGAAGATGCAGGAACAGCTGCAGCAGAGCTCGCCATACGTATTTGTCGATCAGGGTAAAACCCAGATCGTGGTGCGCGATAACGTGAAGGGGTATCAGCAGGGGCTGAACGCGGATATGGTCTGGTACGATCGCGTTACGAAGTAGCCCTTGTCCTTCTCCCTCTCCCGTGGGAGAGGGGGTCGTCCGTGCATATTTTCAGGATAATGGTTTTCCCATGCCACATCTTTCCACCCGCGTGCTCCAGGGCCTGCTGACCCTGCTGCTCACGCTCTTCGGACTGCTGCTCGTCACGTTTGCGCTGTCGGCGTTTTCACCGGTCGATCGCGTGCTGCAGATCGTCGGCGATCACGCCAGCCAGTCAACCTACGATCAGGTTCGCCACCAGCTGGGGCTGGATCTCCCCCTGCCCGTGCAGTTCTGGCACTACCTCCAAAACCTTGCCCATGGTGATTTAGGCACCGCCAGCGCCACCGGGCAGCCGGTGTTGCAGGACCTGCTGCACGCCTTCCCCGCCACGCTGGAGCTGGCGACGCTGGCCTTAATCATCGGTGCCGTGCTCGGCGTGATTGCCGGGGTGCTGTGCGCCCGCTACGCAGGTTCGCCGCTCGATCTCGCCATCAGAACCCTCACCCTGCTCGGCAACTCGGTACCGATCTTCTGGCTCGGCCTGCTGATGCTGGCCCTGTTCTACGCGAAGCTGCAGTGGAGCGCGGGTCCCGGCAGGCTGGACGATATCTGGCAGTTCACCGTCGAGCCGCGCACCGGCTTTGCGCTGGTGGATACCTGGCTTTCCGGCGACCGCGAGGCGTTTCGCAACGCCCTCAGCCACCTGGTGCTGCCGGTGCTGCTGCTGACCTATTACTCGCTGGCAAGCATTACCCGCCTGACGCGCTCCGCCTGCCTCGGCGAAATGAACAAGGAGTACATCCTGCTCGCCCGCGCCAAGGGAGCCGGGGAGATGACCATCCTGCTGCGCCACGTGCTGCCAAACATTCGTGGCACCCTGCTGACGGTGATCGCCCTCGCCTACACCAGCATGCTGGAAGGCGCGGTACTGACCGAAACCGTCTTCTCCTGGCCGGGGATCGGGCGCTACCTCACCACCGCCCTGTTCGCCGGAGACACCACCGCCATCATGGGCGGCACGCTGCTGATTGGCGTCTGCTTTGTGCTGATCAATAACCTTACCGACCTGCTTGTGCGGGCGACCGATCCCAGGGTGCGCTGATGCCGTTTTATCTTTTCTTACGCCGCCTGCGCCGCTCCCCTGCCGCGTTTTGCGGGCTGGTGGCCATCGCGCTGCTGGTGTTTATCGCCCTGTTCGCCCCCTGGCTCGCGCCGCTTGACCCGAACTGGCAGGACGCCGCCGCGCGCTTACAGGCACCGAACGGCCAGCACTGGCTGGGTACCGACAGCTACGGGCGCGACCTGCTCTCGCGCCTGATTTACGGCACCCGTCCGGCGCTCGGGCTGGTGGCGCTGGTTACCGTTATCACCCTGCCTGCCGGGCTGCTGGTGGGGATTTTGTCCGGCTACTACGGCGGCTGGATGGAGCGCATCCTGATGCGCTTTACCGACGTGGTGATGTCGATGCCGCGCCTGATCCTCGCCTTCGCGTTTGTGGCGATGCTCGGCCCGGGGCTGGTCAACGGCGCGCTGGCGCTGGCCTTAACCACCTGGCCTGCCTATGCGCGTCAGGCGCGGAGTGAAATTCAGCGTCTGCGCCACAGCGATTATCTGGCCGCCGCCGAGATGATGGGGATCCGCGGCCTGCGCCTGCTGGTCGGCCATATTCTGCCCCTGTGTCTGCCGTCCGCGATTGTGCGCCTGGCGCTGGATCTGGCGGGGATTATTCTGGCCGCCGCTGGTCTCGGCTTCCTCGGCCTTGGCGCACGGCCGCCCATGGCCGAATGGGGGGCGATGATTGCCGACGGCATGCAGGTCATTTTCGACCAGTGGTGGATTGCCGCCATTCCGGGCGGGGCGATTCTGTTTGCCAGCCTGGCCTTTAACCTGTTAGGCGACGGCCTGCGCGACGTACTGGAGCCACAGCATGACTGAACACCGCGTCATCGTCGATGCGCTGAATATCGACTACCCCGCCGCGCGCGTGGTCAACAACCTGAGCTTCACGCTTGGCAACGAGCGGCTGGCGCTGGTGGGGGAATCCGGCTCCGGCAAGTCGATGTCCGCCCGCGCCCTGATGGGGCTGGTGCGTAAGCCCGGCATCGTAAGCGCTAACCGGCTTAACGTGCTCGGCAACGACCTGCTGACCCTGAGCTCCCGCCGCTGGCAGGCGCTGCGCGGCAACGGGATTGCGATGGTCATGCAGGACCCGCGCTACGCCCTCAACCCCGTGAAAACCGTCGCCGCCCAGCTTGATGAGGCGCTCACGCTGCATCAGCGGCTGCCGCGTTCAGAACGCCAGGCACGCATTCACGACATCATCCGCGCCGTCGGACTCAACGAACATGTCCTCCAGCGCTACCCCGGTGAGCTTTCCGGGGGCATGGGCCAGCGGGTGATGATTGCGATTGCGCTCGTCAACAACCCGCAGGTGCTGATTGCCGACGAACCTACCTCCGCGCTGGACGCCCGCCTGCGTAGCCAGATCCTCGAACTGCTGGTGCAGCAGTGCGAAGAACGCCGGATGGCGATGCTGTTAATCAGCCACGATCTGCCGCTGGTGGCGGAGCACTGCGACCGCGTGCTGGTGATGTATCAGGGCGAAAAGGTGGATGAGATGGCGGCAAGCCAGCTTCCGCAGGCAACGCATACGTACACGCGCACCCTGTGGACCTGTCGTCCAGACGCCCATACTTATGGACAGATGCTGCCAACGCTCGACCGTTCGCAGCCGTGGAAGGAGGCCGACAATGACGCTCGTTGAAGTAAAGGATCTCCAGGTGAGCTTCGGGGAGAAAACGGCGGTGTTCGCCGCCAGCTTTGTCATCGAGAAAGGTGAAACCTTCAGCCTGATAGGTGAATCCGGTTGCGGGAAATCGACGATTCTGCGCGTGCTGGCAGGGCTGCAGCGTGAGTGGCGCGGCAATATTGCGCTGCTGGGGGAAACGTTAACGCCTGGGCGACGTTTTGAAGGCGAGCTTCGCCGCAACGTACAGATGGTGTTTCAGGATCCGTGGGCGTCGCTGCACCCGAACCACACCATTGCGCGCACGCTGTCGGAGCCGTTAAGCATCCATGGCGAGACGCAAATCGCGGAAAAGGTGGCCAATGCACTGCACGAGGTGGGGCTTTCTGCCGACGCGGGTAAACGTTATCCGCACCAGCTTTCCGGCGGCCAGCGCCAGCGCGTTGCCATTGCCCGCGCGCTGCTGCTGCGCCCGCAGCTTCTGCTGCTGGACGAGCCGACCTCGGCGCTGGATATGTCCGTGCAGGCGGAGATCCTGAACCTGCTCAACCGCCTGAAGGCCGAGCACGAGATGACCTATCTGCTGGTGAGTCACGATGCGGACGTGATTGCCCATATGTCCGACCGGGCGGCGTTTATGTCGCACGGGGAGATCCAGAAGGTGTTTGACCGTGAGGCGATGTTACGGGGCGAGCACAGGATGGGTTAAGTTTTCCAGGCCGGGTAAGGCATCGCCGCCACCCGGCAAAAAAAATCACTTCAGCAGCTTCACCGTGGCATCAATGTCGATCTCATCTTCGGTGAAGATCAGCGTCGTGTTCTGGAAGGTGGTGATTGCCAGCTTCTTCACCGTGCGCATTTCGCCCGGCTTTTTATCAGATTTCGGCTTGATGCTGTTCATCAGCAGCCCCACAGACAGCACCGCATTCTCTTTGTCGATTTTGGTATCAACCGGCTCTTCTTCGTTAAACACCACGAAGGATTTGATGGAGGTGAGCTTCACGCGCTCGCCCGCAATAAAGAGATGTTTGCTTTCCGGGATCACCTTCACCGCGTAGGCGGAAAGGCCTTTGTTGTTGGTGGTCGGTTCGAAGGTCACCGCGGCATCTTTCTTAATCAGATCGGGGTTCGCGACCTTAATCACATGAAAATAGCGGTTATCGCCGTTTTCATCTTTGATAAATCCAAAGCCTTTATCTTTAAACCACGTTGTGATTGTACCGTTCATCGCTGTTACCGCCTGTCAGATCGTAATGACTAAAGTTTTGCAGCGCGCAGTGTAATGCACAATGGCGGAGGAGACAAAAAAAAGCCCCTGCACGGGTGCAGGGGAAAACTCATGTCAGAGCTTATTAGAATTTAGTTGAACACCATCCCACCATCAATTAAGAGCGACTGGCCGGTCATGTAGTCGGAATCCGGCCCAGCCAGGTATGAGACGCAGGCGGCGACATCTTCCGGTTCGGACAGGCGGCCAAGCGTAATGCGTTTGGCAAAGGTTTCGGTCCCGTAGCCGAGCGGTTTACCCGCCGCCTCGGAGACCTGACGGTCAATCTCTGCCCACATCGGCGTTTTAACGATGCCCGGACAGTAGGCGTTAACGGTTATCCCCAGCGGCGCGAGATCCCGTGCGGCGGTCTGGGTTAAGCCGCGCACCGCGAACTTGCTGGAACTGTAGACGGCCAGCTCCGGGTTGCCGGTGTGGCCCGCCTGGGAGCAGGCGTTGATGATCTTGCCGCCGTGCCCCTCTTTGCGGAACGCGTCAATCGCGGCCTGGATCCCCCAGATCACCCCTTTCACGTTGATGTTGTAGACCTTGTCGACAATATCCGGTGTGATGGATTCAATTGGGGTAGACGGCGCAATCCCGGCGTTATTGACGATCACGTTGAATCCGCCCAGCGCGGTGCGGGCTTTCTCCACCGCCGCAAATACCTGTTCGCGGTCAGAGACATCCACCTTCACGGCGACGGCGTTCCCGCCGTTACGGATGATTTCATCGGCGACGGCTCTTGCCGTCTCAACGTTATAGTCGGCGATGGCGACGGCAAAGCCATCCTTCACCAGGCGAAGCGCGATCGCTTTACCAATCCCCTGGCCTGAGCCTGTTACGAGAGCAACTTTTTGCATTTCTCTGTCCTTATGTTGATTCACAAAATCTGGCTGAGATGGAGCTGGCCCATCAGCAGCGGGTTATCGCTGTAGTCGACGGGAATGGCCACCACGGCCGGGCCATCCACATCCATCGCCGCACGCAGCGTGGGTTCGAGCGCGTCGGCGCTCTCCACGGCAAAGCCTTTCGCGCCAAAGGCGTCGGCATAGACTTTGA
This sequence comes from Enterobacter sp. PL_is511, assembly GCF_055816065.1. Taxonomy (NCBI): domain Bacteria; kingdom Pseudomonadati; phylum Pseudomonadota; class Gammaproteobacteria; order Enterobacterales; family Enterobacteriaceae; genus Enterobacter; species Enterobacter sp. PL_is511. The sequence continues at coordinate 294,699 of NZ_JBVPGP010000024.1, read as the reverse complement.
AATCGACCGGGCCGAACTCGACGCCGGAAAGACGCTGGTATTTTTTCTCTTCCTGAATGGCAACCATGTTGTAGCCGTTATCCACCCAGATGATGTGCAACACGTTAGCGTTGAGGCGCACCGCGGTTTCCAGCTCCATGCTCGACTGCAGGAAGCCGCCGTCACCGGAGACCGAAACCACCTTGCGGCTCGGGTTGACCAGCCACGCGCCAATGGCCCACGGCAGCGCGACGCCCATGGTCTGCTGACCGTTGGAGATCATCACCTGACGCGCCCGGAAGCTGTAGAGGTAGCGGGCGATCCAGATGTGGAAACTGCCCATGTCGACGGTGAGCGTCACGTCGTTATTGACGATGTCCTGCATGGCGCGCACGATGCGCAGCGGATGCAGGGCAAACTGGTTGAGCGAGGCGCCGCGACGATCGAGCAGATCGCGTTGATGCTGGCGATCGACCAGAATTTCGGAGGCCCGCTGGCTTAGCTCAAGCTTATGGTCGATACGGTTAGCGAGCTGATTCAGCGTTTCGGCGATGTCCCCCACCAGCTCCAGATCCGGCACGTAGTTTCGTTCTTCATAGGCAGGCAGCACATCGATGTGCACCAGCGTGGCGTCGCCGCTGTTCCACATGGACGGCTCGTATTCCACCGGGCTATAGCCGATGCAGATAATCAGATCCGCCAGATGGAGCAGCCGGTCGCCCGCCTGGTTATTGAAGAGACCGACGCGTCCGGCGAAGCGGGTGAAATGCTCCTGGTTCACCGCCCCGGCGGCCTGATAGGTGCTGGTAACCGGAATGCGGCTTTTCTCCAGCAGCTTGCGCAGCGCGGCACTGTTGGCTGGCTGGCTCGCCATCAGCCCCAGCAGAATGACCGGGTTTTTGGCCTTCTCGATAAGCTTCGCCACGTCGTTGATGGCGGATTCCGGTGCCGGCCCCATCAGCGCGGGGCCGCTGGCGGGCAAAATTGCCCCCGTGGCGGGCTGGTCGACAATATCCTGCGGCAGGCTGACGAATGCGCCTCCCGGCCTGCCGTGCTCGGCGGCGCGAAACGCGTTGGAAACCACCTCAGCAATCGCGTCCGGTGCGCTCACCTCCACGGCGTATTTGGTGACCGGGCTGAACATGGCGACGGTGTCCATGCTCTGGTGCACCAGCTTGGCTTTATCTGCCCGCTTCACCGCCCCGCCCAGCGCCACCACCGGGTCGCCTTCGCTGTTGGCGGTGGCAATGCCGGTAATCAGGTTGGAACAGCCCGGCCCGGAGGTGACCAGCGCCACCCCGGCCTTGCCGGTCAGACGCCCTACCGCCGCCGCCATAAACGCCGCGTTGGCTTCGTGACGCACCGGAATAATCTCGATGGAAGAATCCAGCAGGGAGTCAAAGACCTTGTCGATTTTCGCCCCCGGGATCCCGAACACCTGCTTCACGCCCTGCGCTTCCAGCTGGCCAACAACCAAATCGGCGCCGTGCGCCCACTGACGTGACTGTTTCTCACTGTTCACGGTAGTTCTCCTGTTAGTTTTCGACGGCACGGATCGCCGCATCCAGATTGCTGGGGTGAAGGTTGGCCTGTAAAAAGGCGCTGTCGGCGGGCAGATCGATCATCAGCTTGTGAATTTCACCGAAGGTGAGGACGCCGCTCTCCAGCTGGTAGTCGAGCAGATGGCCCCCGCCCTGACGGTCGTCGGTGATGAAATGCTCGTGATAGCCCGCCACGTTGATGCCCTGCATATGCTGCGGCGTGCGGAAACCGACCAGCACACCCTCGCGCTGGTTAAAGCGGAACACCGGCTGGTCGTCCAGCACGTCGGTCATCGCGCGGTACGGCGGCTTCTGGCGCGGTACGGTGCGGGTGTGGGCGTGACGGAAGTTGCCGTCGATGCGCAGCGCGCAGAACAGGTTATCGGAGGGGATCTGCTGGTCGATGACGTCGTGGATCTGCTGACGGCTCACCGGCGTATCGAAAGTTTTGCGGTACTGCGGCTGGAACCAGGTCATAACCGCGAACGGCGTTTTCTGCTCCGGCTTCGCGGCCCGGGCGCTGCCGTCGGCGCGCAGCTGGTACACCTGGCTGCTGAAGGCAATCATTTCGCCGTCCAGCTCGTTGAAGGTACCCAGACCAAAATCACCGTGTGCCAGCAGATCGGCGATGGTGGTCTCTCCTTCATACACGCCGCTTAACAGGGCGCTCATTAGCGATGTCTGATAGATCACGCTGTCAGGATGCTGGGCGGAGAACCCGCGCAGGGTCTCACACAAACTGGCCTCACAGTCGCAGGCAGATGAATGCATCATCATGCTCGTCCTCTTCAACTTTATTTAGAAAGGTTAAATAAATGTTGACCCGATTCAGCAGAGAGTTCCAATATAGAAACCATGCTGGTTTGAGACGTTTTAGATATGGAACTTCGTTATCTGCGGTATTTTGTCGCGGTGGCACGCGAGCGACACTTCACCAGGGCGGCCGAAGCGCTGGGTATTTCACAGCCTCCTCTGAGTCAGCAAATCAAACGGCTCGAAGAGGAAGTGGGTACGCCGCTGTTCAGACGCCTGACGCGAGGCGTGGAGCTGACCGAAGCGGGAGAAGCCTTCTACGAGGATGCCTGCAAGATCCTGGCGCTGAGCGATGCCGCGCTGGAGAAAGCCCGCGGCATCGCGCGCGGGCTGAACGGCAACCTGTCGATTGGCATTACCAGCTCCGACGCTTTTCATCCCAAAATTTTTACCCTGATTCGCCAGTTTCAGGTGCAGAACATGGCGGTGCAGGTTCACCAGGTGGAAGCCAATATGTCGTCGCTGACGACGATGCTGGCAGAGGGTGAACTGGATATCGCCTTCGTGCGCCTGCCGTGCGAGAGCAGCAAGGCGTTCGAGTTAAAAATCCTCGACCGGGAGCCGATGGTGGTGGCGCTGCATCGCGATCATCCGCTGGCGGCGTGCGATTCGCTGGCGTTAGAGCAGCTTCGGGAGACGCCGGTGGTGTTGTTCCCGCAGGAGGTCGCGCCGGGCCTGTATGATCGGGTTCACGGCTGCTGCGAGCGGGCCGGGATTGACGTGCATCACGCGTTGCAGTCGTCGCAGCTTTCGTCCTCCCTGAGCATGGTTTCCGCAGGCGGCGGGTTCGCGCTGGTCCCCAAATCCATGGCAGCCATTTCGCCGCCGAATGTCACCTATCACACGCTGAGCTCACCGGAGCTTTATACCGATATCGCGCTCTGCTGGCGGCGCTTTGAACGCTCGCGGACGGTGAAGCGGTTTTTGACGATGCTGAGCGAGGGGTGACGGCAGTGCGGCTGTGCCCGGCGGCGCTTCGCTTGCACGGGCCTACGGTTCGTGTCGCTTTTTTTTCTCTTGTAGGCCGGGTAAGGCGCAGCCGCCACCCGGCAATGCCAGCCTCTGTCGTCAAATAACGGGATCTTAGAACGGTAAAGGTCTTGTTGATGCACGCTTCGGTACTACGTTTTCCTGGTAATTGTCTGCCGCAAACCATCTGTTACTCTGGCTGTGCTCAAAGGATGACAAGGAAGAACAATGCTGAACCCCGGATTCGTTACCCGCAAAGCGCTTGCTCAGTGGCGGGATGTTCCTGCTTTTCTCCCCCAGTTCCAGTTTCATGAAAAACACCGAGCGGTCATTCATACTGCGCATCCTGAAAATATTCTGCCGTTGATTGCCAACTTTGACGTCCGGCAAGATGCCGTGATTCGTCGGCTGATGTCTTTGCGGCAATTGCCGCAAAGATTTCTGCGCAATCAGCAGGCTAACTCAATCAGCAACTTTGGGTTGCACAGCTTTACGCTTTTGAAAAGTTCAGCCTCTGAGCTCAGCTACGGCTTAAAAGGACAATTCTGGAGGACTGATTTCGGTCTGGAAAACGCACCGGATGCCATTGCTTTTCAGTCTCCAGCCGCGCCGGGCAGCGCAAAACTGTTGCTCCGCTACCAGGTAACGGAACTGGCCCCGGGTCAACATGAACTCTGTACGGAGACCTTCGTCTATTGTCCGGACAAACGTACTCACCTAAAAATGGCAGCCTACTGGCTGGCAATACGGGCTGGGAGCGGCTGGATCCGAAGAAGGACGCTGAAAGCGGTTAAGTCGAATATCGAAGGGCTGGAATGAGCGAGGAGCAGCACAATGCTGCATAGAAAACAGTCTTACCTTTGGCCTTTATCATAATGATCATCAGATTGGTTTCGCGCATCTGATAACCCCCCTGTTCAGCTCCCCGTTGACTTATTCACTCTGTGTTTTCATCATCCGTTTCTGAGACAACGCGAACCCGTTCGGTCTGTGAAGATCGAACGTAAGTTGACAACAGCAGCGCTAACCTTCAAAAGCGGGACTATTTGCTATGAATCCAAGGGAAAATATTGTCAGTACATTCAGTGAGTTGTCTGCAGAATTACAGCGTGCTGCCGAGTTCTCTCTACAGAATACCAATCAGCTGGTCGTGCTATCGATGCGCGCCTTCGCCAGTGAAGCCGGTGTAAAACCCGCCACGCTGCTGCGGTTAGCGCAACGATTGGGTTACAACGGCTGGGGTGAACTCAAGAACGCATTCATTGATGAACTCGGGCTGCGCAATGATACATATGTATCCAAAGCCGAGAAATTGATTGCCAAAGGCACTCAACCGCAGCTGTATGAAGAGGTGTTTCAGGCGCATCAGGCAAATTTGGCTTTCACACAGCATGAAAACCATCAGGCCATGGAGCAGGCTGTATCGCTGCTGGACGCGGCTGAGAATGTCTATATTTGCGGCTTCCGGGCCAGCTTTCCTATCGCCTGGTCGCTGTTTTATGTCTATCGACTGTTCAATCGGCAAGCATCACTCATTGATGGTCTGGCGAGCAATATCGAGGTGTTCACCCGCGAATTAACAGCACAAGATTGCCTGTTACTCACCAGTTTTGCCCCCTATTCGCGTGAGTCGCTCGATGTCCTGCGCGCGGCCCAGCAGGCAGGCGCGACAATCGTCGCCATTACGGATTCTCCCGTCTCGCCATTAGCCCAGGCTGCCGATTGCACGCTGCTGTTTTCCATAGACAGCCCGTCGTTTTTTCCTTCCGTGGTGTCCGGTATGGGGCTCGCCGAGTGTTTACTGGCGATGCTGGTCGCGCGCCATGGTCGGGATGCAGTCAATAAAATCGAAAATGCTGAACGCTATCTTATCGACTCTGGTGCCTATGTGGTGCCCGGGAAACCCTGAAAAATAATTCATTTGCATCCGGCATAAGAAAACAGAATGCATTTGGATCAAAATGAAATTGACGTGATACAAATGGATCCTGCAAGATGCGCTTTATTAGCACAGCGTATTCAGGAGCAGGACCCGCATGACCCATATCATTCACCGCAGTCTACGCAACACGCCCGCCGTGGCGGTACGCGCCCAGGGGGCGTACATTTTTGATGCACAGGGAAAACAGTATCTGGACGCCTGCGGTGGCGCCGCCGTTTCCTGTTTAGGCCACGCGCATCCTGACGTGCTGGCTGCGATGCATCGCCAGATCGATCAACTGGCCTATGCCCATACCGGTTTTTTTACCAGCGACACTGTTGAACAGCTTGCTGAACAGCTGACTCGCACGGCGCCTGGCGATCTTAACTATGCCTATTTCGTTTCGGGGGGTTCGGAAGCGGTCGAAACTGCGCTCAAGCTGGCGCGTCAGTATTTTGTTGAGATCGGCCAGCCGTCGCGCACCAAATTTATCGCCCGTAAGCAGAGCTATCATGGCAATACCCTTGGGGCGCTCGCGGTGGGAGGCAACGAATGGCGCCGCCGCCAGTTTGCTCCCTTGCTGATCGACGTTATCCGCGTTTCGGCCTGCAACGAGTATCGCGACCGCCGCGCTGACGAAACCCAGCAGCAATACACCACGCGTCTGCTCAACGAGCTGGAGCAAGCCATTATTGAGGCCGGTCCCGACACCATTATTGGTTTCTGTGCAGAAACCGTGGTGGGAGCCACCACCGGCGCCACGCCGCCTACCCCGGGCTATCTTAAAGGTGTACGCAACCTGTGTGATAAATACGGCATCCTCTATATCGCGGATGAAGTCATGTGCGGCATGGGACGCACCGGCACATTGCATGCGTTTGAACAGGATGATGTGGTGCCGGATTTGGTGACCATCGCGAAGGGGCTGGGGGGCGGCTATCAGCCTATTGGCGCAGTATTAGCGAGCGAGAAGATTGTCTCAGCGCTGCAGGCCGGTAGCGGTCTGTTCCAGCACGGGCACACCTACATTTGTCACGCGACCGCCGCGTCCGCAGCCCTGGCCGTGCAGCAGGTGATTGCACGCGATAATTTGCTGCAGGCGGTCAGGCAGCAGGGGGCTTACCTGCACAGCGCATTGCGTGAAGTGCTGGGGGAATTACCGCATGTCGGTGATACGCGTGGACGCGGCTTGTTTGCGGGCGTTGAGCTGGTACGCGATAAAGCCAGCAAAACCCCCTTCGATCCTGCCCTGAAACTGCACGCAGCAATCAAAGCAAACTGTATGTCACGTGGGCTGATGGTCTATCCAATGGGTGGAACGATTGACGGGCAATATGGCGACCATATCCTGATCGCCCCCCCGTTTATTGTCACGCCTGGCCAGCTCGACTTTGTAGTGGACACGCTAAACACCGTCATTCGCGAAGAGACCGGCAAATTATGATCAATCGTTTACCCCCACTGGCGGAGCATGAATGGGACGACCAGCAGCGTGCTTTGGCCGAAGAGATAATCAACGGGCCCCGCGGTGCGCTGCTGCCACCTTTCGAGCCGCTGCTGCGCAGTCCCGAGCTGATGGCGCATGCGCAACGCATGGGCGAATACCTGCGTTATCGCAGCGCGCTGGGACAGCGCCTGTCGGAACTGGCGATTTTGATGACCGCGCGGCACTGGTCGCAGCCTGTGGAGTGGGCGATTCATGCGCCGATAGCGCGCGAGAAAGGTATTTCTGCCGCGGCAGTGCAGGCGATTAATGAAAAGCGTCTTCCAGAGGATTTGCAGCCGGATGAGTGGGCGGTCTATCACTTTTGCAAGGAGTTACAGGAGCAGCAGAAGGTCAGCGATGCCACCTGGCAGCACGCTATCGCGCTGTGGGGCGAGAAAGGCGTGGTGGATCTAATCGGAATTAATGGTTATTACAGTTTTCTCTCGATGGTAATGAACGGCGCACAGACGCCGGTACCCGACACGCGGGATGAGATTATTCCCGCATAAGTATCGTTTTAATTTTGGCGCATGAAAGTGCGCCCTGCATATCAACTTTTTTATTTCCCCACCCTGCCGATATATTTCGCCGGGTGACATTCATGTACGCTACTTTACTGACGCCGAGGGTTATCATGTCTGGATTATTCACTAAATTAAAAGTTACGTTAGCACTGGTCGCTTGCTCCGCCAGTTTTGTGGCAGAAGCACAGGATAAATTAACGGTTGGCGTTGATACCGCGTTTGTCCCCTTTGAATTTAAACAAGGCGATAAATACGTCGGCTTTGATATTGATTTGTGGGATGCGATTGCTAAAAAAATGCACGTCAGCTACGAATTACGCCCGATGGACTTCGGGGGACTGATTCCGGGTTTGCAATCACGTAATCTGGATGTCGCCATGGCGGGCATTACGATAACCGACGCGCGTAAACAGGTCGTCGATTTCAGCGACGGTTATTATGATGCTGATTTATTAATGGCGGTGAAAAGCAGCGATAATACCATTACTAAATTCAGCGATTTAGCAGGAAAGAAAGTGGGATTAAAGCAGGGAACGGCGGCGGCCAGCTTTATGAAAAGCAAATATAAGGCGAACTATGTCGAATTCCCGAATATCGATAACGCCTATCTTGATTTGCAGGCAGGTAACCTTGATGCCGTGGTGCATGATTCGCCCAACGTACTCTATTACGTAAAAACGGCAGGTGATGGCAAAGTGAAATCGACCGGCGAGACTGACAGCATTCTGCCGCAGCACTACGGCTTTGCGATGCAGAAGAACAGCAGCCTGACGCCGAAGATCAACGCCGCGCTGCAGGCGTTACGTGCGGACGGCACTTACAGCAAGATTTACGTGAAGTGGTTTGCTAAACAGCCAAAATAATCCCGCCAGGTCGGAGCGATCCGACCTCGTTGCATCTTAACGGGTAACATATGAATTTCGACAGTAAATATATTTGGGAGTCCCTGCCGCTGCTGTTGCAAGGACTACAGCTGACGCTGATTATTTCATTATCAGGTTTATTGGGTGGTTTTGTTATTGGCCTGCTGGCGGGAACCTGCCGGGCGCTCGGAGGGAAAATATCAAAGACAGTCTCGTTAGTCTTTGTCGAGTTAATCCGCGGGACGCCTATTATGGTACAAGTGATGTTTATTTACTTCGCACTCCCCATGGTGTTACCGATTCATATCGATCCGGTAACCGCGGCCATTACGACTATTGTGATTAACTCGGGTGCTTATATTGCAGAAATCACCCGAGGGGCGATCCTCTCGATTAATAAAGGTTTTAGAGAGGCCAGCCTGGCAATGGGATTATCTCAGCGCAGCACGCTATGGCATGTCATTATGCCGCTGGCATTACGCCGTATGATCCCTGCGTTAGGTAATCAGTGGATTATCAGTATTAAAGACACCTCGCTGTTTATTGTGATTGGTGTGGCGGAATTGACTCGTCAGGGGCAAGAAATTATTGCCGGTAATTTCCGCGCGCTGGAAGTCTGGACCGCAGTGGCAATGATTTATCTGCTGGTGACGCTGTGCCTGAGTTTCCTGCTGAAGCAACTGGAGAAGAGGATCCATATTTTATGAGCATGGTTGAATTTAGCGCAGTGTCGAAAAATTTCGGCGCCACTCAGGTGCTGCACGACATCAATTTAAAAATTGACGCCGGCGAAGTCGTGGTGATCATCGGCCCTTCCGGTTCGGGCAAATCGACGCTGCTGCGCTGCATTAACAAGCTGGAGGAAATTTCCTCTGGCAAGCTGCTGGTAGCGGGAATGCATATTACCGATCCTCACGCTAACGAATGTGATATCCGCCGCGAAGCCGGGATGGTGTTTCAGCAGTTCCATCTGTTCCCCCATCTGACGGCGCTGGAGAATGTGATGTTTGGTCCGGTTCGCGTACGCAAACAGAGCAAAGCCGCCGCGCGGGAGCAGGCGCTGGCGCTACTGGACCGCGTTGGCTTACGCGAACGCGCCAGTCACTACCCATCAGAGCTCTCTGGCGGTCAGCAGCAACGCGTGGCCATTGCCAGAGCCCTGGCGGTGAAACCGAAAATGATGCTGTTCGATGAGCCAACCTCAGCGCTGGACCCCGAATTACGGCACGAGGTGCTGAAAGTCATGCGCTCGCTGGCCGAAGAAGGCATGACCATGGTGATTGTGACCCATGAAATCGGCTTCGCCCGGGATGTTGCATCACGGCTCATCTTTATTGATGGCGGTACCATTGCCGAAGATGGTCCACCTGATATGCTGCTGAATAGCAGTCGCAATCCACGCCTGAAAGAATTTTTGCAACACGTATCCTGAACAGAAGTGAATGATAATACTATGAAAAAAATCGACATTCGTGGTTCCGCTTTTGCAGTAGGTCAGGAACTTGGCGCCTTTGGCCGCGAGGCCTGGCATGCAAAACTCACGCAAACGGCGTTGTGGCAAACCGTTACCGCCATGAAAGACGCAGAACAGACCCGAAGCATGCGCTCGCGGGTCCAGTCACACTATCCCCTGATCTGGCAGGAGCTGAAGGGATTAGCCGAGGGTCTGGATGCACCGTTTGATGAGGTGTTTGCCTGGAACTGCCGCGGCGATCTGGTGCGCTCAACCTCTGATGGCTGTACCACGGTAGCGGGAAGAACCGCAGAGGGGGAGCTGATTATCGCGCATAATGAAGACGGTTTCCCGCAGCTTCGTAATGACTGCGCCATCGTCAGCATCACCCCGGATGACGGCCTGGCGTTCACCAGTTTTGCTTATCCGGGCTCAATTTGCGGACATACCTTCGCCGTAAACGAAAAGGGCGTGGTGAATACGGTGAATAACATTCGCGCTTTGCACCGTCCACGCGGAATGCCGCGCCAGGTATTAGCCCGCGCCGCGCTGAATGCCGCCACCTTAGATGAAGCCATCACCATACTGACCACAGGGCCACGCGCCGGTGCATTTCATCATACGGTGGGACAAATGGGAGACAGCCGGCTGTTTAGCGTGGAAGCGACGGGAACAGGCTGTTCCGTCACGCCGCTGCAGGACGTTTTCGCCCATGCTAATCACCTTATCCACCCTCAGCTTGACGCGGTTGAGCAGGTGATCACCGACAGCTCCCGGTCACGCCAGCTGCGGCTAAACGCCTGGCTGGAGACGCAATCTCACCTTGATGGTGTGGCGGCACTGGGTATTCTTTCAGACCAGCATGATCCCGCGCTCCCGATTTATCGTCTCTCGCCACACGACCCGGATGAAGAGAACACGCTGGCCACGGCCATTTTTACCCTGAGTACGTCGGAGATAAAATGGCAGATATTCACACACGATCGGCAAAAACCTGCTTTACAGTCTTACTGAGCCGCTTCCGCACGTAATGCGGCCTGCACCGCTGGACGGGCATTAATTTTATCCCTGTATTCCAGCAGCGCAGGCCAGGGGCTCAGCTCAATGGAGAAGAACTTGCACCACCCCAGCACGGTAAAAAGATAGGCATCTGCCACGCTGAAGGTCGATCCCGTCAAATAAGCGCGAGTGCAGAGCGTTTCCTCAAGAAAACTGAACCGCCTGAAGAGCTTCTCACGAAAAATGGATTTGACCTCTTCGGGCAACACGCGGTTGAAAAGAGGAGCCGATCCCGCGTGTATTTCACTGGTGATAAAGTTAAGCCATTCCTGAAGCCGCACCCGATCCCAGCTGTCTGCTCGCGGCGCCAGCCCCCTCTCCGGCTTGAGGTCAGCGAGGTACTGCAAAATCGCTGGCCCCTCGGTCAGGATATTTCCGTCATCCCGTTCAAGCGCGGCGACATAGCCTTTAGGGTTGATGGTCAGGAAGTCGCGCCCGTCAGCGGTAAGCTTGCTCCTGTTGTCCACTTTAACCAGCTCAAACTCAATCGCCAGTTCGCGAAGCACGATATGGGGTGAGAGTGAACAGGTGTCCGGGGCGTAATAGAGTTTCATAATCTCTCCGTTAAAGCTGTGAGTGATAAACATTCGGTTTGCATTCACTGTGCTTAAAACCGTTATCTCTGTAAAATTAATGATTCATAAATTAACTATTAGCTGAGCTACTGATATCCATGATGAATCTGTTGCACTGGCGCCTGGTGGTTGCCGTAGCGGACGCCAGTAATATTTCGCGTGCCGCTGAAGTGGTCGGCATGACGCAGTCGGGTGCCAGCCAGGCGATCGCTCAGTTAGAGGCTTCATTAGGATTTGCGGTATTTACGCGTGAGCGACGCCGCGTCGGTGTTACAGCCCTGGGCGAGCGGGTTGTCAAAGAGGCAAGAAGCATGCTGGCACGGCTGGACGCCATCCGCACACTGGCGGATGAGAGCCGCGGGCTGAGTGGCGGGCGCATTCGACTTGCCAGTTTTCCGTCAGTAACGTCCACGCTTTTGCCGGGGCTGCTGCGGGACGTGAAGCGCCTGCATCCTGAAATAGAGGTGGTCGTACTGGAAGGCACGGACCAGGAGGTCGAAGAGTGGCTTGCGGCAGATACTGTTGATATCGGTGTGGTCATGAACCCTGTTCCCGGACGCGCGGATGCGATCCTGGGGCAAGATGCATGGGTCGCAGTGTTACCAGCCAACCACCGTCTGGCTCGCTATGCACGCACGCGCGGCATCACCCTTGAGGAACTGGCAGACCAGCCCTTCGTACTCGCCACAGGCGGTTGTGCCGTCAATGGAAAAAGCCTGATGGAGCAGACTGGGTTGGAACTGTCTGACGTACAGGTGACCGTCCGCGACTGGATCAGCGCCTGCCTGCTGGTACGCGAAGGCTTGGGCGTCGCACTGATACCTGAATCCGCTCTGCCGGATGAATTACGCGGTTTGTGCGTCGTGCCCGTGACGCCTTCGCTGTGCCGGGAGTTTGGGCTGGTTTGCTCCCAGGCGGGCAAATCTTCCCGCGCGACGCAGACGTTATTAGAAGGATTGATCAAAATGAAAAAGTCTGCGTAAAGAGTAACCGCGGTACAAAATGTGCCCGGCGGCTACGCCCTTCTGGAAGCCGCCTCGCAAACTTGCAAGCAACCTGATGTAATTCATGGCTATCCCTTTTTTTCCCTTCTTCGCGGTCGTAAAGTGCCTGCGTTGCGGCACATCCGTAACCGGGCGTAGGAACCCGTTAGCATAACATGACATTTTTTTGCACAACGAGGATGCTAAATGGCTACTACCCCTGAATTTTCTTACGCGCTCTCTGCGGAAAGCGCTGTTTGTCACCTCATCAATAATTCAATTTCCGATTCTGCGGATCTCTTCGAACTGGCCGATGCCTGCACCGCCTATGTAAGCGTATTGGTGGAAACTGACGACGAAATGACATACACCAAGCTCTGTAAGCGGTTGCTGGCTGCGCTGAAGCGACTACGGGAGTGCTGTGATGCTGAACTCCCGCCGTATCTGGTTGAACAGCTGATTGCGGGAGAAAAGATGGCTTCCTGCGTGCCGGACTGCTGGCAAGAGACGACTCTGCAGGTGGACTATGCCGTGGCGTTAACGCTGGCGGTGATGGGCGGAACACTGCCTGCGAGCGTGGCGAAAGAGCTGACCGGGCTGCTGCATGATATGGTCTGGCTAATGGCGGAGTTTGTGAAGGAGCCGTATATCGCGGCGCACTGAGGCGTGAGATGGGAGGCCGGAAAACTGTTGAGTAAGAAGCAGGAATTTCGGCCTTACGCAAAATACAATGTTGTTTGTCGAATGTCCCTTAAGAGTGAAAGCGGACGTTATTGCGTGTATCTACAGCACGCACTTTTTCGCCAGAAACTTCATTCTTTTCCATAAATAACATATAAAATAAAGGGTGTTATTGTTGCAATAAAGCGTCTTAAATATGAATCCCTATGAAGAAAAATACAGACAACTCATAGCGAATGGGGCTATAGCTTGGGCTGATAAAGGTTATTTCAGGGCAAAAGAACAGCAAGAAAAAATCTTTCAGTGGCTTGATTTTAATAATTATTTACCCCAACCTGGCGCGCCAATACTTGAAATGGGATGTGGTAATGGAGCGATGGCTGCGCAGTTTCTTGCTGAACGAGGATATTCAGTATGGGGTGTGGATTTTTCTGAAACCGCTATCAGATGGGCTGAAAGGCGTTTTCAACAAGCGGGCCTCTCCGCTCATTTTCTTGTCGGAAATGTTTGTCATATTTATCAATGCAAGGACTCAATGTTTGAGCTGGTTATTGATGGTAGTTGTTTGCATTGCCTGATAGATGATGACCGAACTCGCTTTTTCGCAGAAGCGAAAAGATTGCTCAAACCCGGCGGACGGCTTGTGATCAGCTCCATGTGTGGAAGCCCCCGTAATTCTGATGATATTAGTGTTTTTGATCCTATAAGACATCATTTACTGAAAGAAGGTCACCCCTGGCGTACCCTGAAACCTCTCCCTGCATTAACAAATGAGATACAGGAAGCACAATTTAACGTACTTGCAACAAAAGTTAATACCAACGAGTGGTGGGATCATGCCACTCTGGTATGTTCTTTGAAATAATTATCGACTGATTGCTCGTTAAAGTTACATCCGCTTCAGTCATCGAAATTAGATGCTAGTCTGAATTCCGCTTTTAGCGAGGAGCGGAAGATGCCGACGCACATCAATTGGGCAAGAGATCGTGTGACAAACTAAAAAATGGCTACCGAAGCAGTGGTGATTCAGTCTGACATTGCATGGCGCGCTTGGGTTTGATACAACGAATAAACCATGTCGCCAAAAACACATACGAAGATGATTTCGAGTCACAACTTCCTGGTCCCGTTCCATGGCAAAACAATTCATGCTGAAAGCACATTTGGGCGCAATGGACATGTTCTGATGCTTCATGGTGGCGGCAAAGATCGAACCGTTTTCTACAAATACCGGGATATTTTGGATACCCTGGGTTTTGGAACGACGGTATTTGACTTTATAGGTCATGGTGAAACGGGGGGAGACATTCACGAATCTTCTCTTTTTAATCGTACGATGCAAGCAGAGGCGGTTATCGCTTCTCTGGGGCAGACGCTTACAGGTTGTATGGGCATCAGTATGGGAGCCTATAATGCACTTCAGCTTAGTAAAGCGATGCAATTCCGATCTCTCATCCTTATGGTTCCAGGTGTCTACTCAACACTTGCATATAAAGTTAAGTTTGGCCCTGATTTCTCTGCAATAATACGCCAACCCAGGAATTGGGAACATACAGATGCATGGAACATTGCTGCTGAGTTTAACGGGAATTTACTGATTATTGCTGCCGAAAATGATGCAATCATCCCCTCAGAAATACCAGAAAAGCTGCTGTCTTCTGCATCATGCTGTAGTCAAAAGCAACTTCTGACCATTCCCAAAGCTGGACATAATAATATTTGGGAAAATGTCATGCTCACACCTGCGCTATACGAAAACGTAAGATCGGCCTTTAAGCATTGTTTATCTGATTAAATCAATGACCGCTCCTGGCACGCAGCAGACAAGCACCATCTATTCCTCCCGCAACGAGGCCGTAGTCTTTTTGAAATGTAAGCAAAGAAAACAGTGGCTTATTAAAAAGCCAATTAAAAATCATAGTTGACATATTAAACTTTAACACCCGTCTTTTTGTTAACACGTTGACTTGAAAATGTTTTCATATTGTTAACATTGTGCATGCATTAGTTCTGTTTTTTATATTTTGATAACATCAATTCTGTTAAAACCATCACCAGGACAACTTTTGACTCATTAGTGGATTCTGTATCAAATTTTGTATGGAATAAATTACATAGATTAAATAACCCCATTTATGTTCCAGGGATTTTTTCTTTGAGATGTGTCGCAATATAAGCTTGTCTTCCAGAGTGAGAACTGGAAGTGAAAGGACAAGGTGTGTATAAATGAGGTGTTCTTTATATAACACTACTTGCTTATGGTGATGTAGTTGCATCTGCTGAAAAATTGATAGATGAGTAATTATAACGCCTGCTCTCAGTCGGTACTCTGGCCTTTTCATCCGGAAATTATGTTCAGGCTACCACTCTGTCTGCAAAATTACCCGGTATGTCGGCTACGATTGTCATGCCCCATGATGCTCCAGCCAAAGTATCGGCGACAAAAGTTAAGGCATCTGCCTTTTATCTAAGGAATAAGTCATGTTCAAGCCTATAAATCATCCTGTCGCGTTTGCGCTAACACTAGTATATGCCTCGCTATTTACTCATGGTTCTCAGGCTGCAACGGCCTCGCCGTCATTAACGACATATAGCCAAAAAGCGACTGAAGCTCTGCCTAAATTGATGATCCTTGCTACCGGCGGTACCATTGCTGGACAGAGCACTGGTGAAGACTCCAGCTCTATCGGATACACATCCGGCGCCATCAGCCCAAGAGTATTGCTTGCAGCCGTTCCAGGATTGGATAAAAAAGCCCAGCTTAGTAGTGTCCAGGTCGCATCCATTGGTTCTCAGGACATGAATGATAAAATCTGGTTTGATCTTGCCCAGAAGATCGACGATCTGTTCAGTACAGGTGCCGCTGACGCTATTATTATTACCCATGGCACAGATACTCTTGAAGAGACAGCTTTTTTCCTCAGTCTGGTAATACATCACCCCCAGCCTGTTATTATTACTGGAGCCATGCGACCGGCGACAGCAACTGGTGCAGATGGCCCTGCTAATTTGCTTGAATCTGTGAATACTGCTGTGGACAAACAATCGAAGGGACGGGGAGTAATGATTGTGATGAATGACACTATCCAGTCACCGATTTGGTCCACGAAATCGGATACAACCGGAGTGGCTACTTTTCAGTCACCTTACGCCGGCCCACTGGGTTATGTCGATGCGGCAGAAGTTCATTATATTACCCCGGTGCCGGCAGAATCTCGTCTGTCTCTACAATTACCTGCATCCCATAAACTTCCGCGGGTTGAGATCATTTATGCCCACAGTAATATGGACGATGTCCAAATCAACAATGCGGTGCGTGATGGTGCAAAAGGAATTATTCTCGCCGGCGTGGGAGACGGAAATACATCCGCCTCAGCGTTAGCTGCGCTCAAAGCGGCCCGGGAGCATGGACTTGTCGTGGTCCGCGCATCGCGCTCCTATACAGGAGCAGTAAAACGTAACGTCGAGGTCGATGATAACAAAGCCGGCTTTGTTGTTTCGTCGGGGCTGAATCCGGCAAAAGCACGGATCCTTACTCAGCTTCTGCTTGCAAACGGAAAGACTTCACCAGAAAACGTTCAGGCCGCATTCTGGTCAGTTACCGGCCATAAAAACTGACGTAAAAATACCCTTCGATAAGAGGCGTTTTCGATGCTTTTACAGATAATTTTTTATCTGGGGAAACGCCTGTGAAATATGGTGATCGGGCGGTATACCATAACGCATAGCCATGATCCGCGCATGTTCACGTTTGACAAAATCAAAATTGACGGCAGTTTTGTTAAAGATGCCGTCGTTCGGCCGGACTGTGCCGCTGTCGCTGAAGGTGTTGAAACTCAGGAGCAATTTGATCGTATCCTTGAGGAAGGTGTGCAGAGATACAGGGTTATTTTTACGCGCCTCCCGTTCCGTGCGAAAGAGACGTTATTGCCGTGGAAAGGTTAAACAAACTCAGAGCAGGTTCCTCTGCAGCTAATACGGAACATGGCTGCAACTGACTTCCATCCAGAGCTCAAACCCTTTCTTCTGATGGCCAAACTATCATAGATGTACATCCAATCCCTTATCAAAGGCGATTTTTCAGTGGCGTTTGGGGTTGCAGACATTGTGAAGAGTGCGTGGGAAAAAGACGTCTCCCCAGGGGAGGAGACGTAAAGAATAAAATGCTAAACAACAACGCCATCACAGCGATAGATAATGTGTCGAAAACGGTTAAAACCAACGAAACCGTTTGCGTGGGTTATTTTCTCATAACCGCTCACCCTTAACAGCTACCAGAACGGGTAAAAACGACAGCTTGCATTTCCGTTATCCGATGAGCAGTTCTCTGTCTAACGGTTCGATCCGGTTTCTGACGTCATCAATAGTGGCGAACGTCATTCTGTGCCCCCTTAAACTGCTTCGATAGGGTCACGCTAAAGCGCAGAGCGGAACTGATAAGCCTACTGAGATGAAGTTCCGCTATGAGCGAAGAGCAGACATCTTTAGTGGGTTGATTTTGGTGTTCTTACCTCTATGTAGCCATTTTCTATGGCTACATTTATACAGAAGTAAGGATTAGTCTTTTCCCGGACCATAATTAAATTTTGTACCTTTGCCAATGGCGTAAAACTGTCCGCCAGCTACGTAATGGACAGTACGTAGTTCATCAGGCGCATCATCAAAAATCCAGTGCCCATTCCTGAAAACGCGGTCATCACTCCATGCTCCGATAATTTCCCCCATGAACAAGTTGTGCTGCTTTTCATTTTCTTCATTGGGTATAACCTTACAGACTAGCCAGCCAGCGCAACCTACAACTAAAGGCAGATCAAACTCTTTCTGATAAAAAAGTGGGATTTTATTGTTTTTTTCGGGTATGTCAGAATAACTGTGACCGCCTGCATATAAAACCATTTCCATCTGATTTACTACTGGGACCTGGACAACGTAATATCCACTTTTTTCGACAAGGCCGCGTGTAAATGCCTGTGGACCTATAAAAGCCATCACTTTGTTATTGCCTACTAATCCCACCCAGGCAGCTGCCATGACATTTTCAATACCATTATTTTTAGCCGATATCATCGTCGTTGGCCCGACCTGCAATAAACGATAGGCTTTGTTTAATTCTACTGGTTGTATTGCCATAAATTACTCTTCAAAGTTCTGATAAAAGGATACGATAGATTACTTGTTTGATGGTTTGATTATACGACTGGAATAATTGCAAATTAATTGCTAATATCAAAAAACATTATTGCAACTTTCACAACAATCATGAACAAACTTGATGCTCTGAAGTTTTTTATCATCGCCGCTGAGACCCTCAACTTCCGCGAAGCCTCTATAAAGCTTTCGGTTTCACCATCGGTTGTAACACGAACAATCGCTGAGCTGGAGAAACAGCTTGATGAACCCCTTTTCAGACGCAATACTCGCTCGATCTTTCTCACAAGCTTCGGTGAGCTTTTTTTACCTCAAGCCAGGCGACTGCTAGAGGATTCGGAAAAACTATTTCAGACGGCGAAAGATGATAATGAAATGAAGGGCATTGTCCGTATCACGTCGCTTCGATTTCCAAAGCATGAACAAGTATTATATGAACTATTGACTGCGCTACGCCCATATCCTGAATTATTTATCGACTGGCGTTTAGACATGATGAAACTTGATACTGTCGAGCATCGTATCGATATAGGTATACGCGTCGGGCGAGAACCTAATCCAAACTTTATCATTAAAAATATCACGCAGGTGGAACATATTTTGGTAGCATCCCCAGAACTCGTTGCGCGCCTGGGAACTCCAACGGATTTAGAAGATCTTCGGCAACGTTATCCATTCAGTGGTTTACTTAATCCTGAAACGGGAAAAATCTTTGAATTTATGAGTGACGCAGTGAATACCTTTGTCCCTCGTCATATTGAATTTTATACTACGGACCCATACGCAGAAATTCAGGCCGCTTTGGCTGGCAAAACGGTTGTACAGTCCAGCGATTTTATCTGTAGAGAGTACTTAGCAAATGGTCAACTCATAAAACCCCTGCCAGAACTGCGACAGGAGAAATGGCAATTTTATTTATATCGGCCTTATCAGACGATTACTCCGAAAAGGGTCACAGTAATTTTTTCACTATTAGAAAAAATCTTACGCAAACATTTCGTATCATAACTAACATACCGCGCAACGTCCGCTGCTGGCACAAAGCGGACATATCTTTCGCTTTCACCTCATACAGTGACGTAGCAATCCTATTCGCCGTTAAACGTTGGCTCAGCACATGTGCCCTCTACTCGAAATGTCCCGCCTGCATCTTTTAAAGTTCGGGTGCTAAGATAGCCATGTAGTAGCTAAAACCTTACGGTAATTGTAGCGGCACATCACTGCCATCAAACATTTCTCTTAAATACTTTTCAAGCGATTTAAAATCTTTTGCTGCAGGAATGACCACGCGATATTCGCTGATGCCAATTTTTTTTGCGGCATCATCATTAAGCACGATCACAAGTTTGCCATCTGTGAGTTGAACGGAACGAATAGAGTCTGTTAACTCATATTCCGTTGACTCACTCTGAAATCCAATGCAGTCGTTAATAGGTAATTCATCCTCATCAAATCGTCCGATAATGATAAAGTTTTTTGGTTCATGAGTGTCATCTCCTATTCCGATAGTGAGAACATCATTTTCTTCAAAGCAGTTAATATACGCTGCAATAAGATTTTTAACATTACTCATCAGTTGTCCTTGTCTTGAATCGTTTTGCTCCTGACAGATTGTACCGAAAGCATGATATTCATTAACATGTTAGTATCGTAAAAGTAGTCGAAGATTGCATCCGCACAAATATTTTTAATATTGCTCCTGTTAAAGGCAAAGTATATATTTCCGGCATAGCGAAGCGGCTGATGTGCCATCGCCATGCGATTCACAACACATGGGAAACCTTGGCTCCGATGACGTACCTCGCCAAAGCTGCCGAGCTGGCCGCTTCCGCGCACTTAGCCGCATTCGTCGGTTATCACGAAATCTATTTGACTTCTTCGGGCAGCACGAGGTTGAAAAGAGCTGTAGATACAGCGTGATTTTAAGATGAATGTTGACCTTATCTGGGATCGGTATATTCATCCTTTAGTTAAGCGTCTATTCATTATGTCATTAACATAATGTTCAATCGAAATATTGTGCTCCCGATTAATCTGAGAAATGAATGCGCTAAGATGCTCTTGCGATGCATGAAGGGTAGTGGCAATAAGGTTATCAAAATCGTTCTGAGTGAATCGTTTATGTCCCTTCAACGTCGAGCGCTGGAGCAAAGTGTGTGCGGACACTTCCAGGACGGCCCGCCGGTAATGATCGGACAGCAGGACGTCAAGATCGATCTGACGAATATCAAACTCAAAATGAAAACTGACAAATCCCGATTCAACAGGTAAGGAATAAATCAGTTTGTCACCTAATTGCTCAACGTAAGGTTCATATCCTTCTCCCATTACTCGCGTAGTCTGCATATAATCCTTCTCCTTTCATACATTAGATTAATTCCACTTAAATAAATAGCATTACTCTTTTAAATTTTGTTTAAAATACCCGTAAAAAAAAGAGAACCTCACCTCGCTATAAAAGAATATTTTACCGTGAGGGTTTCCTTTTAATGAAAAAATCTATCCATAAAAATAATTATAAAACGCATTGAAGTTTTCATTACCGATAAGAGGCACAATCCTTCCCCGCAATTCATCAATAAAATCATCTTTTACTTCGTCATTATCATCTGCTATATCAAAGATATCGTATTGGCCATATACCAAATCAATAAGCTCAGCTAGAGAAAATATGAACCCAGAGAGACTACTAGCTATCTGAAACGGTTCAATTACATCACAACCTGCATAAACAGAGGAACTCCCTTCATCGATAACCGCAATTATAGGTTTACCTCCGCCTAAATCATTACCAATAACAAGATAATTATCTGGTAAGTATTCATAACCACTTTGAGCCTTCAAGAGCTCACTGGCCGAGTGAAGTTTAATTGGCGTGAAGCCTGTTTCAATCTTTAACTTTTCAGGATTATAATTTTCATATAAAAATTCCACCTCTGTCGAACGAGGTAAGTTGGACGGGAAGGCATTGTCCAGATCAGTGACGGTGCTGAAACTTCCTGACAGCGAGTGTTTATTGCAAATGACAATAAGTTGTTTTAATGCTTTTTCAATCTCATTCACAATAGTCTCAGACGCATCCATAAATATAGCCCTCAGTAATAACCAATTAATTTAGAATTACATTCTCAGTATGTACTACCTTCAAATAAGCTAAGTAAATAAATTTTTAATTAATCTCTCGCTCTTTAAATAAAAGCTCTATGAAGTTATCGTTCTCGAGATAAAAATTTAAAGCTGATATGAAATCCGCTACAGATGGTTTTTCTCTTTGGATAGAGATATTATGTAATACATCTATAAATTGATCTCCATAGAAAAACAACTCTAGAG
Organism: Enterobacter sp. PL_is511; assembly: GCF_055816065.1. Lineage (NCBI taxonomy): Bacteria > Pseudomonadati > Pseudomonadota > Gammaproteobacteria > Enterobacterales > Enterobacteriaceae > Enterobacter > Enterobacter sp. PL_is511. The sequence goes on along the minus strand of NZ_JBVPGP010000024.1, from coordinate 273,371 downwards.
AATTATCAACAACAAAATCAGGATATACTTCCTCATCGTCATCACTAATGATAGGATGGTTATCTAAATAACAAACAAGCTCTTCTTTAGCAGTTTCTTCATATTCTTTTGTACACACACAAAATTGTCTAAGCATACCCACCCATAACATTATATATTAAATCATCTAAACCATACGCTTTTCTGTATTCTAACTGACTCATACGCAAAATCCTTGAGTTTTATCTTTTATACTTTATAAAGCAAGTGTTAATAATAGGATTATATATTCCATTGAACTGTACTTTAATCAAATTTAATAATCAGGGTAATTTTTTGAACCATTTTTACCACCAGAAATCAAACCCTTAAATCAGATTATATTTTATATCGATTACCTTTACAATCTCATAAAGGATATCCTATTGTATTGTACGCATCGACTTACTTTCTTAACTACTATAAATCTATACTTTCAAATATCAACAGTTCTAAAAATAAAATTTGAACATGGATATGTCACTATTCTTAAATTATACAGGCATGTATTTTTCTGACGTCTGATATTAATGTCATGTTTGATTAGCGAAAAGAAACTTATAACCGAAAGTAAAAACTTTAGAAGAAATACATTTTGCATTAAAAATATAATATCATCATTATTATATAAGAAGGAAATAACCGATATAATCCGGCTTTTTATTAATCACTTATCTTTACGAGCATTGCCAAAAACCAGCTATAATTTTTCCGCTGGATATATTCTTATACAAATACAAAGCACCGTACCCAAAGATGTAATCACCATCAAGCAATGTATCTGGATAATAATCTTCATCAACCTGCATAAAAAATTTATAACCATCCTTTTGCAAAGCATCAAAATAATAATCTTCAGATTGTATTAACCTTGCTTCTTCGGTTTTAGTGATAAAATCAAACTCTTCACCTTCAACCTTATCATACCCAACAATAACTGCCTTGTTAATGTATTTTATCGTAAATTCTTCATTATTGCTTTCATCAGAAAACGTATGCGTAAAAACTTTTACTGAACAATTAGGGTAGATATTGTTATCAATCATATCGTCATATCCTTCAGAAGTAAGTATCGTAATATACTCATGTCCAATATCAGGATTCTGAACTGTCAAATAAAACTTATAGCCCTGAACTTCATCTAGTTTATCTAAAAAGAATTCAGGGATGTTTCCACCTATCCGCCCAATGACATTACTATCAGAAAAGATATTTATTTTAGAGATTAGATTATATTTAATCATTTCTTCAACTCATCCCCATAAAAAGTAAATTTTCTCTTTCCTAATTCCCATAACCATTTTAGCGAACAAACTCTTAGCATCTTTAAGTCACATTTATGATTAACTACATTGTACGTCTCTTTAGGTATGATTGAAAAATAAATTAATAAAAGCCGGAAAAGTTTATTTTCCTTGACGGCTAATGGATTTAATAAAGCCTGGAGTCTGAGCGTGGTTCAACATCTCTTATACCAAGTTGATTCGTTTTTTCAAAAATTAAATCATAGCAATAAACAGTCTCCCCCCCCTTTAATAAATGAACCCCTTCAAGGCTCACTTTATATATTCCTTTAGGAATATCAGCGTTAATCCAACCAGTATAATCTTCCCACTCCCAAAATACTGCCATATCAGCAACGTATAAATCACCAGTTACATTAAGATAGAAATATTTATCTGTGAATATAACTTCCCTATCTTTATCGTCGGGGAGTTCATTTAAAAAAAGCCTAACAACATAGCCACCATCATCAAGGCCCATAATAGGTAAGGCAATACCTTTATTAAGAACAAGGTCCCCTTTGTCTGTGGTGGTGAATTCCTGGAGAATGTTATCTCCATCCTCTATCTTCCCACCAAATGGGGCCAGTATTCCTGGATAATCGAAAATTATTATCCCGTTAAAATCCACATCAATGTCAATTATTTTAACCACATCTACCTCCTGATGCCTTACATGTTTGTTTATTATTGAACCACTCCAGCAGTTTTGAATGTGCTTCTTTAGGAGTGACATTTCTGGCTAAGATTTCACCCGTCGAAGGAATCTTTAAATCACCACTTATATGTGAAAAGGAATTTAAATTACGGCTATACGCATTGAATAAATCTTCCGCGGAACCCTGCCACGGCCCCTGAATTTTTCCAATATCGTTTTTAATAGCTCTATGTAGTTCTTCATGCATTCCAGCGCTATAAGGATCCGGGAAAAACGTTGGTGTATTTTCATAGTACCAAGATCGGTTGGTCCAATGCTGTTGGCTATTTTTCGTGGCATTAAATGGTATCCGATTCAAATTGGGTTCAATGCCCATGGCATTAACCCTAACAGATTTATCCAAGTAAGTTGGTTGGGAACATATGAGTATAAGTCTAACCCACCATTTACCCCTCTCGAAGCCTGCACAATAAGCTGACAGATCTGCGTATAGCAGAAAAGGAATATGTTATTAATGAAATAATTGGGCACTCCATCATTGCATTAATGAAGCCCCCTGTAAAAAGTAGTGATTAACAAAGCCACCCTCTTACGAGGGTAAGAACCTGTATCACCATGCTTCATCTTCAGGAATTATTTTTCCAATAAAACTTTCAAAATTTGGCTCAAGATAGATCTCCTCCTGATTTTCCAAATCACAAAAATATACTGCACCATCATTTATCCCAACACAATAGGGGAACCCACCTCCATCAATTGCGAATGGTATAAAATTTTCTGCAAGAATTTTTTTGTTAATTACTAAATCCTTATAGTAATCATCAACAGTTAATATGCCCGATCTTTTAGTATGTAATATAGGTAGGAAATATTTTATATCATTCTCGTAGTGTTCGCTTTGATAAACACGACGACCTTCGTCCAGTATGCCACCATTACTTATAAGCCATAAAGATTTTAAGGCATTAGGAAAAGTTACACCCAGCGAAACTTCGATCTTGCCTAGCTCATCAGCAGATACAGCAGGGGAAGAATCTATAAGTTTAATCATCATTTCTCTCCTATTGACAATGTTTAGGAATACGACCTCTCAGCCATCCTTTACTATGAGATATTTTTATAGCTTCAGGAGAGCCATACTTCACTCCAAAATGTTTTTCGAACTGAGATACAGACCCCTTATGTGGGAAAGATGCTTTGTGCGCCTCAGTCGTGACCAGTTGCATAGTTGACTTACCTGTTTTTGGATCAAAATCATCAAGATGATGCCATGTATATTCGCTTGCATCAGCTTCACTTATGCCTGCAAGTTTGTAGGCTTCTGTGAAATCCCGCCCCCTTGATCCTTGAAGGGTAATTTCAACGATATTTCGTTGTGTCCCAGTAACAGGATAAAGTGATGGGCTTCCACTAAAGTCAACGCCGCTCAATGCCAGACCCATAGGGTCTATCCATAACAGAGGGTTAGGGGCATAGTTATATAAATTTAAGTTTCCGCCATTCAACCCAATCGGATCCTGCACAATAAACCGCCCGACCTGCGGGTCGTAGTAGCGGAACAGGTTATAGTGCAGCCCCGTTTCACCGTCAGCGTACTGCCCGGCGTAGCGAAGCGGCTGGTGTGCCATCGCCGAGCGATTCACAACCCGTGAGAACCCTTCGCTCTGGTGGCGTACATCGCCAAAGCTACCGTACTGGCCGCTCCAGCGCACCGCGCCGCGCTCGTCTGTCACTTCCAGCGGCGCGCCGTTCAGGTCGGTATTGAACCAGTAAATATCACCGCTCTTCTGGTCACGGAGGTGATCCACCCTCGCCAGCGGGCTCCAGGCGTCATTAGGGTCGTACATATACGTGCTGCACAGCCCGCTCTCCTGCTGCTCCTGCAGCAGGCGGTAACCCTGCCACAGGAAGCGGGTGTCGGTGGTGCCGTGCGTCGTGGTGACGATTTTGCGCGTGCGGCGGCCCAGCGCGTCGTAGTGATAGCGCGCCTCAAACCGCCCTTCCGGCCCGGTTCCCCGGGCGGATACCAGACGGTTCTCGGCATCATACGCATAATGCTGTTCATACAGCCCGTTGCGGCGGCTGACCAGGTTGCCCCAGTGGTCGTATTTCATGAACAGCGCCTGCCAGTGCTGCAGGCGGTTATCCGTGACCGGTACCGGATCGTCATTGGCGGCGAGGTTATCCGCGGCGTCGTAGCTGAACTGCGCGCGGCTGTGCCCCTGGCGGGCCTCGTAGTGCTTCAGCAGACGCCCTTCGGCGTCGTAGCCGTAGTCCACCTCACCGCGCAGGGTGTCGCTGACGCCGGAAAGCTCACCGCGTGCGGTGTAGCGATAAAGGCGTTCCAGTAGCTCCTGCTCCGGCAGGGTCACGTCCGTACTCAGCTCGCTGCGCTGCAGGGTGCGTCTTCCGAGGCTGTCATACTGACGGAGCTGCTCGCGCGCGCCCTGAGTGCGGCGCACCTCGCGGTGCAGGCGGTCGCGGGTGAACTCGGTCACCAGCTGCTGCCCGAAGCGGATGGCGCTGACGTGGCCGGAGCCGTAGTGCAGCCAGGCCAGCTTTTGCTCGCCGGGCAGCGTCAGGCCGGTCAGGTTGCTCAGGGCATCCCACTCGTAGCCCACCGCGCCGTTAATGCCGGACTCGCTCAGCACGCGCCCGGCGGCGTCGTGGCGGTATGCGATCTCATCGCTTTCGATACCCAGGGCAACGCCTTCGGCCGTCGGCGTGCGGCGGATGCGGGTAATCTGGCCGCTCAGGTCGCGGAAGTAGCGGTACTCCGCGTGGCGCTGAGTACGCCCGATCAGCAGCCCGCTGTCGTCATAGCTGAACTGCTGGACGCGACGGGCGATACTGCCGTCGGCGGCAGGCCGGCCGTTTTCTTCGAGCGCGCAGAGGAACCCTCGCGCGTCCCATTCCATATGGCGCACGGTCTCGTCCGGGCGCGTTTCGCTGAGCGGGCGGCCCACGGCGTCGTAGGTGAAGCGGTAATCCGCCCCGTTGCCGTTATCGAGCCGCAGCAGGTTGCCGCGCGGATCGTAGCGCCACTGGCGCACGCGGCCAATACGGTCGGTGAGGCTGACCGGGAGGCCGAGCGCGTTGTAGGCCCAGCTCACCTCGCTTTCCAGCGGGTCGCGCCAGCCCGTGAGCTGGCCGCGTTCGTTCCACACCAGCGACTCGCGGCTGCCGTCCGGATGGATCACGACGCTCAGCAGCCCGGCACGACTCCACTCCCGGCGCGTGATATTCCCTTCCGCATCCTCGCTGGCAATCAGCTGCCCGAATCGATCGTAGGTGAAGCGGGTCACGCTGCCGGAGCAGTCGGTGCGCTGCGTCAGCAGCGCCTGGTGGTTCCAGACCAGGCGCACAACGCCACCTGTGGCGTCGGTGATGCTCTCAGGCAGGTTTTCTTCATCGTCAGGATAGCCATACGCGGTGGTGCTACCGGCCGGATCCGTTTCCGACAGCAGGCGACCGCGAAGGTCGTACATGGCCTGCGATGAGGTGCCGTCCGGGTACACCGTGCGGGTGATGCGGTCGGTCAGGCGATGCCAGTGGTACTCGGTGCGGCGGCCCGCCGGGTCCGTCTCGCTGGTCATGCGGCCGTATTTGTCCCACGTGCTGCGGCGCATTGCGCCGCCGGGCAGAATAACGTCGCAGAGCTCGCCGTCGCGGTAAACAAACGTCGTCTGGCGACCGTCGTAATCCGTGAAGCGCGCGACGTTGTTGTCGTCGTCGACCAGCCAGTGCGCCTGGGCGCCGTCATCGCGGATAGCACGGCGGATGCCATTTTCAAAATCGTATTCGAACGCCAGCTGTTCGCCGCCGCTGTGGCGGAAGCCGACCACGCGCGGCAGGCCGTCAATCTCCCGCCAGCGGTATTCGCTCAGCAGGCCGTTGGCGTCCTCATGGGCGCTCATCAGCCCGTCCTGCCAGCGGAAGCGTCGGCGCACGCTACCGCCCCGGCCGGTCACGGAGACCAGCTGGCGCTGTTCATCATAAGCGTAACTGACCAGGCAGATCTCGTCATCCAGCCATGCGCCGACGAGCCTGTCACGGTCGTAGCGGCAGACCACGCGCTGGCTCGCGCTGTCGGTCAGGGCATGCAGGGTATGATCCGCATTCCATTCGAAGAGGATCTCGTTGCCGCAGAGTTCAGAGATGCGCTGAAGCAGTGACGGGGCATCATCCCGCAGCGGCGCATAGTGCCAGCGCTCGCCGCTGACGTCATACACCGACCAGCTGTCGTCAGAGTGATGTTCAAGCCAGTTTTTTTCGCTTTCGCAGTAGGTGCGCATCCCTTTCGGGACCTTCGGGAAGGCGACGTAATCGCCGGACGGCGCGCGCCACACCAGGCCGTCCTGGTAAGGCTCCAGGCGGCTTTCCCAGAACAGGCTCCAGCCGCGGCCCAGCACGCTGTCGCCGGGGTTGCCGCTGCGCCAGTAGCGCTGCCAGCGCACCGGAAGGCGGGAAGGAAGGACGAAGTCCAGCTCATCATCCCCGCTGAGAAATTTTTGTCCGCTGACGATATCCACCGGGCGGGCGATGATCCCTGCGGCCGCCACGCCTGTCATCAGCGTGCCGGCGCGACAGGCGATACGGGCCAGCTTATTGATGCCGGGGATTTTGCCCAGCAGCTTAGAGAGCGCCCCGACTTTACCAGCGGCACCGCCCCACCCGCCGATAAGCCCGGCAAACAGCAGAGTAAGATCGGAGACTTTATACAGCCACTCGGGGACTTCAGACTGAATGGGGAGGGTTTGCTGCGGGTCGCCGCCGATAATGACGTTGTCCGAACCGGTCATCACCTTCGCGTCGCAGGTGGTGCGATCCCCGATGCGTGCCGCAGGCAGGCCGTTGATAGAGACCCGTGAAGAGCCTTCGGCCATCTGCTGCGAGCCATCGTCAGAGCACTTCACCGCGCTGTCCGTGGCCATGGCGGCGGGTTTACCGTTGATAAACACGTTGGGCGAACCGGAGGTGATGACGCCTTTCTTCGTCATGCTGGATGCCCCGGCGTCCGCGATGCTGTCCCGGGCGGCGGTCGCCAGCTCCCCGGTGTAATACCCCACGGCCAGGCTGGCGCCGACGAGCAGGACGCCCACGCCAAGACAGGATGCACCAAGTCCGGCAATAAACATGGCCCCCGCCAGAATGCCCCCGGCGGCGGCAATCAGGCCGCCGACAATCGTTCCGGCAATCATCCCGGCCAGCGCACCGGAGTGGCCGATATCATCACCAACGCGTGCTGCTTCAAACATAACAACTGTCCCTGGTGTTAATGGTGGAAGCGGAAGCTCCTGAGAAGATCGCCAAACAGCGTGCTGTCAGCATCGCCCAGCGCGCGGGTGCAGGTCATGGTGAACACCAGAATGTTATTGCTGTCGACGTTAAATACGGCCTGCTGCTGCCATATGCGTTTCCCGTCGCGCAGGTAGGTAGCATGGACGGTTTCACCCTGTAAAAGGTCGTCGCCCAGCGTAGCGGCGCTGCGCTCACCCTGCTTCCAGCCCTTGATGTGTTTTTCCATCAGGGCGAGCTGGCGATCGATATACGCGGCAAGCGCTTCACCAGCGTTGAGAGCATCGCGGGAGATGTTGAACGCCGGTGCATCCGCAGCGGGCGGCGCAAATACGTTGACGGTACGATCCTGATATCCCTCAGGAAAAGAGATCAGTCCTTCACTGAAAAGGCACTGCGAATGTTGTTCTGACATTGAGCGGGTCCCACCACATATTTTCAGAAGCGGTAAGTTTCGCATATGTGTTTAAGGCTGACTATCCCCAGATTATCGCCCCACCGCCACGCTCGCCGACAGCCCCGCCACCAGTTCAACCCCCTCCGGCAACCTGTCGATATGAATACGCACCGGCACGCGCTGCGCCAGCCGCACCCAGCTAAAGGTAGGCTCGACGTCGGGCAGACCCAGCCCGCCCGTCTCGTCGTTGCTGTCCCCAATCCCGTGTCCGATGCTCTCCACGTGCCCCGTGATGACCGGCTCGTATCCCATCAGCACAACCTGCGCAGCATCCCCAACGCGAATATGGCGCAGCTTGGTCTCTTCAAAGTACCCCACCACCCAGAAGCTGTGGGCATCGACGATGGCGACCTTTGTCTCCCCCGCCGTCGCGTAGTCTCCGGGCCGCAGCCGCAGGTGCGTAACGTACCCCGAAACCGTCGCACGGACGGTGGCGTGCGCCAGATTAAGCTCAGCCAGATCCAGCGCGGCCAGCGCGCCGTGATAATTGGCCGCCGCGACGTTCGCCGCGCTGCCGGTTTGCTGCAAATCCTCGCCGGAGATGGCGTTTTTAATCAGCGTGCGGCGATGGGCCGCGTCCTGGCGCATCAGCATCTCATGGCGTTTCGACTCCACATCAGCCTGCGCGCTTGCCACCGCCAGCTTGAGCCAGCGCGGATCGATGGTGTAAAGCACATCGCCCCGATTCACCCACTGGTTATCCCGAACGGCCACGCTGATGACGGGCCCGGAGACGTCCGGCGCAATCTGCACCACGTCCGCCCGCACGCGCCCGTCGCGGGTCCACGGCGTTTCTGCGTAGTGTTTCCACATCATAAACGCCAGAAGCGTAGCCGCCGCGACGACGCTCAACGTCAGCGCATACCGAGCCAGTAAAGAGAGCAGTGATTTCATGACAATAACCCCAACGCGGTCAGACCCTGCATCAGCAGGAAAAAGGTGACAATCCAGGTTGAAACATCCATCAGCGGGCGAAACGGCAAGCGCCGGTAGCCCCTGCTAAGAGAGAAAAGCGCGACGAGGCTTAGCGTGCAGACCAGCGCCGCGAGGGCGACCGTCAGCAACCCCGGGATAAAAACCCCGCCGATATTGAGATCGTTAACCATGGTCTGGCTCCCGTAATGCACAGTGCAGATCCACCAGCCTGAAGATAAACTGGCGCGTATGTTCATCTGCCGCAGGCAGATGGCGCTCGATAAGGGTGACGATGCGTTCCCGTAAGGCGTCACGGCCTGCATCGTTTATTCGATGAAAAAGTGCGTCAACCTCCCTGCCGGGCGGTGCGTCACTGCGGCGTAAATGCATGACCGACAGCCCCAGACGCAGCGCGTGTAGCAGCCGATCGAGCGCCTGCTCTGGCGCGCGCTCGCTGCGCTGCAGTCGCGGCAGCAACAGGGCGGTTCGGTCCATCATCAGGTTGATCCAGTGCGTTTCGTCAACCCGCAGCGTGCCCTTCACGCTGCGGCGAATGTCGCGCTGGCACAGGTTCAGCAGACGCGTGATGGCACCATCCGCCTGCACGGTTTGCAGCAGGCTCATGCTGATAACGGCAAAGCCGGTCGCGGCAAATAGCGCGATGGCGGTGTTGGCCGCAACGGCGAAGTCTCCGCTGTAGTGCGCCCCCAGCTCGCACAGAATGGGCAGCGTCAGGGTGATGCCCATCGCCATAAACGTGGTCGGTGGACGCGCCTGAAGCGACCCGGCCAGAAGATACGCAGGAGCCAGCACCGCCACCAGCACCGGGAAATCGCTCACCAGCGGCAGCAGCGCAAAGCTGTAGAACAGGCTAATCACCACGCCCCAGAACGAGCCAATGATGTATTTCACAATGTGGGGGGCCGGGGTGTCGAAGCTGCCAAACAGCGTGCAGCAGACCCCCAGGATAGACACCGCCGTACCGCCATCCGGCCATGCTGAGAAGATCCAGACCAGACAGCCGCTCAGGATGATGGCGAAAGCCCCCAGCGCCGTGCGGGCCGCGGTAAGAGGATCGCGGTGGAAAACGTAGCCTTTCGCCGCGCGGGTTTGCCTCTCCCCAAAGACGGGTTTGGCGTGGAGGATGGCCCCGGAAAGACGCTCGCACTGCTGCAGAAGCGCGATCGCCTCCGAGAGGTAGCGAATAAAACTGACCAGCCGCGCGTCGTCAAACGTCTGCGCCTGCGCGGCATACCGATCGATGAGAAGCGCACAGCGGAGCCGCAGCGCCTCTGCCGTACTGCTGAGGCTAGCGCCTTCACCGGCCAGCCAGGCCTGAACGTCCTCCAGCAACGCCTGCGCGTCGGCGGGCAGGGTTCCAGGCGTTGGCAGGCGATCGTGTAGTTCACAGTTGACGATAACGAGCCGCGCCAGCCGGTCGTGAATCGCTTTTCTGGCCTGCCGCACCGGGGCGGAGAGGGCAAAATCGTACGGAATATGGTGGCTTATGCCCTGCAGGAACTGCAGCGCCAGGGCCAGATGCAGCGGGCCGGAAGCCGCATCGGGCTTGCCCGCTAAGGTATCCGCCACCCGCTCGCGCGTGGCCTGTAGCGTCTGGGATAATTTAGCGTTGAACAGCCCTGATACCCGCGCGGGCAGCACGTAGCGGTGAATCAGCGCCGCGCAGAAAATCCCGTTCGCGATCTCCTGCACGCGGACAATAGCGACGTTAAAGATGCCGCCGGGATCGGATACCGCGGGAAAACCAATCAGGCTCGCGGTGTAGCCCGCCAGCACAAAGGCATAGGCCCGGGGCGTGCGCTCCAGCAGGGAGAGCCACAGGCAGAATACGATCCAGCCCGTCAGCACCATGCTGCACAGGATCGGCGTATTCGCGAAGGTGGGCACAATCAGAACGGTCGCGCTGGCCCCGACAACCGTACCGGCCAGCCGGTAGAGGCTTCTGCTGAGCGATGCCCCGACCGACGTCTGCGACACGATGTAAACCGTAATAATCGCCCATGAGGGGCGTTCGAGGCCGATAGACAGCGCGATGTAATAAGCGAGCATCGCCGCGGCGAAACTCTTCGCGGCGTAGATCAGCGCCCCCGCGTCGTTTTGCAGCGCGGCGGGCAGGCGCACGGGATAAGAGAAGACGTTTTTCATGCCGGAATTATTACCGGCTTGCAGACCCGCTTAAATACTCTATTCTGTCAAAAAATACCTAAATGTTGCCAGAATCGTGAAGCCTCAATCTGCTACTACGCTGTATGACCCCGACTCTACCGCCAGCCCGGCGGTGGCGCGTCATCTGGACTTCGTGGACTACGCCGCGGAAGTACCGGTGCATAGCCACCGGAAAGGACAGCTGATTATTGCCCGGTACGGTGCGGTCAGCTGTTACGCGGAGAATGACATCTGGATCGTGCCGCCAGACTGCGCCGTCTGGATCCCAGGGGGGATCCCGCACAGTGCCAAAGCGACCTGGAACGCGCATCTGAACTATCTGTTTATTGAGCCCGGCGCGGCGGCGCTGCCGGAGAGATGCTGCACGCTGGCGATCTCGCCGCTGATCAAGGAGCTGGTCGATCGCCTAACCCGCGAGGGCGTTGATTATCCGCCCGACGGCCATGTCTCCAGGCTAATCAGGGTCACGCTTGATGAGCTTGCCAGCATGCCGCAGCAGAAGCTGAGCCTGCCGGTCTCAACCGACCCGAAAATTCGCGCCATGGCCGACGCGCTGGTCAGCCGACCTGAGGACAGAAGCAGCCTGAAGGAGTGGGCGAAACGGCTTGCCCTCAGCGAGCGTTCGTTTGCACGCCTGATGCAGCGCGAGACCGGGCTGAGCTTCGGGCGATGGCGCCAGCAGCTGCACTTGATTATTGCCCTGCGGGAGCTGGCAAGCGGCGTGCCGGTCCAGAACGTGGCGACAACGCTCGGGTACGAATCCGTGAACGCGTTTATCACCATGTTCCGAAAAGCGATGGGCAGCACGCCCGCGCATTACTTTGCCGAACGGAAAAACAGCGGCCGTTAACCCGGCCCCTCGCTCCCCGCCGCCAGCAGCGGCACCACCACGTCGCTGATGGGCACCGCAATGCCGTGCTTGCGGCCGTAGCGCTGGATCACGCCGTTACGGATGTCCCACTCCATCGGACGGTTGGCCTGACGGTCAGCCAGAATAGACGTACCCAGGTCCTCAGGGGCACGCTGAAAGTTCGCCAGGATCTCCTGCGCCACGTCATCGTTCAGCTTTGCCCCTTCGGCGCGGGCGACGGTAAGCCCCTCGCGCAGGTAGGCCAGCGAAAGTTCGCTGATATCCTCGCGCCTGAACATCCCGGCGCGGCGGTTGGCCAGCACCATCAGCCCGGCGACCGCGTTTTGCAGCAGCTTGCGCCAGGCGACGGTGGCGAAATCTGCCGAGAGTTCAACTTCACAGCGCGTACCGCGAAGCGCCTCCGCCACCCGCTGCGCCTGCGGCATGTCCGGCAGCGTCAGGCGCGGCTCCGCCCGCAGCCAGACGGAGGCATCCGGCTCGCGCTGCGCCGGGAACCAGACCACCGACGGCAGCACCGTTGCGCCACTGACCAAAGGCTCAAGCTGAGCCTTCTGCTCTACGCCATTTTGCAGGGCGCAGACCACCGTATTTTCATCGCACAGCGCGCGCAGCCACCCGGCGCTGTCGGCGTTTTGCGTCGTTTTCACCGCGATAAAAACGAGGTCAACGGGACGCGCGATGGCTGTCGGATCGGTTAATACCGGACCGGGCACCACCGTTTCACCCTCATCGTGGCGCAGGCGTAACGCCGCATGTGCGGTCCGTCCGCACAGCAGCGGCGTGCGGCCAGCGTCATGCAGTACTGCGGCAATGGTGGTGCCAATCGCACCGGGTCCTATCAGCGCAATGGTTGGATAGTCAGACATGAGTCACTCCCCTTTTGCTAAGCCTGCTATCAGTTATACCACCCTGAGACGAGCGCGCCACACCCGTTGTCTATACTCAACATTCACAGACAACGGAGTGCGCCATGCCTTTACCCGATTTCAAATCCTCTGAACCGTTCACCCTTGGCATCGAGCTCGAACTGCAGGTGGTTAACCCGCCGGGGTACGATCTCAGCCAGGACTCCTCCGCGCTCATCGCCGCCGTCAAAGACGACATCAAAGGCGGCGAAGTCAAACACGACATCACCGAAAGCATGCTCGAAATCGCCACCGGCGTGTGTCAGACCATCGATCAGGCGGCGGCACAGTTCTCAGTGATGCAGCAGAGCATCCTGCGCGCGGCGGCAGAGCAGCACATTCAGATCTGCGGCGGCGGGACGCATCCGTTCCAGAAATGGCAGCGCCAGGAGGTGTGCGACGACGAGCGCTATAACGTCACGCTGGAGCGCTTTGGCTATCTGATTTTGCAGGCGACGGTATTCGGTCAGCACGTTCACGTCGGCTGCCGGACCGGGGATGACGCGATTTACCTGCTGCACGGCCTGTCGCGCTTCGTGCCGCATTTTATCGCCCTGGCGGCCGCCTCGCCGTATATGCAGGGCACCGACACGAAGTTCTCCTCGTCGCGGCTCAACATCTTTTCAGGGTTCCCGGATAACGGCCAGATGCCGTGGGTCAACAGCTGGCAGGAGTTCGAGGGGCTGTTCCGCCGCCTGAGTTCCACCAGCATGATCGACAGCATCAAGGATCTGCACTGGGATATTCGCCCCAGCCCGCATTTTGGCACCGTGGAGGTGCGGGTGATGGATACGCCGCTGACGCTCGGCCACGCGATTAACATCGCTGGGCTGATCCAGGCGACGTCCCACTGGCTGCTGACCACGCGGCCTTATAAGCATCAGGAAAAAGATTTTCTGCTGTACCGCTTTAACCGTTTTCAGGCGTGTCGCTACGGGCTGGAGGGGATCCTGACGGACGTGCACACCGGCGAGCACAAAACCGTGGCGGAAGATATCGCCTGGCTACTGGAGCAGGTTGCGCCGTCGGCCGAGAAGCTTGGCGCGACGAGCGCAATTAATGAAATTGCCCTGCTGTTAAAGCAGGGCAAGAGCGAGGCGCAGCGCATGCGGGAGTTTATCGCCGACGGCGGCTCGCTGATTTCTCTGGTGCAGAAGCACTGCGAGCTGTGGGCGACGAGTCCGTAAGGCCGTGGCCCCACTCGCGCAGGCGCTGGAACAGCACGAACAGCGCCGGGATGAACAGGATCCCCACCACGGTCGCCACCAGCATACCGCTGAACACCGTGGTGCCGATAATGCGGCGGCTCTGGGCACCCGCCCCGGTCGCCAGCATCATGGGCAGAACGCCGATAATGAACGACACGGCGGTCATCATCACCGCGCGGAAGCGGCGCGAGGCCCCTTCCCGCGCGGCATCGGCAATCGCCATTCCGTCCATACGCCGCGCGCGGGCAAACTCCACGATAAGAATCGCGTTCTTGGCCGCTAACGCGATCAGCAATACCAGACCAATCTGCACGTACACGTCGTTGGCGTATCCGGCCATCCACAGCCAGACCAGCGCCCCGCCGATGGCGAACAGCACCGAGAGCATCACGCTCGCCGGGAGCGTCCAGCTCTCGTACTGAGCGACGAGGAACAGCCACGCCATCACCACCGCCGCCAGCACGATCCAGATCGCCTGATTGCCGGTCTGCTGCTCCTGATACGACATGCCGCTCCAGGCGTAGTCGTATCCGGCCGGCAGGCTCTCCGCCAGAATCTCACCCATCACCGCCATCGCGGTGCTGCTGCTCACCCCAGCCGCTGCCGAGCCGCTCACCGACACCGACGGGAACTGGTTGTACTGCTGCAGGAACGGCGCGCCGACGGTCGGCGTGATGGTGACGAGGTTGCTCAGGCGCACCCGCTCGCCGCTGTTGCTGCGCACGAACAGCTCGCCGATCTGCTCCGCACGCTCGCGCCACTGCATCTCGTTCTGCATCACCACGTGGTAGACGCGGTTGTTGATGCTGAAATCCCCGGCGCGCGTGCCGCCAAAGGCGGTTTGCAGGCTGCTGAAGATGCGCGATACCGGCACGTCGAGACGCGCGGCGCGCTCGCGGTCAACGGTCAGCGTCAGCTGCGGCACGCTGCTGCTCCAGGTGGTGAACACGCGGCTCAGCTGCGGATGCTGGTTGGCTTTCGCCAGCACCTCGCGGGTGACGCGCTCCAGCTCCGCCGGGCTCTGCCCCGCCTGAGCCTGGATGCGCAGGTCAAAGCCGGAGGCGTTGCCCAGCCCCGGCAGCGTCGGCGGGGCAAAGGTCATGATGGTTGCTTCCGGCAGCGCCAGCAGCTGGCGCTGCAGGGTACCCATCACCTCGTCCAGCGGCGGGCGCTCGCTCCAGTCCTTCAGCATGATGGAGATAAACCCGCCGTTGGAGGCGCTGGTGCCGTTGAGGATGTTAAACCCGGAGACCTGAATCACATCCTCCACCGCCGGATTTTTGGCGATCAGCTCCCGCGCGGTGGTCACCACCGCCTCGGTGCGCTCCAGCGAGGCCGCTTCCGGCAGTTGGACGCTGGCGAAGAAGTAGCCCTGGTCCTCCTGCGGCAGGAAGCCTTTTGGCATCGACATAAAGCTGAACAGCACGACTGCCGCCGCGCCTGCGGTGGCCAGCAGCGCCAGCCACGGACGCAGGTTTAAGACATTCACGATGCGGGTGTAGAAACCGCGCGTGGCGTCCAGCCCGCGGTTAAAGGCGCGATAAACGGCCGCTGGTTTCTCCGGGCGCGGACGCAGGAGCATCGCGCACAGGGCGGGCGTCAGGGTCAGCGCCACCAGGCTTGAGAGCGTAACGGCAGTCGAGAGCGTCACCGCGAACTGGCGGTAAAGCTCGCCGACAATCCCCGGCAGGAACGCCACCGGCACAAACACCGCCAGCAGCACCAGCGTCGTCGCGATCACCGGCCCGGCGATCTGGCGCAGCGCCAGCGCGGTCGCCGCCGTGCGGCTCTGCCCTTCCGCCATCAGCGTTTCGACGCTCTCCACCACCACGATGGCGTCATCCACCACCATGGTCAGCGCCAGAATAATGGCGAACAGGCTGAGCGTGTTGGCGGAGTAGCCGAGCGTATAGAGCACGGCAAACGTCCCCACCAGCGACACCGGAATGGCGAGCGCGACAATCAGCGTGGCGCGCCAGCTTTGCAGGAACAGGGAAACGACCACCACAACCGCCAGCATGGTGAGCGCCAGCGAGACGCCGATCTCTTTAATGGTCGCGGCGACAAAAGAGGTGGTGTCGAATTTCACCTCATAAACCAGGTCGTCCGGGAAGCGCGTTGAGAGGCGTTCCAGCTCCGCGCGTACTGCATCGGCCACGCGCAGGGCGTTGGCGGACGGCGTCGGGTAGATACCCAAATAGGCGGAGTCATGCCCGTTCAGCTGCGCGCCGGAGCTGTAGCTGCGCGAGCCGAGCTCGATGGTGGCGATGTCCTTCAGGCGCACCAGTTGGCCCATCTCCCCGGCGCGGATGATAATGTCGGCAAACTCTTCGGCCTGGCTTAAGCGCCCCAGCCCGTTGATGGTCAGGGTCTGCTGCTGGCCGTTAAACACCGGCGGCGTGCCCACCTGACCCGCCGCGCCCTGTACGTTCTGCTCGCGCAGCGCCTGCGCCACGTCATCGGTGGTGACGTTCAGGGCGTTCATGCGGTCCGGGCGCAGCCAGATGCGCATGCTGTAGTCGCGCGCGCCGAACATCTGCACCTGCCCCACGCCGGGCAGACGCGACAGCGCCTCGCGCACCTGGGTGCTGGCGTAATTGCTGACGAACAGCGGCGTGTGGGTGTTATTCGGTGAGTAAAGACTTACCCCCATCATCAGGTTGGTGGCCCGCTTGCGCACCTGCACGCCGTTTTGCTGCGCCTCGGTCGGCAGCTGCGCCACGGCCTGCGCCACGCGGTTTTGCACGTCGATGGCGGCAAGATCCGGATCGGTGCCCGCCGCAAAGGTAATGTTCAGGCTGTAAGTGCCTTCGTCCGAACTGGTGGACTCCATGTAAAGCATATGGTCCACGCCGTTCAGCTGCGTCTCCAGCGGCGTGGCGATGGCCTCCGCCACGTCAGCGGAGCTGGCACCGGGCCAGCTGGCAGAGACGTTCACCACCGGCGGCGTGATCTGCGGGTACTGCTCCACCGGGATAATCCTCAGCGCAATGGCCCCCAGCAGGGTGATGACCAGCGCAATCACCATCGCGAAGCGCGGGCGTTTGATGAAAAACGTCAGCATGATGGCTCCTTAATTCAGTATCTGGACAGCAGCGCCGGGCTGCACGCGCTGCGCGCCGTCAGTAATCGCTCGCTCACCGGGCTTCACGCCAGAGGTGATCTGGAACTGCTGGCTAATCTGACCAGCCACGTTCAGCGGGCGCATTTCGGCGTTGCCGTCGGCATTAACGACCCAGGCAAAGTAGCCGTCGCCGTTCTGCTGGACCGCGGCGGCGGGCAGGGTCAGCACCGGCTGTTCACTTGCCGGGCGCAAAAACACGTTCACATTGCCGCCGGGCAGCAGCTGATGGCGCGGATTGGCAAACTCGGCGCGCAGCATCACGCTGGCGGTACGCGGGTCAACGCGGTTATCCACTGATGTCAGCTCGCCGCTGACGCGCTGGCCGTTGTTGTCGATCAGCGCCTGCCAGGCACGCTTCATGGCATTGATATCAGCATGCGGTCCGGCTTTGGCGGCAAACGCCCCCTCTTCCAGCGCAAAGGCGATGCGGATCGGGTCAAGCTGGACCACCTCCACCAAAACGCCGCTCGCCGGGTTGACCAGGCTACCCACGTGGAAGCTGCTGTGCCCCACGCGACCGTCAATCGGCGAGGCGATGCGGGTGTAGTTCAGGGTGACGCTGCGGGTGTCGAGGCGGGCTTTGGCCTGCTCCAGCGCGGCGCTCGCCACGTCCCGCTGCATGCGGGCATTGTCCACGTCGTGACGGCTGATGGCGTTGCTGCTGCCCAGGCTTTCAAAGCGGGAAAGCTGCTGCTGCGCCTGACGCAGCGTGGCTTCGGCGCTTCTCACTTCGGCCTGCGCCAGGCGCAGGGCGGCGCGCGGCTCGGCGTCGTCCAGCTCAAACAGCACGTCGCCTTTTTTCACGTACTGCCCGTCGCGGAAGTGGATTTGGGTAATCACGCCTTCCGTGCGGGCGCGCAGCTCAACGGTGTGGATGGCTTCGATGCGGCCCGGGATCTGGCGCTCGGCGGCGTGGGCGGTTTGCTCCACGGTGGCGACGCGAACGGGAATGGCGGCGGCGAATACGGGTTGCAGGGTACTGACAAGAAGTGCTAACAGGACCGGGAATTTCATGGGAGTACCTCAGCGTTGTTTCTCCCCTCACTCCGGCCCTCTCCCCAAAGGGGCGAGGGAGAAAACCGGGCGGTCCCCTCTCCCCTGTGGGGAGAGGGTTAGGGTGAGGGGTAAGGTTTTCGTTATGCAGCCTTACGGAACCTGCGGGTCAGTCGCTTCTCGATTTCGACGACGAAGAACATCACGCCTGCAACGGCCAGGGTCACAAACCAGTAGCGCAGCGGCAGGGCTTCGGTGCCGAACAGCATCTGCATAAACGGCAGGTAGATAATCGCCGCCTGGAGCAGGAACAGCACGCCCGTCACCAGCCAGATCCCTTTATTCGCCAGCAGGCCGCGGTTCAGGGAGAACCCTTCGGTATTGCGGCAGTTAATCATGTACACCCACTGGGCGCAGACCAGCATCTGCAGCAGCACGGTGCGGATGAACTCCGCGCTGTGGCCGCGCGGGGCCAGCCAGGCCTCCAGCGCAAAGGCGGCAATGGCAATCATGGTGCCGACGAAGGCCACGCGCCAGACGGCGTAGGCGTCCATCACGTGCTGCCCGGTCTGACGCGGCGGACGGCGCATGATGTTGCGCTCGGCGGCCTCAAAGGCCAGGCCGAAGGAGAGCGTGGCGGAGGTGGCCATGTTCATCCACAGAATCAGCACCGGCGTCAGCGGAATGATGTTCCCCGCCAGCAGCGCAATCACAATCAGCAGCCCCTGCGCCAGGTTGGTCGGCATGATGAACAGGATGGTCTTCTTCAGGTTGTCGTAAACGCGACGCCCCTCTTTCACCGCGCTGGCGATGGTGGCGAAGTTATCGTCCGTCAGGACCATATCCGCCGCCTCTTTGGTCACTTCCGTACCCTTGATGCCCATCGCGATGCCCACGTCCGCCTGACGCAGGGCCGGGGCATCGTTCACGCCGTCACCGGTCATGCCAACGATTTCGCCTTTGTCCTGCAGCGCTTTCACCAGGCGCAGCTTATGCTCCGGGCTGGTACGGGCGAAGATGTCATACTTCACCGCGGCGTCCGCCAGGGCGGCGTCGTCCATCTTCTCCAGCTCGTAGCCGGTAACCGCCTGCTCGCTGTTGGTGATCCCCAGCATCTGACCAATGCTCATCGCCGTTTGCGGGTGATCCCCGGTGATCATCTTCACGCGGATCCCCGCCTGCTGGCAGGCGTTAATCGCGTCAATCGCTTCCGGACGCGGCGGATCCATCATCCCTGCGATGCCAAGGAAGATCAGGCCGTGGCTCAGGTCATCGTGCGTCAGCTCCTGCTCGCCGTTCGCCGGCCTGAACGCCGCGGCGACCATGCGCAGCCCCTGACGCGCATAGCGCTCCATCTCGCTTTCCCAGTACGTGCGGTTGAAGGCTTCCGCACCGTTGCGGGTCTGCTGCTCGGCGCACAGGGTGAAAATGACGTCCGGCGCGCCGGTGATCAGGATCTGCTCCTCACCGCCAATCTGGTAGTGGGTGCTCATGTACTTATACTGCGAGTCAAACGGGATCTTGTTAACCAGCGTGGTCACGACAGGCTCGAGGTTAGCCTTCGCCGCCAGCACCTTCAGCGCGCCCTCGGTCGGCCCACCGGTGATGCCCCACAGCCCGCGATCGTCCTGAATCAGCTGGCTGTCGTTACACAGGTCGATGGTGCGCAGGTACTGCTCCAGCACGGTGCCCGGCTGGATCTGCACCGGCTCGTCGCTGCCTTCCAGGTATATGTTGCCCACCGGCTCGTAGCTGTTACCGTCCACGCGGTAGCAGGCGTCAGCGGTAATGATGGCTTTAACCGTCATCTCGTTCATGGTCAGGGTACCGGTTTTATCCGAGCAGACCACGGTCATCGCGCCCAGGGTTTCAACCGTCGGCAGCTTGCGGATAATCGCCCGCTTGCGCGCCATCGCCTGCACGCCCAGGGAGAGGATGATGGAGATAATGGCCGGCAGACCTTCCGGTACGGAGGCGACCGCCAGGCTAATCAGGGAGAGCAGCAGCTCGCCCATTGGGATCTCACGGAACGCCAGGCTGAAGACAAACAGCGCGGCCATCATCGCCAGAATAATCGCGAAGATCGCTTTCCCCAGCTTGTCCATCTGCACCAGCAGCGGCGTACGGTGCTTTTCGATACCCGCCATCATCTGGTTGATGTGGCCGAGTTCCGTATCCTGACCGGTCGCGGTGACCACGCCGATGCCGCCGCCCGCGCTGACGGTCGTCCCGGAGAAGACCATGTTGGTGCGATCGCCCAGCGGTAATTCACCGCTCAGCGGATTAACGTGTTTATCCACCACGGTGGATTCACCGGTCAGAATCGCTTCTTCCACGCGTAAATTATGCGCTTCAATTAAACGCATATCCGCCGGAATACGATCCCCCGCGCGTAATACAATAATATCGCCCGGGACTATTTCAGTTGTGGGGATTGTTTCATGGTTACCGTTACGAATAACGCGCGCCTCGCTGGCGAGCATATTACGAATACTCTTCAGGGATTTTTCCGCGTTGCTTTCCTGAATATGGCCAATTAAGGCATTGATTACCGCCACGCCTAAAATAACCAGCGTATCCACCCAGTGGCCCATTATTGCCGTTAATACGGCGGCGGCCAGCAGGACATAAATCAGCACATCATTAAAATGGGCCAGGAAACGCAGCCAGGCAGGTTTACCTTTTTTCTCCGGCAGCGCGTTCGGCCCTGTTTTTTGCAGACGCGCCTGCGCCTCCGCACGATCCAGACCGCTGGCCTGGCTCTGCGCGTGCGCAAGCACCTGCTCTGCGGTCTGCTGGTATGCCAGCCCGCCGGAAGGCGGCATGTTTGGGGACAATTTTTTTTCGGTCATCGTATTTTTCCTTCAATATCCGGTGAACTGAAGCCTGAATTCCTTTCGGGCTTAAATAAATTCATTTTAAAGTCTTGCGGGTAAAATTGATCTACCGCAATATAATGACTTCTCGGTTATTCAAAACTGATTAAAACTATTTCGATGACCTGATTTTTACAAAATATTTCTAAACCAATACTAAACGAGGGGGAACCATGTGGGGTATTTATCGCGGGCGCAGACTGGTGTTATACGTTATCGCGGCCATTGTTATTGCCACGTTAATTGGTTATAGCACCTATACATTTGTAAAATTATTTTCCTGATGCGGACGTTTATTTACATAACGCGATATTAATATAAACGCCGGGTCGTATGTTGTTATTTGTGCGCAGTAATAATGTCTTTGTTTTATTCAAAAAGGTCAGCGGGGCTGATATTGCTTTACGTTACAGAATGCCGGACAATGACATTTTTAACTGACGATTAACATTACGATGAAACACCCGCTAGAATCGCTGCTCACCGCAGGCGGCATTTTATTACTGGCCCTGCTTTCGTGCCTGCTGCTCCCGGCGCCTTCGCTTGGGCTGGTGCTGGCGCAGAAGCTGGTTCAGACCTTTCACATGGTCGATCTTAACCAGCTCTATACCATTCTGTTCTGCGTGTGGTTTTTACTGCTCGGGGCGATTGAGTTCTTCGTGCTGCGTTTCGTCTGGCGACGCTGGTTTTCACTCGCGTCCTGAGCCCATAAAAAAGCCGGGTGGCGGCTACGCCTTACCCGGCCTACACGCGACAGGTTAATGTGTCTGGCTATGGTTCTCTTTACGGTACGCACCCGGCGGCTGGTTGAACGTACGGGTGAAGATACGGGTAAACGTCTGCTGCGAGTCAAACCCGTAACGCAGGCAGATGTCGTACACCCGGGCGTCGGATTCTCGCAGATCGCGCGCCGCCAGCAGCAGCTTACGTTCACGAATATAACGCCCCAGACTCTCCCCTTTGTACTGCATAAACAGCCGCTGCAGGTGCCATTTCGAGTAACCCGCGTGACGGGCAATCTCTTCTATTCGTAATGGCTGGTGCAGATTGTCGTCGATCCATTCGACGATAGTGTCGATGACTTGAGCGGAAATGGTCATACTGCTGTCCCCCTCTGCTTCTCGCTTAAACATTATTCCCACCACGCACGAAAGGTTTGTGCGCTGTCGCTTACCCGGACGGGCTCGCCCAGTTCCGGCGTCAGCAACCGATAATTTTTATCCTTGCTGGCTTTTGCCAGCTGGATCAGCGGATCGTTCCAGGCGTGTTTCGCCAGCACGAAGCGTCCGTTATGTCCGGGCACCACGGCTTTCGCATTCAGATCCGCCGAGGCCTGCGCCGTTTCCTCCGGCAGCATGTGGATGTACTTCCAGTCCTGGTCGTACTGGCCGTTTTCCATAATGGCGACGTCCACGTCACCAAACTGCTCGCCGATAGCCTTAAAGTGCGGGCCGTAACCGGAATCCCCGCTGTAGTAAATCTTCTGATCTGGCGTAACGAACATAAAGCTGCCCCACAGGGTGCGATCGCGTTTAATGCCGCGCCCGGAGAAGTGACGTGCTGGCAGAACATGCACCGTCAATTCATCGCTGATGCGTACCGACTGGTTCCAGTCGCGCTCGTCAATAATCTCGGGCTTCATTCCCCAGTAGCGCAGGTGGGATCCCACGCCCAGCGGCGTCACCACCCGCTTCACCTTCGGCAGTAGCGCCTTGATAGTGGCGTAATCCAGATGATCGTAGTGATCGTGCGAGATAATCAGCAGGTCGATCGCCGGCATGCGTTCAGCGCGCCACGGATACTCGCCGGTAAAGGCTTTATTGAGGAACGAGAACGGCGCGGCATAGTTGCCAAGAACCGGGTCAATCAGGATCCGTTTGCCCGCGAGCTGCAGGTACCACGAGGAGTGACCGAGCCACACCAGGGTGTCCTGCTCCAGCGGCAGGCTCGCAAGATCGGTTTTCACCAGCGGAAGCGGCCGGGCCGGGCGGGCGTTTTCGGTTTTTTTGGTCAGAAACTCCCACATTGCGACCAGCATGTTTTTGTCACCGTTATAACCCGGCGTCGGCAGCGTATTGTGGAATTTCCCCTCGCGATACTGAGGGGAGGCCTCCACTTCGGTGAGCTGCTCACCCTGCGGCGGCTGGCCGAATCCGGCATTCAGAACAAACGGTAAACTCGCGGCTGAAGCAATAATCATGATTAACACCACGCAGATGAAGAGAGGTTTTTTCATATCCTGACCCGAAAACGCGCCCCATCCGATAGCGTGCGCAGGGTAAACTTGATTATGAGTGAGTAAGCACTCATTATAGATATGATGATAAAGTCGTCAAGACGTTTTCGATCTTTGACATTCCGCGTTGCAGCGTGTCAAAGCACGTGTTTCAATCAGGGTTTTAATCATTGACAGGGGGAACAATTTAGTGGCACGTCCGAAGAGTGAAGATAAAAAACAGGCCTTACTGGAAGCCGCAACGGCGGCGTTTGCACAGTCAGGTATCGCCGCCTCAACGGCGCTCATTGCCCGTAAGGCGGGCGTCGCCGAAGGTACCCTGTTCCGCTACTTTGCTACGAAAGACGATCTGCTGAATGCCCTCTATGTGCATCTGAAGCAGGATCTCTGCCAGACCATGCTGGCGAACCTCGATCGCACCATCACGCTGCCTAAAGAACATACCCGCAATATCTGGAACAGCTATGTGGACTGGGGTATACGTAACCCCGTTTCTCATGCGGCGATCCGCCAGATTGGCGTCAGTGAAAAGCTGAGCGTCGAAACGGAACAGGCGGTGAAAGATATGTTCCCGGAACTCCATGAGCTGTGCCGCCGCTCGGTGCGCCCGGTGTTTATGTCGGATGAATTTAAAACGTTTGGCGATGCACTTTTCTTATCGCTGGCTGAAAGCACGATGGAATTTGCCACCCGCGATCCGTCCCGCGCCGTTGATTTTAAAGCGCTCGGCTTTGAGGTGATGTGGCGCGGGCTTGCGTATGAGGACGCCAATGGAGAGTAAAGCCTTACAGGAGCACGCTATGCGTGTAGCCCTGGAACTGCCGTTCACCGAACACTGCTGGCCGTTCGGGCCGGAGTTTGACGTCTTCAAAGTGGGCGGAAAAATTTTCATGATTGTGGCCGTCGCACACGGGCGGCCGCACGTCAGCCTGAAGTCAGACCCGGAGAAATCACTGTTAAACCAGCAGATCTACCGCGGGATAGAACCCGGGTACCATCTGAGTAAAAAGCACTGGATTTCCCTTTACGGCACTGACGACGTGACGTCGGAACTGGTTACCGACCTCATTAATGACTCCTGGCATCTGGTGGTGGATAAGCTGCCGAAAAAAGACCAGAAGTGGATCCGGCCAGTCTGATTGTTCGTCTGAGACGAACAGATTAAGCGCTCGAATTGCACTTATCTTTTGCCGCTTCGCGCGGTAATCTGCTTTCCTTTCGCGCCCGCGAGCGGGCGAATTTCATCACCAGGAGTTGTTATGGATATCATTTCTGTCGCCCTGAAACGCCACTCCACCAAGGCGTTCGACGCAAGCAAAAAACTGACCGCGGAAGAAGCGGAAAAAATCAAAACCCTGCTGCAGTACAGCCCGTCCAGCACCAACTCCCAACCGTGGCACTTCATTGTGGCCAGCACCGAGGAAGGAAAAGCGCGCGTGGCGAAATCCGCCGCGGGCACCTATGTGTTCAACGAACGCAAAATGCTGGATGCATCTCACGTGGTGGTGTTCTGCGCGAAAACCGCGATGGACGATGCCTGGCTGGAGCGCGTTGTCGATCAGGAAGAAGCCGACGGTCGCTTCAACACCCCGGAAGCCAAAGCCGCGAACCATAAGGGCCGTACCTACTTTGCCGACATGCACCGCGTGGATCTGAAAGATGACGACCAGTGGATGGCGAAGCAGGTTTACCTGAACGTCGGCAACTTCCTGCTGGGCGTGGGCGCAATGGGCCTGGACGCGGTACCGATTGAAGGTTTCGATGCCGCTATTCTCGACGAAGAGTTTGGCCTGAAAGAGAAGGGCTTCACCAGCCTGGTGGTGGTGCCGGTTGGGCATCACAGCGTGGAAGATTTCAACGCCACGCTGCCGAAATCTCGCCTGCCGCTGAGCACGATTGTGACTGAGTGCTAATCAACACGGGCCGCTCTGTGCGGCCCGTTACGCTTTACTAATGACTAACCTGCGATGTGGATTCACGTCGCGATCGTATCCCCAGGCAAACGCAATCCAGCGCTCCTCCAGCTCGGCGTATGAACTCACCGGTGTTAAGTGCCACTCTTCACCTACCGTACCGTCCGCCACGCTTATCCGATAATTCATGCTGAACGCCCAGTCGATCATGCGTAACCAAAACCGCTGTCCGTCACCGGTTTGTTCGCTGTCAGAAACCACAATGTCGTATTCGCTTAGCACCCACTGGAAGAAGGATTGGGGTAATCCACTGATTACCCGCTGATGGACAGCGCGTGGTGTACGCCAGACCATAACCTGTGTCGCAGCCCCGTGGGGAAAGGTAATTTCTTTATGAAACGTCAACTTAACGGCATACGTCGTATAGGGTTTTCCGTCGTCGGTGGTGACGAGACGATATTCATCACCGTAGCGCGATTTTAACAGGCGATATCCCACCGGCAGCATAAATCCGGGCAGATGAAAATCCACCGTGCCCCGCGCAAGAAACGCTTCAGTATGTTCCACGTTGCGGGAGATAAGGCCTAATTTTTGGCTGAAATCTGCGGAATCAATCATCAGTGGCGACATGGTGGTTTCTCATGGCGTGAGTATAGACGACTTAACACCTCATCGAAATGATGTCGATTCAGTCGACTGGCTAAGTTAAACCCACCTTACACCTGTCTCATCCACTTAGCAGAATCGGCTCTTACTCCCTGAAAGCCCCTCGCAAAAAAACTATTTCCCCTGCGCCGCCAGCCACGCCATCGCCCTCTCCCCCGCCTCATCTACCGGCAGATACACCAGCAGACGCGACCCGTTTCGCGGCGCGGAATACCAGTACATCTGCTGCAGCGTAAACTCCCCCAGCTCGGGATGGGTAAACAGCTTGAGCTGATTCTCCACGCCGCGCACGTCGTTACGCTGGTGCCACAGGGTTTTAAACTCTTCGGACACCGCAAAGAAGCGCGCCAGTTTGGCTTCCCACAGCGGGTCGCCCCGATGCTCGGCCATCGCCGCGCGGAAATAGGAGACAAAAATGGGCAGCACGTCGTCGCGTCTGCCGAGGCGCGCGCGCCACGCCGGATGGGTGAGGAACAGGTAAATACAGTTGCGGTCTTCCGGCGGGATTTCATTGAAATCCACACCCATCAGGTGGCCGAAGCTGTCGTTCCACGCCACGATGTCGAAATTGGGCTTCTGGATGCTGGCAGGTTTTGGCAGCAGCGTATCGAGCAGGCGTCGGGTGCCTTCGCTGATGCCCTCGCAGCAGACCGCCTGCGGCGCTTCACCCGGCGGCAAACCCGCTAACACAAACAGATGCCGGGCCTCGGTCGGAGTACATTGCAGCGCTTTTGCCACGGCCGCCATCACCGCGCTGGACGGATTGACGTCCCTGCCCTGCTCAAGCCAGGTGTACCAGGTTACGCCCACGTCAGCGAGCATCGCTACCTCTTCCCGACGCAGACCGGGCGTGCGGCGGCGACCGCTGCGCGGCAGGCCTAAGCGCTGCGGATCGAGGCTTTCACGCCGCGCGCGTAAAAATGCCCCGAGCTGTTTTCGGGTGTCATCCTGAAGTGAGACGACAGGTTCAGACATCAGCGCCATAAATCCCCCTGCATGGTAGTGCCAGTACCAGTATAAGCAAGAACTGGTACCCGTTTATCTGATGGTAGATGCTACGACCATCTGTTGAATGACGCAATGGAGTTACCATGAATACGTCAGTTGTTTCACCGGGTCGCGCTGGCC
The DNA here is from genome assembly GCF_055816065.1 of Enterobacter sp. PL_is511. NCBI lineage: Bacteria > Pseudomonadati > Pseudomonadota > Gammaproteobacteria > Enterobacterales > Enterobacteriaceae > Enterobacter > Enterobacter sp. PL_is511. The sequence goes on along the minus strand of NZ_JBVPGP010000024.1, from coordinate 246,635 downwards.
TGATATTGCTGTTAACCGGCCAGATGCTGCCGATGATTGATACCTCAATCACCAACGTGGCGCTGGACGCTATTACCCATTCACTGCACGCTACCGCCACCGAACTGGAGCTCATCGTCGCGCTCTACGGCGTGGCCTTTGCCGTCTGCCTCGCGCTCGGCAGCAAGCTGGGGGATAATTTTGGCCGTCGCCGTCTGTTCATGTGGGGTGTGGCGAGCTTTGGCCTGGCTTCGCTGCTGTGCGGAATAGCGGGGAACATTGAACAGCTGCTCGCCGCGCGCATCGTTCAGGGCGCGGGTGCCGCACTGATCATGCCGCAAATTCTTGCCACGCTGCACGTGACGCTCAAAGGTACGGCGCATGCTAAAGCCATCAGCCTGTTCGGCGGCATCGGCGGGATTGCGTTTATCGTCGGGCAAATGGGCGGCGGCTGGCTGGTATCGGCGGATATCGCCGGACTGGGCTGGCGTAACGCCTTCTTTATCAACGTGCCGATTTGTCTGGTGGTGCTGGCACTGAGCCGCCGCTTCGTACCGGAAACCCGTCGCGAGACGCCGTCACGCATCGACTGGCCGGGTACCGTGTTGCTGGCCATCATGCTTTGCTGCCTGCTGTTCCCGATGGCGCTCGGCCCGCAGTGGCACTGGTCCTGGCCGCTGAAGGCGATGCTGCTCGCCCTAGTCCCGCTGGCCTGGCTGATGGCGCTGAATGCGCGCAAAAAAGAGCGTGAGAATGCCCACCCGCTGATCCCGCCGCGCCTGCTTGCGCTTCGCAGCGTGCGCTTTGGCATTCTGATTGCGATGCTTTTTTTCAGCGTCTGGTCCGGATTTATGTTCTGTATGGCACTGACCATGCAAACGGGTCTGGGGATGGCGCCGTGGCAGTCCGGGAACAGCTTTATCGCCCTTGGCGTGACCTACTTTGTTTCGGCGTGGTTCGCGCCGCGGCTGATTGCCCGCTACAGCACCAGCACCATCCTGCTGACGGGTCTGGCGATCCAGATCACCGGCCTGCTGGCGCTGATCGCCACGTTCCGCGTTTGGGGCATAGAGAATACCGCCCTGACGCTGGCACCCGCCACCGGACTGGTGGGCTACGGGCAGGCGCTGATCGTGAACAGCTTCTACCGCATCGGGATGCGCGACATTCAGCCTGACGACGCGGGGGCCGCGAGCGCTATTTTAAGCACGCTCCAGCAGGCCGCGCTGGGTCTTGGCCCGGCCATTTTTGGCGCAATCTTGCTGCACGCGCTGCAAAACCATCACGGGGATTACACCCAGGCGGTTAACGTCTTCCTGATGGTGGAAACGGCCATGATGGTGGTGCTGGCTCTGGCGACGCTGCGCATCCGCCATCGCCTGTGCCTGCCGGTGGTAAAGGTCTGCCAGGCCGCCAAATAAGTTCGTGAATTTGCATAATAGATCCGCAGCCGCCATTATGGGGCTGCAAAAATACAGGAGACGTTATGCAGGAATTGATTGCTCAGGTTGAAGAGTTAGGCATTGAAATTAATCACACCACCTCTTTAGTGATTATCTTTGGTATTATTTTTCTTACCGCCATCATCGTTCATTTTATTCTGCACAAAGGGGTGCTTCGCGCATTCGAAAAACGCGCGCAGGCCAGCAGCCATTTATGGCTGCAGATCATCACCCAGAATAAATTATTTCACCGTCTGGCCTTTACCCTGCAGGGGATAATTGTCAACGTCCAGGCGGTACTGTGGCTGCAAAAAGGCAGCGAAGCGGCGGAAATTCTCACTACCTGCGCCAGGCTGTGGGTAATGGTATATGCCCTGCTCTCCTTCTTCTCGCTGCTGGACGTGATTTTCAATCTGTCGCAGAAAATGGCCACCGCGTCACAGCTGCCGCTGAAAGGGATCTTCCAGGGCATCAAGCTGGTGAGCGCCATCCTGGTGGGGATATTGATTATCTCCCTGCTCATCGGCCAGTCCCCGGCGATTCTGATAAGCGGTCTGGGCGCCATGGCCGCCGTGCTGATGCTGGTGTTTAAAGACCCGATACTCGGACTTGTGGCGGGTATTCAGCTTTCCGCCAACGACATGCTCAAGCTCGGCGACTGGCTGGAGATGCCGAAATACGGCGCCAACGGCACGGTGACGGATATCGGCCTGACCACCGTGAAAGTACGAAATTTCGATAATACGATTACGACTATTCCGACGTGGGCCCTGGTCTCCGACGCCTTTATCAACTGGAGCGGCATGTCGGCCTCCGGCGGGCGACGTATTAAGCGCAGTCTGAATATTGATACCACCAGTATTCATTTTCTCGACGAACAGGAGCAGCAGAAACTCATTCAGGCGAAACTGCTGAAGCCTTATCTGGCCGCGCGTCATGAGGAAATTAACCTGTGGAATCAGCAGAACGGTGAAGGGGAATCGGTATTAAACCTGCGCAAGATGACCAATATCGGCACCTTCCGCGCCTACCTGAACGAATATCTGCGCAACCACCCGCGCATTCGCAAAGATATGACGCTGATGGTGCGCCAGCTAGCACCTGACGCGAATGGTTTGCCGATTGAAATATATGCTTTCACCAATACGGTGGTCTGGGCAGAATATGAGGAGATTCAGGCCGACATCTTCGACCATATTTTCGCGGTGGTGGATGAATTTGGGTTGCGTATTCACCAGTCCCCGACCGGGAACGATATTCGCGCCCTGTCGGGGGTCATTGCCAGGTAATCTGTGTAGGCACCCGGGCGTGAAGGCAAGTGCGGTCTGGTGCCCTCACCCCGGCCCTCTCCCACAGGGAGAGGGTGAAAAACGTGCTACTTTTTGCGGGAAAGCTTAAACGTCACAAACAGGAAGATCACCCACACCGGCAGCAGCATCGCCGAGAGACGCATCTCATCCATGGTGCACATCAACACCAGAATTAGCCCCAGGAAAGCGATACAGATGTAGTTCCCCGCCGGGTAAAGCAGCGCTTTGAACTGCGTTTCGCGTCCCTTGCGGCGCATCGCGGCGCGGAATCGCAGGTGCGCCAGGCAGATCATGATCCAGTTCAGCAGCAGCGTGGCGACAACCAGCGCCATCAGCAGGCCAAAGGCCTCTTTCGGCAGCAGGTAGTTGATTAGCACTACCAGCGACGTAATGGCACCGGAAAGGAACAAGGAATTCACCGGCACGCCGCGACGGCTGACGCGGGTAAGGAACTTCGGCGCGTTGCCCTGCACGGAGAGGCCAAACAGCATACGGCTGTTGGAGTAAACGCCGCTGTTATAGACCGACAGAGACGCCACCAGAATGACAAAGTTCAGCGCCGAGGCGACCACGTTGCTGTTCAGATCGTGGAAAATCATCACGAACGGGCTGCTGTCGGATTTCACTTCCACCCACGGATAGAGCGCCAGCAGCACCACCAGCGAGCCGATGTAGAACAGCAGAATACGGTATACCACCTGGTTAACCGCTTTTGGAATGCTTTTATGCGGGTCGCGCGCTTCCGCGGCGGTGATGCCAATCAACTCTAATCCGCCGAAGGAGAACATGATCACTGCCAGCGAGAGGATCAGCCCTTTCCAGCCGGTCGCCAGGAAGCCGCCGTGCTGCCAGAGGTTATCGATCGTGGCGCGCTCGCCGCCGTGGCCGGAGAACAGCAGCCACAGGCCAAAGCCGATCATGCCGATAATCGCCAGCACCTTGATTAGCGCAAACCAGAACTCGGTTTCGCCATACAGGCGGACGTTAACGAGGTTTACGGCGTTGATAATGATGAAGAAGGCCGCCGCCCAGATCCACGTCGGGACATCCGGCAGCCAGTACTGCATGTAGATGCCTGCGGCGGTCAGCTCCGCCATCCCCACCAGCACGAACATAACCCAGTAGTTCCAGCCGGACAGGAAGCCTGCAAACGGGCCCCAGTATTTATAAGCAAAGTGCGCGAAGGAGCCTGAAACCGGCTCTTCAACAACCATCTCGCCAAGCTGGCGCATGATCAGGAAGGCGATAATCCCGGCGATACCATACCCCAGCAGTACCGCCGGGCCAGCCATCTGAATAGCGGGGCCGATGCCAAGAAACAGCCCGGTACCGATCGCGCCGCCAAGGGCAATTAACTGAATGTGTCGATTTTGCAAACCACGTTGCAGCGTCGGATTCTGATCCGACGAGGCTTCGGCGCTACCATGGCCTGAAGCGGATGACGCGTCTTTCACGTCCTACCCCTGTCTCTTTTTTAGAAGGGGCACGTTTTAACACTTCATGCTGGAGGTAGCAAGGGATTGGGGCATCCCTGCCCCGGATAACGAGATGGAACGCTTAGAATTCGTAGCCAACCGAGATCTTAAAGGTACGCGGTTCACCCTGCGTGATGTAAGTACCGGAATCGTCCACGCTGGCCCAGTAGTTTTCATTGGTCACGTTGTCAATGCCCGCGCGCACGGTCATCTGGTTTGCATTGTGGTTCACCGCGAAGCGATAGCGCATACCCAGATCCAGCGTGGTGTAGCTGTCCAGCTTTTTGGTGTTTGCCAGGTCAGCGTACTGCGCGCCGGAGTGGTTCACGCGGGCGGTGGCGGTCAGGCCGTCAATCGGCTTGATGTCGTACTCCGCGCCCAATACGGCGTAAAAGTTCGGAATACCGATCGCATCGTTCCCCTGATTGACGCCATTTTTGGTTTTGGTTAGCTCAGCCTGCAGCCAGGTGGCGCTGGCATTCAGACGCATCCCCAGCAGGGGCTCGCCAAAGACGTTCAGCTCCACGCCACGGTTACGCTGCTCGGCGTCAAGGCCGTAGTGGCCTCTGTCGTCGAGGATCGCCGACGGCATCTTGATTTCGAACAGCGCAAGCGATCCGCCCACGCGGCCAAAGTCCGCCTTCACGCCCACTTCGTTCTGCTTAGAGTGAACGATACCGGTGCTCTGGCCGTAGTTGGTGGCGGTATTAGGCGCGGTTTTGCCCGGCTGCAGCGCTTCGGTATGGTTAGCATAGAGGGAGATTTCCTCCCACGGCTTGTAGACCACGCCGTAGGTTGGCATCCAGCGGCTGCCGTCGAAGCCGTCCGCCGCGTTTTCCGCACCGGTAATTTTGTTATACCCGCGAATGACCACCTTCTGGTGGCGCGCGCCGGCGGTGAACAGCAGTTTGTCGTCCAGCACACCCAGGGTATCGCTCAACAGCCAGCCTTGGGTACGGGTGCGTCCGCTGGTCAGCGGATCGCTGTATTTCCCGCCTGAGCCGTTGAGGTTGCTGCTGTCCGGCATATCCACGCCGGTATTGTGGTAGATGTTGGTCGTCGGGTTATCCTTCGTCGCCGACATTTTCCACGCGATTTTTTCGTTTTTGGTCATCGCCGAATAGCCAACGTTGACCTTGTGCGAGACGAAACCGGTATTGAAATTACCGCGAATACCCGCCATACCGCTGACGGAGTCGCTGATGCGGTTGGTATCAAGGCGGCTGACCGTTGCCTTACCGCTTTTATCCACCAGCTTCGGCGCGCTGTAGATCCCTTCCTCGTGCGCGTGCTGCGCGCCCAGGCCGGTATAGGCGGTCCAGCCGTCGGTGATGTCGTACTCGCTGCGCCACATCCCGAACTCGTTTTCGATGTTGCTGTAGGCCCACTTCTGCGAGAAGTTGCGATCGTTTTTCGGCGGCTCGGGCACGAAATCCACCGCCGAAATGTTGACGCTGGTTGGGCTACCGTGGAAGGTTTTCTTTTGATAGCCCAGATCAAGCGAGGTGCGGAAGCGGTCACCGCTGTAATCCAGGCCGGTAGAGAGCAGCGTGGTGCGGCGGCGATCGTTCGGTATGCCGGTTTCCCCTTCGCGATGGACCAGGTTCACCCGCGCGCCAAACTGGTCGTTGTCGCCGTAGCGACGACCCGCATCCAGCGTGGTGCCAATCTGAGAATCTGAGGTGTAGTCCACGCCCACTTTCGCCTGCGGGAGTTCGCCCGCGTGTTTTGGCTCAAGGTTGATCATCCCGCCCACGCCGGAGCTGGCCGCGCCGTTCATCAGGGCGTTTGCCCCTTTGAAGATCTCAATGCGCTCAACCATCTGGGTATCCACCACCTGGCGCGGCAGCACGCCGGACAGCCCGCCAAAGGTCATGTCGTCACCGTCGAACTTCAGGCCACGAATACGGTAGGTTTCCGCGCTGTTGCCGAATCCCTGGACGAACTGCACGCCCGCGTCGTTCGCGACGACATCGGCAATGGTTTTCGCCTGCTGATCTTCCACCAGCTTCGAGGTGTAGCTGATGATGTTGAACGGCACGTCCATGGCGTTCTGCTGGCCCAACATCCCCATGCGCCCGCCATTCGCCATCTGCCCGTCAAGGAAGGCCGGTACCAACTGGTCGCCACCGGGTTTGAAATCGCTGGCTGGTGCAGCCTGGACAACGAGGGTGTCCTCTTTTTGATCGTCCGCGGCGAAGGCGGAATGCGTCACCGCGCCAACGGCGAGCGCCAACAGCGTGTTGTTTATTTTGGTGTTGTTCATCGTTAACTCATTTAAACGTGCGCGCAAAAATGACCCGTTGTCGGGCCTTAGAATGTGTTTATTGAAATGCAAATGAGAACTATACGCATTATATATGCATTAGCAAGTGTAACCGCGTTGATGAGGAGGTTTGGCGAGAAATGAGGGGAACAACCACCCCGTTGCGGGGGTGGCTGCAATGACGTTATTTTTTCTTGTAGATATTGGCCGTACCGTGAATTTTATTGTTGGTGTTCCCTGACGTGAGCACCAGGACATCTGCGCCTTTCTTATCGGCTTTCTCAATCAGTTCTTTTTTTGCATCATCAACCGATACCTCATTCGAGGTACTTACCGTACCGATTTTTTGATACTGAGACGCAACTTTCTTGAACTCATTTTTTGTCAGCAACTGAGCAGCAAAAGCATTGGTCGTAAACAGTAACGCCGTTCCCAACAAAATAGCAGTCGTCTTTTTCATAACCTTTTTTCCTTGAGATTAATCAGCAACTACGAAAAACCTCACGCATTGTGGTGAGGTTTTATGAGCATGGTAGAGAATCTCAGGAAATGCCATACGTTCGGGAAAATTCTTTTATAACAACCCGTTGCATGAAATTACTAACGAATATTAAGAATAGTCGAATACCCGCGCGGTGCCAGCAATATCAATGCGTACCGCCGTGCCCGGGTTCCATCCTGGCTGGCTGACGGTCTTCAGAATCACGGGCTGTTGCTGCCCGGCTAATCCGAGGGTGAGCGTCGATAGCTGTCCGGTGAAGTCCACATCAAGAATCGAGATCGGGCTTTCATGTGAGGCGCATGCCGTCACGCGTAATTGTTCAGGGCGCATCATCACCCTGCCCTGTCCTGTCGCATGCGCGTTGTCCGTCGGCACTTCACCCAGCGCGCACACGGCATACCCGGCAGCGAGTTGAGCTGGCAGGATCACGGCGTCGCCAAGAAACAGCGCCGTCTCTTCGTCAACGGGACGGGTGTAAACCTCATAAGGCGTACCGACCTGTGTGAAGCGTCCGGAGCGCATCACGGCAACCTGCGTGGCAAAGGACAACGCTTCGTTCTGATCGTGGGTGACCAGAATCGAGGCCACGCCCGCTTCGGCCAGCAGATCGGCCGTTGCCTTACGCGTCATGGCGCGCAGGCCGGTATCCAGCGCCGAGAACGGTTCATCCAGCAGCATCAGTGAAGGACGCTGGGCCAGCGCACGGGCAAGCGCCACGCGCTGCTGCTGTCCGCCGGAAATTTCGTGGGGCCAGTGCGTTGCCAGTTGCCTGTCCAGAGACACCATTTCCATCAGCGCCTCAACGCGCTGGCGTTTCTCGTGGCGGGTGCCGTCCAGCCCCCAGGCAATGTTGTCTGCCACATTGAGGTGCGGGAACAGCGCCCCCTCCTGAGGTACAAAACCGATCCCGCGCTGGTGAGCAGGGACAAAACGGTTTTCATCAAACAGCGTTCTCCCCTGCATGACAATACGCCCGGTGTCAGGCGTTTCGAAACCGGCAAGAATACGCAGCAGCGTGGTTTTCCCCGACCCGGACGGCCCGACAATCGCCGTCCTGCTCCCCGGCGCAACGCTCAGGTTTAAGCTGTCGAGCACCTGCACATCAGAAAACGATTTAGAAATGGCGGTTAATTCAAGCATGTCATAGCCCTGCAATTTTTTTCGACTGCATATAGAGAATGGCGGTCAGCGGGAGTGAAATCAGGATCATCAGCATCGCGTAAGGCGCGGCGGCAACATAGTCAATTTCACTGGTCAGCGCCCAGAATCCGGTGGAGAGCGTGCGCGTGCCCAGCGGAGAGAGCAACAGCGTGGCGGTCAACTCGTTGCTGACGCCGAGGAAAACCAGCGCGGCACCCGCCGCCGCACCCGGTGCGGCCAGCCGCATCGTGACGCTCCAGAGCGCCTTCGCGGGCGTGCTGCCCAGGCTGCGCGCCACATTTTCCAGCTCGACCGGCGCCTGCGCAATTCCCGCCCGCAGGTTGATGAGCGCTCGGGGCATAAACATCAGCAGGTAGGCCAGGAACAGGGTAATTTCCGTCTGGTAAATGGGGCGGGCGTAATGAATGGTGACGGTGACCAGCGCCAGCGCCGTGACAATGCCCGGCAGTGAACTGGTGATATAGATGCACCCTTCCAGCATCCGAAAGATACGGTGCGGATAGCGAATACCGAGCCACGCGATGGGGATCACGCACGTCGTCGTCAGCAGCGCACCGCCCACGCCGAGCATCAGCGTCTGGCGCAGGGAGTGCCAGAGATCGGGACTCATCCAGTTTTGCACGCCGCCGAGCCAAATCCAGCGACACAGGACAATCAACGGCACGCCCAGCGCCAGCACGATCAGCACGATGAAAAACAGCTGGCCCAGCGCGGCAGCCGCAGGCTTCAGCGGCCAGCGTTTCTGTTCGCGCGCGGCCCCGGCGCCAATGCGCGCGTAGCGTGCTTTTCCGCGCGTTACGCCTTCCAGCACCAGGATAGCCAGACAGCATAAGGCCAGCACGCCCGCCAGCATGTTCGCCGCCGGGCCGCTGAAGGTAGACTGGAACTGGTCATAGATTGCCGTGGTGAAGGTATCAAAGCGGATCATCACGTACAGGCCATATTCCGCCAGCAGATGCAGCGCCACCAGCAGCGCGCCGCCGCAGATAGCCAGCTTGAGCTGCGGCAGCACCACGCGGAAAAAGACCCGCCAGGGCGGCGTGCCGAGCGATGCGGCGACATCTTCAAGCGTCGGGTCAAGACGACGCAGCACCGCCGCAACCGGCATATAGATAAACGGATAGTAGGCCAGAACGGAGAGGAACACGCCCGCAGAGAGCCCATGCATGGACGGGACAACGCTCACCCAGGCATAGCTTTGCACAAACGCGGGGATCGCCAGCGGGGCGACCGCCAGTGCAGACCAGATCCCTCGTCCGGCAAGCTGTGTGCGCTCGGTGAGCCAGGCTATCGCCACGCCCGTCACGATACACAGCGGAACCGCTAAAGCCGTCAGCCACAGCGTATTGCTGAGTAGCTCAGCAACACGCGGGCGAAACACCAGCGCCTTAATGGTTTCCCAGCCGGTCTCAATGCCAATGGCAATGATAAAACCCAAAGGCAGAAGCGCCATTAATGAAAACAACACAGCTAACGCAACCATCGGCAGTGCAGGACGCCTGCGGGCAGGCTCCTGCACTCTGTTTTTTCCGATGTCGAGACTCAGACCAGACATAAGACGTTCACTTCACTCTCAGGATCACAGCAGACCGGCTTGCGTCATCAGCTCGATAACTTTTTTACTGTTGAGCGTTGAAGGTTCAACTTTCGGTGCATCAAGATCTTTCAGCGGGACCAGTTTCGGGTTTGAGGCCGCGTTTACGCCCACAGCGTATTCAAAGGCGTTGTTGGTACGCAGACTTTCCTGGCCTTCTTTACCGGTAATGTATTTGATGAAGGCCTGCGCCTGCGCTTTGTGCTTGCTGGACGCCAGCACGCCACCGCCGGAAAGGCTCACAAACGCGCCCGGATCCTGGTGTTTGAAGTAGTAGAGCTGGGTGTTTTTGCTGTTTTCACCGGTTTTGGACTGATCGACAAAGCGGTAGTAGTGATAAATCACGCCGCCATCAATCTGGCCGGCATTGACGGCTTTCATCACCGTGCTGTTGCCTTTATAGGCAACGAAATTGGCTTTCATCGCCTTAAGCCATTCCAGAGTGGCCTTTTCGCCTTTCAGAGCCAGCATCGCGCTCACGATGGCCTGGAAATCCGCGCCTGACGGTGATGCCGCCCAGCGGCCTTTCCACTCGGGTTTCGCCAGATCCATCAGCGACTTAGGCAGCTGCTGTTCGTTCAGTTTTGCCGGGTTATAGACGAATACCGTGCTGCGGGCGGCAATGCCGATCCAGCGACCATGCGCAGGACGATACTCTGCCGGTACCTGCTTCAGGGTGTCTGCATCCAGCGGCGCAAACAGGTTAGCGTTATCCACCAACACCATGGACGGTGAGTTTTCCGTCAGGAATACGTCGGCCGGCGATGCGCTGCCTTCCTGAACCAGCTGGTTACCCAGCTCGCTGTCATCACCATTGCGCAAAGTCACTTTAATGCCGGTTTCTTTGGTAAAACCGTCAACCCACGACTTCACCAGGTTTTCATGCTGCGCGTTATACACAACGATACCTTCGTTGTTATCTGCGGCAACTGATTGTGTGGAAAGGAAAAGGGATGACGACAACAAGGCAAGCGAGAAGCAGGACAGCAGGCGAGAATTCATGAACATATCCTTAATTGACCAACGGGAGTAACCACTCATAGCTTTGTGGGACAGGATTAAAGCATACAACAACGCTAATGATAATTAGTATCAATCCAGTTTACGCGTAAAAGTGTAAAATTTCTTTTTTATGGAATTTGAAATGATAAAAACCCAGATTTAAGAAATGAGAAGAATAAAGATTAAGAAAACCTTAAGGCTGGTGATAACGGCTTTTGATTAGACTTCTATTTATTACGCGGTTATTTATCGGATAAAGGGAAGAATAATGAAACTGATGACAAACTCTGCCATTAATAATATAGCCGCCTTTCTTGCCTGCTGGCGCAGCGCTTACCCGGCCTGCATTTCTCACCGTTGCAGTGCCATGCAAGCGTAGCGACGCCGTACGAAACGCACAGAATGCGCTTTGTCTGCAGCCTGAACAATGACGTTCGAAAAGAGTAAGGAGAGGGAGAGACGTAGATAACTGAGACTAAATGGCACGCCCTGTAGGATTCGAACCTACGACCTACGGCTTAGAAGTTCCTGGAACTACCTGAGCTAACAACAACTTACCCCATCACTACTGCGTTCACACGTCCCATCTTCGAAAAACATGCAAAGCCTTGCAAACCGATGCAAAGCTTTGTGTGTCCCATTTCTGTCTCACATCACCGGGCAGTCATCAAACTCACCAGACCGTGCATCGTTGATGATGTATATGATCACCCCAAACACTGGCCGCGATGTATCTGATGCATCATTCTTGTCCGGCAACCTATCTCGCTTGCCATTCTCCAGATTCTCCAGGTGAGGCTCCGGGTGCGTACGGTATCGCTTAATCCTGAACTCTCCCTCATCAGTGCAAACCAGCAATGAGCCGTCACATGGCGTAAGTGACGCATCAACGACAAGAAGGGCACCGCTAATGATGCCTTCGCGATAGTGTGTAGCACCGGCACGCATGAAGTACGTAGCGGCTGACCTGGTTACGATGCCCCAATCTAGTGATATGCGCTGCTCAACATAGTCTTGCGCTGGACTCGGGAATCCCATGATGCACCTCCGATTTAAACTGTATGCATATACAGCACAGAAAGGACTGATGGTTATCAATAGATGATCTATCATCCTCTTGGTGCTAAACTCATGCGCATCATAATTCCTGTTGAATAATCATATGCTTAATTGTTTATGCATACATGATTATCAAAGATGCATAAAGGTATAGCAAATGTTGAGCTCTGTTTCTGAAAATTTGGTAAGATTCGCAGGTCTTATGAGCGCCATTGTTTTTTTTCAGGGTATAGCTCAGGAAATACAGTTCTAATTATTTTATAGACGGTGATGACCGGGGTTTGGCTGCAAATGGACTACAGAAATATAAAAATGTTAATCTCTACGAATAAAGAGTAATTTTTAATGAATAGCAAAATAATTTCCGTTCATTACCTTAGGGCCGTTGCTTGCATTGCGGTGTTGGTGAGTCATTTTTCAGGACTTCTTATAATTAACGGTAACCCCATACCTTACCTTGAAAGAGGTGCTTTCGGTGTGGATTTATTCTATATAATAAGTGGATTCATTATTTATATTTCATCAGAAAATAAAGAAAGAAACACACCTGCTAAGTTTATTGCAAAAAGGTTTTTCAGGATATACCCACTGATGATTGTAGCATGGGTTATAGGGATGACTTTTGTATTTAGTTACAGCGGAGTGTGGGGGTTCTTCTCTCCGCTCCTGCTTGTATATCAGAACTATGATGGGCTTGCCCCAAAGTTTGGAACACATGCAATGGGGACTCCATGGACTCTGGCATATGAAATGCTGTTCTATGGCATATTCGTATTTGCTTTATCTATTACACATAAGTATCGCGCAGTTCTGTCTGTTGGTATCTTGTTGTTAATCCCCATAGCTCTGCAAATTGTATTTAATGGTTCGTTCTCTATTCTAAGCTCTGCATTTGCAAAGGCAGACGAGAGCATTCCGCTATATGGTATAATAAGAATGGCTAGCGGAACAATTATGTTCGAATTTGCTATAGGCATAGTATTGGGTGTTTTATTTAAAAAAATGCGCAAGATTGATATATCATCAACAGCATCTACAATAATTTTTTATTCTGGAGCACTGTTGGCGTTAGCAATACTTATGACAAATGGAGATTTGATATCAACATTTGGTCTGCAAGGATACTTTATTCCTTCTCTTATTCTTTTCCTGTCTTTCTTCTTCAGGGATAAAACATATACTATCAAGCACAATGATTTCCTTGATTTCTTTGGCAACATCTCATACTCACTTTATATAACACATTTTATTATTTATGTGTGGATAGTTCACCATCTTGATCGTGTCTGGATGGAGCCAGTGCGTGGATACCCAATAGTAATAATAGGAATGGTAGTTAGCGTGATTTTTTCATGGGCTTGCTTCCATCTGGTAGAGAAGCCAGGCGTAAAGTTAGGGAAAAGATTCTCATAACAGAGGCGTAGAGTACGCCTTTTAAATTAATGTTACACATAATACTGGTGATACAATGGAAATAAAGTCATTAACAGGGGTTCGTGGAGTGGCTGCTTTTTACGTAGTCACGTTCCATCTGGTAGAGCGGAATTTTGGCGGAAGAATTGATGATTTCCTTACCAACGGATACCTTGCTGTTGATTTCTTTTTCATCCTTTCAGGATTCATTATGAGTATGGTTCATAATGAATTTTCAACTAAAGGATCTGGAAACTACTCTTACTTCATGTTTAAGAGATTTATACGTATATATCCAGTATACATATTCCTTTATGTTTCATCTGTTATACTTGCAAGCGTGGAGCATGGCATAACAGAGAGCCCATTAACATTTTTGATTAATGGCCTTCTGCTTCAATCATTGTTCGGGTTTAATTACATTGCCTCGTCATGGTCAATATCTACTGAGATGTTTGCATACTTGTTGTTCCCGGCAATGCTAATGACAATATCAAAAACAAAGTACATTATACCAATAGTAATTTCAGCTCTTGCATCACTTATTTACCTTTCGGTAAGCAATGAGATACTGGCATTCTCTGTTAATGCTTCAGGAGGCCTGAAGTCTATCCTTAGATGCCTTGCTGATTATTCTTTGGGTGTAACATCATATGTTTTGTTTGCAAATGGAAGAGTTATAAGCAACAGAATCTCATATGCATTATGCCTCATTCTTGCTGTACTACTGGTTCTTAGGCAAGTCGATGTATATATCATTGCACTATGTGCTATAATAATACCCTCACTCGTTGATGAAACCAATGTGGTTTCAAGGGTGCTGTCGATTAAACCAATCCATTATCTTGGACAAATATCATACTCTCTTTATTTGGTGCATTCATTGCTGATCAATCAACTAAGTTTTGTTTTTGAAGGCACACAGCAATGGAGAATCGCATTAATTTTTATCTTCTCAATATTAATATCTATGTTTACATATCACTGCGTAGAGAAACCTTGTAGATCTTACCTATCAAAATACGGAAAAGGGTTTAATAATAATATATAATTCTAACCAACCCTACCCACAATAAAAAATACAATATGAAAATGTGGGTAGGGCATGCCGCTATTCTTTCCTATACTCATTTACACGTTTGTTCCATCTGCTCTTATCCAGTGGCTAGTGGTAGGGTTCCAAAAGATAGGCAGCCCAAGTTGGGTATCAAAAAACTCAAATCCAGGTGGTGGGCTAGATGGTCTTTCTGCGGTATTGCCATAATTTGATAGCAATGTGTCAGGAACTCCAGTGCAGAACCAGTTCTTGTAAGCTCCTGAGCCTATTATGTTGTTATCGCTAGTATTACCGGTAAAATTACACCCTATGATCTTAGTGTGGCTGCTATTGCTTCCACAGTTGAGGCCATAAGCCTGATTTAATGATGGCATGTCATACCTGAATCGCCACGGGTTTAACAGACACCTCAGAGTCATTTAAGATGACTTAAAGAGAGGTGCCCATGAGCGGTAAGCGTTATCCTGAAGAGTTTAAAATTCAAGCAGTCAAACAGGTTGTTGATCGTGGTCATTCAGTTTCCAGTGTTGCAACACGTCTCGATATCACCACTCACAGTCTTTACGCCTGGATAAAGAAGTACGGTCCGGATTCTTCCACTCATAATGAACAGTCAGATGCTCAGGCCGAAATCCGCCGTCTTCAGAAAGAGTTGAAGCGGGTTACGGACGAACGGGACATATTAAAAAAAGCCGCGGCGTACTTCGCAAAGCTGTCCGTCTGAGGTACGCCTTTATCCGCGACAACAGCCGTTGCTGGCCTGTTCGTTTGCTCTGTCGGGTTCTGGATGTCCATCAGAGTGGATTTTATTTCTGGCTTCAGCAGCCACATTCACAGCGTCACCATACAGACCAGATGCTGACCGGGCAGATCAAACAGTCCTGGCTTGAGTCTGGCTGTGTCTATGGTTATCGCAAGATCCATCTCGATCTGCGTGATACCGGACAGCAGTGCGGAGTGAACCGGGTCTGGCGGCTGATGAAGCGTGCCGGAATAAAAGCTCAGGTTGGGTACCGTAGCCCACGGGCACGTAAAGGCGAAGCCAGCATCGTGACACCCAACAGGCTCCAGCGGCAGTTCAATCCGGACTCACCGGATGAGCGTTGGGTGACGGACATAACCTACATCCGAACCCACGAAGGCTGACTGTATCTGGCCGTGGTGGTTGACCTGTTCTCCCGAAAAGTTATCGGCTGGTCAATGCAAACCCGCATGACAAAAGAGATTGTCCTGAACGCTTTACTTATGGCGGTGTGAAGGCGTAATCCTCAAAAGCAGGTACTGGTTCACTCTGATCAGGGCAGTCAGTACACGAGCCATGAGTGGCAGTCGTTCCTGAAATCACACGGTCTGGAAGGCAGCATGAGTCGTCGCGGTAACTGCCACGACAACGCGGTTGCGGAAAGCTTTTTCCAGCTACTGAAACGCGAACGGATTAAGAAAAGGATCTGCGGAACGAGAGACGAAGCCAGAAGCGATATTTTTGATTATATCGAAATGTTTTATAACAGTAAGCGTCGGTATGGTTCGAGCGAGCAGATCCCACCGGCTGAATATGAAAACCTATATTATCAACGGCTCAGAAGTGTCGAGATTATCCGTGGCGATTCAGTCCTGAGCCGCTGAAGTCGGTTGTTAAGTTTGCGCTGACAACCGGGCTTCGTCGTTCGAACATAATCAATATGGAGTGGCAGCAAATCGACATGCAGCGTCGGGTTGCCTGGGTGAATCCTGAAGACAACAAATCAAACAGAGCTATTGGCGTAGCGCTTAATGATACGGCGCGATCAGATTGGCAATCATCATAAATGGGTGTTCGTCCATATGAAAGCCGGTATTCGTCCTGATGGTTAAAAGACTCCATCAGTGAGGAAGATGCGGGTTGATGACCAGAGCGCGTGGAACGCAGCATGTCGCCGTGCAGGCATTGAGGATTTCCGATTCCACGACCTGAGACACACCTGGGCGAGTTGGTTAATTCAGTCCGGCGTTCCGTTATCTGTACTGCAGGAAATGGGGGGTGGGAAAGTATCGAAATGGTTCGTCGATATGCCCACTTGGCACCTAACCATTTAACTGAGCATGCGAAGCAAATTGACTCAATTTTTGGGGTTGATGTCCCAAATATGTCCCACACCGGAAATAAGGAGGAAGCGAAAGAAGCGTAAGTGCATGATTCATAATGGCACGCCCTGTAGGATTCGAACCTACGACCTACGGCTTAGAAGGCCGTTGCTCTATCCAACTGAGCTAAGGGCGCACTGAGAAGCGTGTGCTTCGCGGTGGTGAAACGCGAAGAATTATACGGTCAATGGCAGGTGAGTCAATGCCTTTTCCGCTTTCCAGGGCAATTACCGCTAGCCGATTGTAAATACGGCTATTTTCTCAACATTTCTCCCTGTTTCACCGTAAAATTTAGCGCTGCGAAAAGGCCTAGTTGCATTTAAGTAACGCCTGCTGTTTTCCTGAACGTCAGCTCGTCACACTAGAGTCAGATATCCCGGCCGCCTGGAGGCTGACAGACAACAGGACAATGGAGTGACAGCGCAAAACCTGATCGATACGCCCCCCCGGTTACAGTACCTTTCTCAGGACATCGTCGGCATTAAGCTTGAGCCTATCGTCGCCCTCACCTCCTTGCGCCAGGTTGGCGTGGAGGTACTTAGCGTTCTGTCCGACACGCGCCACAGCGAGGACTTTTTTTGCGATCGGTCCGCTGAATGGTCGATAACCCTGCTTGAAGCGCAGCTTGCCACGCTAAAAAATACGCCGCACGGACATAACCTTTTTATTAATCTGCCGATAACCGTCCTGACGGAGCCTGCGTCTTTTCAGCGACTTATCAGGTTACCTGGCGTGCAGCTCAATATTGAGATTGTCGACCTCGCGTCCTTTTTGGCGCTAACCGTCGCACAGAAGCAGCATGTGGTTCAGAATCTGCAGCAACTTAGCAGACAGGGACACGCTATCTGGCTGGATGACGTGGACGACGTCTTAGTGCAGTCGTTTTTATCCTGTCGACTCCCGTTAAGCGGCGTCAAAATAGATAAGGAAGCATTCTGGCGTTTACGCGACACCCCTGCGCTGAGGCAACTGGTTTCCCTTTGCTTTCAGCTGGCCGGGAAAGTGCTTATTGAAGGTATTGAGACTGAACGCGATCGTACCTGGGCACTGCAGGCAGGCGCAGACCTCGGCCAGGGATATTACTGGCCGTCCTGGACATGGCCGGAGGATTAAAACGCCATTTCCAGGAGGGAGACCATGCGAATGACAGTGCGCCGTTACCGGCGGCGGCGTACAGGAAGTGATGCACTGGGATTTACGCGCTCACCTTTTGCTCCCCCCTTTTTCGACCGACTCGAATTTTTGAGCCAGTCCATCAGCCAGCCCCGCAAAACAGACGCCCCTTTTATCCTTCTGGTGACGGAGGATCACTACCTGCGCACCGGCTTTCTCAACGGGCAGTTTCCTCTGAGCAGCTGCTGCGACTACGCCACGCTGGACGACGCCCTTATCGCGCAGACACAGTGGCCCTCCGCCCGTCTGGTCGTGGATATAGAAAGCCGGTCCACGGGGCTGCTGGAGAAACTGGATCAGTTGAGAAGGCATAGCCTGTTTCCTCCGTTCCTGACGCCCTGGCTGTTAGTCCGGGCCGATAATTACGACACCCGCCTCTTCTGCAAAGCGGCAGGTCCCTTTCATGTGCTCGAACGTCAACTGAACGCCGCCGCGCTCCAGCACAGCCTGCTGGATACCCGCCCCCCGCAGGGGTCCGACAAAGACTGGTTCTCGCGCAATGAATGGCCCATCCTGCAGGAGCTCTCACGGGGCAAGACGCTGCGTCAGATTGCCCTGATGCAGAATCGCCCCTATAGCCGCATTATCTATCGTCTCAGCTGCATCCTGCTGAAGCTGGGGCTGAGCCATCGCCAGGAATTGCTTCATCTTCTTAATAACCTCTCAGACTGCACGTTTTCACTCACGTCCTAACCCCTTATTTCCTAAAGCGGTTTAGGAATTTACTTACCAACTGCGTTACATAAATGTTAATTTTTAACAATAAAATCGAATTTATAACTATTCCTAATTTATGGGCGTAAACCTTGTGAAATGCCATAAATTGAATGAACGGCAGCACTTTCCTCCATCCGTTAAGCGAATGCAGATAGCGTTAACAAGATGATAATGATGTAAAAACAAGCAGCTTAGCGACAACGTCCAGGAGTAAAAAGCGAAGCGGGTAGCATGTTCTCCTGCGGACCTGGCGCCGTTATCGTGGTCAACGCAAGCACTTTCGGATGAAGGTCTACCGGCCTGCGAGGGCAATTTTTAACCTCCGCGTCGCGGGTTCGCCCCCAGAAATGATGTCTATTTTTGTTAACAATTGATCAACATACAGAGATATCTGTTATTTTTTGTTATTACATAAAGATGAAAATATGCGGTAAATGAGATAATAGGATATTTCCGCTAATTTTAAAAAAATAGTGATTCAGATCCAGAAGATAATACAAACCCATACGCGGATATTAATTTACAGGGTTTTCGGAAAAAACTTACCCTGTATAATAAGATGCGTACCAAATTTGAATAAGAAAAACCTTTTTGCCAACACCAGCCTAATGAGATGACCGCGCTGAGGCATAGTTCTTTTCATTACGTAAACAAGGATGCTTTCGCTCTTTCCAGGGAAATACTACGGTATAGGGATCTGCACATTATATCCTTCCGGCATTTCGAGAGTTTTACCAAACTCTGCATAACGCTTTTAACAATCTGAGGCATTAAAAATGAAACCGGCATCCGTTATCATTATGGACGAACATCCTATCGTCAGAATGTCGATAGAAGTCCTGCTACAGAAAAATAAGAATATCGCAGTCAAGCTCAAGTCTGGCGATAGCCATGAAGTCCTTGACTGTATCCGCAATCACCCTATCGATCTGGTGATCCTTGACATTGAACTCACGGGCACGGATGCTTTCGCTTTACTTAAGAGAATCAGAAACTTAAACAAAGAGATTAAGGTTCTGTTCCTCTCGTCTAAATCAGAGCTATTTTACGCGGGTCGCGCCATTCGCGCCGGGGCAAATGGCTTCGTCAGCAAACGGAAAGATTTGGGTGAGATCTACAACGCCGTAGAAATGATCCTGATGGGCTATTCCTTTTTCCCGTCGGAAACGCTGAACTTTATAAACCACCTGGGTTCAGGGAAAGGGATGGCAGTAGATATGCCATTATCGAATCGTGAGGTCACGGTATTACGGTATCTGGCGAATGGATTATCCAATAAGGAAATTGCTGAACAGCTACTATTAAGCAACAAAACTATTAGCGCGCATAAATCCAATATTTATTCCAAGCTGGGTGTGCAAAGCATCGTAGAATTAATTGATTACGCCAAAGCGCACGAACTGCTTTAACCTGAATTCACTCCCTGCAGCTTATCTGAGCTGCAGGGAGTGCGGTCAGTGCTAATTATAGTTAATCATAAAGGTGGCATCCGCATCGGCTCGTCCGGGCTGAGGATTATCTGCGGTGGCAATATAATTGGCATAAAACGACAATGTCGCATTCCCCTGCGCATCAACCGACACCGGCTGGCTGGCCTGCTGGAGAGCCAGACGCGTTTTATCCGCATCCCTGATCTCTACCGCGACATGACTTGCTGTACTGGCGTCATTGAGCGCCAGCAAACCGTTATTGCTCCCGTCAGCTTTACCCGAAAACGTAATGGACGCCGCGCCCGGCGGGCAGCCGGTCAGCTTCAGCGTAAACGGCATGGGCTGCGTGCGGCTTCCGGTGGTGCTGAGCTGTTTCGTGGGCCAGGTGCCCAGCGTGACGGTCTTGTCGCTGTCGCTGCCCTCGGCAACGCAGGTAAAATCGACGATATTGCCGTAGAGCCGAATGTTAATTTCGCCCAACGCGGTGTCCGCCTGAGCCTGTGTGCAAAGCGCAAGAAGCGCCACGGTGATAAAACGGATCCCGTTTCGCATATTGGCTCCTTAGTCGTAATCCACGCGCAAGTACCCGCGCGAGGTGAAACGCCCTTCCGCTGGCTTATTGCCCGTCACGCTCACCGGCCAGACCCGGATCCCCACCTGCGCCTGCGCGCTGTCGTCAAGGCGGAACGGAATTTTGCTTGTCAGGTTGTTAGGCGTGAGCGGCGCTCCGCTCTCGTTGGCAATGATGAACCCCACATCCGGGTTATCCGACACCAGCACATTATCAGAGACTTTTTCCGCCTCGACGCGCATCGTCAGCATGGCGTTCGCCTCCACGTTGGTGCATTTGATCGCAATGGTTTTGCTTTGCGATGAGACGCCCTCCGGCTTGTTACCCACGCCCGCCTTGCTGAACAAAGAGGCGCCAATGTCACCGAAATCAAACTCCACCACGTTACCGGCATTAATGGCGCAGCTTTGCGGCACCTGAATGGTTCCGCTGTAGCTAATGGTATAGACCGGCGTGGTTAGCGGATCGGAGGAGGTAGTGGTGACGTAGACGCGGAACATGGTGGCACGCGGGATCACCACCATGTTGATAAAACGCCGGGTCACCTTAAGACGGAAGACCAGGCTGGAGTCCTGAACGCCAAACGGTTTGTTTTTGGAGACGTTAGGATGGCTCCCCATCTGGATATAGCTTTTTGGCGGGTAAAACACGCCAGCATAGCTGTCCGTGATTTTCATGGCCCCGTCCAGATAGTCGTTCAGCTTCAGATACTGGTAGCCATCGCTGGTCCCGGTGATTGGATAATCCGTCACATAGCTGCGCTTGGTGGTGTTCCCGGTCGTGCCCTTCGGGCAGACGGCATTCACCCCTACCCACTGCGATTTTTCGCTGAGCGTCACGACCTGTCCAATCTGGTTATTCGAGCTATTGAATTTATCCGTCAGGTCGTAATGCACCTCCGTCGGCACGCCTTTCTCATTGACGCACACGGTAGCGAATGCGTTTGTCGCGGGCAGTAACGCCAGCAGCGACAAGGCAAAGATTTGGGTTTTAATCACAGCTGATCCCCTTAAGTGTGATTGCCTGTTGCAGGCTCTGTTCAGACAAGCTGTAAGGTGCGCGACACTGGGACTGCGCCCCGTCGCCCCACTGGATCAGCAGTTCGCCTTCCAGCGGCAGCCCACTCAGGTAAATTTGCCCGTCATCCCCCACCATGCTGGTGACACCGCTTCGGGTTTCACGGACCACCGCGCCGAACGGCACGGGCTGGTTACCGCGCATCACCGTCAGCAGAGCGCGTACGCCAATGCGGGTATCAAAGCTGGCGCGCACCAGCGCGCCTTTCGTCGGCACCACGCTGCTCACGTTGTTTTCGATATCGGTGTTGTTGTTCATGGTGTTGGTATCCAGCGCCACGCGGTTGTAGCGATAGACGGTGGCATACGGCATCACCGCGTAGCCTCGCCAGTCGGTTTTCACCCCGGTCTGGTTTTCAATGCTGACGCCTGATGCCCCCGGCGCTTTGATCAGCACGTTGGTGTCGCCCAGCGGCTGGCTGAAGGTCACGCCGTCGGCGTGTCCGACCACCCCGCCGGAGAGCTGCCAGTTGAGATCGTGCTGATCGTCGCTGTAGTTGTAGCCCACGCCCAATGTGCCGTAAGTCGCCTGCCAGTTGGCGCTGGCGCTTCCGCTTGCGCCGTTGGTGCTGGTGTGTCCCTGGGTCACGCTGTAGTTCAGGTTGCGGTCCTCCAGCAGCGTTCCGCTGACGCCGGTTTGCCAGCTTGTGTCGCCATCGCTGTTTCGACTGGCGGATGCCGTAGCGTAGGCGCGGTCAATCGCGCTGTCCCTGCGATAGCCCTGACGGGTAAAGAGGCTGAACGGCACGGAGACGTTAAATGACGCGATCCGATCGGTGCCGTCTATCCCAACGGATTTGTTCCACGACCACGAAACGGAGTAGTTGATCCCCTTCACGCCGCCCGCATAGCCCAACTGGTACCAGAGGTTCGTCTCATCGGTTCCCCAGTAGGTCTGCTCGCTACCGGAGATATAGACCGAGCCGTAGTCCCCCAGCGACTGAGATACGTTGAGCTGGAAGCGGCCTTTTTTATTCCACGTCAGGTTGTGATAACTCTGCACGTCTGGAACATCGTTATCGTTCTGGCTATCGGCATACTGATAGCCTTCCATTGAGCGCCAGGCGACATCGTCGAGGGTGTAAAAGCCTTTCGTGGAGTAGCGGTAGCCCAGCAGCTGGAAGTTGGTGCCGAAGCCGTTAAGGGATTTCGCATAGAGGAAGCGCAGAGACTGCCCTTCATGCTTGCTGTCGTCCGCAAGCTGGCTGCGGGCGTGGGTGATATCGAGCGAGACCGCGCCCCAGTCGCCCAGGTTTTTTCCGGCTCCGACGGCCACCGCGGTATAGCGTGACGCCAGCTGTGTCCCGCCGTAGAGCGTGTAACCGTTGGCAAGACCGGTAATCAGGGTTCCCTGGGTGAAGAACGGCGTGTCCTGATCGCTGTTACCGCTGCGGTAATCCCCCGCGACGAGGTCGTACTTCCAGCGCCCTTCACGCTGCAGAAGCGGCACGGTGGAGTACGGCACGGTATAGCGCTGCTGGGTGCCGTCTTTCTCTTCGACCGTGACCTCCAGGTCACCGCTTGAGGAGGTCGGGTTAAGATCGGTAATGGCAAATGCGCCCGGCTGGACATAGCTTTGATAGATAACGTAGCCATTCTGGCGAACCACCACTTTGGCGGGCGTACGGGCGATCCCGCGCACGGTCGGCGCGTAGCCCTGCAGGCTGTCCGGGTACATGCTGTCAGACGAGAAGAGCCGCCCGCCGCGGAACCCCATGCTGTCGAAAACGTCATTCCCGGTATTGCTGTCGCCCAGCACCAGTTCGCTTTTCAGCGGGATAACGGTGCGCTGCGCCCAGGTGCCAATATTCTGCCACTCGCTGTGACGCTGCCCGTTATTCTGCGTGTACCGCCATGCGCCGTTGTTACGTAAACGCCAGGCGCCATAGTTCAACCCGCTTTGCAGGTTCAGATAATAGCTGTCGTCTTCGCTTCCCCGGTTACCGGTGAAGCTGTAGTTCACCAGCGCGGCGGGGATGCCTTCATCCCACTGTTCGGGCGGAATATAGCCCCGGGCGCTGTTCTGCAATGCCACCTGCGGCAGGCTGACGTCCAGACGCTGTGAGGCAAAGTTGAATACCGTTTCGCTGCCGGGTATGGCCGTAGCCAGCGGAACGCAGGTCTCGCCCTGCACCTTAGCCAGCTCGGGAAACGCCGCAACGTTGACGCCAAAGCGGTCAAGCATCGCGCGCGTAATGCAGGCCGATAAACCGCCCGCCACCGGCGGCGTGTTCTCGGCCTGCTCAAAACGCACGTCCTGGGTACCGATAAACTCATCGTTGCGCCAGATATCCACGCGATAAACGCCGGGTGCCTGCTGGTGTCCTTGTTCAAAACGCGACAAATCCGCCACGCTGGCGGTGTCGTCGGACAAAAAGGCCGGGTTGAAATAGCTTTCGCTCCAGCCAGCCTGCGGCCAGAGCGCAGCCATCAGCGCCAGCGCAACCGGGCAGTAACGTCTCTGGTGGTTTTTCATCGCCCTGACTCTGCTCACAGGTTGACGCTACGCGCCGGGGTGATGGCACCGTAGTCATTCACGCTCTGCCAGGAAAGCGTACCGCTGGCACCGGCTGGCAGCACCTGCTGAGCCGAGCTTTTCGGCGCAACCATCAGGTTATCCAGCTGCTGCCCGCCCAGCTTCAAATTGACGAGGGTGATGTAATACGGGGACGCGTTGCTAACTTTGAGATGGTTACCCGCGCGTTCGAACCGCAGCTGGGAAAGCGCCTCTTCCGGCTGCATCGCCAGGTTGTTAGGGCGTACAAACAGCTTGATGCGCGAGAGGATCGCCAGCTGCAGCACGTTATTGTTTTCCGTTTTGGCTTTGTTCACTGACGGGATCGCCTTCACGTTCATGTAAAACAGCGATTCGCGGTCGGCAGGCAGCGCCGGCCCGGCGTAAATAATACGCAGCGTGTTTTCACTGTTCGGCTCGCTAACAAACAGGGGCGGCGTGACGGCAAAGGTTTTTTCTTTTTGCCCGTTCGCATTTTCGATCCACGCGTTAATTAAATAGCGTTCCTGTTTGTTGCTGTTGGTGATCGCCAGCGACGTTTGCTTCGCCTCTGCCGGATAAATAACGCGGGTGGCCCCCAGCGCAATACCGCCGGATGCATTTGCGCAGGAAGAAACCATCATCAAAATAAACGATAAAAAAAGTCCTGGTTTAATTAGGGTATTCATCACAACCGTACCTTTAATAATGTGTTCGCAGGTGTTATGGATAAATCAACGTAAACCAGACATCCGACTGAATTTTGCCTGGCTCGAGATGTTCGGAAATAGCCCGATAGCGGGCGCTAAAATGGAACGCGAGCTCGCGAGTTTCGATCGGCAGCCAGCTGATGGCCGTGGCGTTTGGGATAATCTGACGCTGCTGTTCGTCAAAGAGCGCCAGCCCGACGCCGCTGCTGACAGGTGTTTCACCCGGCCGCGATGTCGCCAGAAAGACCTGCGGATCCTCTGCGGGTGTGACGCCCTGAAACTGGATCCCCACGGTGCGCGAAACATCCACGCTGCAGTCCAGCAGCCGCACGGTGAAAGGCACATTCACCGTGGAAAAACTGCCCACGCCGGAAAATGAATTGGTTCGGTACTGCCCCATGTCGATGCGCATATTCTGGCTATCGGGCGCCACGGCGCAGCCGCCGTTCACCAGTTCACCCCGAAGATGAACCTTGCCACCTTCGATCACCACGGTATGCGCCGATGCCGGGCAAGCCATCGCAAGGGTTAACAGCAGTAGTGTTCCAGTCCTTGTCATCCTTCGTTCCTGGCAATAGCGTATGACGGGCCTCGTCCCTGAGGCCTGAACATCCCTGTGCGGAGGAATTACTCGTATTTCATTACGAAGGTGGCGTCAGCGTTCGCCTGGCCCGGCTCGGTGGTGGCAGCCGTTGATTTATAACGCGCGGTGAACTTCAGGGTGTTGGTCCCTTCGATCAGCGTCTGCGCAGCAGAGAAGGTCGCGCCGTCTGGGGTCAGAACGCTGGATTTGCTGTCGAGGATCTCGATACCCACGCCTTTCGCGGTGTTGTCGTTGTTACCGGAGGTCACGGCCAGCAGGGTTTTGTCGGTTGGGTCGATCTGACCGGTGAACGCAACAGCTGCAGTTTTGGCAACCAGCGGATCGCAATCATTCAGTTCAATGTTGAATGGAATATTAGAGGTGGTGTCGCCCACTTTAGTAAATTTCGCGGTGCGATACTGACCCAGATTAACGGTCTGCTCGGAAGAATCCGTATTTACTGAACAAGCGGCATTAACCAGCTCACCTTTAAAATGTACGGTACCGCCATTTACGGAAACCGGCGCAGCAGGATCTGCTGCATTTGCGGCACCCGCAACCAGGGCCAAAGTTGCAATAACAGTAGAAGCAATGTTGCTGAGTTTCATGTCTATTCCTTTAAAATGTAAATAACCCTTCCCGCGAATAATCGGGAATAAGAAATACGTTCAATTGAGTAATTGAAAGCTTATTTCGGAGGAGACAAAGTAGCTCAGGAGGCGATTTTTAAATATGTCAAAACGCTGCCATTTCGCCAGGTCACATCCTAATCCCGCCTAAGAAATTGACCATCCCTTAAGAAGGGTTTTTGCGTCTTGCTGATAAAAACGCGTAAAGGGTGACTGACAGCGAGGCTCGCTTCTGACAAAATACACGCATCCCCCCTTTCAAACGTTACAGACGGAATCTTCTCTCTGATGGCAGCAAAGATTATTGACGGTAAAACGATTGCGCAGCAGGTGCGCTCTGAGGTCGCGGAAAAAGTGAAGGCGCGTAAAGCCGCCGGAAAACGCGCCCCCGGGCTGGCCGTTGTGCTGGTTGGCAGCAACCCGGCATCGCAGATTTATGTCGGCAGCAAGCGCAAAGCGTGTGAAGAGGTCGGCTTCGTCTCCCGCTCTTACGATTTGCCGGAAACCACCAGCGAAGCAGAACTGCTGGAACTTATTGACACTCTGAATGCCGATAAAGAGATCGACGGCATTCTGGTTCAGTTGCCGCTGCCAGCAGGTATCGACAACGTGAAGGTGCTGGAGCGTATCGCACCGGATAAAGACGTGGACGGTTTCCATCCGTACAACGTTGGCCGCCTGTGCCAGCGTGCGCCGCGTCTGCGCCCGTGCACGCCGCGCGGCATTGTGACGCTGCTGGAGCGCTATAACATCGATACTTACGGCCTGAACGCCGTGGTGATTGGTGCCTCTAACATCGTGGGCCGTCCGATGAGCATGGAGCTGCTGCTGGCCGGCTGCACCACCACCGTGACCCACCGCTTCACCAAGAACCTGCGTCATCACGTCGAAAATGCCGATCTGCTGATCGTCGCGGTCGGTAAGCCGGGCTTTATTCCGGGCGAGTGGATTAAAGAGGGTGCGATCGTCGTGGACGTCGGGATTAACCGTCTGGAAAACGGCAAAGTGGTTGGC
Organism: Enterobacter sp. PL_is511; assembly: GCF_055816065.1. NCBI lineage: Bacteria > Pseudomonadati > Pseudomonadota > Gammaproteobacteria > Enterobacterales > Enterobacteriaceae > Enterobacter > Enterobacter sp. PL_is511. The sequence continues at coordinate 219,854 of NZ_JBVPGP010000024.1, read as the reverse complement.
GACGTGGTGTATGAAGATGCCGCCGCGCGCGCCTCTTACATTACCCCTGTACCGGGCGGCGTGGGTCCAATGACCGTCGCAACGCTGATTCAGAATACTTTGCAGGCATGCGAAGAATATCACGACGTAGAGGACGCGTAAGATGGCGACTTTTTCATTAGGTAAACATCCGCACGTTGAGCTGTGCGATCTGCTCAAGCTGGAAGGCTGGAGCGAAAGCGGCGCGCAGGCGAAAATCGTTATCGCCGACGGGCGGGTGAAAGTCGACGGCGTGGTAGAAACGCGCAAGCGCTGCAAGATTGTCGCGGGCCAGACCGTGAGCTTTGAAGGACAGAGCGTAACCGTTACGGCCTGAGCCCTTTGATGCCCGGTGGCGCTGCGCTTACCGGGCCTACGTACGGTCTCCGTTTGTAGGCCGGGTAAGGCGAAGCCGCCACCCGGCAATTTCTCTCACTATCCCCTCACACCCATCACGGTTATTTATCGATCCACTTCAAATAATCGCTATTTCATCTGTTGAAACGTGAAAATTCAGTTGCGCGTTTTTCACTCTTTGCCCACGATAAGTAGAACGTTCTACTAAAACGTTCTACTTACAATAACAGCGCCAAAAAAAGCGCTACTCGGGGGAAATCAGCATGAGTCTGATATCAGGGTTTGTTAAATCGCTGTCTAAGTTATCGATGATTGGTCGCGCCTTAATGCTGCCAATTTCACTGCTTCCCGCTGCGGGCCTGCTGCTGGCCTTCGGCGATAAGTTCCATCTGCCGCTGATGATGAACGCAGGCGGGGTTATTTTTGATAACCTGCCGATGCTGTTTGCCATTGGCTCCGCCGTGGGTCTGGCGTCAGAATCCGGCATCGCGGCGCTGTCTGCGGCCGTTTCGGTGTTTGTCACCAATATCACCATCAGCACCGTGCTGAGCATCACGCCGGAAATGGCCTCCCAGGGCGGGAAATACGCCATGGTGGTGGGCATTCCGACGCTGCAGATGGGCGTCTTTGGCGGCCTGATCTGCGGTATTCTCGCGGCCTGGTGCTATAACCGCTTCCACACCATGCAGCTGCCGGAGTTCCTGGGCTTCTTTTCCGGCAAGCGCTTCGTGGCAATTGCGACGGCGTTCCTCTCGTTCCTGATGGGGCTGCTGCTGCCGTACGTCTGGCAGCATATCCAGGCCGGTATCGACGCGCTCTCCGTGGTGGTGAACGGCGATAATCAGGCGGCATCGACCTTTATCTTCGGTCTGGTGGAGCGCGCGCTGATCCCGCTCGGTCTGCACCATATCTGGTATCCGTCGTTCTGGTACTCGTTTGGAGATTACACCACCCAGGCAGGCCAGGTGATCCATGGCGACCAGACCATCTGGTTCAAGATGCTGGAAGAAGGGGTGAAATCTTTCAGCAGCGATACCTACCAGAACGCCGGTAAGTTCATGCAGGGTGAATTCCCGCTGATGCTGTTCGCGCTGCCCGCCGCGTGCCTGGCGATGTATCACGAAGCCCATACGAAGAATAAGAAAATCGCGGCCGGTATTCTGTTCTCCGCGGCGCTCACCTGCTTCCTGACGGGGATCACCGAACCGGTTGAGTTTACCTTTATCTTCGTGGCACCGATTCTGTACGTCTTTAACGCCATCATGGCGGGTCTGGCCTACATGACCATGTACCTGCTGCATGCGCATATCGCCAAGTCGTTCTCTGCGGGCTTTATCGACTATCTGTCATTCGGGATCCTGCCGTCGTTTAACGGCTACCAGACCCACTTCCTGAGCGCCATTATCATCGGCATTCCAATGGGCCTGATTTATTACTTCACGTTCCGCTTTGTGATCCGTCGCTTCGACGTGAAAACGCCGGGCCGCACTGAAGTGACCGCCAACGCGGATGAGAAATCGGATTCTGAACTCGCGACCGAGATCATCACCCTGCTGGGCGGGGCGCATAACATCGACTCCGTCGGCGCCTGTATCACCCGTCTTCGCCTGGAAGTGACAAAAAGTGAGGTGGTGGATAAAGACGGCCTGAACGGACTCGGCGCGCGCGGCGTGGTCTTTGTCGGCGACAACGGTATTCAGGTGATTTTCGGTGCCAGAGCACAGTTTATCGCCCAGACCATGTCCACCATGATCGGCAAATAATAAGATGCCTGAACGACACGTCTCCTGTACGCTGGGAGACGTGTTTTATCTGGCTGATAATCGGCAAATTTCAGGGAGCGGTTTTGAAGAAAGTCAGCATTATTGATGTCGCGAAGCACGCGGGCGTGTCGGTTTCAACCGTCTCGCTGGTGCTGCGCCAGAAAGGGAAAATCTCAGAGGCAACGATCGAGAAGGTCAACGCTGCCATCAATACGCTGGGCTATGTTCATAACGTTGCCGCTGCCAACCTCCGCGCCAATACGTCCAACCTGATTGGCCTGATCCTCCGTGACTTTAGCGACAGTTTCTCCATCAAAGTGATGGCGAGCATCGTTCAGGATCTTGAAAAACAGGGGTATATGGTTTTTCTCGGCCAGCCCCAGAACGACCATGACCATCTTGAGCGCTGCCTGCTGTCGTTTAAGCAGCAGTGCGTCGCCGGGGTGATCTATCTGGCCTCGGATACCCGCACCGCCACCCTCCCGGAACAGATTCGCCACTGCCCGCTGCCGCTGGTGGTGGTCTCGCAGTCGCTGCTGGATGAAAAATGCAATCTGGTGATGCGCGATAACCGGCAGGCGGCCAATCTGGCGGTGCGTTATCTTATCGAGCGCGGTCATCGCAATATCGCCTACATTGGTGGACGCGAAGGCTGCCTTATCCGCGAACAGCGCCTGCTCGGTTTTCGCAGCGCGATGACGCAAAACGGGCTGGTCTGGCGCGATGAATACTCTCCGGCCTGCAGCGATGACACCCTGGCTGCGGGTTTCGCCACCCGCCAGCTGCTGGAAAAAAACAATACTATCACCGCCCTGCTCTGCCACTCGCCGGATGCCATGATCGGATCCATCTCCGGTATTCATCAGGTCGGGCGTACGGTGGGTAAAGATGTGTTTTTAACACAGCAGGTCGCGCTGGTCGGTTTCGAAGATATGCTCCACGTTAACCTCACCTCGCCGTCATTTACCTATGTCTCATCCGCCAGCGAAGAGACGGGGCGTCAGGCTGCCGGGCTGATTATTCGCACGCTAAAGGAGCCGACGCTGCAAACCCAGCGCATTACGCTTTCCGGGCAGCTTATCGCGCGCGAGTCGGCGTAAAATCAGAATTTCGCACAGGTTTTTTAGCGCGGAATGGCTGCTATATTTCCATGATTTGCCATGGATAATCACAATGCCTACCGTCATTACACACGCTGCTGTTCCGCTTTGTCTGGGCCTGGGCCTGGGAACCAAAGTGATTCCTCCCCGCCTGCTGTTTGCCGGGATTGTTCTCGCCATGCTGCCGGACGCCGACGTGCTGGCGTTTAAGTTCGGCGTCGCGTATGGAAATGTTTTCGGCCATCGCGGCTTTACCCACTCCCTGCTGTTCGCCTTTGTGGTGCCGATACTTTGCGTGCTGACTGGACGACGATGGTTCAGGGCCAGCCTGACGCGGTGCTGGCTGTTTTTAACGGTATCACTGCTGTCGCACAGCCTGCTGGATTCGATTACCACAGGCGGAAAAGGCGTCGGCTGGCTGTGGCCGTGGTCAGATGAACGCTTCTTTGCGCCGTGGCAGGTGATTAAGGTCGCGCCGTTTGCGCTCTCACGCTATACCACGCCGTACGGGCATCAGGTGATTATTTCAGAACTGCTGTGGGTGTGGCTGCCGGGGGTTGTGCTAATGGGAATGTTGTGGTGGAGAAGAAGGTAAAAAAAAGCCGGGTGGCGGCTGCGCCTTACCCGGCCTACTTTTACCCGTAGGCCCGGTAAGCGTAAGCGCCACCGGGCGTTACAGACTTACTTACGGCGCCAGGTGGTACCCTGCGGGCCGTCTTCCAGAATGATGCCCATCTCGGTCAGACGGTTACGCGCCGCATCGGCCGCCGCCCAGTCTTTCGCCTGACGCGCTTCCAGACGCGCTTTGATCAACGCTTCAATTTCCGCCACTTCGCCGTCATCCGCCTGCGCACCGCTCTGCAGGAACACGTCCGGATCCTGCTCCAGCAGGCCGAGCACGGAAGAGATCTTACGCAGATGGGACGCCAGCGCATTCGCCGCCGCCATATCTTCTGACTTCAGGCGGTTCACTTCGCGCGCCATGTCGAACAGCACGGAGTAAGCTTCCGGGGTGTTGAAGTCGTCGTTCATCACCTCAACAAAGCGTGCTTCGAACGCTTCGCCACCTGCAGCAGGAACAGACCTGTCGGTACCGCGCAGCGCGGTGTACAGACGCTCCAGCGCCGAGCGCGCCTGCTTCAGGTTCTCTTCGCTGTAGTTCAGCTGGCTGCGATAGTGGCCGGACATCAGGAAGTAGCGCACGGTTTCCGCGTCGTAATACTTCAGCACGTCGCGCACGGTAAAGAAGTTACCCAGCGATTTCGACATCTTCTCGCGGTCAACCATTACCATCCCGGAGTGCATCCAGTAGTTCACGTACTCGCCGCCGTGGGCGCAGGTGGACTGCGCGATTTCGTTTTCGTGGTGCGGGAACATCAGGTCTGAACCGCCGCCGTGAATGTCGAAGTGCTTGCCCAGCTGTTTGCAGTTCATCGCGGAACACTCAATGTGCCAGCCCGGGCGGCCTTCGCCCCACGGGGATGGCCAGCTTGGTTCGCCCTCTTTGGACATTTTCCACAGCACGAAGTCCATTGGGTTACGCTTCACGTCAACCACGTCAACGCGCGCGCCGGCCTGGAGCTGATCCAGATCCTGACGGGAAAGCGAACCGTAGGTTGGGTCCGTTGGCACCGAGAACATCACGTCACCGTTGTCGGCAACGTAGGCGTGACCGCGTGCGATCAGCTTTTCGGTGATCTCGATGATTTCGTGAATATGGTGGGTCGCGCGCGGCTCGCTGTCCGGGCGCTGAATATTCAGGGCGTCGAAATCTTTGTGCATCTCGACGATCATGCGATCGACCAGCGCGACAAAGCTTTCGCCGTTCTCATTAGCGCGCTTGATGATTTTGTCGTCGATGTCGGTGATGTTGCGCACGTATTTCAGGGTATAGCCCAGAAAACGCAGGTAGCGTGACACCACGTCGAAGGCGACAAAGGTACGGCCATGGCCAATGTGACAGAGATCGTAAACCGTAATACCACACACGTACATGCCGACTTCCCCGGCATGGATAGGTTTAAATTCCTCTTTTTGGCGCGCCATTGTATTAAAGATTTTTAACATCGAAGATTCCATGTAAACACGTGTGTGGTTGAAAACCGGCTATTCTACCCGTAATTCAAACCCGAAGCAGCACACAATGCAAGGTGATCGCATCCTGTGGTTATGCTATAACAAGCCCCTATAGATGACCCGAACGCGGGTCGACGTACCACAATAACGGAACAGGATGCAAAAATGGTTACTTTCCACACTAATCATGGCGATATCGTAATCAAAACCTTTGATGACAAAGCGCCTGAAACAGTTAAAAACTTCCTGGACTACTGCCGCGAAGGTTTCTACAACAACACCATTTTCCACCGCGTGATCAACGGTTTTATGATCCAGGGCGGCGGTTTCGAACCTGGCATGAACCAGAAAGCCACTAAAGAAGCGATCAAAAACGAAGCGAACAACGGCCTGAAAAACACCCGCGGCACGCTGGCGATGGCGCGTACTCAGGCACCTCACTCTGCAACCGCGCAGTTCTTCATTAACGTGGCTGACAACGACTTCCTGAACTTCTCCGGCGAAAGCCTGCAGGGTTGGGGCTACTGCGTATTCGCAGAAGTGGTTGAAGGTATGGACGTGGTTGACAAGATCAAAGCCGTCTCTACTGGCCGCAGCGGTATGCACCAGGACGTTCCTAAAGAAGACGTTGTGATTACAAGCGTGACCGTCAGCGAGTAATTCGTGGCGATACTCTTTATTGCGGATCTTCATCTGCAAACAGAAGAACCGGCGATAACCGCCGGTTTTCTGCGTTTTTTACGCGGTGAAGCGAAAAGCGCCGATGCGCTGTACATCCTGGGCGACCTCTTTGAAGCCTGGATTGGCGACGATGACCCTAACCCGCTGCACCGTGAAATGGCTTCGGCCATTAAAGCGCTGGTGGATTCCGGCGTCCCCTGCTATTTCATTCACGGCAACCGTGATTTCCTGATCGGCAAGCGCTACGCCCGCGAAAGCGGCATGACGCTGCTGCCGGAAGAGCAGGTGCTCGACCTCTACGGCCGCAAGGTGCTGATCATGCACGGCGACACGCTCTGCACCGACGATACCGGCTACCTGGCGTTTCGCGCCAAAGTCCACACCCCGTGGATCCAAACGCTGTTCCTCGCCCTGCCGCTGTTTATCCGCAACCGCATCGCCGCCAGAATGCGCGCGGGCAGTAAAGCCGCCAACAGCAGCAAATCCATGACCATCATGGACGTTAATCCTCAAGCGGTGGTCAACGTGATGGAAAAACATGGCGTTCAGTGGTTGATCCACGGGCATACTCATCGTCCTGACGTGCATTCCCTTATAGCCAACGGCGAACCGGCCCATCGCGTGGTGTTGGGTGCATGGCACTCAGAAGGATCCATGGTCAAAGTCACGCCACAGGGCGTGGAGCTGATCGCTTTTCCGTTTTAACCCCTTACAGCTCATTCTATTTTTTTGAACAATATTGGCAAATTGTTTCGATTTTAATCAGCCCGTGGTCGGCCTATTATTTATCACATCAGGGCATCACGCCCTATCCAAGATAAATTACTTAAGGAATACGACCATGAAATCCATCAAAACTTTCGTTGCAGTTACCGCTCTTTCCCTGGCTTCCTTCGGCGCTTTCGCGCAGAGCGTCAGCGCAACCGGTTCAACCCTTGACCGCGCAGAAGCGAAAATTGCTGCACAGGCTGCTGAACAGGGCGCGTCTTACAAAATCACCAGCGCGAAGGTCGACAACCGCGTGTATATGACCGCAGAACTGACGAAATAATGATTGCCCTTCGACAAAAACAGACCGCCAGAATGCGGTCTGTTTTGTTATGAATTGATGGCAACAACGGCTCAAGATTTAACCGCGCAACCGTTTTCCTTGCCCGTATAACATGCTATTCTCTGTGCCCTCGAAAGCAGTGTGTTTCGCACCACAGGAGTTTTAAGACGCATGTCTTCCCGCAATAATCCGGCGCGTGTCGCCATCGTGATGGGGTCCAAAAGCGACTGGGCTACCATGCAGTTCGCCGCCGAAATCTTTGAAATCCTGAATGTTCCGCACCACGTCGAAGTGGTCTCCGCGCACCGTACACCGGACAAACTGTTCAGCTTCGCCGAAAGCGCCGAAGAGAACGGTTATGAGGTGATCATTGCCGGTGCGGGCGGCGCAGCACACCTGCCGGGCATGATTGCCGCCAAAACCCTGGTGCCGGTTCTGGGCGTCCCGGTACAAAGCGCCGCGTTAAGCGGTGTGGATAGCCTCTACTCCATCGTCCAGATGCCGCGCGGTATTCCTGTCGGCACGCTGGCGATTGGCAAAGCGGGTGCGGCGAACGCTGCCCTGTTGGCCGCGCAGATCCTGGCGACGCACGATAAAGCGTTACATCAGCGTCTGGCGGCGTGGCGTAAAGCCCAGACCGACGAAGTGCTGGACAATCCGGACCCGCGGGGTGCGGCATGAAGCAGGTTTGCGTCCTCGGTAACGGCCAGTTAGGCCGCATGCTGCGTCAGGCCGGTGAGCCGCTGGGTATTGCCGTCTGGCCCGTCGGGCTGGACGCTGAACCTGAAGCCGTACCGTTCCACCAGAGCGTGATCACCGCCGAGATCGAACGCTGGCCGGAAACCGCGCTGACCCGCGAACTGGCGCGTCATAACGCCTTCGTAAACCGCGACGTGTTCCCGATCATTGCCGACCGTCTGACGCAAAAGCAGCTGTTCGACAAGCTCGGCCTGCCGACCGCGCCGTGGCAGCTCCTGTCCGATAAAAGCGAGTGGAATGATGTTTTCGCGATGCTGGGCGAGCTGGCCATCGTGAAGCGCCGCGTGGGCGGCTACGACGGCCGTGGCCAGTGGCGTCTGCGCGCAGACGACACTGCCGAGCTGCCGGACGACTGCTACGGCGAATGCATCGTTGAGCAGGGCATCAACTTTAGCGGTGAAGTGTCACTGGTTGGCGCACGCGGGCACGACGGACATACCGTCTTTTATCCGCTGACGCATAACCTGCATCAGGACGGTATTCTGCGCACCAGCGTCGCCTTCCCGCACGCCAATGCTGAGCAGCAGGCGCAGGCAGAAGAGATGCTTTCTGCCATCATGCACGAACTCGGATATGTGGGCGTCATGGCGATGGAGTGCTTTATCACCCCGTCCGGTCTGCTGATCAACGAACTTGCACCGCGCGTGCACAACAGCGGCCACTGGACGCAAAACGGCGCGTCCATCAGCCAGTTCGAACTGCACCTGCGCGCGATCACCGACCTGCCGCTGCCGCAGCCGGTGGTGGACAGCCCGTCGGTGATGATCAACCTGATCGGCACCGATCTGAACTACGACTGGCTGAAGCTGCCGCTGGTGCATCTGCACTGGTATGACAAAGAGGTTCGCGCGGGTCGTAAGGTCGGTCACCTGAACCTGAACGACAGCGACACGGGCCGCCTGAGCGCCACCCTGGAAGCCATGATCCCTCTCCTGCCGCCGGAATATGCGAGCGGTATCGTCTGGGCACAGTCAAAGCTCAAGTAAGACATCTGCGCCGGGGAGTTGACCTTCCCCTTCCCCGGCGTACAATCCCCGCCCATTGCTGCTGAGTTTTCTTCTGGAATAACCATGAACGATGGAACGGACTATCGCGCGATCCTCGCGTCTGATACCCCTTTAATCGACGTTCGCGCGCCGATTGAATTTGCCCAGGGTGCGATGCCCGCCGCCATTAACCTGCCGTTGATGAATGACGACGAACGCGCCGCCGTCGGCACCTGCTATAAACGCCAGGGCCCCGAGGCCGCGCTGGCGCTTGGCCATAGTCTGGTGAACGGCGAGACGCGTGAGACACGTATTAACGCCTGGCGTGAAGCCAGCCTTGCCCATCCTGAGGGCTTTCTCTGCTGCGCGCGCGGCGGCCAGCGCTCGCATATCTCGCAGGCCTGGCTTAAAGAGGCGGGCATCGACTACCCGCTGATCCGCGGCGGCTATAAAGCCCTGCGCCAGACGGCGATTCAGGTGACCATTGAGCAGTCACAAAAGCCGATAGTGCTTATCGGCGGCTGTACCGGAAACGGTAAAACCCTGCTGGTGAAGCAGCACGCGCAGGGCATCGATCTGGAAGGGCTGGCGCACCATCGCGGTTCGTCGTTTGGCCGCACGCTCACGCCGCAGCTTTCCCAGGCGAGCTTTGAAAACCACCTTGCGGTTGAGCTATTGAAAAAAGACGCCGCGCGCTGGGTGCTGGAAGATGAAGGCCGGATGATTGGCTCCAACCACCTGCCGGAGTGCCTGCGTGACCGCATGGTTGAAGCGCCTATCGTGGTGGTAGAGGATCCGTTTGAGATCCGTCTTGAACGCCTGCGCGAAGAGTATTTCGACCATATGTGGGCAGATTTTTCTGCTGCCTACGGCGAAGAAGCGGGCTGGAAAGCGTACAGCGAGTACCTGCACCACGGCCTGTTCGCCATTCGCCGCCGTCTGGGGCTACAGCGGTATGCAGAATTCACCGTGCTGTTAGATTCCGCGCTGCTGGAACAGCAACGATCTGGCAGCACGGACGCACACTTCAGCTGGCTTGTACCGCTCCTGAACGACTATTACGACCCGATGTACGGCTATCAGCTGGAGAAGAAAGCGGAGAAGATTGTGTATCGCGGGACGTTTGAAGACGTTGCAGAGTGGCTTGGTCGCTAAAAGAAAGCCGGGTGGCGGCTACGCCTTACCCGGCCTACGCGTGCTTTTGTAGCCCCGGTAAGCGCAGCGCCACCGGGGAACAGACGACTTAGAAGTCGTAACGCAGACGCACCAGGTTCATGTCGCCCAGGTCGTCGGTGCTGGAGGTGAACACGTGCTCGTAGTCCACGCGGAAACCGTAATCCAGCTGGAAGCTGATACCCACGCCGTTGTCGATGCGCTGGTAGTTGCGGCCATTCACGTAGTCAATACGGTCGCCCATGAAGTAAGGCTGGATAGATTTAACCGCATACTGACCAATTGGGAACTTGTAGCCCGCAAAGTATTCAATACCCCATGCATCACCGGCGAAGTAGTCGTTAACAGACACTTTTTTGGTGGTCATGAAGTTCTGATACCAGCCGCCGCCAACGGAGAATGTCCAGTTGTCCGGGGTCCAGCTCAGCGCGGTACCGAGGATGTTCTGGTCGTAGGTTTTGCTGTCGCCATTGGCCGGGTTACGCATATCCGCACGGGTGTAGTTCCACGCGGCACCCCAGGTCAGATCGGTGGTCAGGTGGTAATCCAGACCCAGTGAACCGCCGCCTTTACGCTTGTAGCGCAGGCCGTTGCCCGGCAGGTATTCGCTGTCTTCAAACAGGTAGGATGCATAAATGTCAGCATCGCCCACGGTTTTCTTATATTTCAGCATATTACGTGAACGGTAAGAGCCGTCGTAATCGCCTTTGATCCCGTTACCTGGTGCCTGACCGATCATGTCGTAGTCCCAGATATCGGTTTTCGCGCCCACCACATCATAGTAAACGCTGTTCTGTTGACCGAAGGTCAGCGTACCCCAGGTGTCGCTCTTCAGACCGGTGTAGAGCATACGACGCGTCGTGTCGTGGTCGCTTTCGCTGTAGTGGTTGTCCCAGTTGAACATTGCAGGGAAGTTCACGCCCAGCTCGTAGTAGCTTACCCAACTGATGTCATCAAACAGGTAGTAATCTGCTGCGAAACGGAAACGGGTGCCGCCGTCGAAGCCGTTACGCTTGTAAGAACCTTTGTCGCCGTCACCGGTCATCATGTTGAACTGTGGACGGATACTCCCACCCACAGTGAAGTTCAGGCGGCTCAGCGGGTTACCCGCCTGAGGATCCTGCTTAAGAACGGTGATTTCCGCCTGAGAAGCGAAGGTAGTCAATGCCACTGCCGCGCCGATCGTTGCCGCCAGCGCTGATTTTTTTATAGTCATTATTTTTCCTTAATAGACACGCTGCTAAATATTTAGCGGGTGAATATTAACTGGAAATAATCGGGCTGTGTGGTCGGGTTTTTAATGTTTTGTGCTACTAAATGAGTGGGTATTATCACTTTGTGCTTTTTAAACACTACGCACCGGCATTTGAAACCGGTGCGTAACTTTCACCGTGCTAAATCAACTCGCGAACTGACGGAACAGGGCTTTGCCCTTTAACAGCCGCGTGCCGAGCCAGCCTCCGCAGAGTGAAAGCAGCACAGCGCCACAGAGAGGCAGGATCAACCAGAGACGCCAGTCAGGCTCCCACGGGAAGTCGAAGACTTTTGTCTGCAACACCGCCAGCGCCGTCTCTGCGCCAATGGCTGCCACCAGACCCGCCACCAGCCCCAGCAGCGCAAACTCGCTCCAGAGCGTCATCCGCAGCAGCCGCTTTCCGGCCCCCAGCGTGCGGTAGACCACCAGCTCCTGATGGCGCTGGCGCATGCCTACCTGCACCTGGGCCAGCAGCAACAGCACGCCGCAGATCGTCACCAGCACCACCATGACCTCCAGCGCGCGGCTCACCTGCTCCAGAACCTGCCCTACCTGCTTCAGGATCGCTCCAATATCCAGCAGGCTGACCGTCGGAAACTCCCGGTTAAGCTGGGTCAGCATGCCGTTGCCGTTTTCCCAGCGGAAGCTGGTCAGCCAGCTCTGCGGCTGACCGTCCAGCGCCCCCGGCGGGAAGATAAAGAAGAAGTTTGGCCGCAGGCTTTCCCAGTCCACTTTACGCAGGCTGGTGACCTTCGCGGTAAAATCCTGGGTATCGCCGGTAAAGGTCACGCTGTCCCCAAGCTTCACGTTCAGGCGCGTCGCCAGCCCCTCCTCCATCGACACCTCTCCCGCTTTCGGCGGCCAGATGCCGGCGGTTATCGGGTTGTGGTCAGGGCGTTTCTCCTGCCAGGTCAGGTTCAGCTCGCGGTTAAGCGACTCGTCCTTGTTCCCCTCCGTTGGCTGCCCATTGATCTGCGTCAGACGCGCGCGAACGATGGGATAGAACGACTCAGGGATAATGTGATGCTCCGACAGGAAACCCTTTAGCGGAGTGACCTGTTCTGGGGCAATATTGATCAGGAAAAAGTTCGGGCTTTCCGGGGGAAGCTGCTGCTGCCAGCGATCGAGCAGATCGCCGCGCAGCACTAAAAGCAGCGCCAGCAGCATAAATGACAGCGAAAAGGCCGACAGCTGGCTGAGCGTTGACCAGGGCTGATGCAGCAGGCGGTTGACCGCCAGGCGCACGGGCAGGGATTTTACCGTTAGCCTCTTCAGGACGTTGAGCAGTATCCAGCCCAGCACGCCGCACAGCAGCGCCAGCACAACCGCCCCGGCCAGTACCGCCCAAAGCAGCGTGCTGCCCCCCATCAGCCACGCCAGCAGCCCCACCGCCACCGCAATAATCACCGGAAGGTAGAACTTCAGCGGCCAGACGTTCGCCACCACATCGCTGCGGAGCACGCGCAGCGGCTGCGTCGCGAGCAGCAGTCGGTAAGGACGTAGCCCTACCAGCAGCGAAATTACCGTCATCGCGCCGATTGCCCATAGCCACGGCCAGAGGCTGGCCGGCGGCAATGCGGCCGGTAGCACCGGTTTTAGCATCACCATCAGCAGTTTTTCAAACAGCAGCCCCATTATTCCGCCGGTCAGCGCGGACAGGACCAGCAGCATCAGCCACTGACCGACAATCAGCTTGCGCAGCTGCGCCCGGCCCGCCCCCAGGGTTTTGAGGATCGCCACCAGGTCGTAGCGGCTGCGGCAGTAGTGCCCCATCGCCACGGCCACCGCCGCCACCGCCAGCAGCAGGGTCAACAGGGCCGACAGCAGCAGGAACTGCTGAGAGCGCTCCAGAGATTTACCGAGCGCCCCTTCGTCCTGCTCCAGCCCGTACCAGCGGTGTTCCGGTTTGAGCTGCGGCAGAAGCCATTTTTCATATGCGTCAAGCTGGGCAGGCGTGCCGCCAAACTTATAGCGCCAGGTGACGCGGCTGCCCGGCTGTACCGCATGGGTTGCTGCTACGTCCGCGGTGTTCATCAGCAGGCGCGGCGCAAGCTGGAACGGGTTAAACCCAGAGTCAGGTTCCTGTACCACTTCCCCGGCAATTTTGAGGGTGGCGTCGCCGACGTCGATACTGTCGCCGGGTTTCAGATTCAGCAGCGCCATCAGACGCGATGCCAGCAGCACCGTACCGGGCGTGGGCTTTAATCCCGGCGGGCGGGTCTGCAAGTCACCGTACATCGGGTAGATATCATCGACGGCCTTGACGCTCGCCAGCTGCGGCGTGTCGCCCGCAAAGGTCATGGTCTGGAAGCTTACCTGCTCCCCCACCTTCAGCCCTTCTTTACGCGCTTCGTCAATCCAGCCCGGCGGCACGGGGCGGGAGCTTTGCAGCGCCCGGTCCCCCGCCATAAACTCCCGGCTCTGCTGGCTGAGTCCCTTTTCCATGCGGTCGCTGACGCTGCCGAGCGCCAGCACGCAGGCTACCGCCAGGCTTAACGCCAGCCAGACAATCAGCAGCGAGGGCGAGCGCCACTCGCGCCAGAACCAGCGGGTAATCATGCATCCTCCTGCAGAACACCGTTGACCAGCCGCAGGCGGCGGTCGCAGCGCGCCGCGAGCTGCGGATCGTGGGTCACGAGGATCAGCGTAGTGCCGTGCTCGCGGTTGAGCGAAAACAGCAGGTCGGCAATCCGGTCTCCGGTTTTACGGTCAAGGTTGCCGGTAGGCTCATCGGCAAACAGCACCTCAGGACGGCCGTTAAACGCGCGGGCCAGCGCCACGCGCTGCTGCTCACCGCCAGAAAGCTGGGCGGGAAGATGGTCGAGACGTTTACCCAGACCGAGCTGTTCCAGCAGCGCCTTCGCGTGAGCGCGGCTTTCACGGCTATTTTCACCGCGCAGCAGCGCCGGGAGCTCGACGTTTTCCAGCGCGTTCAGGGTCGGGATCAGCATAAAGGACTGAAAGACAAAACCCACGTGACGCGCGCGCAGCGCGGCCCGCGCCTCTTCATCAAGCTGATGCAGCGGCTGCCCGACAAGGTGGACCTCGCCGCTGCTGCCGTCGTCCAGACCGGCCAAAATCGCCAGCAGCGTGGACTTACCGGAACCGGATTCGCCAATCAGCGCGATGGTTTCAGCGCGTTTGACAACGAGTTCAACTCCAGTAAGGATGGAAAGCTCGTGTTCCCCCTGACCGACGGACTTCTTAAGATGATGAACTTCAACACTGTTTTCCGCTGGCATTTGCCCTTCCTGTTTTTGATTCTGATGACCTTCCGCGCGGCGGCAGCGGACACGTTACTGGTTCTTGGCGACAGCCTGAGCGCAGGCTATCGCATGGCGGCCAGCGCGGCCTGGCCCGCTCTGCTCAATGAAAAATGGCAGAGCAAAACGTCTGTAATCAACGCCAGCATCAGCGGTGATACCTCGCAGCAGGGCCTGTCGCGCCTGCCTGCGCTGCTCAAACAGCATCAGCCGCGCTGGGTGCTGGTGGAGCTTGGCGGTAATGATGGCCTGCGCGGTTTCCAGCCTCATCAAACGGAGAATACGCTGCGCACCATTTTGCAGGACATCAGGGCGGCAAATGCCCAGCCGCTGCTGATGCAAATTCGCCTGCCCGCCAACTACGGTCGTCGGTATAATGAGGCCTTTAGCGCGATCTACCCCAAGCTTGCCAAAGAGTTTGATATTCCGCTGCTGCCATTTTTCATGGAAGAGGTCTATCTCAAACCCCAGTGGATGCAAGACGACGGGATCCACCCCAATCGCGATGCGCAGCCGTTTATTGCCGACTGGATGGCAACGCGGCTGGCTCCTTTAGTTAAACATGACTCCTGATTAAGCGGAGATCCTGACAGGTAAAGTTATGCAAAAATCGGTCTTAATTACAGGATGTTCCAGTGGAATCGGTCTGGAAAGCGCGCTCGAATTGAAGCGCCAGGGGTTTCGGGTCCTGGCGGCCTGCCGCAAACCCGACGATGTCGAACGCATGAACGGGCTGGGCTTTACCGGCGTGCTGCTGGATATGGACTCGCCGGAGAGCGTTGAGCGCGCCGCCGATGAGGTGATCGCGCTGACCGATAATCGTCTGTACGGGCTGTTTAACAATGCCGGCTACGGCGTGTATGGCCCGCTGGATACCCTCTCCCGCGAAACGCTGGAGAAGCAGTTTTCCACCAATTTCTTCGGCGTGCATCAGCTCACCATGCGTCTGCTTCCCGCCATGCTGCCGCACGGTGAAGGGCGCATCGTGATGACGTCGTCGGTGATGGGGCTGATTTCCACCCCGGGACGCGGCGCCTACGCCGCCAGCAAATATGCGCTGGAGGCCTGGTCCGACGCCCTGCGCATGGAGCTACGCCACAGCGGCATTAAGGTCAGCCTGATTGAACCCGGCCCAATTCGCACCCGCTTTACCGAAAACGTGAACCAGACGCAGGCGGATAAACCGGTCGAGAACCCCGGTATTGCCGCACGTTTTACCCTCGGGCCAGAGGCAGTGGTGGCCAAAGTGCGCCATGCTTTTGAGAGCGAACATCCCAAAATGCGCTATCCGGTGACGCTGGTCACCCATGCCGTAGGCTGGTTAAAACGCCTGCTGCCGGGCCGGATGATGGACAAAATTTTACACGGCTGAGTTGAAGCGACGACGCGCATCCCCATGTAAAGAACAAACCGACAAAAGAGAAAGCCGCATGTCCGTACAGAATATCGTCAATATTACAGAAGCTAACCTGCAACAGACCCTTGAACAGTCGATGACCAAACCGGTCCTGTTCTACTTCTGGTCTGAACGCAGCCAACACTGCCTGCAGCTGACGCCGGTGCTGGAAAGCCTTGCCGCCCAGTACAACGGTCAGTTCATTCTCGCGAAGCTGGACTGCGACGCCGAGCCGATGGTGGCGTCCCAGTTTGGTCTGCGCGCCATTCCCACCGTCTATCTGTTCCAGAACGGTCAGCCTGTTGACGGCTTCCAGGGGCCGCAGCCGGAAGAGGCTATCCGCGCCCTGCTGGATAAGGTGCTGCCGCGCGAAGAAGAGCTGAAGGCGCAGGAAGGCATGGCGCTGATGCAGGAAGGCAAATACGACGAGGCGCTGCCGCTGCTCAAAGACGCATGGCAGCTGTCGAATCAAAACAGCCAGATTGGCCTGCTGCTGGCGGAAACGCAGATCGCCCTGCACCGTTCAGAAGACGCGGAAGCCGTACTCAAGACCGTTCCGCTGCAGGATCAGGACACCCGCTACCAGGGGCTGGTCGCACAAATTGAGCTGCTGAAACAGGCGGCGGACACCCCGGAAATTCAGCAGCTGCAGCAGCAGGTTGCCGACAACCCGGCGGACGCCGCGCTGGCAAGCCAGCTGGCGCTGCAGCTGCACCAGGTAGGGCGTAACGAAGAGGCGCTGGAGCTGCTGTTCAGCCATCTGCAAAAGGATCTCGCTGCCGCAGACGGTCAGGCGCGTAAGATGTTCCAGGAGATCCTGGCCGCGCTGGGCACCGGAGACGCGCTGGCGTCGAAGTATCGTCGTCAGCTGTACGCGTTGCTCTACTAACAAAAAATGCCCGGTGGCGCTAACGCTTACCGGGCCTACAAAACAGGCTTAACCCGTTTTCTTTAATTGCGTCACCACCAGCTGGTGACGCGCGTTGTAAAACTTCCGATAGGTCAGGTAGCAGGCAATGATGGTCGACAGGCTTGCCGTGGAAAGCAGCATAAACGTCACCATGATCTGATACTTAATCGCTTTTACCGGATCGATACCGGCAAAAATCAGCCCCGACATCATCCCCGGCAGGCTCACCAGCCCCACCGTTTTGGCGGAATCTACCGTTGGGATCAGCGATGACCGAATGCTCTCGCGAATCAGCCGCGCCGAGGCCACTTTTGGCGTTGCCCCCAGGCTTAGTTTCTCCTGTAGCTGCTGCTGTTCACTGCTGAATCGCTGGCCAAGGTTGTTGTAACAGAGCCCAACGGCCACCATCGCGTTCCCCGCAATCATCCCCGAGATAGGGATAACCTGCATCGGCGTAAACTCAATCGAGCCGGAGAGCACCAGCACCGCCAGCGTGAGCGCCGTCCCGGTGGTAATGGCGATAAACGACGAGATAAACGCTTTATCAATGTATTTACTGCGTTTTTTCGCATTCCACGCCGCGTTAAAGCAGATAAAGAGCACCATCAGCAGCGTCAGCACCGCGTGGTTAACGTTGAAGATATACTTCAGCACATAGCCGACGATGATGAGCTGAATCACCGCACGACAGATGCTCCACACAATATCTTTTTCCAGCCCCAGCTTTTCGCGGTAGCTGACCACAATCGCAATCAATACCAGCACCATCGAAAAGGCCAGCGATTCGTTGGTAATGTTATGTTCACCCACGGTTTGCCTCCTGCATTTTTCCGCCGTGCGGCTGAAGCGTAATCACGTCATCCGCATGGGTTATTTCGTTAGCATCGTGCGTCACCCACAGCACGGCAATATTTTGCTCCCGGGCGTAGCGATGAATAATCTCGTTGACGTTGCGCTTGTTGACGTCATCCAGCGCGCTGGTGATTTCGTCAAGCAACAACACCTTCGGTAAAAACTGCAGGTTGCGGATCAGCGAGACGCGCTGCTTTTCTCCGCCCGACAGCGCGTTGATGGATTTGGTCAGCGTCTCCTGCGCCAGGCCAAAGCGGGCCAGATCGTTGATAAACTGTTCCGGCTCCGGCGTTTTATTGCGGATTTGCCACGGGAAAATCAGGTTGTCATAAACCGTATCGCCAAAAAGCACGGGCGTTTGCACGCAATAGGAGACCTGCTGGCGATAGCTTTCCGGAGAGAGCGACGCAATATCCTGTCCTTCAAACAGAATGGTTCCCTCCGTCGGGCTGAGGAGTAAGGCCACCATCTTCAACAGCGTGCTTTTGCCGCAGCCTGAAGGGCCCGTGATTAACTTAAACTCACCTGGCGACAGGCTAAACCCGACGTGCTGCAGGATCGTGTTTTCCCCGACCCGAAATCCGACATCCCTGAGAAGTAATACGTTTTTTTTATCGTTCATTGCGCTTCCGTTAACCGCTTTTTGTCATAACCGTCTGTAGCATAATCCTTTCGCCCGCACAGAGCGAATAGCCTCACGCTAAAGCAAGTGTTAAACTTTTTGTTTGTTATTTGTCACCACCATCACTACAGGAAGTATGCGACATGGCACATATCTTTTATGAGTTTCCTTCCCTGAAGCCTGGTGTTCCTGATGTCGAAACATTAATGGAAGTCATCAAATCGTCGGAACTCACGCGTTTTGTCATTGGTGCAGAGGTGGTGGATTTTGTTAAGAAGGCGCTCATCGTGAACACCACGATCGGCAGCTTCAAAAATTGCTATTTCGCCTTCGACAACGGAACACACTTTCTGGAATTTGACGGTAAGGGAAAATCAAAACGTTTCAATGACGTACCCGACTGGTTCGTCTCTCCGGCGGAATTTTCACGCACCCAGTGGCTTATCAACCACAATCTTGCGGATGTAAAAGCCACTCAGTTCATTGACGTGCTGATGTCCTACCCGCTGAAAGAACGCCGCGCGCACTGTAATTTGTTATTTGGGCTGGAGCTGGAAAAGGTGAATGCGGTTCCGGCCGCAGGTAAAATCGGCAATAAGAACGGTAAAACCACCAAACCACGCGTGACCGATCTGGGATCGTTTGAATTGTTCCGTCAGTTCTTTGCACGAATGAAAACCGCCGTGCTGGCCGATGAGTTCCCTACCCTGCAGGTCCTGACGGGCATGGATAATCTGACAAAAGCGCCGCATAATTTAAAGCAGGGTATCAGAACCTGGTTTAAGGCCATCGCGGGCGACCTTCCACCGAATAACAAGCGCGTTGAAGCGGGGAATGCCGTACTGTTCTGCGCCCCCATTCGCGAACAGATCCAGCGTATCGAAGCGCTGGGGCTGGAGAATTACTACGAGGGATTATCGAAAGCCATTGCTGAAGCGGGTGATGGATTCATCTCTGACTTTACCTATACTTACGAGCAATAAACACACACTTTCACTCGTCACAGCATGCAAAACAGGAGGTTTTTATGCTTATCGTTGTTCCGGTCCTTATTTTCGTTGCGCTGGTTATCGTGGGCGCCGGCGTCAAAATTGTCCCTCAGGGTTATCAGTGGACCGTTGAGCGTTTCGGTCGATACACCAACACACTCCAGCCTGGCTTAAGCCTGATTGTTCCGTTCATGGACAGAATTGGTCGCAAGATCAACATGATGGAGCAGGTTCTGGACATTCCGTCCCAGGAAGTGATCTCCAAGGATAACGCCAACGTCACCATCGACGCCGTCTGCTTTATTCAGGTGATTGATGCGCCAAAAGCAGCCTATGAGGTCAGCAACCTGGAGCTGGCGATCGTCAACCTGACGATGACCAACATCCGTACCGTGCTCGGCTCGATGGAGCTGGACGAGATGCTTTCCCAGCGCGACAGCATCAACACCCGCCTGCTGCACATTGTCGACGAGGCAACGAACCCGTGGGGGATCAAGGTCACCCGCATCGAGATCCGCGACGTGCGCCCACCGGCGGAGCTGATCGCCTCCATGAACGCCCAGATGAAGGCCGAGCGTACCAAGCGCGCCTATATTCTGGAAGCCGAAGGGGTGCGTCAGGCGGAGATCCTCAAAGCGGAAGGTGAAAAACAGTCGCAAATCCTGAAAGCGGAAGGCGATCGTCAGTCCGCATTCTTACAGGCTGAAGCGCGTGAACGGTCGGCCGAAGCGGAAGCCCGCGCTACCCAAATGGTGTCTGAGGCGATTGCCGCCGGTGATATCCAGGCCGTGAACTACTTTGTCGCGCAAAAATATACCGACGCGCTGAAACAGATTGGCTCGGCGAACAACAGCAAAGTGGTGATGATGCCGCTGGATGCCAGCAGCCTGATGGGCTCTATCGCCGGTATTGCCGAACTGATCAAGGACAGCGGAAACGAGCGTAAAAAATGATTGAGCTGATCGTTGCACATCCTCATGCCTTCTGGCTAAGCCTCGGTGGCTTATTGCTGGCGGCGGAGATGCTGGGCGGCAACGGCTACCTGCTCTGGAGCGGTGTTGCTGCCGTCATTACGGGTCTTCTGGTCTGGATCCTTCCCCTGGAGTGGGCGTGGCAGGGCGCACTGTTTGCTGTGCTGACGCTGGTAGCCGCCTGGCTGTGGTGGCGCTGGCTCAACCGGCGGGTTAACGAGCAGAAACCGCTGGACGCGCACCTTAACCAGCGCGGACAGCAAATAGTCGGCAAACGTTTTACGCTCGACACCGCCCTGGTAAACGGGCGGGGGCATATGCGGGTGGGCGACAGCTCGTGGCCGGTGGTCGCCGACGACGACCTCAGCGCCGGCACGCGGGTTGAGGTCATTGCGGTGGAAGGCATTACCCTGCGGGTGAAAGCCTGTTAGGCAGAGGCCTTACGATGGCAGCAGCCGGCAAGATTGTCGATTATCGGGCAGTCGGCGCTGTCATCCCCCGGACAGGATTCCGCGAGCTGCAGCAGCTGTTCGCGCATCGCCTGCAGCTCGGTGATATGACGTTCAATCTCGGCCACCTTTTCCAGCGTGCGTTTTTTCACGTCGGCGCTGTGACGCTTCGGATCGTTGAACAGGTTAACCAGCTCGCCGCACTCTTCCAGATTAAACCCGACCTGTCTTGCCTGGCGCAGTAGCGTCAGCTCATCAATATGCAGTTTCGTATAGCTGCGGTAGCCGTTTTCGCTGCGCAGCGGCGGCGTGACCAGCCCCTTCTCTTCATAAAAGCGGATTGCCTTGCTGGTTAAGCCGGTTTTTTTTGCCACATCACTGATATTCACATTTCCCCCTTGACCTTCCCCTTGATGGAAGGTTTAACCTTCATAACAGTTAGTGAAAAGCGTTACTCCGGTCAACAACTGACCAAAATATTATACGGGAGTTTTGTTATGTCTCACACTATTGACCTGACGCTGGACGGCCTCTCCTGCGGCCACTGCGTCAAACGCGTTAAAGAAAGCCTGGAACAGCGCCCTGACGTTGAAAGCGCTGAGGTGACTATCGATCATGCCGCCGTCACCGGAAGCGCTAGCGCGGATGCGCTGATCGATACCATCAAGCAGGCCGGTTACGGGGCGGAGTTAAGCCACCCAAAGGCTAAACCGCTGGCAGAGTCATCATCCCCGTCGGAAGCACTGACAGCGGCCACTCCTGAGCTTCCGGTAGCTGATGATATTGATGACAGCCAACAGCTGCTGATCAACGGCATGAGCTGCGCCAGCTGCGTCTCCCGGGTACAAAACGCCTTGCAGGCCGTACCGGGCGTCGCGCAGGCACGGGTCAATCTTGCGGAGCGTACTGCGCTGGTGATGGGCAGTGCCTCCGCCGCAGATTTAGTGCAGGCCGTTGAGAAAGCGGGCTACGGGGCGGAGGCCATCGAAGATGATGCCGAGCGCCGCGAGCGCCAGCAGGAAACGGCTATCGCCACCATGAAGCGCTTCCGCTGGCAGGCCATCGTTGCCCTGCTGGTCGGTATTCCGGTGATGGTCTGGGGGATGATCGGCGACAACATGATGGTTACCGACGACAACCGCACGCTGTGGCTGGTGATTGGTCTGATTACCCTTGCGGTGATGGTGTTTGCAGGCGGACATTTCTATACCAGCGCCTGGAAGAGCCTGAAAAATCGCACCGCGACGATGGATACGCTGGTGGCGCTCGGTACCGGCGCAGCATGGCTCTATTCGATGAGCGTGAACGTCTGGCCCCAGTGGTTCCCGATGGAAGCGCGGCATCTCTATTATGAAGCCAGCGCGATGATTATCGGCCTGATTAACTTAGGCCATATGCTGGAAGCCCGCGCCCGTCAGCGCTCCTCGAAAGCGCTGGAAAGATTGCTCGATTTAACCCCACCGACGGCCCGCGTGGTCACGGACGAAGGGGAAAAGAGCGTCCCGCTGGCCGAGGTTCAGCCGGGCATGACGCTGCGTCTGACCACCGGCGACCGGGTTCCCGTTGACGGTAAGATAACCCAGGGCGAAGCCTGGCTGGATGAAGCGATGCTGACCGGGGAGCCTATCCCTCAGCAGAAATCAGACGGCGACGCCGTGCATGCCGGTACGGTCGTGCAGGACGGCAGCGTGCTGTTCACCGCCAGCGCCGTCGGCAGCCACACCACGCTGTCGCGTATTATCCGCATGGTGCGCCAGGCGCAGAGCAGCAAGCCGGAAATTGGCCAGCTTGCTGACAGAATCTCGGCCATTTTTGTGCCGGTGGTGGTTGGTATTGCCCTGCTGAGTGCGGCGATCTGGTATGTCTTCGGCCCCGCGCCGCAGATTGTTTATACCCTGGTGATCGCCACCACGGTACTGATCATCGCCTGTCCTTGCGCCCTTGGTCTGGCGACGCCGATGTCGATCATCTCCGGCGTTGGCCGCGCGGCCGAATTTGGCGTACTGGTGCGGGACGCGGACGCGCTGCAGCGAGCCAGCACCCTCGACACGCTGGTGTTTGATAAAACCGGCACGCTGACGGAAGGTAAACCGCAGGTGGTCGCCGTCCACACCGTGGGCGTGACGGAAGAGGATGCACTGCGTCTCGCCGCCGCGCTGGAGCAAGGGTCCAGCCATCCGCTGGCGCGCGCCATTCTCGATAAAGCGAATGCTTCTTCCCTGCCGCAGGTCAGCAATTTCCGCACCCTGCGCGGGCTCGGCGTCAGCGGCGAAGCAGAAGGCCACGCCCTGCTGCTGGGCAACCAGGCATTGCTCAATGAAAACGGTATTGATACCACCGCGCTGGAAAGCGAGCTGAAAGCGCAGGCGTCTCAGGGCGCCACGCCGGTTCTGCTGGCGGTGGATGGCAAAGCCGCCGCGCTGCTGGCCGTGCGCGATCCGCTTCGCCAGGACAGCGTGGACGCCCTGCAGCGCCTGCACCGTGCCGGTTACCGTCTGGTAATGCTGACCGGGGATAACCCGACCACCGCCAACGCCATCGCGAAAGAAGCGGGAATTGATGAGGTGATTGCGGGCGTACTGCCGGACGGTAAAGCGGACGCCATCAAGAAACTGCAAAGTCAGGGTCGTCAGGTGGCGATGGTCGGCGACGGCATCAACGATGCCCCGGCGCTGGCCCAGGCTGACGTGGGGATTGCGATGGGTGGCGGGAGCGATGTCGCCATTGAAACCGCTGCCATCACGCTGATGCGCCATAGCCTGATGGGCGTTGCCGACGCGCTGGCCATTTCAAAAGCCACGCTGCGCAACATGAAGCAGAACCTGCTGGGGGCGTTTATCTATAACTCACTCGGCATCCCGATTGCTGCCGGTATTTTGTGGCCGCTGACCGGCACGCTGCTTAATCCGGTGGTCGCGGGTGCGGCGATGGCGCTCTCCTCCATCACCGTGGTCAGCAACGCCAACCGGCTGCTGCGGTTTAAACCGAAGGATTGAACCTTGTACCCGTACGCGCTAGCATGAACCTTTCCGTTCATGGAGCGCGTATGGGTCTGTTTAATCGTATAAAAACATCGTTTCGCGCCCTTTTCCCTCGCCGTTACGCCTGGCCCGGTCTGGATATCTCGCTCCCCGGCGGGCAACACCTGCACCTGGTCGGCAGCATCCATATGGGTACGCAGGATATGTCTCCCCTGCCACCCGGCCTGATCAAACTGCTGAAACACGCCGACGCGCTGGTCGTTGAAGCGGACATTTCGGGTCAGGAGTCACCGTTTGCCGGGCTCGAGAGCGATCTCACCCTGGCGGAGCGCCTGGATGAAACCCAGCTTGCGGAACTGACGCGGGTCGCGGATGAGACGGGCGTCTCGCTCTCTATGATTGACACCCTGCCGCTCTGGCAAATCGCGATGGTATTACAGGCTACGCAGGCGCAGCGTCTGGGCCTGCGCGGTGATTACGGCATTGATTACCAGCTGCTGAACGCGGCAAGGGCGCGCAGTTTGCCCATCATCGAGCTGGAGGGGACGGACAGCCAGATTGCGCTTCTGCGGCAGCTTCCCGACGACGGCTTGATGCTGCTGGATGATACGTTGACCCACTGGCACACCAACGCGCGCCTGCTGCAGACCATGATTGGCTGGTGGCTGGATGCGCCGCCTGAGGACGGTAAGCTGGCGTTACCGTCGACGTTCAGCGAATCGCTGTATGATGTGCTGATGAATGCGCGCAACAAAGCCTGGCGGCAAACGCTGCATGCTTTACCTGCCGGGCATTACGTGGTGGCGGTTGGGGCGTTACATTTGTACGGAGAAGGGAATTTGCCGTCACTGTTAAAATAAAAAAATGGCCAATATTTCTATTGGCCCGTCAAAGAGGAATTTCATCGTTTTTATTATGCCGAAGGAGACCTTCGGTTGAGCCGATTGTCGCTCAAAGTGACCATCACTGCCAATACTATTGCGCAAGATGGTGCTATTTTTTAGACAAACGTCAGGCGTATGCTGTTGGCATGATTTGTCTGTCGTAAGAAGGATAGCTATGACTCCCGCCGTTAAATTACTCGAAAAAAACAACATTTCTTTCCGGATCCACACTTACGATCACGATCCGAACGAGACCAACTTTGGTGATGAAGTGGTGCGCAAGCTGGGGCTGAACGCTGACCAGGTTTATAAAACGCTGCTGGTGGCGGTGAACGGCGATATGAAGCACCTCGCCGTCGCGGTGACTCCCGTGGCAGGACAGCTGGACCTTAAGAAAGTCGCCAAAGCGCTGGGGGCGAAGAAGGTGGATATGGCCGATCCGATGGTGGCGCAGCGCACCACGGGCTACCTGGTGGGTGGGATCAGCCCGCTCGGACAGAAAAAACGCCTGCCGACGCTGATCGATGCCCCTTCACAGGAATTTGACACCATCTTTATCTCCGGCGGCAAACGCGGGCTGGACATTGAGCTGGCGGCGGACGATCTGGCGAAAATGCTGGACGCGAAGTTTGCGGATATTGCCCGCCGGGATTGAGGAAATTGCCCGGTGGCGCTGCGCTTACCGGGCCTACGGTTCGGATGTAGGCCGGGTAAGGCGAAGCCGCCACCCGGCACAAAATCCCCGCACTACTGCCAGCTCACCTCACCTTTCGGCTCATACGCATTCACGTCAATCGGTGAATTCTGCTCGATGAACTGCTTCAGCACTTCGGCATCGATAAAGCCGGTATTCACGTATCCCGGTTTATTATCAATATGCGGATAGCCGTCGCCGCCCGTGGCGTTAAAGCTTAACGTCGCCAGACGGTACGTTTTAGCCGGGTCAACCGGTTCGCCTTTGATCTTCAGGTCGTTAAGCTTGCCGTCTTTCGCGACGAAGCTGACGTTAGCAAACTGCGGATAGGCCCCGGAATCTGGCTTCATCTGCGCCACGGCGGTCAGGTAGTCAACAACCTCTTTCCCACTCATGTCGGCATAGACCACCACGTTGCCGAACGGCTGTACCTTCAGGACGTCTTTATAGGTGATGTTTCCGCCTTCGATGGAATCACGAATGCCACCGCCGCTCATTACGCCAAAGTCAGCGCCGGTGCGCGCTATTTGCGCCGCCAGCACCAGGTGTCCCATGTTGGTCTGCACGAAGCGAACTTTACTGCGGTCCCCTTCCAGGCGGCCATTGAGCGTGCCAATCTTCACGTCCAGCTGCGCCTTGCCTTTGTTCTGGAACGGCGTCAGCAGGGAGAGCATCTGCTGGTTCTCTGCAATTTCAGGCGTGTAAAGTACGCGCTCACTTTTCCCGTCCGGGTAGGTGACCTTCTTCTTCAGGTTGACCGGAATGAGTTGGTAGTGGACCAGCTTCATCTCGCCGTTACGGAACTCGAAATCTGCACGACCCACGTATTTGCCCCACTCGTGCGCCTGTACGATCCAGATACCGTTCTGACGGTCCGGCGCGCACGGCGTGCCCGGCACGTAGTCCACCTGCTTTTTGTTCTCCGAGGCCATACACACCGGATCCTGTGAGTGACCGCCCACAATCATTGCCAGCGAGCCTGCCGGCAGGCTGCGCGCCATCTCGACGTCGCCGGGAGCATTGGAGCCGTGCTCACCGTTGTCGTAGTGCCCCATGTGGGTGGTGGCGATAATCACGTCCGGCTTTTCGTTTTGCTGCAGCTCCTGAATCACCAGCTTCGCTTCGTCTGCCGGTTTGCGGAATTCGATATCGGTAAAGAACTCGGGGTTACCAATTTTCGCCGTATCGTCAGTGGTTAAGCCGATGACCGCGATCTTCAGATCCTGACGCTTAAACAGCGCCCACGGCTTAAACAGGCGTTCGCCGGTGCTTTTCTGATAAATATTGGCTGAGAGGAACGGGAATTTGGCCCATTTTTCCTGCTGACGCAGCACGGTCAGCGGATTATCAAACTCATGGTTACCCACGGCCATCGCGTCGTAGCCAATCAGATTCATGCCGCGAAAGTCGGGTTCGGCGTCCTGCAAATCGGATTCCGGCACGCCGGTATTAATATCACCGCCTGAGAGCAACAGTACGCTGCCGCCCTGAGCCGCCACCTCTTTGCGAATGCCATCCACCAGCGTTTTTTGTGCCGACAGGCCATATTCGCCGTATTCACTGCGCCAGAAGTGACCGTGGTGGTCGTTGGTATGCAGAATGGTAATTTTATAGGTTTTGTCTTTTTCATACGCCTGCGCGGGCAGGCTTACCAGCCCCCACGCCGCGATGAGCGCCAGCGCGACGCCCCGCTTCATTAACTTCATCTTCTCTCTCCCTGACCAATAGACAAAGGCAGAAATTACAGTGACTAATAAGAATAGACAAATAAGTTTTCATAATTGCGACTTTCTTCAAATGTCCCGGGCGGGTATGTTAGTCGGATAATAATTACACCCTGCATCTCTAATAACTAAAGACGTGGTACTTCTCTCTATGGCAATCAGTGAATCAACCCAGCCCGCTCCGGGCGCGCCGGCGTCGCCGCCTGCATCGCGCACCTCCTTTAAAGTCTTAGGCGCAATCAGTCTCTCGCACCTGCTCAACGACATGATTCAGTCGTTGATTCTGGCGATTTATCCGCTGCTGCAGTCTGAGTTCTCACTCACCTTCGTGCAGATCGGGATGATCACCCTGACCTTCCAGCTGGCTTCGTCGCTGCTGCAGCCGGTGGTGGGCTACTGGACGGATAAATACCCGATGCCGTGGTCGCTGCCGGTTGGCATGTGCTTTACCTTAAGCGGGCTGGTGCTGCTGGCCATGGCCGGGAGTTTTGAAGCCGTGCTGATCGCCGCCGCGCTGGTGGGTACCGGCTCGTCCGTGTTCCATCCGGAGTCCTCCCGCGTGGCACGGATGGCGTCCGGTGGTCGTCACGGCCTGGCGCAGTCGCTCTTCCAGGTGGGCGGTAACTTTGGTAGCTCCCTGGGCCCATTGCTGGCGGCGGTGATCATCGCGCCGTATGGCAAAGGCAACGTGGCCTGGTTTGTGCTGGCCGCACTGCTGGCGATTATCGTGCTGGCACAGATCAGCCGCTGGTATGCCGCTCAGCATCGCGTGAACAAAGGGAAACCTAAAGCGAAGGTTATTAATCCCCTGCCGCGCAATAAGGTTATCCTGGCCGTATCCGTGCTGCTGGTGCTGATTTTCTCGAAATACTTCTATATGGCGAGCATCAGCAGCTATTACACCTTTTATCTGATGCAAAAATTCGGATTATCGGTACAAAACGCGCAGATCCATCTGTTTGCCTTCCTGTTCGCCGTCGCGGCCGGTACGGTCATTGGCGGGCCTGTGGGTGATAAGATTGGGCGTAAATATGTCATTTGGGGCTCTATCCTCGGCGTGGCGCCGTTTACCCTTATTTTGCCGTACGCGAGCCTTGAATGGACGGGGATTTTAACCGTGATTATTGGTTTTATCCTCGCTTCTGCGTTTTCCGCCATTCTGGTTTATGCCCAGGAGCTGCTGCCTGGCCGTATCGGTATGGTTTCCGGACTCTTTTTCGGTTTCGCCTTCGGCATGGGCGGGCTTGGCGCAGCGGTGTTAGGGATGGTTGCGGATCACACCAGCATCTTCCTGGTTTATAAAATCTGCGCTTTCCTGCCGCTTCTTGGGATGTTAACCATATTCCTGCCTGATAACCGGCATAAAGCCTGAATTACGGGTAGCCAAAGTTTTACTTTGGCTACCTGACACCCTGATGCCATAAGGGTTTCTTCTTCATCCCCTCTCTGAATTTATCAAAATGCGCTTTTTTACGTGCATATTGCTGTTTTATTCAAACTTCAACAATTATTCATAAACATAAGGGTAAAAATTGTCATAAACTATTACTCGGTTTTTTGGTTTTCGCCAAAAA
The DNA here is from genome assembly GCF_055816065.1 of Enterobacter sp. PL_is511. Lineage (NCBI taxonomy): Bacteria > Pseudomonadati > Pseudomonadota > Gammaproteobacteria > Enterobacterales > Enterobacteriaceae > Enterobacter > Enterobacter sp. PL_is511. The sequence goes on along the minus strand of NZ_JBVPGP010000024.1, from coordinate 191,326 downwards.
GGAACACCCACAACGAAAGGAGACGGAATGCACCACGCCACACCGCTTATCACCACCATTGTTGGTGGACTTGTGCTCGCTTTTATCCTCGGCATGATTGCCAATAAACTGCGTATTTCTCCTCTTGTCGGCTATCTGCTGGCAGGTGTTCTGGCGGGACCGTTCACGCCAGGTTTCGTTGCGGATACCAAACTGGCACCTGAACTGGCGGAATTGGGCGTGATTCTGCTGATGTTTGGCGTCGGTCTGCATTTTTCCCTGAAGGATTTGATGGCGGTAAAGTCGATTGCCATACCGGGAGCGATCGCCCAGATAGGGGTGGCGACGCTGCTGGGGATGGCGCTTTCGGCCGTACTGGGCTGGTCGCTGATGACCGGCATCGTATTTGGGCTGTGTCTCTCAACCGCCAGTACCGTGGTGCTGCTGCGCGCGCTTGAGGAGAGACAGCTGATTGACAGCCAGCGCGGGCAGATCGCGATTGGCTGGCTGATTGTGGAAGACCTGGTCATGGTCCTGACGCTGGTACTCCTGCCTGCCGTCGCCGGGATGATGGAAAAAGACAACGTCGGCTTCGCCTCGCTGGCGCTGGATATGGGCATCACCATTGGTAAGGTTGTGGCGTTTATCGCCATCATGATGCTGGTGGGCCGCCGTCTGGTACCGTGGATCATGTCCCGCAGCGCGGCGACCGGCTCACGCGAGCTGTTTACCCTCTCCGTGCTGGCGCTGGCGCTGGGCATCGCCTTTGGTGCCGTTGAGCTGTTTGATGTCTCCTTTGCCCTGGGTGCGTTCTTCGCCGGGATGGTGCTGAACGAGTCCGAGCTGAGCCACCGCGCGGCGCACGATACGCTACCGCTGCGCGATGCCTTCGCCGTGCTGTTCTTCGTCTCCGTCGGGATGCTGTTTGACCCGATGGTCCTGATCCATCAACCGCTGGCCGTGCTGGGCACGCTGGCGATCATCATCTTTGGTAAGTCGCTTGCCGCCTTCTTCCTGGTGCGAATGTTCGGTCACTCTCCGCGGACGGCGCTGACCATTGCCGCCAGCCTGGCACAGATTGGTGAGTTCGCCTTTATTCTGGCCGGTCTGGGCATGGCTCTGAATCTGCTGCCGCAGGCGGGGCAAAACCTGGTGCTGGCGGGGGCGATCCTGTCGATCATGCTGAACCCGGTGCTGTTTGCCCTGCTGGAAAAATACCTCGATAAAACCGAAACGCTGGAAGAGCAGACGCTCGAAGAGGCCATCGAAGAAGAGAAGCAGATCCCGGTTGATATTTGCAACCACGCTCTGCTGGTCGGCTTTGGCCGCGTGGGCAGCCTGCTCGGTGAAAAGCTGATGGCACAGGGCATTCCGCTGGTGGTGATTGAGACCTCACGCACCCGCGTCGACGAGCTGCGCGAGCGCGGTATTCGTGCGGTGCTGGGCAATGCGGCGAACGAAGAGATCATGAATCTGGCGCATCTGGACTGCGCCCGCTGGCTGCTGCTGACCATTCCTAACGGCTATGAAGCGGGTGAGATTGTGGCTTCCGCACGCGCGAAGTGCCCAACAATTGAGATTATCGCCCGGGCGCACTATGACGACGAGGTGGAGTACATTACCGAGCGCGGTGCAGATAAGGTGGTGATGGGCGAGCGCGAGATTGCTAACACCATGCTGACGCTGCTGGAAAAACCGCCAGTTGAAGAGGCGGTGACGGGGTAAGTTTGGTGCGGTCTGATTCCCTCACCCTGGCCCTCTCCCACGGGGAGAGGGAACAAACATTAAAAAAGGCAACTTACGTTGCCTTTTTACATTTACCGATCCCAATAAGCCTCTTCGAGGCTGTCTTCCCGTTCCGGCAGGCCACGCGTTAAGCGCGGTGAGTGCTGGTTCAGTACCTGATAGCTCACGCGGTTGGCGTACTTACACACCTGCGCCAGCGACGAATAGGTCAGCCAGCTGAACTTGTGCTTGCTGGAGTTCGGCACGTTGGTTTTGTGGTAGGCGTTCGCGGTGATGTCATGCAGCAGCGCGGCCAGCGCGCCGTCGCCCGCGCCGTTGGTGTTCATGATCTTCTCCGGACCACCCATATATGGCGCGATGTGAGAGTAGATCCGCAGCGGGTTGATGCAATCCTGATGGCGCATACCGCGGCTGAACTCGTACTGGTTAAACTCGGCAATCGCGCCGGGCAGCAGCGGGTGTTGGGTCTTGCGTTTGCTCTCTTCCTCCGTGAAGCCGGCCATATACAGCCCAACCGGGCCCGCGGTGCAGAGCACCAGGTCCACCCAGTCCAGCGCTTTGTCAGACGCCAGCAGCGGATCGCTTTCGCCGGTCAGCGCTTCGGCCTCCTCTTCGTTCATCGCCAGAATCGAGACGTGCTCTTTCAGGAAGGCCTGCCACCACTCCGGGTTATCGGCGATAACGAATTTCGTGCCCAGCGTCAGAACGACCGGCACGTTGTATTTCTTCGCATACTCAATCGCCTTCATGGTCGCTTCCGGCATGGGCTCACCCGGCTTGCAGCGCACCAGGTAGGAGGTCAGCACCAGCGCCGAGGCGCCCGCGATCACCTCTTCAGGAATACTCTCGGCGCGCAGCTTGTTCATGTGGCCAGGGCTGATGGCAAAGGTACGCTCCCCGGATTCGCCGATCAGCGTGAAGCAGCGGCCAATAGGCCCGTCAACGCCCTGCAGGTAGTTCAGATCGGTACGGCTGGAGGTGTTGCAGAGATAGCGGTAGGCATAGCCACCAATTTCGATATTGCTGCACATCACGCCGAGCAGCACCGAGCGGTCGTCTGCCAGCACGGAGTAGTTATGCATGGTATTGCCGATGGTACCGCCGGCGAACTGATGGGTAATCAGGTTTTCGCGCACCAGCTCCTGGTACAGCGCTTCGGCAACGTCATCCTCAATCACCAGCGAGTGTCCGGCGCTCAGACCGTAACGGGCGACGAACGCATCATCCACTTTCGCCTCAATGTCCACCAGCGTCTGATCGATACCGACGACCCACGCCGCGCTGGTTTCATTTTCTGGCTGGATTTGCTGCAGGAGCGGATCGCGGGCATCGACGGGAAAGTAGTGTTTGGATTTGCGTTTACCGGGAAATTTCATGGTCTGAACTGTACGAAGAATATGGGCCGGGAATGGTAGCACAAACCCGGCCCGGAGTGCGATCAGCGGCTGTTCGTCACCAGTGAGACCATCATGTCGATATGCTCAGGCGAGTCGTTAAGCGCCGGAATGTACTCGTACTTTTCGCCGCCAGCCTCCAGGAAAAATTCCCGGTTTTGCACCGCGATCTCCTCCAGCGTTTCCAGACAGTCTGCCGAGAAGCCCGGCGACATCACCTGAATATGCTTCACGCCCTTCTCACCGAGCATTTTGAGGGTTTCATCGGTGTACGGCGTCAACCACGGCTCGCGGCCGAAGCGCGACTGGAAGGTCATCATCACCTTCTCCGGCGGCAGGCCAAGGGCGGAGACCAGCTCGCGCGTGGTATCTCGGCAGCGCTGCGGGTAATCATCACCCTCGTTAGCGAAACGCTGCGGGATCCCGTGATAGGAAAGCAGCAGCAGATCCGGCTCGCCGTGCTTTTCAAACGACGCGCGCGCGCTGTTGGCAAGCGCCTTGATGTAGAGCTCGTTATCCGCGTAGTCGCGAATAAAGGTCACACCCGGAATGCGGCGGCGGGTCGCCAGAATGCGGGCCAGCTCGTCCCAGACGGCGGCCACCGTCGAGCAGGAGTACTGCGGGTAGAGCGCCAGCACGACGATATGGTCCACGCCCTGCGCCAGCAGGGATTCTACCGCGCTTTCCAGGGAGGGTTTTCCGTAGCTCATGCCGAGCGCGACGGGCATGTCCGGCAGGCGGGCGGCCAGCGCTTTTTCCTGACGGCGGCTGTAAACCATCAGCGGCGAGCCCTCTTCCATCCAGACAGACTGATAGAGTTTGGCGACGCGCGGAGAACGAATCGGCAGAATGACGCCACGCAGCAGCGGCCACCACAGCAGTCTCGGAAAATCCACGACGCGCGTGTCGCTTAAAAACTGTCGCAGGTAGCGTTTTACCGCGTCTGATGTAGGTGCTTCTGGAGTGCCCAGATTGGCAAGCAGGATGCCGGTTTTCGCCTGACTCATTCACGCCTCTTAACCATTTGATAGGTTGTCAATTGTAGCGGAAATGCGTTTAAACGAAACCCATTGCTGTAATAGGTAAGATGAGAATATTTCTCACCCGGAGGGCCCGGGTGAGAGAAATGCAATTAGCCGAGGATTTTTTCCAGCTCTGCACGTACGTCAGCCACGGCTTTGGTGCCGTCAACTTTAGCGTATTTGGTGTTACCCGCCTGCGCTTCTTTGGTGTAGTAGCCGATCAGCGGCGCGGTCATCTGATGGTATTCCACCAGGCGCTTGCGCACGGTCTCTTCCTGATCGTCTTTACGGGTGGTCAGCTCTTCGCCGGTCACGTCGTCTTTGCCTTCAACCTTAGGCGGGTTGAATTTGATGTGGTAAACGCGGCCAGAAGCAGCGTGTACGCGACGGCCAACGATGCGGTCAACGATCAGCTCGTCCGGTACGTCGAACTCCAGAACGTAGTCCACGTTGATGCCCGCTTCTTTCATGGCGTCAGCCTGAGGAATGGTGCGTGGGAAGCCGTCCAGCAGGAAACCGTTACGGCAGTCTTCCTGAGCAATGCGCTCTTTGACCAGAGCAATTACCAGCTCGTCGGTCACCAGCTTGCCTGCGTCCATGATGTCTTTCGCCTGTTTACCCAGCTCGGAGCCAGATTTTACAGCGGCGCGCAGCATATCACCGGTGGAGATTTGCGGAATACCGTATTTCTCCATGATGAACTGAGCCTGAGTTCCTTTACCCGCGCCCGGAGCGCCAAGCAGAATAATACGCATTGCGAAAATCCCCTCAAAAGTCGTTTCAATTTTTCAAAAGCGCTAAACAATACCACCAGAACGGGCATCGCTCAAGGAAGGCAGGAAGGCTGAAACGGTTAACGGGGGGAGATTATTTGGGAGGGTGCGAGGGATCCCCCTCACCCTAACCCTCTCCCCAAAGGGGAGAGGGAACTTGAACACCCTCTCCCCTTTGGGGAGAGGGCAGGGTGAGGGGCAGGTGTTTAATTACGCCAGCAGCAGCGCATTCACACGTTTAATGAACAGGTTAGGATCTTCCAGCGTGCCGCGCTCGGCCAGCAGGGACTGATCCAGCAGCAGTTCAACCCACTCGGCAAAGCGGGCGTCGTCCTGGGTATCCGCCGCGCGTTTCACCAGCGGATGATCCGGATTAAGCTCAAAGATATATTTCACTTCCGGCATCGCCTGGCCCGCCGCCGCAAACAGTTTCGCCATCTGAGTGCCCATTTCGTCGGCATCGGTGGTGACGATGGCTGGGGTGTCGGTCAGACGGTGCGTGAAGCGCACCTCTTTCACGCGGTCGCCCAGCAGGGTTTTCACGCGCTCAACGAACGGCTCCAGCGCCTTCTCGGCTTCTTTCGCGCTTTCGTCCACTTCATCCGCCAGCTTGTCGATGGACTCGTCGGCTTTGGCTACAGACTGGAAGGATTTACCGTCGAACTCGGTCAGGTAGTTCATCATCCACTCGTCGATGCGATCAGAAAGCAGCAGCACTTCGATGCCTTTCTTGCGCAACAGCTCCAGGTGCGGGCTGCTCTTCGCCGCCGCGTAGCTGTCGGCGGTGATGTAGTAGATCTTCTCCTGCCCTTCTTTCATGCGGGAGACGTACTCTTCCAGCGACACGGTCTGCGCGGAGGAGTCGGTATGCGTTGAGGCGAAGCGCAGCAGTTTGGCGATGGTTTCAACGTTCGCGGTGTCTTCTGCCGGGCCTTCTTTCAGCACCAGGCCAAACTGTTTCCAGAAGGTCTGATATTTTTCCGCATCGTCTTTCGCCAGTTTTTCCAGCATCTGCAGCGCACGTTTGGTCAGGGCGTTGCGCAAGTTACGGGTGACGGTGCTGTCCTGCAGAATTTCACGGGAGACGTTCAGCGGCAGATCGTTAGAATCGATCAGGCCGCGCACAAAGCGCAGGTAGTTCGGCATGAACTGCTCGGCGTCGTCCATGATAAAGACGCGCTGCACGTACAGCTTCAGACCGTGCTTGTGATCGCGGTTCCACATGTCCCACGGCGCCTGTGTCGGAATGTACAGCAGGCTGGTGTACTCCTGCTTACCTTCCACACGGTTGTGGCTCCAGGTCAGCGGGTCGGTAAAATCGTGGGCGATGTGCTTGTAGAATTCGTTGTACTCGTCGTCTTTAATTTCAGACTTGTTGCGCGTCCACAGCGCCTGCGCCTTGTTGATTTTCTCCCAGGAAACCACGGTTTCGCCGTCTTTCTCTTCCTGTTTTTCTATCTCGACCGGCAGGGCGATATGATCGGAATATTTGCTGATGATGGAGCGCACGCGCCAGTCGTTCAGGAAATCGTCTTCCCCTTCACGCAGGTGCAGGGTGATTTCGGTGCCGCGATCCGCTTTGGTGATGTCATCAACGGTGTATTCGCCTTCCCCTTTGGATTCCCACAGCACGCCGTTCTCGGCGCTGTCGCCCGCCGCGCGGGTACGCACAGTAACTTTGTCGGCCACGATAAACGCCGAGTAGAAACCGACACCGAACTGACCGATGAGCTGGCTGTCTTTCGCCTGGTCCGAGCCCATGGACTCGAGGAACGCTTTGGTGCCGGATTTGGCGATGGTGCCGAGGTGGTCGATCACCTCGTCGCGGTTCATCCCGATGCCGTTATCGGCGATGGTCAGGGTGCGGTTCTCCTTATTGAACGAGACGCGCACGCGCAGCTCGCCGTCGCCTTCGTACAGATCCGGGTTAGACAGCGCGCGGAAGCGCAGCTTGTCCGCCGCATCGGATGCGTTGGAAATCAGCTCACGCAGGAAAATTTCTTTGTTGGAATACAGGGAATGGATCATCAGGTGCAGAAGCTGTTTTACTTCTGACTGGAAACCACGGGTTTCTTGTCCTTTCATCTATGTCGACCTCAACAATGCCATTTAATGGGGTTTTAAAACGTTGAGTGAGAGATGGGGATACGGGGGGAAATTTTCAAGCGGAGGCCGCGCGCGCAGCCTCCGTTTGGTCAGAAAATAATCTTGTGACGCCCGGCCAGAGAGTGTGACAGCGTGGTGCCGTCCACCATCTCCAGCTCGCCGCCGACCGGCACGCCGTGGGCGATGCGGCTGGCGTCAACGCCGTACTGCGAGCACAGCTCGGCGATGTAGTTGGCGGTTGCCTCCCCTTCCACCGTCGGGTTGGTGGCGAGGATCACCTCTTTGATGGTTTCGGACTCAAGACGCTGTTCAAGGCGGTCAAGACCGATATCATCCGGACCAATGCCGTCGAGCGGGGAGAGATGCCCCATCAGCACGAAGTAGCGGCCGGAAAACTGCCCGGTTTGTTCGATGGCGTAGATGTCCGCAGGACTCTCCACCACGCAAATCTGACCGTTTTCCTGACGACGCGGGTTCGTACAGATGTTACACACGTCCTGCTCGGTAAAGGTGCGGCAATCCGCACAGTGACCAATTTCTGACATGGCGCGGGTTAAAGCCTGCGCCAGGCGCATCCCGCCGCTGCGGTCGCGCTGCAATAGCGTAAACGCCATGCGCTGCGCCGACTTCGGGCCAACGCCCGGCAGGCAGCGCAGTGCTTCCATTAACTGCGTGAGCAGCGGACTGGTTTGCATCAGAATGGCATCTTGAAGCCAGGCGGCAGCTGCATACCGCTGGAAACAGAGGCCATTTTCTCTTTCTGAGTTTCGTCGATACGGCGAGCGGCATCGTTAAACGCGGCTGCAACCAGATCTTCCAGCATCTCTTTGTCGTCTTCGAGCAGGCTTGGGTCGATTTCCACGCGACGGCAGTTGTGCGCACCGTTGATGGTCACCTTGACCAGACCGGCACCGGACTCACCCGTGACTTCCAGCTGAGCGATCTCTTCCTGCATCTTCTGCATTTTTTCCTGCATCTGCTGAGCCTGCTTCATCAGGCCACCCAGACCGCCTTTTCCACCAAACATAGGCTTCTCTCTTTTTCACGTTTAAGGATTACAACCGTAAGTCAGACTCACGATCAAATGGGGCGAATACTCTCTTCATCCAGATCGGCGTCGAAGAACCGGCGCAGGGTCTGAATGTTGTTATCCGCAATAATCGCCTCGCGCGCCTGCGCGAGCTTTTCTTCATAAATGGCCTGGCGCCACTCGAGCGGCGTTTTCACTGCCGGATTATCATCTTCAATGATAGTCAATTCAACCGGCGCGCCCTGTAATGTGGCGAGCGCCTCGGCCAGCGCCTTTTGCGCACCAGGGGAATTGAGGTGCCGCTGGCCCGGACGCAGGTGCAGACGCACCTGATTGCCGTCCTGCTCTTTCCAGGCGTTCAACGCGACCTGCTCCACCAGCTTCGGCAGCTGGAGTTTGCTGACCTCAGCGGCCCAGGCGTCGCGCGCAATGGACTCTTCGGCAAGCTTCGCGGAAAGCTCCGGCGTTTTCTCATGCTCCAGCGCCTTTTTCAGCGCTTTCGGCGTGGCGACCTCTTCCTTCACCTCTTCGGTGATGGTGGTTGCCTTCCAGCGGTAAGCCTCTTCTTTCACCGGGGCTTTCTGCTCGAGCGCGGACGGTGCCGGACGCGACTGTACGCGCTCCGTTACCGAGGCCAGTCGTTCAAGCGCGGCGTTGTTCACCGGCCGCGCTCTTCCTGGCGCTGCCGGTTCACTCTTTTTTGGTTTGGTTACTCCCTGGGCACGCTGCAGCTGGCTGCGTGCGGCAAGCACCGAACTGGTGGCATCCGACAGCGGTACGTTCTGCTGCGGCGGCGGTGTCGGCTGCGGTGGCACCTGCTGCGGCGACATCACCGCCGTAGGGGCGACCGGCGCGAAAGACTGCCGCGGCACTTCCGGCTCCGGCAATGGCATGCGCGGGTGGAACGCCAGCGCGCGCAGCAGCGTCATTTCAACGCCCATACGCGGATCCGGCGCGAACGGTAACTCTTTGCGGCCAATCAGCAGCGTCTGGTAGTACAGCTGCACGTCGGCAGGCGGCACGGTGCGGGCAAGTTCACGCATCCGCTGTTCAATGGTCGCCATATCCGCACCAATGGCGGAGGGAGAAAGCTGCAGCATAGCCACGCGGTGCAGCAGGCTGAGCATCTCAACCAACAGCCCTTCCCACTCAATACCCCGGGCAGCGGCGGCATTCACCTGCGACATCACGCGTTCGCCGTTGGCGGCAATCATTGCTTCGATAAGCGACAGCGCCTGATCGTCATCCAGCGTGCCGAGCATAGTGCTGACCGCCTCGGTGGAGAGCTTGCCGTCACCGCTGGCAATCGCCTGGTCGGTCAGGCTGAGCGCATCACGCAGGCTGCCGTCCGCCGCGCGGGCCAGCAGCTGCAGGGCGCGCGGTTCGTGGACAATCTTCTCTTCATCAAGAATATGCTCAAGCTGCGCGCGGATCTGCTCAACGTCCAGCGCCTTCAGATGGAACTGCAGGCAGCGCGACAGGATCGTGACTGGCAGCTTTTGCGGATCGGTGGTCGCCAGCAGGAACTTCACGTGCGCGGGCGGCTCTTCCAGCGTTTTCAGCAGAGCGTTAAAGCTGTGGCGCGACAGCATGTGCACTTCATCGATCAGGTAGACCTTGAAGCGGCCGCGCGCCGGGGCGTACTGCACGTTATCGAGCAGATCGCGGGTATCTTCCACTTTGGTGCGCGAGGCGGCGTCGATCTCGATCAGATCGACAAAACGCCCCTGCTCGATCTCCCGACAGTTATCACACACGCCGCACGGCGTGGCGGTGATCCCGGTTTCGCAGTTGAGACCTTTTGCCAGCAAACGGGCAATAGAGGTCTTACCGACGCCGCGGGTGCCGGAAAAAAGATAGGCGTGATGGATGCGACCTAGCGACAAGCCGTTCGCCAGGGCCGTCAGCACATGTTCCTGACCGACAACGTCAGCAAAGGTTTGTGGTCGCCATTTACGGGCTAACACCTGATAACTCATGGGCAGGCTCTGCAACGCTGGAAGGTGAATTTATGGAGGGGAATGCTATCACAACCTCACCCATTGAGCGAGGTTGTGAAAACCGGGATTAGTGACCCGGGAAAGGCACCAGGCAATAGCTGGTAATACCCTGTTTTTCCAGGCGCTGTTCACCGCCGAGATCGAACAGGTTGATGATGAAGGCCGCGTCGGTCACTTCCCCACCCAGACGACGGATCAGCTTCACGGTCGCTTCAATGGTGCCGCCGGTTGCCAGCAGATCGTCGACCACCAGCACTTTGTCGCCCGGCTTGATCGCATCAACGTGGATCTCCAGCTGATCGGTGCCGTACTCCAGCTCGTAGCTTTCTGCGATGGTTTCACGCGGCAGCTTGCGCGGCTTACGCACCGGCACAAAACCCACGCCCATTGCCAGCGCAACCGGTGCGCCAAACAGGAAACCACGGGCTTCGGTACCTACTACTTTGGTGATCCCGGCGTTTTTATAACGCTCGACCAGCAGTTCAATGCTGAGCGCGTACGCTTTCGGGTCTTCCAGCAAGCTGGTGACATCACGGAAAAGAATGCCAGGCTTTGGATAGTCCTGGATGCTTTTGATGCTGTTTTTCAGATATTCAAGCTGCTGTGCAGTTGCGGTCATCGGTTTGTGCCTAAATAAAACAGTGTTACTCACAGCGCGCAACGAGTCGGCCAAGGCAACAATTGTTTAACCTTTGACCAGGCGCACCTGTGCTCGAAAACGGTCGAATTTACTGGCTGCGCGTGATAATTGCAACAGCCATGATGAGGCTTCAGTGCTTTTGTTGCTTTTCATCAACCACGGGGATCCGCCACATAAAGAAAAGCAGGCAGGTCAGGATCGCCAGCAGCAGAATACGTACCCACATCATTTTCACCAGCCATAATGAAATAGCGAAGGTGATGAGGATCACTGCGATCGCGCGCGGCTTCGCGCCGGGCGGCATGGCCCGGTGTTTTTGCCAGTGCCGCAGATAGCCGCCAAACCATGAGCGGTAGAGCAGCCAGTGGTGAAAACGCGGCGACGAGCGGGCGAAGCACCAGGCCGCCAGCAGGATAAATGGCGTGGTCGGCAGTAAGGGTAAAAACACACCCAGCGTGCCAAGCACTACCGCGAGCCAGCCAATGATGATTAAAATAGTACGCTTCATAATGCGAATCGTTATCAAACTGAACGGCTACTTTACCACTGGAGAGCGCCTTGAAAACAGCACTGCTTCTTGAGAGGCTGCAAAATCAGCTGATTGCTCTGCGGGAGCAGGCTACACCGCTAATGGGGCACGCCACGCTGAAGCCGCGCTTTGACCGACAGCTTTTTCGTACCCGCAGCACCGTTATTCAGGATTACCTGGCGGAAGCGCAGACGAATCTCGACGAGCTTCGCCATGCGGTTGAGAGTGAACAGCAGGAACAGGTGGCGTGGCTTGCGGCGCATCTCACCGAGCAGATCACCGCGCTGCATCGCGAAATCGCCGCCTGGCCGCTGCGCGCCTGGGACAGCGCCTCCCCGGGGCTCGGTAAATGGCAGCGCAAGCGGCTGGAGAACCAGGAGTTTGAACGCCGACTGTTTGAGATGAAGCGCGAACGCGAGGTGCGTCTGAACAACAGCGAAACGCTGGAAGAGCAGCAGCTATTGATGCGCGAGATTAGCGCGCTGGAAGGACGCATCGTCCGCTGCCGTCAGGCACTGGATGACATTGAGCGCGTCATTGAACGTTTGACCCGTTAACAGGAGCCACACCCATGTCACTGGAAAATGCACCCGATGAGGTCAAGCTGGCCGTCGATTTGATTATGCTGCTGGAGAATCATGAGATCCCCGCCGAAACGGTGCTTAAGGCACTGGAGATTGTACGGCGGGATTTTGAGGGGAAACTTCCCCCCCACTCTAACCCTCTCCCACAGGGAGAGGGAAAATAGATTAAGCCGGAGTCGGGTCGTCGCCCTTAATGTCGCGCTTCACTTCCGTATGCTCATCACCTTTCTCGTTACGCAGGTGAACCTCAAGCTGGTTGAAGGCGATATTAATATCGTTTTCACGGCACAGACGATCGATAGAACGGTTAAGTTCATCCACCGTGTAGCTGCGGTCACGCAGTTCACGCACGTATAAACGCAGTTCGTGATCCAGCGTACTCGGCCCAAAGGTGGTGAAGAAGACCGCCGGAGCCGGATCGTGCATCACTTTCGGATGCTCAGACGCCGCCTTCAGCAGCACCTCTTTCACCTTATCCAGATCCGATCCATAGGCCACGCCCAGGCGGATCACCACGCGCGTCACCGTATCCGAGAGCGACCAGTTGATCAGACGCTCGGTCACGAACGCTTTGTTCGGGATGATCACCTCTTTGCGATCGAAGTCGGTGATGGTGGTGGCACGAATACGGATCTTGCTGACCGTACCGGAGAAGGTACCGATGGTAACGGTATCGCCGATACGTACCGGACGTTCGAACAGGATGATCAGGCCGGAGACAAAGTTACCGAAGATTTCCTGCAGGCCAAAACCAAGACCGACCGAGAGGGCGGCCGCCAGCCACTGCAGTTTATCCCACGAGACGCCAAGCGAACCAAAGACCGTCATCGCCCCAACAATAATGATCACGTAGTTGAGGATCGTCGTAATGGCGTAGGACGCCCCCTGGCGAAGATTCAGACGTGACAGGAGCAGCACTTCGAGCAGGCCTGGCAGGTTGCGGATCAGCGCCCAGGCCACCACCGACGACACCAGCGCAAACAGCAGGCTGCCCATGGTCACGCTTTTCATGACCGCCGCGCCCGCTTCGGTACCGTTGTATTGCCAGAGGGTAATACTGTCGAGATAGGCGAAAACGGTAATAAGATCGGACCAGATAGCCCAGAACATCACCGCAAACAGGGCGATCATCACCAGCATGGTGATACGCAGCGTCTGCTGGTTAACCTGCTCCAGCGCGATGGTTGGCTCTTCCTGCGGCTCCGCGCCTTCGGCCCCCTCTTTCACCTGATGCTGACGACGCGCAATGGCACGGCGATAGGCGATGCGGCGGGCCGCCACGCTCAGGCCGCGCAGTACGGTCTGATAGAGCAGGTTCCAGACGATCACCAGATAGACCGTTTCAATCCAGCGCCCGGACAGGCGCAGCGTGGTATAGAAGTAGCCCGTTGCCGTCAGCACCATCAGCGCCAGCGGAATGATCGCCAGCACCGTCACGGTGGCCAGACGAATGTTGTGGGACTCTTTATCACGCCAGCTGTCGCGGCACATCGGCCACATCAGGATCGCAATCAGCAGCAGGTTCAGCAGGATGACCAGTTGCCCCAGCACATCATCCATCAGATGCAGCGGGGAAAGCTCAGAAACAACCGACCAGAAGTGCAGCGGCAGGAGCGCCAGGCTGATGCGCACAATCTGGCGACGCCAGTGGCTGGTCAGCTGCGCAGGCATGTTGAAATGACGCACCGCCACGCCGTCTTTTTCCAGCACCTTCCAGCACACGCCAAACACCAGCCAGAACAGCGCCAGTTTTTTACTGAACGCCCACAGCAGATCGCTGACGTTGAGCTGCATGGTGAGCAGAATCAGGCCCACAGCCAGAATAATCAGGCACACCGGCAGGGCGCGAATGAGATCGATCAGAATCGCTTTTGGCGTATGAAGCTGGCTATCGTTACGCAGTTGCCCCACTTCGGAGGCCAGCTTCGCCTGGTATTTTTTCAGCCAGGCCAGACGCCAGCGGATCAGGCCAGCAATCAGCAGCAGCGGTAATCCCGCCAGCAAGGCAATCGTCACCGCAGGCCAGGCTTTCTCCCAGTTTACGGTGATCTTCATGCTCTTGATCTGCGTTTTAAGCGTCTCAGGGAAGGATTTAATCCAGTCCCAGTCCATCGGTTTGTTGCTGTTTACCCAGAAAATCTGCTGGGTCAGGATCTCCTGCAGACTTTTCGAGACGCTCACCAGCTGCTGCTGGTTGATTTGCAGGTTAATGGCCATCATCAGCTGGTTACCCAGCTGTTTGTTGAGCTGGTCCAGCAGCTCGCGACGCATATCGACGACCTGGAGCAGCGCGTCGTGCACTTCCGGGTTCACGTCGCTGGAATGGCCCTCTTCAATTTTGGCGACAAAGCTATCGCTCTGGAAAAGGGCATCGCGCTGCTGGTTGACGTCAAACTGTTCCAGACGCAAATCCGCGATGCGGTTGGTCATGTCTTCCAGCTCATCAGCGGACGGGAGCGTCTGCTGCTGCTGGTAGAGAATACGCGACAGCAGGAGGCTGCCCTTCAGGACCGCGATCTGCTCTTTGATGTTGCGCTCAGCCTGCAGCGCGCGATCCAGCCAGTTCTTCACTTTGATATTTTGCTGAACCAGTGAGTTACCCTTTTCCGTCGCCTGTATCAGGCGCTGGCTAAGCTGGTGGTTGGCGTCGAGCTCCTGTTTCACCAGCGGATTCGCCTGAATGCGGGCGGTCTCATCAGGCGATACGGCCTCCTGGGCGGTTTTTTCCGTCAGCGTCAGGCGCTTGCTGTTAACCGCCTCCTGCAACAGCTGAAGCTGGTGTTCAAGACGATTAATGTTGGCGGTGACGTAATCACGCTGTTTTTGCAGGGTGTCCTGCAGCACCGTATTCCCTTCCAGGCTTTTACGCTGCTGTTCAATCTGTGCGTTGAGCAACGTCTGCTGAACCAGCAGCAGCGTTTGCTGGGTCGGGCGCAGCGTGCCCTCTCCCACCGTCGTGCCGTTCAGACGGTTGCGGATCTGCTGCAGCTGCTGAGACGCGGAGTACATCAAGTTTTGCACGCGTTCCGGCTGGGTTTGCAGGGAGACAAGCTGGCTGTTATAGGTCGCGAGGTCGGACTGCGCGGTTTGCAGGTCGTCGAGCAGTTGCGCGACGCGCGATTCCAGCTGACGTAAAGAGAGCGTCGAGAGCGTCTTGCGCGTTTCGGTATCGTTATCGACGTCGCTCAGGGCGTTCAGTGATTCCGTCGCTTTGCGCATGTTTTCAGGAGCCTGCGCCACCTTCTGACGAAGCTGGGCGGTATCGGCTTTGACGCGTTCAATTTTATCCAGCGTTTCCAGCGTTTCCGTCAGATCCTGCTGGATGAGCTTATCCTGAGGAGAGAGCTCTTTTTGTTTGTTCAGCGCGTCGAGCTGCGACTGAACATCGCCACGCGAGGGAATGTCATTGCTGTTATCGGCGCGGGCCCAGGTCAGCGGCGCCGTGGCAAAGAAAAACAGCATCGCAAAGAGCAATGCAAAAACAGGATGTTGCGAGCGATTGATGGGCAGCATAGTTGTGAATGATGTCAGAAGATGACCGAAAATAGTCCGGCGTGAAGAATATCACGCTCGCCGGAAGCAGAATAGCGCGAACGTGAGCCTCTGAGATAAATCCTGGAAATGACTCAGGCAGTTAGCGACGGCGCGTCGCTGCGCAGCGACGGGCAGAGCTGTAGCATTTCCAGTAAAATCGCCACGTAGCTGCGGGCTTCCTCTTTGAGGTCAAAGGATTGCGGGGCAAACAGCCAGTTTTCCATCAGACCTGAAATGTAGCCGCGCATCAGGATAGCCGCCCGGCGGGTCAAGAGATTGGCCGGTAACAGCTTTGCCTGCATACACAAGTTCAGGTTCAGTTCGATACGGTCATAGCTTTCGAGGCTGAGGCTGCGTTGCGCCTGTTGCACCACCGCCATTTCGCCCACGAACTCGCATTTATGATAAATTATTTCCATCATTAATCTGCGACGTTCTTCAACTACCGTCGCTTCAAGGATATATACTAATATTTCTCTCATTACTGAGAGTGGATCATCAGGGAATTTTGCCCGATACTCACTCTCGAGATCGCTAATGCTGGACTCTGAAAGCTCCCAGATTTCACCGAACAGATCTGACTTATCTTTAAAATGCCAGTAAATCGCTCCCCGCGTCACACCGGCAGCCTG
This sequence comes from Enterobacter sp. PL_is511, assembly GCF_055816065.1. Lineage (NCBI taxonomy): Bacteria > Pseudomonadati > Pseudomonadota > Gammaproteobacteria > Enterobacterales > Enterobacteriaceae > Enterobacter > Enterobacter sp. PL_is511. Next base: position 175,357 of record NZ_JBVPGP010000024.1, on the reverse strand, counting down.
AGCAATTTGTGCCAGCGAGGTTGACGAAACACCCTGCTGAGAGAACAAACGTATTGCCACATCCAGAATGTGTTGTCGGGTTTCCAGCGCTTGTTGTTTAGTTTTTCGTGCCATAGGTGGGTGAATTTACAGGAGTCAGATTTACATACATTTGTGAATGTATGTACCATAGCATGACGATAATATAAACGCAGCAACGGGTTTTAGACTCAGGACCCTTGATCAATTTGAAATCGGACACTCGAGGTTTACATATGAACAAAAACAGAGGGTTAACGCCTCTGGCGGTCGTTCTGATGCTCTCAGGCAGCTTAGCGCTAACAGGATGTGACGACAAACCAGCTCAACAAGGAGCTCAGCAGGCGCCAGAAGTAGGCGTCGTGACGCTCAAATCTGAACCTCTACAAATCACCACCGAGTTACCAGGCCGTACAAATGCTTACCGCATTGCGGAAGTGCGTCCTCAGGTTAGTGGCATTATCCTGAAACGTAACTTCACCGAAGGCGGTGATGTGAAGGCCGGTGAGTCTCTGTATCAGATTGATCCCGCAACCTATCAGGCAAATTATGAAAGCGCGAAAGGTGACCTGGCGAAAGCACAGGCCGCAGCCAAAATTGCCCAGCTGACGGTGAATCGTTATCAAAAACTGCTCGGTACCAAGTACATCAGCCAACAGGATTACGATACCGCCCTGGCAGATGCGCAGCAGGCTAACGCAGCCGTAGTGGCAGCCAAAGCGGCGGTCGAAACCGCGCGCATTAACCTGGCCTATACCAAAGTGACCTCCCCTATCAGCGGTCGTATTGGTAAGTCTTCCGTCACGGAAGGGGCACTGGTGCAGAACGGTCAGACCACCGCGCTGGCGACCGTGCAGCAGCTTGATCCGATCTACGTTGACGTGACGCAGTCGAGCAATGATTTCCTGCGACTGAAACAGGAGCTGGCTAACGGCACCCTGAAACAGGAAAACGGCAAAGCCAAAGTGGAGCTGATTACCAACGACGGTATCAAGTTCCCGCAGGAAGGTACGCTGGAATTCTCTGACGTGACGGTCGACCAGACCACCGGTTCCATCACCTTACGTGCGATTTTCCCGAACCCTGACAAAAACCTGCTGCCAGGTATGTTCGTTCGCGCGCGTCTGGAAGAAGGAACGAATCCAACCGCCCTTCTGGTTCCACAGCAGGGTGTGACCCGTACGCCACGCGGCGATGCGAGCGCACTGGTTGTTGGAGCAGATGACAAAGTCGAAACGCGCAATATCACCGCCACCCAGGCGATTGGCGATAAATGGCTGGTGACGGAAGGTCTGAAAGATGGCGATCGCGTGATTGTTTCTGGTTTGCAAAAAGTTCGTCCTGGCGCGCAGGTTAAAGCACAGGAAGTGAAATCTGACGATAAACAACAAGCTTCGGCCGCTGGCCAGTCAGAACAAACCAAGTCTTAACTTAAACAGGAGCCGTTAAGACATGCCTAATTTCTTTATCGATCGCCCCATATTTGCGTGGGTGATCGCCATTATCATCATGCTGGCCGGGGGACTTGCGATCCTGAAGCTGCCTGTCGCGCAATATCCAACGATTGCGCCACCGGCGGTGACCATCTCCGCAACCTACCCTGGGGCTGATGCGAAAACGGTGCAGGACACCGTCACTCAGGTTATCGAACAGAACATGAACGGTATCGATAACCTGATGTACATGTCCTCAAACAGTGACTCTACCGGTACAGTTCAGATCACCCTGACCTTCCAGTCAGGTACGGATGCTGACATTGCGCAGGTTCAGGTACAGAACAAACTGCAGCTGGCGATGCCTTTGCTGCCGCAGGAAGTACAACAGCAGGGTGTGAGCGTCGAGAAATCGTCCAGCAGCTTCCTGATGGTTGTCGGCGTTATCAACACCAACGGCACCATGACGCAGGAGGATATTTCCGACTACGTGGGTGCCAATATGAAGGACGCCATCAGCCGTACTTCCGGTGTGGGTGACGTTCAGCTGTTCGGTTCTCAGTACGCAATGCGTATCTGGATGGATCCGAACAAACTGAACAACTTCCAGCTGACCCCCGTTGACGTGATCAACGCCATTAAAGCGCAGAACGCCCAGGTGGCAGCCGGTCAGCTAGGCGGTACGCCGCCGGTGAAAGGCCAGCAGCTTAACGCCTCGATCATCGCGCAGACCCGTCTGACCTCTGCCGATGAGTTCAGCAAAATTCTGCTGAAAGTGAATCAGGACGGTTCCCAGGTTCGCCTGCGCGACGTGGCAAAAGTGGAGCTGGGCGGTGAGAACTACGACATCATCGCGAAGTTTAACGGTAAACCGGCTTCCGGTCTGGGTATCAAACTGGCGACAGGTGCTAACGCCCTGGACACCGCCACGGCGATCCGCGCAGAACTGAAGAAAATGGAACCGTTCTTCCCGTCAGGTCTGAAAATCGTTTACCCGTACGACACCACGCCGTTCGTCAAAATTTCGATTCACGAAGTGGTTAAAACGCTGGTAGAAGCGATCATCCTGGTGTTCCTGGTGATGTACCTGTTCCTGCAAAACTTCCGCGCGACGCTTATCCCAACGATTGCCGTGCCGGTTGTTCTGCTCGGGACCTTTGCGATCCTGTCGATATGTGGCTACTCGATAAACACCCTGACGATGTTCGGGATGGTGCTCGCCATCGGCCTGCTGGTGGATGACGCCATCGTGGTGGTAGAGAACGTCGAGCGCGTGATGGCGGAAGAAGGTCTTCCGCCGAAGGAAGCGACCCGTAAATCAATGGGCCAGATCCAGGGCGCGCTGGTCGGTATCGCGATGGTGCTGTCAGCGGTATTTATCCCGATGGCCTTCTTCGGGGGCTCTACCGGTGCGATTTACCGTCAGTTCTCGATTACCATCGTTTCCGCGATGGCGCTGTCGGTGCTGGTCGCGTTGATCCTGACGCCTGCGCTGTGTGCCACCATGCTGAAGCCAATTCAGAAAGGCGGTCACGGCGAGCATAAAGGGTTCTTCGGCTGGTTTAACCGCATGTTTGACAAGAGCACGCACCACTACACCGACAGCGTGGGCAACATCCTGCGCAGCACCGGTCGTTACCTGCTGCTCTATATCATCATCGTGGTGGGGATGGCGTTCCTGTTCGTTCGTCTGCCAAGCTCGTTCCTGCCGGATGAAGACCAGGGTGTGTTCCTGACAATGGCACAGCTTCCTGCGGGTGCGTCGCAAGAGCGTACCCAGAAAGTGCTGGATGAAGTGACAGACTACTACCTCACCAAAGAGAAAGACAACGTTGAATCCGTGTTTGCGGTTAACGGCTTTGGCTTTGCGGGTCGTGGTCAGAACACAGGTATTGCCTTCGTTTCTCTGAAAGACTGGTCTGAACGTCCGGGCGAAAAGAACAAGGTTGAAGCCATCACCGGCCGTGCAATGGGCACCTTCTCGCAGATTAAAGATGCGATGGTCTTCGCCTTTAACCTGCCAGCGATTGTTGAACTGGGTACCGCGACCGGCTTCGACTTCCAGCTGATTGACCAGGGCGGTCTGGGTCACGAAAAACTGACGCAGGCACGTAACCAGCTGTTTGGCGAAGTGGCTAAGCACCCTGACCTGCTGGTCGGCGTGCGTCCAAACGGCCTGGAAGATACGCCGCAGTATAAAATCGACATCGACCAGGAGAAAGCCCAGGCGCTGGGCGTATCCATCAGTGACATTAATACCACGCTGGGCGCCGCCTGGGGCGGTAGCTACGTTAACGACTTCATCGACCGTGGCCGCGTGAAGAAAGTGTACGTGATGTCAGAGGCGCAATACCGTATGTTGCCAAACGATATCAACAGCTGGTTCGTGCGCGGCAGCAATGGTCAGATGGTACCGTTCTCGGCGTTCTCAACGTCACGCTGGGAATACGGTTCGCCGCGTCTGGAACGCTATAACGGTCTGCCATCGATGGAAATCCTGGGTCAGGCCGCGCCGGGCCGAAGCACCGGTGAAGCCATGAATCTGATGGAAGAGCTGGCGAGTAAACTGCCTTCGGGTATCGGCTACGACTGGACAGGTATGTCCTATCAGGAACGTCTGTCCGGAAACCAGGCCCCTGCCCTGTATGCGATTTCACTGATCGTCGTCTTCCTGTGTCTGGCAGCGCTGTACGAGAGCTGGTCAATTCCGTTCTCCGTTATGCTGGTGGTACCGCTTGGGGTTATCGGTGCGCTGCTTGCGGCAACGTTCCGCGGACTGACCAACGACGTGTACTTCCAGGTAGGCCTGCTGACAACCATTGGCTTGTCGGCGAAGAACGCGATACTTATCGTTGAATTCGCCAAAGATCTGATGGAGAAAGAAGGTAAAGGCCTTATTGAGGCGACGCTTGAGGCTGTTCGTATGCGTCTGCGCCCAATCCTGATGACATCACTGGCGTTTATCCTCGGCGTACTGCCGCTGGTTATCAGTTCCGGTGCTGGCTCCGGTGCGCAGAACGCGGTTGGTACAGGCGTTATGGGTGGTATGGTTACCGCAACCGTACTCGCTATCTTCTTCGTACCGGTGTTCTTCGTGGTGGTTCGCCGCCGCTTCAGCCGGAAGAATGAGGATATTGAACACACGCATTCGGTAGAACCTCACTGATACCGGTTTCACATGATAAAAAGGCCGCGTTAGCGGCCTTTTTCATTTTCAGAAAAAATCATAAATTACGCTTATTGTGGTTCTATTTATTTTCTGCCATCTTAAATAGACATATCATAATTAACTGATAACTTAATCGGTGAATTCAGGATTTTTTTAATTTCATTTCTCCGCTTAAGTTATTAGGAATATTCCTAATAAGAAGTTCTTACAAAGATAAGTCTGAATCTGAACTTTTCTCATCATTTTGCTAAGCCGATGAAACGTAAGGAAGCGATAAAGCACCCTCGTTAATTTGGATAAAAAAGTTGAGTCCGGGATGACCATTTGCGTACTTGCTCGCATGTCTGCGGTTTTATTTGTAATTTTTCGTAATCGCGCGATGAAATCCAGGAAGGAGTGGCTTATAGTTAGGTTATCAGGAACACAGCACTCATGTAGCTAAGTCAGTTGTATCCATCCCGACAATGATGTTCGGTGAGTAAGAAATCACTCAGAAGGGGATGCGCTATGGACGAGTACTCGCCAAAAAGGCATGATATCGCGCAGTTGAAATTTCTCTGCGAATCCTTGTACCATGACTGCCTTGCCAACCTTGATGAAAGCAACCATGGCTGGGTAAACGACCCAACGTCTGCTATCAATTTACAGTTGAATGAGCTGATAGAGCATATCGCAACCTTCGCACTTAATTATAAAATTAAGTACAATGAAGATAATAAGCTCATTGAGCAAATTGATGAATACCTGGACGACACCTTTATGTTGTTCAGCAGTTACGGCATTAACGCCCAGGATTTGCAAAAATGGCGTAAATCGGGGAACCGGCTATTCCGCTGTTTCGTCAACGTGAGCAGAGCTAACCCGGTTAGTCTTTCCTGTTAAAATTATTACAATTACTAAGGTGAATTTATGTCTGATAAACCACTCACAAAAGTCGATTATTTGATGCGCTTACGACGTTGTCAGTCAATTGACACGCTTGAGCGCGTCATTGAAAAGAATAAATACGAGCTTTCGGATAATGAGCTGGCGGTATTTTATTCAGCCGCTGACCATCGTCTTGCCGAGCTGACAATGAATAAGCTGTATGACAAAATCCCTACTTCTGTGTGGAAATTTGTCCGTTAATCTTTGAAGGGTGTCTGTAGAGTTCTACGCCTCGTTCTCAGTATTTACCTATCCCGTTATGCTCCCTGTGCCAAGGCCAGGTCTCCGTGTAAAACGTGTTTATCAGCAGCAATGTTGTGACGCCAGTCACATCGGCTTTTCGGGAACGTTCCCCTCCTGGCCTGTTCCGATTACCCTGCGGTAATCACATCCAGCGAGGTTTCCAATGAGCTTAGAAAAACAGAAGATGATTGCCGGTGAACATTATCGTCCCGGCGATGAGACGTTACGGGCCGACCGACTGCGAGCCCGCCATCTGGTCTACCGCTATAACCACACCGCACCTGATGAAAAAACAGAACGCCAGAACATTCTGGCGGAACTTCTGGGACAAAGCGAAGGCGCTTATATAGAACCAAGCTTCCGCTGCGACTATGGATATAACATTTATCTGGGCAAAAACTTTTACGCTAACTTCGACTGTGTAATGCTGGATGTCTGCCCTGTTCATATTGGCGATAACTGCATGCTCGCGCCGGGTGTTCATATTTATACGGCAACCCACCCGCTGGATGCGGAGGAACGCAATAGCGGCGTGGAGTTTGGAAAACCTGTCAGCATTGGCAATAACGTCTGGATTGGTGGCCGGGCGGTCATTAACCCTGGCGTCACCATTGGTGATAATGTCGTGGTGGCCTCCGGCGCCGTCGTGACGAAAGACGTCCCGGCTAACGTCGTCGTTGGCGGCAACCCGGCCAAAATCATTAAAACGCTGTGAGGTTACGGGGAGCCAACTGTTATGGTCTTTTAGCGCCAGACTGTTACTTTTTTCAGCCTGATGGCTCCCCTAAAATTGGCAGACACCCTGTATTGTCAACTCTCATGAAGGCAAAAAATGACCGAGATACAGCGCCTGCTTACCGCCACCATCGACGATCTTAACCTCCGCGAAAAGCGCGACAATCGCCCACGCTTTAGCATTAGCTTTATTCGCAAACATCCTGGACTGTTTGTCGCCATGTATGCCGCCTGGCTGGCGACGCTTATTGTAATGCTGACATCCGAAACGCTGGTGGACTCCGTCTGGCTGCTGGTTGTACTGTTTGTCGTCTTTAACGCCTTTTTCTTTTTCGACGTGAATCCGCGCTACCGTTACGAAGATATCGACGTGCTCGATTTCCGGGTCTGCTACAACGGCGAATGGTACAACACGCGTTTCGTGCCAGCGGAACTGATCGAAAACATCCTGCATTCTCCGGCGGTTGAAGCCGGGCAAAAAGAAAAGCTGCAGAAAATGGTCTCCACCAAAGGACAGCTCTCTTTCTATGATGTCTTTAGCCTTTCGCGCCCTGCTGCTGCGTAATGAGCGCCTGCAGACGTCGGATCCCCGGGGCAAACTGAGAAGCAGAGGTATTGCCGTAACCTAAAACCAGACCGGTTTGCCCCTGCTTCGCCTCCAGGTAGTACCCGCTCAGTGCAGCGGGGGCCAGTTGAAACGCCCTCGCCTGCTCCACCAGTTTCTGGTCATCAATATTGTCTATCGCCAGCGTCAGATGCATCCCGCCTTCACCGGCCAGAATACGGTGCGGCGCATGAAGCTCTGCGCCCAGCACCTCCCGCAGCTGGCGATAGCGTTTACGGTAGAGCCGACGCATGGCGGCAAGATGGCGAGCGTAATGACCGTCCTCAATGAACAGCGCCAGCGTGCGCTGTTCGGCACGGTGCCCACCGCGCAACAGCGAGCCGATGGCCGGACGAGCCGCTTTCGCCAGCGCTGGCGGTAACACCATAAATCCCATCCGGAGCGACGGAAACAGCGTTTTACTGAACGTCCCCAGATACACAACGGGCGCATTGTTGACCATTCCCAGCATCGCCGGTACGGGCTCACCGGCATAACGGAACTCGCTGTCGTAATCATCTTCAATGATCCACGCGTTGTGCTGCCGGGCCAGTTCCAGCAGCGCCAGCCGCCGCCGCGCGCTGAGCACGCTACCGTAAGGGAACTGGTGCGAAGGTGAGGTAAAAATCAGTGAGGGTGCAGGCGCATCCAGCCCTTCCCAGCACATTCCCTCGTCATCAACCGGTATTCCCGTCATTGCCAGGCCTGTTTTAACAAACGCGCTTTTTGCCCCGCTATAGCCGGGGTTTTCTACCCAGGCGATATCCCCCGGCTCGCTCAACAGCATCGTGCACAGGTTGACGCCTTCAAGTGCACCTTCGGTTATCACAATCTGGCTGGCGTCGCAGTCAATGCCGCGGGACAGGGCGAGATGCCGGGCAATCGCGGCCCGGAGCGACGGCTCGCCGGCCGGGTCGCCATACCCTAGCAGAGTATTTCCCTCCTCCCGCATCACGCGATCGTACAGTCGCCGCCACAGCGGCAGAGGGAAATAGTTGATGGCCGGCGTGCCTGGGGTAAACGCCAGAACAGGCGTGTCCCGGGGCACTGGCGCAGGCAGCAGCCCGACCCGTTTTGCGAGCGTGATGGCAGGGTCCGGCATTGTCCGGGTGACGGAACGGTGAGCTAACTGTGCCACCCGCGTTCCCTGGCGATTACGCTGCAAATACCCTTCGAGAGTGAGCTGGTCCAGCGCCGCATTGACGGTATTCCGGGAAAGGGAGAGCTGCTGAGCAAGCGTTCGCGAACCGGAAAGCTGGCTGCCGGATCGTAGCCTTCCGCACAGTATGGCCTCCCGCAGAGCAAGGTAGAGAGCGCGCTGGAGCGTCTCTTCTCCGCGTGTTTTCAGGGCTGCGTGGAGCAAGGTATAAAATTCATCACCCGGTATATTCATCTCGCCTCCTCGTGGCACCATCAAAACATAGCGCAGTGGTTCTTTTTAAGGAACCAGCAATTCACTAGTCTGAAGCTCTTTTCAACGTCACGGAAATTAAGATGAAGACATTCAATCAGTTCGGACAGCCGGTGGGCGAAGCGCTTACCGACTGGCAACCCCGTCAGCACCCGTCCCGGGTGGTCCTTCAGGGTCACTATTGTCGGCTTGAGCCGCTGCGCGTGGAGCATGCCCAGGCGCTGTTCTCCGCCTATTCCCTGGCCGAAGATACCCGCAGCTGGACGTGGCTACTGCGTGAACCCGATGCCACCGCAGAGGAGTTTGCCGAATGGGTGGCGAGCGTAAGTGAGTTATCCGATCCCATCCACTTTACCGTGATGGATAACCGGACTCAGTCCCCCGTTGGAACGCTGTCCCTGATGCGGATCGATCCTAAAAACGGGGTCGTGGAAGTGGGGCACGTTCACTTCTCTCCCCTGTTAAGCCGCACGCCCATGTCGACAGAGGCGCAATATCTGCTGATGCGGTATGTGTTCGATACCCTGGGCTACCGGCGTTATGAGTGGAAGTGCAATAGCCTGAACGAACCTTCTCGCAAAGCCGCCCTGCGCCTGGGTTTTCAGTTTGAGGGGCGCTTTCGCCAGGCGCTGGTGATAAAAGGCCACAACCGGGATACCGACTGGTTTTCGATTCTCGATAAAGAGTGGCCGACGCTGGCGAACGCCTTTGAACGCTGGCTTGCCACCGACAATTTTACTGCCGATGGCAAACAGAAAAGATCCCTGGAAAGCTGGCGAGAAACGCGCGTCTAGCGTCTTTTTTTACGTCCCTGAACCGCCTTAAAGCGCGGATTGGATTTGCAAATCACGTACAAGCGTCCCTTGCGTTTGACTATCTGGCAATCCGGGTGACGCTGCTTTGCACTGCGTAATGAGTTAAGTACCTGCATGGTTAGCCCCGCTTCGCATTGAGAAAGCCGCCAAAACGCTTGCGGAAGCGCGCTGCGCTACCGTCCGTGGAGAACGTTTTCTGCTTACCGGTATAAAACGGGTGCGATTTTGAAGAAACCTCGATGGTGATATACGGATATGTTTCACCGTCGAGTTCAATTTCGCGGTCGGTCTTAATGGTTGAGCCAACCTTGAAGTATTCATTCGCGCTGGTGTCGTGGAAGACCACGGTGCGATAGGCTGGATGGATATTGGGTTTCATCGTCAATCCTTTATGTTTTGTTATAACATAACAAAATAATATCCAGGACAGGTTCTAAAAACAACCCCTTCCTTCTGACGATATTTTCTGGTTTACCTGAGATAAAATGAAAACCAGGCCATCCACGTGCTATAACTATATCATTTCGCGGTAAAATCTTTCTCTTCAGGCAGGGAACTCAGTGCTCAGGAACGGGTATACGAGGAAGGACACGACAGCATGAAAACCCGACATCTGGTCAGTCTGGTGACTGGCGTACTTATCTTTTCCGTGCTGGTCCCCATTTGCCTGAGCATCTGGCTGGCCCATCGCCAGGCGGAAGATAAATTTGTCGATGCGCTGGAAAACTATGCCTCACGCGTGCTGATACGCACCGACAAGGTCGTGGATCAGGCGAAAGAAGCGCTTAATCATCTGCAGGCCTTTGAGGGCGTGCCGTGCAGCCCGTTGCAGTTAAGGGAGATGCGACGGGTCGCTTTTTCGTGGCGATACGTTCAGGAAGTGATTTATATCGACAACCTCAGGCCGCTCTGCTCCTCTCTTGAGCAAACCAGCCATGCGGCCCCTTTCCCCCCGCCGATGCGCATTACCGAAGACGGTTACAGCGCATGGCTGACCACGCAAAACGATCTTGGGTTTCATCGCTACATGGCCGTGCTGGGGCAAGGTCATTACCTTGTCCTGGTCGATCCGGCCTCACTGGTGGATGTCATCCCTTTCGGCGAGATAGCGATTGATGCAGCCCTTGTAGGAAGCACAACACACCGTATCTTCGCCAGCAGCAATACACTCGATCCGCATATCCGTGACATGATCAAAGGTCAGGAGATGACCAGCATACAGTACGACGGTTCAATGTACGTTATGAAGCCTGTACCTGAACTGGGATTTACCGTTGTCGCATGGGCTACGCTCAAACCGCTGGCGGAAACCTGGCACCGGCAGCTGCTTTTATGGCTCCCCTTCGGCGTCCTGATAAGCCTGCTTGCCGCGCTCTTTGTCCTGCGGATACTGCGTCGCATTCAGTCGCCGCGCAACCGCCTGCTTGACGCCATTAACAGCCGCGATTTTGTGGTTCACTATCAGCCCATCGTGGCGCTGTGTAGCGGAAAAATTGTCGGCGCAGAAGCGCTGACGCGCTGGCCGCAGCCGGACGGAAGCAGCCTCTCGCCTGATATTTTTATTCCCCTTGCTGAGCAAACCGGGCTTATCTCTCAGCTGACGCAGCTCGTTATCGAAAAAGTGTTCGAGGATATGGGCAACTGGCTGCACCTTCACCCCGATCAGCATATCTCCATCAACCTCGCCCCTGCCGATTTAACCTCCGGCACGCTGCCACCGCTGATGAGTCACTTGCTGAACAAATGGAAGGTCCACCCGAGCCAAATCGCCCTTGAGGTCACCGAGCGCGGCTTTGCCGATCCCAAAATCAGCGCGCCGGCTATCGCCGCATTCCGTCGTTCGGGGCACCCTGTCTATATAGATGATTTTGGTACGGGCTATTCCAGCCTGAGCTATCTGCAGGATCTGGATGTCGACACGCTAAAAATTGATAAATCGTTCGTGGATGCGCTGGAGTACAAAAACGTGACGCCGCACATTATTGAAATGGCGAAGTCGCTGCAGCTGGCGATGGTTGCGGAAGGCGTCGAGACCGCCGGGCAGCTCGCCTGGCTGCACCAGCACGGCGTGCAGTACGGACAGGGCTGGTACTACAGCAAAGCGCTGCCGAAAATGGAATTTATCCTTTGGGCAGAGAATAACCTCGGCACGCACGCTACTTAAGATAGGATTTGATCACCTGCAGCACCACGCCAAGATCGGCTTCACGCTGCGCTTCTTCAGGTTCTTTCACCACATGATCGGTTAAATGCCCTTCGATCACCTGCATCATCATGCCGTTGACCGCCCCGCGGATCGCCGCCAGCTGCTGTAACACCTCGGCGCATTCGTGATCGCTGTTCAGCATTTTCTCCAGGGCGTTGCTCTGCCCCTGAATTTTCTTCAGCCGAGTCAGTAACATTTTCTTGTCGCGAACGGTATGTGACATCTCTCTATCCCTTATTTTTGGCTTTTAAAGCATAACACGCTCTACTCCCCCTGAGTATTTTTCTACTGGGGGGTAGTATTAGACTACTGGGGGGGAGTAGTATTTGCAGACATTTTCCACGCCGGAATCCCCCATGACCGATTTTGCTTCACTCCTGCAGCAGGGTAATGCCTGGCTGTTTGTTCCCAGCGCTATCCTGCTTGGCGCGCTGCATGGCCTGGAACCGGGCCACTCAAAGACCATGATGGCCGCTTTTATCGTGGCCATCCGCGGCACGCTGAAACAGGCGGTACTGCTAGGCCTGGCGGCCACGCTCTCCCATACGGCGGTGGTTTGGCTCGTTGCTATGGCGGGATTATGGTTTGGTCGGGGCTGGGATGCGCATACGTCCGAACCCTGGTTCCAGCTGATCTCCGGGGTGTTGATCGTTGCGATCGCCCTGTGGATGGCGTGGCGAACCTGGAAAGAGAGCCAGCCACACGATCATCACCATCACCATCACGATCATCACCACCATGACCATCATCATGATCATCACCACCACGAACACCCGCTGGTTGAAGAGGAGTGGCAGGATGCCCACCAGCGCGCGCACGCGCAGGATATTAACCGCCGCTTCAGCGGTCAAAACGTCACCACCGGACAGATCGTCATGTTCGGCCTGACCGGCGGGCTTATCCCCTGCCCGGCCTCCATCACCGTTTTGCTGATCTGCCTGCAGCTGAAGCATTTTGCCCTCGGCGCAACGCTGGTATTCAGCTTCAGTATTGGTCTGGCGCTAACGCTGGTCGCTTCCGGCGCGATTGCCGCCTTAAGCCTCAAACATGCGACAAAACGCTGGCCCGGATTTAGCGAATTTTCCCGTAAAGCGCCGTGGATCTCCGCAGCGCTGATTACCGCGGTAGGGATTTATATGAGCCTGCACGGTCTGAGCGGCATTCTGAGGTAAGCGTGCGGCCACGCCCTGTGGCCGCCTCTCCTGGTCAGTTAAGGATTTTGCTGCCAGCTAAAGGTGTAGCGAAGCTGGCGTTTCTGCAGAATGAATTCCGGTGAAACGCTGGGGCTCCAGGAATCGTCGCCGCCCACGCCCATATGGAACGCATCGAGGTTGAGCCAGCACCCCGGCTCTTCCCGCAGCAAATGGTGATGGGTTGTCTCCCGCAGCTGCTGCTGGCTGTAGCGGCTCACCGAGAAATGGAACCTGCCATTCAGCTGATGCGTTCCCAGCACAAGTTCACGGGTATCGCAGCGCAAACCATTTTCCGTCGGGAAGATATACGGCGTGTGCATCTCCGCCAGGGGTAATGTCCAGCGTCCCTGCTGTGCCGCCAGCGTTCTGTCCGGGTAGTTTTCATGCGGCCCCAGCCCCAGCCAGGACACGTTTTCCGGCGTTTCGGCGAGATGAACGCTCAGGCCAATCCGTGCGGGTTCCGGGATATCGGACGCCATATCGACCTGAATATCGCCATGCAGAAAGCCCCGATCGTCCACCCGCCAGACTTTACGGCTCAGGAACAGCGTTTTGCCATGATACTCCCCGACGTGAAGGGTGTTGACCACGACTTCGCCCGCATGCTGCTCTGCCTCACAGCGCAAAACGCGTAAAGTGAGATCGTACATGCCCGCCGCTTTCCAGCGTTCAACCCAGGCATTCGGATCGATCTGCGTCGCTTCACTCACGCCAATGTCGTTGTCCAGCGGCGCACGGCTGACGTTATCCGTCAGAGGTGAAAGCAGCGTTTCAACGCCATTTCGCCACCAGTGGGTCAGGTTTCCGGATGCGCGATCGAACTGCCAGCGCTGTTGACCATGCGCGATCTCCAGGATGCGATCGCTTTGCGTTAACACCGGCGGCTCGCCCGCCGGGACTGACGGAGCAATAAAGAGTGGAGCGGGAAGCGGCCACTGATCCCACGCGCAGCGGTGGTCTGCCGGTGACCACGGCGTTGCCCGCGGCTGGCGTACTACAACATTCAGCCAGACTTCCCCCGGCTCGGCTTTCAATTCTGGCAGAGCGATCTCCAGACGCTGAGCGCCTCCAGGGGCTATCGCCAGCGTCACCTCGCCCGCAGCCAGCACCTCCCCGTCCCGGGCAACAGTCCAGCTCAGCACTTCGTTATCGGTGTGGCGGAACAGGTAGCCGCTTTGCACCTCAATCACCAGCGGAGAGGTGCTAACCCGCGTAAAGGTGAAGAACTGCTGGGCGCGCTGCGCCTCGTACAGCGCCGGGTGCGGCGTGCGATCGGGGAACACCAGCCCGTTAAGACAGAACTGTCGATCGTTCGGCTTATCGCCAAAATCCCCGCCGTATGCCCAGAACGTATTGCCCTCTTCATCTTGCTTCGTCAGAGCCTGATCGACCCAGTCCCAGACAAATCCCCCCTGCAGGCGAGGGTGGCTGCGAAACGCCTGCCAGTATTTCGCGAACCCGCCGAAGCTGTTCCCCATCGCGTGGGCGTATTCGCAGAGGATCAGCGGGCGTGTTTCATCCGGCATGCCGATCCATTTCTTGATTGACCATTTAGGCACTGCCGGGAAGGGCTGATCCTGATCGACCCGGGCATACATCGGACAGACAATATCAGTCGCCGCCGTGTTCGCGCCGCCACCTTCATACTGCACCGGACGCGTCGGATCCGTGGATTTCACCCAGCGGTACAGCGCGTCGTGGTTTGCACCGTGCCCGGACTCATTGCCCAGCGACCAGATGATAATTGAGGGATGATTACGATCGCGCTGCACCATACGGGTCACGCGCTCGCTCATGGCGGGCAGCCAGCGCGGATCGTCAGCAAGGCGGCTCATCGGCACCATGCCGTGGGTTTCGATATTGGCTTCGTCAACAACGTACAGCCCGTAGCGGTCGCAAAGCCGGTACCACAGCGGATGGTTCGGGTAGTGCGAGCAGCGCACGGCGTTGAAGTTGTGCTGCTTCATGATCTCGATATCGCGACGCATCGTCGCTTCGTCCATCACCTGGCCGTTTTCCGGATGATGCTCGTGCCGGTTAACCCCGCGGATCAGCAGCGGTTTACCGTTGAGCTTCAGCAGGCCGTTGCTGATTTCAACGCGGCGGAAGCCGACATCGCAGGCTTCCGTCTCCAGCACGTTGCCCTGCGCATCCAAAAGTGCGATCGTCAGGCGATAAAGCTCCGGGGTTTCCGCACTCCATAACGCGGGGGCTGTAACCGGGATCGCCGCCGTTAACCGCTCGGCCCAGTTGCCGCGTTCATCCACAATGGCAGAGCCTGACCGTTGGGTAGTGCTGCCACAGCGTTCACCGTTGCGCCACAGCGTTATCGCCACGTCGCACTCCGCGTAGTCAGCGCCTGTCAGCGAGACCTCGACTTTCAGCGTCGCGCGGTCCAGCTCCGCATTCAGATCGGTAACCACATGATAATCCGCAATGTGCGTCTCCGGCTTATGCAGCAAGGAGACATCGCGAAAAATGCCGCTCATGCGCCACATGTCCTGATCTTCCAGATAGCTGCCGTCGCACCAGCGCAAGACCATGACCGCCAGGCGGTTCTGCCCTGGGCGTAATGCCGCCGAGAGGTCAAATTCGGCGGGCAATCGACTGTCCTGGGAATAGCCTATCCACTGCCCATTGCACCACAGATGGAACGCCGAGTTCACGCCATCAAAAATAATTCGGGTTTGCCCGCTCTGCAGCCAGGCGTCATCCACATCGAATGTGAGCGAGTAACAACCGGTCGGGTTTTCCTGCGGCACAAAAGGCGGGTTGACGGGGATCGGGTAGGTGACATTGGTATAGATGGGCGTGTCGAACCCCTGCATCTGCCAGTTAGACGGCACGGGCATCGCAATGGCATCCGCGCAATCTTCTGTTACCCATGCCTGAGGAACCTGCTCCGGCGCTGAAAAGTAGCTAAACCGCCAGATCCCGTTGAGGGAGCGCCTGCTGAGGGAACCAGCGTCATCTCTGGCAGAAGATTCATTACGCCAGCTGTGCAACGGCGCGTGTGCGGCCAGACGGTTCCACTGGGTAACGCCGGGGTTTTCCCAGTCCCGACGGGCCAGGATGTCGCTGAGGGTCAGCGAAGATGTATGAGACATATCAACCTCTTTGCGAAGCGCTCACAATTTTGATTAACATGCCCTGGCACTCTGCGACGGTAAAGCGCCCAATCGCAGGGTAGCGAGTCCGATCACAAAGTTTTATTTGCGGGCAAGCTGCTCGGCCAGGAGTGCCAGACTTCTGAGCTGCTGCGCCAGATCCTCGCGTTCGGCCTGCTGCGTCGCGCGGCGCGCGGTGGAATGACGGGTAACCAGCGTTACCGGCAGCTGAACCTGCCAGCACGTCTCGCCTTCGGTGGGGGCCAGCAGCCACTCCACGCTGCGCTCACCCGCCTCGCGAAATGCCTGGCGAATGGTCGTCAGCGGCGGGGAAAACCAGGCGCTGTCAGCCGTATCGTCGAACCCGACCACCGACATCTGACCTGGAATCGCGATCCCCTTTTCAGCACAGGCGCGCATCACTCCGAGCGCCATTTGATCGTTAGCTACCAGAATGGCATCCGGCAATGCGCTACCCGACAGCAGCACATGTCCTTTCTCATAACCGCTGGCCGCGCTCCAGTCTCCATAAGCCACCGCAGCGGCGTCATGCCCCGCGCGGGCCAGAGCCGCTTTCCATCCCGCCAGGCGCGCCCGTGCAGAGACCGAGCTCTCCGGTCCGCTCAGCAGTGCAATGCGCTGATGTCCCAGAGAAAGCAGATGCTCAACGCCCAGATGCGCCCCCTGCTCTGCGTCAAACACGAGGCTGTGTACCTGCGCTGAGGGGGATACATCGAGGAACAGCACCGGAACAGGCGACGCCAGCGCCCTGAGCGCCTCGGCGTCAGGATCGTCGAGTGGCACATTCACCAGCAGCGCGTCCACCCGCTGCGCCAGCAGCGCCTGAAGCGCGGCCTGACACTGCTGCGGCTGCTCCACCATGGAGATAAGGACACTCGCCCCCTGTTCCGCCGCGCGGGATTTTACCGCCGACACAATTTGCGAGGGCGCATGCAGGGCCAGATCGGTGGTGATGAGTCCCAGCGTGCGGGTGCGTTTACCCGCCAGCTGCTGTGCCCGCAGGTTAGGAACGTAGTGCAGCTCCGCCATCGCCTGCTGCACCTTTTCCCGCGTGCGGGCAGACACATGTTCCGCGTCGTTAATGACGCGAGAGACGGTCTGATAAGAAACCCCCGCAAGGAGGGCGACATCATAGAGAGTGATCGCTTTCATGCATTGTGGCATCGCGTGAGTCGTGGCCCATTATTGTGGCACAGCGACGCCGTTAAAACATGTGAGCGCTTCGCAAAATTAGACAACCCGCTCCGGCTGGGGTATTTCCTCAATGCGCGGCTTCTGGCGGAACCAGGGCAGACAGAGCTGAATAAGCGGGCCAATGGTCAGGGCATACAGTACGGTTCCCACCCCAAACGTGCCGCCAAGCACGCACCCAATCAGCAGGACGGACACCTCAATGGAGGTGCGCACGCTGCGAATGGACCACCCCAGACGGGCATGAATGCCGGTCATCAGACCGTCGCGTGGGCCAGGGCCAAAACCTGCGCCAATGTACATGCTGGTCGCAATCGCGTTCATTACGATACCCGACACCAGGAAAGCGATGCGAACCGGTAACGAATCCAGTTCCGGAATAAGCGCCATGCTGGCGTCCGCCGCCAGACCGATACAAATCACGTTGCTGATGGTGCCCAGGCCCGGCATCTGGCGCAGGGGGATCCACAGCAGCAGCACCGCAGCGCCGGTCACAATGATCACCGTCCCGATCGTCATCCCCAGTTGCATCCCCACCCCAAGGTGAAAAACATCCCAGGGATCGACACCCAAATCGGAACGAATAAACATTGCGGTGGAAAGGCCATACAGTCCTAAACCGACATAGAGTTGTAGCAGACGACGTACCATTTTTATCTTCTCCAGTGAACCAGGCTTTCATCCTGACCTAAAATGGCACTATGATTAATGTCCAGTTTTCAAATAGTGGACTGCATATGTCATCACGTCGCTTCGGAAGCCAGTCTCTGGTACGCCTTTTAGGCCACTGGCAGCAAGCCTCATCCCGTACCCCGCTCTGGCGACAGCTGGCCGACGCGTTGCGTCTGTTAATCCTTGATGGCCGACTGGCGCTGAATACACGGCTACCGGGCGAGCGTGAGCTGGCCTCCGCGCTGGACGTGAGCCGGACCACCATCAGCAGCGCCCTCGCCCACCTGCGAGAAGAGGGTTATCTTGAAAGCCGCCACGGCAGCGGGTCACGCGTGCTCCTACCGGATACGCGCGCCGTTCCCACCCTTTCAGCGGCAAGTGCCGCACTGGATCTCTCTACTGCAGCCCTCAATGCCGGGCCGGAGATCCATCAGGCTTATGCCCATGCGCTCACGGCCATTACGCAGCATCTCTCGCTGACGGGCTACGATCAGCTTGGGCTGCCCACGCTGCGGGAGGCCATCGCTGCGCGCTATACCGCGCGGGGTCTTCCCACCCGGGCAGACGAAGTGATGGTGGTCAATGGCGCCGTCAGCGGCTTTGCGCTGGTGCTGCGGATGATGACCGGGCCGGGGGATCGCGTCGTGGTCGATCACCCCACCTATCCGCTGGCGATTGCCGCCATTCAGGGAGCGCAGTGTCGGCCCGTGGGGGTGTCGCTACCGGAAATCGGCTGGGATACGGATGGCTTCGCGGCAACGCTTGCCCAGACGGCGCCTCGCCTGGCGTATCTGATGCCAGATTTTCATAACCCCACCGGGCGCTGTATGGATATCGCGACCCGTCGGGCCATCACGGATATTGCTGCTCAAACCCGCACGGCGCTGGTGGTGGATGAAACAATGGTGGATCTCTGGTTTGACGCGCCTCCCCCGCCACCGCTGGCCGCTTTTAACACGCAGGCCACCGTCATCACCTTAGGTTCTGCCGGAAAAAGCTTCTGGGGAGGGCTGCGTCTTGGCTGGATCCGCGCCTCCTCGCGCACGATCGCCACGCTTGCCCAGACGCGGGATACTCTGGATTTAGGCTCGCCGCTGCTGGAACAGCTGGCGATGCTGTGGCTCATTAACAACAGCGAGACGTTTCTGCCCGCGCGCCGGAAGATGCTGGCGGAACGACGCGATCGATGCGGTGAACTGTTGCGCGAACATTTCCCGGACTGGAAATTCCATGAAGCGGAAGGCGGGCTCTCTTACTGGATAGAACTCCCGGGCATGCTGGCGACACAGCTTGCCGCGCGGGCTGAGATTCTGGGGATCAATCTGGGAACCGGTACACGGTTTGGTTTATCTGGCGCATTTGACCGCTATTTACGGATGCCCTTCTCGCTCGAATCGACAGAGCTTGAACAGGCGTTGCTGAGGATCAAACCGCTATGGCTCGCCCTGAATAAAAACGTGCCATCGTTAAAACGCAGCGTGATCTAATATTAAAAATTTTGAAGCAGATCATAAAAAATAAAAACTGCTGACTGTCACGGATACAGTCAGCAGTTTTCACTAGTCAGGAGTTAATGCTGAGCAGGAATAGGAAAACCTTTCAGTGAAATAACGAAGCTTTCACCGTCTTTCTTTATTTTTGCGCCGGTATCACACCAGTCAGACGCAATACGAAAGAACTCATCACTTCCGACATTCCAGCCAAGACGTACATGCTTCACGTAGCCTGAACGCAACAGATCGCAGGCCTCTTTGTAGTCACTGGCAGTTGACAGTTGTTGTTTCATTTTCTCTTCTTCAGAAGTTTGCGTAGAGCTTTGATTTCTTTAGGAGTAAAAGGAGAAACACTCTCTTCTTCCGTGTGCTGATTATCAATATCCTCTTCCGATACTCCCGCCTCTTCTACTGCTTCGAACGCCAGCAGCAGCAGTTTCTCTGTCGTCACGCTTAAGTTCTCGTTATTCACTTCCGCATAGTGGCGAAGCCTTTCTTTTAGCGCGTCATC
The DNA here is from genome assembly GCF_055816065.1 of Enterobacter sp. PL_is511. Taxonomy (NCBI): domain Bacteria; kingdom Pseudomonadati; phylum Pseudomonadota; class Gammaproteobacteria; order Enterobacterales; family Enterobacteriaceae; genus Enterobacter; species Enterobacter sp. PL_is511. The sequence continues at coordinate 155,608 of NZ_JBVPGP010000024.1, read as the reverse complement.
AATCTTAACGTTTAATACCGCTGTAGCCATGTTTGTCACTTCCCTTCGGAATAAGTACTTTATTTAATACACGAAGTTAACAATGTTATCCAGATATATATTTTTTTGAGTTATGCCAGAAAATAGACGGCCAATGATAAAATGCCCGACTATTATTACAGGTTTATGACATTAATATTTCAGCGCGATGAAATATATATTACACGATATAGGCATAATATTATTGTGGGATAGCCGTCAAAAGTGAGAGGTGAAAGCAGGAAGATTTTATGAGGGCGGAAATGGGTGGGGGCCCTGCCAGCTACATCCCGGCACACACGTCGTCTGCCCTGGCTGCTTCCTTCCGGACCTGACCTGGTGAACAGAGTAGCGTTGCGGGAGAACCAACAGAGCCCCCATTGAGAGCGTTGATAACCAACGCGCTGGCGCATTATCCCTGTGCGAAGGCCCAATTGCAAGCCGCCAGGAACCGGATGCTGGTTTCTTGCGCAAACAGGCGCAGCAATCATGAAGATCCTGGTTTACCATAGCTTTCCAGAAACTCCCCACAGGTGAAGGTATGGACGAACACGACTCCTTTCCACAGCGCGTATGGCAAATCGTGGCCTCAATCCCGGAAGGCTATGTAACCACCTATGGTGATGTCGCACGCCTGGCCGGTTCACCGCGCGCGGCGCGACAGGTTGGAGGCGTCCTGAAACGGCTGCCGGAAGGCAGTACGTTGCCCTGGCATCGGGTGGTGAATCGTCATGGCGTCATCTCACTCACCGGGCCGGATCTCCAGCGTCAGCGCCAAGCGTTACTTTCAGAGGGGGTGCAGGTGTCAGGGTCGGGTCAGATCGATTTGCAGAAATTTCGCTGGGAATATTGACCCCTCTCCCGGAGGAGAGGGGCAATGCAGACATTACATCTGAGTCGGTGGGGTTGGCAGGGACGGCTGATTGGTCTGCGGCGCGACCGGCACTTCGGTCTGCTGCACCGGCACCAGGTTCAGGTCGATTTTGGTCCCACCGTTGTTAATCGCTTCCTGGACCGTATCGGTGATAAAGACCAGCTTACCGTTGATGGTTACCGCTGCGCTCAGCAGAATACGGGCGTTAGGCTGCACGTCCGACGGGTTATACGGCAACACGAAGCTAAACGGCGCCTGCTTGCCTTCAGTACGAACGGCACGCTGAGCCACGACTTTCGACGGTGCGTCGGCCAGGGAAGCATCAGACAGCGTCACGGTTAATACCGCATCCGGCGGCAGCGCAACTCTCTGTTTAATCCAGATGGTACCGGAAACGTTAGGCTGCTGAATGGATTGCTGCGAAAGGGTATTAATCCCGTTCGGGTCTGCTGCTGGCACTGGCACCTGGGCGCTCTTACCGGCACAGGCGGACAACGCCACCGCAATAGCTACACCACTTAGCATGGGCACGAGTTTCATTGAAGTCTCCTTATCAATGCACCAGCGGGATCGATCCCATCCGATGTCGTTTCAATCACATAACGTAGTTAAGTGTGGCACAACTCACTGATTAATGCCTGAAATCATCCTGATATTCAGATTATTCTACCCATCGGACCACTTTCATTTCTGCGTTATACTCAGCCTATCTTTCGCTACGGCGTTTATTGAGGACAACTATGAGTCAGGCACTGAACAATCTGCTGACATTACTGAACCTGGAAAAAATTGAGGAAGGACTCTTTCGCGGACAGAGCGAAGATTTAGGTTTACGCCAGGTCTTCGGGGGGCAAGTCGTTGGACAAGCGCTGTACGCTGCAAAGGAGACTGTCCCGGCAGACCGTCTGGTGCATTCGTTCCACAGCTACTTCTTACGCCCTGGCGATAGCGCGAAACCGATCGTGTATGACGTTGAGGTCCTGAGAGACGGCAACAGCTTCAGCGCGCGCCGCGTCGCGGCCATTCAGAACGGCAAGCCGATCTTTTACATGACCGCCTCTTTCCAGGCGCCGGAGCCCGGGTATGAACACCAGAAAGTGATGCCGCCGGCACCCGCGCCAGACGATCTCAAATCGGAAACGGATATCGCCCGTGCGCTGGCGCATCTGCTTCCGCCTCAGGTCAAAGAAAAGTTTCTCTGCGATAAACCGCTGGAGATCCGCCCGGTTGAGTTCCATAACCCGATGAAGGGCCACACCGCCGAGCCAAAGCGCCAGGTGTGGATCCGGGCTAACGGCACCGTGCCGGAAGATTTCCGCGTACATCAGTATCTGCTGGGCTACGCGTCTGATTTCAACTTCCTGCCGGTGGCGCTGCAGCCGCACGGCGTCGGCTTCCTCGAAAAAGGGATGCAGGTCGCGACGATCGATCACTCGATGTGGTTCCACCGTCCCTTCAACATGAATGAGTGGCTGCTCTACAGCGTGGAGAGTACGTCGGCGTCGAGCGCTCGCGGGTTTGTGCGTGGGGAGTTTTATACCCAGGACGGCGTGCTGGTCGCTTCAACGGTGCAGGAAGGGGTAATGCGTAATCGCGGGTGATTATGTGCGGCCTGATGCCCTCACCCTGACCCTCTCCCACAGGGAGAGGGAATACACACTAAAAACGGCAACCTGAGGTTGCCGTTTTGCTGTTACCTTGTGCGGCCTGATGCCCTCACCCTGGCCCTCTCCCACGGGGAGAGGGAACAAACACTAAAAACGGCAACCTCAGGTTGCCGTTTTGCTGTTTATTACGCGTTATACGCATTCTCGCCGTGGCTGTTGACGTCCAGACCTTCGCGTTCCTGCTCTTCAGGGACACGCAGACCGACGGTCATGTCCGCCAGTTTGTAGCCAATGAAAGCGACAACGGCAGACCACACCACGGTGATAGCAATACTTTCCAGCTGCACCAGCACCTGATGAACCATGGTGACGCCTTCTGCATAGCCCACACCACCGAGCGATTTCGCCGCGAAGATACCGGTCATGATACAGCCGACGATACCGCACACGCCGTGCACGCCAAACACATCGCATGGGTCGTCAACGCGCAGCAGACGTTTCAGTGCGGTCACGCCCCACAGACCCGCCAGACCGGACACCAGGCCGACCAGCAGCGCACCGCCCACACCGACATAACCACATGCTGGGGTGATGCCAACCAGACCGGCGATGGCACCCGAACAGGCGCCCAGCAGAGAAGGTTTACCGCGTACCGCCCACTCGCCAAATACCCAGGAGAGGATTGCACCCGCCGTGGCCACAACGGTGTTCACGAAGGCCAGCGCGGCGATTTCGTTTGCTGCACTCGCTGAGCCGGCGTTGAAGCCAAACCAGCCAAAGTAGAGGATAGCCGTACCGGTAAAGACCATCGGCAGGTTGTGCGGTTTAAACGCTTCTTTACCGAAGCCCACGCGTTTGCCAATCAGGTAGGCACCCACCAGACCCGCTACCGCGGCGTTGATGTGAACAACGGTACCGCCCGCGAAGTCCAGCGCACCGTGCGTTGCCAGCAGACCGCCACCCCAGACCATGTGCGCAATCGGCACATAGGAGAGCGTCAGCCAGACCACCACGAAGATCAGAACGGCAGAGAAACGAATACGCTCGGCGAGCGCGCCCACAATCAGCCCGACGGTAATACAGGCGAAGGAGCCCTGGAACGCCACGTGAATATACTGATAGAAGCTGCCCATCAGCGCGGTCAGCTCAATATTTTTCAGCATCACCCAGTCGAAGTTACCAAAGAACGCGTTGCCCGTGCCGAACGCCAGCGAGTAACCGTAAACCACCCACAGCACGCAGACCAGTGCGAACGTCACGGCAACCTGCGTCAGCATGGAGAGAACGTTTTTGCCACGGATCAGGCCGCCGTAGAACAGCGCAATGCCCGGAATGGACATGAACAGCACCAGCGCGGTGCTGATCATCATAAAGGCGTTATCGGCTTTGTCGACCACCGCAGGGGTAGCAGCCAGCGCCAGGCCCGGCAGCAGTGCCAGCGAACCCAGACCCGTTTTAAGTGTTGCTATCTTCATTTTCTCGATCCCTATCACTGTGTGCCAGGCGTTAATTACAGAGCCGCTTCGTCAGATTCGCCGGTACGAATGCGAATGACGCGCTGCAGTTCGGCAACGAAAATTTTGCCGTCGCCAATTTTGCCGGTATAGGCCGCTTTGCTAATGACATCAATGACTTCGTCAAGCTGATCGTCAGCAATCGCGACATCAATTTTTACTTTTGGCAGAAAGTTAACGCTGTATTCCGCCCCGCGATAAAGCTCGGCATGACCCTTCTGACGACCAAAGCCTTTCACTTCGGTGACAGTCAGTCCCTGAATACCCATTGAAGACAATGCTTCGCGCACGTCTTCGAGTTTGAATGGTTTGATTACAACCGTAACCAGCTTCATAGATCCCCTCCAGTCAGAATTCGGTAATGGCCGCAGCTTACGCAGAAGGTATTGCAAGGGGTGTGCCAGAAATGAAAACGAAGGGGAACAACGGTGTGATGAGCGTTACACGGTTCTGTTAAACGCCCGGGTGAAAAAAAACGCACCATGCCGGTGCAGGGTGCGTTTCAGTTTTGCACCAACAGGAATGACTGTTAGCGCGCCGCCTCATTTTAGTGCATCAGGCGCTAAGCGACTCTTCATCACGCACGCTGGCGGCCAGCTCTTCGCCCGCCAGCTGCAGCTGGTACATCTGCCAGTAGCGCCCTTTTGCTTCCAGCAGCTCACGGTGCGTACCGCGTTCAACGGCCTGTCCGCGATGCAGCACCAGAATGGTATCCGCATCGACGACGGTGGAAAGGCGGTGGGCAATCACCACCAGCGTCGTATGATCGCGTACCGCGGCCAGCGCCTGCTGGATAGCCTGCTCGGTGCCGGAGTCAATACTGGCCGTCGCTTCATCCAGAATCAGTATCTGCGGCGTTTCAATCAGCACCCGCGCCAGTGCCAGAAGCTGCTTTTGCCCGACAGAGAGATTGTTCCCCTGCTCGCCCAGCTTCGTGTTGATCCCGTCGCTGAACCCGCGCGCCAGCTCTGCCAGCTGCACTTTTTCCAGCACGTCCCAGACCTGCTCCTGGGTGTAGTCTCGCCCCAGGGTCACGTTGGCGTAGAAGGTATCGGCCAGAACGACCGGATCCTGCTGCACCATCGCAACGCCTTTGCGTAACACGGTGTGGCTGAGAGACGCAAGCGGGCGTCCGTCGAGGCGGATTTCACCTTGCGTGACCGGGTAATAGCCCATCAACAGGCTGGCAAGCGTGCTCTTACCACTGCCGGTATGCCCCACCAGCGCCACAAAACCGCGCGACGGAACGTCAAGCGTGATGTCCTGCAACACCAGGCGGTCTTCGCGATAGGCAAACGAGACGTTATCAAAGGTGATAGCCCCGCTTTGCAGAGGTCGCTCATCATTGCCGTAGGCCTGACGCGGCCTGTCCATCAGCTCAAAGACGCGCTCACCGGCGACGACCGCCTGTTGCAGCATCGATTGCTGCGTAGTGAGCTCGATCAGCGGCTCGTTGAGGCGTCCCAGATAGCTAATAAAAGCGTACAGCACGCCCACTTCAATCGTACCGTTTGAGCTCAGGCCAAAGAGCATCAGCAACCCACACAGCACCAGCGCCGAGAAAAGGCTCAGCAGCGGTCGCAGCAGGAAACCGTCCAGGCGCAGCGTCTGCATACGCGCCATATAGTGCGAACGGCTGGCTTCGCCCATGCGTTCGCCAAAGCGCGCCTGCTGGCGGAACTGCTGGATCACGCTCATGCCGTTGATCACTTCGTTGAAGCCATCATTGATGTCAGCCAGGTAAGCGCGCACCCGACGCACAATCGGCGTGCTGTAGCGCTGGTAAATCACCATAACAATCAGCACCGCCGGGAAGATGGTGATCGCCACCAGCGCCATGCGCCAGTCGAGGCTGAACATCGCCACCAGCATCGCGCCAATCAGCGCAGCGCTGCGTAATACCGTCGCGACCACGGTAACGTACAGATCGCGGATCACCTCGGTATCGTTGGTCACGCGCGAAATCACCTGCCCGACCGGCTGGATATCAAACTCGCTGAGCGGCTGGCGAAGCGCCGCGTCCATCACGTCCGTACGCAGCTGCTGTACAACGCCCACGGCTGCACGGTTAAACAGCAGCGACTGAGCATAGTGCAACCCTGCCGCCGTCAGCTGTAAGCCGACGTAGGCCACGCCTAAACCCGCCACCAGACCCAGCGGTAGATAGCTTTTGGCGACCATATTGTCGATAAAATAGCTGATGAGCAGCGGACCGCTCACCTCGGCAATTGCTGCAATCCAGAGCAAAAGCACGGCCACCGAGAGCGGTTTACGCCACGGTGAGCCGTAGGCCAGCAGACGTTTAAGCGTCGGCCACATCGTTCCGAGCTTACGCATTGGCGGCCTCCTCATCCTGCTCCGGCGCATCGTCCAGCGCCGCTTCAAGCTGTTGATAGCGGTACATATCGCGATACCAGCCCGGCTGCTCGGCCAGCGTTTCATGCTGCCCGCGCTGGGCAATGTGCCCGTGTTGTAAGACCAGAATTTCGGTGGCTTCGGTGAGCGCTGACAAACGGTGGGCGCTGATAATCACCGTGCGTCCGTCGCCCCACTGGCGCAGATTATGCAGGATTTCGTGCTCGGTACGGCCATCCACGGCAGAAAGCGCATCATCCAGGATCAGGATTTCCGCATTCAGCAGCAGCGCCCGGGCAATGGAGATACGCTGTTTTTGTCCCCCGGACAGCATGACGCCGCGTTCCCCAACTTCCGTTTCGTAGCCCTGCGGCAGGCGCAAAATGTCATCATGTACGCTGGCCAAACGCGCCACATGTTCAATCTCTTCCTGCGTCGCCGACGGACGTCCAAGGGCAATGTTGTTCGCCACGGTGTCCGAAAATAAAAACGGCGTCTGGCTGACTACCGCCAGACGGCCACGCCACTCATCCAGCAATAGCCTGGTCAGGGGAATATCGTGGAAGCGGATATCCCCCTCGGTGACGTCAAAGTGGCGCTGGAGCAGCGACAGCACGGTACTTTTGCCGGATCCCGTCGGGCCGCAGATGCCCAGCATCTGGCCCGGCTGTAGGGTAAAGCTGACGTTCTCCAGTACCGGATTCTCCGTATGCGGATAGATAAACTGCCGGACGTCGACGGTCATGACGCCGCGCCCTTCCGGTACCGCGTCGCTGCCGTCAACGACCACAGGCGCTTCGGCCAGCATGGCGCGAATGCGGCTATAGGCGGCACTGCCGCGCTCCACGATGTTAAACATCCAGGCCAGCGCCAGCATCGGCCAGATCATGAGCCCCAGATACATCGCAAAGCTGGTTAATTGCCCCAGGGTCAACGTGCCCTGCACCACCATCCAGCTGCCGCCGCCAATCGCCAAAAGGTTCGCCATGCCAATCGCGATATAGATCGTCGGGTCGAAGCGGGCGTCAATACGCGCAACGCGCATGTTTTTCGCTCCCGTGTCCGCCGCATCGGCCGCAAACAGCGCAGATTGCCGGTCTTCCAGGCCAAACGCTTTGATCATGCGAATGCTGGTCATGCTCTCCTGGGTGCGATCGTTCAGAGACGAAAACGCCGCCTGCGCCAGCTTAAAGCGCTCGTGCAGCTGTTCACCATAGCGATTGATCGCCAGCGCCATGATCGGCATCGGCAGAAGAGCGAGCAGGGTCAACTGCCAGCTGATCTGCGTGGACATCACGATCAGCACCGCACAGCCCATCACCAGCGAGTCCACCAGCGTCAATACCCCTTCCCCGGCGGCAAAGACCACACGATCGACGTCGTTAGTGGCGCGGGCGATGAGATCCCCGGTACGGTGGCGCAGATAAAATTCAGGATGCTGTCGGCTCAGCTGGCGGTAAAAATCTTCACGCAGCTCCACGGCCAGCTGATAGGACGCACCAAACAGCAGCACGCGCCAGACGTAGCGCAACAGATAAACAATGACCGCCGTCAGCACCAGCGTGCCGACCCACATCAACACCCGTGCGGTGGTGTAATGCTGTTCGGTGACGCCATCCACGACGTACCCCACCACTTTCGGCGGGATCAGCTGCAGGATGGCAATGATAATAAGCAGGGCTACTGCACCGAGGTAGCGTTGCCACTCCCGACGAAAGTACCAGCTTAATTGGGCAAATAATCGCACGCGTTTTGTTCCTGAAGGTATTTTACGAAGTTATTCAATAGGTAATGCTGTGGTGTATTTAATCTGTTCCATGGCGAAACTTGAGGTGACGTCCGACAAACCGGGTACGCTGTTCACCAGCCGCTTGTAGAAATCATCATAGCGCTTCATGTCGGCCACCTGGACGCGCATCAGGTAATCGTACTCGCCGGCCATGCGCCAGAAACCGAGCACCTCGGGCATCTCAGACACCTGAGTGACGAAGCGGCAATACCACTCGCTGCTGTGATGCTGGGTTTTAATCAACACAAATGCCGTCAGCCCAAGCCCCAGCTTTTCGGGATCTAATAACGCGACGCGCCCCAGAAGAATGCCGTCATCTTCCAGCTTCTTAAGACGCTTCCAGCACGGGGTGGTGGTCAGATTAACGGCATCTGCCAGCGCCTGCAAAGAGAGGGTACAGTCATTTTGCAGCAATGAAAGGAGCTTGCGGTCAATTTTATCTAGCATACCCACCTCACAGAGAAAATTTTTCTCCCTTCATTCTATTTTAAAGGCCAGATAGCAACAATTTTTTCTGTGCTTTTCGCTATGCTAGGCACAAAATGACAAACGGATAACGACGATGAATAGCACCTGGGTTAAACATGCGATCAGCGAAATCAATGCCGACTATCAGCGCTCGGCGGATACGCACCTGATTCGCCTTTCCCTGCCGGGATTTGACGGCATTCAGCTCTATCTGAAAGACGAAAGCACCCATCCTACCGGTAGCCTGAAGCATCGCCTGGCGCGCTCGCTGTTTTTATACGGTTTGTGTAACGGCTGGATCAAAGAAGGCACCACCATCATAGAATCCTCATCCGGTTCAACGGCGGTGTCCGAAGCCTATTTTGCCCGCCTGCTGGGTCTGCCGTTTATCGCGGTGATGCCGTCATGCACCGCAAAACGCAAAATCGAGCAGATCGAATTTTACGGCGGTCGCTGCCACTTTGTGGAAAGCGCCTGCGAAATCTACGCCGCCTCCGAAATGCTGGCCCGTGAGCTGAACGGTCACTATATGGATCAGTTCACCTTCGCCGAGCGCGCAACGGACTGGCGCGGCAATAACAACATTGCCGACAGTATCTTCCGCCAGATGACCCACGAACCGCATCCGGTTCCGTCGTATATTGTCATGAGCGCCGGTACCGGCGGCACCTCAGCCACGATCGGACGCTACATCCGCTGTCAGGGCTACGATACCCAGCTGATGGTGGTTGACCCCCAGAACTCCGTGTTCCTCGACTACTGGCAAAATCGCGATGCCAGTCTGCGCAGCCCGGTGGGCAGTAAAATTGAAGGGATTGGCCGCCCGCGCGTGGAGCCCTCTTTCATCCCCGACGTGGTGGACGAGATGATGCGCGTACCGGATGCCGCCAGCGTGGCAACGGCGCACTGGCTGGAAACGCAGCTGGGCCGCAAGGTGGGTGCCTCCACGGGCACAAATATGTGGGGCGCGCTGCAGCTTGCCGCACGTATGCGCGAAGAGGGTCGCACCGGTTCCATCGTCACGCTGCTGTGTGACAGCGGCGAGCGTTATCTTGAGACCTACTACAACGCGGAGTGGGTGCAGGCCAACATTGGCGACATCACGCCGTGGAAAGCGCAGATTGCGCAGCTTGTGAAATAAAAAAAAGCCAGACCGAAGTCTGGCTTGCTGGAAGGGTCTCACTATTCGGGGGAATATGGGAGGTTGTTGTTGTCCAGCCAATGCGTCAAAAAATGGGACACCGCTTCATTACGGCAGTGGCCGATAACCGGCAGATGAGGAAGTTCTGCTTTCAGCTGCGCCATCGCATTCCCCATGATCAGACCGCGACCTACGCTGCCCAGCATTTCGCGGTCGTTCATGGCGTCACCGAACGCCATACACTCCTGCAGCGTTAAGCCCAGGTGGTCGCTCAGAACCGCCAGAGCGGAACCTTTGTTACAGCCCACCGGCAGCACTTCCAGGCAATCCACCGCTGAGAAGGTCAGGTGCGCCCGGTCGCCCAGCGCCTCATTCAGTTGAATCCGTAAGCGGCACAGATCGTCGTGATCGCCGCAGAAGCAGATCTTAGTTACCGCATGGGCGGGGATCCGACGCAGATCGATAAGCTGGTATTTAAAGCCGCTGTAAACATGCGCGTGCAATAATTCCGGGATGTCGCTTCCGGTAAACCAGCCCCGATCGTTAAAGACGTGGATGCTGGCCTGCGTGTCCCAGGTGCTGTGCAGCACGATGTCCGCCACTTCAGGGTTGAGATCCTGTCGATGCAGCACGTCGCCTTCTACGGAGTGAATTCGCGTCCCGTTGCCGGTGATCAGAAAGGCGTCGAGGGAAAACGCCCCCAGCAGGTGGCGCATTTCCAGCACATGACGCCCGGTGGCAAACGTCAGGGTGACATTACGCTCGTGCAGGCGCTTCAGCGTGTTCAGGGTTTTTTCCCCTAAACGGTGATCCGGCATTAACAGCGTACCGTCCATATCAAATGCAGCGAGCCGAGCCATGATTACTCCCAAAATGTGATGCGGTTAACTTGTGCATCAGTATCGTGTGAGATATACGGAAGTAATAGTGAATAGATGATAATTATTGTTCCGGGTTTCTTATGCGCCAGCTCAATCGACTCAACCAGTATCACCGCCTGTGGCAGCCTTCCCTGGGTGCAACGCAACAGGTCACCATCAGCGAGCTGGCCGCCCGCTGTTTTTGTAGCGAGCGGCATGTCCGAACGCTGCTGCGTCAGGCCCAGGAGGCGGGCTGGCTGAGCTGGCGAGCGCAGTCTGGCCGCGGTAAGCGGGGTGAGCTTACGTTCCATGTCACGCCGGAGTCACTGCGCAATGCGATGATGGAGGAGGCGCTGAAGAGCGGGCAGCAGCATAACGCGCTGGAACTGGCCCAGCTTGCACCCGCAGAATTACGATCATTGCTGCATCCGTTTTTAGGCGGGCAGTGGCAAAACGACACGCCAACGCTGCGCATCCCCTATTACCGCTCACTGGATCCGCTTCAGCCGGGTTTTTTACCCGGTCGGGCGGAGCAGCATCTTGCGGGACAGGTATTCTCCGGACTGACGCGATTTCACGGCAACAGCAGTGAACCCACGGGCGATCTCGCTCATCACTGGGAGGTGTCGACGGACGGTTTGCGCTGGCATTTCTATATTCGTTCCACTCTGCACTGGCATAACGGCGATAAGGTCGAAACCGGACAGCTTCAGCAAAGCCTGAATGCGCTTTTTGCCTTACCCGCCCTGCGTAAACTGTTCCAGAGCGTCCTGCGCATTGACGTCACCCATCCCCAGTGTCTGACGTTCACACTGCACCAGCCGGATTACTGGCTGGCACACCGCCTGGCCACCTACTGTAGTCGGCTTGCACATCCCGAACAGCCCCTGACGGGCTGCGGCCCCTTCAGACTCAGCGTGTATGAGCCGGATCTGGTTCGTCTGGAAAGCCACGAACAGTACCATCTCAGCCACCCGCTGCTTAAGGCTATCGAATACTGGATCACACCGTCGCTGTTTGACTATGGGCTGGGTACCAGCTGTCGCCATCCGGTGCAGATCGCCATTGGCGAGCCGGATGAGCTGGAGAGTCTGCGCCTGGTGACGAACAGCACCAGTCTGGGCTTTTGTTATCTCACCCTGAAGCAAAGCCCGCGTCTGAGTGAAATGCAGGCACGACGGCTCATTAACATCATTCATCTCTCATCGCTTCTGCACACGCTTCCGCTCAACGAAGGGCTGATTACCCCAACAGAGGAGTTACTGCCAGGATGGGCAATCCCTCAGTGGTCGGATTTATCTCATGTCTCTCTGCCGACTAAGTTAACCCTGATTTACCATTTACCGGTTGAGTTACACACGATGGCGCGTCAGCTAAAACAGTATCTTGCGCAGCAGGGCTGCGAGCTAACGGTTATCTTTCACGACGCAAAAACCTGGGACGGATGCCAGCAACTGGCGGACGCGGACCTCATGATGGGTGACAGGCTGATTGGCGAAGCGCCGGAATATACGCTTGAACAGTGGCTGCGCTGTGATGCCCTATGGCCACATGTGCTTAGCGCACCGCAATATGCTCATCTGCAGGCCACCCTGGATGCGGTACAGACCCAGGCCGAAGATCAGGCCAGACATGCCGGGCTCAGGGCCATTTTTTCCCGGCTCATGGAAAAGGCGGTGATCACCCCACTGTTCAATTATCAATACCAGATCAGCGCCCCGCCGGGAGTTAACGGCATACGCCTCAATACCCGCGGCTGGTTTGACTTTACCGAAGCCTGGCTGCCCGCCCCTAAATCGTGAAGAAGCTGGTCGCCGTCGTGGTCTGACGGTAACATAACGTTTTTACCGTAACAGTCGAGATGATTTATGAAACGTGCCGTCGTCGTGTTCAGCGGAGGACAAGACTCTACTACCTGCCTGGTTCAGGCTCTTCATCAGTACGATGAAGTTCACTGTGTGACTTTCGATTATGGTCAGCGTCATCGCGCTGAAATCGATGTTGCCCGTGAACTTGCCCTGAAACTGGGCGCACGCGCGCACAAGGTGCTGGACGTTACGCTGTTAAATGAACTGGCCGTAAGCAGCCTCACCCGGGACAGTATTCCCGTCCCGGACTACGAACCCGATGCCAGCGGCATTCCGAATACCTTCGTTCCGGGTCGTAATATCCTCTTCCTGACCCTGACGGCGATCTACGCCTACCAGGTAAAAGCCGAATCGGTGATCACGGGCGTGTGCGAGACCGACTTCTCCGGCTACCCGGACTGTCGTGATGAGTTCGTGAAAGCGTTAAACCACGCCGTCAATCTGGGGATGGCGAAAGAGACGCGCTTTGAAACCCCGCTGATGTGGCTGGATAAAGCAGAAACCTGGGCGCTGGCGGACTACTGGGGCAAGCTGGACCTTGTTCGCAGCGAAACGCTTACCTGCTATAACGGTATCAAAGGCGACGGTTGCGGCCAGTGCGCGGCCTGTAATCTTCGCGCTAACGGGCTGAACCACTATCTTGCCGATAAAGTCGGCGTGATGGCCGCGATGCAGAAAAAGACCGGGCTTAAATAGGGCTATTTGACCGTGCTGTCGAACAGTTTCACACCGGCAGCACGGGTGACTTTCATCAGCGTTGTCAGCGTTGGGTTGCCGTTGTCTGATAAGGTTCGGTATAGCTGCTGGCGGGACAGACCTGCTTTGGTAGAAATTTCTCCGATACCGCCTCGCGCTTCGATGACCTGACGGAGTGCAATGAGATAAGCAGGGATCCCCTGGTCTTCATAGATCTCTTCCAGGGCCGTTTGCAGATAACGCTGAGCGTAGGAAGGATTCTCTCGCAGCATTTTCACAACAGCATCATGGTGGTTAACGGAGCTCGAATATTTTCGTTCAGCGGCACTCATTGGAATGTCCTTTTGTTTGATGATCTTTCCAGTAATCTACTGCCAGTTGGATATCTGCTTTTTGGCTCTTTTTGTCACCACCGATCAGTAACAATAAAACCTGCCGATTCTCTACTGAAAAATAGATTCTGTAGCCGGGGCCACTGTCGACTCGCATCTCCCAAACACCTTCCCTGAGATACCTGTAATCGCCAAAATTACGTTTTATCGCACGGTTAATCCGCATAAGGATCCGGAAAACCATATCCGGATCCTTTCGATTCATTCTGGCTACCCACTCTTCAAACGGCACTTTTCCGTCACGGGTCCGGTAACGTTCAACAACGTAGTCCCTGTCCATTATTCTATCCCTGAAAAACCCTTTTGTCTTTTATAAAAGACAAATTCCTACGCGATCATCAACTCCAGCTTTTCCCGCAGTTCCCCTTCCAGCGGCAGCGCTTTCTGCGTTTTCAGATCGATACAGACAAAAGTAATCAGCGCATCAGCCACCACCTGCCCTTCAGGATCGAGCGTCACCACCTGGCTTAGCACCCCGCTTTTGCCGTTGATCTGCTGCACCTGGCTGGTCACCGTGAGCACATCGCCCAGCACGGCCGGACGCCGGTAGTTGATATTGATATTGACGACCACAAACGCGATGTTGTGCGCGGTCAGCCACTGAAAACTTTCGCTATTTTCCAGCCCGTCCCAGCGCGCTTCTTCAAGAAACTCAAGATAGCGAGCGTTGTTCACATGCTGGTAAACGTCGAGATGAAAACCGCGTACTTTGATTTTTGTCTGCATAGCGCAATTGCCTTTACTGTTATTGTAGGATGAGAGGTCATAACTGGTATGACCTCTTTATCCTGGCAAAATTTTGCCGCAGTGCAAGAAATTGCGTAATTACAGCGTCAGGTGTGAGAGGTTGCGCTCAACCAGTGCGCCCCCCATGCCCGGAACCTGTTTGAGATCGTCGACCGTTTTGAAAGGACCATACTCTTCGCGGTAGCTGACGATGGCCTGCGCTTTTTTCAGGCCGACGCCATTCATCACGCGGGCCAGATCTTCCGCAGTGGCCGAATTGATACTCACCCGCGTACCGTCATCATCCGCATTTTTACCGGCGTCAGTCGCTTTGGTTTGCCCTTGCACCGGCGCGGCTGTGTCGGACTTGCTCTGCGTAGCCTGTGGTTTGGCGGCGGGCGTCGCCGCCAGCGCGCCCGCGCTCATCCCGGTGGTGGCAATAGCCAGCGTAATTAACAGTGCTTTGATTCCACATTTCATGCTGTTATCTCCTTGTTTGTTGACAGCCACGTCACGATAGCCGCCAGATAAACCCGGCACAAACAGCAGATTGCAGAAATGGAAAAGGCCGCGAAAGCGGCCTTTAGTTATTGCAGAGCGTTACGAAAATCTGCGAGCAGACACGTAATTACTGCTGCTGAGTCATCACATCACCCAGCTTGATTTTGGCTTCTTTACGCAGGTTGCTCATCATGGCTTCGAAGGCAATCTGAGCATTGTTCTGGGTAATCCCCTGAACCATCGCTTTCTTCTGCGCGTCTGGCAGGGTGCCGGCTTTCACTTCATCCAGCGCCAGCAGAACGACGTTACCCTGCGCATCGGTGGTGGTACCGAAGCTTGGCTTATCCTTTGCAGGCAGAGTCAGACCAAACGCGGCCTGGCTGATTGGATCCTGGCCGGTACGGCTCAGCGTTTTCGCTTCACCGAAGCTCAGGCCAGCCGCTTTCAGCGCGTCTTCTTTACCCGCTTTCAAATCAGACAGAATCTTCTCAGCATCCAGCTTCGCCTGCTGTTCCGCTTTGTTGTGCTTAACCTGGGCAACGACCTGATCCTTCACGTCCGCCAGCGGTTTGACCGCTTCTGGCTTGTGCTCGCTGACGCGCAACACAAACGCACGATCGCCGTCGACGGTAATGATGTCAGAGTTACTGCCCGGCGTGCCGTTCTCGCCCACCAGACCACCATTGAAGATAGCATCGGAAACCGGTTTAAAGTTCAGCTCTTCCGGCAGGTTGTCACGACCAAACCAGCCCGTCTCAACCGCCTTCACACCCGCCGCCTGCTCAGCCCCCGCCAGAGATTCGTTGTCGTTGCTGGCAGCATCGCTCACCTTCTGCTGCAGCGCGTAGTAGGCATCCAGCGCTTTTTCCTGTTTCACTTTCGCCGCGATATCGTCGCGAACCTCAGCCAGAGGCTTGGTTTTCGCCGCGGTGATGTCGTCCAGACGCACGACCAGGAAACCAACGGAAGACTTAATGACGCCAGAAAGTTGACCTTTATCTTTCAGACCGGCATTTTTCAGCTCATCCGGTGTGGTCGCGTCTTCCAGCCATCCCATATCACCGCCGTTTTTCGCAGAGATAATGTCGGTGGATTTCGCTTTCGCAACGGTCGCGAAATCAGCGCCTTTATTCAGCTCTTCCAGTACCGCTTTGGCATCAGCCTCGGTCTTCGTCTGAATCACGCTGTAGCGGTTACGCTGCGGCTGAGTGAACTGATCCTGATGCTGGTCGTAGTAAGACTGGATTTCCGCATCAGACGCGGTTTCCTGCAGCGCGGCAGCATCCAGCTTGATGTAGCTCACACGGAACTGCTCTGGAGAAACAAAGGAATTCTTGTTCTGCTCGTAGTAAGCGTTAACGTCAGCGTCGCTCACCTGCTGTTTCGCCGCCAGGGCGTTCACATCAATAGTCGCTTCGCGTACAACGCGCTGCTGCGCCACCAGCGCAGCCAGTTCGTCCGTTTCACCTTTGAGCATGAAATCGGTGCCCACAACGGCATTGATGAGCTGCTGGGTGGTCAGCTGATTACGCAGAGCCTGCGCGTACTGATCGGCCGTCATGCCCATCTGGTTGACGATGCTGTTATAACGCGCGTTGTCGAATTTACCGTTAGACTGGAAAGCCTGGGTGGAGAAAATGGCTTTTTTCACCTGCTCATCGCTGATGCCAAGGCCCAGTTTTTTGGCATACTGATCCAGAAGCGCTTCGTCGATAAGACGGTTCAGTGTCTGCTGGCGCAGGGTCTTCATGTACCCTTCGTTCGCCGCCAGTTCAGAGAATTGGTCGCCCAGCTGTTGCTGCATACGGTTACGTTCACCGGCAAAAGCATTCTCGAACTGACCACGGCTGATCTCCTGGCCATTCACTTTTGCGGCATAGTTTGCGCCACCGCCAATAAGGTAACTGCTCACGCCGGTCAATATGAACGACACGATAATGATACCGAAAATAATCTTGAGCACGAGACTGTTAGCAGCCGTGCGTAAGCTGTCCATCATGGTGTAACAACACTCCGCTGTAGGTGACTGGTTACCTGACGCTGACGGAAAATCCTGCCCGTCGCGCGTGAAGGTGTATTGTGACAAGAAAACGGGGCGATTGTCAGCCCACAACTCGCATAAACTCGCACAAATCAGGTCTGGACAAACAAAAAAGGCACATCAAATGATGCGCCCTTGTACTTTCCGGCTTCCCTGAAACGGGAAAGCAATCAGTTTACTGCGTCTTTCAGCGCTTTACCTGCACGGAAACCCGGCACTTTAGCAGCAGCAATGGTGATCTCTTTACCGGTCTGAGGGTTGCGGCCAGTACGGGCAGCACGCTCTTTAACAGCAAAAGTACCGAAGCCTACCAGTGCAACGTCGTCCCCAGCCTGCAGAGATTCAGTAACAGAAGCAATTAATGCATCTAAGGCACGTCCAGCTGCAGCTTTAGAAATATCAGCACCAGCAGCAATTTTGTCAATCAGTTGAGATTTATTCACTGTTCTCTTCCTCTCTTTATAATTTATATCGCGCCTGAATCCTTCACAACGCGACCGCGCAGCAGTTATATCAGGCCTGCCATGACCTTACAACACCCGTTGTTGATGGCTGACCTAATCAGCAATCTAAATTAGCTATACAAAAAAAGGCTGGCAAGTGCGAAATGACTTACCAGCCTTGTTTTTATTGACGCTCTTTGCGCGAGGTCACTATTTTGCGGTTACAACCTGCATTCCGGAGGGTTCATTCTGCAGTGCGAGACTGAGAACTTCCTCAATTCGCTTCACAGGATGAATCTGCAGATCGGCAATCACGTTGTCCGGAATCTCTTCCAGATCGCGTTTATTTTCGTAAGGGATCAATACGGTTTTGATCCCACCGCGGTGCGCCGCCAGCAGTTTTTCTTTTAAACCACCAATCGGCAGAACCTGACCACGCAGCGTGATTTCACCGGTCATTGCCACATCAGCACGCACCGGGTTCCCTGTCAGACAGGAAACCAGAGCGGTACACATGGCAATACCCGCGCTTGGACCATCTTTCGGCGTCGCCCCTTCAGGTACGTGCACGTGGATGTCGCGTTTTTCGTAGAAATCAGGGTTGATACCCAGTTTCTCCGCACGCGCACGAACCACGGTCAACGCAGCCTGGATGGACTCCTGCATCACTTCACCCAGCGAGCCGGTGTAGGTCAGTTTACCTTTACCTGGCACACAGGCGGTTTCGATGGTCAGCAGATCGCCACCCACTTCCGTCCATGCCAGGCCAGTCACCTGACCAACGCGGTTTTCGTTGTCCGCGCGACCGTAGTCGAAGCGCTGGACGCCCAGGTACGCATGCAGATTGTCGCCGTTAATCACAATGTGTTTCAGGCTCTTATCCAGCAGCAGCTGTTTCACCGCTTTACGACACAGTTTAGAGATTTCACGCTCAAGGCTACGCACGCCCGCTTCACGGGTGTAGTAGCGAATGATGCCAATAATCGCGCTGTCCTCGACGGTCAGCTCGTTGGCTTTCAGCGCGTTACGCTCGATCTGTTTCGGCAGCAGGTGCTGCTTAGCAATGTTCAGCTTCTCATCTTCGGTATAACCGGAGAGACGGATCACTTCCATACGGTCCAGCAGCGGGGCCGGAATGTTCATGGAGTTGGAGGTCGCCACGAACATCACATCGCTCAGGTCGTAGTCCACTTCCAGGTAGTGATCGCTGAACGCCACGTTCTGTTCTGGATCAAGCACTTCCAGCAGTGCAGACGCAGGGTCGCCACGCATGTCCGACGACATCTTATCGATCTCATCGAGCAGGAACAGCGGGTTTTTAACCCCCACTTTCGCCATCTTCTGGATCAGTTTACCCGGCATAGAACCGATGTAGGTACGGCGGTGACCGCGGATTTCCGCCTCATCGCGTACGCCACCCAGCGCCATACGGATATACTTACGTCCGGTCGCTTTGGCGATGGACTGACCCAGAGAGGTTTTACCCACCCCCGGCGGCCCGACCAGGCACAGAATTGGGCCTTTGATTTTGTTTACACGACTCTGTACCGCGAGGTACTCAAGAATGCGGTCTTTCACGCGTTCCAGGCCGTAGTGGTCGGTATCCAGGATTTCCTGCGCCTGACGCAGGTCTTTTTTGACCTTGCTGCGGGCGTTCCACGGAACCTGCACCATCCACTCAATATAGCCGCGTACAACGGTCGCTTCAGCCGACATTGGAGACATCATTTTCAGCTTCTGCAGTTCTGCTTCGGCTTTCTCTTTCGCCTCTTTCGGCATCTTCGCCGCGTCGATCTTACGCTTCAGCGCTTCGTTTTCGTCCGGCGCGTCGTCCATCTCGCCCAGCTCTTTCTGAATGGCCTTCATTTGCTCATTCAGATAGTACTCACGCTGGGATTTCTCCATCTGCTTTTTCACGCGGTTGCGAATGCGCTTCTCAACCTGCAGCAGATCGATTTCAGACTCCATCATCGCCATCAGGTATTCCAGACGTTCGTTAACGTCGGACATTTCCAGCACGGACTGTTTGTCAGCCAGCTTCAGCGGCATATGGGCAGCGATGGTGTCCGCCAGACGCGCAGGATCGTCGATGCTGTTCAGCGACGTCAGCACTTCTGGTGGGATTTTCTTGTTCAGCTTGATATAGCCTTCAAACTGGCTAATCGCGGTGCGCACCAGCACTTCCTGCTCGCGCTCATCGAGCTCAGGCGAATCAAGGTACTCTGCCTTCGCAGAGAAGTGCTCGCCATCGTCTGACAGAGTGGTAATACGCGCACGCTGCAGCCCTTCTACCAGCACCTTCACGGTGCCGTCAGGCAGCTTCAGCATCTGCAAAATAGAGGCCACGGTCCCGACGGTGAAAAGATCGTTTACACCCGGCTCATCCGTTGATGCTTCTTTCTGCGCCACCAGCATGATTTTTTTATCATGATCCATAGCGGCTTCGAGGCAACGGATAGATTTTTCCCGCCCTACAAATAAGGGTATGACCATGTGCGGATAAACCACCACATCGCGCAACGGCAATACGGGGATTTCAATGCGTTCAGAACGCTCAGGATTCATAGAGCTCTCTCTTAGTTAGTGTCCGCCAGGTAAGCTGGTCATGTCACTGTGCTTCACATAACCATTAACATGTATCCAGTATATGGGGATGTTTGCCACACATTCAACGCTATGAATACGGAAAAAGTAAAGGGGAGATAAAATCCCCCCTTTTTGATTAACTGCTTGTATGATTTGGTGAATTATTCGCCAGATGCCTGCTGTGCTTCCGGTTTGCCGTAAATCAGCAGCGGCTTGGTTTGACCGCTGATGACGGACTCGTCAATCACCACTTTCTCAACGTCTTCCATCGATGGCAGATCGTACATGGTGTCGAGCAGTGCCGCTTCAACGATAGAACGCAGGCCACGGGCACCGGTTTTACGGATCATCGCTTTCTTGGCAATGGCATCCAGCGCTTCGTCGCGGAATTCCAGGTCAACGCCTTCCAGATTGAACAGCGCCTGATACTGCTTGGTCAGCGCATTTTTTGGCTCTTTCAGGATCTGGATCAGCGCGTCTTCACTCAGTTCATTCAGCGTTGCCACAACCGGCAGACGGCCGATGAATTCAGGGATCAGACCGAATTTGATCAGATCTTCTGGTTCTACCTGAGACAGCAGTTCACCTTCGTTTGGTTTTTCGGACGTCGATTTCACCGTTGCGCCAAAACCAATGCCGGAGCCGGTTTCAACACGGTGGGAGATGACTTTATCCAGACCAGCGAACGCACCACCACAGATGAACAGGATCTTAGAGGTATCAACCTGCAGGAACTCCTGCTGAGGATGTTTACGACCACCCTGTGGCGGAACAGCGGCAACCGTACCTTCGATCAGCTTCAGCAGTGCCTGCTGTACGCCTTCACCCGATACGTCACGGGTAATGGACGGGTTGTCGGATTTACGGGAGATCTTGTCGATCTCATCGATGTAAACAATCCCGCGCTGGGCTTTCTGTACGTCGTAATCGCATTTCTGCAGCAGTTTCTGGATGATGTTTTCAACATCCTCACCCACATAACCGGCCTCGGTCAGGGTGGTGGCATCCGCCATCGTGAACGGAACATCAAGCAGACGCGCCAGGGTTTCAGCCAGCAGCGTTTTACCGGAACCGGTTGGGCCGATCAGCAGAATGTTACTTTTACCCAGTTCTACGCCATTGCTGGTGTCGCCGTTACGCAGACGTTTGTAGTGATTATAGACCGCTACCGCCAGCACTTTCTTGGCCTGCTCCTGCCCGATGACGTAGTCGTCAAGGTGATGACGAATTTCATGCGGCGTTGGCAGCGCGCTGCGCTCACGGTGCGGTGCGACTTCTTTAATCTCTTCGCGAATGATGTCGTTACATAAATCGACACATTCGTCGCAGATATACACGGACGGCCCGGCAATCAGTTTACGCACTTCATGCTGGCTTTTGCCGCAAAAAGAGCAGTACAGCAGTTTGCCCGAACCATCTTTGCGTTTATCTGTCATGAGTCCAAACCTCTTTTTAAGTTCTTTGTGCCGCACATGACGACGCAAATGCCAATCTAAGACGCAAGCTGCAATAAGCAGCGTGCCGCCCTACCTTAGTATAGCGGCACACTCGCGTCGCGGGCATCAATTACGATGGGTCAACACGGAGTCGACTAAGCCGTACTCAACTGCCTCTGGTGCAGAGAGGAAGCGATCGCGCTCGGTATCGCGCTCGATCTGCTCGAGTGGTTGACCCGTATGCTGCGCCATAAGTTCATTCATGCGCGCTTTTACTTTCAGAATTTCGCGGGCGTGGATTTCGATATCCGTCGCCTGCCCCTGGTAACCGCCCAGCGGCTGGTGAATCATCACGCGGGAATTTGGCAAGCAGAAACGCTTCCCTTTCGCCCCTGCTGTTAACAGGAACGCGCCCATAGATGCAGCCTGACCCATACAGATAGTGCTGACATCTGGCTTGATGAATTGCATGGTGTCATAAATGGACATCCCCGCTGTAATCACGCCCCCCGGGGAGTTGATGTACAGGTAAATGTCTTTTTCCGGGTTTTCCGCTTCCAGAAACAGCATCTGCGCCACGATCAGGTTAGCCATGTGGTCTTCCACCTGGCCGGTCAGAAAGATAACGCGTTCCTTGAGCAGACGGGAATAGATATCAAAAGATCGCTCACCACGTGAGGTCTGTTCAATAACCATTGGCACCAGAGCCATATGGGGTGCAAAGTTATCTCGTTCGCCACTGTATGACATTTCCGTCTCCTGGATCTAAATTGAAAACACCTGCTGTACTGATTGTAACCTTATGGACGGATTATCAGCCAGTCTCATTCATCGTGATTACGTACTTATGGGGTTCACAGTGCCCTATTTCAAGCATAACAACCTTTTGTTGTTACGCTAACACTGAAAGGGCGTTTTAGCACTCTTCCTGGGCTATTGGTGTGATAAAAAAAACCCGTCACCAAAAGGCAACGGGTTTTTGTTCAAACTTTAAACCGTTGGGGCGAAATTACGCCTGCTGGTTCATCAGTTCGTTGAAAGAGGTCGCTTTTTCGGACACTTTCGCTTTCGCCAGTACCGCTTCAACAGCCTGCTCTTCCAGGGCGACGTTGCGCATGTTGTCCATCAGCTCTTTGTTCTTACCGTAGAACTCGATCACTTCTGATGGATCTTCGTATGCAGAAGCCATCTCTTCGATCAGGCCTTTCACACGCTCTTCGTCAGCTTTCAGCTCGTGGGTACGAATCACTTCACCCAGCAGCAGGCCAACAACTACGCGGCGTTTCGCTTGCTCTTCGAACAGCTCGCGTGGCAGTTCCATCGCTTGCTGCTGGTTGCCACCGAAACGCTGTGCAGCCTGACGGCGCAGAACGTCGATTTCGCTGTCGATCAGGGCAGCTGGAACGTCGATGTCGTTGGCTTTCACCAGACCTTCGATCGCCTGAGATTTCACACGGTTACGCACCGCGCCGTTCAGTTCGCGTTCCATGTTCTTACGCACTTCGGTGCGCAGACCCGCTACGGAACCATCTTCCACGCCGAAACGCTTGATGAATTCTTCAGTCAGTTCTGGCAGTTCGCGCTCTTCAACTTTCTTCAGGTTGATAGCGAACTTCGCTGCTTTCCCTTTCAGGTTTTCAGCGTGGTATTCTTCCGGGAAGGTCACGTCGATAGTGAACTCTTCGCCAGCCTTGTGGCCTTTGATACCATCTTCGAAGCCTGGGATCATACGACCCTGGCCCATTGCCAGTACGAAGTCAGACGCTTTACCGCCTTCGAACTCTTCGCCGTCTACAGAACCGGTGAAGTCGATGGTGACACGGTCTTCAGCGTCAACAGCGCCTTCTTTCTCTTTCCAGTTCGCCTGCTGCTTGCGCAGGGTATCCAGCATGCCGTCAACGTCTTCGTCAGTCACGGAAACAACTGGTTTTTCAACTTCGATAGATTCCAGACCTTTCAGCTCAACTTCCGGGTACACTTCGAACTCTACGGAGTAGGTGAAGTCTTCGCCCAGTTTGTATTCGCCTGGAACGTAGTTCGGCGCGCCGGCCGGATTGATTTTTTCTTTGATGATCGCATCAATAAAGTTACGGCTCATCAGTTCACCCAGCACATCCTGACGCACGGAAGCGCCATAACGCTGAGCAACAACATTCATTGGTACTTTGCCCTTGCGGAAGCCGTCAATACGTACTTTTTTTGCTACGTTGACCAGCTCGCTTTTCACAGCAGTTTCGATGCTGTCAGCAGCGATAGTAATCGTTACACGGCGGCCAAGGCCTTGAGTGGTTTCAACTGAAACTTGCATCTTGTTACCTCAAAAAAATCACAGTGCTCGGTCAACTCTGAATCTGTCTGTTATACCGGGATGCTCTCTTAGTGCAGATTCACATTCCCTGTCGCCAGAATCATCCCGAAGACATTCAATAAGACGCGGCATTATAGCGGCATCACTTAGGTGAGTCGAGAACGGTTGGGGCATGTTGCTGCGGCTTTTTTCACACTTTAAGGCTATTTTTAGCCTTAAAATCGCACCATCCGCTCAAAACTCAGACAAAACAAAACGGCCCGTGGGCCGTTTTGAGGAAATCTGTAAGCAACATACTGGAAAAGCTCCAGCCGTTGCAAATCCGATTTATCAGGCGATTGTGCCTGCTCCGCGACAGGGCGGTGATGCAAAAACCGTATCCTGCAAGCCTTCCCATTCCTTAATGGTATAGGTATGCAGTGCCAGCGCATGTACGGTCGTGGAGAGTTCTTCCGTCAAGGTGCTGTAGATCAAGCGATGCCGATTCAGGAAACGTTCTCCCGTGAAGCGATCGCTAACCAGAACCACTTTGAAGTGGCTTTCAGAACCTGCCGGCACGTTATGACGATAGCTTTCGTCGACGACTTCGAGGAACACAGGGTTGAACGCCGCCCTTAATTTATCTTCTATATGCTCACGTATCATCATGAAATTACTCCTCCGACAACGCCAGGATGTCACCCATCCCTTTAAATGTTAGCCGCTTTTACCGTTTCCATTACACCTTGACAACAAATATTTAGCTTTCGTCTGATTTTCTCATTCAAACGAATGAAGTTCACTGTGAGACTCATACGTTTTGTCATACACGGATTGGGAAAAACGGTGAACTGGTCAGTTTTCGGACAAGGCGATGAATTTACATGCGTTGACCACTTCCCCTCGCCGTTGGCGATGTTATGATGGCGGCAATTTTTCTCTTTATATGCTTACGATTCGTTGAGAACCCGAAAATGTTAAAAAAACTCTTCTTTCCGTTGGTAGCCCTTTTTATGCTGGCAGGCTGCGCTACCCCGCCTACCACTATTGATGTCTCACCAAAAATCACCCTGCCTCAGCAGGACCCAAGCCTGATGGGCGTCACCGTGAGCATTAACGGTGCCGATCAGCGTCAGGATCAGGCGCTGGCAAAAGTGACCCGCGATAACCAGCAGGTTACCCTCACCGCGTCCCGCGACCTGCGCTTCCTGCTCCAGGAAGTGCTGGAGAAACAGATGACCGCTCGCGGCTACATGATTGGCCCAAGCGGCGCGGTTGATCTGCAGATCATCGTGAACAACCTGTATGCTGACGTGTCTCAGGGCAACGTGCGCTACAACATCGCGACCAAAGCGGATATCGCCATCATTGCCACCGCGAAGAATGGCAACAAGATGACCAAAAACTACCGCGCCAGCTACTCTGTTGAAGGTGCGTTCCAGGCCTCCAACCAGAACATTGCTAACGCCGTTAATAGCGTGCTGACCGATACCATCGCCGATATGGCGCAGGACACCAGCATTCACGACTTCATCAAGCAGAACGCGCGTTAATCCCGCTCGCTGACCCGGTGTATCACCGGGTCAGTTTTATAAGAACATGTCCAGCCATTACTTACGCATTTTCCAGCAACCGAAATCAGCGATTCTGCTGATCCTCGGCTTTGCCTCGGGTTTACCCCTCGCACTCACTTCCGGCACGCTTCAGGCGTGGATGACGGTCGAGAACATCGATCTGAAAACCATTGGCTTCTTCTCGCTTGTGGGCCAGGCCTACGTCTTTAAGTTCCTGTGGTCTCCGGTCATGGATCGCTACACGCCGCCTTTCCTCGGGCGTCGTCGCGGCTGGCTGGTGATGACGCAAATCCTACTGCTGCTGGCCATTGCGGCGATGGGTTTTCTTGAGCCCACCACGCAGCTTCGCTGGATGGCGGCGCTTGCGGTGGTGATTGCCTTCTGTTCCGCCTCTCAGGATATCGTGTTCGACGCCTGGAAGACGGACGTGTTACCTGCGGAAGAGCGCGGCGCCGGTGCGGCAATCAGCGTGCTGGGCTATCGCCTCGGGATGCTGGTCTCCGGTGGGCTGGCGCTGTGGCTTGCCGACCGTTACCTCGGCTGGCAGGGTATGTACTGGCTGATGGCCGCCCTGCTGATCCCCTGCATTATCGCGACCTTATTGGCGCCCGAACCGAGTGACGTTATCCCGGTTCCCCGCTCGCTGGAGCAGGCCGTCGCCGAACCGCTTCGTGACTTCTTTGGCCGCAACAACGCCTGGCTGATCCTGTTGCTCATCGTCCTTTATAAGCTGGGCGATGCCTTTGCCATGAGCCTGACCACCACCTTCCTGATCCGCGGTGTCGGTTTTGACGCCGGTGAAGTGGGTGTGGTGAATAAAACGCTGGGGCTGTTTGCGACCATTGTCGGGGCATTATACGGTGGCGTGCTGATGCAGCGCCTGACGCTGTTCCGCGCGCTGCTGATTTTCGGCATCCTTCAGGGCGCCTCTAACGCAGGCTACTGGCTGCTGTCGATTACCGATAAACATACTATCAGCATGGCCGCGGCGGTGTTCTTCGAAAACCTCTGCGGCGGTATGGGCACAGCGGCGTTTGTCGCCCTGCTGATGACCCTGTGCAACAAGTCATTTTCCGCCACGCAGTTCGCTCTGCTCTCGGCGCTCTCTGCCGTAGGCCGCGTATACGTTGGCCCGATTGCCGGCTGGTTCGTGGAAGCCCACGGTTGGCCAACATTTTATCTCTTTTCGGTCGTGGCTGCCGTGCCGGGGATTTTATTGCTGCTGGTGTGTCGCCAGACGCTGGAATATACCCAGCGGACCGAACACTTTATGCCGCGCACCGAATATCACCGCGCCTACCGTTTTGCGTTACGACTGTTAATGGCGGGCTGCCTTGCTCTGGCACTGTGGCTGGTGGTGCTCATTATTAATGCCAGCACGTCACTGGCACTCCCCTTCGAAGCCCTTCTGCTGGACGCAGGCGCCCTGCTGGCTATCGCCGGGATCCTGACCGGGGGCCTGCTCGATTTCATGGCCTTGCGTAAAACGCAGATGACCTGAAGAAAAATGCGAAAGGTTATTTCCCGTTGTAATCACTAACCGAAACTATAACGGCGAAATAGCCATCAACCGCAAAAAAAATATTTGTTGTTTTGTGCGGGATAGGATTTGGAAATTATTGGCTCCCATTCCAAAACGCTATTTTTCATTAAACGATTCAGCATGCGAGAGTTTGATTTTTCGTTTTTTAGATGTCTTTTTATTGATAATTAATTGTTAATTTTTTGTTTATTTTCAACAATGGTTATACCAATTGCCCCTTTTAGGGTATGCTTGGGGGTCCTTTCGTTATAAAGCCCATGCCATGCGGCTTCGGTCATAAAAACCGACATAATTTGCAACACTTGTGACACGTGCGGCAGAACCCGGTAACACCTTCCTGACACAGGCCTAATGATGTTTACAGTAATGTAACCTTCCCGTAAAATGCCCGCACACTTTAAACGCCACCAGACTCCGTGGAATTGAGGTCGTTAAATGAGACTCGGGAAATACAATAAAAGTTTGGGATGGTTGTCATTATTCGCGGGCACTGTATTACTCAGTGGCTGCGATTCTGCACTACTAGACCCCAAAGGACAGATTGGACTGGAACAACGTTCACTGATATTGACGGCTTTTGGCCTGATGTTGATTGTGGTTATTCCTGCCATTTTGATGGCTGTTGGTTTCGCCTGGAAGTATCGTGCGAGCAATAAAGATGCGAAGTATAGCCCTAACTGGTCACACTCCAATAAAGTGGAAGCTGTGGTCTGGACGGTACCTATTCTGATCATCCTGTTCCTTGCCGTACTGACCTGGAAAACCACTCACGCACTTGAGCCAAGCAAACCGCTGGTTCACGATGAGAAACCTATTACCATTGAAGTGGTCTCCATGGACTGGAAATGGTTCTTCATCTATCCAGAGCAGGGTATTGCTACCGTGAATGAAATCGCCTTCCCGGCGAACACTCCGGTTCAGTTCAAAGTGACCTCCAACTCCGTAATGAACTCCTTCTTCATCCCACGTCTGGGTAGCCAGATTTACGCGATGGCCGGTATGCAGACCAATCTGCACCTGATCGCGAATGAAGCAGGCACCTATGATGGTATCTCCGCCAGCTATAGCGGCCCGGGCTTCTCAGGTATGAAGTTCAAAGCTATTGCGACGCCGGACCGTGCCGCTTTCGACCAGTGGGTTGAAAAAGCGAAGCAGTCTCCAAACACCATGTCTGACATGGCGGCGTTCGAAAAAGTGGCTGCACCTAGCGAATACAACAAGGTGGAGTACTTCTCTAATGTGAAACCAGATTTGTTCAAAGACGTTATTGGCAAATTTATGGATCACGGCAAGAGCATGGACATGACCCAGCCTGAAGGCGAGCACAGCGCGCATGAAGGTATGGAAGGCATGGACATGAGCCACGCGGAAACCGCTCACTAAGGGGCCGAGGAAGAAAATGTTCGGAAAATTGACACTGGATGCAGTGCCCTACCATGAACCGATTATCGTGGTTACGGTGGCTGCAATTATCATTGGTGGCGCGGCCTTACTGGCCCTGATCACTTACTTCGGTAAGTGGAGCTACCTGTGGAACGAGTGGCTGACTTCGGTTGACCACAAAAAACTCGGTATCATGTACTGCATCGTCGGTATCGTCATGTTAATTCGTGGCTTTGCGGATGCGATCATGATGCGTAGCCAGCAGGCACTCGCTTCAGCGGGTGAAGCCGGCTTCCTGCCGCCGCACCACTACGATCAGATCTTTACCGCTCACGGCGTTATCATGATCTTCTTCGTGGCGATGCCGCTGGTTATCGGTCTGATGAACGTTGTCGTTCCGCTGCAAATCGGCGCGCGCGACGTGGCGTTCCCGTTCCTGAACAACCTGAGCTTCTGGTTCACGGTTGTCGGCGTTATTCTGGTTAACCTGTCACTGGGTGTGGGCGAATTCGCGCAGACCGGCTGGCTGGCTTACCCGCCGCTGTCAGGAATTGAGTACAGTCCGGGCGTTGGCGTCGACTACTGGATTTGGGCGCTTCAGCTCTCCGGTGTCGGTACTACCCTGACCGGTATCAACTTCTTCGTGACCATTATCAAGATGCGTGCCCCTGGCATGACCATGTTCAAGATGCCGGTATTTACCTGGGCATCTCTGTGCGCAAACATCCTGATTATTGCCTCCTTCCCAATTCTGACCGTCACCATCGCGCTGCTGACCCTGGACCGCTACCTGGGCACCCATTTCTTCACGAATGATATGGGTGGCAACATGATGATGTACATCAACCTGATTTGGGCCTGGGGTCACCCGGAAGTGTACATTCTGGTTCTGCCTGTGTTCGGTGTGTTCTCCGAAATCGCAGCAACCTTCTCGCGTAAACGTCTGTTTGGTTACACCTCTCTGGTGTGGGCAACCGTGTGTATTACCGTTCTGTCGTTCATCGTTTGGCTGCACCACTTCTTCACCATGGGTGCGGGCGCGAACGTAAACGCCTTCTTCGGTATCACCACTATGATTATCGCCATCCCTACCGGGGTGAAGATCTTCAACTGGCTGTTCACCATGTACCAGGGCCGTATCGTGTTCCACTCAGCGATGCTGTGGACCATCGGCTTCATCGTGACCTTCTCCGTAGGTGGGATGACCGGCGTACTGCTGGCGGTACCAGGTGCTGACTTCGTTCTGCATAACAGTCTGTTCCTGATTGCGCACTTCCATAACGTTATCATCGGTGGCGTGGTCTTCGGCTGCTTCGCTGGCGTAACCTACTGGTGGCCAAAAGCGTTCGGCTTCACGCTGAACGAGAAATGGGGTAAACGCGCGTTCTGGTTCTGGATCATCGGCTTCTTCGTAGCATTTATGCCGCTGTACGTTCTGGGCTTCATGGGTATGACCCGTCGTCTGAGCCAGCAGATCGATCCGCAGTTCCACCCAATGCTGATGGTTGCAGCGGGCGGTGCCGTGCTGATTGCCTGTGGTATCGCGTCTCAGCTGATTCAGTTCTACGTGTCTATTCGCGACCGCGACCAGAACCGTGACCTGACCGGTGACCCATGGGGTGGCCGTACGCTGGAGTGGGCAACCTCTTCTCCACCGCCTTTCTATAACTTTGCCATCGTGCCGCAGGTTCATGAACGCGACGCATTCTGGGAAATGAAAGAAAAAGGTGAAGCGTACAAGCAACCTGCTCATTACGAAGAGATCCACATGCCGAAAAACAGCGGTGCGGGCATCGTGATTGCCGCCTTCGCAACGGTATTTGGTTTCGCAATGATCTGGCACATCTGGTGGATGGCGATTGTTGGCTTCGCCGGCATCGTAATCAGCTGGATTGTGAAGAGCTTTGACGAGGACGTGGACTACTACGTACCAGTCCGTGAAGTTGAGAAGCTGGAAAATCAGCATTTCGACGAGATTTCTAAAGCGGGGCTGAAAAATGGCAACTGATACTCTGGCGCACTCAACTGCCCACGCGCATGAACATGCGCACCACGATACAGGACCGACCAAAGTCTTCGGTTTCTGGATCTACCTGATGAGCGACTGCATTCTGTTCTGCTGTCTGTTCGCGACCTATGCCGTTCTGGTGAACGGCACGGCGGGCGGCCCGGCTGGCAAGGATATCTTTGAACTGCCGTTCGTTCTGGTTGAAACCGCACTGCTGTTATTCAGCTCCATCACCTACGGCATGGCGGCTATCGCCATGTACAAAAACAACAAGAGCCAGGTTGTGTCCTGGCTGGCGTTGACCTGGTTGTTTGGTGCTGGATTTATCGGGATGGAAATCTATGAATTCCATCACCTGATTCTGGAAGGTTTCGGTCCGGATCGCAGTGGCTTCCTGTCCGCGTTCTTCGCGCTGGTAGGTACCCACGGTCTGCACGTCACCTCTGGTCTGATCTGGATGGCGGTACTGATGTTCCAGGTATCCCGTCGCGGCCTGACCAGCACTAACCGTACCCGTATCATGTGCCTGAGCCTGTTCTGGCACTTCCTGGACGTGGTGTGGATCTGTGTGTTCTCTGTTGTATATCTGATGGGGGCGATGTAATGAGTCATTCAAACGATCATGGCGCTTCCCACGGTAGCGTAAAAACCTACATGACAGGTTTCATCCTGTCGATCATCCTGACGGTGATCCCGTTCTGGATGGTGATGAGCGGTTCTGCGTCTAAGCCGGTTATTCTGGGTGCAATCCTGGTGACCGCGGTGATTCAGATTCTGGTGCATCTGGTTTGCTTCCTGCACATGAACACCAAGTCCGATGAAGGCTGGAATATGACCGCCTTTATCTTTACCGTGATTATCATCGCTATCCTGGTAGTCGGTTCCATCTGGATTATGTGGAACCTCAACTACAACATGATGGTTCACTAAGAGCGGCGAGTATGTTTAAGCAATACCTGCAAGTAACGAAACCAGGCATCATCTTTGGCAACCTGATCTCCGTGATCGGAGGGTTCCTGCTGGCCTCTAAGGGCAGCATTGATTACACCCTCTTTATCTACACGCTGGTCGGTGTGTCACTGGTTGTTGCGTCCGGTTGTGTATTTAACAACTACATCGACATGGATATCGACAAGAAGATGGAAAGGACCAAAAATCGGGTGCTGGTGAAAGGCCTGATCGCCCCTTCCGTCTCGCTGGTGTACGCCACCTTGCTGGGTATTGCTGGCTTTATGCTGCTGTGGTTTGGTGCTAACCCGCTGGCCTGCTGGCTGGGGGTGATGGGGTTCGTGGTGTATGTGGGCGTCTACAGCCTGTATATGAAACGCCACTCCGTCTACGGCACGCTGATTGGTTCTCTCTCCGGCGCTGCGCCGCCGGTGATTGGCTACTGCGCGGTCACGAACGAGTTCGACAGCGGTGCTCTGATCCTGCTGGCTATCTTTAGCCTGTGGCAGATGCCGCACTCTTATGCCATCGCGATTTTCCGCTTTAAGGATTATCAGGCAGCGAACATCCCGGTTCTGCCGGTCGTGAAAGGCATTTCGGTTGCCAAGAACCACATCACGCTGTACATCATCGCCTTTGCCGTGGCAACGCTGATGCTCTCTCTGGGTGGTTACGCTGGATATAAATATCTGGCGGTAGCGGCTGCGGTGAGCGTCTGGTGGCTCGGTATGGCGCTGCGCGGTTACAAAGTGGAAGATGACAAAGTCTGGGCGCGCAAACTGTTTGTGTTCTCGATTGTGGCCATCACCTCGCTGTCCGTGATGATGTCTGTCGATTTCATGGTGCCAGATTCACATAACCTGCTGACTTACGTCTGGTAAGCCACAACAGGTGAATAAAGGGGTGCTTCGGCACCCTTTTTTATTCACGGAATTTATTAATAACGCATGTAATATTTGTTAAATAACCCTTTATTTACCCCGCCCCTTCCCCGCACTACACTATGGCCTGCTTTTGAACTGAGGTGGTAATGAACGATTATAAAATGACGCCAGGCGAGCTTCGCGCGACCTGGGGCTTAGGGACTGTCTTCTCGCTACGGATGCTTGGCATGTTTATGGTCCTGCCTGTTCTGACCACGTACGGTATGGCGCTGCAGGGGGCCAGCGAGGCGCTAATTGGCCTCGCCATTGGCATTTATGGTCTGGCGCAGGCGGTGTTCCAGATCCCGTTTGGCCTGCTCTCTGACCGGGTGGGCCGAAAGCCGCTGATCGTCGGTGGGCTGCTGGTCTTTGTGCTCGGGAGCGTCATTGCCGCCCTCTCCCACTCCATCTGGGGAATTATTCTCGGCCGCGCCCTGCAGGGTTCCGGCGCGATTGCCGCTGCGGTGATGGCGCTGCTGTCAGACTTAACCCGCGAGCAGAACCGCACTAAAGCGATGGCGTTCATCGGCGTGAGCTTTGGCGTGACGTTTGCGATTGCGATGGTGCTGGGCCCCATTATTACGCACACATTGGGTCTGCACGCGCTGTTCTGGATGATTGCCGTGCTGGCGACCATCGGTATTGCCTTAACCCTGTGGGTGGTTCCGGACAGCAAAAACCACGTCCTCAACCGTGAGTCGGGGATGGTAAAAGGCTGCTTCAGCAAAGTGATCGTCGAGCCGCGCCTGCTGAAGCTGAATTTTGGCATTATGTGTTTGCACATCCTGCTGATGTCGACCTTTGTTGCCCTGCCCGGCCAGCTTGCCGCAGCGGGTTTCCCGGCGGCTGAGCACTGGAAAATCTATCTGGTCACGATGCTGATTTCGTTTGTCTCCGTCGTGCCGTTCATCATCTACGCCGAAGTGAAGCGCAAAATGAAGCGCGTCTTCGTGGGCTGCGTAGCGGTCCTGCTGATTGCCGAGATCGTGCTCTGGGGTGCCGGCCCGCACTTCTGGGAGCTGATTGCCGGCGTGCAGCTGTTCTTCCTGGCCTTTAACCTGATGGAAGCGTTGCTCCCGTCGCTTATCAGCAAAGAGTCCCCCGCCGGGTATAAAGGTACCGCGATGGGCATCTACTCCACCAGCCAGTTTCTCGGCGTGGCAATCGGCGGCTCGCTTGGCGGCTGGGTGGACGGCCTGTTTGATTCACAAACCGTGTTTCTCGCCGGTGCGCTGTTGGCGACAGTCTGGCTGCTGGTCGCCAGCACCATGAAAGAGCCGCGCTACGTGAGCAGCCTGCGCGTGGAAATCCCGAATGACGTTGAGATTGTCGATGCGCTGAAACAGCGTCTGGAAGCAAAAGAAGGCGTGACAGAAGTGCTGATTGTCCCCGAAGAGCGCAGCGCTTACGTCAAAATAGACAGTAAAATGACCAACCGCTTCGAAGTTGAGCAGGCGCTCAAAGCGTGAAAAAAAGCCCGGTTAAACCGGGCTTTTTATATTAATCGCGGAAGTTTTTAAACTGGAACGGCTGCCCCAGATCGCCGCCGCGCACCAGCGCCATCACCGACTGGAGGTCATCACGGGATTTCCCGGTGACGCGAATCTCTTCGCCCTGGATCTGCGCCTGCACCTTCAGCTTGCTGTCTTTGATGAGCTTAACGATCTTCTTCTGCACCGCGCTCTCGATGCCCTGCTTCAGCTTAGCTTCAACAAACCAGTTCTTACCGCTGTGCACAAACTCTTCCGGTACATCCAGAGACGTCCCTTCGATGCCGCGCTTTAACAGCTTGGCGCGCAGAATGTCGAGCAGCTGATTTACCTGGAAATCAGACTCGCTCAGCACCTTGATGGTCTTATTTGCATCGTTCAGCTCAAACGA
The DNA here is from genome assembly GCF_055816065.1 of Enterobacter sp. PL_is511. Classification (NCBI taxonomy): domain Bacteria; kingdom Pseudomonadati; phylum Pseudomonadota; class Gammaproteobacteria; order Enterobacterales; family Enterobacteriaceae; genus Enterobacter; species Enterobacter sp. PL_is511. The sequence goes on along the minus strand of NZ_JBVPGP010000024.1, from coordinate 121,746 downwards.
CGCCTCAACGCCACGAAAATCGAAACGTGACTCAACTTCGCGGCTTGCGTTCTCAACGCCGTTGCGAACTTCCTGGATATCAACTTCGGAAACAATATCGAAAGATGGCATCTTTTCTTCTCCCTTCACTTTTGTTGCGTTGCATAATACCCGCTACGAGGCATAACTCAACAGAAGCTTAGCTGTATAATTAAGCTGTAACACCTGGCGCAGTTGCAGGTGAGGAGGAACAATGAAAATTACAGTGCTCGGATGTGGAGCCCTTGGTCAGCTGTGGCTGACCGCGCTGTGCAAGCACGGACATGAGGTTCAGGGCTGGCTGCGCGTGCCCCAGCCCTATTGCAGTGTAAACCTGATTGGTGAAGACGGAAGCATCTTTAACGAATCCCTCACCGCGAACGATCCTGATTTCCTGGCGCAAAGTGACCTTTTACTGGTGACGCTCAAAGCGTGGCAGGTCTCAGACGCGGTAAAGACGCTGTCCGCCCAGCTCCCCCCCACTTCGCCCATACTGCTGCTGCATAACGGCATGGGGACCCTTGACGAGCTGAAAAGCGTTCCGCAGCCCCTGCTGATGGCGACGACCACGCACGCTGCCCGTCGCGACGGCAACATCATCGTGCATGTCGCCAGCGGGGTGACGCACATTGGACCCGCCAGAACGCAGGATGGCGACTACAGCTATCTTGCCGATGTGCTGCAGAAGGTGCTGCCGGACGTAGCCTGGCATAACCATATTCGTCCTCAACTCTGGCGCAAGCTGGCCGTAAACTGCGTGATCAATCCGCTGACGGCGCTGTGGAACTGTCCGAACGGAGAGCTGAAAAATCATCCACAGGACGTTGCGGTGCTGTGTGCAGAAATCGCGGCGGTCGTTGAGCGGGAAGGCCTGCACACGTCGGCGGACGATTTGCGCTGCTACGTCGAGCAGGTCATTGAGAGCACGGCAGAAAACGTCTCCTCGATGCTGCAGGACGTTCGGGCATTACGCCACACGGAGATCGACTATATCACCGGTTATCTGCTAAAACGCGCCCGCGCGCACGGCATCGCGGTGCCGGAAAACGCCCGTCTGTATGACCTGGTTAAACGTAAGGAGAGTGAATATGAGCGCGTCAGCCCTGATCTGCCTCGCCCCTGGTAGCGAAGAGATGGAAGCGGTCACCACCATTGATTTGATGGTGCGCGGCGGCATTAAGGTGACCACCGCCAGCGTCGCCAGCGACGGCAGCCTGGCGATTACCTGCTCGCGCGGCGTGAAGCTGCTCGCGGATGCCCCGCTCGTGCAGGTAGCCGACGGGGATTACGATATCATCGTTTTGCCCGGTGGCCTGAAAGGCGCGGAATGTTTTCGCGACAGCCCGCTGCTGGTCGAGACCGTGCGTCAGTTTCATTTATCCGGCCGCATCGTCGCCGCTATCTGTGCCGCCGCCGGAACGGTTCTGATTCCGCACGATATCTTCCCCATCGGCAACATGACCGGCTTCCCGGGGCTTAAGGATACGATCCCGGAAGAGCATTGGGTGGATAAACGCGTCGTCTGGGACCCGCGCGTCAACCTGCTGACCAGCCAGGGACCCGGCACCGCAATTGATTTTGGCTTAAAGATTATTGACCTGCTGGTCGGGCGCGAGAAGGCGTACGAAGTGGCATCGTCGCTGGTGATGCCGGCGGGGATTTATAATTATTACGAATAGGTGTTTTCTCCCTCTCCCTGCGGGAGAGGGCCGGGGTGAGGGCATCAGGCCGCACTCCCCGGCGAGAAACTACGGGCGATACACCTTCACATTCGCAAAGCCCTGCTCGCGCAGATACAGCGCCTGCAGGCGGCTCATCACCCCGCGCTCACACCACAGCAGGTACGTTTTGCTCTGGTCGAGATCGCCAAACTTCGTGCTCAGCTTGTAGAACGGCAGAGAAACCACGTCGACGCCTTCAACCTGCAGCGGCTTGTCATCCTGCTCATCAATAGAGCGGATATCCAGAATCGCATCGTTAGCACCGAAACCGCTCACGGTTTCAACTTCCACCACTTCCTGCTCGGTCTGCTGGGCAATCTCGCGGATATCAATGTTGGACGCTTCCGCCACCACTTTTTCCAGAATGCTGAAATCGAAGTGCTCTTCTTCCGCTTCGATCTTCGCCTTCACCGCTTTCACCGTTGGGCTTTTTGAGATCACGCCGCAGTATTCCGGCATGGTGCGGGCAAAATCTTCGGTGCCGATTTCGCGCGCCAGATCGATGATGTGCTCTTTGTCGTGGGAGATCAGCGGACGCAGGATCAGCGTATCAGACACGTTGTCGATCAGACGCAGGTTGGTCAGCGTCTGGCTGGAAACCTGGCCCAGCGCTTCGCCGGTGACCAGCGCCTGCACGCCGTAGCGTTCAGCCACTTTGGACGCCGCGCGCACCATCATGCGCTTCAGGATGACGCCCATCTGGCCGTCGTCTACTTTTTCGAGGATTTCGCCAACCACAGGTTCGAAGTTAATTGCCACGAAACGCACGCGGTGAGAGCTGCCGAAGCGGTTCCACAGGTAATGCGCCACCTGACGAACGCCGATCTCGTGCGCCGCGCCGCCCAGGTTGAAGAAGCAGTAATGCACGCGGCAGCCGCGGCGCATCAGCATATAGCTGGAGACGCCGGAGTCAAAGCCGCCGGAGATCAGGGACAATACGTCTTCCTGGGTGCCGATCGGGAAGCCGCCGATGCCTTCATAGCGCCCTTTCACCAGCAGCAGGCGATCGTTTTCGATCTCCAGATTGACGGTCACATCCGGGTTGGTCAGGCGCACGCGCGCAGACTCGACGTGCTGGTTCAGGCCGCCGCCCACGTAACGTTCCACTTCAATGGAGCTGAACTCGTGCTTGCCGCGACGCTTTACGCGCACGCAGAAAGTTTTGCCTTCGATCTGGTCGCGGTACTGGACCAGCGCTTTCTCGAAGATGTCGTGCATATCGCTGAACGGGACATCTTCCACTTCCAGGATATGGTGGATACCCGGAATACGGGTCAGGGCGTCGCGAATATCCTGACGTTTGTTTTCGTCTTTGGCACGGACCTCAACGTGGTCCCAGTGGCGCACCACGGCGAGGGTTTCGTCGTAGTGCTTTAATACGTTTCGAATGTTCCCGGTGAGAATTTTAATAAAGCGCAAACGCACAGATTGGCTTTTGATGGTGATTTCAGGGAACAATTTAATGATAAACTTCATGGCGGCAATGTTTCTTAGGCAAGCGTATTAAGGCTTGTAATGGAAAAGAGTACAGCAGCCCACACCCGTGGCTGCATCCAGGCGCGCAAGTATACCACCATCGCGCCGCTCCTGTGCACATTGCGCGTTATTTGATAATTGCCCTGAGTCCGTTACCATGTCGGGGCTGAGAATATAAGAGTCAATTCACTATGCCGAAGAAGAACGACGCACCGGCCAGTTTCGAAACTGCGCTGAGTGAACTGGAGCAAATTGTTACCCGCCTTGAGAGCGGCGATCTCCCGCTGGAAGAGGCGCTCAACGAATTCGAGCGTGGCGTGCAGCTGGCGCGCCAGGGGCAGGTCAAGCTGCAGCAGGCCGAGCAGCGCGTGCAGATCCTGCTTTCCGACAGCGAAGACGCGAAAACCACGCCTTTCACACCGGACGCCGAGTAAATGGATTTTGCCAATGAGCTTCAGGCGCGTGTCGTACGCGCCAACGACGCCCTGCGCCGTTTTATCGCGCCACAGCCTTTTCAGAACACTCCACTGGTTGAAGCCATGCACTATGGCGCACTCTTGGGTGGAAAGCGCCTGCGCCCGTTCCTGGTGTACGCCACGGGCAATATGTTTGGCATCAGCGATAACACGCTGGACGCCCCGGCAGCCGCCGTTGAGTGCATCCATGCCTACTCGCTGATCCACGACGATCTCCCGGCCATGGACGACGACGATTTACGTCGGGGTCAACCCACCTGCCATATCAAGTTTGGCGAGGCGAATGCCATTCTGGCGGGTGATGCCCTGCAAACGCTGGCGTTCTCGATTTTGAGCGACGCGCCGATGGCGGAAGTGGCTGACCGCGACCGCCTGGCGATGATCTCCGAGCTGGCAATGGCCAGCGGCGTAGCCGGCATGTGCGGCGGACAGGCGCTGGATCTTGAAGCTGAAGGACGTCAGGTTAATCTGGAACAGCTGGAGCGTATTCATCGCCATAAAACAGGGGCGTTGATCCGTTCCGCCGTTCGCCTGGGCGCGCTGAGCGCGGGTGAACAAGGGCGCAAAGCCCTGCCGATTCTGGACAGATACGCAGAAAGTATCGGTCTGGCATTCCAGGTTCAGGATGACATTCTGGATGTGGTGGGCGATACTGCAACATTGGGTAAACGTCAGGGTGCGGACCAGCAGCTTGGCAAAAGTACCTACCCCGCCCTGCTGGGCCTTGAGCAAGCCCAACGTAAAGCCCGGGATCTGATTGACGATGCCCGCCAGTCGCTAAATGAACTGGCCGCGCAATCGCTGGATACCTCGGCACTGGAAGCGCTAGCGGACTATATAATCCAGCGTGATAAATAAACTATATATCTCGATGAGCCTTTGATGAGTTTTGATATTGCCAAATACCCGACACTGGCGTTAGTTGACTCCACCCAGGAGTTACGTCTGCTGCCGAAAGAGAGCCTGCCGAAGCTGTGCGACGAGCTGCGTCGCTACCTGCTCGACAGCGTTAGCCGCTCCAGCGGCCATTTCGCCTCCGGGCTTGGCACGGTAGAGCTGACCGTGGCGCTGCACTATGTCTATAACACGCCGTTCGATCAGCTCATCTGGGACGTGGGCCACCAGGCTTATCCGCACAAAATTCTGACCGGACGTCGCGATAAAATTGGCACCATTCGTCAGAAAGGCGGCCTGCACCCGTTCCCGTGGCGCGGTGAGAGCGAGTACGATGTGCTGAGCGTCGGCCACTCCTCTACCTCCATTTCGGCGGGCATCGGGATTGCCGTTGCCGCCGAAAAAGAGAACAAGCAGCGCCGCACCGTCTGCGTGATTGGCGACGGTGCCATCACCGCCGGTATGGCCTTTGAGGCCATGAACCATGCGGGCGACATCAAGCCGGACATGCTGGTTATCCTTAACGATAACGAAATGTCGATTTCCGAGAACGTCGGCGCGCTGAACAACCATCTGGCGCAGCTGCTCTCCGGCAAGCTTTACTCCTCGCTGCGTGAAGGCGGCAAGAAAGTCTTCTCCGGCGTGCCGCCAATCAAAGAGCTGCTCAAGCGTACCGAAGAGCACATTAAAGGCATGGTCGTGCCGGGCACCCTGTTTGAAGAGCTGGGCTTTAACTATATCGGCCCGGTTGACGGCCATGACGTGCTCGGTCTGGTGACCACGCTCAAGAACATGCGCGACCTGAAAGGCCCGCAGTTCCTGCACATCATGACCAAAAAAGGGCGTGGCTACGAACCGGCGGAAAAAGATCCGATTACCTTCCACGCGGTACCGAAATTTGACCCGTCCAGCGGCTGTCTGCCAAAAAGCAGCGGCGGCATGCCGAGCTATTCAAAAATATTCGGCGACTGGCTGTGCGAAACCGCCGCGAAAGACAACAAGCTGATGGCGATCACCCCGGCCATGCGTGAAGGCTCCGGCATGGTGGAGTTCTCCAGAAAATACCCTGACCAGTATTTTGACGTTGCCATTGCCGAGCAGCATGCGGTTACGTTTGCGGCGGGCCTGGCCATTGGCGGCTACAAGCCGGTTGTCGCGATCTATTCCACCTTCCTGCAGCGCGCCTACGATCAGGTCATCCACGACGTGGCGATTCAGAAGCTGCCGGTGCTGTTTGCTATCGATCGTGCAGGCATCGTCGGTGCCGACGGCCAGACGCACCAGGGCGCGTTTGACCTGTCGTTCCTGCGCTGTATTCCGGACATGGTCGTCATGACGCCAAGCGACGAGAACGAATGTCGTCAGATGCTGTTTACCGGCTACCACTATCAGGATGGCCCAAGCGCCGTTCGCTACCCGCGCGGCAATGCGGTGGGCGTTGAGCTCCAGCCGCTGGAAAAACTGCCGATCGGTAAAGGTCTGGTGAAGCGTCGCGGTGAAAAAGTGGCGATCCTGAACTTCGGCACGCTGATGCCAGAGGCGGCGAAAGCGGCTGAAGCGCTGAATGCCACCCTGGTGGACATGCGCTTTGTGAAACCGCTCGACGAATCGCTGATCCTGAGTATGGCGGAGACGCATGACGTGCTGGTCACGCTGGAAGAAAACGCCATTATGGGCGGCGCGGGCAGCGGCGTGAACGAGGTGCTGATGGCAAATCGTAAAGCCGTGCCGGTGCTAAACCTCGGCCTGCCGGATCATTTCATTCCTCAGGGTACCCAGGATGAAGCCCGTGCGGCGATTGGCCTGGACGCTGCCGGTATCGAAGCTAAAATCCGCCGCTGGCTGGACTGACCCCTTCCCCCTTTTCCGCTCCTGCTATGCTTAAACCTGGTGTTTAAACAGCAGGAGCGGAACCGTGCAATACACTACGTTAGGAAAAACGGACCTTAAGGTTTCCCGACTTTGTCTGGGATGCATGACCTTTGGCGAGCCCGATCGGGGAAACCACGCCTGGACGCTGCCGGAAGAGAGCAGCCGTCCGATTATCAAACGCGCCATTGAGGGCGGCATTAACTTCTTTGACACCGCCAACAGCTACTCCGACGGCAGCAGCGAGGAGATTGTTGGCCGCGCCCTGCGCGATTTTGCCCGTCGTGATGACATCGTCGTCGCCACCAAGGTCTACTATCCGGTAGGCGACCTGGCTGAGGGCCTTTCTCGCGCACAGATCCTGCGATCCATTGATGACAGCCTTAGGCGCCTGAACATGGATTACGTCGACCTGCTGCAAATTCACCGCTGGGATTACAACACGCCAGTCGAGGAGACGCTTGAAGCGCTGAACGATGTGGTCAAAGCCGGTAAAGCACGCTACATCGGCGCGTCGTCTATGCACGCGTCGCAGTTTGCTCAGGCGCTGGATCTCCAGGCGCAGCACGGCTGGGCGCGCTTCGTCACCATGCAGGATCACTACAACTTGATCTATCGTGAAGAAGAGCGCGAAATGTTGCCGCTGTGCCATCAGGAGGGCGTGGCGGTGATCCCGTGGAGCCCGCTGGCGCGCGGTCGTCTGACCCGTCCGTGGGGAGAAACCACGGCCCGTCTGGTATCGGATGAAGTGGGAAAAAATCTGTATGGTGGTACAGAAGCCAGCGATGCGCTAATTGCCGAACGTTTAGCCGGGATCGCCGACGATACCGGTGCAACCCGCGCCCAGGTGGCGCTGGCCTGGCTGCTGGGTAAACGCGGCGTCGCGGCGCCGATTATCGGCACATCCCGGCAAGAGCAGCTTGACGAACTGCTGAATGCGGTGGATATCACGCTGACGCCGGAGCAGGTTGCCGAGCTTGAGACGCCGTATCAGCAGCATCCGGTGGTAGGATTTAAGTAAGCACGTAGGCCGGGTAAGGCGGAGCCGCCACCCGGCAATACAGAGCGCACAACATCACGCGAAGTGATCGTACCCTTTCCAGTCCAGCGTAACCGGCTCACCGTCTTTCACAAACTTCAGCCCTTCACTCTCCGGCATGATCTGACCGATGCAGGTAAATTTCGCGCCGAGATGCGCTAACGCCACATCCAGCGTTCCGCGGTTGAGCTCAGGCACCGTGAAGCACAGTTCGTAGTCTTCACCACCGGACAGCGCCCAGCGCAGGGCCAGCTCAGGCTCTACATGGCGAAGCAGTTGCTCAGACAGCGGGAACAGGTCTAGGTCAACGCGCGCGCCGACGCCGCTGGCCTTCAGAATATGGCCGAGGTCTGAGATCAGCCCGTCAGAGAGATCGATAGCCGAGCTCGCCCGCTCGCGCAGCGCCTGGCCGTGCAAGATACGCGGTGTTGGCCGCAGATGGCGTTTTACCAGATATGCCGCATCATCAGCATCTTCAACCGTTAAACGGTTCTGAAGGATCGCCAGCCCTGCCGCACTGTCGCCCGGCGTACCGGTCACGTAGATCCAGTCACCGGGTTTTGCGCCTGAGCGCTTAAGCGCACGGCCAAGCGGCACATAGCCGTGGATCGCCAGCGTCATCGACAGCGGACCGGCAGTGGTATCACCGCCAATCAGCTGCATATCATAGTAGCTAAGCTGCTCAAATAGCGCATCGCTAAAGGCTTCCAGCCAGGCTTCATCCACCTCTGGCAGGGTCAAAGCCAGCGTCAGCCACGCAGGATCGGCACCCATCGCCGCCAGATCGCTGACGTTCACCGCCAGCGCTTTATACGCCAGATCGGCAGGATCGATATCCGGTAAGAAATGACGGCCGCACACTAAGGTGTCGGTGCTGATTGCCAGCGTCTGTTTTTCGGGAATATTGAGAAGTGCACAGTCATCGCCAATGCCGGTTTCAACATCAAGACGAGAGGTTCTGACACGGTCGAAATAACGGGCAATCAGGGAGAATTCGCCGCATGCCATACGTTATGCCTCAGCAAATAAAAGAAAAAACCGGAGCCGCACTGCCCGTCAGGCAATGCAGGACTCCGGTTTGCGGATCACTTTTTGTGGGGACGGATCGCAGGTGCTGCTTTATCAAGTACGCCGTTTACAAACTTGTGGCTGTCTTCAGCGCCGAAGGTTTTCGCCAGTTCGATCGCTTCGTTGATGGCCACTTTATACGGCACATCATCACGTTTAGACAGCTCAAACAGCGCAATACGCAACACTGCTTTTTCTACCTGGCCCAGCTCTTCGAGCAGACGGGACAGGTAAGGCTTCATCAGACCATCGAGATACGCGCTATTAGTCGCCACTCCCGACAGCAGTTCACGGAAGTACAGAACGTCAACGTCTTTCACGTCCTGTTCTGACAGGAACTGGTATTCAACATCAGAGATGTCGTTCTGGGACAACTGCCAGGAGTAAAGTGCCTGGACGGCACATTCACGGGCGCGGCGACGAGCAGCAGGTTTCACGGAATTCCCCTTACAAAAAAATCAGGCCTTGATGGCTTTCAATACATTGATCATTTCAAGCGCGGTCAGTGCAGCTTCTGCACCTTTGTTACCGGCTTTGGTGCCAGCACGTTCGATGGCTTGTTCAATACTTTCGGTGGTCAGCACGCCGAACGCGACAGGAATTTCAGCATCCTGCGCAACGTGTGCCAGACCGTTGCTTGCACCGCCCGCAACGTATTCGAAGTGCGCAGTGCCGCCACGAATAACGGTACCCAGTGCAATCACCGCGTCATATTTACCGGTTTTCGCCAGCGCGCCCGCCGCCAGTGGCAGTTCGTAAGCGCCTGGAACCCAAACAACGGTAATATTGTCATCTTTAACCTGGCCGATACGTTTCAGGGCGTCAATAGCACCTTCCAGCAGGCTGTCGTTGATGAAGTTGTTGAAACGCGCAATGGTGATGGCGACGCGAGCGTCCGGGGTAGCTACAGCAGCTTCAATAATGTTCATACTCTTCCTTTACGGGTTCATTTGGCCCCGCAGGGGGGCGGATTTTATCATAATACTTTGCGCACTGCTTCCCTATTTCAGGAGCAATTACGCTGTCGTTAAGTGGAGGCAGACATCCGGACCTACCGGACGAATCTCGCTAAATTTGAGTTGCGGTGCGTCGGCCAGTTTTTCAAGGCCAGGCAGCACAAACAGGCCGCGCGCATCGTGACCTAACAGTTTAGGCGCAACGTAAACAATCAATTCATCCACCAGTCCGGCCTGTAAGAGCGCACCGGCGAGCGTTGGCCCGGCTTCGACCCAGATGCTGTTCACCTGCTGCTTGCCGAGCAGCATCATCAGCACCACCAGATCCAGATGACCGTTATGCTCCGCCACCATAATGCTGCGCACGCCTTCCGGCCATTCGCGCGTATCTTCTTTAGTGCGGGCAATCCAGGTTTCACCCGGCTGCTGGACGATGCGGTGCTCCGGCGTCACCCGGTTCTGGCTATCAATGACAATACGCAGCGGCTGACGCAGGTTCTCCTGCGGGTAAAGCGCCTGAGTATCGGCATTCAGTTCGTCCCAGCGCACGGTCATAGCCGGATCGTCAGCCAGAACGGTTTCACTGCTGGTGAGAATAGCATGGCTTTGCGCGCGCAGACGTTGCACATCGCGCCTTGCCTGTGGCGACGTGATCCACTGGCTTTCGCCGTTTGCCATCGCCGTACGACCGTCCAGCGAGGCGCCCAGCTTGAGCTGAATATACGGGAACCCCGTGCGCATGCGCTTCAGAAAGCCTTTGTTGAGCGCTTCCGCGTCCTGCATCATCAGGCCATGGCTGACGTCAATGCCTTCCTGCTGCAGGCGATACAGACCGCGTCCGGCTACCTGCGGATTCGGATCCTGCATCGATGCGACCACGCGCGAAACACCTGCCGCGATAAGCGCTTCGCAGCACGGCGGCGTACGCCCGTGATGGCTGCAGGGCTCCAGTGTGACGTAGGCCGTAGCACCGCGCGCCTTCTCGCCGGCCATGCGCAGCGCATGAACCTCAGCATGCGGTTCGCCGGCACGATAGTGAAACCCCTCCCCCACGATCTCGCCATCTTTGACGATAACGCACCCGACGTTCGGGTTAGGATGGGTAGTAAAACGACCGCGCTGCGCCAGCTTCATGGCTCTCGCCATGTAAATCTCATCCTGCATGAGCTTAATCCTGTAAGCGGGCGATCTCTTCGCCAAACTCTTTGATATCTTCGAAACTGCGGTAGACCGAAGCGAAGCGGATATAGGCGACCTTATCGAGCTTTTTCAGCTGCTCCATCACCAGGTTGCCGATCATTTTGCTCGGCACTTCACGCTCACCCAAACCACGAAGGTAAGATTTTATGTGGTTTAACGCCATTTCAACGTCGTCCGCGCTGACGGGACGTTTTTCCAGGGCCTTCAGCATCCCGCTGCGCAGTTTCTCTTCGTTAAACGGCTCTCGCACGTCGTTGCTTTTTACCACGCGCGGCATTACCAGCTCAGCAACCTCAAAGGTCGTGAAACGCTCGTTGCACACCAGACATTGCCGACGACGGCGTACGGATGACCCTTCGCCCACAAGACGAGAGTCGATGACTTTGGTATCCACAGCGGAGCAGAATGGGCAATGCATACGGTATCCCTGTTATCCGGTTAACTAATTTTCATTTTACCCTGATCTGGCCTGACAACAAAGGAAGAGCTTTTTGAGACAAAGGATCTATGTCTGACACGATGATGCTGGCTACCATTAGGACGATCCGTTATTTCAAGGAAATAAACGCAATGACAAGACGTTACCTGAAAATTTTGCTGGTGGGGAGCCTCTTCACCCTTAGCGCCTGTGCACAGCAAACCGAAGTCCGTCAGATGAAACAGAGCGTAAATACGCTCAATACGGCGATGGACAAACTGAACAAAGAAACGGTGAAGATCACCCAGCAAAACGCGCTGAATGCTAAATCCAGCAGCGGGGTTTATCTGCTACCGGGGGCGAATACGCCCGCGCGGCTCAATAGTCAGATTGGCACGCTGAAAATGTCTCTGGTGAACGTGGCGGCGAATGCAAATGGTACTCGCGCAACATTACGCATCCAGGGAGAATCCAACGATCCGTTGCCAGCCTTCAGCGGCACCGTCGAATGGGGACAGATCCAGGGCACCACGGAGAGCTACCAGGAGGTGAATGTTAACCGTCAGCTGTTCACCGCACCGGCCAGCGTGCTGGCTCCGAGCGATGTTGACATTCCACTGCAGATTAACGGACTGACTCCGGATCAGTTAGGTTTCATCCGCATTCACGATATCCAGCCCGCCGCTCAGTAACCCCACTTTTAGCGGAGTGAAATGTCACTCCGCTAACATTTACATTTCGTATGGATTGGCAACATAAATGATTGCCGCTACAATCCCGGCCGTTTAAAGTACGCAAACGTGAACGCAATCGATTACGCGTGTGAGAGATATGTGAAACAACACATATTTTTGTGAGCAGGGATTCCTATAATAGGCACCGCAGAAACACGAAATATTTAGAAACGCAATTCGCGCATTTTTCACTCCCGGAAGGGAATTTCAATCAGTGGCATGATTATGAAAAAAACATTACTCGCAGCTGGCGCCGTGCTGGCACTTTCTTCCTCTTTCACTGTTAACGCAGCGGAAAACGATAAACCACAATATCTCTCCGACTGGTGGCACCAGAGCGTTAACGTGGTCGGCAGCTACCACACGCGCTTTTCTCCGAAGCTGAACAACGACGTTTATCTGGAATACGAAGCGTTTGCTAAAAAAGACTGGTTTGATTTCTACGGCTATATCGATATTCCTAAGACCTTTGACTGGGGTAACGGTAACGACAAAGGTATCTGGTCCGACGGTTCCCCGCTGTTCATGGAAATCGAACCGCGTTTCTCTATTGATAAACTGACGGGTACCGACCTGAGCTTTGGTCCGTTCAAAGAATGGTATTTCGCCAACAACTATATCTACGATATGGGCGATAACAAAGGCAGCCGTCAGAGCACCTGGTACATGGGTCTGGGTACAGATATCGATACCGGTCTGCCAATGGGCCTGTCTCTGAACGTGTATGCTAAATACCAGTGGCAGAACTATGGCGCTTCAAACGAAAACGAGTGGGATGGCTACCGTTTCAAAGTAAAATACTTTGTGCCAATCACTCAGGTTTGGGGTGGCCAACTGACCTACATCGGCTTCACCAACTTCGACTGGGGCTCAGATCTGGGTGATGACAAGAACCGTACCAGTAACTCTATCGCGTCCAGCCACGTTCTGGCCCTGAACTACGATCACTGGCACTACTCTGTCGTCGCGCGTTATTTCCATAACGGCGGCCAGTGGAAAGGTGGGGATACCGTTAACTGGGGTGAGGGTGACTTCACGTCTAAATCAACCGGTTGGGGTGGCTACCTGGTTGTAGGTTACAACTTCTAATCAGTGTGGGTTTCGCCCGGTGGTGCTACGCTTACCGGGCCAACGATCCGAATGCAGGCCGGGTAAGGCGTAGCCGCCACCCGGCTTTTTACTGCTTAACCTTCCGCAAAAAATCTGCCAGAGACCTGTCCGCACTCTCGCTAAACCGCCTTTCCGTAGTCACAATATTGAGGCATCTGTCGAGCCGGAAACAGCGATAGTCATCGCGCCGTTCACACCACGCCGCCAGCAGCCAGCGCTCTCCCCAGAAGAACAGCCCCAGCGGCTGAACCTCACGATTAGACAGCTGTCCTGCTTCATCACGGTAATGCAGCGCCAGCACCTGTTGGGCGGAAATCGCCTGATGAATCCTGTCAAAATCGCTGCGGGAGTGGCTTTGCATGCAAAAATCCGGGGCGTAGATCCGCGTCTGCTCCGCCTTTCGACGACTCTCCTCGGGCAGAATCGCCAGCACCTTTTCCTGAGCCGACTCCAGCTCGCGCGACAGCGATTCGCCTCCCCAGGTTTTGAGCAGGCGAATCGCGACGATCAGCGCCTCAGATTCCTTATTTGTCAGCATCAGTGGCGGCAGGTCAAAACCCGACATCAGCCGATATCCGCTCCCTGCTTCACCTTCCACCGGCACACCGGAAAGCGACAGGTCGCGGATATCGCGGTAGACCGTGCGCTCGGACACGCCAAGCCGGTCCGCCAGATGCGCTGCCGTTGTCAGACGCCTGCCCCGCAGGATCTGCACAATCTGAAACAAACGGTCAGCGCGTCGGGTCATATATTATTCCGCTCTCAGGCAGGTTGATGGAGGCCGACGCGGTTACCCTCGCTGTCGGTAAACAATGCGATAGTGCCAATGCCATGCGGCAGTTCCAGCGGGCCAAACACGCACTCGCCGCCCGCAGAGGCGATGCGATCGAGCGTGGCCGCCAGATTGTCAGTATGCAGGTAAATAATAGCGCCCTGCAAAGACGGTGTAACGCCGTCAAATTTTGCCAGTGCGCCTCCGGTGGCGGGATCCTCATGCGGGAAAACCGCCAGCTCCGCGCAGTCCATTTTCTCGCGACGCAGCGCGAGCTGCATCACCGGCTCATAAAATTTGATGGCGCGCTCCATATCCGAGACCGGAATTTCAAACCAGTTAATGACGCTTTTCATACATCCTCCTGCCTGTTGTTTGGGTTCAGAAGGAGTCTACGACAGGGCTCCTGACAGCATACTGTCAGGAGTGTTTGTCAGAAGGAGATAAAAAAATCCCGGTCAACCGACCGGGATTTCGATAACGCGCTAAACGTCGCCTTACGGCAGAATGGACGGCTGATCCGCCCCTTCTTTCTCGACTTTCTGCTGGAGCAGGTGCTCGCGCTTCATGCCGAGTTTCAATGCCAGTGCGGACGCGACGTAGATAGACGACGCTGTACCGATGGTGACACCAATCAACATGGTCAGCGAGAAGCCTTCCAGCACCGGACCACCGAAGAGGAACAGCATCAGGATCACCATCAGGGTAGTACCGGAGGTGATCAAGGTACGGTGCAGCGTCTGGGTCAACGACACGTTAAAGATTTCGTACGGCGTACCGCGACGGATCTTACGGAAGTTTTCACGAATACGGTCAGATACCACGATACTGTCGTTCAGTGAGTAACCGATAACGGACATCAGGGATGCCACAATCGTCAGGTCAATCTCAATGTGGAACAGCGACAGTATGCCCATGGTGATCACCACGTCGTGCGCCAGAGCGATAACCACACCGGCCGCCAGTCGCCACTCAAAGCGGAAACCGACGTACACCAGGATGGAAATCAGCGCCACCAGCAGCGCCATCGCGCCGGTCTGCGCCAGGTCAGCACCCACACTTGGACCGACGAACTCAATACGCTTAACCGCTGCGTTCTGGCTGGTTGTTTCGTTAATCACGCTAACAACCTTACTGCCCAGCTCCTGGCTGCCGTTGGCATCGTGCACCGGCGGCATACGCACCATGATGTCGCGGCTGCTGCCGAAGTTCTGCAGCAGCGGCTCTTCAAAGCCCGCTTTCTGCAGCGATTCGCGCATCTGGTCCATATCGACCGGTTTTTCCAGGGAGATCTCGATGACCGTACCACCGGTGAAATCGAGACCCCAGTTAAAGCCTTTCACGCCCATAATGATGATGGACAGAATCAGCAGGAAACCTGAAATGCCGAAGGCCCAGTAGTCCCAGCGCATAAAGTCCCAGACTTTACGGCCGTGGTTCAATTGTTCAACAGTATATTCCTGTGCCACAACGCACTCCTCAGATAGACAGCTTTTTGACGCGCTTGCCGCCGTACAGCAGGTTCACGATGGCACGGGTGCCGACAATAGCGGTAAACATTGACGTTGCGACACCGATACCGGTTGTAATCGCAAAGCCTTTGATCGCGCCAGTACCCACTGCATACAGGATAAGAACCTTAATCAGTGTTGTTACGTTCGCATCGAAGATGGAGCTAAACGCGCCTTTATAACCTTCATCAATCGCCTGCTGAACAGAGCGACCGTTGCTCAACTCTTCTTTGATACGTTCGTTAATCAGTACGTTGGCGTCGACCGCCACCGCAAGGGTCAGAACGATACCCGCAATACCCGGCATGGTCAGCGTGGCCCCCGGCAGCAGGGACATAATGCCGATGATCAGCACCAGGTTCGCGATCAGCGCGGAGGTGGCAATCAGACCAAACTTCTTATAGAAGAAGATCATGAAGAGGATAGACACCACCAGACCGGCCAGACACGCTTCCAGGCCCTGCTGGATGTTTTGCATCCCCAGCGTTGGACCAATGGTACGTTCTTCAACAATCTGAATTGGCGCAATCAGCGCACCGGCACGCAGCAGCAGAGAGAGCTGACGCGCTTCGTTCGGGTTGCTAATACCGGTAATGCGGAAGCTGTTACCCAGACGAGACTGGATGTTGGCGATGTTAATCACCTCTTCCTCTTTCACCAGCACCGCACGACCGTTTGCATCTTTCTTACCGCTGTCTTTGTACTCCACGAACAGGGTTGCCATCGGCTTGCCGATGTTGTCCTTGGTGAAGTTAGACATGATGTTACCACCCGCGCTATCAAGCGAGATGTTAACCTGCGGCTGGTTGTATTCGTCCTGGCTCGACGTGGAGTCGGTGATATGGTCACCGGTAAGAATCACGCGTTTGTACAGCACAACAGGCTGACCTTCGCGAGTCTGTTTCACTTCGGAATCACCCGGAATACGCCCTGCGGCTGCAGCGGACTGATCGACGTTGGAGTTCACCAGACGGAATTCCAGGGTTGCGGTCGCACCCAGAATCTCTTTCGCACGCGCAGTGTCCTGGATACCCGGCAGTTCAACCACGATACGGTCAGCACCCTGACGCTGTACCAGCGGCTCAGCCACGCCCAGTTGGTTTACACGGTTACGCAGAATGTTGATGTTCTGCTGAACGGCATATTCACGCGCTTCTTTCAGACGCGCATCGGTCATCACCGCGCGCAGCTGGTTGCTGCCCTGAGAGGTGATGACCAGGTCACGGTGACGTTGGGTCAGGTAATCTACAGCCTGATCGCGCGCCGCACTGTCGCGGAACGTGATGCTCATGCCGTAATTATCTTCTTTACGCACGGTGGTGTAAGCGATGCCTTTATCACGCAGATCGCTGCGCAGGCTGTCGATATTCTGTTCCTGCAGCTTGCCAAGCGCGGTATCCATATCCACTTCCATCAGGAAGTGAACGCCGCCACGCAGGTCAAGACCGAGTTTCATTGGCTCTGCTTTCATCGCAGCCAGCCAACGCGGGGTTGCAGGGGCAAGGTTAAGCGCCACGACGTATTTGTCACCCAGCACGCCCATCAGCGCTTCGCGAGCGCGGAGCTGCGTGTCGGTGGTGTCGAAGCGAGCAAGAATTGCCCCCTCTTCCAGAGCCACAGACTTAGCGGTAATTTTTTCTTCTTGTAACGTTTTCTGGACCTGGATCAGCGTTTGCTCACTGGCGGCGACACCGCGCGCGCCAGTGATTTGAACAGCCGGATCCTCACCATACAGGTTGGGAAGCGCGTACAGCAGGCCGACGAGAATCACGACGACCAGCATGATGTACTTCCACAAAGGATAACGGTTTAACACGGCAGTTCCCTTTGGGAAAAGTTGGGATTACAGCGCCTTCATGGTGCCTTTCGGCAGAACGGCAGCTACGAAGTCACGTTTGATGACCACTTCAGTGGTGTCGTTCAGGGCGATAGCAATGTAGCCGTTTTCAGCCACTTTGGTTACGCGACCGACCAGACCACCGTTAGTCAGTACTTCATCGCCTTTCGCAATGGAGTTCATCAGGTTTTTGTGCTCTTTGGTGCGCTTCTGCTGGGGACGCAGGATCATGAAGTAGAAGATCAGACCGAACACAACCAGCATCAGAATCAGAGACATCGGGCTGCCCTGCGCTGGAGCACCTGTTGCCGCTACCGCATCAGAAATAAAAAAGCTCATTCAAATTCCCTCATTATTAAAATTAATCAACGTTCAACGGTGGAACATCCCGCCCCTGACGTTGGTAGAAATCGGTCACGAAGCTCTCTAATTTACCCTCTTCGATAGCCTTACGTAAACCAGCCATTAAGCGCTGATAATAACGAAGATTATGAATGGTATTGAGACGCGCGCCCAAAATCTCGTTACAACGATCGAGATGATGCAGATACGCGCGAGAATAATTGCGACAGGTATAGCAATCGCACTCGGAATCGAGCGGGCTGGTGTCACTCTTATGCTTCGCGTTACGGATTTTCACCACGCCATCGGTAACGAACAAGTGGCCGTTACGCGCGTTGCGGGTTGGCATGACGCAGTCAAACATATCAATGCCGCGGCGTACGCCTTCAACCAGATCTTCTGGTTTACCCACGCCCATCAGGTATCGTGGTTTATCCGCCGGGATTTGCGGGCAGACATGTTCCAGAATACGGTGCATGTCTTCCTTCGGCTCACCCACAGCCAAACCGCCGACAGCGTAGCCATCAAAACCTATCTCTACCAGACCTTTAACAGAGATATCGCGTAAATCTTCGTAAACGCTGCCCTGGATAATGCCGAACAGCGCATTTTTGTTCTGCAGAGAGTCAAAACGGTCACGGCTACGCTTCGCCCAGCGCAGGGACATCTCCATGGAGCGTTTTGCGTAGTCCCAGTCCGCCGGGTACGGCGTACATTCGTCGAAGATCATCACAATGTCAGAGCCGAGATCGTACTGAATCTCCATCGACTTTTCGGGATCGAGGAAAATCGGATCGCCGTTGATCGGGTTACGGAAGTGTACGCCCTGCTCGGTGATCTTGCGGATATCGCCCAGACTGAAGACCTGGAAGCCACCGGAATCGGTCAGGATGGGGCCTTTCCACTGCATGAAATCGTGCAGATCGCCGTGGAGCTTCATGATCTCCTGACCCGGACGCAGCCACAGGTGGAAGGTGTTGCCGAGGATAATCTGTGCGCCAGTGGCTTCTACTTCTTCCGGCGTCATCCCTTTTACGGTGCCGTACGTGCCCACAGGCATAAACGCGGGGGTTTCCACCACGCCGCGATCAAACACCAGGCGACCGCGACGCGCGCGACCGTCGGTGGTATCGAGTTCAAATTTCATTTTTTCTCCGACGTCAGAAAAACAGTCCAACGTTGTAAAACGGTGCCGCGGACTTATTCCCCGACACGCTCATTCAAAGCCAGCGGATTGTACGTGATAAACATCGCGTCCCCGTAGCTAAAAAAGCGATATTTTTGTTCTACCGCAGACTTGTAGGCATTCATCGTATGCTGATAGCCCGCGAACGCGGAAACCAGCATAATCAGCGTCGATTCAGGCAGATGGAAGTTGGTCACCAGCGCGTCAATCACTTTGTACTGGTAGCCCGGGTAGATAAAGATCTGCGTATCGCCAAAGAACGGCTCGATAAGATCGTTTTTCGCCGCCTGCGCGGCGCTCTCCAGCGAGCGCACAGACGTCGTCCCGACCGCCACGACGCGGCTACCGCGCGCTTTCGCCGCCAGCACCGCGTCCACCACATCCTGAGGCACTTCAGCATACTCAGAGTGCATGATGTGGTCTTCAATGCTGTCCACGCGCACCGGCTGGAAGGTCCCCGCGCCGACGTGCAGCGTCACGAACGCCATCTCCACGCCCTTCGCACGCAGTTTTTCCAGCAGCGGCTCATCAAAATGCAGGCCCGCGGTCGGCGCAGCGACGGCACCCGGTTTCTGGCTGTAGACGGTCTGGTACAGCTCGCGGTCGGCCTCTTCGTCCGGACGCTCAATATATGGCGGCAGCGGCATGTGACCGATGGCGTTCAGGATATCGAGCACCGTGCGCTCGTCGTCAAACGCCACCTCGAACAGCGCGTCGTGGCGCGCGGTCATGGTCGCCTTGATGCTCTCATCATCGCCCAGCAGCAGCTCCGCGCCCGGCTTCGGCGCCTTAGAAGCGCGAATATGTGCCAGAATACGTTTATCATCGAGCATACGTTCGACCAGCACTTCAATCTTACCGCCGCTGGCTTTACGGCCAAACAGGCGCGCCGGGATCACGCGGGTATTGTTAAAAACCAGCAGATCGCCAGGGTTGAGCTTGTCGAGCAAATCGGTGAAAGTACCGTGCGTCAGCTCGCCCGTTGGCCCATCCAGTGACAGTAATCGACAGCTGCTGCGCTCAGGCATGGGATAGTGAGCAATCAGGGATTCAGGTAGTTCAAAGGAGAAATCGGCGACGCGCATGACGTATACTCGTGACTTAAAAACAGGCGGCATAGTCTAGTGCTCACACCCTTTTGCTGCAACAACTAGCCGCCCCCGGACAAATAAAACGCATGAATTTTCTCGCTCACCTGCATCTCGCGCACCTTGCTGACAGCTCCCTCTCGGGCAATTTGCTGGCCGATTTCGTACGCGGTAATCCCGCAGAAGACTACTCCCCTGAGGTTGTCGACGGGATTTTTATGCACCGCCGCATCGACGTGCTGACGGATAAGCTGCCGGAAGTGACGGAAGCCAAAGCCTGGTTCCGCCCTGAAACGCGCCGCGTTGCCCCGATCACGCTCGACGTGATGTGGGATCACTTCCTGTCGCGCCACTGGGAACAGCTGTCGCCGAAGATGCCGCTGCCGGCGTTTGTGCGCTATGCCCACCAGCAGGTGTCGATTATTCTGCCCGACTCGCCGCCGCGCTTTGTGAATCTGAATAACTATCTGTGGTCGGAACGCTGGCTGGAGCGCTATCGCGAGATGGACTTTATCCAGAACGTGTTGAATGGGATGGCGAGCCGTCGCCCGCGGCTGGATGCGCTGCGGGATTCCTGGTATGACCTGGATGAACATTACGATGCGCTGGAGACCCGATTCTGGCAGTTTTACCCGCGCATGATGGCGCAGGCGAAAAACAAACAACTTTAATGGAGATTGGATTGATAGGTAAAAGCTGGCGGAACGATTGTCACCACCTCTTTGTCTTATCCATGAACACTCTCTATACTGGCTCGCGTTGCGTTCCAAATAACCTTAGTATCTACAGGAGAATCATATGGTTCTGGTAACTCGTCCGGCTCCGGATTTTACAGCTGCAGCAGTTCTGGGCAACGGTGAAATCGTTGAAAACTTCAACTTCAAACAGCACACCAACGGTAAAGCGACCGTTCTGTTCTTCTGGCCAATGGACTTCACTTTCGTTTGCCCGTCTGAGCTGATCGCTTTCGACAAACGTTATGAAGAATTCCAGAAGCGTGGCGTGGAAGTTGTTGGCGTCTCCTTCGACTCTGAATTTGTACACAACGCATGGCGTAACACCCCTGTCGACAAAGGCGGCATCGGTGCGGTGAAATACGCAATGGTTGCGGACATCAAACGCGAAATCCAGCAGGCTTACGGTATCGAACATCCGGACGCTGGCGTTGCGCTGCGCGGTTCCTTCCTGATCGACGCAAACGGCATCGTTCGTCACCAGGTTGTGAACGATCTGCCGCTGGGTCGTAACATCGACGAAATGCTGCGCATGGTTGACGCGCTGCAGTTCCACGAAGAGCACGGCGAAGTGTGCCCGGCTCAGTGGGAAAAAGGTAAAGAAGGTATGGCTGCTTCCCCAGACGGCGTGGCTAAATACCTGTCTGAAAACGTATCCAGCCTGTAATCGGCACGGTTTACGAAAAAGGCCCGCTTATGCGGGCCTTTTTTTATGCCTTACGCTGCGTTTCACGCCAGATGCGCCAGGCCATTCCCGCCAGCAGAAGCACGCCCGCAATCAGCACGCCCCACACCAGCAGGGCGTTCATCCAGCTCGCCCGATCGGCCGCAGAGGTGGCGGTCAGACGCCCCTCGCCGCCTAACGCAACGTCATCAACAATGTCGGCCTGCGGCAGGTTCGCCATAGCATAGGTCTTACGCAGGTCGGCTGGGATCAGCATGCCGGGCTCCACGCTGGCAGGCTTTGCGGCGCCGTTGCCCCAGGCAAGCACGTACGGCGCTTTCCCCTGGGCGTTAAACACCAGATCGTAGCGGTCGCGATGTCCCGTGACGCTCGGCAGGTATTCTGGCAGACGCGCATTCAGCGTCGTGATTTTCACTGCCTGCACCAGGCCCCCGTTAAGCGAAACCGGTGGCGACGTTTTTCCCTCAAGACGGTAAAGGACCTCTTTTTTCAGGGGGTGCCATGCGTCTTTTTCCGTACTCCGCCACGCTATCTCCACGGGAAGGACGCCATCGCCATTCAGTGAGATGCTGACAGCACTCAGCGGCTGCGGATGCGCCCAGCGCCACTGCGCTTCGCTTGTCGATAGCTGCTCCCCTTCCCCCTCAAGCTCGACCGCTTCCGGGATCGCCTGGGCAGGTGCGATGATTGCGTTAACGCCGGTCAAGGTTATCCCCTGGCTCTGCGCGTTCAGCACCACCATGAGATAGCGATTCGCATCGGGAGATAAAACCGTATCGGTATCGATCCGATCGAGCTTAAGACGATCCTGGCCGCTGACGGCGTCAAGTAATGGCATATCCTCGCGCAGGGTATACCAGCGCTTAAGATCCTCGCTGTAATAGACCGACGCCGTTCCCTGCCACGGCGTCTGAGGAGAATTCCAGAGCAGCTGCAGCTGGGATATGGCCATCTCCCCCGTAGCCTGCTCCGGCAGGGTCAGCAGATAATGTTGCCCGGCTGCGGCGGCTTTTTGCCGCTCCAGCACAATCTCAACGCCGTTTCCGGAGCGGAGCAGGATCTTATCGCTATCACCGGATCCTTGCGAAGCCGCAAGCGGCGAGGCATCCAGCGGGAAGAGGCGCAGCGCCGTGGATTGCACTGACGCCTGCGGACGCGTCGCGCTGACCAGGCTGAAGGGAACCGGCTCGCCCGACTGGTTAAAGACGCGGACATCATGCAGATCTGGCGACGTGCTTTGCTCATAGACGGCGAGCGGCAGCATCACCCGATACCACTGGGAAGGAACAGACGTATCGAGTGAAAGACCAAAAGCATAGTCCCGGGGCGATTCCGTTTGTCCCTCGTCGCAGAACGCCGGGCCGGAAAGCGCCAGCAGCGCGGTACACGCTACCGCTTTCATCCATTTCATTTTTCATCTCCTGTTTTGGGCGGTAGCGGTGAGAAATACCCCACAATCAGAACCAGTATCGCCACGCCGATAAACGCTACCGCGCGCGACAAACCGCCTCCGCCCGCGCTGTCCACCAGCATCAGTTTAACCATTACCACACCCAGCAACGCGGCACCGCAGAGCCACTCCTGCCGGGAAGCCCGACGGGTGGCATGGATCATGACCACCAGCGCGCTCAGCATCCAGAACAGGGCAAAACTGGTCTGGATAAGCCGCGAATCCCACAGCGATGCCATATTCCAGGCCACGTCGCCGTACCAGGCCAGGGCGCGCATCAGCGCACCGTTAAGCCACCAGAAGCCAAACGCCATGAGCGCGACGGCAGGCCACGGGCGCGCTTGCGCAAGCCACGCCGGGTAGTAGCGATCCACCGCCCGATAAAAGACCACCAGACCCAGCAACGCGAACGCGGCACCTTCCTCAAGCGGGTTCACCAGCGGCAGCCAGGTCTGACGATAGACCACGCCGTCCTGGAAATTGGTCACCACCAGCAATACCAGCAGCGCCACGACTACGGGAATCGGTGCCAGGCAGGCGTAGAGCGCGGGCCACTCCCGGAACGGCCACACGCGACGCCGTACCGCAGCAGAGAGCGCCATAATCACCCCGCCGCCTGCGGCCATCGCCAGTCCGCTGCCCCAGGCCGCCATGCCCCACGGCAGAGACCGGGCAAACCAGTAAAGCTCGGCGGCCAGCGCCAGTAAAATCATCCAGAACAGCGACAGATGCAGCGCCATCGCGATGCGCGGCAGGAGTCTTTCACCGTCGCGCCGCAGCAGCATTAGCGAGGCAGGAAGCGCAACGCACCAGGCCAGGTTTGACCAGCCGGCGGAGACGATCTGCTGGTGCCAGAGCTGATAACCCACCATCAGCAGCATAACCGGCCACAGCAGCCATTTGCTGGCGTCCAGCTCTCGCCACGCCAGACGAGCGGCCACCTGCCGCCAGCCCCAGACCGACGCCGCCGTCAGCGCCAGCACGCCCGCCAGAATCGGTAATTCCTGCGTCAGCGCCAGCCGCGATGCGCCCAATAGCGCCACGAGCCAGAACAGCAGCCCGCCTGCCAGCAGCGCCCAGCTGACCGGCATAAAGAGAGTCCGCCACAGCCAGGCCGCAGCCAGCCAGCAAAGGCTGAGGATGGCGAAGATAAGGAGCAGACTCAGCGACGTAACGCCGTTCGTTTGTGCCCACAGCGCGCTGCCGAGCGCCAGCACCAGCAGCGCCGTCCCGCTATAGCTCATGCGACGCTGGTGCTGCTGCACGCCCAGCCAGAGGATACCCAGCCCTTCCAGCGCCCAGGCCATCGCCGTCCAGCGCGCTGACAGCGCCAGCGGAATGGCGAGCGTCGCGAACCCGCCGCCGATAGCCAGCGCCGCCATGACCAGCGGTCGTCCGACGGAGGGATAGCGCCGCAGCGCAAGGAACGCGAGGGTAAGATAAAATGCGCCGTATCCCAGCGCACTCAGGGCCGGACCATATTCCCAGTGCCGGGTCATGCCGTACTGCATCCCAAAACCGATTAGCGGCGGGGCAAACAGCAGCACGCCGTCAATAATCTGCTTCCCTTTCTCCTGCGCCCGCAGCGACAGCGCCACGCTCAGGACGCCGAATATCAGCGTATTGGCAATCAGGAACAGCTGGCAGACCCAATAGTCTTCGTGCCGGTAGTCATTCAGCCCCCACATGCCGCCCACGCCGAACGTGAACAGCAACCCGAGCAGGTTCAGCTCGCGCCAGTGCTGCCAGATGCTGATAGCGAGAATGCCGATAGACAGCAGAAGATAGAAGGAGAACAGCGCAACAAAGCTGCCGCCCCCGGTAGACAAGAGGAGCGGCGCAAGGTAGCCGCCGAGGCTCGCCAGCATGGCAAGGCTCAGCGCCTTCTGCAGCACCGCCAGCCCGACGCTCGCCGCGCAAATCACCACCAGCAGCGCAAAGGCCAGCGTCAACGGCAACATTTGCCAGAGCCGGAAGGCGCCAAACACCGTCAGGTAGAGCACGCCGGTCGCCCCGCCCTGGAGGATCAGCGCATAGACGCGCTGCCTGTGCCGCAGTCGCCACCCGACCGCCAGCAGAACGATGGCAAACAGCGCCGTTGCCACGAGGCGCAGCTCAAGCGGGAACAGGGAATGTTCCACGGTATAACGCAGCAGGAATGAAAGACCAAGGAAAAGCAGCAGGATCCCAAGCTTCGCCAGCGGATTACCCTGCATAAACCAGCGTGCCAGCGACGTCAGGATGCCGCCAAAGGCAGAAGACTGTTTTGCCGCAGGCGCCGGGGCCGGGGCAGGTTCTGCCACGGCAGCGGGAGTATCGGGGCGCCAGGGGTCGACAGGCGCGGGAGCGTCTGCAACCACCGTCGCGGTCACAGCCTCCGGCGCGGCGGTCTGCACCGGCTCCGGCGCGTCCTCAGGCACGCCGCGCTGCTCAAGCGCCTCAATGCGCTGGCGCAGCCGGGCAATCTCCTGTCGCGCCGCCGTACTTCGATTAAAGCCTATAACCGCAAGCACGGGTGCCACCACCAGCGCAAATACCAGGAACAAACAGCCAAGGATGTAAAGCTCGTCCATGTTTCCACCTTCACCGTAAACGATCCGTTAAGATTGACACAAATAGTTGCATTTGCGCCATCTTAAAAGGTGGAAACATTAACAGGTCTTAGCTGCCGGACCAGATCGTTGCGGATACCGCAGGCAGCGCCAGCACGCCGTCCTGTATCGTCGCCTTGCCCTCTTTATTCTTCCACGTCGCTACCTTCAGCAGCGGTGAATCATCCAGCACCACTTCGCAGGCCTCGCCCCGGTTGATGGCCACCAGCACGCGCTGCTGGTTATAGACGCGAGCAAATACCACCACGTTATCGTGGGCGTACACCACCTGACAGCCGCCGTAGCGCAGGGCGAGACTCTGCTTACGCAGCTTTGCCAGCCGCTGATACAGGCTGAACAGCACCTTGTCCTGTTTCGCTGGCTCCCACGGGAAGGTTTTGCGGCAGAACGGATCGTTATTGCCGTCCAGCCCCACCTCGTCTCCGTAGTAGATGCACGGTACGCCCGGCCAGGTGAAGAGCCAGCTCACCGCCAGCGGCAGACGCGCGACATCCTTGCCCAGCAGGGATTTAAAGCGCGCGGTATCGTGGCTATCGAGCTGGTTAAACATCCGCAGCTGCTGCTGATGCGACAGGCCGGCGCGGTAGTTCTCCATCCACGCCATGCAGGTTTCAGCGTCGATATGATTCGGATCGTAGGAGATATCGGTGTTAGCGAGGAATCCCCACAGCGGGAAGGTAAAGCCGCGATAGTTCATCGCCGCATCTTCCGCATCGTTCTGCAGCCACTGGCGCGCGTCGCCAAAGTGCTCGCCAAAGACGAACGCCTCCGGCTGGGCCGCTTTTGCCGAGCGCGTAATCCCGGCGACGTGCTGAAGGTTTTCCCGCGCCCCGCCCGCTTCGCCGAGCATATGCACCACGTCCAGGCGCCAGCCGTCCATATTCCACGGCGCCTTCAACCAGTGACGCACGATGCTGTCTTCCCCGCCGTAAATCTCGTTCACAAGCGTTGGCGACTGGAAATCCAGCTTCGGCAGGCTCGGGTAGCCCAGCCAGTCCAGCGCACGGCCCTCCTCGTTAAAGCTGTACCAGTCGCGCTGCGGCGAATCCGGGTTATGACATGCCCCGCCCATCGACTGATTATGACGGTCAAACCAGGCGTGCGAATCTCCGCTGTGGTTGAACACGCCGTCAAGAATGAGGCGCATGCCTTCGTTTTGGGTGTTCTTCCGCAGGCGCAGCAGCGCCTCGTCACCGCCAAACTGCGCGTCAACGTGGCGATAATCTTCGGTATCGTATTTGTGTACGCTCGGGGCCTTAAACACCGGGTTGAGATACAGCGCCGTCACGCCCAGTTTTTTCAGGTACGGCAGCTTTTCGCTGATTCCGTCGAGATCGCCGCCGTAAAACGTCGATCCGCCCGCCTGCGCGGTTAATGGCTCGTCCCACGCTTTCAGGATAATGTCATGGCCCGCCGCATGGTGGTGATAGACCTTATCCTGGTCGGCAGTGCGTTTTTCGCTGCGCGCAAAACGGTCCGGGAAAATCTGGTAAAAGACCTGGTCGTTAACCCACTGCGGGCCGTTATCCGGATAATCGACTGCAAACTGCTCCAGCCGTGCGGGCGGGAAACGGCTAAACCCCTGCGGGGTAAACCACAGCTGGCGGTTATTCCACAGCAGTTTGAAGCTGTAACGGCGACGCGGCTGCCCGCTGCTCAGGTCGATATTCGCCCGCCAGGCGGTGATCCCCGGCTGCGGCTGGCTGCGCAGCTTGTGCATTTTCAGCCCGGTCTCTTCGTTATCGATTTCGGCGCGGAGCGTCACGCGTTCAGGCTGATTTTCCCCCGCCAGCCAGAGCGTAATCACAAGGTTGTCTTTGTTTTGCTTAACAAATGGGGCAACCGGAAGGTGCCAGGCGTTTAACATCACGAATCCCCTTTGATGAAATTGACGTCACCTTGCCACAGGGTGGTTAAGGATAGCTCATCACGATCGGGATTATTGGGGGAGGAGAAAGGAGGAGGAGGCATCAGTGCGGCCTGATGCCCTCCCCCCAACCCTCTCCCACAGGGAGAGGGAGAAAAAAGATTACTGCGCTTCTGCCAGCTGACGGTCGCGACGGCATTTAAACACCCAGCCCACCAGCAGCAGGACGATCCACGCGCAGCCCACGTACAGGGAAATGCGGGTATCCGGATGGTAGCCAATCAGGGCAATGATAAACACCAGGAAGATCAGCCCGACGACGGTCGTCGCAACGCCGCCCGGTACTTTGAACTTCAGCGCTTTCGCCTCATCCGGCGTCAGGCGACGGCGGAAGGCAATCTGCGACAGCAGGATCATGATCCACACCCACACCGTCGCGAAGGTCGCCAGCGATGCAATCACCAGGAAGACGTTCTCCGGCATGATGTAGTTCAGGTAAACCGAGAACAGCAGCGCCACGGTCATGACCACGACGGTCACCCACGGCGTGCCGCGGCGTGAGGTTTTGGCGAACACCTTCGGCGCACTGCCCTGCTCCGCCATGCCGTGCAGCATACGGCCCACGCCAAAGACGTCACTGTTGATCGCGGAGAGCGACGCGGTCAGCACCACAAAGTTCAGAATGCTGGCGGCAAACGCAATCCCCATGTGCTGGAAGGTCAGAACAAACGGGCTACCGTTGGTGCCCACCTGGTTCCACGGGTAAATGGACATGATCACAAACAGGGTGCCCACATAGAACACCAGAATACGCATTGGCACCGAGTTGATCGCGCGCGGAATAGACTTCTCCGGGTCTTTCGCTTCCCCGGCGGTAATACCGATAATCTCGATACCGCCGTAGGCGAACATGACCATCTGGAGCGACATGACCATGCCGAGCCAGCCGTTGCTGAAGAAGCCGCCGTTGCTCCAGAGGTTATGGATGCCGGTCGGCTGCCCGCCGTTGCCGATTCCCCAGATGATGATGCCAAAACCGGCCACAATCATGATGATGATGGTGGCGACCTTGAAGAAGGAGAACCAGAACTCCAGCTCGCCGAACACCTTCACGCTCATCAGGTTGACGGCGCAAATGATCAGCACCACGCTCAGCACCCATATCCAGTGCGGCACCGCCGGGAACCAGACGCCCATATAGATGCCAAACGCCGTCACGTCGGCAATCGCCACGATCAGGATTTCAAAGCAGTAGGTCCAGCCGGTGATAAACCCGGCCAGCGGGCCGAGGTTTTCCTGCGCGTAGCGGGAGAATGAACTGGCAGACGGGTTGTGAACCGACATTTCGCCGAGGGCGCGCATGATGATATACGCCGCCACGCCGCCGATGATGTACGCCAGCAGCACGCTGGGACCGGCCATTTTGATGGCATCTGCCGAGCCATAAAAAAGACCGGTGCCGATAGCAGAGCCCAGCGCCATAAAGCGGATGTGGCGCGTGCTCAATCCACGTTTAAGTTTGTTAGTGCTTTCCATTTAAATCTTGCCATTCAACACGAAAAAAACAAAAAACCACGGGGCCTTAAGCCCCGTGGTTAAACAGTTTGTTGCCGTTGATTAATGGGCGTT
Organism: Enterobacter sp. PL_is511; assembly: GCF_055816065.1. Classification (NCBI taxonomy): domain Bacteria; kingdom Pseudomonadati; phylum Pseudomonadota; class Gammaproteobacteria; order Enterobacterales; family Enterobacteriaceae; genus Enterobacter; species Enterobacter sp. PL_is511. Next base: position 93,054 of record NZ_JBVPGP010000024.1, on the reverse strand, counting down.
CGATGCGACCTGACGCCCTGCAGCACGGTCCCAGATAATGGCCAGAACCAGTGCAACAACGGTAGGCATCAACCAGGCCAGACCCTGCTCGGACAGCGGCAGACGCTGTGTCCATGCCGGCAGTATGTGCGCGAAAGCTGATGCTTTAATCCCGTCAAGGATACCAAAAATCAGGCTGATAAACATGGCTGGCGCAATAATTCGTGAAGAGTTGTTCCACCACGGGCGAGTAAAGCTCAGCACCACCAGCACGATGCACGGCGGATAAATCGCCGTCAGCACCGGAATAGAGACCTGAATCAGGTGGCTCAGACCGAGGTTTGACACCGCCATAGAGAAGATGCCGAGGATAAACACCAGGGTGCGGTAAGAGAGCGGCAGATACTGTGCAAAGAACTCTGCGCAGGCGCAGGTCAGGCCAACCGCGGTGACCAGACAGGCCAGGAAGATGAGCGCCGCCAGCAGCATACTGCCCGCACCGCCGAAGGTGTGCTGAACGTAGGCGTGCAGGATAGCCGCACCGTTGGCGTTCTGATCGACCAGCATGGCGCTGTCGGAGCCCAGACGGAACAGCGCCAGATACAGCAGCGTCAGACCCACACCGGCCATCAGGCCAGCCCAGATGGTATAGCGGGTCAGCAGGCGCGCTTCGGTCACACCGCGGGAACGCGCGGCGTTAACGATAACGATACCAAACACCATGGCGCCCAGCGTATCCATCGTCAGGTAGCCGTTCACAAAGCCGTTAGAGAACGCGGCGTTTTTATAGGCGTCCATCGCATCGCTAATCGGGCCCGCTGGCCAGACGATGGCCGCTACCGCCAGAACAATCAGCGCCACAATTTTGAGCGGAGCCAGGAAGTTACCCACGGTATCCAGCAGTTTGCCCGGATAGAGGGAAACCAGAATCACGATCGCGAAGTAGATCAGGCTGTAGATAAACAGCGGCATCGCGCCGTCACCGGTCAGAGGAGCAATCCCTACTTCAAAGGAAACGGTGGCCGTACGCGGGGTCGCAAACAGCGGGCCCACGGCCAGATAGCAGACGGTTGCCAGCAGAACGCCCGCCACTTTACCAATCGGGGTGCTAAGGCTATCCACACCGCCACCGACTTTCGCCAGCGCGACGACGGTGAGAACCGGCAGACCCACGGCAGTAATCAGGAAACCAAACGCGGCGGTCCAGACGTGTTCACCCGCCTGTAAGCCAACCATTGGAGGGAAAATGATGTTGCCTGCGCCAACGAACAGCGCAAATGTCATAAAGCCCAGCGCGATGATGTCACGCGATTTTAAGTGATGGGTCATAAAACCTTACTGCCTGTGGATGTGGTGTTGAAAACATTGAGATTTTCGATATCCCTGACGGGACGATACAGCCGAAAATTTGCTCAATTTCAGCGGGAAATGCTCCCGTCCTGGCGTGGAGAAGAATAGTTTTTCGATTTACCACGCAAATACAGTCGGTCTGACAGTATCTGGGGCGCAATTTAAACGCTTATAACGTTTAAAGGCAAGGTGGGATCGCAAAACCAGAACAATATGCCAGCATGAAAATACACGTTAGAATAATACGCTGTTTATAAGAAAAACCCATGGCTAATCATGCGAACAAAAAACAGACAGCCGTATAAAATTCATCCGCGTTTCGCTTGACTGCAAAGCAAACGGGCCAGCGATGGCTGACCCGTGGAAAGGTAAAATGACACGCCTGCCGTCAGGCGATCTTTTTGGCAATTAATCGTTCCGGAATAACGAAACTGAAACGGGTTCCTTTACCCAGCGTACTCTGAATATCGAGACGGCTTTCATGGTGATTCACCGCGTGTTTCACAATTGCCAGCCCCAGGCCGCTTCCGCCCGTCTGCCGGGATCGCGCTTTATCCACACGGTAAAAGCGCTCGGTCAGCCGCGGAATATGCTCCGGCGCGATCCCCGGCCCATTGTCTTCCACGCTAAACTCCGCCCCCGTTGGGGCATGGTGCCAGCGCACCACGATATTTGTCCCCTCAGGCGTATGATTCACCGCGTTATACACCAGGTTGGAAATGGCGCTACGCAGTTCATCTTCGCTGCCCAGCACCTTCAGCGTACTGTCGACCTCAAAGGTCAGGTGATGCTTTTTGTGGCTTAACGTCTGCGCTTCACGCTCCACGACCCGCAGCATCATCGGGACATCAATGGTGTCATTTAGCGCCAGCGTTGGCGCCGCTTCAATCTTCGAGAGCGTCAGCAGCTGCTTCACCAGCCCTTCCATCCGGTGCGTTTGCTCGCGCATGGTGTGCAGCGCTTTTTCACGCGGCGCGCCTTCCAGCGTTTGCTCCTGCATCATCTCCAGGTAGCCCTGCAGCACGGTCAACGGGGTTCGCAGTTCGTGACTGACGTTGGCGAAGAAGTTGCGCCGCGCCCCTTCCAGCTGGTGCATTTGGGTAACATCGCGCGCCACCATCAGCCACTGCTTATCGCTGTAGGGCATCACGCGGATCTCCAGATGGCGACCATTATTGAGCTTCAGATTGTGCGGACGGGTAAAATCACGCTTTTTCAGGTACAGCGTAAACTCGGGATAGCGCAGAAGGTTGAGGATATTTTGACCGTTGTCATCCGGCCAGCGCAGGCCCAGCAGCTGTTGCGCCAGGCCGTTACACCAGAAGATCGTCCCTTCTTCGGTCGTCAGAATCACGGCATCCGGCAGCGACTCTGCACCGCTGCGGAAACGCTTAATCAGGCTTCCCAGCTCGCGGCGACGCTTTTTATTACGCATCTGCATCTGATGCAGACCGTACAGCAGCGGCTCCCAGCTGCCGCTTCCCGGCGGCGGCGTCATACTTCGGTCAACCCACAGCCACCAGGAGAGGCGCAGCAGGTTCCAGAAATGCCAGATCAGCAGCCCGGTGACCGACGCCAGCAGAAACCACGGCAGGTGTCCAAGAAAGGCCCCAAGAAGGAAGGCCGGAATACAGCATAAGATCAGTTCAAAGACGAGCCTTTTCCATGACAGACGTTCCAGCACGCGTCACACTCCTGTCATTGTTCAGAAACGGGTAGAAAAACGATAACCCGTGCCGCGGACCGTCTGCACCATGCGATCGTGGCCGCTCAGTTCCAGTGCTTTTCGCAGGCGGCGAATATGTACGTCAACCGTCCGGTCTTCGACATACACGTTAGTTCCCCAGACGTTATTCAGCAACTGCTCGCGGCTGTACACGCGTTCCGGGTGGGTCATAAAGAAGTGCAGGAGTTTAAATTCGGTAGGCCCCATGTCGAGGGGATTTTCACCGGTCATCACGCGGTGTGAGGTGGGATCAAGGCTCAGCCCCTGCATCTCAATCACCTCTTCCACCGCCATCGGCGAAATACGGCGCATCACGGCTTTAATGCGGGCGACCAGCTCTTTTGGGGAGAACGGTTTGGTAATGTAATCGTCCGCGCCGGTCTCAAGACCGCGCACGCGATCCTCTTCTTCTCCGCGCGCCGTGAGCATCACAACCGGGATGTCGCGGGTCAGCGCTTCACGCTTCAGGTGTTTGATAAACTGCAGTCCGGAGCCGCCAGGCAACATCCAGTCCAGCAGAATCAGATCGGGCCAGGGTTCATTCAGCTGGTTCACTGCGCTGTCATAATCTTCCGCTTCAACCGGCTGGAAACCGTTTTGCTCGAGCACGAAGCACACCATTTCACGAATTGGAGCTTCATCTTCTACGACCAGAATACGTCTCGCCATACTTTGCCCTGTCTTATCTTATTTAAGTTACAAGTTTGTAATTCGGCGCCATTATGCGTCAGATTTATGACAGATTTATGAAAAACAGTACCACGATAACGGGCAAACCGTTGTTTTATTACAGCGGTTATTTTCCCTTCTCTGAACGTTTATAATCCTGCTTTCTCTTTTTTGCCACGGATCAGCTATGCGCATACTTCACACCTCGGACTGGCATCTGGGTCAAAATTTTTACAGCAAAAGCCGTGCGGCTGAACATGAAGCGTTCCTGAACTGGCTGCTGGAAACGGCCCGGACGCACGAGGTGGACGCGATTATTGTGGCGGGTGACATCTTTGATACCGGCTCGCCCCCCAGCTATGCGCGTGAGCTGTATAACCGCTTCGTGGTGAATCTGCAGCAAACTGGCTGTCACCTGGTGATTGTCGCCGGCAACCATGATTCCGTCGCCACGCTCAATGAATCCCGCGATATCCTGGCATTTCTCAATACCACCGTGGTCGCCAGCGCCGGGCACGCCCCACAGATCCTGAATAAACGCGACGGGTCGCCGGGGGCTGTGCTGTGTCCGATACCGTTTTTACGTCCGCGGGACATCGTGCAAAGCCAGGCGGGGCTGTCGGGTACAGAAAAGCAGCAACATCTCTTACAGGCCATCACAGACTATTACCACCAGCAGCACGCCGAAGCCTGTGCCCTGCGGGGTGACCAGCCTATTCCGGTGATTGCGACCGGGCATCTCACCACCGTCGGGGCCAGTAAAAGTGACGCCGTGCGTGACATCTATATCGGCACGCTGGATGCTTTTCCGGCGCAAAACTTCCCGCCAGCCGACTACATTGCGCTCGGGCATATCCACCGCGCGCAGGTTATTGGCGGCAGCGAGCACATCCGCTACTGCGGCTCCCCTATTTCGCTCAGCTTTGACGAAACTGGCAAAGCCAAATCCGTGCATCTGGTGAGCTTCAGCGAGGGAAAACTCCGCGCCGTCGAGACGCTGGAAGTACCGGTCACCCAGCCGCTGGCGGTGCTGAAAGGCGATCTCGATGCCATCACCGCCCAGCTGGAGCAGTGGCGCGGTGTCGAACAAGATCCCCCCGTCTGGCTGGATATCGAAATCACCACCGATGACTACCTGCACGATATGCAGCGCAAAATTCAGGCGCTGACGGAGGATTTGCCCGTCGAAGTCTTACTGGTCCGCCGCAGCCGCGAGCAGCGCGAGAAAATTCTGTTAAGCGCTCAACGTGAAACGCTCAGTGAACTGCGGGTTGAAGAGGTGTTTGAACGCAGGCTCTCGCAGGAAGAGATTGACGACGCGAAGCGCGCAAGACTCAGCGAACTGTTCAGCCATACCCTGCATGCGCTCAATGATGAGGAAGAAAACGCATGAAAATTTTGAGCCTGCGCCTGAAAAATCTCAACTCACTCAAGGGCGAGTGGAAAATTGACTTTACCGCGGAGCCGTTTGCCAGCAACGGGCTGTTTGCCATCACCGGCGCGACCGGAGCAGGAAAAACTACCCTGCTCGACGCCATCTGTCTGGCGCTTTATCACGAAACGCCGCGACTGCAGAAGGTCTCTCAGGCGCAAAACGATCTGATGACGCGCGACACCGCCGAATGCCTGGCAGAAGTGGAGTTCGAGGTAAAAGGCACCGCCTATCGCGCCTTCTGGAGCCAGAACCGGGCGCGCAACCAGCCGGACGGGAACCTGCAGGCGCCGCGCGTGGAGCTGGCGCGCTGTGAAGATGGCAAAATCCTGGCCGACAAAGTGTCGGATAAGCTGGAGCAAACCGCCGCGCTTACCGGGCTGGACTACGGGCGCTTTACCCGCTCGATGCTGCTCTCACAGGGGCAGTTTGCCGCCTTCCTTAATGCCAAACCGAGCGATCGTGCCGAGCTGCTGGAAGAGCTGACCGGCACCGAGATCTACGGCCAGATTTCCGCCATGGTGTTTGAAAAACATAAAGCCGCCCGCAGCGTGCTTGAAAAGTGCGAGGCGCAGGCGGCGGGCGTCGTGCTGTTGAGCGAAGAACAGCAGCAGCAGTTACAGCAAAGTTTGCAGGCACTTACTGACGAAGAGAAAACCCTGCTGGTTCAGCAGCAAAGCCAGCAGAAAGATTTTCAGTGGCTTACGCGTCATGATGAGCTCGTGCGCGAGCAACAGCGCGTCACCGCGACGCAGCTGCAGGCGCAACAGGCGCTGACGAACGCTGCGCCAGAGCTGGCAAAGCTCCAGCTTGCTCTGCCCGCCGCCCAGCTTCGACCGCTCTGGGAACATCAGCAGGAGCAAACCGCGCGTCTGGCACAGACACAGCAGCGAATTATCGAAGTAAATACTCGCTTACAAGCCAGAACCGCGCTGCGTTCACGTATCCGCAATGCCGCCCTGCGTAACCACGAGCAGCTTCAGACCGAACTGACGGCGCTGGCGCAGTGGCTGGCGGAGCACGAGCGCTATCGGCTGCTGGGCCAGGAGATTGCCGGCTGGCGCGCCCAGTTCTCGCAGCTTAACCGCGATAAAACGCAGTTAGCCTCGCTTGCTGCGCGGATGAGTGAATTACGCAACAGGCTGGCTGAGATGCCGGAAAATGCGCTGACCCTGACGGCGGATGAGGTCAGCGCGGCCATGGAGCAGCAGTCCCGGTCACGCACGCTGCGCCAGCGGCTAACGTCGCTGCATGCCCGCTATCAGCCGCTGCAAAAGCGCCTGCGCCAGAGCGGTGAAAGCGTGCAGAAGGCCCAGGCCGAACAAAATAAACTCAATGAAACGCTGACGCTGCGCCGCCAGCAGTACAAAGAGAAACACCAGCACTATCTGGACCTGAAGGCCCTGTGCGAACGCGAAGCGACGATTAAAGACCTGGAAAGCTATCGTGCCCGGCTTGAGGCCGGCAAACCCTGTCCGCTATGCGGCTCCAGCGAGCATCCCGCCGTTGAGCAATACCAGTCGCTTGAGCTGACGGATAACCAGCGCCGCCGTGATGCCCTGGAAAAAGAGGTCGCCGCGCTTAAAGAGGAAGGCCTGCTTGTGCTGGGACAGGTTAATGCCCTGACTCAGCAGATCCAGCGCGAGACAGACGAATTTCAGACGCTCTCTCAGGAAGAGCAAGCACTCACTAAAGAGTGGATTGAGGCCTGTGCTTCCCTGAATATAGCGTTGAATATTCAGGACGATATCACGCCATGGATGAACGAGCAGGAACAGTACGAGCGCCAACTTTATCAGCTCAGCCAGCGTCTGACCCTGCAAAACCAGTTGAACGAGCAGGAAGCGCAGGAGCGACAGTATCAGCAGCAGCTGACTACCGCGCGCCAGGCGCTGGAACACGCCCTGCTCTCGCTATCACTCAACGTACCTGAAGACGGAAATGAAGCCTCCTGGCTGCACGCCCGCGAAGCGGAATTCTCGCAGTGGCAGGAGAAGCAAACGCAGCACGGCGTGCTTCAGGAACGCATAAACGCCCTGAAGCCGCTGCTCGACGCGCTTCCGGCAACGAACAGCGCAGACGCCGAACCGGTTATTCCTGATAACTGGCGCGACATCCACGACGAGTGCGTGTCGCTACAGAGCCAGCTGACCGCGCAACAGCAGCAGGAGACGCTGGAGCAAGAGCGTCTGCAGCAGTCGCAGACGCAGTTCACCGCGGCGCTCTCGGCAAGCTGCTTTGCCGATCGGGACGCGTTCCTTGCCGCGCTGTTGGATGACGACGCTATTCGCCACCTCGCACAGCTGAAACAGTCGCTGGAAAGCCAGATACAGCAGGCCGCGGCCCTTTCCGGCCAGGCTAACCAGCAGCTGCAGGCTCATCTGGCGCTGCGGCCGGAAGGGCTCGACGCCGATGCACCTGCGCTGCAAAGCCAGCTGCAGCAGCTGGCGCAGCGGCTGCGCGAGAACACCACGCATCAGGGCGAGATCCGCCAGCAGCTTAAGCAGGACAGCGATAACCGTCAGCACCAGTTGGCGTTGATGCAGCAAATTGAAGAGACCGCGCGCCAGGCGGACGACTGGGGGTACCTGAACGCGCTGATCGGCTCCAGCACCGGCGACAAGTTCCGTAAGTTCGCCCAGGGGCTGACGCTGGACAATCTTGTCTGGCTCGCAAACCAGCAGCTTAACCGTCTGCACGGGCGTTATCTGCTGCAGCGTAAGGCCAGCGACGCGCTGGAGCTAGAAGTGGTCGATACCTGGCAGGCGGATGCGGTTCGCGATACCCGTACGCTCTCGGGCGGTGAAAGCTTCCTGGTCAGCCTGGCGCTGGCGCTGGCCCTTTCCGATCTGGTGAGTCATAAGACGCGGATCGATTCCCTGTTCCTGGATGAAGGGTTCGGCACGCTCGACAGTGAGACGCTGGATACCGCGCTGGATGCGCTCGACGCGCTGAACGCCACCGGGAAAACCATCGGCGTGATCAGCCACGTAGAGGCGATGAAAGAGCGCATTCCGGTGCAGATCAAGGTGAAGAAGATCAACGGCCTGGGGTATAGCAGGCTGGATAAGGTGTTTGCGGTGGAATGAATGGGGGTGGGTGCGGTCTGATGCCCTCACCCTAGCCCTCTCCCACAGGGAGAGGGTACAAACACCAAAAACAGCAACTTGAGTTGCTGTTTTGCTTTTACCTTGCCTCACCCTGGCCCTCTCCCACAGGGAGAGGGAATAAACGTTTATTCTGGCCATAACCACGCCGCGCCGCGCACGCCGCTGGAGTCCCCGTGCAGCGCTTTGCGGATCGGGGTTTCGCATTCACCGCCGAAGACCCACTGTTTCACCAGGTTCGGCACCGTGGCGTACAGCCGATCGACGTTGCTCATGCCCCCACCCAGCACTATCACGTCAGGATCGAGAATATTCACCACGTGAGCCAGCGATTTCGCCAGCCGCATTTCGTAGCGGCTAAGCGCCAGTTCGGCGACAGGATCCTGTTCTTCGACCAGACGCATGATTTCGTTGCCCTTGAGCGGCTGGCCGCTCAGACGGCGGTAGTCGGTCGCAAACCCGGTGCCGGAGATAAACGTCTCGATACAGCCCTGTTTTCCGCAGTAGCACGGAACTTCAGCGCGGTATTTAAGCTCGTCTTCATCCATCCACGGTAGCGGGTTGTGTCCCCACTCGCCCGCCGTGCCGTTGCCGCCGATATGGGCGCGCCCCCCGAACGCCACCCCCGCGCCGCAGCCGGTGCCGATAATAACGGCAAACACGGTCTGGGCACCCGCTGCCGCGCCGTCGATGGCCTCAGAGACCGCCAGGCAGTTGGCATCGTTGGCCAGACGCACGTCCCGGTTCAGACGCGCGCTTAAATCTTTATCAAACGGCTGGCCGTTGAGCCAGGTGGAGTTAGCATTTTTAACCACGCCGGTATACGGCGAGATCGACCCCGGGATCCCCATCCCGACGCTGCCGGTTTGTCCTGTGGCCTGCTCGGCCATCTCAACCAACCTGGCAATGGTCTCGATAGTCTGGTGATAATCATCGCGCGGCGTCGGCAGACGGTGGCGAAACAGCTGCTCCCCCTGCTCGCTCAGTGCGATAACTTCTGTTTTGGTGCCGCCCAAATCGATCCCAATACGCACAAGACTCTCCTCATTATTTTGATTATCAACAGAGTAGAAGCACGCTTCCCGATTAGCAATGCAAGCGATGCGACAATTCGTTATCATGCCCGCTGATTTAACGACAAGGCCGTGGAAATTATCATGCTGTGGTTCAAAAATTTGATGGTTTACCGTCTCAGCCGCGACGTTTCGCTGCGTGCAGAAGAGATGGAAAAACAGTTAGCCGCTTATACCTTTTCCCCTTGCGGTAGCCAGGATATGGCGAAAACCGGTTGGGTTCCGCCAATGGGTTCACAAAGCGATGCACTGACCCACGCCAGCAGCACGGGTCAAATCATCGTCTGCGCCCGTAAAGAAGAGAAAATCCTGCCGACGCCGGTGGTTAAGCAGGCGCTCGAAGCGAAAATTTTCAAGCTGGAAGCCGAACAGGGCCGCAAGCTGAAAAAGACCGAAAAAGATTCGCTGAAAGACGAAGTGCTGCACTCCCTGCTGCCGCGCGCCTTCAGCCGCTTCAGCCAGACCATGATGTGGATCGATACCGTTAACGGGCTGATCATGGTGGACTGCGCCAGCGCCAAGAAAGCAGAAGATACGCTGGCCCTGCTGCGCAAAAGCATCGGCTCGTTACCGGTCGTGCCGCTGGCGCTGGAAACGCCAATTGAGTTAACGCTGACCGAATGGGTACGCAGCGGTGCTGCGGCACAGGGTTTCCAGATCCTTGATGAAGCCGAGCTGAAAGCCCTGCTGGAAGACGGTGGCGTGATCCGCGCGAAGAAGCAGGATCTGGTGAGCGACGAGATCGCCGTACACATCGAAGCGGGTAAAGTGGTCACCAAACTGGCGCTCGACTGGCAGCAGCGTATTCAGTTCGTGATGTGCGACGACGGCTCCGTGAAGCGTCTGAAGTTCTGCGATGAGCTGCGCGATCAGAACGAAGATATCGACAGGGAAGATTACGCCCAGCGTTTTGACGCGGACTTCATCCTGATGACCGGCGAGCTGGCCGCGTTGATTCAGAATCTGGTGGAAGGTCTCGGCGGCGAAGCGCAGAGATAACGGGCAAAACGTAGGCCGGGTAAGCGTTAGCGCCACCCGGCTAATTTTTTATTTCAGGTAGCGGCACAGATAAGAGGTAGGCTCAGCCACCTGCAAATGAAATTCGCTGTGGCCAGGGACGTTGAAAACTTGTCCGGCAGCGTAAACTTTCCATTCCGTTTCACCCGGCAGCAGGACGTTCAGCGCGCCGCTGACCACCGTCATTTCTTCCGCTTCCGCGGTGCCAAAGGTGTATTCCCCTTCCGCCATTACGCCGACACTGGCGCGGCCAGTGCTGCTGCTGGTAAAACCAATGGATTTCACTTTACCGGAAAAGTATTCGTTACTCTGAAGCATGAACTGGCCCTTATATTTTTAGATAAAAATTCACTATAGGGGCCATGCTCATCACCTGTCACGCAAAATCATTACATGAGGAGTTCCGAGGCCAGGCGAGCCATCAGAACGTTGGATAACAGCACCGGCACATCCAGCGCTTTTTGCAGCAAATCACGATGATGCTGGTGGAACCCCAGGCAGTCCAGGATCAAGACATCTGCCCCTCTCTCCAGCAGCTCCTTCCCGGCAGCAATGAGTTTAGCGTCACTGTCCCAGAACGGATTTGCCAGCGCATACAAGGGCACTTTTTCCAGCACGTGCCATTTTGCCTCCTGGTTATCCATGAGCTCCTCAATGGGAACAATCACCCCCACCTGATGACCATCAACGATAGAGGCCACCAGCGGCGGAATGATGCGCATCGGTTCCAGCAAAATCGCATTACGCGCCGTGAGACCTTTAATGGGGGCAGTACTCATCAGCAAAATAACGTCATAACCTTGATTATCGAGCACTTCTATCACGCCCTGCAGCGAGCGCTCGATTTTCTGGCGTGAAACGTGCGCCAGTTTACCGTCACTTAATAACGTCGCCAGGGGATCCTCCCCCGCCTCGACAGCGTAGTCTTCCATGACCTCTTCCCGACTCATCTTCCCCAGCAGGCTGAGATGCGTTATCTGTTGTTCAGATACGTGCTCGGTTAAGAGCGGTAACACTTCGCTTACAGGGACCACACCAATGGTGAGGATCGCCAACGTTGCCTTCATTTTTATCGCCTTCCATTACTCCAACATCGTGTACACAGGTACAGGCTCACTACGCTGCACAGTTCAATTTTTCAACAAAACAGCACCAAGCGTAGCAGGTGATCCCGACATCGAAATGTAAAGATCGCCTGCCGATACCGGAGTTACTTGTAATAACTAAATATTAACTCCTGCTTAACTTTCCCGATGGGTAAAAAGTGTGATTCAGGCACGATCCTGGAGCGTTTAGGAAAACATTCAGGTTATGTCGGGATCTTCATAGCGCCGTTTCGCATCCAGCGCTTCCTGCTCAGTCTCGTGTTCACTGATCAGCGAGTCCGGTTTTGGGTGATCCGCACGCAGTTGATACCAGGTCACGGTATGACCCGTATGGCCTTTTTCAACGGTAACAATGCGCGCTTCACGCGGATAGGGAGGTCTGGTTGGCATAGCTCATCCTTTTTTTATGTCTGAGCTATAAGTATAGACGCCGCTTAGCTGGCACACGCCAAACGCAGGGCGGTAATAATCTGAATCACAACGTCTTCGGGAGTGGCTGACGCATCCACCACGTGGTGAGCCGCTTCGCGGTATAACGCATCGCGTTCGGCCAGCACTTCACTCACCTCTTCGTTGAGTGGCCTGGAGGTCAGCGCAGGGCGTTGCCCCTCTTCCGGAAAAGCTTCCAGACGCCCGACCAGAGCCGACACCGGCGCACTGAGATAAATCACGATCCCCTTTTCGCGCATAAAGTGACGATTACACTCCGCCAGAACAATGCCACCCCCGGTCGCGATCACGGCAGACGGGGTAGTGACCGCTTTCAGTGCGTCGGTTTCGCGTGCGCGAAAGCTCTCCCATCCCTCTTGCTCAACGATCTCAGCGATGGTTTTTCCGGCCTCGGTTTGCAGCCAGTGGTCGGTATCAACAAACTGGCGATGACACACGCGTGCCAGCTCCAGGCCAACGGTGGTTTTCCCACAGCCGCGGGGGCCAACTAAAAAGATGGGTTGGGTCATGCCAGGTGTTCCCCTTGATGCCGAATGGCTGAAGAGTGTAAAGAAATAATTGCAGAAGATGTTTCGATTACTTTACTGCAAAGCGGTACGGGATGACAACCCTGTGGAGGCCACACTGTACCACAAATTGACAATAATTATCATTACGCTGTGCGGCGCTTCACTTCCAGCAGCCATTTATCCAGTTCGGCAGCGAACTGCTGGCGATCGCGCTGGGACAAGCTGTCCGGTCCACCGGTCTGCACGCCGCTGGCCCGCATCGTATCCATAAAATCGCGCATGGTGAGCTTTTCCCGAATGGTCGAAGGCGAGTAACGCTCCCCGCGCGGATTGAGCGCCGCCGCCCCTTTCTCGAGCACTTCAGCGGCCAGCGGAATATCCGCAGTGATCACCAGATCCTCCGCGCTGCACAGGCGAACAATTTCGTTATCCGCCACGTCGAACCCGGCCGGCACGCGCAAAGAGCGGATGAACCGCGAAGGCGGCACGCGAATGTTCTGGTTTGCCACCAGCGTCAGCGGCATCTGAACGCGCTCGGCGGCGCGAAATAAAATCTCTTTAATCACATTCGGACACGCGTCCGCATCAACCCAAATCGCCATATTGTCTCCCCATAATGACTCTGTCGACTATTGTCGCCTGCATTTCGTTGTTAAGCTATCAATCAGAGAAAACAACGCATAATGACGGAGAATCGTGATGGACAAGAAAATCGGGTTTATCGGCTGCGGTAACATGGGCAAAGCCATCCTGGGCGGTCTGATCGCCAGCGGGCAGGTGCTGCCGGGTCAGATTTGGGTCTATACCCCGTCACCGGACAAGGTCGCCGCATTGCGCGATCAATACGGGATCAACGCTGCCGAAAGCGCGCAGGAAGTGGCCCAGGTCGCCGATATCGTCTTTGGCGCCGTCAAGCCGAACATCATGATCAAAGTGCTGAGCGATATCACCTCCAGCCTGAACAAAGAAACGCTGGTCGTGTCGATTGCCGCGGGCGTCACGCTCGATCAGCTGGCGCGCGCGCTGGGTCACGATCGTAAAATCGTCCGCGCGATGCCCAACACCCCTTCGCTGGTCAACGCCGGCATGACCTCCGTCACGCCTAACGCGCTGGTGACCACGGAAGAAGTGGCCGATGTGCTGAACATTTTCCGCTGCTTCGGTGAAGCTGAAGTGATTGCCGAATCGATGATCCATCCGGTGGTCGGCGTGAGTGGCTCAGCCCCTGCCTATGTATTCATATTTTTAGAAGCGATGGCCGACGCCGCCGTGCTTGGCGGAATGCCGCGCGCGCAGGCGTATAAGTTCGCCGCGCAGGCCGTCATGGGCTCCGCCAAAATGGTGCTGGAAACCGGCAAACACCCGGGTGAACTGAAAGATATGGTCTGCTCCCCGGGCGGTACCACCATCGAAGCGGTGCGGGTGCTGGAAGAGCGCGGGTTCCGCTCGGCGGTCATTGAAGCGATGGCAAAATGCATGGAAAAATCAGAGAAGCTGAGTAAATCCTGATACACTCCATCGGGCGTCAGGCCGCCACTTCGGTGCGGCCACGCCCGGCATTTTTCGCCCTGTAGAGCGCCACGTCAGCCGCCTTCAGCCATTCCCGATAATGTCCAAACTGCGGTCCCCAGGGGGCAACGCCTACGCTGATGCGCAGCGCTTCTTTTGGCGCGCACGGTAACGTCAGGTTTTCCAGCCGCTCATGCAACCGCGACATCACGGCGATGGCGCTTTCCGCTGCTGTCTGGGACATGATCACCGCAAACTCATCCCCACCAAACCGGCCGATAGCATCGCCTGACCGTACTGACCGCTGGAGCTGGCGCGTAATAGCAATGATCGCCTCATCGCCCACGTCGTGCCCCCAGGTGTCGTTGATGTTTTTAAAGTGGTCGATATCAATCAGCAGTATCGTGGCGGTGCTGTGGTCGCGCCGACAATGCTCAAATTCATTTCGCAACAGCATTTCCCAGTGTCGACGGTTAAAGACCCCGGTCATGCCGTCGCGGGTGCTCATCATTTCCAGCCGCTGCTTGTGCTCCGCAAGCCTGACGGCAGTGCGGTGGCTGAGCCAGGCAAACAGCATGGGATAAAGCACCAGCACCGGCAGCGCTAAGCCCCACTCCACCGGGTCTGGGTTAAAGACGGCCACGCGGCCGACAAGCGGCAGCGTCACCAGCGCGGAGAGCAGCGTCAACAGGATCCCCGGAATAAACAGACGACAGCCCCCGGAGCCCATCATATTCATCCCTACCATCATCACCAGCGCCGCCGTGGGTAACACGCTCATCCCCATCACGCCGATCCAGAGCCCGGCAATGATGGCATCGATCTTAAGATTGAATACTTCCTGCTGATGAGGTGACGCGGCCCGGCAGGATAACTGCCAGGCGAAATGGGGCCATACGAACGCCCAACCGACCAGTAAAAGCCACCAGCCGCCGGGTAAAAAATGGGTGACCAGCATTCCTGCAACCGGGAAAAACATCGCTGCCAGCCCCACGGCGCGCGCCAGCCTAACTCGCCGGGCAAACTGAATGCCGGCGCGGTGAGGGTCATCCTGAGAAAGGGTTAAATTCCACTCTTCCCGAATGCGCTTTTTGTTGTAATACGTTTCATCATTCATCATTTTTGGGAATATTCTGAAACATTTTCCCAAATTATAGAGAGGGGGTCTGCGGGGAAAGTATGAAATTTCGGGTGAGCCGCCGGAGCCGCTCACCCGTTAGAACTACACTTTTTTCTTCAGGCAGGCACTCATGAACTTGCTGCGGTCGTCCCCTTTCAGGGACTGTTCGGTTGCCTTCGCATTACACTCGCGCATTTTTTGCTGCTGCGGGGTCAGGCTTTTTTCAGCCGGCTTCGCGGCGCCGTTTTTGAGACAGTCGCTCATGTAGGTCTTGCGAGCATCGCCCTTCAGACTCTGAGACGTCGCCTGTTGATTACAGGTGGTCATACGCTGCTGCTGCGGCGTTAACGTTTTCTCTTCCGCGTTCGCCGAGGCGACCAGGAACAGGCCGGAGAGCAGAGTAACCAGTAATGTTGTTTTCATTGCACCATCCTTTTGTGAACATTCCCTGTAAGTCTGGTTCGTGACAGGAAAAAAACCAGCCGACAGATGTGATTTCCGCCGGGATTTTATCATTTCAGACCCAGCGCCGCCTTCATGGTGTAGAACAGATCCGTTTGATCGGTCAGGCCTACCACGTTGGCCGCATGCGGACCGTAGGCGGCAATGCGCAGTTGGGTGCCCGTGTGCTCCATGGACTCTTCTTCAGAGTTACCGTAGCTCATCACCATGACGGCGCCATCTTTGGTGTTCAGCGCCTGCGTCAGGCCAGGGGCCTTGGTATCTGGCGGAATGATCTGGCTGGCGTGCGCGTGGTCCGCGGTGACGATCACCAGGGTGTTACCGTCTTTTTTCGCGAACGCGAGCGCCTTCTGCACCGCTTCGTCCAGATCGACGGTTTCGCCAATCTGACCGCACGGATTCGCAGCATGATCCTGTTTATCAATCGACGCGCCCTCAACCTGCAGGAAGAACCCTTTTTCGCTCTTGCTCAGCAGAGAGATCGCTTTATCGGTCATCGCCGCCAGCGTCGGAATGCTGTCCGTACGTTTCGGGTTCTGCGTACAGGTCACAGCAGGCTGATCGATGTTGCCGTGATACGAGGCTTTTGGTCCTTCCCAGCGCACGGGCATGTTGCCGTCAGAGAACAGCCCCAGCAGCGGCTTGTCCTGGTTCGCCTCGCTTATCGCCGCCAGAGCATTTGCGTCACTCACCAGCTGATAGCCGCGAGCCTGCGCCTGCTCGCGCAGCGTTTTGCCCTGCCACTCGCCCGCCGTCGCGGTTTCCGCGAAGGTTTTCGCGCCGCCGCCCAGGGTCACGTCAGGACGCGCGTTCAGCAGCTGTTCCGTAATCGAGCCTTTGCCGCCTTTTTCCAGCGCATTCGTTGGGCATTTTTCACTGGTCACTGACGGGCCGTAGCATTTACGCGAGGTCACGTGCGCCACCAGCGCCGCGGGCGTTGCATCCTGGAGTTCCGCAGTGGAGACGTTGCCGGTCGCCAGGCCCGCCGCTTTTGCCATCTCCAGAAGGGTTTGATGATCTTTCTCGTGAATATCCACGCCCAGCGCACCATTATAGGTTTTCACGCCGGTGGACCACGCCGTGGCAGAGGCCGCTGAGTCCGTTACGTAATCCGGTTTACCGGTTTTTTTATCCAGCGCGTAATGGGTATATTGTCCGGTCAGAGGTAAAGCGTCGATACCTTTAAAAAAGCCGCCCGCTCCCTCGGCATAATTTCGCGCCGCCGTGATTTCGGAATCGCCCATTCCATCGCCAATCAGCAGAATAATATTTTTCGCCGGCTTATCATTCAGCGAAGCGCGAATAGCGGCAGTTTGATCTTCTGATAAACGGCGCGCGCCGCCAGGCTGGGTGATATCCCCTTTTGCCGCACGATTATCCAGCACGCTGGTTTGCGTCGTATCAGCATAAATGGCAGGGGTAATTAACAGGGGAAGTAATGCAATGAAAAGTGCGCTCTGTTTCAATTTATTTTCTCCATGTACAAATACATAAAAATAAAAACAGAGCGACTATAGGCATCCTGCATGACAATTCTATGACACGTCGTTACGTCCTGTGACGGTTTAGCTGCGCGGATGCCTTAACAGCTTCTTTACGTACTGGTGGAGCATCTCGGCATCCTCAACCGGAACCTGCGATTCAGGCCTGACGCTGTCCAGCGCACCTTCCACGCTCTCTATCAACGCCTGTTGATCGGTTTTTGCCATTTGTCGCAGCAGCGCGGTGACCACAATTTCAAGCGCTTCGACCTGAGCCACTAGCTCTTTTGACTCTTCTTCCTTTTGTGCCAGCTTAACCAGCAATTCAGCAATGAGGTTTTTCATCGTGCCAGTTCCTTTTTCAGTTTTGTCTGACGTTATCACTCTGAATCCATATTGCAAAGAGAAGAAATTAATTATGGTATGCAAAAGTGACACAGGAACAGAAATAAAGAGGTAGCGCCGTGATCGAAACGTTTTTCTATAAAAAGACGCCGCATTTTGTTATATAAAAATGCGGCGACCATAAGAATATATAATACATCTGCGAAAGTGTTATCTCGCCGATTTGGCCTCTGCCATTTGTCTGCGGCGTCGCAGCGCAATAGCCAGCTGGATAATATTGATTAAAACAACAATCGCTGTCGCCGCAAATACCCAGCGAAAACCGGCCATCGCGGAAACGGATGCGCCAATAAGCGGACCGGCAACATTCCCCAGATACATAAATGACTGGTTATATCCAAAAATACGCCCCGTCACCTGGTCGCTGGAATATTTAACCAGCAGGGTCTGCACCGCAGGCAACATGGCGCCATCAGCAAACCCGAGCAGAAATCGCAATACGCCAAGCTGAAGCGGAGAGGTGACAAACGACATCGCGAAGAAGAGTACCACCGCAAAGATCAGCGTCGCCATCAGGATGCGCGCCGTGCCGATCCTGTCACCCAGTTTTCCCAGACGCGGCGCGGAAATCAGGGCGGATACGCCCGGCACGGCGGCAATCATGCCGCTCAGAAAAGCGATATTGGTGCTATCCGGCTCCATCGACTTGATAAACAGCGCCAGAATCGGACCGACCGAACCGTTACAAAGCTGGATCACCATGGTGGTCACAAACAGGCTGATCATCAGTCCCGGATAGGGCAGCGAGGCGAAGACAGCCTTGCCGCTCAGACGTTCAGATTTACTGATAACCGGACGGCCCCCCTCTTTAATAAGAAAGAGCGTCACCAGAAAACTGACCACCAGCAGAACCGCAGTGATGATAAATACCGCGCGTAGCCCGACGTGGTCCGCCAGAAAGCCCCCCAGGAGCGGACCGCCGATGACGCCGCTGATCTGCGCCGTGGAGAGCGTACTCAGCGCCCAGCCGCTACGCTCGCGCGGCACCTGAGAGGCGACCAGCGCCATGGCATTCGGAATGTACCCGGATGTCAGCCCCATCACCGCGCGCAGGAAAAACAGCTGCCAGACGTTGGTGGCGAAGGCCTGCAGCAGAATAGCAATCGCCATCCCGAGCGAGGCGCGCAGCAGCATCAGCTTTCGGCCTTTCCGATCCGCCAGGCTGCCCCACATCGGTGACACAATGGCGGAGACCAGAAACGTGACGCTGAACGTCAGACCGGACCACATGGAGAGCGCTTCATGCGAAGTCACCCCCAGCTGCGAGACGTACAGCGGCAGGAACGGCAGGATCTGGCTGATGGCCAACCCGGTGAAGAAGCAGCCGAACCAGACCGAGATGAGATTAACTTTCCAGGATTCCATAAAGAAATAGTCTTCATTTTTAGGCGAATTCGCCGTCAGATTAGCAAGTTACGCGTTTTGACGTCGCACCAGAGATGCGGCCTGACTGACTTTGGTGTTTTATCTTCCCAGTCATCATATTTGTGAAATAAGTCACAATTCATCCATTTTCTGGCGGAATATTATGCTTCACCGACAGAGTCCGAAACCGCGCATGCCCAGATGAAAATGGTTGGCATGCGCCGCGTTATACTCCGGCCCCAGGCCGTTTCCGTAGTAGCTGCAGCTTGCCGCCAGCATGGCCTTCAGCCATGGCTGCGTTGTTGCCGCCTTCCAGCCGTTCATCACCGTGACGCGTTCACCGTTCGCCAGACGAAAAGCGGCAATATCCAGCGCCTCAGCCGTAGCATGTTCACTGCGTCGCGCGTCAGGGCGGTGGTAAATATTGCGGCAGGCAAAGCTGCCGAGATGATCGATACGCGCCAGGTCGCTGCCCGTATAGCGTTTTGTCAGCGGCCGGGCCTGCTGGCTGATAAAGAGGGCTGAGCTGAGCGCCAGCGGACAGCTGGCGAGAAAACTGCTGTTCAGGCCGACCGGACCGAAGTCACGCACGCGTACAACGTTGTTAAGCGGACACGCGCCGCCGCTGTCAGCCACCGGCTGGGTGCGGATGAGATCTCTTTGGTTAGCCTGCGAAAGCAGGCTCGCGCACGCCTCGGGGGTTAAGCGCCGAAGCTTATACTGGGTGATTCGACCCGGCGGGTCCTCAAGCGTCAGCGGCATGAAAGGGTTGTAGTAAGGCGGCAACCAGCGGTAACCCACCGTTGCGATGGCCAAAATGATAACTACGGTCAGCAGCGTTTTTCCTTTCACTCTCCCCCCTCAACATTCCCCAAAACATTATGGCAGAAGGCCGCGAAACCCGCCGGGCATCGTGGTATGTTATTGGCTTTTCGTCAGACTGGAAGAGAGTGAGATGGCTAAGCAGCGCGTAGGTATTGTCTTTGGGGGAAAATCAGCGGAGCACGAAGTGTCATTGCAATCGGCCAAAAATATCGTTGATGCGATCGATAAAAGCCGCTTCGACGTGGTGCTGCTGGGCATTGATAAACAGGGCCAGTGGCATGTTAACGATGCCAGCCAGTATCTGCTGAATGCTCACGATCCGGCACACATCGCCCTTAATCCTTCGGAAGTGAGCGTCGCCACCGTACCCGGCGTCGTGAAGGGGCAGCTTATCGACGCCGGCAATGCACAGGCTCTCGCCCAGATCGACGTTGTCTTCCCTATCGTTCACGGCACACTGGGCGAAGATGGTTCCCTGCAGGGAATGCTGCGCATGGCCAACCTGCCGTTCGTCGGCTCGGACGTCCTCGGCTCTGCCGCATGCATGGACAAAGACGTCACCAAACGCCTGCTGCGCGATGCCGGGCTGAACATTGCGCCATTCGTGACCCTCACCCGCGCCAACCGCGACAAACACAGCTTCGCGCAAATTAGCGGAGAGCTGGGTCTGCCGCTGTTTGTGAAGCCTGCAAACCAGGGCTCCTCCGTGGGCGTCAGCAAAGTGACCAGCGAAGCTCAGTTCACTCAGGCCGTCCGCCTGGCGTTTGAGTTCGACCATAAAGTGGTGGTTGAGCAGGGTATCAAAGGCCGTGAAATTGAGTGCGCCGTGCTGGGCAACGATTTCCCACAGGCGAGCACCTGCGGAGAGGTGGTGTTAAACAGCGACTTCTACTCGTACGACACTAAATACATTGATGACAAAGGCGCCCAGGTTGTCGTGCCTGCGGATATCGATCCGGCGGTTAACGATAAGATCCGGGCGATCGCTATTCGCGCTTATCAGACGCTCGGCTGCTGCGGCATGGCGCGCGTGGATGTGTTCCTGACGCCGGAAAACGAGGTGGTGATCAATGAAATCAATACGCTGCCGGGGTTCACTAACATCAGCATGTATCCGAAACTGTGGCAGGCAAGTGGCCTGAGCTACCCGGAATTGATCACCCGCCTGATCGAACTGGCGCTGGAGCGTCACGCCGCCGACAGCGCGCTTAAAAGTTCCGTAAACGGTTAATCGGCGCGCTTCGCCGACTCCGCCTCATCCGCTGTCGTCTCTTCAGGACGACGGCGGATAATCAACCCCGCCAGCCAGAAACTGATCACCCAGGTCACCAGCCCAACGGCATACGTTTGCCAGCCTTTTGCCTCAAACCCCAACAGGCCCACAACACCGTTAAGAATAAAGATCAGCCCGATAGCGAAGGCGTAGTAGTGCCAGTCTCGGCGTAGTTTGGACGTGAGATTCATAACAACTCCGGCAGGAAAAAAAGACATCCTCTCACAGATTTACGGCCAGGTCTGTGGCAGATACGGAAATTCTGAAACGCGACGCAATTTCAGTTAAGTCATGAAATTGTGATGTGCTGCAGAAATCAACAATCCAGGAGGATTCCGGCGCGTAAATTACCACGATTCTGATATTGACAAATGCGATGACCTGTCAAACTCACCCTGTACGAAGCGTATTAACAGAGCGATTTATCCGGAGGTCATCATGGCTGACTTTACATTGTCGAAACCGATTTTTGGCGGAAAACCAAAAACCTCCACGGCGGGTAATATCGCGTATGCCCTGTTTGTCCTGTTCTGCTTCTGGGCTGGCTCACAGCTGCTCAATATGCTGGTCCATGCGCCAGGCGTTTATGAACACCTGATGCAGGTACAGGATAACGGACGCCCGCGAGTTGAGATTGGCTTTGGCGTCAGCACCCTGTTCGGCCTGATTCCCTTCCTCGCGGGATGTATGATTCTGGGCGTGGTGGCATTAGCGCTGCGCTTTCGCCGTCGCCGTTAAAGCCCCATACAGCGAGCCCGGCGATCGTCCACGCGTTTTGCGAACCACGCGGTGGTCAGGTTACGCGTGATCTTCGGGCTTTCCAGCTGAATGCCCGGCAGGATAGCCCTCGGTAACGTTTTCCCGCTTTTCTGCTCTGCGAGCGCAAACACCTTCTTGTACAGATCCGTTTTCTCAAAGGCCAGGCTATCGCCTTTCTCAAGCTGACGGCGAATGTCGCTGTTGCTCAAGCCAAGCGTTGTCGATAATTTCCGTACGGCAAGCTCAGTGCTTCCCGCCTCGCTGCTGCCGTAAGCGATGAGATCGCCGTCCAGCGCGAGCTTAACGCCGCTTGCGCGGCTGACCGCACTCTGGAATGCCGCATTACGGCTGGCATACCAGCCGGCGTTAAAGTCGGCAAAGCGGTACAGCGGCTCATCGTAGTTCGCCGGGTAGTTCAGCAGGTGATACGTGCCGAACCACAGCCCGCCGCGCAGGGAGAAGACCTCCTGGCGCACCGTACCGTCGATTTTCCACGGATAGCCGTCGGTGTGTTTCTCCGCGAACGCGATGCTTACCTGCATTGGGCCTCCGGTGTGGACCGGGTTCAGTGAGCCAAACAGCTTTTGCCCCATTGGGACCATGCTGATGAAATCATCAAAGATGGCGCTAAGCTGTTTTTCGGTTTTCACCGTATCCAGCCGTTCGCTGTAGCTTTTGCCGTTCGGTGAGGTGATTTTAAGCGCGGTATGCACGAGGAACACCGGGATGTGCATGGACTCCGCGCGGCGGTCGATCTCTTTCCAGGCGATTTTATTCAGCCCCGGCACAGCCGGGTCTGACTGGTACATCGACTCCTGCTGCGCCACCGCCAGCACCGAACAAATGTTCTCCTCGGTCGGCGCGATCTTTTGGCTTTCAAAAGTTTTTGCCAGCGCGTCTGCCCACGCATTGCGATCCTTCACGCTGGCGGGCATTTTCTGCCGCACAACGCTTGCCACATCGACGGGCTTCTCCCCCTTTTTGAGCGGAGCAGCCCCTTTTTCGGCACAGCCTGCCAGCACAAGAGCGGCCAGCAAGGACAACGGTAACGCGCGCGGTACGGCAAAAGACATAGCAACGTCCTGTATTAGCTAAATGTGTTGGTGACTTCCTGCAGGTCACGATCGTCCAGCTCGCGTTCAAAGCTGCGCAGACGTTTGTAGATGGACATCAGTTCCACCAGCGTGGTCCAGGAGCTGATCAGATACTGGAATGAACTTCTGACCTGATCAAACACGTTGGTAATTTGGGTCATCAGTCCCAGGGTAATTGTCCCTGCAACTATTGACGGGAACAACAGGACTATTCCAAAAACAGTATCGGCCTGAAGATATAAAATACGTGCTATGTTGAAATACATGTAGTGGAAGTAGAGCTTAAAGTAGTTAAAACGGACGTTCTGAAATAACTCTTTTACCGTTGGTGGCGCAGCTCGTGATGGGTCATCCTCACCGTAAACGAGTTCTTTACGGTAAGCCGCTTCCACGCGCTGATTTTTAAATTGTAACCCCGGCAATTTGATCCCCACCACAGCAAGAAGCCCCGTTCCCATAAGAGACCAGACCAGTGCCGCAATAACCAAACCATAGGGTAAATGACCAACAATTGGAAGTTCAGGCACATGGGGTGAAAGTGCAATCAGAATCGGTAAAAAAGCGATAAGTTTCATCACAGCATTAAGCAAGCTGACCCCCATGTCCTCCAGCGTTGAGGCAAAACGCATGGTGTCTTCCTGCACACGCTGTGCAGCACCTTCGATGTGCCGCAGTCGTTGCCAATTTGCCATGTAATATTCGTTCATAGCAGTACGCCAACGGAAAACGTAATGGCTAACGAAGAAATTGTTCAGCACTGCCACTGTTACTGCAATCATGGCAATGCCGGTAAAACTAACGAGACTGGCATAGAGTTCATTAATCGGAACCTTATTCGGGGCGCTTAGTGCTTTTTGGATCAAATCGTAGAAGGGTGCATACCATGCATTAATTGCAACGCTCACTTCCACCATGAACCAGGTAACGAAAATGATCAGTGCAGATCCCAAAATCGACCAAAACTGCCAACGATGCGGAGAATATTTGAACCAGAAGAGTGCAAACAGCCCCACACATACCGTGTAGTAGGCATAAAATACGATAAAGCTCAGCGACCAGAAGCGCGCCGCGCTAATCGGCACCTCGCCTGTCGCCCCCGTGATGCGCGTCAGCCATGCGCCGCCGCCCGCCTGCCAGAAAATGACAGCGATCAGTGCCCAAATAAATGCCGACAGGAAAAAAGGCCCCGGCTTTGGGAAAAAAGACTTAAACATAATGCTTCCTTCTTGTTGTTATGGCTGTTGCTGTGTACAACACGTCACCACACGAAAACCTGCCCGAGCCAGCCTCCCGGCTCCGGCAAAAAGGTCAGACCCGAGCGTTAATTATTAGTTCGCTTTCCAGTTTTCAAGAATTGTTTCGGTGCGTTTCACCGCGAGAGGATTCGCCGGCGCAATGAAGTTACGCCAGACGTCGTTGTGATGGTTAATCAGGATCTGTGCTTCAGCAGCCGGGCGATTGGCTGTAGTATGGGCATCTTCCGCCACGGTGATGTGATAACCCCGGCTGACGCCGTTCTTAACCGTCGCATCGACGCAGTAATCGGTGGCGCAGCCGCAGATGACAAACTCGCGAATACCCTGCTCACGCAGCAGCGCCTCAAGCGCGGTGTTGTAGAAGGCATCACAGGCGGTTTTGGTCACGTAAAGCGCGTCAGCAGGCTGATGGAGTTCAGGCAGTAGTGCAAACCCCTCACTCCCCTCTTCCAGGCCACCAGCCTCAGTATGCTGAATAAAAATCACCGTGTCGGCTGCCTGCGTAAGCTGGTTGATCAGAGAGACACACTTTTCACGCTGATGACGAGGGGTTTCAAATACCCCGTTCTGCATATCGACAACCATAACCACACGCTTCTCAGACATACCGTTCTCCGTAAGATTGAGTGAAACTGGTGCCTATCATAAGCCCGATGTCACAAAATGGGAGATGGCTCGTAAGTAAATTGTTCATATTTACCCATGGTTACGTTTTTCTCGCTATCGTTATGCAATTCGGGGCATTGCGCGGTTCCGATTAGTAGTATAAATACCCATTACTTTCCTCATTCACTTCATGGATGCTTTTCGTTGAAACGTTGTCTGCTCTCTTTTGCCGCGCTGTGTGCGGTGAGCTTTTCTACCGCCCAGGCAGCCCAACCGCTGACGGCACCCGTTTTAGCTTCAGATATTGCCGATCGCTACGCGAACCTTATCTATTACGGCAGCGGCGCGACCGGGATGGCGATGGTCGTCATCGACGGCAACCAGCGTGTGTTCCGCAGCTTTGGCGAAACGCGCCCGGGAAATAACGTTCACCCGCAGCTGGATTCCGTTATCCGCATCGCATCCTTAACCAAGTTGATGACCAGCGAAATGCTGGTGAAACTGCTCGACCAGGGCGTGGTGAAGCTTGACGATCCGCTCAGCAAATACGCGCCGCCAGGTGCCCGGGTACCTACGTATCAGGGGACGCCGATCCGGCTTGTGAACCTTGCAACCCACACCAGCGCCCTGCCGCGTGAGCAGCCAGGCGGAGCAGCGCATCGTGACGTATTTGTCTGGCCAACGCGCGACCAGCGCTGGAGCTATCTGAGTACCGCCACTCTGAAAGCGGCACCGGGCTCGCAGGCCTCTTATTCAAACCTGGCGTTCGACCTGCTGGCGGATGCCCTCTCAACGGCGGCTGGCAAACCCTATACGCAGCTGTTTGAAGAGCAGATCACCCGTCCGCTCGGCATGAAAGACACCACGTTTACCCCGTCCCCGGATCAGTGCCGTCGCCTGATGGTGGCAGAGAAAGGCGCCAGCCCCTGTAATAACACGCTCGCGGCTGTGGGCAGCGGCGGGGTTTACTCCACGCCTGGCGACATGATGCGCTGGATGCAGCAGTTCCTTTCTTCAGATTTCTACGCTCGCACCAGCCAGGCCGATCGCATGCAGACTCTGATTTATCAGCGTACTCAGCTGCACCGCGTCATCGGGATGGACGTGCCGGGTAAAGCCGATGCGCTCGGCATGGGGTGGGTCTATATGGCGCCGAAAAATGGGCGTCCGGGTATTATTCAGAAAACCGGCGGCGGCGGTGGATTCATCACCTATATGGCCATGATCCCGCAGTCAAACGTGGGCGCGTTTGTGGTGGTCACCCGCTCCCCGCATACGCGTTTCGTCAATATGAGTGACGGGATTAATAACCTGGTGGCAGAACTGAGCGCCAATAAAGCCCAGGTGCTCACCGCGTCTAACTGATCTTAATATTCCGTGGGCAAGCGGTTGATGCTGACCAGCTTGCCCCGGCTCATATTGATGTAGTTACCTTGCCGCAGGGCAGCGAGAACCTCAGCAACCACTGAACGTGAAATACGCGTACTTTGTTGAATATGATTCATCACACCGATTTTTGAACGCAACGTTTCATCCCACTCCGCCATATTCAACAGCATGGCGCGGATCTGATGATAGGAATTATTTCCCACCAGCTGCATATCGCGTTTCTCAAGAATGTAATTTATCCAGGATAACCAACCGAAGGCCTCTTTCCATAGCGCGTTCTGTTGTATAAGTTGACGGGTGGTTTCAGTGGGCAAATAAAAACCCGTGCAGGATGTTTTGGCAACCACTCTATATCCCTGACTATGATTAATCATCACGCTGGACAGCCCCAAAATAAAAGGCGCTGTTGCGATGCCCATAAGCAGTTCATCTGAACAGCGATAGATTTTGATTATGCCTGTTTGGAATACGGTCGTGCGGGGCTCATAGCACTCCCCTGATGTAATTAATTGTTGTGGAGCAGATTTAAAAGGGGTACTGGCTGATTTCAAACACTGTTCGAGCCGGCGTAATTCAGAAAGTGGTTTCGCATTAACCTTCATGCAGACCTCAAGGCATCCGTATTTGTCGGTTCAATATTATTTTTATTACTTCTGTAAAAAGCGGGGGGAGGTAACGCCTCCCCCGCTTTTATTTATTACCAGGTATATTTCACACCCAGGTTTGCCCCCCAGTTCTGATCAACGTCGCCGCCGCCCAGATAAGTGGCATCAGTGTAAGCACTGAAGTTCTTCGTGAAGCTGAACTGGGTGCCCAGCCCTGCGCGCACAGCGGAGCCTTTCACGCCGTTATCAATGCTGTCACCGTTAATGTCGGCATTGTTATCGGCATCGTCATAAACGTAGGCCAGTTTGAAGTAAGGCGTCAGAGCCTGATCGCCACCGTAGTTGAAGGTATAACCCGTATCAACACCGAGTTCATAACGCAGGCTATCGTAAGATTGCCCATCCATGCGCATGTCATTGCTGAGACGATAATCATCGCCAGACTGGAACAGGCCAGACACGGCTGCGTATGGTGTGACGTAGCCGGACAGGTTTGGTTTCCAGTCATAGCCCAGTTTCAGCCCAAAACCAACTGCGTCATTGGTGGTGTTGCCGTCAACATACTGGCCGTTGCTCATGTTAGCAGAGAGATCGCTGTTGAAGCGGGTGTAGCTCAGGGAGCTGTCGAGGAAAAGATCGTTCATGAACTTCGCAGACGCGTAGATCATCGCCGTCTGGCTGTCCTGATCGACCTGACCGGTACGATCGCTGATATCCCCCTTCGCGAAACCTGCCGCACCACCGACGATCCACTTCGCATTATTACCGTCAATCTGGGTATCCAGAC
This sequence comes from Enterobacter sp. PL_is511, assembly GCF_055816065.1. Classification (NCBI taxonomy): domain Bacteria; kingdom Pseudomonadati; phylum Pseudomonadota; class Gammaproteobacteria; order Enterobacterales; family Enterobacteriaceae; genus Enterobacter; species Enterobacter sp. PL_is511. Next base: position 65,700 of record NZ_JBVPGP010000024.1, on the reverse strand, counting down.
CGACCATAATACCGCTCACGTCCTGATCGTAGCTAAGAACGCCATTGTCGCCGTCGAAGTTACCGCCGAAGTAACTCACCCACGCCCCGCCGTTATCCGCCAGGCCGTGACGGCTGTTGGTCAGACGCGTACCTACGGTATCCTGCTGCAGATTCCAGATGTTGGTGTTGGCAGATGGGATGCTCAGCGCCATATTGGCGTAGTCGGTCAGCGCTTTCTGCTGGAGGACAACGGCGTCACCCTGCTGCTGCGCCTGGTAGGTATAGGCACCTAAATCGGCTTTGTTTGCAGCAGTAAAGCTGGCTGCAGTATCCGCGTTATTGTCATAGACGCGAATAATCTCTTTGTTTTTGTAATCGGCGACGGAACCGGCTCCGGTCGCGTTGTCGATACGGACCTTGTAGTTACCGGCGACGTCACCGTTCACTGACAGATGGCCATCAGAATTAATCGCCACAACGCCGTAGTCGTAATCGGCATTGTGCTTATCGTTGGTGATATAGCGTGCGTTGTTCAGATCGCTGTTCAGCACGTAATCACGGCTGGCAACGTTCAGCACACCACCATCGGTCAGTACCATATTGTGCGTATCAACCTGTCCCAGCCCCAGCGCCAGCTCTGCGCCGTTATCCACGGTGATGGTGTTGGCATACAGATCGGCCGTTTCTTCCGTCAGTGCCGCACGGCTATAGCTGTCCAGATACAGATGGTCGGTGGCCACGCCGCCGCTGTCGCCGATATTCAATGAGGAAGCATTGGTCAGGGTGATGGTATCCGCCAGCAAACCTGAGTTTTCAACATTGACCTGAGACTGGTTGTTGACCGCCAGCGTGTCGATGTTAGACACCTTGCGGGTATCCCACTCGGAGCCGTTATCCAGCGTGATGTTAAAGAGACCGCTCTGATACACCGCTTCGCCCGCAACATGTCCGTTGCTGTCATAGGTGGAGTCCGGCCAAATGCTGTTTGGAGACAGAGCGCTCCAGTCTACGTTGCTGTAGCCCAGGCCATACATCTGCGCCGTGCCGATAGCCTCGACGCTCGACTGCGCTGCACCAACCCATTTGCTGCCATTGGTCAGAGTAACGTCAAGCTTATCGGTACCGTCCCAGCCGTTGGTGGTTGGGTTATAGACACCGTCTGCACTGGTATCCGTTGCCGGATCGCCGTTCGGGTAGAAGTTGTTGTCGAAGGTACTGGAGAAAAGAATGTCGCCAGTCACGGTGGAGTGATCGAACGTGGCGCTGGTCTGCATCGCGTTATCAGACGCGCTGGCGGCCACAATCAGCGCCGCATCATCTGCCGCTGTCGCGTTGGTTTCACCATAGTCGCTCGGCTTCGCGGTTTGACCGTAGAATCCGCTGGTACCTAAATCGCTGTACGCACCAGAAGTCAGTACCGAATCTTTCACCAGTAGCGTGTCGGTAAAGACGTTGCTGCTGTTGGCTACGCCTTCAACACCGTCGTACGGGGTATTATCCAGCTCCTGATACCCCTGCGTCAGGGTAATACCCGCGACGTGAGAGTTATTCTGGATAACAATATCCGATTCAACATCCAGGGTAATTGCATTGCCCAACCCATAGGTATCAAGATAGTGGGTTTCGGTATTATCGCCATTTACCACATTGTAAGCATAATGCTCATAGGTGTCGTTAATGGTGGAGTGATCAACGGTCAGGCTAAAACGATCGTACTGAGAATGGGTCGTGCCGTCGGTATCTATACCATCAGCACACGAGGTGGTCATACACTCAGAGGTAATCATGCCATTAATGGTACTGTTGGAAATGCTTAATGCATTAGCCCGACCATTGATACCATCATCCAGATAGTATGTTGAAATAATACCATTCACGGTGGATTTATTAATCACCGGATAAATATCACCGTCGTGGGTAACGTCTGAGTAATCCCAGTCGGCATAGCCATAATACCAGGGTGTGGACGCTGTATTATCGTATCCGAAGGTATTATAAGTTGTACCGGAAATATCCTTCGCACTGGCCTGAGAAGCGATAGCCAGGGTGCAGGCTAATGCAAGTTGAGATACAACGAGTTTCTTTTTCCATGTTTGCATTGGGTCATCCCTCCTCAGGGACGTAAGCAAGTTTGTCCATCAATGAATTTGCAATATTTAATTGCGGAGGGAATTATGCAGTTTCATTTCGAAAAGGTTCAATGAATGTTTCCATTAAGTCCGTATCCAGACCAATAACACATCAAAAACAACAAACGCAGGGTTCACTCAAGATAAATATTATAAAAACAAAACGTTAAAATACAGACAAGCGAAGGAGAAATATATAACAACAAATAATAGATCATTTTTAATGATGCATCCCACTTAATATAGAAACAACACGAATACCTTACCCCCTATCAGTAATATACTAACCTGTATTAAATATTGATGAAATGAAACCTGACCTGCCGCATTTCGCAAAAAGCAAAATGCCCACTTTAGTAAAACACCCGTCTTCACTTTGAGGTACACTAGCCTTCTTTGTTCCACAAACATCAGGCATACCATGACCGATTTAATTGCACGCCCACGCCGCCTGCGCAAGTCACCTGCACTGCGCGCTATGTTTGAAGAGACAACCCTGACCTTAAACGATCTGGTGTTGCCGATTTTTGTCGAAGAAGAGATCGATGACTACAAAGCCATCGAAGCCATGCCGGGCGTCATGCGCATTCCGGAGAAATATCTGGCGCGTGAGATTGAACGCATCGCCAACGCGGGGATCCGCTCGGTGATGACCTTCGGCATCTCACACCATACCGATGCCACCGGCAGCGACGCGTGGAAAGAAGATGGCCTCGTCGCCCGCATGTCCCGCATCTGCAAAGAGACCGTGCCGGAAATGATCGTCATGTCCGATACCTGTTTCTGCGAATACACCTCACACGGCCACTGCGGCGTGCTGTGCGATCACGGCGTGGATAACGATGCCACCCTGCTGAACCTTGGCAAGCAGGCTGTCGTCGCGGCCGCGGCCGGTGCAGACTTCATCGCCCCATCTGCGGCAATGGACGGACAGGTTCAGGCGATTCGTCAGGCGCTGGACGCGGCGGGCTTTACCGACACCGCCATCATGTCTTACTCCACCAAATTCGCCTCCTCCTTCTACGGCCCGTTCCGTGAAGCGGCGGGCACGGCGCTGAAAGGCGATCGTAAAACCTATCAGATGAACCCGCTGAACCGTCGGGAAGCGATTCGTGAATCCCTGCTTGATGAAGCCCAGGGCGCAGACTGCCTGATGGTGAAACCGGCTGGCGCGTACCTTGATATCCTGCGCGATATCCGCGAGCGCACCGAGCTGCCGCTGGGCGCTTATCAGGTGAGCGGTGAGTACGCGATGATCAAATTCGCCGCCCTGGCGGGTGCCATTGATGAAGAGAAAGTGATCCTGGAAAGCCTGGGGGCGATCAAACGCGCGGGCGCGGATCTGATCTTCAGCTACTTCGCGCTGGATCTGGCCGAGAAAAAAATCCTCCGCTAATCTTCACCAAACTGCAATACAACCGACATCTGCTCCTTCTACTGTCTTCGCAAGACGGCAGGAGGAGTAATCATGTTTAGCCTCGATAGCGTTCTCGACGATCTTTGGCCTCAGGCGAGGCCTGCACCCTGGCAAAAAAGTCTGTTAAAAAGACTGTTTTACGAAGACGAATTTCAGCAATTTGCCGCAGCACACCGCCACCTGAAAGGCCTGGATATGGTGGAGCAAGTTCTGGAACACCTTGATATTCTCTGCACCGTTTCCGCCCGCGATCTTGAACAAATCCCCGAACATGGCCCGCTGGTCATCATTGCCAACCACCCGACGGGTACGCTGGACGGACTGGCGCTGCTGTATGCCGTCTCCCGCGTGCGGCGCGATGTTAAAGTCGTGACCAACCGGATGCTGACCCACCTTGAGCCCCTCAGCTCGCTGTTTATTCCGGTGGACAATATGGGCGGCAGGACAGCGAAAACATCCCTGGTGCAGATGGAACAGCATCTGCAAAACGCGGGCGTGCTGATCTTCTTCCCGGCAGGCGAAGTGTCCCGCCCCACGCGCAAAGGTATTCGCGATAAAAAATGGCAATCCGGCTTTATTAAACTCGCCGGCAAGCTGCGCGCCCCGTTGCTGCCGGTGCATGTTCAGGCGCATAACAGCCTGCTCTTTTATGCCAGCACGCTGGTCTCCCCGACGCTGTCGATGCTGTTGCTGATGCAGCAGATGTTCCGCCGCCGCCATAGCCAGCTGCCGATCAAAATCGGCCAGCAGATTGCGTGGCATCACTGGCACAGCGCCACCCTTTCGTCGCGTGAGATGGCCGAGCAGTGCCGTCAGCACGTGATGCGTCTTGGCAAGGGAGTGCCCGGCGTCTTTAAAACCCAGTGCGCGATTGCCCGTCCGGAAGATCGGGCTACCCTGAAACGCGCGCTGGCGCAGGCCGAATGTCTGGGCAAAACCAGCGACGGTAAAACCATCTATCTCTGGCAGCGTAACGGTCAGGAAGACGTCCCGCTGCTGCGCGAGCTGGGCCGCCTGCGCGAGATTGCCTTTCGCGCGGTGGAGGAAGGGAGCGGCAAACGCCGGGACACCGACAGCTACGACGATGATTATCTGCACCTGATCCTGTGGGATGAGGACGATCTGGAGATCGTCGGGGCCTATCGCTTTATGCCGACGGCCATGCAGATCGAAAAGCGCGGCGTTGAGGGGTTGTACAGCTATAGCCTCTTCCACTACGACGACAAAATGCAGGACGTGCTGGAGCACGGTATTGAGCTGGGGCGCAGCTTTATTCAGCCGCGCTACTGGGGGCGCCGCGGCCTGGACTATTTATGGTCCGGCATTGGGGCCTATCTGGCGCGTTATCCGCACTACCGCTACCTGTTTGGCCCGGTCTCCATTTCCGGTGGCTTACCGCCTGCCGCGCGGGATCTGCTGGTCGCCTTTTACCGCCTGTGGTTCCCGGCGACGCATCCGCTTGCCGCCTCGCGCCAGCCGTATCCCGCCTCCCTGCCGGACGTGCTGGCACAGTTTGGCGGCGTGGATTACGTGGACGATCTGACGAAGCTGAAGTCCCTGCTCGGCAATCTTGGCTGCGGTATTCCACCGCTCTACAAGCAATATTCCGAACTGTGCGAGCCCGGCGGCGTACAGTTTATTGATTTTGGCAGCGACCCGGCGTTCAACAACTGCGTTGACGGGCTGGTGCTGGTGGATTTGTGTTACCTGAAGGCGAACCGCTATCAGCGGTATATTGAGGCGCATTTAATACCCTCACCCCTACCCTCTCCCTAAAAGGGAGAGGGTGAAAATCGCACCGGGCAGTCCCCTCGCCCCTTTGGGGAGAGGGTTAGGGTGAGGGGATCAAGGAGCACGATAAAACGGCTTATCGCCCAAAATCGTCGCCCGCTGCATAATCCGGCGCTGCGGCAGATAGTCCGCATTGGCATAATGCTGCGTTACGCGGTTATCCCAGATCGCCAGATCGTTCTCCTGCCAGCGCCAGCGCACCTGAAACTCCGGCTTGGTGATATGCGCAAACAGGAAACCTAACAGCGCCTCACTCTCTTTTTCCGTCACGTCCACGATGCGCGTGGTGAACCCTTCGTTCACAAACAGCGCCTGTTTGCCCGTCACCGGATGGGTCCGCACCACCGGGTGCAGCAGCGGAGGATGTTTCGCCACAGCCTCCTGCCAGCGCTGATGTTCCTCTTCGGTTTTACGGTACTTGTACTCCGGGAACGATTTTTTGAAGTCGTGCTCCGCCCGCAGCCCGCTCAGTAGCGTCCGGAACGGCGCGGAGAGCGCCTCATACGCCGCAATCCCGCTGGTCCACAGCGTATCGCCGCCGGTTTCCGGCAGCAGCTTCGCCGCCAGAATGGCTCCGGCAGGCGGCGTCTCGATAAAGGTCACGTCGGTATGCCAGTTATCGTTATCCGGCGGGTTATCGTTGTGGGTGTCGAGGACGATAATCTCCTCCACCCCTTCCGCATGCGGATAGACCGGGTGGATATGCAGATCGCCAAAGCGCAGGGCCAGCGCGCGCTGCTGCTGCGGGGTGATCGCCTGCTCGCGCAGGAACACCACCTGATGGCGCAGCACCGCGTGGTACAGCTGCTCGAACTGGTTATCGCTCAGCGGACGGGTCACATCCAGGCCCGACACCTGTGCACCAATGTACGGCCCCAGCGGGGTGATGGTCAGACGTTCACTCATTGTATTTCTCCATGCCAGGGCGTCAGACGGCGTTGTAACGCGCGCAGCCCCAGTTCTAATCCGAAGGCGATCGCGGCGATCACCGCGATTCCTGCCAGCACCACGTCAGTCGCCAGGAACTCTCCCGCCGACTGCACCATAAACCCAAGTCCGCGCGTGGCCGCAATCAGCTCCGCCGCCACCAGCGTGGACCAGCCCACGCCAAGGCCGATGCGCAGCCCGGTTAAAATCTCCGGCAGTGCGCCCGGTAAAATCACGAACAGCAGCACCTGCGTACGGCTGGCTCCCAGCGACTGCGCCGCGCGGATCCGCACCTGCTGGGCGCTCTTCACGCCCGCCAGCGCCGACATGGCAACCGGGGCGAAAATCGCCAGATAGATCAGCAGGATTTTTGACGTTTCCCCGATGCCGAACCAGATCACCATCAGCGGCAGATAGGCCAGCGGCGGCACCGGGCGGTAAAGCTCAATCAGCGGGTCAAGGATGCCGCGCACCGTCGGGCTTAAGCCCATCGCGATCCCGACCGGTATCCCGATAATCACCGCCGCCAGCAGCGCCACCAGAATGCGCGCCAGGCTGGCACCTAAGTGCTGCCAGAGCGTGGCATCCATAAAGCCCTGCGGCCCGGCGATAGTAATGAGTTTGGCCAGCACCTGTCCCGGCGGCGGCAGAAACAGCGGGCTGACCCACTGCAGGGCAGCAACTGCCCACCACACCGCCAGCAGCACCAGCAGCGTACCGACGCTCAACGTGATTTGACGTGAGAAAGGCCAGCGCAGCGCCAGACGCGTGCGGCGCGTTTTTTCACTGAAGACGATGCTCATGAGAAGGCCTCCCGCTGTTCAAACACGCGGCTTAAAACGTACTCACGCTGTTCGATAAACAGCGGATCGGATTTGATGCTGCGCACGGGTTCCCCCGCGACGTAGCGGCGGGCGAAATCCAGCGGTAAGCGCTCCAGCACGCGGCCCGGCCCCGGCGAGAGCAGCACCAGCTCGGTGGCCATAAACACCGCCTCTTCGATATCGTGGGTAATCAACAGCACCTGCTTGCCCGTCTCATGCCACAGGCGCAGGAGCAGGGTTTGCATCTGCTCGCGGGTGAAGGCGTCGAGCGCCCCGAACGGCTCGTCCAGCAGCAACAGCTGCGGATTCGCTGCCAGCGCGCGGGCAATCCCGACACGCTGTCGCTGGCCGCCGGAAAGCTGCCAGATATAGCGTTTTTCCGCGCCTTCCAGCCCCACTTTTTTCAGCATCGCCCGCGCGGTTTCCAGCCGCTGTTCACGATTGATGCCCGCAAGCTGCAGCCCAAACGCCACGTTTTCCTGCACGTTGCGCCACGGGAGCAGGCCTTCATTCTGGAAGACCACGCCGCGCTCGGCGCCGGGGCCTTCCACCTTTTTGCCTTCCAGTTGAATGGTGCCATGCTGATAAGGGACAAACCCGGCGATCAGATTCAGCAGCGTGGTTTTTCCGCACCCGGACGGACCCAGCACCACCAGCAGTTCACCGCTGTCCAGCGTCAGGTTGATCTCCTCCAGCGCGGGTTTGCCACCGTAATCAGCAGACAGATTTGTAATATTCAGCATGGCGGACTCCTTATTTCACAAAACGATCGGTCACGTACTGGCTGTAATCCGTCGCTACCGCGGGCACTTTGCCCTGCTCTTTCAGGAAGGTGGCGGTATCAACAATCGCTTTGTTTACCGGCCCGGTCAGCTGCTGCACCTGCTGCGCGGGGGTCAGATAGGTATTGCCCTTCACCAGCCCCGGCACGTCCGCTTCCGGCACGCCGCTCAGGCGGGAGAGTTTTTCCAGGTTGGCGGGCTGCTTCAGCCATTCATCCGGGTTACTGATGTACGGCTGCTGGGCGTCAATCGCGCTTTTCGCGAAGGCTTTCACCACCTCAGGATGTTTCTCGGCGAAGTCTTTACGCACGACCCACACGTCGAGCGTTGGCGCGCCCCACTGTCCCACCTTTTCGGAGTCGGTCAGCACGGTGCCGTCTTTTTCCAGCTCGTTCACGGCCGGTGCCCACACATAGGCCCCGTCTATATCGCCGCGCTGCCAGGCCGCGATAATCGCCGGCGGCTGGAGGTTGATAATTTGTACCTGCCCCGGCTTGATGCCCCAGTGTTTGAGCGCCGCCAGCAGGCTGTAGTGGGTGGTTGAGATAAACGGCACGGCGATGCGTTTGCCGATCAGGTCTTCCGGTTTGGTGATGTTTTTCTTCACCACCAGCGCTTCAGAGTTACCGAGCTGCGAGGCGAGCAGAAACACCTCAATCGGCACCTGCTGGCTGGCCGCGACCGCCAGCGGGCTGGAGCCGATATTGCCGATCTGCACGTCGCCGGAGGCTAACGCACGCACGACGGAGGCCCCGCTGTCGAACTTGCGCCAGTCGACTTTCGCGCCGCTCTCTTTGGCAAAGGTGTTGTCCGCCTGCGCGACTTTCGCCGGTTCCGCAGAAGTTTGATACGCGACGGTGACGTCCACCGCCTGCGCCTGAAATGCCCACAGCGCCAGTGCGCCGAGAAGTGTGATTCGCGATGAAATTGCCATAGTGCCTGCTCCCCTTGTTGTTATGAGGGCAGTATTTCCAACGCGAGAATTTTGATAAAGGAATAAAAATGAATCGCTCATAACGATTCGTTTTTAGATAAAAAGCGGGAAAGGATAGTTGGTTTTGTGCGGTTGTTTTTTTCCCTCTCCCCGTGGGAGAGGGTCAGCGATCCGTAGGCCGGGTAAGGCGCAGCCGCCACCCGGCAAAGCACTCAGCGCTGCGCGTTCAGCTCAGCAATATCCTTCGGCGTGGTCCGACAGCAGCCGCCAATCAGCTTCGCTCCGGCGTCCAGCCACTGGGGCAGATACCCTGCCAGCGTCTCGCACGCTTCGCCGTGGTGATGCCAGGTTTTGGTTACCGCGTCATAATGCTCGCCCGAGTTCGGGTAAACCACCAGCGGCAGCGACGTCAGGCTTTGCAGGTGCTTCAGCGCCGCCGTGGTGTTTTCCAGTGCGATACAGTTAATCCCCAGCGCGACGATATGCGGAAAGTCGGCCAGCGCGCTGACCACGTCACGCAGGGGCGTACCGTCGCTCAGGTGCTCGCTGTCGCGCAGGGTAAAGGAGAACCACGCCCGGGCGCGGGGATATTCAGACAGCAACGCCGCCAGCGCCTTAATCTCCTCAAAGGACGGTAGGGTTTCGCAGGCCAGGAGGTCAGCGCCCGCATCCAGCAGCGCTTCCACGCGCGGGCGGTGGAAGTCGGTGAATGCTTCCGCACTGCGCACGTAGTCGCCGCGATACTCCGAGCCATCCGCCAGATAGGCGCCGTACGGCCCAACGGAGCCCGCCACCAGCAGCGTGCCCGCATGCGGATTTTCAGCCAGATACGCTTCGCGCGCCTTACGCGCCAGCTCCACGCTTCTGCCAATCAGCGCCCGGGACTGCGCCTCGTCCAGGCCGCGCGCCGCAAAACCCGCAGGCGTGGCCTGATAGCTGGCGGTGATCGCCACCTGCGCGCCCGCGCGGTAATAATCAAGATGCACTTCGCGGATAAGCTCAGGGTTTTCCATCAGCACTTTGGCAGACCAGAGGCTGTCTGCCAGGTTACAGCCGCGCGCTTCCAGCTCCGTCGCCATCGCGCCATCCAGCACCACAAACGGCTGCTTTTCAAGGAGGGCGGTAAGCGGATTATTCTGCGACATGTTCGGGCTCCTGCGATGTCATATTTCGGGTCAGATAGTAGGCACCATAACACAGGGCGACAAACGGAATCCCGCAATAAAGGGCAATGCGCTGGCTTGGGTCAAACCACAGGCCGACACAGGCCACCACGCAGAGGATAAAACCGAGCACCGGCACCAGCGGATACCACGGCGCGCGGTACTGCAGCGCAGAGAGCGGCTGACCGGACTGCAGATGACGACGACGGAAAACGAAGTGCGACGCGCAGATGCTGATCCAGACGGCCACCACCGCAAAGCCAGAAATCGCCGAGAGCGCGACAAACACCGTGTCCGGTGCCACGACGCTTGAGAATAGCGCCAGCACGCCGCCGAGCATAGAGACCGAGAGCGCCGTCAGCGGCACGCCGTTTTTGTTCACGCGGGCAAAGCAGCGCGGGAGCGTTTTCTCATTAGAGAGCGACCACAGCATGCGCCCGGAGGCGTACAGCCCGGAGTTCGCCGCCGAGAGGATCGCCGTCAAAATCACAAAGTTAAAGATATCCGCCGCGTAAGGAATACCAACCTTTTCGAACACCAGCACGAACGGGCTTTTTTCTACCCCGGCCTGCTGCATCGGGATCAGCGCCGCCAGCACAAACACGGTGCCGATAAAGAAGATAATCAGGCGCGCAATGGTGGTGCGGATCGCGACCGGGATGACCTTGTGCGGATTTTCCGTTTCCCCCGCCGCGATGCCGATAAGCTCGGTCCCGGAGAAGGCAAAGTTCACCGCCACCATGGTCATCAGGATCGGCAGGCCGCCGTGCGGGAACCAGCCCTCGGCGGTGATGTTGCTTAAGCCCGGCGCGGGTGAACCGTCCTGCATCGGGATAAAGCCAAAGACCGCCGCGCCGCCAAGAATAATGAAAGCGATGATGGTGATGACTTTCACCAGGGAGAACCAGAACTCGCCTTCCGCAAAGAAGCGCGTTGAGATGACGTTCAGGCCAAAAATCACCACGCAGAAGACCACGCACCACGCCCAGACGGGCACCTGCGGGAACCAGTACTGCATGCAGAACCCGGCGGCGGTAAAGCTCGACCCGAGCGCCACCGTCCAGGTGAGCCAGTAGAGCCACGCCACGGTGTAGCCCGTCGCCGGGCCAAGATAGCGGGCGGCATAGACGTGGAACGCGCCGGTTTCCGGCATCGCCACGGAGAGCTCGCCCAGACATTGCATCACCAGCCAGACCACCAGGGCGCCTATCAGGTACGCCAGCAGCGTGCCCGCCGCCCCGGTCGTGGAAATGATGTAGCCGGTATTGAAGAATAACCCTGTCCCAATCACGCCACCCAGCGAGAGCATAATCAGGTGGCGTGTTTTCATGGTGCGCTTAAGCTGCCCATTTTCTTGTTGTGTTTGCATATTACCTTCTATACGTATGGACATCTAAACATCCAAAGAAGGTGTGTTATACCGCGATTGTTAATAAAAAGCTAGATGACCAGACGCAAACGGGCGCGCCGCGCGCTGAGTCTGGGGTGGGTTGTGAGGATCACATAGAGAATCGGACGCCAGGCCATAAGCACCTCCGCAAGCAGATACTTACAGCATGGTGCGGGAAAAGGCGCTCTTCGGTCAGTCGAAAGTGGTATCCGTAAAGCGCGAAGTCATACCGTAACACTGCCCGCGGGACGGGTAAGGCGCAGCCGCCACCCGATGCAAGGTTGGTAATTCTCACAATCAGTTCTATAGTCGACACAGTTTATGAGTAACCAGGACTGACTGATGCGCTTTAACGGACTGACTAAAGGTTTCTTTATTTTCATTCTCGCCCTTGTGACCTGGGCCTTCTTCGACGTGCTGTCGCCCTACTTCTCCGCGATACTGTGGGCCGCCATTCTGACCGTCATCTTCAACCCGGTAAAAAACAAGCTGCGCGCCGCGCTGGGGGATCGCAACGGGCTGGCCTCGCTGTTGACCATCGGTATTATCTGCCTAATCGTCTTTATCCCGCTGATGGTGATCCTCTCCTCGCTCGCCATTGAGCTGAACGTGGTTTACACCAAACTACAGGAGAACAACACCCAGTTCCCGGAAGTGGTGGCGAGCATCTTCAACCACCTGCCTGACTGGGCCAGCGGTTTCCTCGCGGATCACAACCTGACCAACGCGGCGCAGATCCAGAAAAAACTCTCCGATGTCGCCCTGCAGGGCGGACAGTATCTCGCCGGCAGCGCGTTTCTGATTGGCAAGGGAACGTTTGGCTTTGCGATTAGCTTCGGCATCATGCTGTATCTGCTGTTCTTCCTGCTGAAAGACGGCCCGTATCTGGTGCGCCAGATCCTCGACTCCTTACCGCTGTCTGATTTCGCCAAGCAGCACCTGTTCGCCAAATTTGTCGGCGTGTCGCGCGCCACGGTAAAAGGGACGGCGGCAGTGGCCGTGGTTCAGGGCATACTCGGCGGGATTGCGTTTGCTATTGCGGGTATTGACGGCAGCGTGCTCTGGGGCGCATTGATGGCGTTCCTCTCTCTGGTGCCCGCCATCGGCTCGGCGATTGTCTGGGTGCCCGCCGCCATCTTCCTGTTCGCCACGCACCAGATCTGGCAGGGGCTGTTTATTGTCGGCTTCTTCGTGATCGTCGTCGGGCTGGTGGACAATATCCTGCGCCCGCTGCTGGTGGGGAAAGACACCAAAATGCCGGACTACCTGATTCTGATCTCCACCCTCGGCGGCATGGAGCTGTACGGCATTAACGGTTTTGTGATTGGGCCACTCATCGCCGCGCTGTTTATCGCCTGCTGGAACCTCTTCTCAGGGCGCGATCACGAAGGTAACGCCGAAGAGCTGGACCCCGATTTCATCGAAGAAGGAAAAAACCCTCCAGATTTGTAAGGACGTGACGATAAAGACCACACCAGGCGGCGCTGTGCCGCCTTTTTTTTACGCCTTAAATCAAACGTTTTCTATAATTTAAAGAACGCCATCCTACTCATGTCGTAAAAGGATCATCTGGTGCGAATCGCGACGATAACAAACTGGGCCTATGGTGCCACGGTCTGCCTGACCATCGCCTCCGGCATTATCATGCTGTTGGCATCCAATGCTGACACGGCAGAGCGCCAAGCCGTTGAACAGCGACAGCGATTTGATCAGCTCACAGAGGATGTTGAGACAGACGCCTGGGCACAGTCCGATTTAGCACGCCTCTATGTCATCAAAAAAGATCCCCAAACGTTAAAAGAATACAATCAGTCAGAGAATTACCTTAAGAACATTGAAATACGGCTGGAAAAACTGCGGGACAACGGCGCATCGGATGATGAGCTCTCCCTGCTGCGCGAAGGCATAAAAATCATCGATGAGCTGCAGGACGAACAGCAAACCGCCCTCGCCAGCCTTGAACGCGGAGAAGACGCCCAGGCCGTTGCCTTACTCTATGGTCAGCCCTATGAGCAGGAGCTGGATCGCGCGCAGAATCAGATCGATCACTTTCGCCAGATACTGGACAAGCGCGTTATCGGCTCCGTTAAAGATGCGACAAAAAAATCGAAAGCGCTGCGTACCGCCTCTGAGCTGACGGTCGGCCTGACCGCCCTGCTGTTCCTGTTTGTGCTCGGCTTTATATTGAAACGCCGCGTGCTGCGTCCCGTGGTGCGCCTGAGCGACGTGGTGCACCGTCTGGCATCCCAGGATTACGCGGTTGAAACGCCCAATTTCAACCAGATCGATGAGATAGGCGATATGGCCCAGGCCATCAGCATCTTCCGTGAAAACGGCCTGGCACGACAGCGTCTGGAAAAAGAGCGCGATGCCGACTGGGCCATCCGCGAGCTGCTGGCGCGCATGACCCAGCGGCTGCAGGGGTGTGAGAACTTTAACGATGTGATTAACGTGGCGGAGCTGTTTGCCCCCAATATCGCACCGGGGATCGCGGGCCGGCTCTACGTCCTTGACCGCGAGCCGTGGCAGATGCGCTGCGTCGCGCAGTGGCTTTCGCCGGTTGGTGAAGAGACGACATTCCATCCGGACGAGTGCTGGGCCGTGCGACGCGGGCAAAGTCACCCGCCGGTGAACGGTGAGCCGGATATTGCCTGCTACCATCTTCCGGCATCCCAGGCGGAAAGCGCGCTTTGCGTGCCGCTTATCGCTCAGGGCGAGGCCATTGGCCTGCTCTCCTTCCAGAATATCACGGCGGACAATGCCCCTTCCCGCGCGTATCTGGAGCTGATGGCCGAGGCGCTCGGGCTGGCGCTGGCCAACCAGCGTCTGCGCGACGCGTTGCTGGAAAAAGCGTTGTTTGATCCGCTCACCGGCCTGCGTAATCGTCATCATCTGGAAGATACCCTGCAAACCCAAACGGCACAGGCGATACGCACTGGCGTACCGTTAAGCTGCATGATGATTGATATCGACCACTTCAAGAGCATTAACGATCGGTTCGGCCATGAAGCGGGCGATCTGGTGATCAAAAGCGTGGCGTCAATTGTTCAGCGGGCCGCACATGACAACGGACTGGCATTCCGCTACGGCGGCGAGGAGTTTCTGGTGCTGCTTTCCGGTGCCGATGAAGCAGAAGCGTACGCCTGCGCGCAGAAGATTTACACCGGCGTGCATGAGCTGTCGCTTCGCTACGGGCTGACCGAGATTGGGCCGGTGGACGTGTCGATTGGGATTGCCAGCTACCCACAGCATGCCCAGACCGACAACCTGTTGCGCGCCGCGGATGTGGCCTTGTACCGGGCGAAAGAGCTGGGCCGCTCGCGGATTGTGAGTTTTGGGATGCTGGAGGCGGGCTGACGCTAATTCTCGCGCCCTGACTTTCCCCGGTTCAGGCGCGCGTGATAGCCCAAAGCACCACAATCCCCAGGGCATTGCTCCGCTTTTCCACATACAGGGTGGTATCGGAATAAACGTCACCCTGCGGGTTACAGATGCGGATCTCCTTCTTTAATTCCGGCTCGTAGACTTCCGCACCCGAGCAGCTGTGGCGGGTACTGGACTCATACCGGTAAGGTTTGCTCCAGGCCGAATAGTCCCCCTCCAGCAGCCAGGCCGTTGTAAAGACCACGAACATGGCAACCGGCAGGCTGCAAATAAAGAAGCCGAGGTAGATTTTTACCGCGCCAGCAAGGCGCTTACCTTTCAGTCTCCCCTTTCTGATGAAATAGACCATCGGCACCAGCGCCAGCAGCAACGCCCCACAGGCAAGGTACTGCTCCCCGCGGATCGAAAGGTATGTCACGCGGTAAATGTTGACTGACCAGACCACAAAACCCGATATCAGTGCTATCCCGCTCACGATGAGTGGGATCCAAAAGGAAAAACGCGCTTTTTTCATGGTGGACTCGTCCTTGTCATTCTTGTCGGGTCAGAAGGTCAATCATTGCCCGGGTGGCTGCTGACTGACGCCGGTGCGGGGCAAACAGCACGGAGAAAGGTCGCGATCGTCCCCGAAGGTGCGGCAGCACCTCAACTAACTGGCCGCCCTGTATTCTGTCGCGAACGATAAATTCATAGCTCTGGCAGATCCCCATCCCCTGCTCCGCCAGCGAAACCACGCCGAGTACATCGTCTGATATTTCGATGGTTGAACCCGGCAACCAGTCAATATCGCGCCCTTCATCATGAAATACCCAGGGGGCGATGCGCCCGGTGCGCGGCATGATAAACGGCAGGCACTGATGGCGCTGCAGCTCTTCCAGCGTCTGAGGCTTTCCTCTCCGATGCAGGTAGTCCGGAGAGGCGACCAGAAGCAATGCCGCGTCTTCCAGCTTACGCGCCACAAGTCCACTGTCAGGCAACTGTCCCAGACGGATCGCCAGATCGAACCCCTCAGCGATCAGGTCAACGTTGCGATTGGTAATGTTCAGCTCCACCTGTACGCGTGGGTAGCGTTGATTATAGTGCGCCAGCAGCGGCGGCAAGCGGTAGTGGGCATAGGTGGTCGGGACACTCATTCTCACGCGACCGGTCAGATCGCCCTCCTGACCCCGGCCAACGCGTTCGGCGTCATCGAGCAGAGAAAACGCTGAGCGAGCCTGCTCAAGATAGACGCGTCCGGCTTCAGTCAGCCCCACCCGGCGCGTCGTGCGCTGTAAAAGTTGCCGTCCAAGACGCGCTTCCAGACGGGTGACCGCGCGGCTCAGTACCGAAGGGGTGGTTGAAAGGGCAACAGCTGCGCCCGTAAATGAGCCGTGCTCAACCACAGCAATGAAGACTTCAACGTCGCCGAGGTAATCGAATTTCCGGCTCATTTTGCTCTCTCAGGAACAAATGTTTTTCAATTTGGCTAATTTATCTCCCGTTGGGCAATGAGTAAAGTGGCCAGCATTCATCACCTGAACGTTCCACTGGAGTCTGTCAATGTTCAACCGTCCCCATATTCTGCCCGCCATCGCAATGGCGGCGTTGTTCCCTTTCTCGAGTATTGTCAACGCGGCGAACCACCCGCCTCTGGAGCGCTGGCGAAGCTACGCCGGCGTGAGCTGGGATACCGCTCAAGACGGAAAGATACCTGCGACGTTTTCCGGTTCGGTCAATGCCCCTATTGCAGGTATCCACTTTGATGCAATGGACCGGGCCTTTGTCAGCACGCCCCGGCTGGTTTCCGCCGCAGCACCCGCCACGTTAAGCATTCTGGATACGACGGCGCAGTCTGGCCCTGCCCGCCTGACGGCGTTTCCCTCCCGCGAGGGGAATGCGGTGAACACCGATCCGGCTCAGAGCCTGCGCAACGTGCTCGGTTTTTATATTGACCGTAAAAACGGCTGGCTATGGGCGCTGGACATGGGGTTTGTTGCAGGCGAAACAGAGTCCCCCGTGGGGGCGCAGAAACTGGTCGTACTGGATCTCCACTCTGGCCGCACCATCAAACGCATCGCCCTGGACGGCGTAGCGGACCGCAAGGCCAGCTTTCTTAATGATGTGGTGGTCGATGAGAACCGCCGTGTCGCCTATATCTCCGACAGCGGCTCGCGGAGTGCGCCTGAAAACCAGGTGGGACTAATTATCGTCGATTTCGCTACCGGTACGGCCCGGCGCGTGCTCGATCGTCACCCTGCGCTGCAGATTGAGCCAGGCGTTAACGTCGTCTCGCACGGGACTGAAGTCTGGCCTGGTAAACCATTACTGATTGGTATCAATGGCATTGCGCTTTCACCCGATGCGGGCATGCTGTACTGGACGGTGACAACCGGCACGCGCGCCTATGCGGTACCGACCGCGATACTGAGGCAGCCTGCGTCAACCAATGCGCAAATCGCCGGGCAGATCCGCGATCTGGGACGCGTGGGGGGCAACACCGACGGAATGGTGACAGATGTAAAAGGTAACCTCTACATTACCGATGTCACACGCAATGGTATCGTCAGATACGATCCTGAAACCCATTCCATGTCGCTCATTGCGGCAAGCGAAGAGGTGCGCTGGCCAGACACGCCGGCAATCCGTCCGAACGGAGACCTGGTATTTACCTCGAGTCGCCTCAATGACCACTTCGCGGGAACCGTTAAACCGGGAGAAGAACGCTATGATTTGTGGCGCTTGCGTCTCGATGCTTTACAAAAATAAGGGCAAGTAAACCAGGAGACCTGCATATATGGGCTCATAATTTCACACGTTCTTATTTCCTTAAAGGCTGAACGTGATGTCTTCCCCCTGCTCAGAAAGAAGTGGTTAACATTGCGCTCCTGGAAATTCCGTGAGGCGCGTTTTACTTCGCGCTTCACCGAAGTAACGCACGTTTGCACAACGTAGACTGGGTCTCCTTTAATCAGAGGATGATAAAATGAAAACCCAGCAGGTCGATTTTGCTTCTTTATATTTTGGTACACCGGTCGCCATTATCTCCAGCCAAAATCCTGACGGTTCAACCAACCTGAGCCCGGTCTCCTCGTGGTGGATCCTTGACCGGAATATCGTGTTCGGGCTTGGCACCTCCGGAAAATGTTATGAAAATATCACGGGTAACCCCGATATTGTTCTGAACATACCGGACAGTAGGCTCTGGCAGAATATTGAAGCTATCGCAAATAAAACGGGAAAAGCATCGCCACCGGAATGGAAGAAAAAGATGGGATATGTTTTTGAACAGGACAAATTTAGCTGCGGGAATTTCCATAAGGAAAAGGCGGTAACGATTAACTCGTTGAGAATTAAAGAGTGTCCTGTACAAATAGAGGCTAAGGTTTGCGGGATATCGCTCCTGACCGGTTCGCAGGGAAACCTGGTGTCCGTTGATGCCACGATAACCTGCGTCCACATATCTGAGGCATTATTAATTCATACTCAGAGAGGAGTAAAATTTAATGTGGAGAAATGGAACCCCCTCTATTATCTATTTCGCCACTATTTCTCGCTGGGTCACCGACTCGGTCACAACTTCCGACACGATGAGTAACCCGGACTTTTTGACAGCGGAAAGGTTTAAACTTTTCGTGATATTCTTTCTTTACGCCCCTTAGTTCCTATACTCGAGCCATATTCGCCACTGTATTAACACCTGTCACGCGCAATACGTTGCGCATAACAGATGAAGATATTTTGTTCTGGAAAAACGTCTATGTCGAAACTGGATTTGAGGTCCAAAAAAACCTGGGGCGCGCTGGCTGCAATCGCCGTTGTCGCCGGTACATTAGCATCTGCTTTTGCATGGACGGCGGGCTGGCTTGGTTCACGCACGGTCAGCCAGGCACTGGTAGGGGAAACACCGAAACCCTTCCCGCCGGGTTTTCGCCGCGCGCATGGAAAAGGCATCTGCTTTGCCGGCACCTTTACGCCAAACGGCTCGGCGGTTTCTCTTTCAACCTCCCGCCTCTTCTCACAGCAGGAAGTGCCCGTGGTGGGTCGATTCTCTATTGGTACTGGCGATCCGCATGCCCCGGATAGTACGACCAAAACCCTGAGCATGGCGCTGCTGCTGAAGACAGATGACAAGCAACAATGGCGGATGGCGATGAACAACGAGCCTTTCTTCGCCACGCACAGCCCGGAAGGTTTTCTGGCCTTGCGAAAAGCCACGGCCGTTGATGTGGCCACCGGAAAACCGGATCCGCAGCTTCTGGCAGACTTTTTAAAAGCGTACCCGGAGGCGGAGAAATACCTTAAATGGGCGGCACAAAAACCCGCGCCCGGCAGCTTCGCAGGCGCGACGTTTTACAGCATTAACGCCTTTTACCTTGTGAACGCGCAGGGGGATCGCCAGGCCGTTCGCTGGATGATGCGTCCGCACGAGCCTTTCCTGTCGATAAACGATGAGCAACGACAGAAAGCCGATGACAACTTCCTGTTCGAGAACCTGCGTCAGCGCCTGGCGCAGAAGCCACTCTACTGGGATTACGTTTTGCAGCTCGCACAGCCGGGCGATCCGGTGGATGACCCATCCCAGCCGTGGCCGGACGATCGCAAAAAGGTGGTAGCCGGCACGCTGGAAGTGACGCGGGTCGAAGCACAATCCACAGGTGCGTGCCGCGACGTTAACTTTGATCCTTCTGTCGTTCCCGCAGGCGTTGCGGTGTCTGATGATCCCATCTTAAACGCCCGCTCCGCTGCCTACTCCCACTCTTTCAGCCGCCGTGAGCGGGAAATCGGCTACGGCAAGGCCACCGAAGCCGTGCAAAAGCAGGAGGTAAAATGAGCTCAAATAAAGATATGCGAGCGCACGCGCCGCAGCATTTCAATACCCTGGCGCGAACCCTGCACTGGCTGATGGCGGTGATGATCCTGGCCATGCTTTTCATCGGTGCCGCGATGATGACGTCGTTACATCATCGGATTTGGTTAATCGACCTCCACCGGCCTCTGGGTATCGCCATTTTACTGCTGGCACTGGTTCGTCTGGTCAACCGGCTCCTGAGCCGCACGCCCCCACTTCCTGCCGATTTGCCCGTCTGGCAGGTGCTTGCCGCAAAGGCATCACACTGGATGCTGTATGGGTTAATGCTGGCAATGCCTCTGCTGGGCTGGGCGCAGCTGTCGGCAGCGGGCCTGCCAATTGTCATGTTTGATGGCGTCAACCTGCCGGCGATTGTCCCGACCAGTCCAGCACTCTATGCCTGGTGCCACGACGCCCATAGACTTCTGGCAAAGTTGCTTTTTGCCGTGGTGCTGGTCCATCTCTCCGCCGCACTCGTTCATGCGTGGATCTACCGGGACACAGTGTTTGCCAGCATGGCGAAAGGGGGTAAGTCGGCGTCAGCCATCCGGGATGACGTGAAGTAAGGCAAGCGGTAGGGGACACGCACAATCAGAATGTTCGTGTCCTCGCTTATCATCATCATCCTGAAACAGCGCACACAACCGGGGCGCGTATTTCGTCGCCAGATTCGCGCGCCAAAAAGCCACGGACACCCCGCAATTATCGTGGAAGATAATATCTCTCAATTAAAGCGGTTATTTTTTAAACAGAAGAGCATTTATGGCCGCAATTTTAGCTTTTATCAAAAAGTTAAGCGTCGCTCTAGTATCAAACACCCTGACACTCACAACACCTAACTCATTGATTAAAATGAGTTTACATCAATAAAAACGATAAAACCCCCTACTCCCCAACAAAATATATCAACTCGTGTGATATCTAAATTATAATTCTTATACTTCTGTTAAAAAGGTGGAGGTCAAAATGCGATTAACCCTACTGTTGTTATGCTGTCTGGTACAAAGTGTAACCTGGGCTGGCGACCTGCCAAAACCAGTTGGTAAACCCATTTTAACGATTTACGGTAATATAGAAAATACCAATGAAAATGGAAAAGCAGTGTTTGATCTCGCCAGCCTTGAAAAACTCGGAGTAGTGAGTTTCGAGACGACTTCACCCTGGTATAACGGTCGTACGAAGTTTGAGGGTGTCCCCATGAGCAAGCTCATGGATTATGTGGGTGCAAAAGGTACGAACGTTAATGTTATTGCGCTCAATGATTACTCAACCGTCATCCCTCTCAGCGACTTTAAAAAATACAACGCCATCCTTGCCTTAAAGGTCAATGGCGAATATATGCGCATCCGCGATAAAGGCCCATCGTTCATTGTATACCCCTATGACAGTCTTCCTGAGTTGAATAATCAGATTTATTACTCACGATCAGCATGGCAGGTAAGCAAAATGAAGATTGAGTAGTCGTTCAGGAGAACATAATGAACAGGATACTGGTTGGTATCATTTTTTCTCTTTTTATCACGACAGGATATATTGCATACCTTGTTTATGATCGACAGCAGGAATTGCAAAAACTGACTCAATACACTGAGTCCTGGTCCGTGGCACAACTGGTATCAGAGTATTACCGTTTTGAATCATGGCTTGGTCTATACGCAACCGATACTGATGACGTTACGATAGACCAGGTCCGTATGCGCCTCGAAATTATGCTCAGTCAGGGCGATTTAATGAAGGGGGGCGATTTAGGTCGCTACATTAACAGCGATAAAACGCATCAGGAGCTCGCTTTACGCTTAGAAAAAATACTGGCCTATCTGGATAGTCATCTTGAAAAAATGAGCCATCCGGAGTTACAGGCATACCTGACAAATATGCATGAGCTCGACGCACCGCTCAGCCAGCTGTCTGCAACAGCATTAACAAAAGATATTAACACTGTTAATGAATCCAACAACAAAATACAAATCCTGTATTATATTTATTCCGCACTTTCTTTGCTTCTGGTGATTTTAAGCTTTATTCTTGGCTTTTTAATGATCTACCAGAATAAAAACATTCTGAAAGCACACATGCAGGTTAAAAGCCTTGCTGACGAACTTCAAATATCAAAAGAAAAACTGCAAATTCAGAACTCGAAGCTGGAATATGATGTTTATCATGACTCCCTCACCGGCATGAAAAACCGCCTTTTCTTCTGGGACGATCTCAACAAAATTAATCTTCAGGCAGATAAAAACCACGTCCCCGTCACGGTGATGTTATTTGATTTAGACCGCTTCAAAGAGGTCAACGATACCTATGGCCATGATACGGGAGATTTGCTGCTGAATCAGGTATCCCGACGGCTGACCTCGATGAGCAGCGCAACGGATACGTTTTACCGTTTGGGCGGAGACGAATTCGCCCTTCTCTCCAGCGGACTCACGGAAACCGCCGCCGTTTCGCGCGCCAAAGAAATCAGCGATCATATCAGCCAGCCCTATACGATTAATAACCAGCTGATAAAAATTGCCACCTGCGTGGGCATCGTTTTATCAGATAATGAACGACGCTCTGATTATCTTTACAAATTTGCCGATCTGGCCCTCTACGAAGCGAAAAAAGAAGGTTCGCAGCAGATTAAAGTCTTCCGGCAGTGGATGCTGCAAAGACTGCAGGAAAGCAGGACCCTTGAACATGATATGGCTCTGGCGATCGATCACAATGAATTCGTTGTGTATTACCAGCCTATTGTCGATGCATTCAGCAATGAAATTTACGGCTATGAAGCGCTTATTCGCTGGATACACCCGGTGAAAGGGATACTCGCGCCAGACTATTTCATTTCCGTCGCTGAAAAAACGGGGATGATCAATGAGATCGGCAAGTCGGTGCTTGAGATGGCCTGCCGGGAAGCGGTGTCCTGGGCGGTGCCGGCCAGGATCTCGGTGAATGTCTCACCCGTTCAGCTAGGCACTAAATCGTTTACCACGATGGTACAGTCCATTCTGAAAGAGACGGGGCTACCGGCCAACCGACTTGAGTTAGAGGTAACAGAGTCTTCGCTCTTCAGTGACAGCAACATGCCGATCACTATTCTCAAAAAGCTCCGGGCACTGGGCGTAAAAATTTCCATCGATGATTTCGGAACGGGATATTCCTCGCTTTCACGATTGAGTGAACTGAATTTTGATAAAATTAAAATCGACAAATCCTTTGTGAACCCGATATCCACGCAGGATGATGCCCTAAATATCGTTAAGTTGATTACCGGCATGGCGAAGAGCCTCAATATGCGGGTCATTGCTGAAGGTGTTGAAACCGAAGCGCAGCTTGAACGTCTTCAGGCGCTTGGCTGCGATCTCGTGCAGGGATACCTGTTCGGAAAACCACAGGCTGAGATTGACAGGAAGATTAGATACGGTTGAAATGGTTGTGCGGTTGTTTCTGGCCCTAAATCATGTAGACGATTGATAATCAAAGGTTAAACAATGAAAAAAACAGCCCCGGCCTATACGCCTGTTGATTTATCTCGTTGGCCAAGGAAGGAGCATTTTGAAGTCTTCCAGTCATTTGCTGAATGCACAATTAACCAAACCGTTCTGATCGACATTACCGCGCTGCGAAAACATATCAAAGCGGTGGGCTGGAAGTTTTACCCCACGATCATTTTTCTCCTGTCTAACATCATGAACCGGCATCCTGAGTTCCGCATGGCCATGAAGGACAATGAGCTTGTCGTCTGGAATGAAATTCATCCAAGCTATACGATTTTCCATCCCGAAACGGAGACGTTTTCGTCATTGTGGAGCCACTATGACGGCAATATTCATCACTTCCAGAACACGTATGCAGAAGATACGGCCCGCTATGGAAATAACCTTTCTTACTGGCCGAAGGAAGAGTCCCGGGAAAATGTCTTTTTCGTGTCGTCGATTCCGTGGGTAACGTTTACGAACTTTAATATGAACATTGCGCACATGAAGAACTTCTTTTCGCCTATGTTCACGTTTGGAAAATACTACGAGCAGGATGGAAAAGTGCTGCTGCCGCTCGCGGTGCAGGTCCATCATTCGGTGTGCGATGGCTTCCATGTGGCAAGGATGTTTAATGAGTTGCAGGAGATGTGTGATGGTTTGTCGGGGCTGTCAGAGGAACCTGGCGCATGATGCCTAAGAAGTGTTGATGTTTTCCTTCTGTCAGGAGTGAGTGAGAAGCCTACCGGCCTTTCATCATTTTATGCGCTTTCCATGTGAGGCCAAGTGGAATCAGATACCAGACCGCAATAACGCCAATAATTGCAACAGGTAAGTAATATAACAGCAGCGAGGGCGTATAAAAGATGGGAAGGAAAATCAGCGGTGCAAGGATAAGCATCAGACAGATAATCCCTCCATAAAAACGCTTGCTCAGTTCATCTATTAATGTTGAAAGCGTTTCGCCAGTATTTTCATTACTACTCAATACCTCTTTCAGACGAGACAATTGCTTATTCGAAAAACCATTATCCAGTAGATCTTTTTCCGTTAGTTCACTGGTCATTTGCTCGCCTATCTTCATGGTAGTTATGTTCATGCAAGAATACCCTTAAGATGTGCTTTTTTAAACACTAGCCCAACTGAGGAATTACCAGAGATAGCAGACAGGATTGAGGATCAATAAGCACTATGAATCGCCACAGGTTTAACAGACGCCTCAGAGTCATGTTGGACTGACCCCATCCCGGTAGACGATCCTGCACGTACTCCAGGACGTTTGATACGTCGGACAATGAAAAATAGAGAATTACCGCGTGGAGTCCCAGAGTTTGATTATGTGTTCGTTCCGCTAAAATCAGACGTTGGGAAAGCATTTCCTGTTGTCTTCGACCTTATTGCACGTAAAATGACCAGACACATTTTGGGAAGGAGTCTTTAATGGATATTGCGCTGCTCAACAGGGGCTGGAACAGAACATGGTCAGATACCATGGTGAATCTGGAAGCCCGGAAACTCGTCGAAACAGCAAATCGGCTATCAGCATTCTATTTGCAAGATGGGATAACACGTATCAAGTTTGTTGGAGAGATAAAACAGGTTGTAGATAAAGAATTTGAAACAGCACGACGAGCTAAAACCGATGAAGAATGTATTGTATGCATCAAAAATCTTCGTGCTGAAACAGACAACCTGCTTGAACAAGAGCGTCTATTAAAAACCAAGTCCGCACAGCTTTACGCGAAGGTCGAGTTTGTTAAGGAAAATAATAAAATCGTCGGTTATGTTATATCCGCTGTAAATGTGGTGCTATCAGGCGTGGTTCTCTTTGGTGGCTTTATGATGTTATCCACTATGGGGCCGATTGGTATGCTGGCTGGGGCAGTCCTGATTGCCGATGGAATGAACGGATTAACGAAAGAAGTGCTCAACTTTGATCAGCCAGCAGGACATATACCCTCGCAAGGTATCATTGCTGACTCCGCGATGCATACGGCCCAGTTCATGGGATTTAATCCTAACACGGGCTTGGCTCTCTATAATGGTGTTACTCTTGGTGCCAGTGTGTACAGCATTGTTGGACTCGCTCGAAAAACTGGAGCCTGGAGATTATTCCGCTGGCTTCCACACGATTACTATCGCAAAGTCAGCACAATGAGCACTCCTAAGCTAACAATGAAGATTGTCGGTTATGGTGTTAAAGCAAAAGTGATTTTCGATCTATTGACAACCGAAAATGGAACCAGTTAATCCTTGATAGTTTTTCGGTAACGCCAGGATTTATAGGAAATTACCGGCGGCTGTGCAAAGGACATAATGGCAACCCCAAAGATCATCGCCAGCCCCCATGCAAATGCTCTATCAGGTGAGCTGAAGACGATAAGTAGCAGTAGGATTAAGGCACACACAGCCACCACTCCCGCTAAGGTAACAAATCGCCTAGCGAGGTCATTTATGGCCTCTCCAAGCGTTCCTCCATATTTTTCAATATTGCTTTTTATCTTCTGCAATTCGGGCTGCGTAAACCCTGAACGTAACAAAGCCTCATCAGTCACTTTCATATCGTCTCGTCCCTTATCTTCCAGAAGTGCTTTCCCAATCGCTGATTGTACAAGCAATCATACTGATGAACTTTACAGCAATCCACATGATGTTTGTGCAATGTATCAGATTTAAGACAATAGAAGCCATAAAGCCCCGTTAGTGGTACAAGCAACAAGCGGAGCGTAGCGACTTCATCAGGCCAACCTAGTTGGTTTCGCTTTGCGAAAGTCACCAGTGACCAAATCAGATTGTCAGAGAGATCACACCTTATCAGGGTG
Source organism: Enterobacter sp. PL_is511 (assembly GCF_055816065.1). Taxonomy (NCBI): domain Bacteria; kingdom Pseudomonadati; phylum Pseudomonadota; class Gammaproteobacteria; order Enterobacterales; family Enterobacteriaceae; genus Enterobacter; species Enterobacter sp. PL_is511. The sequence goes on along the minus strand of NZ_JBVPGP010000024.1, from coordinate 39,870 downwards.
CTCGTGTACCTTTCGGAGCGTGAGCGAAGCGCTGGCAGAGCCGGATCTGTTGCTACCGGGGCATTACCACTATTCACCTGTTTACGCAGCCACAAGGCCGCACATCGGGCTTAAATGCGTGTGATCAATCTGTTTCGGGATGGTTTAGAGACGTTGGCAGCGTCATCAGCTTCGAGTTGATAGCGGTTCGTGGGGACTGTTCACGCTTTGTACCTGTTCGAGCTTTACAACTACAGGCCGCTACGTGCTAACATCCCTGAATAGCCACTGTTAACCATAGCGGCAACTGTTGGTCATAGAATCCCTTAAAAAAGGTTGTATCTTGAGAACAAAAATCGTCTTAACTTATTGTTTTTAAAGGATTTTGTTGTGTGAGTGCCGATAATAGGAGTCGAACCTACGACCTTCGCATTACGAATGCGCTGCTCTACCAACTGAGCTATATCGGCCCTGAGAGGCCGGTTACGAATGTAACCACGGGGCAAAAGGTTAGATCTATCCGGGTGATGCGTCAATGCCCTTTTGAATCAAACGGCTACTTTTGCATCACCCGTGATTATTTACGCACGAATCGTATCGTCGCCGAAGCCGATCCACTTATACGTGGTCAGCGCTTCCAGCCCCATCGGACCGCGCGCGTGTAGTTTCTGCGTGCTGACCGCCACCTCGGCACCGAGACCAAACTGGCCGCCGTCGGTGAAGCGAGTTGAGGCATTAACGTATACCGCAGAAGAATCCACTTCGTTCACAAAGCGATCGGCATTGCGCAGCGTACGCGTCAGGATCGCATCAGAATGCTGCGTCCCATGTTCACGGATGTGTGCAATGGCGTCGTCAAGGTCGGTAACGATTTTCACGTTCAGATCCAGTGACAGGAACTCGTCGTCGTACTGCTCCACGTTGACGGGAACGACGTTAGCCGGGCCATCCTGCAGCAGTTCGAGCGCACTGGCGTCAGCATGCAGCGTCACGCCGCTCTCTGCCATCTGTTTGCTCAGGGCCGGCAGGAAGGTGTTCGCAATATCCTGATGCACCAGCAGCGTTTCTACGGTGTTACAGGTGCTTGGACGCTGGGTTTTCGCGTTAACGATAATCTTCAGCGCAGGTTCAATCTCCGCGCTGTCGTCGACCACGATATGGCACACGCCGATACCGCCGGTGATCACCGGAATCGTCGACTGCTCGCGGCACAGCTTGTGCAGGCCCGCGCCGCCGCGTGGGATCAGCATGTCGATGTATTTGTCCATGCGCAGCATTTCGTTGACAAGCGCGCGGTCCGGGCTCTCGATCGCCTGTACGGCACCCGCCGGTAAGCCACACTCCTCCAGCGCCTGCTGAATGACTTTTACCGTCGCGGCGTTGGTGCGCCAGGTCTCTTTCCCACCGCGCAGAATAGCGGCGTTACCGGTTTTCAGGCACAGGGAGGCGACATCCACCGTCACGTTTGGACGGGCTTCATAAATAACACCGATAACGCCGAGCGGCACGCGTCGGCGCTCCAGGCGTAAACCGCTGTCGAGCAGCCCGCCGTCGATCACCTGCCCTACCGGGTCGGCCAGATTGCAGACCTGACGAACATCGTCGGCGATGCCTTTCAGGCGGGCCGGGGTCAACGCCAGACGGTCGAGCATGGCTTCGCTCAGACCGTTTCGACGCGCCTCAAGTAAATCCTGCTCGTTGGCGAGCAAAATCTCCTGGGACTGTGATTCCAGATAATCAGCGATTTTTTCCAGCACGCGGTTTTTCTCGCGGCTGGAAAGGAGCGCCAGTTTGTAAGAGGCGGCCTTCGTAGCGGCGCCCATTTGTTCCAGCATGTTCTGGCTCCTTAACGAATAATCATGTCATCGCGATGTACGGCAACCGGGCCATATTCATAGCCCAGAATGGCGTCGATCTGCTGTGAGTGGTGACCCGCGATGCGGCGCAGGGCATCGCTGTTATAACGGCTTACGCCGTGGGCGATGTCGCGGCCTTCGAGGTTACGGATACGGATCACTTCACCACGGGAGAAGTTGCCTGTCACGCTTTTAATTCCTTTAGGAAGTAATGAACTTCCTCGTTCCAGAATCGCGGCGGTTGCCCCTTCATCGACGACGAGTTCGCCCGCAGGCGGCGCGCCAAATATCCAGCGTTTACGGTTTTCCAGCGGGGATTCCTGAGCGTGGAAGCGGGTGCCGACCGAGATGCCTTCCATCACGTCACCAATCACGCCAGGGCGGCTGCCCGCCGCAATGATGGTGTCGATACCGGCGCGGCACGCCACGTCAGCGGCCTGCAGCTTGGTCCCCATGCCGCCCGTTCCGAGGCCGGACACGCTGTCACCGGCGATGGCGCGCAGCGCATCGTCGATACCGTGAACGTCGGTAATCAGCTCGGCTTCCGGGTTGGAGCGCGGATCGGCAGTGAACAACCCCTGCTGATCGGTCAGAAGCAGTAATTTATCGGCACCGGCCAGAATGGCAGCCAGCGCAGAGAGGTTATCGTTATCGCCTACTTTGATTTCAGCGGTAGCAACGGCATCGTTCTCGTTAATGACCGGAACGATATTGTTGTCCAGCAGCGCACGAAGGGTATCGCGGGCGTTCAGGAAGCGCTCTCTGTCTTCCATATCCGCACGCGTCAGCAGCATCTGCCCGACGTGGATGCCATAGATAGAGAACAGCTGTTCCCAGAGTTGAATGAGTCGGCTTTGCCCCACGGCGGCCAGCAGCTGTTTGGAGGCTATCGTCGCGGGGAGTTCGGGGTAACCCAGGTGTTCACGCCCGGCGGCAATCGCCCCGGAGGTCACAATCACAATACGATGCCCTGCGGCATGTAACTGAGCGCACTGACGTACAAGCTCAACAATGTGGGCGCGATTTAGGCGGCGCGATCCGCCTGTTAAAACACTGGTACCGAGTTTTACCACCAGCGTCTGGCTGTCACTCATGATTCTCTGCCGTTCAACGATAAGGGAAAGTAATGTCGAACGAACGTTTTAGCAGGAGTCAGCCCCGTTGCCAACTGCCTTAGCACATCGCGAAACACTTTGTTGCGCGGGATCAGGAAGCGTAGCGGGAGAATTTGACACTTTTATTACCGAAATAATAAATCACAGTTTTTTAAAATTATTCTTAGTTTGTCATAAAAGTTTCATTCCAGAACGATAAAACCCTTCCTGTTTTTTCACGGGACTTAAGCATGAGCTTATCGTCCAGCGAATTTTTTAGCGCGTTTATAAGACAGGATCGAAAATGAAAAAGAGCACTCTGGCATTAATGGTTATGGGCGTAGTGGCTTCTGCATCCGTTCACGCAGCTGAAGTTTATAATAAAGATGGTAATAAGCTGGACGTGTACGGCAAAGTGAAAGCCATGCACTACATCAGCGATGATGCCACCAAAGATGGCGATCAGACTTACGTTCGTTTCGGTTTTAAAGGCGAAACCCAGATTAACGATCAGCTGACGGGCTATGGCCGTTGGGAATCTGAATTTGCAGGTAACAAAGCCGAGAGCGACTCCTCTCAGAAAACCCGTCTGGCGTTCGCGGGCCTGAAGCTGAAAAACTTTGGTTCTCTGGATTACGGTCGTAACCTGGGTGCCCTGTATGACGTTGAAGCATGGACCGACATGTTCCCTGAGTTCGGCGGCGACTCTTCCGCGCAGACCGATAACTTCATGACCAAGCGTGCGACCGGTCTTGCTACCTACCGTAACACCGACTTCTTCGGCGCGGTTGACGGCCTGGACATGACCCTGCAGTACCAGGGCAAAAACGAAAACCGTGACGCCAAGAAACAGAACGGTGACGGTTTTGGTACCTCTCTGACCTATGACTTCGGCGGCAGCGATTTCGCCGTCAGCGGCGCTTACACCAACTCTGACCGCACCAACGCGCAGAACCTGCTGGCGCGTGGCCAGGGGCAGAAAGCCGAAGCCTGGGCAACCGGTCTGAAATATGACGCGAACGATATTTATCTGGCAGCGATGTATTCAGAAACCCGCAATATGACTCCAATTTCTGGCGGATTTGCAAATAAAGCGCAGAACTTTGAAGTGGTCGCACAATATCAGTTCGACTTTGGTCTGCGTCCGTCCCTGGGTTATGTCCAGTCTAAAGGCAAAGATATCGAAGGTATTGGTGACGAAGATCTGGTGAAATACATTGACGTTGGCGCGACCTATTACTTCAACAAAAATATGTCCACCTTTGTTGATTATAAAATCAACCAGATTGACGACAAAAATAAACTGGGCGTGAGCAGCGATGACATCGTTGCCCTGGGTATGACCTACCAGTTCTGATGATGCGAAATAAAAAACCGGCCTGTGCCGGTTTTTTTATTTCGGGGATTAATGCGGACTGGTGCCCTCACCCCGACCCTCTCCCTCGGGGAGAGGGAGAAAACCATCATTTTTTGTAGGCCGGGTAAGGCGAAGCCGCCACCCGGCGCAGGGACACCATCAGGCAGTCAGCTTCACCGCTTCACTGGAAAAGTTATCTGCGGGCTCGAGCTTGAGATCCAGAGTCGCCAGCAGTGCACGAGCCTTATCATGGAACTCTTTTAGCGTATATTCCAGGCGGTCAATCACTTCCTGATCTTTAATAGAGGTGGCCTGCCAGTTGCCGTCTTTATTAAACAGGCCAAACTGGTAGCTATACGTAAAACGTTTTTCCTCTGCTTCCATTTCCATCCACCAGCCCCAGAATTCACGTTTTTCGGGTGCAGGCTTCACGTTGACGCATACAGCCAGGCAGTCGAAAAAAAAGCGATTCTCTTCACACTGCTCTTCTCGAATATACGGGCCGAGAGCCATAAACTTCTTAATCAGTCTACTTTTCGGGTGTCCACTCGGTAACGTCATTGCGATCTCCTTTTGTGAAGCCACTGTTTTACCAAACCAGCAAAATTTAGCAATCTATTAACACAATCTCTGAGCGATCCAGCGCGTAATCTCTTTCAGCGCTTTATCGAAATTCTGATAGACCGGGCTGAACGGCACTTCTAGCAATTTGCCATCCGCAGATGACGACGTGATTAAGCGCGACTCTTCTTCCGGACTGAACGGATCGTTTTTCCAGAATCCCGACAGCATCGGCGTTGGGCAGCGACGTCCCAGCAACCCTTGCGTTTTTAACGAGTAGCGATTGAGCTCAACGCGCAGCGCTTCGTCTGATGCATCATGCATGCCAAGACGGCTGGCCAGCACATCAAGGTACATTTCAGGTACGCTCCCCTGGCGTGCAGGATCGCTGAGCAGGGCGTGAACGACCGGACCAAGGCAGGCGACGGCTTTCAGGCGAGAAGATTCAAGGTAAGCCAGACGCACCGCGACGTTTGCACCAAAGCGGAAGCCAAATGCCGCCACGCGGGTGTGGTCGACCCACGGAATGTTTTCCAGCGCTTTTAGCGCATGCTGGTGCAGCAGGCTGGAATCCTGAGTCAGTTTCCATTTGGAGGAGAAGCCGATTGAGGGCATATCCAGCGTCAGCATGGCGATCCCTTTTGGTGCGAAGTAGCGCTCATACAGGCTGTAATAATCGATCTGCAACGAATCCAGCCCACCGCACATAAGGACGGTCGGGAACGGGCCTTCACCTTCAGGCATATGCAGGAACCCGGTAATGGATGACCCACCCGGAATGGTAAACTCGAGTTCGCGCATCTGGCCCGGCAGGCGTTGGGCCGCCTCTTCGTAAGCGCGATTCGCCAGCGCCTGTGCCTGTTCGGCCAGCTCATCACCTTTCAGATGTGGATACGCGGCAATAGCGTAGAGATTGGCCGCATGCAGCCAGAGCTTGCCGCTGCGCGTGGCATCCTCTTCCTGGGTGGCTTTCTGCTGCCAGAGCATCGCCTGTTTAGACCACTCGTAGATCCAGTTTCCGCCGCGATATCCCACTACCGTATCATAGAGTTCGCTGTCGGTACGCTCGGCTTCACTCATCACGATACGCGCCTGCACATCAAGGATTTCACGAGGATCGATACCGCGCCAGACCCACATCAGGCGGTTAATCATACGATACCAGTGGGGCACGTTTTTACCGTCTAACGCGGACTGGACGGCAGGCTGGGTCCCCGGATTAAAGCGACGCACCAGCGTCGACGTTTCAGGGTGTTTGAAACGGGGTTTGAAAAGTGTCTCGGTGAGATTCGCCTGCGTCATTGCGTTGCCTCCATGAATACGTCATATGAAGACTATTGTAACGCGTGGCAGGCCAAAAAGAACAACGCCCGGCATAGCCGGGCGTGTAAAGTTACGTACTGGTATTAACGGCCTGAAATCGGCGGTACGAAGACCACGCCCATATCCCATGGCTGTTCAATCCAGGTATCCTGCGGGATATCAATCACGTAATCATCAACCAGCGGACGGCCAGCAGGTTTCGCGAAGATAGTGACGAAATGTGCTTTCGGATACATTTCGCGGATAGCGACCGCAGTACCGCCGGTATCCACCAGGTCATCAATCACGATGAAACCTTCACCGTCGCCTTCCGCGCGTTTCAGCACGGTCAGCTCACGCTGGTTGTCATGGTCATAGCTGGAGATGCAAACGGTATCGACATGACGAATACCCAGCTCACGTGCCAGCAGCGCCCCCGGTACCAGACCGCCACGGCTGACGGCAATAATGCCTTTCCACTGTTCGGAAGGCATCAGACGCGCAGCCAGTTTGCGTGCGTGAATCTGCAACATGTCCCAGGTGACGACGTATTTTTCGCTCATGTGAAGTGTCCCAGCCTGTTTTTATACGGCTTAAAAAGTGTTCGAGGGGGAAATAGGTTGCGCGAGATTATAGAGATCTGGCGCACTAAAAACCAGTGTTTAGCGCCCTCTGCCTGTGTTTTTACATGCTTTATGCTACCAGCCAGCAGAGAAAGTGGTATTCTCAGTTTCATCTCGCAAGCCTGACTTGTGGTAACTATTAACCTGCTAACCCTGTGACCTGCAACCCTGTTTGCAGCGCCTCGACAAGGAGACTTATCGTGTCTGAACTGTCTCAATTATCTCCGCAGCCGCTGTGGGATATTTTTGCCAAAATCTGCTCCATTCCACACCCTTCCTACCATGAAGAACAGCTTGCCGAACATATTATGGGCTGGGCGAAGGAAAAAGGTCTGCATGCGGAACGTGACCAGGTTGGCAACATTCTGATCCGCAAACCCGCCACCGCAGGCATGGAAAACCGCAAACCGGTTGTGCTGCAGGCGCACCTGGACATGGTGCCACAGAAGAACAACGACACCGTTCACGACTTCACCAAAGACCCAATCCAGCCGTACATCGACGGCGACTGGGTGAAAGCACGCGGCACCACCCTGGGCGCGGATAACGGCATCGGTATGGCCTCTGCGCTGGCGGTACTGGCTGACGACAGCGTTGAGCACGGTCCACTGGAAGTGCTGCTGACCATGACCGAAGAAGCAGGAATGGACGGCGCGTTCGGTCTGCAGGCGAACTGGCTGCAGGCGGATATCCTGATCAACACCGACTCTGAAGAAGAAGGTGAGATCTATATGGGCTGCGCGGGCGGGATTGATTTCATCTCTACCCTGCCGCTGTCACGCGAAGCAATTCCTGCCGGTTTCCAGACCTTCAAGCTGACGCTGAAAGGTCTGAAAGGCGGCCACTCCGGCGGCGATATTCACCTGGGTCTGGGCAACGCCAATAAGCTGCTGGCGCGCTTCCTGGCAGGCCATGCGGCTGAGCTGGATCTGCGTCTGGTTGATTTCAACGGCGGTACCCTGCGCAACGCGATCCCACGCGAAGCCTTCGCCACCGTGGCAGTACCGGCGGCAAAAGCCGACGAGCTGAAAAAACTCTCCACCGTATACCTGGATATCCTGAAAAACGAACTGTCAGCAAAAGAGAAGAACCTGACCGTGGTGCTGGAATCCGTCTCCACGGATAAAGCCGCGCTGACCGCGAAGTCTCGTGACACCTTCGTTCAGCTGCTGAACGCGACGCCAAACGGCGTGATCCGCAACTCTGACGTGGCGAAAGGCGTGGTGGAAACCTCACTGAACGTGGGCGTGGTGACCATGAGCGACGACAGCGCGGAAATCATCTGCCTGATCCGCTCCCTTATCGACAGCGGTAAAGAGTACGTGGTGAGCATGCTGGAATCGCTGGGTACGCTGGCGGGCGCGAAAACGTCTGCAAAAGGCAGCTACCCGGGCTGGCAGCCGGATGCAAGTTCACCGGTGATGGCGCTGGTGCGTGAAACCTATCAGCGTCTGTTCAACAGCACCCCGAACATTCAGGTGATCCACGCCGGTCTGGAATGTGGTCTATTCAAGAAACCGTATCCGGACATGGACATGGTTTCTATCGGGCCAACCATTACCGGTCCGCACTCCCCGGATGAGCAGGTTCATATCGAAAGCGTCGGTCACTACTGGACGCTGCTGACTGAACTGCTGAAAGCGATCCCCGTTAAGTAATTCCCTCACCCCAGCCCTCTCCCACAGGGAGAGGGTGAACAACGCAGGCCCGGTAAGCGTAGCGCACCGGGCTTTTTTACAATCCTAATACCAGCTGTCGCTCTAACTGCGGATCCAGCAGCGTGACGTGCAATCCCACCAGCCTCACCCCTCGCCCGCCTCGTCTTTCTTCCCATGCCTTTTTTGCCGTCGCGATAAGATCGTCTTTATTCAGTCGCGGCCAGACGTGTTCCTGCGTGGTCTGCTGGAAGTCGTTGAATTTTAATTTGATACCCTGACGGGCAATCAGCAGGTCCGGCTTCACCTTGCTTAAGCGTCGCTCCAGCTCCGGGTAAAGCTGTTCCGTGATAATGGTTTCGCATTCGGACCAGTCATGAATATCTTCAATGAGGGTGCGCTCAACGCCGACGGATTTCCGTAGCCGTTCACTGTTCACATCGCGATCGTCAATCCCCTGGCTGCGCTCCCACAGCACGCGGCCAAACTTCCCAAAGCGCTTCAGCAGCATGGCGAGGTCGCTTCGCTGTACGTCTTCGCAGGTCCGTAGCCCCATGCTTTCCAGCTTTGCGGCGGAGACTTTCCCGACGCCTGGGATTTTACCGAGCGGTAGCGTTTTCAAAAACGCAGGTACCTCTTCCGGCGTGATGACGTACTGGCCGTTGGGCTTATTTAAATCGGAGGCGATTTTGGCGAGGAATTTAACGGGCGCGACCCCCGCCGATGCCGTCAGATTCAGCTCGTTGAAAATCGTCTGGCGGATCTCCTGCGCCATCAGCGTGGCGGAGCCGTGGCAGTGCACGCTGTCGGTCACATCCAGATAGGCTTCGTCCAGCGACAGCGGCTCTATCAGAGAGGTATAGCGGGAAAAGATTTCCCGAATATGAAGGGAAGCCTCTTTATAGGCGTCGAACCGCCCGGGCAGAAGCGTGAGATGAGGGCAAAGCTTTAAGGCCATCGCCGTCGGCATGGCGCTGCGCACGCCAAATTTGCGCGCAGGATAGTTGGCGGTGCTGATGACACCACGCTGAACGCGGCTGCCGCCAATGGCGATGGGAATATCCCGCAGCGCCGGGTTGTCACGCATCTCCACTGCGGCAAAAAAGCAGTCCATATCAACATGGATTATTTTGCGCATAGTAAGCCCTCACTCATCACTGGATAAGTATACAGTAAACAAATGAGGATTGAGAAGTGTGCGTGGGAATTGTCGGGTGGCGGCTTCGCCTTACCCGACCTGGCAGATTAAATGATGCGCTGCTGCTCGCGGGCCATTCTTTTTTTCCGCGCATCGCACGGTTCCGGGCAGTCGCAGACCTTTTCCATCCCAATGGAGGAAATACCGCCGCAGCTGCCCTGAATGCTTTTCCGTTTAACGATCCAGCCTAACGACATGCCGAAGATGACAAGCACAAAAACCACAAAGGTTGCCAGAAACGTCAGCATCATCAGCCTCCAAAATCATCGAGCATGATATTCTCATCTTCGACGCCGAGATCTTTCAGCATCTTAATCACGGCGGCGTTCATCATCGGCGGACCACACATATAGAACTCGCAGTCCTCGGGCGCCGGGTGCTGTTTGAGGTAGTTTTCATACAGCACGTTGTGGATGAACCCCGTATAGCCCGTCCAGTTATCTTCCGGCTGCGGATCGGAGAGCGCCACATGGAAGGTAAAGTTCGGGTTTTCACGCGCCAGCTGTTCAAACTCGTCGTCATAGAACATTTCGCGCAGCGAACGCGCCCCGTACCAGAAGCTGATTTTACGCTTGCTGCCGAGCCGCTTGAGCTGGTCAAAAATGTGCGAGCGCATCGGGGCCATACCGGCACCGCCGCCGATAAAGACCATTTCCGCATCGGTATCTTTCGCAAAGAACTCCCCGAACGGACCGGAGATGGTCACCTTATCTCCCGGCTTCAGAGACCAGATGTATGACGACATTACGCCCGGCGGTGCATCCGGCACATTCGGTGGCGGCGTGGCGATACGCACGTTGAGCATGATGATGCCCTTCTCTTCCGGGTAGTTGGCCATCGAGTAGGCGCGCAGCGTCGGCTCTTTTACCTCGGATACAAAACGGAAGAGATTGAATTTGTCCCAGTCGGCGCGGTACACCTGCGGAACGTCAAAGTCCGCATACGCCACGGTATGCTCAGGACACTCAATCTGAATGTATCCCCCGGCGCGGAACGGAACATCTTCCCCTTCCGGTACCCGCAGCTTCAGCTCTTTAATAAAGGTGGCTTTGTTATCATTAGAGATAACTTCACATTCCCATTTTTTGACGCCGAAAATCTCTTCCGGCAGCGCAATCTTCATGTTCTGGCGCACCGCGACCTGGCAGGCCAGACGGCAGCCCTCTTTTGCCTCACGCTTAGTGATATGCGCCAGCTCGGTGGGCAGAATATCGCCACCGCCCTCTTTTACCGTCACGCGGCACTGCCCGCAGGAGCCGCCGCCGCCGCAGGCTGAGGAGACAAAAATACCGTTACCGGAGAGCGTGTTGAGCAGTTTATCTCCCGCAGGCGTGCGGATCTGATTCTGCGGATCGTCATTAATATCAATCACCACGTCGCCGGAATTCACCAGCTTCGCCCGCGCCGCCAGAATGAGTCCTGACAGCACCAGTACGATCAGCGTGAACATCACCACGCCAAGAATAATTTCCATCTGTTAGCCCTTATAGCTGCACACCGGAGAAGGACATAAAGCCCAGCGCCATCAGCCCGGTGGTGATAAAGGTGATCCCTAAGCCACGCAGACCCGCAGGCACGTTGGCATATTTCATTTTCTCGCGGATCCCCGCCATGGTGACAATCGCCAGCATCCAGCCGATACCGGAGCCGAAACCGTACACCACAGATTCACTGAAGTTGTAATCACGCTGAACCATAAACGAGACGCCGCCGAAGATGGCGCAGTTCACCGCGATCAGCGGGAGGAAGATCCCCAGCGCGTTGTACAGCGACGGGAAGTACTTATCGAGGATCATCTCAAGGATTTGCACCAGCGCCGCGATCACCCCGATAAAGGTGATGAAGTTCAGGAAGCTGAGATCAACCCCTTCCACCAGCGCGCCGTCCCGCAGCACGAAGTTGTACACCAGATTGTTAATCGGAACCGAAAGCCCCAACACAACCGTGACCGCCACCCCCAGCCCAAATGCCGTGGAGACCTTTTTAGACACGGCGAGGAACGTACACATGCCGAGGAAAAACGCGAGCGCCATGTTTTCAACAAACACCGCGCGCACAAACAAACTCAGGTAATGAGCCATCGTCGGTTACTCCTTTTCCTGCTGTTCTGGCTTCAGGGTACGAATCAGCCAGATCAGCAAACCGATAATGAAGAATGCGCTAGGGGCCAGCAGGAACAAACCGTTTGGCAGATACCAGCCGCCGTTTTGCACCGTGTCCAGCACCGTGATGCCAAACAGCTTGCCGCTGCCAATCAGCTCGCGCAGGAACCCCACGGTCAGCAGGATCGCGCCGTAGCCCAGGCCGTTGCCGATACCGTCCATAAAGCTCGCCAGCGGCGGCATTTTCATGGCGTAGGCTTCCGCACGCCCCATGACGATACAGTTGGTGATGATCAGCCCGACAAACACCGAGAGCTGTTTGGAGGTTTCATAGGCGAAGGCGCGCAACAGCTGATCGACCACGATCACCAGCGAGGCGATGATCGCCATCTGCACGATGATCCTCACGCTGTTGGGAATGTGGTGGCGGATCATCGAGATAAACATGCTCGAAAACGCCGTGACCAGCGTGACGGCCAGCGTCATCACCACCGCCGTTTCCAGCTTGGTCGTTACCGCCAGGGCCGAACAGACGCCCAGCACCTGCAGCGTGATCGGGTTATTGGCGAGCAGTGGGCCAATGAGCACCTTTTTCACTTCTTTCAGTTCACCGGTATCAGCCATTGTTCAGCGCTCCTTCACGTACGTTTTTCAGGAAAGGACCAAAGCCCAGCTCTCCCATCCAGAAATCAAAACTGTGCTGCACCCCGTTTGAGGTGAGCGTGGCGCCGGAAAGCCCGTCGACCGCGTAGTCGTCACCGGGACGTGCCGCCCCTTTCATCACCTTCAGCGCAGGAAGACCGTTATCGTCGAGCACTTTCTTGCCGACAAACTGTGCCCGCCAGTTCGGATTTTCCACTTCGCCGCCCAGCCCCGGCGTTTCGCCCTGGTCATAATACGTAATGCCTTTAACGGTGCGGCCATCCGTATCCAGGGCCACAAAGGCATACATCATTGACCACAGGCCGTTGCCGTAGATCGGCAGTACCACTTCCTGAATGCGTTTTTGGGGGTCACGCACCAGGTAAATTTCGGCCAGGTTGCTGCGGCGCTTAATCCCGGCGGGATCTTGCGATGCCTCGAGCGTCACGCTCATCTGCGGATCTTTCAGCGCCAGCGCCTGGTTGAAGGTTGCCGGGTCTTTATCCAGCAGTTCACCCGTTTTTAAATCCACCAGCCGCGCGGAAATACGTTCGGCAAAGACGGCCGAAACGTCGTCTGCGCTCATTCCTTCCTGCATCAGCCCGGCCACGGCCAGAATGTTGCGCTGTTTATCCAGCGCGCGTTGCTCCTGCTGCAGGGGTTTTAACCCCACGGCAGAACCGGCCACGACGATGGAACAGACCAGACAGAGCACCAGCACCACCAGCAGCGTTTTGCTGATGCTGTCGTTATTTTTAACCTCAGCCACGCGCCTTCCTCCGCTTGATGTTGGCCCGCACCACCAGGTAGTCGAACAGCGGCGCAAACAGGTTGGCAAACAGAATGGCCAGCATCATCCCTTCCGGATACGCCGGGTTGACCACGCGGATCAGGACACACATCGCGCCAATGAGCACGCCATAGCTCCATTTACCTTTGTCTGTAAACGAGGCCGAGACCGGGTCCGTCGCCATGAACATCATGCCGAACGCGAAGCCCCCCAGCACCAGATGCCAGTACCACGGCATGGAGAACATCGGGTTGGTAGTAGAACCGATAACGTTGAACAGGGTGGCGGTCAGCACCATGCCGATCATCACGCCCGCCACAATCCGCCAGGAGGCCACACGTCCGAAAAGAATGATCGCCCCGCCAAGCAAAATCATCTGCGTCGAGACTTCACCGATGGAGCCCGGAATGTTGCCAATAAAGGCATCAAGCCAGGTGACTGGCTGACCCGTCGCGTTGTTCACCAGCGTTTCGCCACCGTGGGCTGCCCACTGTGAAAGCGGCGTCGCGCCGGAAAAACCGTCTGCCGCCGTCCAGACCAGATCGCCTGAGATTTGCGCCGGATAGGCAAAGAAGAGGAACGCACGTCCCGCCAGCGCCGGGTTGAGGAAGTTCCGCCCGGTGCCGCCGAAGATCTCTTTGGCAATCACCACGCCGAAACTGATGCCCAGCGCTGCCTGCCAGAGCGGTAAGGTGGGCGGGACAATCAGGGCAAACAGAATCGAGGTCACGAAGAAGCCTTCGTTGATCTCGTGTTTACGGATGATGGCAAACAGCACTTCCCAGAAGCCGCCCACGATAAATACCGTGAGGTAAATCGGCAGGAAGAACACCGCGCCCAGCGTCATCATACTGATCCAGCCCGCGTCTGCAGCGAAGCTCACCCCTAACGAATGGGCCAGACGGTAGTGCCAGTCAGACTGGAGCACCTGCGCCAGCTGCTGCGCATCGTACATGTGGTGCAGCGCCGGTATGCTCTGCAGACCGACGTTGTACATCCCCCAGAACATCGCCGGGAAGACCGCAAACCATACCAGGATCATCATCCGCTTAAGGTCGATGGCGTCGCGAACGTGCGCCGCGCCTTTCGTCACCAGCCCCGGCGTGTAGAAAATAGTCGCCGTTGCTTCATACAGCGGGTAGTACTTTTTGAGCTTCCCTTCGGTAAAGTGCGGCTCAATTTTTTCAAAGAGGTGTTTTAAGCCCATCGGTTATCCTTCCTGCTCAATGCGGGTTAACACCTCGCGCAATACCGGTCCATATTCGTATTTTCCCGGACAGACATAGGTACAGAGCGCCAGATCTTCTTCGTCAAGTTCCAGACAGCCCAGCGCCTGAGCGCTGTCGGTATCACCGGCGAGCAGATCGCGCAGCAGCATGGTCGGCAGAATATCCAGCGGCATGACGCGCTCGTAGTTACCAATCGGGACCATGGCGCGCTCGCCACCGTGCGTACTGGTCGAGAAGCTAAACAGCTTATTACGCAGGAAATGGCCCAGCGTGGTGCGGGTGACGGAATATTTTTCCGCACCGGGCAGCACCCAGCCGAACAGCTCTTTCTCACGCCCTTCCTGCACAATGCTGACCTGCAAATGGAAACGTCCCAGATACGCGTGTGCATTGGCAGCATGGCGTCCGCTGAGGACCGAACCGGAAATCAGGCGGTTTTCACCCTCTTTGGTTTCCCCCACCAGCAGTTCATTGATGTCTGCGCCCAGCAGCGTCTTCACCAGGCGCGGGTGTGCAGCCTGCGGCCCGCCGATGGCGATGACGCGTTCCGCGCAGAGTTCACCCGTAGTAAAAAGCTTACCGATGGCGATGACGTCCTGATAATTCAGATGCCAGACCCGTTTCGTCAGGCTTACCGGCTCAAGAAAGTGGATGTGCGTTCCGACCAGACCCGCCGGATGCGGGCCAGCAAACTCATTAAACGTGACCTGCCCCTGCGGATGCCCGCCAAGCTTGCCGCCGCCGGCCTGGCAAACGTGGACTTTCCCTGACGTGAGGCGGGTTAAAACGGTCAATCCGGCATCGAAGGCTTTGCGCTGTGCCAGGATAACCGGCTGCGGATCCACGCTAAGCGGGTTGGTGTCGATGGCCGTGACGAAAATCGCGGCCGGTTCCGTGCCCGGAACAGGGGATTTGCTGAAGGGACGCGTACGAAGCGCGGTCCATAAACCGGACGCCAGAAGCTGAGCCTGAACGGCGTCACGGCTCAACGACGCGAGGTCTGCGGCATCGTAATGGGCGAATTCACGCTGTTCGTTGCCTTCAATGCGGATAACCACCGACTGCAGAACGCGCCGTTCGCCACGGTTAATCGCCACAACGGTGCCACTTGCGGGGGCCGTGAACACCACGCCGGGATTTTTTTTGTCCTCAAAGAGCGCCTGTCCTTTGATCACGCGACCGCCTTCCTGTACCAACATAGAAGGTCTCATTCCCAGGTAGTCGTCGCCCACAATGGCGACATGATGAACGCTTGCGCCTGTCGAAACGTGCTGCGCGGGCACGCCTGCAATCGGCAGATCAAGTCCTTTTTTTATTTTAAACATGTGGTTAGCAGGTTTCCATGAACAACAATCCAGTGGCCGCGAAGTGTAACATTTTCCCCTTCTCGCGGGCAGGGAATCCGCCGTCGCGCGCGCCAAATTGCGAGCTAATGCGCAAAGTTCCTGGAGCCATCGCGATTTTGATGGTTTATAAAGTAAAACTAATTTGTAAACTCACCGCCCGGCTCTTGCGAAAATCTATAGCGGTGCTAATGTGAGCGCTCCTAACAGAATAATCTGATTTCGGGTCTCTTTTGCCGTCCTGGCAAGTTGGTCATGGTTTTATCAAGGAACTAGTAGTATGCGTAAAATCGCATTGTTCATTGCGATGCTTCTGATTCCGTGCATGTCGTTTGCCGGACTGCTCAGCAGTAATAGCTCAACGACGCCGGTCAGCAAGGAATATAAACAGCAGTTAATGGGATCGCCGGTTTATATTCAAATCTTCAAGGAAGAACGCACTCTCGATCTGTTTGTGAAAATGGGCGAGACCTATCAGCTGCTTGATAGTTACAAAATTTGTAACTACTCCGGCGGGCTAGGGCCAAAACAGCGTCAGGGCGACTTCAAAAGTCCGGAAGGGTTCTACAACGTTCAGCGCAGCCAGCTCAAGCCTGACAGCCGCTTCTATAAAGCCATTAACATCGGCTTCCCGAATGCCTATGACCGTGCGCACGGTTATGAAGGTAAATACCTGATGATCCACGGTGCCTGCGTGTCTATCGGCTGTTATGCGATGACCGATTCCGGCATTGATGAGATATTCCAGTTCGTGACCGGCGCGCTGGTCTTTGGACAGCCTAGCGTACAGGTCAGCATCTATCCGTTCCGCATGACGGACGCCAACATGGCGCGTCACAAGTACTCATACTACGCGGATTTCTGGAAACAGCTGAAGCCAGGTTACGACTACTTTGAGCAGACCCACAAGCCACCGGTGGTCTCTATCGTAGATGGCCGTTACGTGGTCAGCAAACCGCTGAGCCACGAAGTCGTCCATCCACAGCTGGCGTCAAATTACACGGTCCCCGAGACAAAATAGCACCCACTCGCCTGGCATAATCTTTTGCCAGGTTTCGTTGCCCGTCAGCGGCTGCGTTGCAATGACTGTGACCACATCGTTCGGTGTGGTCTCCTTCTGAAAGTCTATCTCCACATCCTGATCCAGCAGCGTCGCCACGCCAAACGGCGCACGGCGGGTGATCCAGAACAGATTCGTCGAGCAGAACGCCATCACATAGCGGCCGTCAGAGAGCAGCATGTTGAACACGCCTTTTTCACGCAGCTCGGTCGCCAGCGTAGCGATGTATTTGAACACGGCAGCCATGTTGCCTGGCGTGCGGGGATACCGCTCCGTCAGCTTGTGCAGCAGCCAGCAGAAGGCTTTTTCGCTATCCGTTTCGCCGACCGGGCGGAAATTGCCCGTCTCCAGCGACTTATAGCCCGTGAGTTGCCCATTGTGCGCGTAGGTCCAGTTACGGCCCCACAGCTCGCGGGTAAACGGATGGGTATTTTCCAGCGCCACTTCGCCACGGTTAGCCTGACGGATGTGGGCGATCACCGAGCGGGACTTGATGGGATAGTCCTGCACCAGTTTGGCAATCGGTGAGTTAAAGCTGGGCTGTGGATCTTTGAACGTGCGACACCCTTTGCCTTCGTAGAAGGTGATGCCCCAGCCGTCTTTATGCGGCCCGGTTCCTCCACCGCGCTGAACCAGCCCGGTGAAACTAAAGCAGATATCGGTTGGCACATTGGCGCTCATCCCGAGCAGTTCGCACATACGTCACCTCCACAACAGCGGGGGCAAGAGTGCCCCCAGCGAAGTCTTACTTAACCATCTCTTTTTCGATCAGCTGGATCAGGATGTGGATCACTTTGATGTGAATTTCCTGAATACGGTCAGCATAACCGAAGTGCGGAACGCGGATTTCAACGTCCGCCGTACCGTCCATCTTACCGCCATCTTTACCCGTCAGGGTGATGACTTTCATCCCTTTTTCACGCGCGGCAGCGATCGCTTTGATCACGTTGCCGGAGTTGCCGGAGGTAGAAATCCCCAGCAGCACGTCGCCTTCACGGCCTACCGCTTCAACGTAGCGGGAGAAGATGTGATCGTAACCGAAGTCGTTGCCTACGCAGGAGATGTGGCTCACGTCTGAAATCGCAATCGCCGGGTAGCCCGGGCGGTTTTCGCGATAGCGTCCGGTCAGCTCTTCTGCAAAGTGCATCGCGTCGCAGTGGGAACCGCCGTTACCGCAGGAGAGCACTTTGCCACCGGCTTTGAAGCTGTCGGCCAGCAGGACCGCTGCGCGCTGAATAGCGTGAATATTGGCATCATCTTTCAGAAAGTTCGCCAGCGTTTCCGCCGCTTCGTTCAGTTCGTTACGAATAAGATCCTGGTACATGAGGATAATCCTTCAGTATTGATGAAATAACACAGTGGAGTGTACCGGATAGCGCGAAAAGCGAGAAGCTAAAGCCATGCGAATCGTCCGGCGTTTTGATTTTTTGTGCCGGCTAAAACACGAACAATGTGAACCAGGTTGTAATTATTTTGTAAACACATTGCTAAAGGAATTTACATCAACTACAACCATATCATCACAAGTGGTCAGACCTCCTACAAGCAAGGGAGCTTTTCTTTATGATGATTTTGAGCATTCTCGCAACCGTTGTTCTGCTCGGTGTGTTGTTCTATCACCGCGTAAGTTTATTCCTGAGCAGCCTGATTCTTCTGGCCTGGACGGCTGCGCTTGGCGTCGCAGGTCTCTGGAATATCTGGCTTTTAGTCCCTCTTGCCATCATTCTTCTGCCGTTTAACCTGGCGCCGATGCGTAAATCAATGATCTCTGCGCCGGTGTTCAAAGGCTTCCGCAAAGTGATGCCGCCAATGTCGCGTACCGAGAAAGAAGCGATTGATGCGGGCACTACCTGGTGGGAAGGCGACCTGTTCCAGGGCAATCCGGACTGGAAAAAGCTGCATAACTACCCGCAGCCGCGCCTGACCGCTGAAGAACAGGCCTTTATTGACGGCCCGGTAGAAGAAGCCTGCCGTATGGCAAACGACTTTGCCATCACCCACGAAATGGCCGATCTGCCGCCAGAGCTGTGGGCGTACCTGAAAGAGCATCGCTTCTTCGCGATGATCATCAAGAAAGAGTACGGCGGTCTGGAGTTCTCCGCTTACGCTCAGGCTCGCGTGCTGCAAAAGCTGGCAGGCGTTTCCGGGATCCTGGCGATTACCGTTGGCGTGCCTAACTCCTTAGGGCCGGGCGAACTGCTGCAGCATTACGGTACGGAAGAGCAGAAAGATCACTACCTGCCGCGTCTGGCACGCGGTCAGGAAATCCCGTGCTTCGCGCTGACCAGCCCGGAAGCGGGCTCCGATGCGGGCGCGATCCCGGATACCGGCGTGGTCTGCATGGGCGAGTGGCAGGGCGAGCAGGTGCTGGGCATGCGCCTGACCTGGAACAAGCGTTATATCACCCTGGCACCTATCGCCACCGTGCTGGGTCTGGCCTTTAAGCTCTCTGACCCGGAAAAACTGCTGGGCGGTGAAGAAGATCTGGGCATTACCTGTGCGCTGATCCCAACCTCTACCCCAGGCGTCGAGATTGGTCGTCGTCACTTCCCGCTGAACGTGCCGTTCCAGAACGGTCCGACCCGCGGTCAGGATATCTTTGTGCCGATTGACTACATCATCGGTGGCCCGAAAATGGCCGGTCAGGGCTGGCGTATGCTGGTGGAATGTCTGTCGGTGGGCCGCGGCATTACCCTGCCTTCGAACTCAACCGGCGGTCTGAAGTCGGTCGCGATGGGGATTGGTGCCTACGCTCACATCCGCCGTCAGTTCAAAATCTCCATCGGCAAGATGGAAGGTATCGAAGAGCCGCTGGCGCGTATCGCGGGCAACGCCTACGTGATGGATGCTGCCGCCACGCTGATTACCTACGGCATTATGCTGGGCGAAAAACCAGCCGTACTGTCCGCCATTGTGAAGTACCACTGTACCCACCGCGCGCAGCAGTCAATCATTGACGCGATGGATATCGCGGGCGGTAAAGGCATTATGCTCGGCGAAGGCAACTTCCTGGCGCGCGGCTATCAGGGCGCACCGATTGCCATCACCGTGGAAGGGGCAAACATCCTGACCCGCAGCATGATGATCTTCGGTCAGGGCGCAATTCGCTGCCATCCTTACGTTCTGGAAGAGATGGCCGCCGCGCAGAACAACGACGTGGATGCCTTCGATAAGCTGCTGTTCAAACATATCGGTCACGTGGGCAGCAACAAGGTGCGCAGCTTCTGGCTGGGCCTGACGCGCGGCCTTACCAGCGCCACGCCGACCGGCGATGCGACCAAACGTTATTACCAGCATCTGAACCGTCTGAGCGCCAACCTGGCCCTGCTGTCTGACGTTTCCATGGCGGTGCTGGGCGGCAGCCTGAAGCGTCGCGAACGTATCTCTGCCCGTCTGGGCGATGTGCTGAGCCAGATCTTCCTGGCCTCTGCGGTCCTGAAACGTTACGACGATGAAGGCCGTCAGGAAGCGGATCTGCCGCTGGTGCACTGGGGCGTGCAGGATGCGATGTATCAGGCTGAACAGGCGATTGACGATCTGCTGGCGAACTTCCCGAACCGCTTTGTGGCAGGCGCCCTGCGCGTGGTGATCTTCCCGACCGGTCGTCACCACCTGGCGCCGTCCGACAAGCTGGACCACAAGGTGGCGAAGATCCTGCAGGTACCGAGCGCAACCCGCTCCCGTATCGGTCGTGGTCAGTATCTGACGCCGACGCCACATAACCCGGTGGGTCTGCTGGAAGAAGCGCTGCTGGACGTGATGGCTGCCGATCCGATTCACCAGAAGATCTGTAAACAGCTGGGCAAAAACCTGCCGTTTACCCGTCTGGACGAACTGGCAAAACAGGCGCTCGCCGGTGGCATTATCAATAAAGATGAAGCCGCTCTGCTGGTGAAAGCCGAAGAGAGCCGTCTGCGCAGTATTAACGTGGATGATTTCGAACCGGACGAGCTGGCGACGCAGCCGGTAAAGCTGCCGGAGAAGCACCGCAAACCTGAAGCGGCATAACGCGTTTCGCTTATACAAACCCCGCCTCGCGCGGGGTTTTTTATTGCCACATTTTCTCGTTATGTCGTGCTACAGTGTCAAAAAGTGGTCGTTTGAGGAGTCTGAATTGTGCCTGGTCTGAAGATTTCTATTTTGCAGCAACCTTTAGTGTGGATGGATGGCCCCGCCAACCTGCGCCACTTTGATCGCCAACTGGAAGACATTACCGGGCGTGATGTGATTGTCCTGCCGGAAATGTTCACCACCGGCTTCGCCATGGAAGCGGCACAACAGTCAATGCCGCAGGATGAGGTGGTCGCCTGGATGCATGTCAAAGCGCAGCAGACTAATGCGCTGATTGCCGGGAGCGCCGCCCTGCAGACCGAACGCGGGCCGGTGAACCGCTTCCTGCTGGTCGAGCCGGAAGGAAAAGTGCATTTTTACGATAAACGCCACCTGTTCCGCATGGCGGATGAGCATCATCACTATGAAGCAGGTCACGAGCGCGTGGTGTTCGAGTGGCGAGGCTGGCGTATTCTGCCGCTGGTTTGCTACGACCTGCGTTTCCCGGTGTGGTCGCGTAACCGCAACGATTACGACCTGGCGCTGTATGTCGCCAACTGGCCTGCACCGCGCTCCCTGCACTGGCAGTCGCTGCTGGTGGCGCGCGCGATTGAGAACCAGGCGTACGTGGTGGGCTGTAACCGCGTGGGAACGGACGGCAACGGACATCACTACCGCGGCGACAGCCGGGTGGTGAATCCGCAGGGCGAGATCATCGCCACTGCCGAGCCGCACCAGGCGACGCGCATTGATGCGGAGCTGTCGTTAACGGCGCTGAAAGAGTACCGGGAGAAGTTTCCGGCGTGGCAGGATGCGGATCCGTTTAGCATCGGCTGAAATTTTCCCCTCACCCAAAGGGTTGAGAGATCCCCATAAAATAATGCCAGCAAAGACGACTCCCTCTCCCTTGAGGGAGAGGGCTGGGGTGAGGGGGAACATACGACTGCGGAGGTTATTCCGTTCACTTTATGTTCCTCGCTACTCTGTAACGACACAACCTGTGAACGTGCCAGGGTGGCTCAGTCGCCACCACCCTGGCGACCCGGGCTCCCGGCGGTAAATCGCCGCTTCGCGGTGCCCTCGGCTTATTCCTTCCGGCTTGTCGGGGACGGGCGGAGGCAACGTCCATGTAAAGCCCGCCCTCTCGGCGCATCCCTGCGCCTCGCCCCGGCCTACAGGAAACGCCTCAGCGATTTACAGCCGGATCAGGGCATCGCTGTAAGTCATTAATTATCCTGAAACAATATTTATCGCTTCCGGCTAAAAAATTACCGGGGATCCCTCAGCCCAAAGGGAGAGGGAGGATAAAACATTAACTCACCAACGCCTGCCCGTCTTTGCGGCTTTCCGTCGCGGCCACGTAGTGCCCTTCCGGCAGGCGATAGATCACCTGCGCCCCGCCAAAGTTGTAATCCTGCAGCGGATCTTCCACCACGATCTGATGCCCGCGTTCGCGCAGCGCGGCAATCGTATTGCGATCGAACGTTGATTCAACGATCACCTCCCTGCCCTGCACCACGCGCCAGCGCGGGGCGTCGATTGCCGCCTGCGGGTTTTGCCCGTGCAGCATGATGCGCAGCGCCATCTGCATGTGCCCCTGCGCCTGCATCGGGCCGCCCATCACGCCGAAGGACATCAGCGGCTGGCCGTTGCCGTCCATCGCAAAGCCCGGAATAATGGTGTGGAACGGACGCTTGCTACCCGCCAGCGCGTTCGGGTGATTAGGATCCAGCACAAACCCGCAGCCCCGGTTTTGCAGGCTGATCCCGGTATCCGGCACCACGATGCCTGACCCAAAGCCCATATAGTTGGACTGAATAAACGAGACCATCATCCCGCTGGCATCCGCGGTGCTGATGTAGACCGTGCCGCTCTGCGTCGGGGAACCGTAGACAAAATCAGATGCGCTGTCGTGGTTGATCAGCGCCGCGCGCGACTTCAGGTAATGGTCGCTCAGCAGCTCTTTCGCCGCGAACGCCATGTGTTCTTCATCCGCCACGTAGCGGTCGAGATCCGCCAGCGCCAGCTTCATCGCCTCAATGGAGAGATGCAGAGACTGCACGGAATCCGGATGATGCTTCTCAATGCCGCACTGCTCAAGAATGCCGAGCGCAATTAGCGTGGCGATCCCCTGACCGTTAGGCGGCAGCTCCTGCACCGAACCGCCCGCGAAGTCGCGCGACAGCAGCTCTACCCAGTCCACGCGATGGTTGGCTAAATCCTCAGCCGTCAGGTGCGCGCCGTGTTCTTTGGCAAAAGAAGCGATTTTCTGTGCCAGCTCGCCGCGGTAAAAGGCTTCGCCGTTGGTGCGGGCGATCAGCTCCAGCGAGTTCGCCTGCGCCGGGTTACGGAAGATCTCCCCCACGCGCGGGGCGCGGCCTTCCGGTGCGAAGCAGGCGCTAAAGCCCGGCTGATCTTTCAGCTTGCTATAGCCGCGCTGCCAGAGATGCCCAATCAGCGGCGAGACCGGGAAACCGTTGCGCGCATAGTCAATGGCGGGCTGCGCCAGCGTGGTCAGCGGCAGCGTGCCGAAGCGTTCCGCCATGGCGACCCAGCCGGATACCGCCCCCGGCACGGTCACCGCGTCCCAGCCAATTTCCGGCACCGCGGTTTTTCCGGCAAACAGATCCGCATGCCAGCTCGCAGGAGAACGACCGGACGCGTTCAGGCCGTGCAGCTTTTCGCCGTCCCAGACGATGGCAAAGGCATCGCTGCCAATCCCGTTGCCGGTCGGCTCGACCACCGTCAGCGCCATCGCGGTGGCAATGGCCGCATCCACGGCATTCCCGCCCAGCTGCAGCATCTTCATGCCCGCCTGCGCCGCCAGCGGCTGAGACGTCGCAACGGCGTTATGGCCCAGCATCGGCGGGCGGCGTGAATCGTAACCGGACGTAAAATCAAGCGCTTTGGTCATCATGACTCCTTAGTCATGGCGCGGATCGAGCGCATCGCGCAGCCCGTCGCCGAGTAAATTAAAGCCCTGCACGGCAAGGAAAATCGCCACGCCGGGGAAAATGGACATCCACGGGGCCTGCTCCAGAAACCCTTTCGCGGTGTTGAGCATGGACCCCCAGGACGGATTGGGCGGCTGCTGTCCCAGCCCTAAAAACGACAGGCTGGCTTCAGCGATTATCGCCGAGGCAATCGCCAGCGTGGCCTGCACCAGGATCGGCGACATCACGTTGGGCAGGACGTATTTAATGATGATCCAGCGATCCGGTAGGCCAATCGCCCGCGCGCCGTCGATATACTCTTCGTTGCGAATGGCGATCACCTGGCCGCGCGTCAGGCGGGCAAAGATCGGCATCGCGGAGAGGCCAATGGCGATCATCGCGTTGGTCAGGCTTGGGCCCAAAAATGCCCCCAGCGCGATCGCCATGATCAGGAACGGACAGGCCAGCAGCGCCTCGATAAAGCGCGAGATCACGCCGTCCCACATCTTCTGGAAGTAGCCCGCCACCAGCCCCAGCGGCACGCCGATAACCACCGCAATAACGACCGACATACAGCCCGCCATCAGCGAGGTGCGAGCCCCCCAGATAATGCGGGATAAGATGTCGCGCCCCAGCTCGTCGGTGCCGAACCAGTACATCGCCGACGGCGCTTTGCGCACCGCCAGGAAGTTGGCTTTCACCGGGTCGAACGGGGCGATCCACGGCGCCAGCAGCGCCACCAGCACAAAGAACCCCACCACCACCGCGCCAATCACCGCGCTTTTATTGCCGAGGAATTTCTTCAGTACCCGGTTCTGCGCGCGCGGCAGCGCGGGCGTAACGGTTTGCGTCGTCAGTTCCGCCATGGTTAACCTCGCATTTTCGGGTTGATAAGGACGTAGAGCACGTCGGCCAGCAGGTTGAGCATCAGGAAGCCAATCGCCACGATCAGCACCACGCCCTGCACCACCGCGTAGTCACGGTTAAACACCGAGTCGACGATCATCTTGCCAAAGCCCGGAATGGTGAAAACCTGTTCGGTCAGCACCGCACCGCCCAGCAGCTCGCCAAACAGCAGCGTGGTGAGGGTAATCACCGGCACCAGCGCGTTGCGAAACGCGTGCTTTAAGATCACCGCCTTCGGCAGCAGCCCCTTAGCGCGCGCGGTGCGGATGTAATCCGCCTTTAGCACGGCAATCATCGAGGCGCGGGTATGGCGCATCAGCGTTGCCGCGAGGCCCGTTCCGAGAACGGACGCGGGCAGCAGCAGCGTACGCAGGTTCTGGATCGGATCTTCACTGAACGGCACGTAGCCGGAGGCGGGTAGCCACTGCAGGTTCACCGAAAAAACCAGAATCAGCAGGATCCCCAGCCAGAAGTGCGGGATCGAGATCCCCGAGATCGCCACGAAGTTCGCCCCGTGATCGACCCAGCTGTTTTTGTTCACCGCCGCGAGGATCCCCATGCTGATGCCAAACACCAGCGCGATAATCATCGCCAGCAGGGACAGCTCCAGCGTGACCGGCAGCTTGCTGGCGATCAGCTGCGTCACCGGCTCGTGCGTGCGTAAGGAGACGCCCAGATCCCCCTGCAGCGCCCGCGTCAGCCAGTGGAAATACTGCACGGGGATCGGCGCATCGAGGTTCAGCTCCGCACGCAGCTGAGCGATGACCGCCGGATCGCGCTCCTCGCCAGCCATGGCGATCAGCGGGTCGCCGGGCAGCAGCTTTTGCAGCCCAAACACCATCATGCTCACCAGCAGTAGCGTCGGGACGGCCAGCAGCAGACGTTTGCAAATCAGTTCCAGCATGGGCTCTCCTCAGGACGGTTATTTCGCCAGCGTCAAACCCGCCAGACGCACGATGCCGTCCGGGTAAGGCTTAAAGCCCTGCACGCTTTTGTTCAGGCCGAAAATGCGCGGCTCGAAGTAGAGGTAGGCAATAGGCATGTCGGTTTGCAGCTGCTTCACCACCTTGTCGTACAGCGGCTGGCGCGCGGCCTGGTCGGTGCTCTGGCGTGCCTGGGTCAGCCACTCATCCACCTGCGCATTACTGTAGCGGCCGTCGTTCAGGGTGCCTTTACTGTTGATAAAGCCGTAGATGCTGCCGTCCGGATCCGGGCGACCCGACCAGCCGGAGAAGCTCAGCTGATAGTCACCGCTCTGCTGGCGATCGAGCAGCGTGGCGAATTCGGTCATCTGCAGGTTCAGGGTGAAGCCCGCCTCGGCCACCATCGCCTGCAATACCTGCCCCACCTGCTGCGAGGTTGGGTTGTTCGGCACCAGCAGGTTGACGGTCAGCGGCGCGGTCACACCGGCGGCTTTCAGCAGCGCTTTGGCTTTATCGACGTCACGCGGCGGGACCGGCAGGTTAACGTGATACGGGCTGACCGGTGAAAACGCCTGGTTGGCCGGGGTGTAGAGCCCTTCAAAGACCACCTGGTTTAGCGCATCGCGGTCGATAGCCTGCGAGAAGGCCTCGCGCACGCGGGCATCCTTAAACGGATCGTTCGCCGGCACCTTGCCGTTGTTGATGTTAAAGGTGATGCCCTGATAGCCCAGGCCCGTTACCTTTGCCAGCGCCAGCTTGCTGTCAGCCTCGACGGTTTTCACATCGCTGGCGGCGATGCCTTCGGTCAGGTCGAGATCGCCCGCACGCAGGTTCGCCAGACGCACGGAGGCATCCGGGATCGGCAGATAGATGATTTTGTCGAAGTGGTAGGCGTCTTTGTTCCAGTAGTTGTCGAAGCGGGTCAGCACGATGCGGTCCTGGGACACACGGCTGTCGAATTTATACGGGCCGGAACAGACGGGATGGGCGGCAAAATCAGGCTTTTTCGCCGCTTCAGGGGCCATCATCGCGCCCGCGCGGTCGGTGAGCTGCATCAGCAGCGCGGCATCGGGGGTCTTCAGGTGCAGCGCAATCTGCATTGGGCCGGTGACCTCGACCGATTCAACGGAGGAGATCTCGCTTTTACGCAGGGAGCCTTTTAAGGTCAGGGCGCGGTCGAGGTTATATTTTGCCGCGGCGGCATCGAATTTCTCTCCGTCGTGGAAGGTGACGCCTTCGCGCAGATTGAGCGTCAGGGTTTTACCGTCCGCACTCCACGCCCAGTCTTTGGCCAGACCGGGAACAACCTTCAGATTTTCATCCACGTCCACCAGCCTGTCGCACAGGGAGGCAAACACGAAGCGGCCATAGTAGGTGCGCGCCAGATGCGGGTCGAGCATGTCCGGGTCAGCGCCCAGACCGATTCGCAGCACGCTTTCAGAATGGGCGGGCAGCGCCGCGCCAAGCAACATAACACTTCCCAGTACGGTCAAAAGAGAATTACGCATTGTCATTATCATGAGTTCCTTGAAGGAAGGGACGAGTGAGTGGCCGCGTGTTCAAACAGCGCGCGGCGGCGCAGAAAAGCGGCGGATGGCGGTGCAATCTGGATAACGCTGCGATCGCGGTTGATCTCCTGCCAGCGGTGGCAGGCAACCTGACGCCCGCCGTCGAGCACCTGATTGATCGGCTCGACCTGACGGCATTCGTCGGTGACGTACGGGCAGCGGGTGTGGAAACGACAGCCGGACGGCGGGCTGGCTGGGTTGGGCAGATCCCCCTGCAGCAGCGGCGCATCTCGCTCAATGCCCGGCTGCATCTGCGGCGCCGAGGCGATCAGCGCCTGGGTATAGGGATGCAGCGGCGCGTCAAAAATCTCATCCACGGTGGCAAGCTCGACGATTTGCCCAAGATACATGACCGCCACGCGGTCGCTCATATGGCGGATCACCGCCAGGCCGTGGGCGACAATCACCATCGTCAGCCCCAGCTGGTGCTTCAGGCTTTCCAGCAGGTTGACCACCTGCGCCTGAACGGAGACGTCCAGCGCGGATACCGGCTCATCACCCAGCAGCAGCTTCGGTCCCGAGGCCAGCGCGCGCGCAATGCCGATACGCTGGCGCTGCCCGCCGGAAAACTCGTGCGGATACCGGCCGGCCCAGGCGGCGGGCAGGCCAACGGTTTTAAGCAGCTCGGCAACGCGGTACTGGCGATCCGCTTTTTTCATGTTCTGGTGCAGCCACAGCGGCTCGCCGACGATCTGCTCCACCGTCATGCGCGGGTTCAGGGAGGCGAAGGGATCCTGGAAGATGATCTGCAGCTCGCGCCGGAGTTGATTGAGGCGCGCCCCCGAGGCATGCGTGATCTCTTCCCCCTGGTAAAACACGCGCCCTTCGCTGGCGGCCAGCAGGCGCAGCAGCAGACGGCCAAGCGTGGATTTTCCGGAGCCGGATTCGCCGACGATCGCCAGCGTTTCGCCCGGCATCACGGCAAGCGAAACGCGATCGACCGCCGTGACAAACCGTGCCGGAGTAAAGAGTTTTTTCGGGCCGGGGAAAAGCTTGCTGAGGTCACGGGCTTCAAGAATGGGCGCGGTCATGCGATTTCTCCCAGGGCAATGTGCTGTTCGAGCGGCACGCGGAAGCAGGCGACCTGATGACCCGCACCGAGCGTAGTAAGCTGCGGTTTTTCAGCGTGGCAGCGCGTCTGCGCAAACGGGCAGCGCGTCGCGAAACGACAGCCTTTCGGCATGGATTCCGGGAGCGGGACCGCGCCGGGAATGGTGGAGAGCTGGCCCTTGCGTGCGCCCAGCGAGGGGATCGAGCCCATCAGGCCGATGGTGTACGGGTGCTGCGGGTCGGCAAAAATAGCCTCCACGCTCCCCTGCTCCACCACCTGCCCGGCATACATCACGGCGACCTGCTGGGCGACTTCTGCCACCACGCCTAAATCGTGGGTGATCATCAGCACTGCCGTGCCGGTTTCCTCTTTTAAGGCGTTGAGCAAGGCAAGGATTTGCGCCTGGATGGTGACGTCGAGCGCGGTGGTGGGCTCGTCAGCAATCAGCAGTTTGGGATGGTTAATCAGCGCCATCGCAATCATCACGCGCTGGCGCATGCCGCCGGAAAGCTGGTGGGGATACGCTTTCAGGCGCATCTCTGCCGCCGGGATCTGTACCTTCTCGAGGATCTGCAGCGCGACCTTCATCGCCTCTGCGCGCGAGACGTTCTGGTGTCGTATAACCGCTTCGCTAAGCTGATCGCCCAGCGTAAACGCCGGATTGAGCGAGGTCATCGGCTCCTGAAAAATCATCGCCAGCTCGCTGCCGCGCAGATCGGCATATTCCCGCGGTGAGAGCTTGCGCAGATCGTGGCGGCGGAACTGCATCTCCCCGCTGACGATCCGTGCGCTGGCGGGCAGTAACCCCATCAGCGCCAGTGAGGTGATACTTTTCCCGCAGCCGGACTCCCCCACCAGCGCGAGCGTTTCGCCCGCCCTGACGGTCAGAGAAATACCATCAAGCACGCTAACCGGCGAGCCAGCAAACGTAACGTTGAGGTTTTGCACTCGCAATACGGGCGTGGCGTCCTTAAAGGGTATTGTCGTCATGGCGTGAAGTCGTCCTCGAGGTGGATCGCCTGAATCAGGGCGGTTTGCAGGCTGAGCAGGTGTTCGCGCATGGCGGTCGCGGCTTCATTTGGCTGGCGATGGATAATCGCAGCCATGATCTTGTGGTGGTGGTCGTTATAGCTGTCGACACGTTCGGGGGTGCGAGCCAGCTCGCGCAGATGCTGCCAGCCCGGTTCACGCCGCACGGCATCAATGGCATCAAACAGGCCGAGCATCAGACGGTTGCCCGCCGCCTCGGCAATCGCACGGTGAAAGGCGCTATCCCACAGTTCGTTGAGATCGCGGTCATCCGGGCTGACCTTATCGATGCGTTCCAGCATGCGCTGCATGAGCGCTAGGTTTTCCCTGGTGGCACGAAGTGCCGCAAGCCGGGCTAAGCCGGGTTCGAGCTGTAGACGAGCTTCCATCACTTCCAGAAGGTTGGTCTGCTGAACCAATCCCTGAAGGGCCAGCGGTTCAACAGGTGCCGCCGGACCAATAAAGGTCCCTTTGCCCTGCTTACGCCAGATTCGCCCCTCTTCTTCCAGCACGTCCAGCGCACGACGCACTTCACGTCGCCCTACGCCGAGAGTTTCCGACAGCTCACGTTCCGTGGGCAGCGGTATGCCTGGTGTTGACTCATGCTGGTTGATTAGCCCGCGCAGCTGCTCAAGCGCGGTGCTGGAATTGGCCAGAAACCGTGACGGTTTTTCCATATTGGTTCGCTCGCTTTAATCATAATTTTATTTTTATTAACGATAAGTTATTGATATGGAATGAAGCTTATCGTGCTAATGATTAAGCAATAACCAAACCAATACGCAATTGGTTCGGTTATTTTTTGGAAAGCGGGAGATAACCAAATGATTCTGCGTGAATTATTTTTACAGAAAGACACATTCTGACTGAGGTCTGAAGAGAGGAACGGTGGTTAAATGCACAATATCAGTGCAGATAACGCACTGTATTTGTGCAATTGTTAATTAATTGCACCATAGATATTAACTTTTTGTTAACGATGGTTGAGGGGATGAGATTACAGAATGCTGAAACGACGAAGGCCTGAATCATTTCTGATTCAGGCCTTCTGAATAGTGGCGGAACGGACGGGACTCGAACCCGCGACCCCCTGCGTGACAGGCAGGTATTCTAACCGACTGAACTACCGCTCCACTGTTCCCGTTTGGGGAACGAGGCGCATATTACGGTGCGCCTCCGATCTCGTCAACGCTTTTTCTCGCGTTTTGAATCGTTTGCTGCAAAAATCGCCCAAACGATGATTTTACAGGCATTCCGGCGTTTTTTCAGGCGCGCCACATACAGCTACCGCCCTTCTTCTGGACCAGATCAAGCCGGGATTCGTGGTTATGAAGCTCTTCATCACTGGCTAAAACAACCCGCAACCGGCTTGCCTGACGGACAACACGCTGAATGCCCGCTTCGCCTTGCGTCTGCTGGGATTCATTTTCCATACTGAACTTCATTGAGGTCTGCCCGCCGGTCATCGTCAGATAGACATCCGCCAGGATCTGGGCATCGAGCAACGCCCCGTGGAGCGTTCGTTTGGTATTGTCTATCTCGTAGCGCGAGCAGAGCGCATCCAGGCTGTTACGCTTGCCGGGAAACATCTTCCTTGCCAGCGCCAGGCTGTCCGTCACCTTACAGAAGGTATTCGTCTTCGGGATATCACGATTAAGCTTGCTGAATTCATAATCCATAAAGCCGATATCGAACGAGGCGTTATGGATGACAAGCTCGGCACCCTTGATATATTCCAGGAACTCGTCAGCGACATCAGCAAACGTCGGCTTATCCAGCAAGAACTCATCGGCAATCCCGTGAACGCCGAACGCTTCCGGATCCACCAGCCGATCGGGTTTGAGGTAGACGTGGAAGTTGTTCCCCGTAAGACGACGGTTCACCACTTCAACGGCGCCGATCTCGATGATCTTATGCCCTTCGTAGTGCGCGCCGATCTGGTTCATACCGGTGGTTTCGGTATCGAGGACAATCTGGCGAGTAATTGCAGTGCTCATAGCGGTCATTTATGTCAGACTTATCGTTTTACTGAACGTTTCGAATACAGGAAGTCTACCAGAGATGCGTAAACAGGTAGAAATTTTCACCGATGGATCTTGTCTCGGTAACCCAGGCCCCGGCGGTTACGGCGCGATTATGCGCTATCGCCAGCACGAAAAAACTTTTAGCGAAGGCTATTTTCTGACCACCAACAACCGGATGGAGTTGATGGCGGCCATCGTGGCGCTGGAGGCGTTAAAAGAACATTGTGACGTGGTGTTAAGCACCGACAGTCAGTACGTGCGCCAGGGGATTACCCAGTGGATCCATAACTGGAAAAAACGCGGCTGGAAAACCGCCGATAAGAAACCGGTCAAGAACGTCGATCTCTGGAAACGTCTTGATGCTGCGCTGGGCCAGCACCAGATTAAGTGGGAGTGGGTTAAAGGCCACGCAGGCCACCCGGAAAACGAACGCTGCGACGAACTGGCGCGTGCTGCGGCATCCAATCCCGCTCATGAAGATGCGGGCTATCAGCCCGACGTTTAATCGGTTTTTTTGTACTGCCGCGTGGCGCCGACGGTCTGGCGGATGGGCGTTTTCGACTTGCTCTGCTTCATGGGGTTAAGCGTAAGGGGAATGGTTCGCTTACGCGCGACGATAAACTGCAAACAGCCCAACGCGGGGAGGTGGGTACTCAGTACAACGCCCCCCTGCCGCGCCCAGGGCAGCACCTGAAAACCACCGTAGCAGAGCACTTCAAAGTTCAGCAACGAAAGCCAGTCGAGCTGGCGCATCATGGTGAACATCCGGCTGTTGTAAGGTGGGGCCCGGCGTAGTACCGGTACCAGCTTACGCAGGCCCATCAGGCTTAGCGGATTAAACCCGCTCAGTACCAGCCAGCCGTCATCAATCAGCACGCGATCGGCTTCGCGAAGCAGACGATGCGGATCGCTGCACCAGGGCAGCGTGTGGGCGAGCAAACAGGCATCAACGGATTTCTCTGCAAACGGCAGATGCAACGGGTCTGCCTTCACCTGAACCGGCGCTCCGCCGAGAGAGACGTTGACCTGATGCGAGATAGCGCAGCTTTCGGTATTGATTTCCGCGCTGAGATTGCCAATCTTAAGCAGGTGAAAGCCATACATCTTCGCAAGCCAGGGCTTCAGCTGTTGTTCTAACGCTTCGCGATAGTATTCACCCCAGGGCAATTCCGCCCAACGTTCCGGTGCTGCGACAGTCTGAGGTATCCTTGCCGGTTTCATCAAAACACCCGCCACGCTATAAGAGGTAATGTATGAATCTTATCAGTATTCCAGCCTTTGAGGACAATTACATCTGGGTTTTGGTTGACGACGATCGCCGATGCGTCATTGTCGATCCCGGAGAATCCTCCCCCGTTCTGCGCGCAATAAAAGAGAACGGCTGGCAGCCGGAAGCCATTCTGTTGACGCATCACCATCACGATCATACTGGCGGCGTGCCTGAACTGCGCGCTCATTTTCCGCATCTGGTGGTTTACGGACCGGCGGAGGCACAAGATAAGGGCGTCACGCAAGTAGTCGAAGAAGGCGAAACTATCCTCATACGCGAGTGGGAGTTTTCCGTATTTGCTACACCAGGTCACACTTTGGGACATCTGTGTTTCTACAGTAAACCTTATCTTTTTTGCGGCGACACGTTGTTCTCCGGAGGCTGCGGAAGACTGTTTGAAGGCACGCCAGCTCAAATGCACCAGTCTTTACAGAAGATTAATGCGTTACCCGATGACACCATTATTTGTTGCGCCCATGAGTATACATTAGGAAATATGAAGTTTGCCGTGAGCCTCTTACCCGAGGATCGGGCGATTCAGGATTATTATCACAAAGTGAAGGAGTTACGTGCAAAAGACCAAAAAACACTACCCGTAATTCTGAAAAATGAGCGCCAAATTAATTTATTTTTACGAACAGATGATATTGATTTAATTAATAAAATTAACCAAGAAACAAATTTGCAACAACCAGAACAGCGATTTGCATGGTTAAGGTCAAAGAAAGATAACTTCAGATAATTGCGGGTTGCCTTTTCAAAATTTCGCCGTTATTATCGCTCGTCTTTTAAGCAACTATTGACACACACATGAAGGCAAAAGCGATATTACTCGCCTCTGTCCTGCTTGTAGGTTGCCAGTCGCAGAACGGCAGCAACGTACAACAGCACGCACAGAGCCTTTCTGCAGCTGGTCAAGGGGAAGCAGGGAAGTTTGCAAGTTCGGCGCGCTGGATGGACGATGGAACATCTTTCGCGCAGGATCAAGACTTGTGGACCTCTATTGGCGACGAGCTAAAGATGGGAATTCCGGAAAATACCCGGATTCGCGAACAGAAACAGAAGTATTTAAGTAATAAGAGCTATCTCCACGATGTAACGTTACGGGCAGAGCCGTATATGTACTGGATAGCCGGGCAAGTTAAGAAACGTAACATGCCTATGGAGCTGGTACTCCTACCCATAGTGGAGAGCGCTTTTGACCCACACGCGACGTCTGGCGCCAATGCCGCAGGCATTTGGCAGATCATTCCGAGCACCGGGCGAAACTATGGTCTGAAACAGACCCGCAACTATGATGCGCGTCGCGATGTTGTCGCTTCAACGACAGCCGCTCTCGACATGATGCAACGTCTGAACAAGATGTTTGACGGTGACTGGCTGTTAACGGTCGCAGCGTACAATAGCGGCGAAGGTCGTGTACTGAAGGCAATGAAAGCGAATAAAGCACGGGGTAAATCCACCGATTTTTGGTCGCTCTCACTGCCACAGGAAACAAAGATTTACGTACCGAAAATGCTGGCATTGAGCGATATTCTCAAGAACAGCAAGCGTTACGGTGTACAACTGCCAACACCAGACGAAAGTCGTGCACTGGCGCGTGTTCGCCTCAGCAATCCGGTTGATATTCAACAGGTTGCTGATATGACGGGTATGTCGGTAAGTAAATTGAAAACCTTTAATGCTGGCGTTAAAGGCTCAACCCTGGGGGCAAGTGGCCCGCAGTATGTAATGGTTCCGCAGAAACATGCTGAGCAGTTACGTGAGTCTTTAGCTTCGGGTGAAATCGCCGCCGTTCAGTCAACGCTGATCGCGGATGTCTCATCAGTTAACAGCCGCAGTTATAAGGTTCGTTCAGGTGATACGCTTTCGGGCATTGCGTCACGTCTTGGCGTGAATGCAAAAGATCTGCAGCAGTGGAATAACCTGCGCAGTTCAGGCCTGAAAGTGGGTCAGACTCTGACGGTAGGTGCAGGTAGCAGCGCACAGCGTCTCGCCAGCAACAGTGATAGCATTACCTATCGCGTGCGCAAGGGCGATTCACTGTCCAGTATCGCAAAACGACACGGCGTGAACATCAAGGATGTGATGCGCTGGAACAATGATACTGACAATCTGAAACCTGGCGACCAGCTGACGCTGTTTGTGAAGAACAGCGCGACGCCAGACTCCTGATAGCACGATCGAAAGATAAAAAGGCACCGATTCCCCTCGGTGCCTTTTTTGTTTATCCCGCTTTTTGCGCTTCAGCCATGATGGTATCGCTGGTAAACGAGCCATCGTCCTGCAGTTCAAAGTATGCCTTTACCTCTGCGGACGCACTCTCCTGATACAGCCTGATTGCCTGGCTTAATGCTTCCGGGGTGCGCATACGCGCGATCCACGAGCTGAACTCAAGCGGTAAGCGGTCTGTAATCAACGCACGCGCGATCAGCCCCGCTTCAGTGATAAATGACAACCACTCTCCGCCGGCGTAGTTTTGCACGTGCGAGGTATCGCGCAGCGCTTCGACCGTCTGCAGCCAGATATTGCGCACCGGATGTCCAGGGGACATCACATCCATAATAATGAAGATGCCACCCGGCTTCAGAACACGTCTGACTTCGCGTAATGCCTGGCCAACATCATGCCAGTGGTGCGCGGAGTAACGGCTGATCACCACCTCAAACGACGCATCATCAAAAGGTAATGATTCGGCATAGCCCTGACGCGTATCAATGTTGTCCAGCCCCTTCGCTTTCGCCGCCTCGGCAACGACGTCCAGCATCTGGCTTGATAAGTCATACGCGGTAACGTGCGCGACATGCTGTGCAGCCGTAAAGCTGGCATGCCCTGCCCCGCAGCCTAAATCCAGCACGTGGGCCTGCGGGAATGCCGCCAGACGTTCACCGAGACGCACCAGATCGCGGCCAGAAGCATGCACTGCGCTGCTCAGGTAGGCATTTGCCTGAGAACCAAACTGTTTTTCTACGTTGTCATGATGGGAGTGTGTTGTTGTCATTGTACTGTCCTTTGTGAGTGGAAAATAAAGGGCAGCACCCGCGCAGGCCTGCCCCACGGCAGACCTGACACACCATTATTTATCAGGTTTGCCGGGACTGAATTCGACTAGTAGAGGGTTATGATCCGAGGCGCGCGTCACCAGAACAGAGGCGTCATGCACGCTCAAACCACGATAGAAGACAAAGTCGAGAGGACGACCAAAGGCTTTTTTGCGCTGGTCATCGCTAAAACGAACTTCACGCAGCGACATTTCGCGCGCAAAGCGATACAGCGCGTTCATGCGTGGACGGCTCCAGGCATTGAAATCGCCCGCCATAATAATGGGCCCGCTGTGATGCGCAATCTGATCGCCAATGGGAAGTAACTGCTTACTGTAGACATCCACGCCCAGGCTGAAATTTACCGCGTGGATATTCACGACCATCAACATACGGGTATCCGGCAGCGGATAGACCGTCACCAGCGCCGATTTTGCCAGACGCAGAATAGGTTCACGTTCGCGCAGAGGACAGCAATAGACGGGATGTGCTGCTGAAAGCGTCATCACGCCTGAGGGGTGTTGTGGCAGAACAAATGCAGGCACCTGGTCGGCGGCAAGATAGTTCGTGGTGGCAAACCGGACCAGCTCAGGGGTGGTTTGCGCCTCCTGGAGCAGAACCAGATGGGCATCTTTGCCAAAATTCTTGAGGACCGATAACCACTCTGCACGCTGCTGCTTAAAGATATTCCACACCAGTACACGGATTTTTTCATCGCTGCTTAACGGAGTGCCGGCGGGTAATGCCTGGCTTATGCTCGCAAATGACCCCGGAGGCAAGATCCTCTCCGCGGGCATTCCGGCAACATAACGCATGGCATAGGTATTTTTTCGCACTTTTGGAAACAGCCTCTGTAACATGAACCAGCCCGGAAAACGGACTGGTTCTAATGTTATAGGGACTTTAGGTCATACTTTCAACGCAATTTCTGAGAAACCGCTTTCCAGTTTTGTAAGCAATCACTTACTGATTTTATCCCAGCGCGACACGAGCGGGTTTATCAAGACGTCCACTCAGGCCAATCAACAGGAAGGCGACCAGGACAATCACCGCGCCAATCCATGGGGTCTG
Source organism: Enterobacter sp. PL_is511 (assembly GCF_055816065.1). Classification (NCBI taxonomy): domain Bacteria; kingdom Pseudomonadati; phylum Pseudomonadota; class Gammaproteobacteria; order Enterobacterales; family Enterobacteriaceae; genus Enterobacter; species Enterobacter sp. PL_is511. The sequence goes on along the minus strand of NZ_JBVPGP010000024.1, from coordinate 3,213 downwards.
AGTTAATCCAACATGCTCTACGGTTTGTCCGCCAATGATGGAGCCCAGCGCGATGCCGATATTAAATGCGGCAATGTTCAGACCCGATGCCACATCCACCGCATTTGGCGTATAGAGCTCGGCTTTCTGGACAACGTAAACCTGAAGCCCGGGCACATTACCAAAGGCAAAGATCCCCATGACCAGCACCGTGACCAGCGCGACGTAGTGTAGCGAAGCCGTGAACTGGAAAATCATCAGCAGAACAACCAGGGCGGCGAAGATGAATTTCAGCGCCGGTACCGCACCATGCTTATCCGCAAGCTTGCCGCCCCAGATATTGCCAATCGCAACGGAAATACCGTATCCCAGCAAAATCCAGCTCACGGCATTGGGGGAGAAGCCTGCCAGGTCCTGCATCATCGGTGCCAGGAAGGTGAAGGCGGTGAATACGCCGCCATAGCCCAGCGCCGTGACCGCATAGATGATCAGCAAACGCGGATGCGTGAGCACCTTCAGCTGATCGCGCAGGCTGGCGCTGGCCCGGCCAGGAATATTCGACGGTACCAGCAGCAGGCTGGTCACCAGGGCAATGACGCCCAGTAAGGAGACGGCCAGGAACGTTTCACGCCAGCCGAAGTGCTGTCCGATAAACGTGCCCAGCGGTACGCCCGTAACAAGAGCGACGGTCAGCCCACCGAACATGATCGCAATGGCAGACGCCGCTTTCTCCTTGGGTACCAGGCTGGTTGCAATAGTGGAACCAATCGAGAAGAACACCCCGTGTGCAAGGCCGGTCAACAGACGAGCGATGACCAGCGTGGTGTAGTCCGGTGCCTGCCAGGCCAACACGTTGCCGGCGGTGAACAGCACCATCAGCGCGACTAACAGCTGCTTACGCGGAAAACGTCCGGTCAGGGCCGTCAGCACGGGCGCACCGACGGCGACGCCCAGGGCATAGATGGACACCAGCAGCCCGGCGGAAGGCAACGAGATCGCAAGCTGGTTAGCAATGGTGGGAACCAGCCCCACGATAACAAATTCGGTCGTGCCAATTGCAAAGGCACTGATCGTCAGGGCAAGAAGCGCCAGTGGCATAAAATACTCCGTATCATCAGGATTAAGATGACAGGCAGTATGCGCCAGTGCTTAAATAACAAAAATGGTCAAAATATCAATAGAATTTTGCGGGTGGTGCAACAATGAAAGCAACGTCAGAAGAGCTGACAATCTTTGTCGCCGTCGTCGAAAGCGGCAGCTTTAGCCGCGCGGCCGAACAGCTGGGACAGGCTAACTCAGCCATTAGCCGCTCGGTAAAAAAGCTGGAGATGAAGCTTGGGGTGAGTCTGCTCAACCGAACGACGCGTCAACTGAGCCTGACGGAAGAAGGAGAGCGTTATTTTCGCCGCGTGCAGTCGGTACTGCAGGAGATGGCTGCAGCGGAGACGGAGATTATGGAGACCCGCAGCACGCCGCGTGGGTTACTGCGCATTGATGCGGCCACGCCGGTGGTGCTTCACTTTCTGATGCCGCTGATTAAACCTTTCCGCGAACGTTATCCGGAGATGACGCTCTCTCTGGTCTCCTCAGAGACGTTTATCAACCTCATCGAGCGTAAAGTGGATGTGGCTATCCGGGCAGGAACCCTGACCGACTCAAGCTTGCGTGCCCGCCCTCTGTTTGCCAGCTACCGCAAAATTATCGCATCACCAGAGTATATTGCTGAACATGGTAAACCGGAGACGGTCGAAGAACTGAAGCAGCATCTGTGCCTGGGCTTTACGGAGCCGGTGTCACTGAACACCTGGCCTGTCGCCTGTCATGATGGTCAACTTCATGAAATTACCTGCGGATTATCCTCAAACAGCGGGGAAACGTTGAAGCAGCTGTGCCTTACCGGGAATGGCATCGCCTGTTTATCGGATTACATGATTGATAAAGAAATTGCGCGCGGTGAACTTGTGGAGTTAATGGCCGATAAGCGTCTGCCGGTAGAGATGCCTTTTAGCGCAGTGTATTACAGTGACAGAGCGGTAAGCACGCGCATACGGGCCTTTATTGACTTCCTGAGTGAACATATAAAAACAGCTCCCGAAGGAGCTGTGTGAGGGTTCAGGTTACAGAGGGTGGGTAAAACTTAATCCCAGTGAGGGGCTAAGCCTTCCGGGCTGACCAGGCGATCGTTGCACTCCAGGGCTGCGATCGCTTTTTTATCGTCAGCATCCAGGTGAAGATCCGTTGCTAACAGGTTGCTGGCCAGGTTTTCACGCTTAGTTGATGATGGGATCACGGCATAACCTTCCCCCATTGCCCATGCCAGAATCACCTGCGCAGCAGTCGCGTTATGTTTCTCAGCGATACGCGTAATCACTTCATCTTTCAGCGCTTTACCGTAGGCCAGCGTCATGTATGACGTGATGTGGATCCCGTGCTGTTTTGCCCAGTCCACGACTTTGCGGTTTTGCAGGTATGGCGACAGCTCAATCTGGTTGGTCGCAATATTTTCTGCGCCAACAGCGGCAATGGCTTTTTCCATCAGCGGAATGGTGAAGTTGGAGATCCCAATTTCGCGGGTTAAGCCCTGCTTTTTCGCTTCCAGCAGCGCCTGCATGAATTCTTCCACGGAGACGGCATCGTTTGGTGATGGCCAGTGGATCAGCGTCAGATCGACGTAGTCAGTACGCAGTTTTTTCAGGCTCTCTTTCAGGCTAGGGATAAGCTTGTCTTTGCTGAGATTCTCAATCCAGATTTTCGTGGTAATGAACAGCTCATTACGCGGTACACCGCTCTCTTCGAGAGCTTGTCCAACGGCAGCTTCGTTTTCATAGATCTGTGCCGTATCAACTGCGCGATAGCCCAGTTCGAGTGCGGTTTTAACTGATGCGATAACAACGTCGTCTTTCAGGCGGAAAGTGCCCAGACCAAATGCAGGGAGAGTCATAATATTCCTCAATCGTTATGTTCGTAAACTGAGGACGATTATCGCTGGCGGTGTTATAGAGAAAAAGATCGCAAAACGCAGAGGATTTTTGCTAATTTCGCAATAATTAAACGTCAGATAAGAAAAAAGCCCTGAGCGTTAGCTCAGGGCTTTTAATAAGTGGCGGAACGGACGGGACTCGAACCCGCGACCCCCTGCGTGACAGGCAGGTATTCTAACCGACTGAACTACCGCTCCACCGAAGACTGCTTGTAACCACCGGATTTATGCACCGGCTTACTACTTAATTTGAT